>NZ_JAEAGR010000001.1 GCF_015999265.1 Mobilitalea sibirica
CTTATAAATCACCTTCTTTCATAGTGTTAGCGAGGCAGTACGAAAGTAGTGGTAGGCGATTTATAAGTGTATTTTATTACAAATAAATATCGGGGTGAAGTACCACCCCAATATTTATTATAGAACCAATATAAATTGTAAAAACCAAGAATGAAACAATTGAAGTTTTGAAAAGATTAAGTTATGATGAAGAAAAGACTATAATAATATAGGAAATAGCAGTTTCCTTAAGATGATAATAAGGAAGGAGGAGGGAGCATGAACTATACTCATTTACATGTACATACGGAATATAGTCTTTTGGATGGTTCCGGTAAGATTAAGGAAATGGTTCTTCGTACGAAGGAATTGGGTATGGACAGCCTGGCTATTACAGATCATGGTGTGATGTATGGTGTGATTGATTTTTATAAGGCGTGTCTGGCTGAGGAAATAAAACCGATTATCGGTTGTGAGGTTTATGTTGCACCAAATTCCAGGTTTGATAGGGAGCCGGGGGCATCGGAAGAACGATATCACCATCTGGTGCTACTAGCTGAGAATAATACAGGATACCATAATCTTATGAAAATTGTATCTAAGGGCTTTTTAGAAGGCTTTTATTATAAACCGCGAATTGATTATGAGGTTCTTAAGGAATATCATGAAGGCATCATCGCCTTAAGCGCCTGTTTGGGTGGTGTTGTAGCCAGCAATTTAAGAAGAAGCTTTTATGAGGAAGCGAAAAAAGCTGCTCTTGAATTAAAGGAAATCTTTGGTGATAATAATTTTTTTCTAGAGCTTCAGGATCATGGAATGCCCGAACAAAAATCAGTTAATCAGGCGCTTTTAAGACTCTCCTCAGAGACAGGAATAAAGCTGGTTGCTACAAATGATGTTCATTATACCTATGCTGAGGATGCTGATCCTCATGACATTCTGCTTTGCATTCAGACCCAAAAGAAGGTTTCAGATGATAATCGTATGCGTTATGAGGGAGGACAGTATTATCTGAAGTCACCTCAGGAGATGGCAGCTATCTTTCCATATGCGAAGGAAGCTTTGGAAAATACATATAAAATATCCAAACGATGTAATGTGTCAATAACCTTCGGTGAGTATAAGCTGCCGGTTTATCCGGTACCTACCTCCTATACAGCCTTCGAATATTTGGAGAAACTATGTAGGGACGGTCTGAAAAATCGATATGAGGAAGTCTCTGATGAGCTTTGGGAACGTCTGAATTACGAACTAAAGACGATACAAGATATGGGCTTTGTGGATTACTTTTTAATTGTATGGGATTTTATAAAATATGCCAAGGACCACGGGATCATGGTTGGTCCTGGGCGAGGAAGTGCGGCCGGTTCACTGGTCTCTTATTCCCTTGAAATCACGGATATCGATCCGATTAAGTATAGTTTGCTGTTTGAAAGGTTTTTGAATCCCGAAAGACTTACTATGCCGGATATTGATATCGACTTTTGTTTTGAACGAAGACAGGAAGTAATTGATTATGTAACAGCAAAATACGGCAAGGACAAGGTGGTACAAATTGTTACCTTCGGTACTATGGCAGCGAGGGCAGTAATTCGGGATGTTGGACGAGCTCTAGACTTGTCCTATGCACAGGTAGATATTGTTGCTAAAATGATTCCGACAGAAATCGGTATTACGATTGAAAAGGCGCTAAAAATCAATCCGGAGTTAAAGCAACTTTATGAAAGTGATGAAGAGGTCAAATACCTCATTGATATGTCGAAGCGTTTGGAGGGGTTGCCAAGACATACCTCCATGCATGCAGCCGGGGTTGTAATTGGTAAGAACAGGATTGATGAATATGTTCCATTGACTCGTTCCTCTGATGATTCGGTTACAACGCAATTTCCGATGACAACCTTGGAAGAACTGGGACTCTTAAAAATGGACTTTTTAGGTCTTAGAACATTAACTGTAATTCAAAATGCAGTATTGTTGGTAAATAAGGATCGCAATTTAGAGAATAAAATAGATATAAAACAGATCGATTATTATGACAGTAAAGTGTTTGATTTGATTTCCTCAGGAAAAACTGAGGGCATTTTTCAGTTGGAAAGTGCCGGTATGAAAAGCTTTATGAAGGAATTAAAACCTCGGTCCTTAGAGGACGTTATTGCGGGCATAGCTCTTTATCGTCCGGGACCAATGGACTTTATTCCAAAGTATGTAAAGGGTAAGAATGAAGCAGGAAAGATTATATACGAATGTCCTCAGTTAGAACCGATTTTATCCCCTACCTATGGGTGTATTGTATATCAGGAACAGGTAATGCAGATTGTTCGTGAATTGGCCGGTTACAGCTACGGAAGAAGTGATTTGGTGCGCCGTGCCATGTCAAAAAAGAAAGAAGCAGTTATGATTAAGGAGCGGCAGACCTTCGTATACGGTAATAAGGAGGAAGGGATACCCGGCTGTGTGGGTAATGGAATTTCAGAAAAGGTTGCGAATCATATTTTTGATGAAATGATGGACTTCGCCAAATACGCCTTTAATAAGTCCCATGCGGCAGCCTATGCTGTAATTTCATATGAGACTGCATATTTAAAGTGTTATTATCCGGTTGCGTTTATGGCGGCACTTATGACTTCGGTAATTGATAATCCCGGTAAAGTAGCAGAATATATCTATACCTGCAGACAAATGGGGATCGAGATATTACCACCGGACATCAATGAAGGACAGGCCGTATTTTCTGTATCCGAAGGAGCCATACGTTATGCCCTTTCCGCAATTAAAGGAATTGGCAGACCGGTGATTGAAGCGATTGTAACAGAGCGGGAAGAGAGGGGATCTTTTAGCAGTCTTAAGGATTTTGCCGAACGTCTTTCCGGAAAGGAGGTTAATAAAAGAACGATAGAAAGCTTTATTAAAGCCGGTGTATTTTCCAATATTCATACCAATCGAAGACAGTTGATGATGAGCTATATACAGATTATAGATCAGATAGCAGCCGAAAAGAAAAAATCTTTGACAGGACAGATGACCTTATTTGATTTTGCAGAGGAAGAGGAAAAATTAAGTTATGAAATTGCCTTACCGGATGTGGAGGAATATAGTAAGGACCAATTATTGGCATTTGAAAAAGAAGTTCTGGGTATCTATGTCAGTGGTCATCCCTTGGAGGCCTATGAGGACAGAATTAATAAAAATGTAAATGCATATTCCGGCGATTTTATGATTGATGAGGAGACCGACAAACCTAAGGTGATTGACGGTGAGATTAAGTTAATCGGTGGTATGGTGATTGATATTACAGTAAAGACTACCAGAAATAATGCTTCGATGGCCTTTGTCTTATTAGAAGACATGTTTGGGGTTGTAGAAGTCATCATATTTCCGAGAGATTATGAGAAATATAAGAGTATGCTTTCGAATGATGTTAAAATCTTTATTCGCGGTAAAGTAACAGCTGAGGAAGAGAAAGCCGCTAAACTAATCTGTCAGGAGATAATACCCTTTGATAGTATTCCTCAGGAACTTTGGATTAAATACAAAAATGTTGAAGCGTTTCAAAAGGATGAACAGACATTATATGCAATTTTAAGCGAATATGACGGCTCCGATTCAGTGATTATATATTGTGAAGAGGAAAAACAGATGAAACTGCTGCCCAAAAGCAGAAGTATTAAGGTGAATCAAGAGTTGATTAGCAAACTAAAGACAGTTTATTCGGATAAAAATATTCGTGTGACCGAAAAGAGTATTGAAAACAGACGAAAAATCAATTAGAATACAATACTGTAAAATAAAACGGAGGTATAAATAATGGGTAATCAGATTAAAACAATTGGAGTATTAACAAGCGGTGGGGATGCGCCGGGAATGAATGCTGCAATCAGAGCGGTGGTAAGAACTGCACTGGCAGCAGGGATTAAAGTAAAAGGTATTAGAAAGGGTTATAATGGTTTATTGGAAGAAGACATAATCGATATGGATAATAAAAGTGTTTCGGATATTATCCAAAGAGGCGGTACAATTCTTTATACTGCCCGTTGTTTGGAATTTATCAAACCGGAGGGTCAGGATAAAGGTGCTGCAATCTGCAAGAAGCATGGTATTGACGGTCTGGTGGTAATCGGCGGTGATGGGTCCTTTAAAGGAGCGGCGGCTTTAGCAAAGCGTGGGGTGAATACGGTTGGTATTCCTGGAACCATTGACCTTGACATTACCTGTACAGATTATACCATCGGTTTTGATACGGCTGTAAATACGGCAATGGAAACCGTTGATAAGGTTAGAGATACCTCCACTTCCCATGAAAGATGCAGTATTATAGAAGTTATGGGTAGAAATGCGGGATATATTGCATTATGGTGTGGTGTTTCCAATGGTGCAGAGGATATCTTAATCAGGGAACGTTATGATTATGATGAACAGCATATTATTGATAAGATTAATAAGAGACGTGAAACGGGAAGAAAACATTATATTATTATCAATGCTGAGGGCATCGGAGATTCCCACGGCATGGCAAAAAGGATAGAGGCAGCGACCGGAATGGAAACAAGAGCAACGATTATCGGACATGCACAAAGAGGCGGTAGTCCAACTGCCAGGGACCGTTATTATGCTACAGCCATGGGAGCCAAGGCGGTAGATTTATTAATTGCCGGTGCCTCAAACAGGGTAGTAGCTCATAAGAATGGTGAATTTGTGGATTATGATATTGAAGAGGCGTTAGCAATGACGAAGGATATCGATCAATATATGTATGATCTGGCAAAGCGATTATCCAAGTAGTTGATTAATTCATTCTTTATTATTTAATAGACATTGTATAAGTAAGAAATAACCGCTATGGGAATATAGACAAGAAAAATAATAAGGTTTAAGCCTAACTTATAAAGCTATCAGCGGTTTTTGGGTGTAATTTCATAATAGAAAGCGGATATTTGCTTTATACGAATAAGGGCCATGTATTTCAAGGTTTTTTGTAAGAATAATCAAGATAAAAAATGATTACAAAAATTCCTTGAATTACAGGGCCTTTTTGTATTATAGTAGTTAGATAAAATCTTTGGAGTTATTAAGTTGCCAAGTAACGGCATGATGGAGGTTGGTATGAGTAAAAAATCAAAAAAATTCTTATCCTATTATAAGCCTTATAAGGGACTGTTTTTCGCAGATATGTTCTTTGCGCTGACTGCAGCTGCCATATCCTTGGTATATCCCATGATCGTACGATATATAACAAATCATGTCTTAGTGCAGATGAACATAACACAGGCCAGTCCGATTATCATCAAATTATTGTTTGTCATGCTGGGACTTCTACTTCTGGAATTTATAAGTACCTACTTTACAGCTTATAAAGGACATATTATGGGTGCTAAGATGGAATATGATATGCGTAATGACATCTTTGAGCATTATCAAAAGCTATCCTTTAACTTTTACGATAATCAGAAGGTTGGTCAGTTAATGTCCCGTATTACCAATGATTTATTTGAGGTTACGGAGCTATGTCACCATGGCCCTGAGGATATTGTTATATCAACCATTAAGTTTGTCGGAGCATTTGTTATATTAATTCAAATTAATCTGCCTCTTACCTTAATCGTTTTTGCCTTCCTTCCCATTATGTTTGCGTTTGCATTATATATGAGGAAAAGGATGAGCAGAGCCTTTCGTAAAAATAGGGAAAGAATAGCGGACATTAATGCACAGATTGAGGATAATTTGTCCGGAATTCGGGTGGTGAAATCCTTTGCCAATGAAACTTTAGAAATAGAAAAATTTCTGGAGGGGAATTCTAGATTTGTAGATAGTAAACGAGAAAGCTACTGGAATATGGCTTCTTTTCACTCTGGCTTAAATTTGTTTACCGGTATGATTAATGTAGCGGTAATCGCAGGGGGAGGATTATTTATCGCCAATAAGTTGATCAATGTTGGTGACCTGCTTACCTTTCTGTTATACATAAACACATTGATTGATCCGGTAAAAAAACTGATTAATTTTACAGAACAGTTCCAACATGGTATGACCGGTTTCGATCGTTTCTATGAAATTCTGGAAATAAAACCGGACATTGAAGATAAACCGGAAGCAATTAATCTTAATGAGGTTAAAGGTGAGATAGAATTTCATCAAGTTGCATTTAAATATAATGATACCGTATCTGAAGTATTTAAGAATATTAATCTTAAGGTAGACGCCGGTGATTATATGGCTTTGGTGGGATCTTCCGGTGTCGGGAAAACTACCATGTGCAGTCTAATACCAAGATTTTATGAGGTATCGGAAGGGTATATCACCATAGATGATATTGATATTCGCAATATAACTCTTAGCTCTCTAAGAAAAAATATAGGTATTGTACAACAGGATGTATACCTGTTTGCCGGAACTGTTATGGATAATATTCGTTATGGAAGGGCAGATGCTTCTGAGGAAGAAGTGGTGGAGGCTGCGAAAAATGCCAATGCCCATGAGTTTATTATGGGACTTCCAAATGGTTATCACACCAATATAGGACAACGGGGAATTAAGCTTTCAGGAGGACAAAAACAGCGATTAAGTATAGCAAGGGTATTCCTAAAAAATCCACCTATCTTAATCTTTGATGAAGCTACCTCCTCCTTGGATAATGAAAGTGAGAAAGTAGTACAGGATTCCTTGGAGAAATTAGCAAAGAACCGTACCACCTTTGTTATTGCCCACAGATTATCTACGATAAAGAATGCCAAGAAAATACTTGTACTTACAGAGGAAGGAATAAAGGAAACCGGAACCCATGAAGAATTATTAAAAAATGACGGTATCTACGCCAACCTGTACCGTATGACTTATGAGAAGAAAAATACAGAAAAGCATGATTAATTTTTGTCACAGACTGTATCAAGTGAAAAATCGAAATCGAGAATTACTAGATAATGAAAATTGTATTTTTATAGACACCCGGTATACGGTCTCCGTTAAATAGAGATGGTAAATATTTCTCTGCAAAATCCGTCAAATTTATGGAACGATAACGATAGGATGTGCGTCTAATCAGTAAGAAGGGAAAACAGTTCCCTCTGCATCCATTTTATCATTTACATCATCTGCATGTCCATGTATACTAGGTTT
Organism: Mobilitalea sibirica; assembly: GCF_015999265.1. Classification (GTDB taxonomy): domain Bacteria; phylum Bacillota; class Clostridia; order Lachnospirales; family Lachnospiraceae; genus Mobilitalea; species Mobilitalea sibirica. The sequence goes on from NZ_JAEAGR010000001.1 coordinate 7,090, forward strand.
AGCAAGCAAGATTTTGACAGATGATTATAAAGGGTTTTAATATAGGGGGATAATAGGATGCAAAAGGAAATTCAAAATGACCTCTTTGAAAAATCACCTGCATATGATATAGAGACCTTAATCAGACAATATGGTAACGACGTTCTTCGAACGGCATATATGTATGTTAAGGACATCCATACGGCAGAAGATATTTTTCAAGATGTGTTTATCAAGGTAAATCAAAAGCTTTCTACCTTTGAGGGTAATTCAAGTATCAAGACCTGGATTATTCGGATTACGATTAATACCTGTAAAGATTTTTTGAAAAGTGCTTGGAACAGGAGAGTCGTTCCTATGATGGAGTATCAAGAGGATGCGATTATCAGTGATTCTGATTATGAAGATGTAGAAAAGCAGGACACGAACGATCTGATTAAGAATGCGGTTCTTTCTCTGCCGGCAAAATATAGGGATGTGGTACTTTGTGTCTACTTTCAGGAAATGTCGGTTTCTGAAGCAGCACAGGCTTTAAGCATAGCAGAGGGAACAGCGAAGAGCAGATTGTCCAGGGCAAGGCAGAAGCTAAAACAATTGTTAGAAGGGAGGATTTCAGATGAGTTTTGATCAAAATAAGGATATTAATATTGAAATGGATGATATGAATATAAAATCACATCTGAACACTTCCTTAGAAAAAGGGCAAATCAGTGTCTCAGAGGATCTTATTAATAGAACACTACAAGCAATCAAAAACCAGACGGATGAAGATACAGTGAAAGCTGATCATGAGGATACAACGAATAAAGACAAGGTAATTCCTATGACTAGATATGTTCGAAGATTTGCAGGAGTCGCAGCGGCAGCCCTGGTATTATTTGCTGGTTTTAATGCAATTAAAATGATATCCGGCATAGGAATGAAAGGGGACCGTTCGAATAATGCTGAATCTGCTGCAGATGACAGTAGTACGGGTATTGAACTATATGGCGATGAAAATATGGGCAAGGAAGAATCAAAAGTATATACAAAGATGACGAGTGAGGAATCTCAGGAAGCAGCAGAGGCACCGGAGTTAACACTCGGTATAGCAGCAGACGAAGGTGATATGGAGAAAGCCGATTCTGTACAGATGGAAGAAGCTGGCCAAACTACAGAGGAAGATAATAAGTTTTCGCAAGATGAGTTTATCGCTTCTATCCAAGATAATGAATATGACGATTTGAAAGTTACAGCAGGTATCAGGAATAAGGATGAGATTACCTTTGACATGGCTTTCCCAATTGGTTTAGATAAGGTTAAGTCAATTAAGATTATTGATGTTTCCAGCAGTATAGAAGCAACCCTTTCCGAGCAGATAAGCATAACTGATTTTTATTCTGTAATGAGCCATCATGTATTTACGGTCACAACGGATCAATTGGATGGGAATTATTATAGAATCGAAGTATCCGGTGAAGAAGATCAACTAATCGTCGAGATAGGGAATAATGTTGCAATCAATTATATGATTGGAGATATGACATCCTATACCGTATATAACTTGGCTGATCAGGAAGGATTTGTTCAGGATATAGGAAAATTACTTAAGAAATATAAATAAATATAATGAATGATAGTAATAATAGTAACAGGCTTAGATGTTACCTATGATAAATAGTGGCTCTTGTATCACGACATGCCGAGAGTAATGCAATAAATCGGAAGAAACCTACGAAGCGTTTCTTCCGATTTTATAATAGAATATATTAAGTAGTCTATTTATGCTATTCGCATTATTTTTCTTCCTCGGATGCATCTACGTCATCCTGGGTCTCAGGTTCTGCAGAAACTTCTTCCTCGTCGGATGTGATATTAATAGATACATATTCTCTTGAATCCATATCATCTTCATCATCAATATCAAAGTCTTCAAAATCATCTTCAAAATCATCAAAATCATCGGTTGTATCTTTCTTAATAAAATTCTTATAAAGATAATAGGCACCTGCAGCAACCGTTGCGATCGATAGGGTTCCAAATATAAATTTTCCGAATTTTTTCATATGGTTAATCATCCTTTCATTTTTATTTATAATTATATACTATTCTTTCATTATAATTCTGTTTATGTAAAAAATAAAGTAAAACTTCTATAAAATTGTAAAATTAGTTAATAATGGGACAAAAAGTGAGCAATGTATTTATGAATTGACACGCAACTTATAATTTGCTATATTGAAAAATAGATTGCATGAGTACAAGGTCCTAAAGGAGGAACAATTGAAATGCATAAAATTAAGAAAATGATTGTACTAATCATGATCCTGCTAATAGCAATTACAGTACTGGCCGGCTGTAAAGCAGACGATAAGAACAATACAGCAACACCGACACCTACGGCTGTACCGGCGGAGGAACCTGCACCAACTGAGGCTCCTGAGGCAACACCAACAGCAACACCGACACCGGTACCGATTGATTATAAAAATGCTGTAGTGAAAGATATCTATGCGGATTATTTTACGGTAGGTGCAGTATTAAATGGCAGCGGAGTTGGAAACGCTGAATTAAAAGAACTGGTTCTTACCCATTTTAACAGTCTGACTATGGAAAACGAAATGAAGCCCGACGCAATTCTGGATTATCATACTTCTATCTCGGATCCAAAATATAATGAAAGTCCGGCAGTCAAATTTAATGCGGCAGAGGGCGGTATTAAGTTTGCAAAAGAAAATGGACTTAAGATGAGAGGTCACACTTTGATTTGGCACAGCCAGACGCCCCGGTGGTTTTTTGCTGAGGGTTACTCTATGAAACATGATGCTCCATTAGTTTCCAAAGAAGTAATGTTGAAACGAATGGAAAACTACATTAAGCAGGTGCTGGAGTATTATCAGACAAATTATCCGGGAGTTATCTATGCTTGGGACGTAGTAAACGAGGCAATAAATCCTGGTGAAGGACATCCGGATGGCCTTCGTGTAGAAAGTTATTGGTATCGTACAATTGGTGATGAATACATTGAGAAAGCATTTGAATATGCTAGAAAATATGCGGATCCTGATGTGAAGTTATTCTATAATGATTATAATACGGAAGAAACCCCCAAAGTAGTTGCAATTACAAAGCTTGTTAAGAAGATAAAAGAACAGGGTAATATTGATGGTATCGGAATGCAGACTCACGTTAAAGTGGATGCGCCATCCTTAACCGACATTGATGCATCTGTTCGTGCTTATGCAGAACTTGATGTTGAGCTTCAGGTTACTGAGCTTGATGTTGATTTAAAAGGCAATACTGAGGAAGATATTATGAAACAGGCGACTCGTTATAAAAGAATGTTCCTTTATTTCAAAAAGTGGAGGGACGAGGGAGTAAACCTAACTAATGTTACCTTCTGGGGAACAATCGATGGAAGGTCTTGGCTTAATAAAGCAAATGAACCAAGTTATCCTTTATTATTTGATGATAACTTAGAGAAAAAACCTGCTTATTTTGGTGTGATACAAGATCCTGACATCCCCTTATACTAGAATGATATTGTGTTTATAAATAAATTAGTAGTATTAAGTTAATCATATTAATATGAAATGCCCTGACTAAGTTTCTATAAATTTGGTCAGGGTATATTTATATTATCTTTACATTTCGGTATAAATAAATTATTATAAAATAAATTATTTGGAATTATTTGTTCGGGGAAAGGAAGGGATAAAATTTGAATATAGGTTTATTTACCGAAACTTATTATCCGGAGATTAACGGTGTTGCTACCTCTGTTTATATGTTGAAACAAGAACTGGAGAAAAGAGGACATAATGTTTATGTCTTTACAACTAAGACACCGGGAGCTCCGAATCATGAGTTAAATGTATTCCGTGTTCCCAGCAAGCCTTTTGTTTTTATATCAGAGCGAAGGGTTGGATTGTTCTACCAACCTAAGCTGGCTGCAATCATACGGAAACTGAATCTGGATATTATTCATACCCATACAGAATTCTCCCTTGGTATTTTTGGACGTATTATGGCTAGAGAATTGAAGCTACCTATCGTTCATACCTATCATACTATTTATGAAGATTATACCCACTACCTAACCCGATTTAAAGCATTGGATAAAAAAGCCAAGGCATTTGCCAGAGTTTATTCTAAGGTTTGCTGTAATACGGTAGAACAAGTAATTGTTCCGACAGAAAAAACCAAACAGCTTTTATTAAAATACAGTGTTCATAAGGAGATCTCAGTTGTTCCAACCGGTATAGATTTGTATAAATTTGATGCTAGGAATTATACAAAGGAGAAAGTTTTAGCATTGAAAAAACAATATAAAATCACGAAAGATAATAAGGTATTGCTTTATCTGGGTCGTGTCTCTCTTGAAAAGAATTTGGAAGAGATTATAACCGCAATGCCGGAATATATGAAAACGAGGGAAGAGGTTAAATTTGTAATAGTCGGTAGCGGACCTGCTTTGGATAAATTACAGCTTTTGGTAAAACAACTAGGTATCAGAGAACGGGTTATATTTACCGGATCACAACCCTGGGACATCATTGGTCTGTATTACAGGCTGGGAGATGTATTCGTCAGCGCTTCACAAAGCGAAACCCAAGGACTGACCTATATTGAAGCATTAGCCTGTGGTTTACCGGTGGTGGCAAGGGAAGATAAATGTCTGGATAATATATTGATTAATGGACAAAATGGATATACCTTTACAGATAAAAAAGGATTTTATTATGGATTGGACCAGGTGTTATTTAAAGATACCAAAACCGACTATTCAAGGAATGCAATACAAATGGCTAAAACTTTTTCATCCGAAGTATTTGCCGGTAGAGTAGAGGATGTTTATAAACAGGTAATATCAAGAGATAGGGTATATTGTAAACGTCCTACCGTTATTACAAAACGAATTGACTAATTTGTTGAAATGTAAATAATTGGTCCTTAAGAAATAATTAAACAATACGACAAGATTTTGACAAATATTTTAGGTTATGATACTATATATAGTAGTATTACAATGAAAAAGTCTGCTTAAATCGCTAGCCTCTTAGTTCGTTTTATAAGAGGAGAAATGCATGAATATAGCAGAAAGTATTACTATACGGCAAATGCTGCGAAAAAACGGCAGTAATGATGAACTTAGGAGGAATGTCGAATGAAAATGAGTCAAGGCAAAAGAATGGCGATGATACTGGTACTGATACTCATGGTTTCATTTTGGTGGAATCAGAGCGAAGCGGTTGTAAGTGCAGCAACTCCGACTTTTGTGAAAAGTACAGTAGAGCTAAAAGGAGAAGGGGAAACTTATCAGCATGAAATTAAAAATAAAGTAGCCGGTAGTACATATAAGTGGTCCTCCTCCAACACTAAGGTAGTAAAAGTATCCAGTAAAGGATTAATAACAACCGTAGGTAAGGGTACAGCAACCGTAAAATGTAAAATCATATATCCGTCCGGAAAGTCAAAAACAATCTCCAGTAAAGTTAAAGTGATTGTACCGGCTACCGGCATTAAAATTAATAATGCAGAAGAAGTTAACGGTGCTCATATTCTTACACTGGGAGAGGAATATAATTTTAATCGAGATATCTTTCCTTCCGGTTCCTCTGATAAAACCTATTGGTCTATTGGAGGTGGAGATGCCGGATGTATTAAGGTAAACAGTTCCAACGGTGTTGTTAATGCTGTAAAAGCAGGAAAGGTTATCCTAGTTGCTACGGCAGCAGAAACTTCATCGCAGGAAGCTGCTGAAAACAGTATTGTGAATGATGCGATTATAATTGAAGTAATCGGACCATCTGCTACAGTCAAATCGGCAGAAATTGTAGGCTCAACAGAGTTAAAGGTTGTATTCGACAGCCCTATTGATAAAAGCACGGTAATTGGAGCAGATAATAAATTATTAAATAGTATAGAAGTTACAATGAAAAAGAATGTGAAGGGTGTCTTGGCGAAAGATCCCGGAACGTTGACTGCTAGTCTTTCCTCTGATTTAAAGACATTAACGATAACCTCTTCTAATATGTTTGATGGTGAATACGGCATTAATTTCACCAATAAGATTAAAACAACGGATGGTTTAGCAATCGAGGAATACTACAAGCAACTGAACTTTATTGATACAATTCCACCTAGCATTACAGAAGTTGATCTGGATGATACGGGCATGATAGCGACAATCCGTTTCAATGAAGCGGTAGATTTTTCTGATTTCAAGGTATCTAATGCGGCATTGGTACCTACAGGCAGTTTTAATTCCAGTGTTGAACCGAGTACATTAAGCACATTAAATAACAAATTAAATTATATTGCCAGTGAAGATAAGAAATCCTTAACCATTAATCTGTCCAAGATAGCGGTAACCGATTATGGAAAGACATTTTCTATCACCATGACAGGAATTAAGGATTTGTCCGGTAATATGCCGTCCAGTTATACATTAACAACGTATTTGTTGACAGATACAGCACCGAAGCCTCAAGCCAGACCGATTATGATTTTGCGAACTTCCTATAATACGATTACAGCTACTTTTGATAGAGCTATTCAACAACCGGGTTGGGCAAGATTAAATAACGGATCTACTTTATACGGAACGGTTGATGAAAAAGATAATAAAAAAGTTAATTATGCGTTAACAGATGCAGACGCTACTTTAACAGGAATTCAAACGGTATCCATCGGATATTGGAATAGCTATAATGTAACACCAACGGATACTTATGCACAGCAGATGCACAGCTTTAGCAGTGTTAACTTCTCGGTAGATAAGACAAATCCGGTTCTTCTGACTTCAGTATTTGATCCGGAGACCAATGTACTTACCTTAACCTATAACAAGGAGGTAACCTTAACTGCAAATTCAGGTATCTTTAGTTCTATCTTGGTAACGATTACGGATGAAATAAGATCAGGAACGAATATTACGTACACAAAGATGGAAAGTGCAGAGAGTAATGTCATCAAACTCTTGATGGGTAACATGACCTTATCCGGCAATTATACCTTTACGATAGAGCAGGGCTTTGTACAGGATAACTTTAGAAATCTGAGTCTTTCCAGATCAATTACCATCAGTAATACCGGTGGAACTACCAATGAACTGCCGGGACCTTATGCAATTATACAGTCTACTACAAATTTAAGTCAGATTTATCTGGAATTTGCGAATATGCTGGATGTGACATCAGCGCAGACTGTAGCAAATTATTCGATACCCGGTGTCGTTATTCTAACGGCTCAAGTAACAAAGAACACCAAGGATAACGGAGCAACGGTACTTCTAACAGTGGCTGACGGGTCCATTGATGTAACGGTAGAACGTCCGGTTTCCATATCAGGAGTTAAGGGCTATAACGGAAGCTTCAGTGAAATTGTTGAATATACAACCACCGTTGAATTAAAGGATAACAAGAAACCGATTATGATAGACCAGCCGGTGTTTGATAAAAATGCAATGAATGTAATCCGATTAAACTTTAATGAACCTATTCAAGGAGATATGGATGTTAAGGTAACTCAGATTGGTACATATCCGATTGAATACACCAGTACAGTGTCTGTATCAGGTAACAGTGTATACATCACTTTGGGTTCCGTACCGGGGAATAACACTTATCTGAGGATAGAAATCTTAGAGAATAACATAACAGATATGAGCGGTAACCAATCGGCGAATATTCAGACACAATTAGGTGTAATGGTTAGCTACTAGGAGGATACGATATGTATAGATTTAAAGACGAATTTAAAACAGGAATTGAGCAAGTGGATTTGGAGCATAAGAGATTGTTTGAAATTGCAGACAAAGCATATGAAACCATGGTGGATGAATATATATCTGATAAATATGACTATATCGTTGAAATATTAAATGAATTAAAGGAGTATGCACAAACGCATTTTAAGCATGAGGAAGAATATATGCTTAGCATAAAATATCGTAAATTTTTTGCACAAAAAATGGAGCATGATTCCTTTATCGAGAAGTTGGAAGGATATGATTTGCAGACCGTTGACGAAAACCAAAAGGAAGTTATACTAGAGCTTTTAGATTTCTTAAATGACTGGCTGGTACATCATATTCTGGAAAGCGATAAATTAATAGGACAGTAATTAATAGTTTTATAAGTAAATATATTGGGTATAAAAGCCTCTTGAGACGGTAAAGGATTCCGGATCAAGGGGCTTTTCCTATGAACAAAACAATATGCAAATATAGAATTGCATTTAACTGCCATATAATTTTGATTAACGCATATCATTTTTTTATCGGTAATGAGTAGAGTAGAAAAATTATTTTTCAAATTAAGGATTAGATTTAAGGATTATTTAATAATTGACATGTTATACTCCCCTCAAGATAATGATTATGAAAGGGGATATAGAAAGATGTTTTATAAAATATTGAAAAAAGATTTCAAGAGAAAAAAGATTATGAATGTAATCTTATTTGCTTTCATGCTCACAGCATCGATACTAATAGCTAGCAGCACTAATCTGCTATATTCAACGGTAACCGCCGTGGATTATTTTATAGAAAAATCCAATGTAGCTGATTTAATGACTTTAACGAACTCCGATACCTATATTACCAGCTCAATAAAAGATTGGGTCAAAACAAGCGATATGGTAAAGAGTGCTCATAAGGAAGATGCTATAATGCTTCATGAAAAAAACGTAATAGCTTCCAATAAACAAGAACTGAAGAATACAAGTTCGCTGGTGATTATGAAGAAGCCTGAGATGTTTAATCGGATCTTTGATGCATTAGGCAAGGATTTTGAGGTTCGACCATCAGAAGTAGCAATACCGGTAAGCTTACAAAAAAAGATGAATTTGGTACAGGGAGACGGCTTAAGAATTATTATTAATGATGGAGCTGAGAACGAGTACCATATGGATTTAGTCGTAAGTAATATCTTTAAGGATGCTGTCTTAGGTGCAGAGTTAATGGGTATGAAGCGCATAATTATAAGTGATCAGGATTTTAAAGAGTATGCGAAACATGCGATACAGGAGGAATTTCTAAATTTCTGGAGCTTCCAAAAGACAGAGGCGTATAGTATAAGGGATTTGGAAAATGCTTTTTCTGATCTACTGCTGCCCAACTTTACAATTATGAATAAGAGTGTAATTAGCACGGCATATATATTAGATCTGGTATTAGCAGCCATTATGATAATCTTTAGTATATTTCTTATATTGATATCGTTTCTAATACTTAGATTTACAATTGTTTTCACAGTAATGGAGGATTATAAACAAATTGGGGTTATGAAAGCAATCGGGCTTAAAAACAGTAAAATACGAGGGATGTATTCCATAAAATATCTGGTTTTATCAACAGTTGCCGGAATTATAGGTTATGGAATTAGTATACCGGTATCCGGTCTGCTAAAGGCAAATATCAGTGAGTACATTCTCCTGCAACATTCGTCTATAAATTGGATTGTATCTTTTGCCAGTGTAATATTAGTAATTGGGATAACGGTTTTATTTTGTAATTATTCAACCAGGAAAATTAAGAAGTTTTCTGCGATTGATGCAATCAGGCAAGGTAATACAGGAGAACGGTTTAAGAAAACAAAAAAACTATCCCTGCATCATTTTAAGCAGATGAGTACCCCTTTTTTCATGGCCTTGAGTGATATACGCAGTGACCTTAAAAAATTTGTGATACTAATCATTACTTTTATCTTAGGAACCGCAGTGATTATAATACCGAATAATATAATAAGTACTTTAAGCTCCAACGAAACCATCACCTGGTTCGGTTATATCAAAAGTGATTTTTATATAAGAGATGTTATTATCGGGAATCAGGAGAAGGCAGGCTTACGAATGCAGGAATTGCAGCATAAGTTTCAAGAAGCAGGCATTGAGACTACTCTCCGAGCCGATTTAATTTCCAATGGAAAACTATTAACAAAGGATAAGAAAGAGAGTATCGGTGTTTTGGGATTTCAGGGAATTGGTATTTCGACACATAATTACGATTATCTGGAGGGATATCCGCCGGTTTTGGAGAATGAGATTGCTATTACGGAGAAGGTGGCAGATGCTTTAGAGGTTGGTATAGGGGATAGTATACTATGTGAAGTACAGAATGAGACCAAGGAATATATCATCACTGCATTGTTTCAGACCTTCAACAACCTTGGCAACGCAGTACGATTAGCGGAAAACTATAAAGCGGAATTCGGAAGTAATACCTCGATACAGATATCCGGACTTTTTACCGGAGATCAAGAAGAAAAAATGAAACAATTCAATGAACTGAAAGCAACTTTTCATGATATGGATATAAAAAGTGGTAAGGAGGTAGTCGATAGTTTCATCGGCAGCATAACGAAACAATTAGGGTCTATTAAAAACCTTATTTTAATCATAGTTCTTGGGGTGAATTTTTTAATAACGGCATTGTTGCTTAGAATGTTAATATCCAAAGAGATTCCGGAGGTTGCTCTTTTAAAAAGCCTTGGTTTTTATAACCTTGATATTAAACTGTGGCAAATATACAGAATATCGATAATCCTTTTACTCTCAATTATTCTCGGAACATTATTAGCAAACAGTACGGGTAAGTTCCTGGCGGGTGGTATTTTCAATATTATGGGCTTAACCAGACTTTCGCTCACCATTGAACCGCTTCAGGTTTATCTGTTTTATCCGACCTTAGTATTTACAGCTACAATGTTGGCAGTTTTAAGCAGTCTTGGTCAAATAAAAAGGACTTTTGTATGGGAACTGAATCATCAGGAATAGTTAACATACAGGTATCTGAAATTGTAAAGTCGTCGTAACCGTCGGCAGATTGGAGGAAGTTTATGAATCAAATATTAGAAGTAAAGGATTTATGTAAAACCTATATTGTTAACAAAAGGCAGAATAATGTACTTCGAAATGTTAATTTTAATCTGACACAAGGGGAGTTTGTGGCTGTAATGGGACCCTCCGGTTCCGGAAAATCAACGATGCTATATACAGTCAGTGGCATGGATCATCTGACAGCTGGAGATGTAATTTTTAACGGCAGGTCTATCGCAGGATTTTCAGATAAGAGGATGTCTGAAATAAGACTGAATGAAATGGGCTTTGTATTTCAGCAGATGCATATGTTGAGAAATTTATCCATATATGATAATATAATCGTATCGGCATATCATTCTGAACAAGGTAAAACAAGACAGGGACGTACCAAGATTAACGATTATGCCTTGGAACTTATGAGAAAGTTAGATATTATAGATATTGCGGATAATGATATTACAGAGGTGTCCGGCGGACAACTGCAAAGAGCCTGTATCTGCAGGGCTTTGATTAATCGACCAAAGATGTTATTTGCAGATGAACCAACAGGATCTTTAAATTCGAAAGCCTCCAAAGAGGTTATGGAAGAAATGGTTAAATTGAATAGAGAAGGAACTTCAATTTTGTTAGTGACTCATGATGTAAAAGTAGCAGCTAAGACGGATAAAGTCTTATATATCATGGATGGAAATATAAAAGGGGAATATGTATTAGGGAAATATTTAGATGAAGCACAGATGAAGGAGAGGGAAAGGGCCCTAAACAGCTGGCTGCTGGAGATGGGCTGGTAGCTAATGATTAGGGTTATCCGGAGGGTGTATGGTAGATTTATTGGTGATTGAAGATAACATTGAATTAGGGACCATTCTTTGTGATTTTCTTACTAGGGATGGTTATTCCCTCTATCATGCAAAAAGTGGTGAAGAGGGAATTGAATATCTGGAAGGCAATACGGTTAAGCTTGTACTACTTGATATTATGCTTCCCGAGCTGGATGGTTTTGGAGTATGTACTACGATTAGATCGAAGGGAAATATGCCGATTATCATCATGAGTGCAAAGGTTGATAAAGAGGATAAAATTACAGGACTTACCCTAGGAGCCGATGATTATATTGAAAAGCCCTTTGATATGGAGATATTATCAGCAAAGATTAAGGCTCAGCTACGCAGAAGCTATGATATGAAGGAAAAAGGAAAGCTTTTAACTGACGGTAATTTAACCATAGATATTGATGCTACTACAGTTTATCTGGAGGGAAAGCCGCTTGTAATGACTTTGAAGGAATATGAGCTTTTAATACTTTTTATAGAAAATAAAGGTAAGACCCTGCAAAAGGATTGGATATTCAATAAGATATGGGGCATGGACAGTTTCAGCGAACCGTCTACATTAACGGTACATATCAATAAGCTTCGGGAGAAGGTTGAAAAAAACCCTAAAGAACCAAAACGAATTGTTACCGTCTGGGGAGTGGGGTATAAGTATGAAGCAATATAATCGTATCCTGGTAGGGTATGTTATAGGATTTGTTTTCCTAATCGGAGTATCTACTTATTTGCTTAATGAATATTCCATCCACCAACCCCAAAAAGCATATTTGGTTGAGGTCAACCGTATTCTTAATTCATTCATACAGAATAAGGAGTTCTCAGAAATAGAGTTATCAACATATAAGCACGTAAAGGATGTGAATTATTTATCTCTTTCAGCAGCTTCTGCAAAGACTACTGATTTTACGGAGGATATGGAACTTTTTTTTAGTGGAAACTCTATATCAAAAGAGTATGAATATATGATTAAGCCCTTCTATGTTGAAAATGAACTTAAGGGATATCTAAGATTTATATATGATACGGGAGAAGACGTATATAAGAGTAAAATGCTTTTCTTCATTATATGTATTGAGACAGTCATATTTTTAACGGCACTTACGATCTTACTTTATCTAAAAAGAAATCTGTTACGACCCTTTCATGAGATCAGCCAAATGCCCTATGAGCTTGCGAAGGGCCACCTACCGGAGAGTGTGAAAGAATCGAAAAGCAGATATTTTGGTAAATTTGTATGGGGATTAAATCTGCTTAAAGATAGCCTTGAGGAGCATAAGATGAAGGAATTGCAGATGGAAAAGGATAAAAAGCTGATGATCTTATCCATCTCCCATGATATAAAAACGCCGTTAAGTACAATTAAATTGTATGCGAAGGCTCTTTATGAAGATTTATATGATTCTGAAGAAAAAAAGCACAATACGGCAAGGCTGATTGATGAAAAGGCTGATCAGATAGAGAAATTTGTATCTCAGATTATTAAAACATCCTCAACCGAATTGTTTGATTTTGAGGTAAGGGTGGGTGAGTTTTATCTGAAATCATTAATAGATGCCGTACAACGGGTGTACGAGGAGAAGTTAGGACTTCTTAAGATAGAATTTATAATACAACCCTATAAAAATAAATTGCTCTCAGGCGATATAGAAAAATTAATTGATGTGATGGATAATATTCTTCAGAATGCTATAAAGTATGGGGATGGTAAGAAAATTACCTTTTCCTTTGAGGAAGAAGATAATTGTCAATTAATTCGTATCACAAATACAGGGACACCAATACCGCCTACTGATTTTGTACATATCTATGAAAGTTTCTGGCGGGGTTCCAATGCCCATGGAAAACAGGGTAACGGATTGGGTCTATACATATGTAAACAACTGCTACGAAAAATGGATGGCGAGATTTTTGCAGAAGCAGAAGCAAATAATATGAGTTTTATTATTGTTTTAAAGAAATGTTAATGTATACAATAAGACTTTTGAAGCACTATTTTCCGTATGGGATGAGTAAGAAAATTACCTATTATTCTTATGAAGAAACACATTAGAAGAAAGTTTAATAAATAACTCTAATATAAAATTATGGGAGAGTATCTATATATGATAAGTTCAATGCTATATACAAAGAATTTATCAATAGGGATACCTCCCATATTAATTGTAGTAATACGTCAAAGGAAATAAATACAGGTTAAGTTATTTCTTTACAGGAATGGTCTTATCCTTAAAGCTTCGTGTGAATATATCACTATGCTCTAAAAGACTTTCAACAGTATCGATACCAAGCTTATGGAGTAGTTCTATTACATAGGGATTGTCAATCGGAGTAGGATAGGTTGCCTTATTGCCGTATTCTTCCACATGCTCTCTGCCAAGTTCATGAGGAATTAAAGCTCTTGGTCCACCGACACAACCGCCGACACAACCCATACCTTCAAAAAAGTTAGCTGTTATGTTACCGGATAAAATATCATTTATCATTTCTTTACATTCCGGAACTCCATCTGCCTGTTTGGTCCGTATTGATATACTTCTGTTAGGATTAAGTCGTTCCAGTGTAAGGGCAACGGCTTCGCTGACGCCACCGGTATGCGCATAAATTCTTCCTGCCCTGGAGGAGTGATCTTTTTCGCTTTCTTCCATGGCAGCAGGATCAATTTCCATAACTTCAAAGATGTCCTGTATCTCTTGAAAAGTTAGAACATAGTCAACGGCATCGGCAATATCTTTTTCTCTGGCTTCAGCTTTCTTGGCCATACATGGGCCAATAAAAACGGTAAGTGCATCCGGATGCATCACTTTTACGGCACGACCACTGGCGATCATAGGAGAAACTGCCGGAGGTACGTGGGGGACCAGATCATTGTAGATTTTACGTATCATGGCGATCCATACCGGGCAACAACAACTGGTAAGCTGATAATCCGTTTCTGTTTGAATGTTTTTATCAAACTCCAGAGCTTCTTTTAAGGTTAAAATATCCGCAAATAAAGCAACCTCAATCATTCCGTCAAATCCGACCATCTTTAGCGCATTACGAAGCTTTCCGGGTGTAACCTCACTAGTGAACTGACCTAAAAAAGCAGGAGCAACTAAAGCATAGGCTAAACCCTTATGTGATCGAAGTGCCTGTAACACAGGTATCACGTCTTTACTATTGGTAAGATTTTTTGCGCGACACTCCTGGATGCAAAACATACATCCGGCGCACAGATCCTCATCAATAACTATATTTCCGGATGCACCCGGATTGATTGCATGGAATGGACATACGTTAACGCAGTGATGTTCATCATCGCAATCGCAATTACCGGTATGCCATACAACCGGATGCTTTTTTGGATGAAGCAGACAATCCAATTGATGAGCGTCATACGGATCCAAGGTCCTAAGATAATCCTCTTCCTCATGTTTAGCAGTTGCTGCCATAAGTTCCTTATATAAATCTTCAAAAGTTTTCATAAGCCACCCCTTACAGGTATTATAAACCCTACAATTTTATACTGATAGAATCTTTTTTATACAAATGCTATAGATATATTGCTTATAATTATTGTACCACAATATGGGATGTATTTTCCACAAAGAATTGGATTATACCTCCAATGTCAAGCAATTTATTTTATTTGATTTATAGCATGCAGTATATGTTGGTATTATTGAACATTTTTGCCATCATTATTCCAATCTTTTCTTTACTAGGTTTTGAAATTGATTTATAATAATACTTGTCAGTTCCCAAAGTGTATATTTTTGGGCGTCGTGGATAACCTATATCCAGCCAAGAAGGTTGATAGCTGTTTTATCAATAAACTATATTTAAAGTTCGCATTTAGATAGAGCTCGGAATTAGTTATTTTTATTAGAAATTCGTAGATATGGAGAAAAAAGTTGAAAGAGAATCAAAAAAGAATCTTAACGAAAGCCGGTTGGCTTATGTTTTATTTATATATTATATTATTGTGTTATTTTTTGTTTTTTAGTGAGCATTACGGAAGAGATTTAATATCAGAAGATTATCGTTACAATCTGGAGTTTTTCAAGGAAATTAAACGATTTATCAAATATCGGGAGATTTTGGGTCTTGAAAGCTTTGTAGTAAATATCCTTGGTAATATATTAGCGTTTGCACCCTTTGGCCTTCTGCTACCTCTTTTAAATAAGAGATACCGCAGGATTTTTTATGTCACTTTTTTAAGTTGTACCTTCAGCTTAGCAATTGAACTGGTCCAGATGTATTCTAAGGTTGGAATATTTGATGTTGATGATGTTGTTTTGAATACACTCGGAGGATTAATAGGTTATCTGTTTTTCGCATTGGGTAACGGTATATTGAAAAAAATCCGATGAAAAGCAAAAGGGTAGAAGGGGGAAATGAAATGTTAAGAATCATTCGAAAGAAGGATATGATTCATTTTTCTGGAAGAAGACATAGCAAAACAGGAGTTATCTCGGCAATTATCGGTTTTGCCGTGGTAGCCGGCTTTATTGTGGTTAGTGTAATCTCCGGTTTGATGAAGGGAGAAGGTGGACTGATTTTAGGTGTCATCGGTTTTGCGCTTTTTGCTCTGGCTGTTTTCGGATTTACTCTATCTTATAAGTCGTTTAAGCAAAGAGATATTTTTTATCGGTTTCCAATTATCGGAGCTGTTCTGAACGGATGTATGACGATTTTATTATTAATTCTTTATATTTTAGGTTTTGGTAGTTAAGAAAAAGTTCACATCATAAACCGTATTATATGTAAACCCATATAAGTTTATTACGAATGAGAATGAATGGAGGAGGCCTGCTTTGACCAGATTAGAACAGCAAATAAATTTTATCATTGAAGTGGATAAGCTAAAGAATATAATACGTCAGAACTATCTTGTGGATGGTAGCCGTAAGGAGGATGACGCAGATCATTCTTGGCATCTTGCGTTGATGTGTGCGATACTTAGCGAGCATGCCAATGAAAAGATTGATGTATTAAAAACTATGGTTATGGTATTGATTCATGATTTGGTAGAAATTGATGCCGGAGATACCTATGCCTACGATTCCAATGCAAATGTGTCAAAAAGGGAACGGGAATTGGAAGCCGCAGATCGTATTTTTCGGTTGCTGCCGGCGGACCAAGCTCAAGAAATCCGTGCTTTATGGGATGAATTTGAAGAGGGAAGGACTCCGGAAGCTAAATTTGCCGTAACTCTAGACAAAGTTCAGCCACTATTATTAAATTCAGGCAGTGATGGAAAGTCATGGAAGGAGCATAAGGTGACTCTCTCACAGATTCTGAAACGTAATGAGAATACAGGAGAAGGATCTCAGGCATTATGGGACTATGGCTATCAACTAATTCAAAAAAATGTAGATAACAACAATATTATTAATCAATAGATGCGACATTTAAAGAATTATGGGAATACAGTTCCCGTAGATAGGAGTAAATATGTATCAAAATAATTTTTCAAAAGAAGAATGGGAGGAAATAAAGGAAAGATATGAACTTGCAATAGATCGTATCCGGTTAATGGAGCAGGAAAACACCGTAAAAGAGCCTTTCATTGAGTACTTCCGTAAGATGGCTGCTTTTGTTATGCTGATAAAAAACATTGTTCAGTTGAAAGAAGAAAATTCTCTCGCTGATTTAGCAATAAAGGAATATAAATCCATTAATCGCTCTTTGTATGAGGATATTACGGGAGATAATTATCTTGTTAGTTATGCAAATCCAACCTATGCCTGTGACCGTATGGGTGTCAAATACGGTAAACTTTTATCTTTTTTATATACAGAACTGCGAAGTATTATAATATATGCTTATGAAAAACGGCTTTATGAATTAACGATTTATCTGGAACTGTTAATTGAAGTATATAATTACTTTGAAGCAGAAGATGAATTTACTTATAAGGATGTTAAGAGAGCTATCTATGATTTTATGTATGATTATTGTGACCTCTTGGTAACTCGTCGAATTAGAGAAATGATTGACACTGAGCTTGCTTTTGCCACCGATATAATTATGACATCGGATTTATCGGATCTAAAGTATCTCTACCAATACGGAGACTATATCTCAGAGAACGAAGAGCGGACTGCTAAGTTTTTGAATTCGTTACCGGAAAAGCAGATAAAGGCTATGGCAGATACCTTTACCGAAGGTTATCGACTCGGTTTTATTGCCAATAATTTAGATATCAGTAAGAAGGCCATTGTTAATCTTAGGTATCAAATTGGATTTGAAAGAATGGTCCGTCAGGTCATTCATAATTTTGAGAAAATGGGATTGAAACCAACGATTTACCGAGCGGCGTATAATGCGATGAATCGTTATCAGCAGCATAAAATCGGATACCACGCCACCAGCCCAAACAGGCAATATGATTATGATCACCGCTTTGATATCGGCATCTTCCTTGATAAAGCGTTAAAGGTTAGAAAACTGGAAAGTCTTAAAACCGGTTTAGAACAATATAAGGATAAGGCGGCTCTTTATGCCGGTCCTAGCCTGATACAAGTCTTTGGAGAAGAATTATTTGCTCCGGAGGATAAGAAAGAAGTAATCCGTCTGGATAAGCGGCAGCAGAAATTATATGTGGATTACTATAATGAAGCTAATTTTATTCATGAGAAATACTTAAAATTAAGTGAGACTTCCTTTACGATAATCTCCTATCCAATTCCCGAAATCGGAGAAGACTTTGAGGCTATCTTTGCCGAGACAGTTAAGGTTAATACCTTAGATAGCGACTTATACCGTAAAATACAGCAAGCTATCATCAATGCCCTGGATCAGGGAGACTATGTGTATGTTCGGGGAACCGGTGCAAACCGTACCGATATTAAGGTGAAGCTACATCCTCTGAAGGATAAAGAGAAGGAAACTAATTTTGAGAATTGTGTAGCGGATGTTAATATTCCGGTAGGTGAAGTCTTTACTTCTCCGCAATTAAAAGGAACACATGGTACATTACATGTGCCCAAAGTATATCTGCACGATTTGGAATACAGGGACTTAGAGCTGGTATTTCAGGATGGCAGAGTAATCGGGTACAACTGCAAAAACTTCGATAGTGACGAAAAGAATAAGAGTTTTATTAAGGAGAATTTATTATATAATCATGATACTCTGCCTTTGGGAGAATTTGCAATAGGCACGAATACGACAGCTTATATGATGGGTAGGAAGTACGATATCGCGCCCAGACTTCCAATCCTAATAGCAGAAAAGACAGGACCTCATTTTGCCATAGGCGATACCTGCTATAAAATGGCTGAGGATAAAAAGGTATTTAATCCGGACGGTAAGGAGATTATTGCAAGAGATAACGAGATATCTCTGCTTAGAAAGACAGAACCGGATAAGGCTTATTTTAACTGCCATACGGATATTACCCTCCCTTATGATGAGATTAAAGAAATTACCGTTTGTCTAAAAGACGGCACAACAATACCAATCATTAAGGATAAGCGGTTTGTGTTAGAGGGGACACAGATCCTTAATAAGGCTTTTGATGAGGAAACAATGGAGCCGTAGTATTGATTTGAGGAGTCAACTCACTTAATTCACAGTAGACAAAATGTTGTGAGAGGATTAATTTTAAGAATGATTTTACACTAAGGGATAAAATAATGGTAACTAATTGCTTTTAAAATCTTAAGCTGATCCCTGATGGCGGTAGATCGGCAGAATGGAGAGGATTATGTTAAAGATTAGAAATTTCTCAAAAAGCTACAAAGGTGACAAAAAGGCAGTTGACCAACTAAATCTGGAGATAGCTAATGGGGATATCTTTGGTTTTATCGGACATAATGGTGCTGGAAAGACGACAACAATCCGTGCCATAGCCGGAGTGATGGATTTTGAAGAGGGAGATATTTTTATTAACGGGGTATCCATAAAAAAGGATCCGGTTGCTTGTAAAAAAATCACGGCGTATATACCGGATAATCCTGATTTATATGAACATTTAACCGGTATTTCCTATCTTAATTTTATAGGTGATATTTATGAGGTGAATAAGTTTGATCGGGAGACTCTTATTGAGAAATATTCAGATGCCTTTGAACTTACCTCCAATCTTGGAGACTCCATAGCATCTTATTCCCATGGAATGAAACAGAAGCTGGCTATTATAGCAGCGTTGATACATAGACCCAAGCTTCTTATTCTGGACGAACCTTTTGTGGGCCTTGATCCGAAAGCGGCTCATACTTTAAAATCCATCATGTCAGATTTATGTAAGAGTGGGAGTGCAATCTTTTTCTCCACCCATGTATTGGAGGTGGCCGAGAAGCTCTGTAATCGAATCGCAATTATTAAAAACGGAAAACTGATCGCCTATGGTCCTACCAAGGAGGTTACCGGAGATCATAGCTTGGAAGATGTTTTCTTGGATCTGATTGATAAAAAATAACACTGACAGAAAGGTTTGGGGTAACGGATATGAAAAAAGTCTTACGTTTAATTAGTGTACAGCTTGGTGCCATTCTGGGTGATATGCTCTCCATAGGTAATAACCGTAAGAGAAAACCTAAAGCAATCTATTTTGGTGTTTTACTATTTGTTTTGGGAATGGGGTCAATTGCTTTTTTTTACTGCTTCATGCTGGGTAAAGGTCTTCAGATGTATAATAGTATTGATATACTGCCCGCTATGATGATGGCGGTGATTAGTATGATAGTTCTTCTGACTACCGTGTTCAAGGTAAAGGGAACGATATTTGGATTTAAGGATTATGATATGGTAATGTCCCTTCCGGTAAAGACGGGTAGTATTGTTGCCAGCCGATTAATTTTATTATACAGTATTAATTTTTTGTTTGTTCTTATGATTATGATACCTATGATGATAGCGTATGGTGTTTTAGCCAACCCAGGTTATTTGTTTTATCTATATGGTTTATTAACGATCTGGTTTATACCACTGGTACCGATTATTTTAGCATCGGTTCTTGGAACCGGGATTACCTATATTGCTTCCAAGTTCCGACATAGCAATTTGGCTAATATCATAGTTTCGGTAATATTGATTCTTGCTATTATTGTGCTACCGCTTTTTGTGAAAGATACAGGAGAGGAAATAGTTAATTTTAGTCGTGCCTTGACCGAACAGGTGAATTCAATTTATCCGTTGGCAGACATGTATACAAAAGCGGTTGTTCATAATAATAGTATGGCATTGGTATCTTTTTTGGGAATATCCGTTGTATGCTTCCTGCTTTATTCTCTTTTAATTGGCAAGGTGTTTAAAAAGATGAATACAGTAATTATGACAGGGAGATACCGTACGAATTATAAAATGGGAGAATTAAAACAAACAACTCCCTTTCAGGCACTATATAAAAAGGAATTGGCTAGGTATTTCTCGTCCACTATCTATGTTCTTAATACGGGAGTTGGGATAATTATGCTGATTGCGGGAGCGGTTGCTCTCTTATTTGTTGATCTGGAGCAGATGCTTGGAGTACCTCAGGCCTTGGATATGATTAGGAAGGTCAGTCCTATATTTATATCCTTCTGCCTTGCTACCAGTAGCACTACAATGGCATCCATATCCTTAGAGGGGAAAAATCTTTGGGTAATAAAATCATTACCTGTATCTACGAAGGTTATCTTCCTGTCTAAGATGGCAGTGAATTTTACCATAACAGCGCCGTCTGTCATTGCGGCTGTTCTCATTAGTATTGTTTTAGAATTAAGTATGATACAGACTTTACTTTTGTTGGGCATCACAATCGGGTTTTCTTTCTTTGTAGCAGTGTTTGGGATGTTAGTGAATTTAAAACTACCGAACTTCAACTGGACAACGGAAACTGTAGTAGTAAAACAAAGTGCCTCCTCAGTGGTTACTATTTTCTCCGGGATTGGAATTGCAGCATTGCAGTACCTGATGTTGCTTATATTACCGTCTTTTGAGTTGGCTTATTTGATTTATGGAATATTATTGATTTTAACAGACATTGCATTATATAAGATTTTAATAACATGGGGTAATAAGCGTTTCGTAGCACTATAGGTGTTACGAAACGTTTTATGTTATAGGGTGAGTGTGTCAAAAGCCCTGAAATAAAATATCCTACGTAAATTTTCACACATAAGACCGCAAAACACGCGGTCTAAGAACCTACTACATCATAACAGTTGCTCACTAACTATGTTTGTATCACTCTGAAAAGAAAGTTTGTACAAATTTACGATTATGTTTAATGAAAAACTTTTGACACCAAAATCGTAGTAGAAATTTTCTACAAACTACTATAACATAAAAATGATGTTTATTAGAGGCTCTAATGAATACCATAAGAAATTTTCTGTCAAAAATACACGACAAACTATGACTGTTATGCTAAAATGTTGGCAGATAAAGTTTTCAATCGAAACATAAAACTTATAAAATGGTTTTTATTATATCATTGGCGTGACGAAACCATGCTGTTATCAAACGTAACTTTAAAGTTAATTGATTGCCCTGGGAGGCAGCTGGATGGAGGTTTGTATGGACTATAAGAAGGCAGGAGTAGATATTGAGGCAGGTTACAAAGCAGTGGACCTGATGAAAGAGCATATCAAAGGAACCATGCGTAAGGAAGTGTTGACGGATATTGGAGGATTTTCTGGAGCATTTTCTCTTGAAAGCTTTATGAATATGGAGCAGCCCACTTTGGTATCGGGAACGGATGGAGTAGGGACAAAATTAAAAATTGCATTCCTGTTAGATAAGCATGATACAATCGGTATTGATTGTGTTGCTATGTGTGTTAATGACATTGCCTGTGCGGGAGCGGAGCCTTTGCTATTCCTAGACTATATTGCCTGCGGCAAAAATGAACCTGAAAAAATTGCTACCATTGTGAAAGGTGTAGCAGAGGGGTGTAAGCAAGCCGGAGCAGCCTTAATCGGTGGTGAAACCGCAGAGATGCCCGGATTTTATCCTGAAAATGAATATGATCTGGCAGGTTTTGCAGTGGGAATAGTAGATAAGAAGCAACTGATAACCGGAGCCGGAGTAAAATCGGGAGATGTATTGATTGGCATTGCATCATCAGGAATTCACAGCAATGGTTATTCGCTGGTAAGAAAAGTATTCCGTATGCAGAGAGAGACTCTGGATACCTACTATGAGTCTCTAGGTTCTACCTTGGGAGAAACCTTGCTTACTCCGACAAAAATATATGTAAAGGCTCTAAAAGAATTAAAAAAGGGTAGTGTTAAGGTAAAAGCTTGCAGTCATATCACCGGAGGAGGCTTCTATGAGAATATTCCCCGTATGCTTCCGGAAGGAATCAATGCATTTGTTAATAAAAACAGTTATAAGATTCCACCTATCTTTGAAATGCTTTCTAAGGATGGGGATATTGAAGAACATATCATGTATAATACCTACAATATGGGGATTGGTATGATGATTGCCGTGGACCAGACAGATGCGGACAAGGCGGTTCAATTAATTGAGGCAGCAGGAGAAAAGGCTTATATCATAGGTGAAGCGAAAAACGGTACGAAGGGAGTTACCTTATGCTAAAATTAGCAGTGCTCGTTTCCGGCGGTGGCACGAATCTACAAGCTTTGATCGATCAGATTAATCAAAAGAAGCTGACCGACGTTAAAATTGAGGTGGTCATTAGCAGCAGTAAGAAGGCCTATGCCATAGAACGGGCTAGGCACTACGGTATACCTGCAACCGCAATGTCTAAAAAGGATTATGAAACCAAGGAACAGTTTGAACATGCATTACTGGAGGAGATTGACCGTTACCAAGTGGATTTGGTGGTGTTGGCAGGGTGTTTGTTAATGATACCTGAGATAATTGTAAGAAAGTATAAAAATCGGATTATCAATATACATCCGGCCCTAATTCCATCCTTTTGCGGAGCAGGTTATTATGGACTTAAGGTTCATGAGGCTGTGCTAGACCGCGGTGTTAAGGTAACCGGTGCAACAGTACATTTTGTAGACGAAGGATGTGATACCGGCCCGATTATTCTTCAAAAGGCGGTTAATGTTTTAGACAATGATACAGCCGAGATACTTCAACGAAGAGTTATGGAACAGGCTGAGTGGATCATACTTCCCGAAGCGGTACGTCTTATTGCAGAAAACAAACTAATGATAGAAGACAATATTGTTAAAATAAAAAAATAGGATGAACAAAGAAAACAGACAGCAGATAGAAAGCTATCTGTTTTTTCCTTACAAAAAGTTATACATACAAATATAAAGGACAGGCTTTGATGTGTCGGTATGAAAATAAAATATAAGCTACATTATAAGGAAAAGTATAATGAAGGATAATTCATAGCAGTTTAAAGTTATTTTTTATATGTCAAATACAGAATATATTGAGAGACAAAGATACTATAAATATATAGAACGGAGGTTATTTAAATGAAAGTATTAATCATCGGAGGCGGCGGAAGAGAACATGCCATAGCAAAGAAGGTGTCCATGAGCCCTAGGGTTAGCAAGCTTTATTGTGCTCCTGGGAATGCAGGAATTGCTGAGTGTGCACAGTGTATTGATATAGCTGTCATGGATTTTCATGCTTTGGCAGACTTTGCAGTCAAGGAAGAGATAGATCTTACTATTGTAGGTCCGGATGATCCTTTGGTTGCCGGCGTTGTGGATGTATTAGAAGAGAGAGGCTTAAGAGTCTTTGGACCAAGAAAAAAGGCGGCTGCAATTGAAGGCTCGAAAGTATTTTCAAAAGATCTGATGAAAAAGTATCAGATTCCTACCGCCGGATATGAGGCCTTTGACACCTCCGGTGAAGCACTTGCCTATCTTAAAACCAGCCGTTACCCGATTGTATTAAAAGCAGACGGTTTAGCTCTGGGTAAGGGTGTTTTAATTTGTAATAACTATGAAGAGGCAGCAGCCGGGGTTCAAAGTATTATGGAAGATAAGCAGTTTGGGTCAGCTGGAGACCGTATGGTGATCGAAGAGTTTATCACCGGCCCGGAGGTATCCGTTCTCGCTTTTTGTGATGGAACGCATATAAAGCCAATGACCAGTGCCCAAGATCATAAACGTGCTAAGGATGGGGATCAAGGACTAAATACAGGCGGTATGGGTACATTCTCTCCAAGTCCTTTCTACACTAGAGAAATCGATGATTATTGTAAAAAATATATCTATCAGCCAACTATAGATGCTATGAAGGCTGAGGGAAGGGATTTCATAGGGATCTTATTTGTAGGACTGATGCTGACACCGGAGGGTCCTAAGGTATTGGAATACAATGCTAGATTTGGAGATCCGGAGGCTCAGGTGGTATTACCCAGAATGAAAAATGATCTGATTGATGTGGTTGAAGCCTGCATTGACCACAGATTAGACAGCATAGATTTAAGATTTGAAGACAATGCAGCGGTGTGTGTCGTTCTTGCTTCTGATGGCTATCCGGAGTATTATGACAAAGGATTTCCCATTACCGGAATAGAAAACTTTCATGAGAAAGACGACTATTTTCTGTTTCATGCAGGAACAAAGAAGTCCGGTGAAGCGATAGTAACTAATGGAGGACGGGTTCTGGGGGTAACTGCCAAGGGTAGGGACTTAAAAGAAGCCAGGAAAAAAGCATATGAAGCAACCGGTTGGATACACTTCGATAACAAATATATGCGAAATGATATTGGTAAGGCAATTGATGAGGCATTATAAACAATGACTGAAACTTCTCAAGTAGATAATATAAAAAGTATAGTATAATCAGCATTTAAGTAACTAAAATATCACCCGGCATGATGTGTTCATCCTGGCTTCGTATGACTCGTTGAAATTCACTAATTACTTTTTCTTATGGTAAAACAGAGCCTAAAAACGCCAACTCCTCGCTTCGCTCGTCAGACACGGTGCTTTTTAGGCTCTAAACCATCATCAAAAGAAATAAGTGAATTTGCCAACTTGTCATGAGGCGCCATGCTAAATACATCATGCCTGATGATAATATAATTATGTGGATGGCTGATTACACCATACTTTTTTACGTTTATCGTTTACGAAGTTTAATCAATTGCTTATAAGATCATTGGATAAAAACCAAATCTTTGCTAAAACAACAAAATATAACCGGTTATAACAGCATATAACATAAAAAACATTAAATGCCACAGAAGTGCCATAGTTCTTTCATAATATAAAGCAGTAATTGTAGGATTTAAACACAAAATGTAACTAAGCGAAACGAAGGCAAATCCTAGATTATTGCTTTGTTTTATGAAAGGGGTATTTGATGAAGAAGCGCTTTTACAACAGATGGCTGATTATACTGATATGCATCGGATTAATATTTTCGCATGGCATTGATAGAGCTTCTGATTATGCGATGGCGGCACAAACCGGAACGGTTACTGCGTCTACTTTAAATGTAAGAACACAACCGTCAACAACAGCAGACAAACTGTTGCTTGACCAAACCCATGTATTTCTTCGTGAGGGTGAAAAAGTGGATGTATTAGAAGAAGATGGAGATTGGCTCTATGTTTCTCTTAAGTTTAATGGTAAGACCGTTAAGGGTTATGTACATAGTGATTTTGTTAAAGTCAATCGTCCAACCCCTACGCCAAAGCCAACTTCGAAACCTACGAAAGCACCAACACCAAAGCCTACACAGGCACCACAGCAGAATGAAACCATTGATAAAAAGTATAATATAAAAGCTGTTGTTACTGCCTATTCCCTGAATGTGAGAAGCGGTCCTGATAAAACTTATCAGGTGATTGGCAGTCTGAAGGATAATA
Source organism: Mobilitalea sibirica (assembly GCF_015999265.1). GTDB lineage: Bacteria > Bacillota > Clostridia > Lachnospirales > Lachnospiraceae > Mobilitalea > Mobilitalea sibirica. The sequence continues at coordinate 33,436 of NZ_JAEAGR010000001.1, forward strand.
GTAGTGTTACAATTATCGATGAAGCTATCACCGGAGATACGAAATGGTATGCGGTATCCTTTAAAAACGAAGAGCAGACTAAAACCGGTTATGTATCCAGTTTGTATATAGATCTTAATTTTAATGACAAAGTATTAGGCGAGATTGCATCCAGTAGACTGAAAGTTCGTGAAGCAGCCAGAAAAGATGCGATCTATATTAAAGATAAAAAAAGTAATATCATATCACTGAAAAAGGGCAAGAATGTAACCATAACAGATGAAGTAACAAGTTCTGGTGAAAAATGGTTTAAAATATCATTTACAATTGACAGTGAAAAGTATTCGGGTTATGCCTTGGCTAATCAGGTGACTTTCAGAGTAACGGAGTCAGTGGCACCAACTGCAACACCGACACCGACGCCAAAGCCAAAGGCAACTCCGACTCCCACCCCGAAACCGACGGCAACGCCAACACCTAAGGTGACAGCAGAGCCAACACCAACTCCATTGATCACCCCAACACCGACACCATTACCTACACTGACACCTACGCCGGCACCTATGCTAACACCAACGCCGACACCTGGAGCTGTTTTGGAAATTTCGGAAGTGAATATAACAACAGATATTTACATGCCGATGAACGGCTATGTCTGCAATACAATTTATCTGAATGTTGTACGTAATGTTTTGGTTTCTCAGGAATTTTTATTAGACCAGAATAATGAGCCGGTGTTATTGACGAGCGGTTTGCGCGTAAAGGTATTAAGTGCCGTAAGGGTTAACGGTAATGTATGGTATCAGATCGAATATAATAATATTAACGGTTATGTTAGAGCGGAATATATCTATATAGGTGATGAACTTCCTGTAGGAAGTAATGTCCCGGCAATCACACCGCCACCGGTCAATATTGCACCTACTCCTACACCTATCCTTGGAAATATCAATCAAGCAGACTTTGAATTAAAACTAATGGCAGAAGGTTTCCCGGAGAGCTATAAAGAGCCGTTAAGAAGATTACATGCTTTATATCCGAATTGGGAGTTCAAAGCCTATCATACCGGACTTGATTGGAACACGGTGATAGCAGAACAAAGTAAACCGGGTAAAAACCTGTTACCTAATTCAAAAAGTGTGGAATGGTTGTCCTTTGAAAATGGAGCCTATAACTGGAAGAATGATACCTTTATATTATACGATGGCTCATACTGGGTGACAGCGTCGAAAGCCGCTATCGAATACTATATGGATCCTCGTAATTTCCTTACTGAGAATGGAATTTTCCAATTTGAATTACTAAGATATCACGATAATTATCAGAATAGCTCAGGGGTAGAGAACATATTAAAAGGGACAGCTTTACACAATACATCCTATAGTTTTCTCGATGATAATGGTCTTCCACAGACATATACCTATGGTGAAACCTTTATAAAAGCCGCAGAATATTCCGGCGTGAGTCCTTACCATTTGGCCTCCCGCGTAAAACAGGAAGTTGTGACAGGACCTACCACTTTAAGTAACAGTGTATCAGGTACCTATAAAGGTTATGAAGGTTACTATAATTTCTTTAATATAGGAGCTAATGATAGTCCCGGAGGAGGAGCTATCGCAAACGGTCTTAATTATGCCAAAAACGGAAGTAAAAATGCAGCGAACAATATGAAATATTTGATACCTTGGACGAACCCATATAAATCATTAGTTGGTGGAGCTTATTTCCTTGGCAGTAGTTATATTCAGCGTGGACAGGATACGGTTTATCTGCAAAAGTTTAATGTAACGCCGATATCAACTTTTTTCCATCAATACATGACCAATGTCGAAGCACCATTTGCAGAGTCTAAGAAAATAGCAGCTGCATATAAAAATATAACGGATTCTCCAATTGTATTCTCTGTTCCGGTATATTTTAACATGCCAAGTCAACCGGCACCGTTACCGATGACACAATTTAATCCGAATAATAGACTTAAGAGTCTTAAGGTATTTAATATGAATGGTGAAGAGCTAGCCATAACACCAACCTTCAGTCAGACTGAGAAAAATTATTATCTCATTGTAGGAAATGAAGTGGATATGGTTGAGATTAAGGCTACAACCGTTAGCAAGAAGGCATCCCTGGCAGGGGGCGGTTATATTCCGTTGAATGTAGGTAATAATGAAATTAAAGTTCCGGTTATTGCTCAAAACGGAGACATAGCAGACTATATCATCAATATAGTACGACAATAATAAGTGGATATAGTTTCATTAGACAAGTTTGAAGTTGAAATATCTTTATTGCATGAAATTGTATGTAAGTGTTGATATACTTACTTGCAAGATAAAATGCACTGGTATTTTACGATAGCAGGTATAAGATAAGCAGGCTTGGAAATACAGACTAACTAACTATAATCCGGCCGGTGGGTTCGAAGCCTACTGGCCGGTTATTGCTTTAAAGATACTATAATTAAAGTGAAATAGCTTAATTCATATATTTAATACGAATAAATAGGAATATAAGTATTCATATGAAAAGATTTATAATGAATTTAATCTTATATATATGAAATCATAACAGTAGCAATGAAATACATAAAAGGGAGAAAAACATATGAAAAAAATAAAAAAATACTTGATGTTAGTACTTCTGTTAGTCATATTTGGAAACCATATCAACATACAGGCAGTTCAAGCAGCCAGTGCAGAGCTTCAGATATATACAGATGTAGAAGAGGTTCATGTGGGCGAAAATTTATTTGTTTATATCACCATAAATTCGGAAACTATGTTTGGTGATTTTGAAGCTTATCTTACTTATAATGAAGAAGTATTGGAATATATCAGCGGCGCATCGGTAATTACCGGTGGTAGCGGATATTTGAAAATTTCAGACGTTAATACCTCAGAAGCGGGATATAGTAGAAAATACACCTTAAAGTTTGAAACCTTAAAAGTAGGTAGCAGTGAAATAACCTTTGATGATGCTATCGTGTATGAATACGAATCCGGTATGGGAATGGCGGTTTCCATTAAAGATTTAGAAGTTAGTGTAAAAGCAGCACAAACCGCTTCCGATAACGCATTTTTAGGATCATTAAAAATTAGTCCTTCGAATCTAAGCCCTGATTTTGACAAAAATACATTTACTTATGAGACCATGGTAAGCCATACAGTTGACAGACTGGTGGTTGAAGCAGTTCCAGAAGATGAAAAGTCAATTGTTAAAATATCAGGTAATGATTCTTTCATAGAAGGGGAAAATAAAGTTATTGTTACAGTGTTAGCAGAATCGGGAGCTAACATAGAATATACTATAAATGTAATTCGTGAAACGGCTCCTGTGGAAGAAGATAATACAGAAGGTGGAATAATCACGCCGGGAACAAAGCATGGAAGCTTTGCAGTTGCCAGATTGGAAGATGAATTATTCATTGTTTATAATGGAAGATATAAATTGATAGAGCCGGATAGCGAAGTTAAAATCCCCTCTGGTTATAAGAGGACGCAGATAATCATATCTGATATTGCTATTTCGGCATATACACCGGAGGATAATCTTGACTCTGAGTTCTTATTAATCTATGCCATGAATGAGATGGAAGAAAAAGGGTTTTATCGATATGATAGGCATGAAAGAACGTTGCAACGATATGTAGCTGAAGGTTCCCAAGGATTTGAACCGAATACAGACACGAATATTGATGAAATCATCCGTTCTGATGAATATCAGTCGAATTTAAATAAGGCCGCTGTCATTATCGGTTTACTGAGCGCCCTAAGTGTTTTACTATTAATTATCTCAATCCGATTATTTATGAAATCAAGAGGATATCGGGATGATGATTTGGATTAAGGAACGGTAGAACATATTCATAAACTGTATAATAAGTTGTTATTGACACAGTGAGGTGTACTGTTATATTATATATATAACAGATATAACGATAAATTTGATGTAATGAGGTGTTTACGATGTATGTTAAAATCGATTTTAGCAGTGATGAAGCATTTTATATACAGCTTAGGAATCAAATTATATATGGTATCGCAACTTCTAAGATACAAGAAGGTGATAACCTACCGTCCGTAAGAGAACTGGCAGAAAACATAGGAATTAACATGCATACGGTGAATAAAGCATATGCTATTCTAAAGCAGGAAGGTTATATAAAACTTGATCGTAGAAAGGGAGCGGTAATTGCAATTGATATGAATAAGCTTCAGGCTATCGAGGAAATGAAGGAGAATTTAAGAGTTATATTTGCAAAAGCAATATGTAAGAATATCAGCTGTGAGGAAGCGCATAAGATCGTGGATCAGATATTTGATGAATTTGAAAGGGGGTAATTCCTATGCTATGTGATAGATGCCAAAAGAGAGATGCCAAATTATTATATACCGAGATTATAAATGGAATAAAAAAGGAACAGCATCTTTGCGAGGAATGTGCGGCAGATTACACATCCTTTCAAATGGAGAAACCGCTATTAAACAGCGAGCTTACTTTAGGAGATCTGCTATCGACTTTGTTGGAAGCATATACAACGAAAGGAACGAAAGAAACTGGGGATAGTAAGCCGGATATTGTGTGTGATTCCTGTAGTACTACCTATGAAGAATTTTTACAAAAGGGTCGTTTTGGCTGTGCGAACTGTTATCGCAGCTTTCATAAAGAATTAAGCAAGACCTTAAAGGGTGTTCAGGGTTCCGATGTGCATACCGGGAAAAGACCAAAAGGTTTCATAAGTGATACAGACCGTATATTACAGGACTTTACCGAAATAGAGAGACTGTCACTAAAGCTGCAAGAGGCAATCGAGAAAGAAGAGTTTGAGGAGGCTGCAAGGTTACGGGATCTGATACGGGAGATGAAAAAGGAGGAGACGAATAATGCTTAAATGGTATGAACAAACTGCCCAAGACAGCGATGTTGTGATCTCCAGCCGCGTCAGACTTGCAAGAAATTTAGCAAACTATTCTTTTTCCAATAAGCTAAAGGAAGAACAGGCAGCAGAACTGGTTAAAGAAGTAAAAACTATCACCTCTTCTTTAGCAGAAAAAGCAAATAGAAAGTTTTATTCCTGTAATATCAGTACCTTAAGTGAGATTGATAAGTCCGCCATGGTTGAGAGGCATATTGTCAGTCCGCTGCTGGCAGAGAAAAAGCAGACCACCGGTTTAATCTTATCGGAAGATGAAACAATCAGTGTTATGATAAATGAAGAGGATCATGTAAGAATACAAGCCATCGTGGGTGGAATGAATTTAGAACAGGCATATGAGGAAGCGGATCGTATCGATGACATTGCTTATGAGAAGTTACATTTTGCATTCGATGAAAAGTATGGTTACTTAACATCCTGCCCAACCAATGCCGGTACCGGGATGCGTGCTTCCTATATGGTTTTTTTACCGGCCTTAAGTGCAGCCAGAATGATACAGAAGCTGATTGAAGAGGTAGGCAAGTATGGAGTTACGATTCGTGGTATTTACGGAGAAGGAACGAAGAGTCTTGGAAGTATCTATCAGATTTCTAATCAGAAAACCTTAGGAAATTCGGAACGGGAGATTATTGATAACCTAAACCGTATTGTCACTCAGGTTATAAAACAGGAAAGAAAAAGACGGGAATATATGCTATCTGTTAATTCCGATGAAATAGAAGATCAGGTATACCGCTCTTACGGTATATTAAAATTTGCCCGCCAAATTGCATCCGACGATGCTATGACATTGTTATCCCAATTAAAGTTTGGTGCAGACTGCGGGGTAATTAAATTTGATAGGGAATTCAATGTTCATAAGCTGATGATGGGAGTACAACCCGGAAGTCTTCAGTGGACCCTTGGTAAAAATGTAGGTAGTACGACAAGGGATCAGTCAAGAGCTGAATATATCAGAAAGGAATTACCTACAATTATATAAACAGGACGAATAATTATTAATGAAAGTACTCTTAAGTGAATGGAGGACACAATATGATGTATGATAAATTTACCGAAAATGCAAAAAATGCAATTAATTTAGCGAAGGAAGTAGCTTACCGACTGTCTCATAATTATATTGGTACAGAGCACCTTCTGATTGGCTTAATGGAAGTCGACGGAGTGGCCTCTAAGGTATTAGAGGAAAACGGTGTCAGTGTGGAAAAGGTTCTGGAACTGGTAAATCAACTGATTGCTCCGAATAATGGGGTTGAAATGATGGATGCCGGTAGCTTCACCCCCAGATCAAAGCGCATTCTGGACCAAAGCTATAAGGAAGCTGCCAAATTCAAAGCACAGCTGGTTGGAACGGAGCATATATTACTTGCACTTATTAAGGAGACCGATTGTATTGCTGTACGTCTTTTGAATACACTCGGTGTAAATATACAGAAGGTATATATTGATATCTTAACCGCTTCCGGTGTCGATGTAAGTGCCGCTAAGACAGATTATTCAGCAGGAAAGAATAAGGGGAAAGCAAAATCAGCAACTCCGACTTTGGACCAATACAGCCGTGATTTAACAGAGTATGCCAGAGAGGGTAAATTAGACCCTGTCATCGGTCGTGAAAATGAGATACAAAGAGTTGTTCAGATCCTTAGCAGAAGAACTAAAAATAACCCATGCTTAGTAGGTGAACCGGGTGTTGGTAAAACTGCAATCGCAGAAGGGCTGGCTCTAAAAATTGTAGAAGGAAATATCCCTGATGTCATTAAGGAAAAGAGGGTCGTTACCTTAGACTTATCTGGTATGGTGGCAGGTTCAAAATACCGTGGTGAATTTGAAGAAAGAATTAAGAAAGTAATCAGTGAAGTAATCGGAGATGGCAATGTACTTCTCTTTATTGATGAAATTCATACCATCATCGGAGCAGGTGGTGCGGAGGGAGCAATTGATGCTTCCAATATTCTAAAGCCCTCCTTAGCTCGTGGAGAGTTACAAATTATCGGTGCAACAACCAGAGAAGAGTATCGTAAATATATTGAAAAGGATGCAGCTTTGGAAAGAAGGTTCCAACCGGTTGTCGTAGATGAACCCTCCGAAGAAGAGGCAATTCAGATTTTATTCGGACTTCGGGATAAATACGAAGCACATCATCAGGTACGCATTACGGATAGCGCTTTAGAAGCTGCTGTAAAGTTATCAAGCCGTTATATTAACGACCGACATCTGCCGGATAAAGCAATTGATTTAATGGATGAGGCTGCTTCCAAGGTCCGATTAAGTACGTATACCTCTTCACCACAGGTTAAGGAATTGGAACAGGAAATCAAGCGTTTGGAAGATGAGAAAGAAAAAGCAATCAAACAGGAGGCTTATGAAAAAGCCGGTGAGATAAAGAAACAACAGGAAGCTGCGCAGGAACAGCTGGAGAAACAGAAAGTTCTTGAAGAAAAACAGCGGACGGAAAAACAATTGGTAGTGGACGAAAATGAAATTGCTGAGATTATATCCAGCTGGACAAAAATACCGGTGAAGAAGCTGGCAGAAGAAGAGACAGAAAGACTTCAAAATCTTGAAAAAATTCTTCATGAACGAGTTGTTGGCCAGGATGAAGCCGTAGGCAGCGTTGCCAGAGCAATTCGTAGAGGTAGAGTAGGTTTAAAAGACCCTAATCGTCCAATTGGTTCCTTCTTATTTTTAGGGCCTACGGGTGTTGGTAAGACGGAGCTTTCAAAAGCATTGGCAGAAGCTATGTTTGGCAGTGAAAACTCAATTATTAGAGTTGATATGTCGGAATATATGGAAAAGCACAGTGTAAGTAAACTGATTGGTTCCCCTCCGGGATATGTTGGATATGATGAGGGAGGCCAATTAAGCGAAAAGGTCAGACAAAATCCTTATTCCGTTATCTTGTTTGATGAGGTAGAGAAAGCACATCCTGATGTATTCAATATTTTATTGCAGGTACTGGATGATGGTCATATCACCGATGCGCAGGGTAGAAGAGTAAGCTTTAAAAATACAATTATTATCATGACCTCCAATGCCGGAGCACAGAACATCATAGCCCCGAAACGTCTAGGCTTTACCTCGGTTGTCGATGACAAAGAGGATTATAAGAGGATGAAGGAAGGAGTAATGGATGAGGTTAAGAGAATCTTCAAACCGGAATTCATTAACCGAATTGATGAGATTATCGTGTTCCACGCTCTATCAAAAGATGACATTAAGAGTATCGTGGCTATCATGGTTGCTACCATTGCCAAGAGAAGCAAAGCACAGATGAGCATCACCTTAGAAACCAGTGATGAAGTAATCAGTCATCTGGCTGAGGTAGGTTTTGATGAAAAATACGGTGCAAGACCTTTAAGAAGGGCAATACAATCGAATATTGAAGACCGTTTGGCAGAGGCAATATTAGCGGGAAATATCAAAGAAGGAGATACTGTATCCATAGAGTATCTTGACAATGAAATGGTTGTTAAAACGAAATAATATTAGTGCACTCAGAAATTGAACTATGAAATTGTAGTAGAATTTGATCTCTATTTCGTTTATAATGTAATTGAAGTAATAAAAGTGTTCCATTTTAAGTTATCTGTCACGATAAATTTACGAACCTATTGTAAAAGGTATAAAAAATAACGAAGTTGTTATAAAGCCTTTTACAATAAATACAATTAGGAGGGTCATATAATGGCAGTTATTGAAGAGTTAATACGCAAGGAAAGTGATGGAACCATAAGTTTTGGCAATTACAAATTAGATGTAAAATCTAAAATGTCAGACTTTGAACATGAAGGGGATTTATACAAGGTAAAAACCTATAATAAAATAACAAAGCTCGAGAAGAACGGCATGTTTGTTTATGAATCAGTGCCCGGTACCGCAGTATTTCACCTGAATATGAAGGAGAATGAAGTAAGTTATCAGGTGGTAGGTTTGGATACCGCTCAGATTACCTTAGAGCTTGAAGCTGAGAAAGATTATGAGATATTTAAAAATGATTCTTATCTTGGCAAAATGAAAACAAATTTAGGGGGAAAGCTGGTATTTTCCGTGGATTTGAATGAGGAAGAGAAAGCTTTTATAAAGGTGGTAAAACTATAGATGGCTAAGAGTAAGGCCGTGTTCTTCTGTAAGGAATGTGGTTTCGAATCTGCAAAATGGGTAGGTCAGTGCCCAGGCTGTAAGCAATGGGATACGTTTGTAGAGGAACCGGTTGTGAAAAAGAGTACCTCGAGCAGCAAGAGTCGAATTGCCAGAGAACCTGAAACTCTGTCAAGTATTAAAACCGAAGATAATGTAAGAGTAAGCTCAGGGATTGGAGAACTGGACCGGGTTTTAGGCGGAGGTATTGTACCGGCTAGCCTTGTACTGGTCGGAGGTGACCCGGGCATCGGAAAATCCACACTGCTCTTACAGATGTGCAGGGAAATCGTAAATCAAACGAAACAGGTATTATATATATCCGGTGAAGAATCTTTAAGCCAGATTAAAATGAGGGCAGAGAGGCTCGGTGTGTTTCACGGCGAGCTTCTGCTCCTTTGTGAAACCGATCTAGATTTAATTGAAGATTCCATTCAAAAGCATAAGCCTGATATCGTGGTAATCGATTCCATCCAGACCATGTTTAAGGATGAGGTGAGTTCTGCACCGGGCAGCGTAAGCCAGGTAAGGGAGGCTACCGCTGCGTTAATGCGTATTGCTAAAGGTCTGGGGGTAACGGTATTTATCATCGGACATGTGACCAAAGAAGGTATGGTTGCCGGACCGAGGGTACTGGAACATATGGTAGATACCGTACTTTATTTTGAAGGTGATAATCATGCTTCTTACCGGGTACTACGAGCAGTAAAAAACCGATTTGGCTCTACCAATGAAATTGGGGTATTTGAAATGCGAAATACCGGCCTGGTTGAGGTAAAAAATCCATCCGAATATATGTTAAAGGGAAGACCAGAAGGAGAATCGGGATCTGTTGTCGCGGCCTCCATTGAGGGGACAAGACCTATCCTGGTTGAAGTACAGGCCTTGGTTTGCCGGACGAATTTTAATATGCCAAGAAGAACAGCAGCCGGAACAGATTATAACCGTGTAAATCTGCTCATGGCAGTTTTAGAAAAGCGCCTTGGCATTCAACTAGCGGACTGTGATGCCTATGTTAATGTAGCAGGCGGAATACGAATTACGGAACCGGCACTGGATCTTGCGGTAGTATCTGCAATCTTATCCAGTTATAAGAACGTAGCCTTAGATAACAGAACAATATTATTCGGTGAGGTAGGTCTGACCGGAGAAATCCGAGCAGTTAATATGGCGGAACAAAGGGCTATTGAAGCTGCCAAAATGGGCTTTGAGACATGTATTTTACCACAAGCGAATAAAGAGCACATCAAGGTTCAGGGAATACAGTTAATCGGTGTTAAAAACATTCAAGAAGTAATGAGGATGTATATAAAGTAATTGATAGAATAGATAAATAATTAGCATGTACAATTATTGTACTATATGTGACTTGCGTATTGTCTTAATGGAACATAAATTCTTCTCACGTAAAATTAAGAGAAAAGTTTGAATGGTACAATTGCTGGTGCAGAGTTGATGCTGACTATGGAATAAATTACACTCATACATACTATAAAATATAAACGAGATTTGATATACCAAAATATTACAGTGCAAAGTCGTGCTAAAATCTTAAAATTATATTGACAATTAAGACAATTCATAGTACTATAAATAGGCGACATAAATAGGGGTATAGTTCAGCTGGTAGAATAACGGTCTCCAAAACCGCAGGTCGTGGGTTCAAATCCTACTGCCCCTGTAGACACAGAAAGGCTCATACGAAAGTATGAGCTTTTTTGTGTCTGCAGGGGCAGCGGTTTTATATCTTTTTAAGCAAGCTTTTTAACAGGTTTAAATTTTCTAACCCTATTTGTTCTGCAAGATCTCGTTCGACTGCTTCTTTAAACATATTATTTTCTAAGAATAAACGTTCACCCAATGGGGTAAGTTTAAGACATTTTTTCTTGTTATTATTTACAACATTATTAATCGTTATAATACCTTTTGAATTTAAAGCTTTAATACATTTGTGAGTTGCCTGCCTTGTTATGTTGACTTGTTGTGCTATTTCTGAAATAGTAGGCTGTTTCCCATAAATAAGGTAAATGACAAGCCATTCTGAATTAGTTATAAAAATGTTATATGAGTTTTTACATTCTTTTTCAATCATTTTCTTGAACTTATAATATTTTAAATTTATTAATTCTATTAAATTTAAGTTATTAGCTTCACTTTCCACTCATTTCACCTCAGAAGAAGTATACTATAATAGAAGAAAAATGTCAACCAAGTTGACATTTAATAATTAGTATGTTATATTTGTATTGGTAACCTAGGTGAAAAATGGAGGCGATAAAATGTTTAAGAAAGGTGATTATATTATTTACTCTTGTCGGGGTGTATGTTTAATCAAGGATATAAAAGAGAAAACGATAGAAAATAAGAAAAATATGTATTATATCATGCATCCGGTAAATATAAAAAATTCTATTATTATGACTCCAGTTGATAATGAAAAAGTAAAAATGCGTAAGGTTATGAAAAAGGAAAAAGCAGAGGATATTATAGATACATTATTAGACAATAGTGATTTGCCGCGTATTACTGATAAAAAGATGAGAGAACGTGTTTATAATAAAATGCTGAAAGAAGGAAATCCAAGCGAATTAGTAGAAATAATTAATGCTTTGAATGAGGAAGAGAATGAAAAAAGAGCGGAAGGAAGAAAAAAATCTGCTACGGATGAAAAATATTTAGAAAAGGCAAAAGAATTATTATTTACTGAATTGTCAGTATCCTTAGGAGTGGGATTTGAACAAATAAAACAAAGAGTAGAATCTATCCTTCAGGAAAAATTAAAGTATTGCTAAAAATAGAGACAGAACTAATAATAGTAGTCATTTTTTATGTACTACTATTATTTTTGTGTAAAGTTAGAGACTAATGCACGACAATATGGCGTGATGTTTAGTGTTTCATTTGATATCAATTTAGACAAGATGTTGGACTTATTGGACAAGGGCAAAATCCTCTATGTCATGTATTGGGAATCCAGTGGACAAGAAGGCCATTCAGTCATAATTCAGGGCTACTGGAAGCTTGGAGATAGTGTTTATTTCTTTTACGTTCCTTCTTCTCTATAATCCCCCGGTGTACATCCGCATTGGGATTTAAATATCCGATTGAAATGGCAAATGTTATTGAAACCTGAATCATATGCAGCTTGTTTGATCGTTACAGCATCATTCTTCATCAGGTATTTTGCTTTCTGTAATCTTGCTTGAATTAGCTCTTCCTTCGGGGTGCTATGGAAGAAAAGATCATAGTACTTATAAAGTTGACTTTTTCCGATATTTAATATTTTACACATCTTTTCCACAGTCCATGGTTGCTCACAGCTTGCCAGCATCTGTTCACGAAGACTTAGAAGCTCAGGGTAAATATTCTGCCTTTGCTCATTAGGAATTGTCTCCCGAAGTTGACCTCTGTGAAGCAATATGAGAAGCTGATGAATATATAGATCCGTCATTTGAGCTGCCTTTGAAAATTTATTTATGTATTCCTGGTAAATCTTCTTCAGCAGCCAATTAAGCTCTTCGGTATTATCCGGGTAAAAAATCGTATTCTGTTTTATGTTATATTGTTTAATGATTTCATGATCACAAAAAAAGTGTACATAACTGTTGAAAAACTCGTTATCTGCCTGATAGTGCTGATGATTTCCGGGAGAATAAAGGATACATGCTCCGGGCTTTGCACTCACTGTGCTTTTATTCGGAAAGTAAAAAGTCATTGGTGATAGTATCAGTAAAAAAAGATAGCTGGTTGTTCCGGATGGACGTAAAATAGTATCGCGATCAGGATTATGTGTGTGATATCCGCAATAATCAATCGTTATCATCTTTTATCTCGCTTTCTATGTGTTATCTTTTTGTAGTTCCATAGAGCCTTTTTATTTATTTACCTAGTTTTACTTTACTTACTTTAGACTACCCTGTTCGGTACTCTCTTTCTTATATTTCATTATTATGATTGGTCAGCCTGTATTCTTAATTATAAGAGCTTGGCCAACTTATAATCTTGTTATTGCTAAATCCCAGAGGACTACTTTCTAAATAGATAAAAATAACGTTTTATGACAGACTTTCAATATACTTAGTGAAGGAGTTTGTCTAATTTTGTTACGCTCTTATATCATACTTATAACCGGAAGAAAAGTCAATAATATAAGAAATAATGATATTTTCATAACCTTATGAGTTGTTATAATTTAAGTATCTTTTAGTATATAAGAAAGGAAATCGAAGAATGAAAAAGTCAACGTTAATTATTGATAAACACTTTATTGTTGGAGAAATTGATCATCGTATCTATGGTTCATTCATTGAGCATCTTGGACGAGCTGTATACGAAGGAATCTATCAACCTGAAAGTCCGTTTGCAGACGAACAGGGTATGAGAAAGGATGTAGTTGAACTCATTCGTAAATTAAACGTTCCTATTGTCCGTTATCCTGGAGGTAATTTTGTATCGGGCTATCACTGGGAAGATGGAGTTGGTCCCAAAAATGAGCGTCCAGAGAAATTAGATCTTGCCTGGAGTGTTATTGAAACTAATCAGTTTGGATTAAATGAATTTATGGACTGGACGAAGAAAGCCAATACCTCTGCGATGATGGCAGTTAATCTGGGAACTAGAGGTATCGAGGATGCCAAGAATATCGTAGAATATTGTAACATTCAAGGTGGAAGCTATTATAGTGATATGAGAAAAAAACATGGATATGAACAGCCCCATGATATTAAGTTATGGTGTCTGGGCAATGAGATGGATGGTCACTGGCAGATGGGACATAAAACAGCAGTTGAATATGGAAGACTTGCAGCAGAAGCAGGAAGAATTATGAAGATGGTAGATCCCTCCATAGAGTTGGTAGCCTGTGGTAGCTCTGCCCTTGATATGCCCACCTTTGGTTCTTGGGAGGATACAGTACTCTCGGAATGCTATGACCAGGTCGATTATCTATCGTTACATCAGTATTATGGAAATCGCGATAATAATACGCCGGAATTTCTTGCTAACACCGTTGCTATGGATCGTTTTATTCAATCGGTTATATCAATCTGTGATGCGGTGAAAGCAAAGAAACGTAAAAATAAAACCATTCAGCTATCCTTCGATGAATGGAATGTATGGTACCATTCCAATAACCAAGATAAAAAGTTGGAACGTTGGTGTAAAGTGCCTCATCAATTGGAGGATGTCTATAATTTTGAAGATGCATTATTAGTTGCAGGTATGATGATTACCATGCTCCGTCATGCAGACCGCGTAAAAGTGGCATGTCTTGCACAGCTCGTTAACGTAATTGCTCCCATCATGACCTCGGATACTGGTGCATGGATGCAGACAATTTTTTATCCTTTTGAACTGATCAGTAATCATGGACGCGGGACAGTACTAAATACCATTGTAAAGGCACCGGTTTATGAAAGTAAACAAGGGGATGCACCCTATCTAGATTCTGTCTGTGTTGTGAATGAGGAGGAGGAAACTCTAACGATATTTGCTGTTAATAAGGATCTGGAGGATTCTATGGAGTTAACCTGCGATTTACGACAGTTTAAAGATTATCAGGTGAAAGAACATATCGTTTTAACCCACTCTGATTTAAAAGCTGTTAATACAGAGGAGAATCCGAATAATGTGGTTCCTGTTAAGGGGGATAATGCTAAGATAGAAGGTGGTATATTGCAGGCAATATTATGCGATAAAAGCTTCCATATGATTAAGCTCGGTAAATAAAGATATAGATTCCTATATGTACAGCGATATAGGTTATGTTTATATTATGACTTTGTAGAGCGGTTACTAGATGAATATACTGAGAGTATGACTTGCTGTAATACACTGTTTGAGGGACATATTGTTGAATATGTATGAATAGAGGGAACAATTATGTTCCCTCTATTCATACATACTAAACGATGTGTCCTTCACTCTGTGAGTGCGAAAAGTGACCCTTCACCCGGGGCACTTCTGTTATATTCCCGAATGATTCATTTAGTAACAGGCCTTAATCATATAAATATTATATTCCTTTTAGCAGGATAGAGAAATATTATACTTTCTGATTATTTACATGGAAAGTTATTGAATAAGGTACTTAACATAGTTGCGTGACTTTGCTCGTCAATCATTACCATGTAGAAGGTATCGATGATAACCTGATCCATAGTAGATAATTGAACGTTTCGATAAAGAGTAACAGTCGCTAGTTCGTCGGTTAAAGCCTTTAATAAACCTTCCCTGTAACATTTTATACAGGCAGGAGTAACACAGTATTTTGGTTCGCAATCGGTATAATATATATATAACTTTATAAATATGTGTAAGTGTTCTAATTCATTATCACAAATCTGCTGAAGGAATTCACAGTGGAGTTTATTTGGAGCATCTTTTAAAAGATGTCGGTAATAATCAACGGCGTTTGCTTCATCTTCGATTGCTTTATGAATACAATGGAGGATTTGGTCAAACGGCTTAGGGCCTTTTAACGGTAAACTTGGGATCTGTACATTATCACAGAACTTACTGTCAAAACAATTGAAGGTTTTTTCAGATGCTTGATACTGGAACATATACATAACCTCCTGTCAATTAAACAATGTTAAAATTATGTTCTTCATATTATATTATGTTGGTTTTTGTGTTTTTGTTCTATATTTTATCTAATTAACAATTAATATGTCGATTATAATAACAGACAAAGATAATCAGCAGGGCAAGTATGTTATGGTGAGGGCAGATCCTGGGCAGGTAACTTCTATTGTAATGCATTTTAAAGAACATTCCGGGGATTATATATGGCGTTGCCATATATTAGAGCACGAAGATCCCGATATGATAAGACCTCTTATTGTAGAGGAATAGTCAATATAGTTATCCTATCGTCCAGCGGCATTTGGTAATATCAAAGATAAGAAGTATATTGGTTCTGTAATCGTAAGTATCATAAACACAGTAAAATTCTTTTAACATATATCTATCTTTCGTAGAAATTACTGAATGAATTTTATATTTAAACAGCTCCTGATTATCATCTTCAATGCAAAAATATCTTGGGATAAAATCACCGAGTACATTAAAAGCGGCAATAACAGCTACCGGATGTCCATGGGGATGTCGAATAACCGGTCGACGGTCATGTTTCAGAAATGGCATGGGTTTTAAGCTCCTTTAAGTTAGTCATTCATATTAAATCACAGTCATTGGACATAGTATGTCAAAAATACAAAATATTAATTTCCAATTAATGGCATTTATCCACATTATCAACAATACTGCGTGGATAATTTACAGAAATACCCAAATTAAGATTTATTGCAGTATAATCTACAACTTGTTTGTTGGTTTAAATTCGTGACATATTTTTGGTAGATAAAAGGGAATATCTGTGATAAGATGATATGGATGTTGGTAATGGAAATAATATCAAATAAGAGGATTTATTTGAAGGATTTAATCAATGCTACTTGTATGATATATATATAGTTGATGGTATAGAATCCTGAATAACGGTGGAAAGAGGAATTGACCATGTACAAAATAGCGGTGGTAGAAGACGATAATACGATAAGAAGTGAATTACATCTGGTGTTGGCCAATCATGGTTATGAGGTATGCGATATTGTAGATTTTACTAACGTTGTTAATCAGTTAAAGGAGATAAAACCCCACATTGTATTGCTGGACATTAACCTACCGGGTGAAGATGGGCTTAAGATATGTATGAAGCTGCGGGCCTTTTCTGATGTACCTGTTATCTTTGTCACGAGCCGTGATACCGATATCGATGAGTTACAGAGTTTGATGATGGGCGGTGATGATTTTATTACTAAGCCCTACAATATATCCATCCTATTAACTCGGATAGCAGTACTTTTAAAAAGAGTATATAAGGATGAGAATCAATTAGTATTGGAGCATAAAGGGATCACACTTAATATTGAGACCGGAAGGCTTATAAAAGACGGATTGGAAGCAGAATTAACAAAAAGTGAGATGAGAATATTGGCCTATCTGTTTCGCCATGTAGGAAAGATTGTACCAAGAGCTGACCTTATTGATCATTTGTGGGATAATGAGATGTTTGTTGACGATAATACGTTAAGTGTTAACATAACCCGTATTCGTAACAAGCTTGAGGGGATTGGAGTATATCATTTAATTGAAACAAAACATCGAAGGGGATACTATATTGATAAGGATTAGGTGAGTGAATGAGTGGATACAGTTATTTAAAAGATAAATGCATACCGAACATACTTCAGATATTGGGTGCGGTTGCAGTGTCATCCTTTATGAGTATGTTAGGAAATTCAAATGATGCAATTACACTTTTGCTCGTCGGATGGGGTTTTGTTCTGGTTTTATATTACTCTTTTGATTATAGCTGTAGAAAGCGGTATTACAATTCTCTTCTTGAGTCTCTTAAGCATCTAAAACAAAAATATTTAATTGCAGATGTTATGGAAAAGTCTCACCGTCTAGAGGACGTTATTTATCATAGAATATTACATATGGGAAATAAGGCAATGTTGGAGGAGATCTCCGAAACCATCCATGAATGCAATGATTATATAGAATATATTGAACAATGGGTTCATGAGGTGAAAACCCCTCTTGCAGCCATGAAACTAATTTGTGATAATAATCGTACTCCGGAAGCAATCAAAGTACTTCAGGAATTGGAACGGGCAAACCGCTGTGTGGAACAGGTTCTGTTCTATGCAAGAAGTAAAAATGTAGAGAAGGACTATCTTATCAAAGAAGTGAATTTAGATGAGGTGGTAAAGAAATCGATTCAGAATAATAAGCAACTGCTATTGGAGAAGAAGATTCAGGTTAAGTTGGAATGTGACCAGAGTGTTTTTACAGACGGTAAATGGATTGTATTTATTCTTGATCAATGTATCGTCAATTCCGCAAAATATGGTGCAACCAATATAGTTTTTTATTCTGAAGTGATCGGTAGTAAAACAAATCTCATAATCGAAGACGATGGTATTGGAATATTAAGCGAGGATCTGCCCCGAATCTTTGATAAGGGTTTTACCGGAAAGAACGGACATGAGCTGCAAAAATCAACAGGAATTGGATTATATCTATGTAAGAAACTCTGTGAAAAATTAGATGTGTTGATCGATGTTAAATCCCAAATCGGTAGCTATACCAAAATCATTTTAACCTTTGCAACAGGCAGGCTGAAGTAGATAAGTAATGATAAATTTATATTCCTTACACATGACTTACATTGATAACTTATTGATTTCTTACAAAATTGTAAGAAGTCGGTAAGTTATTTCTATACAATTAAGCAATAAATTGTTGGACAATAGAAAAGGAAATCAGGAGTAACTGATTTCAGAATTATATCATCACAAATAAACATAATCAAAAAATATAATTATTTGAAATGCCGCACAGGCAAGGGAGGCAAAATGAAAAGGGAAGTACTTAAAATTGATCACATCCAAAAATATTACGGTAACAAAAATAATATAACGAAGGCTATTGATGATATCAGCTTTTCCGTGTATGAAGGTGAATTTATCGGAGTGATGGGAGCTTCAGGCTCAGGAAAGACGACACTTTTAAATGTAATCTCAACAATTGATACAGTTAGTGCTGGACATATTTATCTTGGGGGACAGGATATTACAGAAATTGATGATCGTAAACTGGCGCAGTTTCGAAGAGAAAACCTTGGATTTATCTTTCAGGAATTTAATCTGCTGGATACTCTGACATTAGAAGAAAATATATCCTATGCCTTGACAATTAATAAAGTACCAGCTGCTGAAATTCCAGGTAAAGTGAAGCACATAGCAGATAAGCTTGGTATCAATGAAATACTGAATAAGTATCCTGGTGAGGTATCCGGAGGTCAAAAGCAAAGATGTGCATGTGCAAGAGCAATTGTTAATAAGCCAAACGTTATTATGGCAGATGAACCGACCGGAGCCTTAGATTCAAAGTCAGCACAAATGCTGATGGAAACGCTAATCAGTATGAACGAAGAATTAGCAGCCACAATTCTTATGGTTACCCATGATGCATTCTCAGCGAGCTATGCAAAAAGAATACTCTTTCTAAAAGACGGGAAGATATTTAATGAAATCATCAGGGGTGATAAGTCAAGAAAGCAATTTTTTGGAGAAATCCTTGATGTAATGACCTTGCTAGGAGGTGACTTAAGAGATGTACGCTAAATTGGCACTTCGCAATGCGAGAAAATCCATGAAAGATTATCTGATCTATATCGTTACCTTAATGATTTGTGTCGGACTATTCTATTCCTTCATGTCAATCAGCAGCAGATATTATGTTAGTAGCCTTCCCGTGGAATATGACCTAAAACTGCTACAAAATTTAATGCGATATCCGGTGATTGGTATTACTGCTGTTCTGATATTTTTGGTGAAGTATGTAAATAACTATATATTACGACGCAAACAAAAGGAATTTGCAATTCAGACACTCCTTGGCATGGAACAAAAAAGTGTAGCTTTTCTGTTTTTTGTTGAAACACTGATTATGGGACTTATCTCTATCGTAATAGGAATTATATTAGGGGCTTTTTTTTCACAGGTATTAACTTCTAATATCATGAGTTTTTTTGAAGAAGAATATCATATGTATTTTTCTCTGTTCCCAGATACCGTACTGATAACGGTAATAGGCTTCTGTGCAGTTTTTATTCTGATAGGCTTTTTAAATATCAGAAAAATACGAAAAATGAAGATTGTCGATATGTTGAGAGCGAACAAGGAATTACAAGATGATATGAAAAAGGAGTTCCTTATGCCTTTTATGATTTTAGTAATGACAGCAATATCCATAAATAAAGTAATGGATGGACTTTTGTTATATAAACAATATAAGGATGTAATGATTCTTGGTAGCAGGGGGTTTATGGATGTCGTATCATTTTATGGAAATTTAATTCTTCCTTTGTTTTTTGCCGGAACAGTCGCAATGTACCTGATTCTCTGCATAATAAAGCGTAAGCTCTTATCTATACAAAAATTAATAATAATACTAACAGGTTTTACGATTTTAATTATTGCGTTTGCGTTAATGATTGTAGCAGGTCATCCGCTAATGGATAGAACAACTACGAACGGAGCCTATATGTATGTAATGATATATCTGGTGTTTTTCATGTTTGCAGTGTTTTATTCTCTGTCAACGTTAATGCAGATATTTAAGACAAAATCAAAGAGATGGAAATATAAAGGGAACACATTATTTATCGTAGGACAGATTAACGCAAGGCTAACTTCTAATACACGGACGATGTCAATCTTAGCCGGAACCATATTACTGGCTATTACAACATTCATTGTTGATCCGATTTTATCAGGATGGGCTATGGGATATCTGAAAGAAAGAGCAGTCTATGATATACAGATTGCTACAGAAGGTAATTCAAAGACAACCTTGAATACCCTTCCCGATGGTGATTTTACCTATGTGGAAGAAACTTTGGAGGAAATGGGCATTGTGCTTAAAGATAGTTTGAAAGTGGAATTCTATTATCTTAATGATAAAGAGTTTGTAGAAGGTAGCTTCGAACAACCCATAATGGCGATTTCCCTATCAGATTATAATCATCTAAGGGCGATGGCTGGGTCGACACAAATTGATTTAAAGGAAAATGAGTTTAGCTTACAATGGCATTATAGCGTAACTGAAGAAGAAATTGAAAAATACCTGAAAGAAAACAAAACAATTACGATTAACAATGAAAATTTAGTTCAGGCAAATGAAATCAGACATAGGGAAAAGCTTGGAGAGGCCATTTATTCCTTTAGTAGTGATACTTCGGTAGTTATAATTATACCTGATATCTTATGTAAAAGTTTACTGATAGGAAAATGTAATTACTATGGTAATGCCATGAGTAAAATGTCTTATGAAACTGCACAGGAGATAAATGCAGCTTTAAATCAGAAGATAGAACAGATTTCTAAGGATCATCAGTACTATACAGAGCTTCGTATGCGAACGAAACAGAGAAATGAAGGAATATCTGTAGCCTTACTGACGAAATTACTACTATTTTACGGAGGAATTGTATTATTCGTGATTAGCTTTACAGTGCTTTCTCTTCACCAACTGGCGGATTCTTCTGATTTTAAACACAGATTTCAAATCATAAAAAAGATGGGGGTATCAGATACTTCAATTAATGGCATTATTTTGAGTCAAATGGGTATATGGTTCGGCCTTCCAATTCTCTTTGCAGGCATTAGTGCAATTATTACCGGACGATTCTATATGAAATGGACTGAAGTGATTATTAATACACTTATCGGTAGCAAAGAATTCTATGATGCGTTATTTAAGATGATGATGATAATAATCGTCTTGTTTGTCTCTTACTTTGTCAGCACTTGGGTGCTATTTAAGAAAAACATTGAACTATATTAGAAATTAAATTAATTCATATTTAAGTGAGGCTGTTGTAAAATGTAAATTCATTTTGCACAGCTTCTTTACTATGCTCCCTTTTATTATCCTGTTAACCTATTATTTAGACATACTGTTCAAGCTATTTCATCTATTGTGATAACGTTCAAAACTCTCAAAACGCAATGTTTTTCTGTTCTCAGAGATATTCTTAATATAATTATATTAAACCTAATGCATATATTTTTGGAACAATACGCTAAATTGTGCAAAAACACTAAAATAAAAACTTAATTAAGGAATATTACATAATATAGTACTAAGTATATGCGATAAATCTATAGTAAAAGTGATAAAATAAATATAAAAAAATAAAATATGAAAATATAAAAAGACATATTGCACAAATTTACAATTTATGTTAATATTGATTCGTGAAGAATTTAAGGTATCATTTGATATCATAATACTTAAAGAAATTATAATTATTATTCTGGTATCATTAGACTAATCGAATAACTTATTTTTCAGTGCACAATCTTTACTCATCTGAATGATCTTGTTTCTAAATCCTATCACAAAATAATCCATTAAATTTTACTTGTTAATAGCAAAATTACAATAATCAAATCCTAACTTTTGCAACTGAGATATCCGTACGATATGTAAACAATGATTATTATCACATTGTCTTTCTTTTTTAAGACAAATGAAAAGGGAGTGATTTTTTATAAGGTAGTATTCAATATAGTGTGTAGGTAAGTAGTAACAAAAAATCGAATAAAGGAGGATATAAGTATGCGTAAGTTAAATAGGAAAGTTTTAGCGGTATTTTTTGCAATTACGATGTGTTTATCCACCATGTTTGCTAGCACTGCATTAGCAGCGACAAACTACTGGCAGAATTGGACCGATGGTGGAGGAACAGTTAACGCAACCAATGGCTCCGGAGGAAATTACAGTGTTAGTTGGAGAAATTGCGGGAACTTTGTTGTTGGTAAGGGATGGAGTCAGGGATCAGCATCCAGAGTATGTAATTACAATGCCGGCGCCTTTTCACCGTCCGGTAACGGATATCTGACTTTCTATGGATGGACAAGAAACGCGCTTATCGAGTATTACATAGTTGATTCCTGGGGCACTTATAGGCCTACCGGAACACATAAGGGAACTGTGTATAGTGATGGTGGTAACTATGATATATATACGACTATGCGATATAACGCGCCTTCCATCGACGGGACTCAAACCTTCCAGCAGTTTTGGAGCGTTAGACAGTCAAAGAGACCGACCGGCAGTAATGTAAAAATTACTTTTAGCAACCATGTTAACGCCTGGAGAAGTAAAGGCATGAATTTGGGTAGTAGCTGGTCATACCAGGTAATGGCGGTTGAAGGATATCAAAGTAGCGGATATGCTAACGTTACTGCATGGTAAAAGATCATATTAAAATAGGATTTCTAACGGGTTATGGCCGTTAAATTAATTGATATAGATAAAGCCGTATGGTTTCAAAAGCTGTAGGCCTTACATATTAAAATACTACTTACCTACATACTACAAGAATATTACCATTCGAAGCAGCAGCACTGGGCGTGGGAAAGATGCTGGATGTGCTTATCTGAATTGGTTATGAACCAATATAATATTTCCTGTAAATTGGCCACGACATTACAGGAATTAAACAATAGACGGTTAAGAAACTAACTTTCGTCAGATAAAGGAGATATATCTATGAAAATAAGATTTATTATGATGGTATTAGCAATCATGGCTATTTTAAGTGCTTGTTCGAAAAAAGAGTCTGATAATCTTGTGTTAGTGAAAGGAGGGAGATTTCTTAACACGAATTCCAACTTTTATGGAAGTAATGTAACATTAACGGACTTTTATATCAGCAAATATGAGATAACACAGAAAGAATGGATTGAAGTGATGGAGAGTAATCCCTCGGAATTTAAAGGGGATAATTTACCGGTAGAAATGGTAAGCTGGTATGAGGCTGTGGAATATTGTAATAAGAGAAGTATAAAAGAGGGCTTAGAACCGCATTACAATATAGATAAAGTGAAAATAGATCCGAATAATATAAGTGAATATGATAATATTAAATGGACCATAACGATTAATGAGGAAGCGAACGGATACCGATTACCGACAGAAGCAGAATGGGAGTATGCAGCAGGCGGAGGCCAGATGAGTAAGAGCTATACCTATAGTGGAAGTGATGATGCAGATGAAGTAGCATGGTATTGGAAAAATGCTGGAGATACGTATTTATCGGGAGACTGGAGCTGTGCGGCGGTTGATAATAACAATAATCAGACAAAACTTGTAGGGACTAAGAAACCCAACGAGTTAGGAATATATGATATGTCCGGTAATGTAAGAGAATGGTGTTGGGATTGGTATGAAGATATGAATGTTAACAGTGGCACTTACCGTGTTTGGAAAGGTGGGGGATGGCTAGGTGATGTCAGTTGTTGCGAGCCGTCTTACCGGGGTAAGTTCGAGGCGAACGGAATGGGCTCTGATCAGGGTTTTCGCGTATGCCGTAATAAATAAAGGGAAGTACAGAAGGAATCTTATTTTAATATGCATGGAAGGTTAATAAATAAAAGATAAGATTCTTCATATCATTAATAGGATAAGGTAAATCATTGGTGTAAATTATGAAATACAATAAAAGGATCTGTTGTTAATGGTTATGCTGGGAGAAAGTTTATTATCTCTTAGTTTCATTTTACGACAGATTCTTCTTTCTTTTTTTTTAGGATGCGTCGAAGTGAATTTCCTATATAAGATGATTTAGAAATTTCTTCGGCAACAAGATGGCTAGGAGATTTCTTCTATTTATTGACAGATACTTATAAATCATATATACTTTTTAATAATATATCACTTTAAAGCGTAGAAGTTTAAAGTGATAAAACAGAAAGGGGGATTTATGTGTTTGGGTTACAAGACATTAATATTTTTATAGTACTTTCGTTATGTATTGCATGTTCGATCTTTTGTGTAGTATATGGCTACCGGAATTGGAACAAAGGTCAAGAAAAAGAAAAAGATGAAATGACAGAAGAATTATTATGGGAGCAAACGGAAGATAAGATCAATAATGTATTATAACGAAAGAATCAATGGAGGTTTTGTATTATGGGGTTAAAAGTTGTTATAACTATTTTATACCTAGGTATTGTTGGCATCCTTGGATATTTGGGGTTTAAGCACACAAAAAGCTCAGAAGATTATCTGATTGGTGGCAGGAAAATACATCCTATGGTTATGGCTTTATCCTATGGAGCAACGTTTATCAGTACTTCTGCTATCATTGGTTTTGGTGGTACTGCGGCACTATTTGGAATGAGTTTACTTTGGTTGACATTTATGAATATTTTCTTTGGGATTATTATTGCCTTTATACTTTTTGGCAAAAGAACAAGAAAAATGGGTCACAATTTAGGCGCCCATACTTTTCCGGAGCTAATTGGAAAGAGATATCAATCAAAGCTTATGCAAAAGTTTGCAGGATTAGTCATATTTCTTCTTATGCCTGTATATACTGCGGCAGTCATGATCGGTGCTGCCAAGTTTATTGAATGGAGTCTTGAAATTAATTATAATGTTGCTCTATTTTTCTTCTCTATCATTGTTGCTATCTACGTATTCTTTGGTGGTATAAAAGGTGTTATGTATTCAGATGCATTTCAAGGCAGTGTTATGTTTATAGGTATGGCTATATTATTGGTATCTGTTTATTCGGGATTAGGTGGCATAAGTGCTGCACATCAAAAGCTTACAGATTTAATGAATAATCCTGCGGTGATAGAACAATTAAAAGTACCTTCAGGCTTTAATGGCTGGACCGCTATGCCAACGTTCTTATCTACGAGTTGGTGGGTTGTCGTATCTTCCATTGTTATGGGTGTCGGTATAGGGGTGCTTGCACAACCACAGTTAATAGTAAGATTTATGACTGTTAAGAGTAATCGGGAAATTAATCGAGCAATTCCGGCAGGAGGCATTTTCATTTTTATGATGACAGGTGTTGCTTTTATCGTTGGCCCCTTATCAAATGTTTACTTTTTTGAGAAATTCGGACAAATCGCCGTAGTTGCGGCACAAGGAACGGACAATGTAATCCCCGTGTTTTTGCAGACTTTCATGCCGGAATGGTTTATGGCGATCTTCTTTGTGGTTATTGTAGCAGCGGGGATGTCAACAATTAGTTCTCAGTTTCATGCTATAGGTACAGCAGTAGGGAGAGACCTGTATTCAAATAAAGATTGTGATGATAAAAAATTGATGTTTATAACCAGAGGAGGAGTCCTTGTAGCTATATTAATAACTGTTTTTCTTGCTTATGTTCTTCCGTCAGTTTGGGATGGTGCCATAGCGATTAGTACCGGATTGTTTTTTGGAGTATGTGCTTCGGCTTTTTTACCTTTATACGTTGGAGCTTTATATTTTAAAAAGCTTTCAAAAACAGCAGCCATTTCCGGAATGAGTGCCGGATTTATAACCAGTGTTTTATGGATGATGTTTATACATACGAAAGAATCGGCCGTATTGAAAGTATGTTCGTTACTATTTGGAAAGGAAACGCTGTCTCCTCCGGGAAGTCAACTTGCCGTTATTGATCCGATTATTATTTCACTTACGGTTTCAACTGTTGTTACTATTGTAGTAGCTATGATTACTAAGTCAAAGTTTGATGATAAACATATTGATGCTTGTTTCGACGGTATAAGGTAACAATAGCCACTGCCAATAAATTATTAAAAAGTTATAATATGGAAGAATAATTATAAACGCACTCTTTAAGAAGTGAACTATAAGGAAGTACTTTGTTATAAGTGTTTCTAGAGGAATGAGTTCTATATTGTATAGGATTCATTCCTTTTCATTATTTATTAAATACATTCTTAAATGATTATTTGGAGGATATGTATTTACTGATGTAAAGGTAAAAAATCAGGATAAAATAATAATTAATTGACATGAATAATTTAAAAGGTATAATTAAGGCTAAAACCAGACTGATGAGGAGAAGTATGAAAGGAGATATACCAATGGAACTAAACGAAATTATGGAAGAGCTTAAAGCCCTTGGTACAGAGCGAACGAAAAAAACATATCTGAATAATGGTGCACGAGAGCCTGTTTTTGGCGTATCAATAAGTGCTATGAAGCCGATATTTAAAAAGATAAAATATAATCAACCTTTGGCAGAGCAGCTTTATGCCACAGGTAATTATGATGCCATGTATTTAGCCGGTATGATAGCGGAGCCTAAAAAAATGACAGAAGAAGATTTTGACAGATGGATAGAAGGTGCATATTTTTATATGATATCGGACTATATAGTAGCAGTAACCCTTGCCGAAACAGATATAGCCTTTACGGTAGCAGACCGTTTTATAGACAGCAAAGATGAATTAACTATGTCGGCAGGTTGGAGCTGTTATGACTGGTTATTAGGATCTCGTAAAGACAGTGAATTTGACAAGGATAAACTGTTATCCATGCTTTACAGGGTACGGGATACAATACACAATCAGCCCAATCGAACCAAATATGCTATGAATAATTTTATAATGTCTGTGGGCATTTCTTATTTACCGCTTCACGAAGAGGCTAAAAAAATTGCCGTCGAAGTTGGTAAGGTAGAAGTTTTTATGGGCAAAACCCAATGTAAAACAAATGTTGCTGCTGAATATATTCAAAATGCTGCAGATAAAGGAAAACTAGGATTTAAGCGCAAACATGTAAGATGCTAAAGTCGATTTTGTTAGTAGAAGTGGCTTATAATAGGATAGACAAGTAGGTCAGTTAATGCTATATTTTATGGTGAGCGTTAAAAAAATTACTAATTGGAGGTTGGCATGAAACAAAGAATTTACAAAATAGCATTAATCATATTGATGGTACTGATATTGGGAGTTATGGGCGGCTGTAACAAAGAAGAAAAGAATCCGATTGATAACCCTGAGACTGAACAAGCCGAAACAGAAACACAAGAAGATAATGCACAAGATGAGAAAGAAACAGAAGATGTAACTGATGAGGAAGAGGCAGTAACACCGGCTGAATCAGAAGATAAAAGTGCAGAAGATAAGGATGCTGCAAATGATCAGGAAACACAATTAGTGTTAGACGGTGGAATTAAAGATGTCTATGAGCAGGTTGGTATTACAGCAGGTACTTGTTTATCTGACGCTATGATCAAAAATGATAATTATGCAAATTTAATTACTGAGAATTTTACCAGTATTACCTTAGAAAACTTTATGAAACCGGATTATATTCTGGACAGAGCTGAGAGTGTTGCCACAGGAGATATCGTCGTAACATTTCCACAGAGGACGACTGAACTTTTAGACTGGGCCAAGAGTAAGGGGATGGCACTCCGTGGTCATACTTTGGTTTGGTACAGTCAGACTCCGGATTGGATATTCTATGTTGATTTTGATAAATCCAAAGGTTTAGTTGACCGTGATACAATGCTTGCCCGCATGGAGAGCTATATTAAACAGGTGTTTGAAAAGCTGGAGGCACTTGGTTATTTAGACATGTTCTATTCCTATGACGTTGTGAATGAAGCACTCTTAGATGACGGATCCTATCGCGATAGCTTATATAAACAAATTATTGGTGACGATTATATCTGGCATGCATTTAATTTTGCAGATAAATATGCTCCGGAAAGCGTAGGACTTTTTTATAATGACTTCAATGAACAGTTCAAAACCCAAGCTGTTGTAAAACTGGCTCAATCTCTTGTAGATGATACCGGTAGATCCCTGATTGATGGTATCGGCTGTCAAGGACATTTATATACGAAAGATTCCATTGATAAATACATGCAAACTTTAAAGGCATTCAGTGCTTTGGGACTGGATGTTCAGATTACAGAACTTGACGTTAGTCTTGGAACATGGCAAAATATTATGCAGCCCACAGAAGAGAACTTAAAGGCTCAGGGTCAGTATTATTATGAGCTTGTAAGCAGAATTGTTGAGGAAAATGCAGCAGGAAATACTGCAGTATCTGTAATTACATTCTGGGGATTTGCAGATCATTTATCATGGAGACGTGACAGAAGCCCATTATTGTTCGATAAAGATTTAGCACCGAAATACTCCTACTATGGAGCAAAGCTTGATTATGATAATGCAGGCTATTAATTAATACAGTTTAAGCTTGACTTCATTTGTCAATATAGAATAAAAAAAGTGTGAGAAAAATAAAGATTTATGCGAAAGCATAAATCTTTATTTTTATTAACGCTTTTTTATCGTAGCGATTAAATGTATAAGATATGAAGCAAATAAGATTAGTAAAATGTATATATCCCTTGGAATATGTTTCCGGGTGTTATATAATTAAAACATAAAAGATGTTAGATTAGTACTATTTATGTAAGGAGTCACAGACTGAAACCAAGAGGATCGAACTTAAGATACACATATTGGGATCTCATATTAGTTTTAGAGCTAATCCTGAAAAATACTATACATAAGACATTATGGGGGTTGTATGATAAAGAAAAAGATAAAATATCTGAGAATTGTGACAATTATAGTAACTTTTTGTCTTGGTATCAATCATCATGCATTTGCAAAAGAGAATGGTGATATAAAATCAATCTTGATCTTAAACTCTTATCATCAGGGATTTGTTTGGACACAAGAAGCAACCCAAGGCATCATGGATAAATTTAGGGAAAAAGGGGATAACGTTTCCTTTTTTATTGAATACATGGATTGGAAGAACTATCAATCTCATGATAATCTTGATTATTTATATGATTATTATAAATATAAATATCATAATAAAAAAATTGATGTCATAGTAACTACAGATGATATAGCGCTTCAATTTGCCTTAAATAATAGGGAGAATATATTCTCTGATGCACCGATTGTATTTTGTGGTGTAAATAGTGAAGGTGTAAGATCAATTACAGAAGGGTTTCATCGGGTAACCGGAGTGGTAGAGGTTATTGATCCGATAAAGACACTAAAGATTGCCAGCAAAATCAACCCCTCAATTCATACTGTTTATTTGCTGAATGATAACTCTGAGAGTGGGATATCAACAGGGAATATATTAATTGAAAAAATAGAGAAATTTAATCCGGATATGAATGTTATCACATGGAATGATTTATCCTTCGATGAGATTAAGCATCAAGCACAAGCATTAGATGAAAACAGCATCATAATAATCGGAACCTATTTTAGTGATGGTAATAATAATGTTCTTGATATCGCTTATGCTACAAAAGAAATAAGTAACTTCAGTAATGTTCCAGTATACTCACTTTATGATTTTGGATTAAATAACGGAATTATCGGGGGTTCTTTACTTAGCGGTAGACTACAGGGTGAATATGCCGCTGACATGGCAAATCGCATTCTTGAAGGGGAGGATCCGGATAAAATCAGGGTGATGACGCCTGATTCTACTAGAGTTGTATTTGATTATAATCAGCTGATTCGATTTGATATTGATTCACAATTACTGCCGAAAGATTACGAAATAATCAATAAACCTTTTTCATTTTACGAAACCTACAAGGTATTAGTACTAAGTGTAGTCTTTGCTTTTATCATACTTATTTCCTTTGTCAGTATTCTACTGTTTTATCTTCGTAAGATACAAAGGATGAAAAAGAACTTATCGGAAAACCATGAAGAGTTAACACAACTGTACGAAGAACTGACGGCTTCGGATGATGAGATGCGACATCAATATGAGGCATTGTTAAAAGCAAATGAAAAAATTAAGGAGAATGAAGAAAAGTTAGCTTATCTTGCTTATTATGATTCACGAACCGGTTTGCCAAATAAGCTTTCTTTGTATGAAACAGCAAATAATATCTTTACCTCTGAAGAAAAAAAGGCAGCACTGTTATTTTTAGATATTGATAATTTTAAATATGTAAATGATACCTTAGGTCATGTATTTGGAGATAAACTGATTGTTAAAATCAGTGAGAGATTAACTTCTTTGTTATGGAAAGATTGTACTTTTTACCGCCTTAGTGGAGACGAATTTATCATAATTTTGCAACATATAGAAAATGAAAAACAGGCAGAAGAATATGCTTCTTATCTTCTAAATAACTTCATGAATGAATTTGATAGTCTAAATAGCAATCTTCATATTAGTATGAGCATAGGTATTTCGATATACCCCGATCATGGGAATGATTTAGAGAATTTACTAAAGTATGCAGATATCGCTATGTATCAGGCTAAAAAAGCAGGAAAAAAGAACTATGTAACATTTAATGATATTATGCATGAAGATTTAGTAGAAAGGATTTCAATTGAGAAATACTTAGAGAAAGCCTTAGAGCATAATGAATTTGAACTGCATTATCAACCGCAACTTGACATCAGAACAGAAACAATAACCGGTTTTGAGGCGCTTCTTAGATGGAATAGTCCTGATCTGGGAGCGGTATCACCGATAAAATTTATTAAAGTGGCAGAGGAGACACATTTCATAAATCAGTTGGGAGAATGGGTGTTAAATAAAGCGTGTGGATTTCTAAAAAGGGTAAGGGAAAAAGGATATTCAAACCTAACGGTATCAGTAAATATCTCAATACTACAGCTTTTAAATACTAACTTTCAGGACATTGTAAAGGAAAGTCTACAAAGCCATCAATTAGAACCGAAATGTCTTGAATTAGAGATCACAGAATCCATCTTAATGGAATCCTTTGATTTTATTGCTTCAAGGCTTCAAGAACTGCGTGATATTAATGTCGGAATTGCGCTGGATGACTTTGGGAAAGGATATTCCTCCCTAAATTATTTAAAACAACTTCCAATTACTACAATGAAGATAGATAAAATATTTATTGATCACATAGCAGAAGATAGTGAGGATGATTTTGTAGGTCATATTATTTCGATTGGGAAGAATATGGGGATGAATGTTATAGCTGAAGGAGTAGAAGTTCAAAATCAATTTAATTACTTGAAGAAACATAATTGTGATAAGATTCAAGGTTTCTTGTTCTGTCACCCGATACCTGAGGCAGACATATTCCGTTTGCTTGAAGAAAATCAGTAACCAAGACTTTTTTCAATAAACTCAAGTAATTTATTACAATACTCCTTGTCCTTAGCCATATTCTTAAAATCACAATCCTTTACAATAAAATGTTCCCAGGAATCCCGTATCCATACTTCTACATTAGGATTCGCATCTTTTAGACGATGTAAGTTATCCATGGGAACTTCCATATCGCCGGAAGAAGCCATTAATAACACAGGTCTACCGTTCGTATTTTTGATTTGTTCTATCGGTTTTATGTGTTCGACTGCTTCACTGCCAAACATCATTTTTAAGGATGAAGATATAAGAGGTTTTTCAAAGGTTTGAATAAATTGGGGTATACCATAGTTATCCATGATATCAATTACCACATCCTCAAAGCTTGAATAAGCGGACATTGCAATTAATGCGTCTATTTCATCAATTTGTCCGAAGGCATTGACTGCAATCGCGCCTCCCATGGACACTCCATGTAGAACGATTGGTACACCATCATATTTAGGGCTACTTTGAATATAATCAACAACCGCTTGTACATCCTTAGTTTCTTCGTATCCTAAGCAAATTCTGTTACCATCACTCTTACCATGTCCACGAACCTCCAAAAGAATAGATGCATAACCGTTATCCTGCATGTATTTAGCATGTCCATAAAAATAGGTCACAGAAGGTTGAACAATACCACTTAAGTAGATAATAACTGCTTTTGGGTTTTCGGCAAAAATTTCTGAAGTCCATAGATTAAGACCGTCTTCTGTTTTAAGATATATTTGATTTTCATTTAGAGCATAATCCGTTGCCACATAGATATCCTGTAACGGATAATTCTGCGTGGTATAACCTTTATAATCTACATGACGATTAAGAAATAATGGAAGGGCCACAAAGGGAGCAATGATTAAAAGAATAAGGCAAATTATAATTGTTGCTGCAATTGACTTGATGATACGTTTTATAATAACTTCTTTTGATAGCTTCTCTTGTTTGATTAATAGTTCCGGGTAGTCTATACGAATTTTCTTTCGAAGTTTTATGTAAACAATCAAAGAAGCAATAAGGATAGGAATATAAGGCAATCCAAATAACAGTGCGTAAAAAAATGGGGAACTGTTAGAGATAGCTGCTGAAGATAGTCGGAAATATACAACCATTATTGTTGCTGACATTGCGATTAATAAAGAGAGGCATAGGGTTATAGAAAAGAGGGAGAGCCTCTTAAAATATTTATATCGTTTACTCATAGATCAATTTCTCCTATCTATAGTATTTAGTATTTTTGTCTTGATGATTATTATCTTATTGCAGGGATAGTGATATCTTATACATAAACCAAAAATTAACCGTACTGTAATTATATAACATATGTTGTAATGTTATTGCAACTTAAATAGGAACAAAATATTATTAATAAACTTTGCTTAATTTTGTACCAAAGGAAAAAGAGTTTTAATAGGTAAATACAATGAGAATGAAGAGTGGAGATAACAGGAACAATTTACCCAAGATTTAAGACTGGTAAAGAGGGAATGATTATAGTAGAATAATCCTGTTGGTGTGAAAATAAGTATCCATCGGATCTTTCGATGAATATTTTGCTTTATAAGTAGGTTATTAGAAACTGAATTGGAGAATGAGAATGTCACTTGCAGGTATTACGTTTCAACAAATATTAGTCATATTTATGATCATTTTAATAGGTATCATATGTTATAAAACCAAACTGATTGACGAGAAAACCAACAGTAAGCTGTCGAATATCTTATTAATGCTGGTTAACCCAATGGTTATCTTTGTATCTTACCAGAGGGAATTTAGTAAAGATTTATTGGAAGGTTTGTTGATTTCACTTATTTTGTCAACGGTAACTCATCTAATGAGTATTTTCATTTCCTATCTGGTAATTCGAAGAAAAAGAAGAACAAAGATATATAATAACGGAAAAAAGTTGAAAGAACTAATCGCAAATAAGGATGTGGAAGTAGAGCGTATCAACATTATATATGCCAATGTCGGCTTTATGGGAATTCCTTTGGTAAATGGTATCTTTGGAACGGAAGGGGTATTCTATGTAACGGCATCCATTACTATGTTTAATATTTTTCTTTGGACTCACGGAGTCATAATGATGTCAGGCAGTAGGGAATTTAGTTTAAAAAGCATGCTGAAGAAGCTTTTATCGCCATCTATTATAGCAATTGCCATAGGCTTAACATTCTTTTTATTGCAGATAAGAGTACCGGATACAATATATCAGGCCTTTAACCATATCGCTAGCATTAATACACCCTTTGCCATGTTAATTGCCGGTGTTACAATTGGAAAAACTAATATACTTAAATTGTTAACGAGATATAGGGTATATTTCATAGCTTTTCTAAAGTTATTATTCATACCGAGTATATTACTACTTATTTATAGCAGATTCCCTATGAGTGAAGTTGTATTAATAACTGCACTTATTATGGCAGCAGCACCTTCTGCTACGACAGGTATTCTTTTCTCAATTAAATATGAAAAAATGCTTTACTATCAGCAGAAATTTTTACAATAACAACTTTATTATCTTGTATTACAATCCCTTTTATAGTAAGTATCGCTGAATACTTGGTTTAGGATGTAATTATGAATTATAAGGAGCATTACCCTTATTATATGAGTTGGTAACTCATTGATAAAAACATGGGTAATGCTCTATTGTTTAACCTATGACACAACTACAAGAACAGAACATAAAATGTAGTATAATAATAAATATAGGTGAACTTATATGCAAAAAGTAAGCGGAAAGTATATGAAAATAACCTTATCCTGTATGTTTGTCTTTTTGATTCTTTTTTCGGCAGCCTGTTTATTTATATCATATAAAACAGGATCAGAACCAAATACTTTAATAACCTGCGTATTCGCTTTCTGCGGTGCAGAGGGTGGGTTATCTGCTTGGATTAAGGTAACAAAAGAAAAGAAAAATAAGATAGAGAAGGGGATAGAGGAACTTACGAAAGATATGGAATTGGGTGATGCCAGCGAAATAAATAACACAACGAAATAAACAGCACAGCGAAATGGCAGTAACTCTTGTGAATGATAGTTATAATAAAACGTTACAATATACTTATTGCTTTGTAAAAATTTATCATTAGTAAAATGGTTTTGATTTTTGATTGCTTTTGTATAAGAATGGTTCAGATTGGCTTGATTACTGATGTTATCCTGTTTATAATAAAAGAATACGGATTAATATACGAAATCTATGGAAATAATTGTGGTTTATGCAAAGCAATACTTTTTCTATAGATATTTCGTGATACTAATAGGATGAATGCATAATAATTCGATTATTAGACATGGAGCTGTGACAGAAAGCTAAGGAGAAAAATATGAAGATAACCGGAAAATTATTTTGGAAGCTGTTCATCTCCACCTTTTCTTTAAGTGCATTTACTTTTGGAGGTGGATATGTTATCGTTCCGTTGATGAAGAAGAAATTTGTTGAAAAGTTAATGTGGATCGATGAGGAGGAAATGCTGAATTTGATTGCAATTGCCCAATCTTCCCCCGGAGCCATTGCAGTGAATACTTCTATCTTAATCGGTTACCGTATTGCCGGCACCTTCGGTGCTGTGGTGTCAGTGTTCGGAACAGTACTACCTCCGCTTATTATTTTAACGGTTGTATCATTTTTTTATAGTGCATTTCGTGACAGTGTAATAGTAAGTGCCTTGCTAAAAGGAATGCAAGCCGGTGTGGCTGCTGTTATCATCGATGTTGTATTCAAATTAGCAGGAAATGTTACAAAAGGAAAACAGATGTTATCTATATGGATGATGGTTATAGCTTTTATTGCCACTTTCTTTTTTGATGTAAATGTAGTGATTATCATATTGATTTGCGCATTGATTGGTGCAATAACGGTCATTTACAGAGAGAAACATGGAAAGGGGCGTAACCAATGATAATATATCTTGAATTATTTCTTAGTTTTTTACAGGTAGGATTGTTTAGTATTGGTGGCGGGTTTGCAGCGCTTCCTTTGATTCAGGAACAGGTTGTTGATGTTAAGAAATGGCTTACCATGACTGAATTTACGGATTTAATAACAATAGCAGAGATGACCCCCGGTCCAATTGCAATCAATTCGGCAACCTTTGTCGGAAACCGGATTGCAGGCGTCGGAGGTGCAATCATATCAACCTTTGGATGTATACTGCCTTCCTTTATCATTGTGTTAACTCTGGCATATTTTTACTTTAAGTATAAGAACATAACAATTGTTAAAGGGATTTTAAGTGGATTAAGACCAGCAGTCGTTGCCTTAATCGCTTCAGCTGGTTTTTCTATATTTATCCTAGCTATCTGGGGAGAACATGGATTTACATGGAATGTGGCAGACGTGAATTTCATTGCCCTAGGTTTATTTCTTGTCAGCTTCATCGTTTTAAGAAAACGAAAACCCAATCCGATTTTTATCATATTGGGATCTGGACTTGTAGGAATGATAATATATCTTTTTATCGGGGTATAACTTCATAAGATACAATGACACTCTTATAACAGGATTATTCATTCTACAAGGATAAGTTATTGTGATAGAGAATTAAATATGGAAAAATCATACAATCTATTAGAACTTCCTTTATAAAAAAGGACATATCAAAAATAAGAGTTTTCTTATCTTAGATAGGTTCTTTTTTAATTTTTACGGAAGCTGTGTGAGCCTAGCACGGTCTATCCTAAATGCATTTACTTTAACTACGAAGCTCTATGACCAGATGGAATTCTTTATTTCTTTCCCTGTTTTCGTTTGTGCTAATCCGCCTTTTCCGGTTTCTCTTAAACTATCCGGTAAGGCGAGTCCGGTCTCTCGCATAGCATCGATTACCTCATCAGGAGGGATACGGCTTATAATACCTGCACAGGCCATATCAGCACAGGCAACAGCATTGACAGCGCCCATTACATTTCTTTTGATGCAAGGGATTTCTACCAAACCTGCCACGGGATCACAGGTGGATCCAAGCATAGACTTTAAGGCAAGAGCGGCTGCATGAATAATCTTGTTGCCATCCCCGCCTTTAAGGTAGCTGATTGCCCCTGCTGCCATAGAACTGGCTGACCCGATCTCAGCCTGACAGCCTCCTTCGGCACCGGATATAAATGCCCGTTCTGCAATTACCTGACCGATACCGGCAGCAACAAACATCGCCTCAATCATTTTATCTTCCGAGAATCTGAGTTTTTCTTCACAGGTTATTAAAACGGCAGGAATCACTCCACAGGAACCTCCGGTGGGGGCAGCAACGATTCTTTTCATGCAGGCATTGGATTCAGCCATTTTTAATGCCTTTGCAATTACTTCTCCCATAAAAGGGCCACTCAGTATTTCACCTTTTTCAAGGGCTTCACTTACCTTGGCACCATCACCCCCAGCCAGATTGCTGGCTGATCTTAAATTTTTATCATAGGAGGCATCTGCTAGTTTCATTTCATGATATAGACTTTTCATTTTAGCCCAGGATTCTTCTTTCGGCACCTGACGTTCATAACTGTCATCCTCAAGTATGATTTCCCAGAAGGGCAAACCTGTTTTTTTTATTCTCTTTATAATATCTGACAATGATTTGAACATAAATATGCGAACCTCTCAGCTATAGCTAGTATAATTATTTAATATAATAAAAGTGTAAAAAGCACCTTGGTGCTTTCAAACTTATTTGTTAGTAGCAATAGTTTTTATTCGAAAATGTCGCAGCGCCTTTTGACACAATAAATATAAATATATATTTGAATTTATCTATAAAGAAGATTCCGTATTGATATAAATACAGTAGATCAATCTAATAAACTTAGATACGATACTTTAACAACACCCTCAACCTTTTCCAACCATTTGACTGATTCATAAGGAACCTCCTGATCGCATTCAATTACCATAACTGCATTACCACCGCGACCATCCCGGTAAAGCTGCATCTGCGCAATATTAATGGATTTATGGCTGAGCATAGCGGTAACATCGGCAATATGACCCGGTTCATCAATGTTGTGCACAATCAGTGTTGGATAATTGCCACTAAAATTCACATTTAAACCATCAATCTGATTTATCATAATGCGGCCACCGCCCAGGGAGGAGCCGATGATTTCCATATATTTTCCACTGATACCGGTAAGCTTTAATAAAGCGGAGTTGGGATGTACATCCCGTAATATAATTCCGGAAAATGAATATTGAAGTTCTAATTCTTCAGCAATATGAAAGCTGGAAGGAATACGATCATCATCCTCCTTCATTCCGAGTAAGCCGGCGACTAAGGCTAGGTCTGTTCCATGCCCTTTACCTGTAGCATAAAACGATCCATGAAGAAATATGTCAGCTTTTATTATATTTTCATCCATTAGTTTTCTGGATAAAAGACCTATACGAACTGCCCCAGCGGTATGAGAGCTGGAGGGGCCTACCATAACCGGTCCAATGATATCGTAGATATTCAAATTTTTATTCACTCCTCTCTATGAGTGGAATGGTAGTAAGGAGATACTTTCTCTAAATTGTGCAAATTATTTTGTGTCTTTTATAGTATCTTAATAATTTGTCATTTTATTAATTTTTCCTATATATTATAACGATAAACTTTGTAGATAGAAAAAAGAAAAAAATAAAATAAAATCAGCTCTCAGTATAGCATTCGCCTAGCATGATGTTTTTAACATGGCGCCTTATGACGAGTTGATAAATTCACTTATTACTATTGATGATGGTTTAGGAGCTAAAAAGCGCAGTGTCTGACGAGCAAGGCGAGGAGTTTGCGTTTTTAGGTCCTGTTTTACCATCAGATAAAGTAATTAGTGAATTTCAACGAGTCATATGAAGTCAGGATGAAAATATCATGCTAGGCGAATTATTAGTACGTGAAAGCTGACTTTATTTTATTTTTTGTTTCATTATATCAAAGTTTTAGCTTATATCATATCCTACTCTAAGGGCAATTCTATTACAAAGGTGGCTCCTCCACCGAGGGTATCCTGCACATAGATTTTACCGTCATGAAGAAGTATTAGTTCCTTGGCTATGCTTAAACCTAAGCCAAAGTGTTCCTTACTATTCTTGGAAGGGTCTGCCCGATAAAAATTATTAAATATAAGTTCTTTTTGTTCATCCGGAATGCCAACACCATGGTCAATAATTTCAATGTACATTTTTAGTTTCTTGGTATAGGCTTTTAGAGTAATATCCTTACCTGGAGGAGTATACTCCAGAGCGTTATCCAATATCACAGTCAAAGCTTGCCAAAGTCGTTGCTTATCTGCAAGAACGCAGGGAAGACTTTTATCCGGTAAATGTATGGAAAGTTTTCTGCCCTTTTTTGATGCTAGGATAGAAAAAGCCTCATACAGATCTAATAATAAGGCATCCGTATCAAGGGCTTCCTTTTTTATGGACCACTTATGAGCCTGCGTCGAGGCAAGTACAAGCAAATCATTGATTAGAGTAGACATGCGTACGGCTTCAGCCTCGATATCATTTAAATATTCATTCTGAAGGTTGTCTTTTGACGTACCCACATTTAATTTTAATGATGATACGATTGCACGAATAACGGCTAAAGGTGATCTAAGCTCATGGGATGCGGAGGCAATAAACTCCTTCTGTTTTTGTTGGGCATCCACCACCGGTAAAAGAGTTTTCATTACAAAGTAACGGCTGAACGAGTATACAAATAAAATAAGCAGTAAATCAATAACAAAAGCTGTAATTGCATATCGTAATAATATAAGATGTTGATCGGTTACATTTTTAATAATAATTATCGTCTGCCAACCGTTTGCCGAAACCAGCATAGAGGTATAACTGTAATAGGGCTCATATTTGTCGCCTCTGAACTTGAGCAAAGGAGAAAGCTTTTTATCAAAGGATATCGGATAGATAGAAGTATTAATATCTTTTTTCAGAGCCAGTTCTTTCACCTTATTTACTAAAGTATCATATTCTGTAGGACTTTTTATGGTATTGGTATATAAAAGTGGTTTTCCATTATCTTCAATGTGGATCATTGTGTCGAATTTGGAGGACATCGTTGATAACCATACCTGATTAATATTCTTATCTACCTGCAATTTATATTCCACTTCATTTAAAACATTGGTTAACGTTGCTTGTGTATTAAGTAATGTCTGATTGAACATAAAATACACCACTACAATGATAACGAAGGTTAAGATTAAACTGATCGTAAATGTATAAATGAAGGTAAATCTACGCTGTAAAACGCGAAACATGATTATTCCTCCAGACGGTATCCAACAGAATGAATGGTAGATATCTTACATCTGCTGTTAATGGATTTTAATCTTTTTCGTAAAAAGGATATGTAGTTATCTAGATTGGCTTCACAGACAAAACTATCATAGCCCCATACTCTGTTTAAGATGATATCTCTTGATAATATTTGATTCTTATTTCTAAGAAAGAACTCCATCAATGCAGCTTCTTTTTTGGATAATTCGCATTGGCCTGTATCACTGCTTAAAATCTTATGCTGAATATTTAGTTTAATATTAGAAAATGAAAACTCTGTAATATCGTCAATTTTCTTCGGTCTGCGAAGCAAAGCTTTTACTCTAACAATTAACTCCTCCATGGCAAAGGGCTTTACAAGATAATCGTCTGCGCCGGTTTCAAAACCGTCAATACGATCGTTTAGCTCCCCTAAAGCAGTTACCATGATGACAGGAGTTTCTATATGATTTTTTCTGATTTTGTCCAATAATGTAATACCATCTATTTCTGGTAATAGCCGGTCAAGAATAATAAGATCGTGGTTTCTTTCCATAGCAAAGAAAAGGCCATCGTCTCCGGTATTGCAGGCGTCCGTTAAAAATCCCTCATTTTTTAGGTGGAACGATATGGCATTACATAACTTCACATCATCTTCAATGATGAGGATTCTCATTTTATCACCTCCGTTATACTCTTATATTATACTATTTTACAACATATCACCGATAATTGATAGTGTATTATGTGCAATGTGTAAAAAAATGATTATCCTGAGTAAAATATAGGTTTTTTTTAGAAATCATTGTTTTAATAATATAAGACGAGTTAACTTCTTACATAATTTATATTACGTTAGATCACATACAGTTATTTAACAACCACTTACATTTTGAACTCACAAAATGTAGTTTTCATAAATAACTGACGATAGAGTGGATTGCTGTAAAATTTATTTTATAGTAGTCCACTCTGTCTATAAGAAGGAATATATTCGTGAATACAAAAGTATCCATGGATCATAGTATAAAGGTCATAAAAGGATTTCATCTATACAAATACATATGTATAAAATTAGTACATATTTTCATACCGGATCTATGGATTATACAATAATATCTGATATAATCAGTATATATACTATATTTCGGAGGAACTATGAAAAACAGTAAACTTATCATAATGATGATTTTCATGATTATATTGCTTGTCGGATGCGGTTTTAGAAACAATACATCCAAGGTAGCTATGGGTCGCTATGCGGAAGAAAAGATTGAACTTCCGGTGCAGGTAAAACAAATGGATGAGTCCGTTTTAACTATACTTAAGAATCCTATGGGAGTGATTGAGTTATATGCGATTAATTATGAGACAAACCAATATACAAAATATAACTATGCTCAGAAAGGTCAGTGGGAAAGAGAGATACCTGCATGGGCAGACAAGAAAGAACTTAAAGACCGAAGTATTTATCTTATGAAATATGGAAAAGACAACAAGCTATATGCAATCGCTAAAAATAATGATATCGCTCAGGGAAACGTCAGTATATACGAGATTACAGACAGCAATAGGTTGCAAAAAATCGTAATTAAAGATTTGACTTTAAAAGATGAGATAGGCAAATATCCATATCCATCCGACTTTGAGATTATGGAAGACGGAGATATTATTTTATTAGACAGATATACGGGAATGGTTAAGGTATATGATAAAGAGAGTGGTAAGAGACTTCTTCGGTTTGAGGCAGGAATTAATGGAGCAGTTGCGGCAACAGGCCAGGATATTATTGCTGTGAACAAGGAATATAATAAACTTCTTGTTATGAATAAGCAATCCGAAGAACTAACGAATGAAATAACCATCAATACGGATGATGACATTTCTTTTGTCGGTAATATATCAATCGGGACAGATCTTTTTGGCAGAGTATTCGTTGTAGATAAAAACGGTCTGTCGTCTGTAGATAAAGGTGGCGCAATTATGGAAACACTAATTAGTGGTTCGGCTGCTTCCATGAGTATACCATCCTTATCCATTCAAAATATAACTAAGGACGAAGAAGATACTTATTTCGTGCTTTATTTGGACTATAACGGTACGTACGAATTCATTCAATATAAATATCATGAAGATTTACCCGCTGTTCCTGATATTATACTTACAATCAGTTCCATAGAAAAATGTGATATCATTCAACAAGCCAGTATAAAGTTTCAACAGGTTCATCCTGAGGTTAGCATAGATTACCGTATCGCGAAAAACGGAGAGACTTCCTTAGAATTAAAAGATTATATTGCGGCGTTAAATTCAGAGATTATAGCAGGAAAAGGTGCAGATATCATAGTCAGTGATTACCTTCCTACAGACGCCTATATTAAGAAAGATATTTATACTGATTTAAGTAGTGTATTATTACCTATGGTGAAGGACAATAAAATATTCGGTAATATAGTGAATCATTATACAACAGAGGGAAAGATCTATACTTTTCCCATGAAAATCGCACCCAGTATCTATGCCGGTAAAACTAAGGTCTTAAGGGAAACAAAAACCATGGAACGGTTGCTTGAATATTCGAAGATAAGCGATAGGGCAATCATGGGAGAACGTTTAAATCAAGATCAGTTAATTTATTCTTATTTTCGGTTGTTTTATCAGGATATAGTTGATTCTAATGGAAAACTTAATATGGATAAATTGGAGACGTTTTTATTACTACTGAAGGAACTGGACTGCTACAATCCGAATTTAAGTTATGAGCAATGGAATGAAAATTCAAGGCTTCTGGAAATGATACAAAATCGTGCACAATTAATCACAATGGATTTGGCTGGGTTAGAGAATTTTCTTCTTTTGGAGGAAGTATCAAAATTAAATTATATATATAAAACAGCCAGATTTATGTATAAGCCTTATGTAGTCGTTGGAATTAATAAAGAGAGCAGAAATCAGAAGCTAGCTAAGGAATTTATTACAATGCTTTTATCAGAAGAAGTTCAAAAAAAACATGTTGGACGGGGCCTTCCTGTAAATCAGGTAGCCTATTCCTATTGGACGAATGACTCAGAGAAGATTTTACAGGGAGGAACGGTCATCGATCCGATATCCGGCAGCAAATTACAATTTTCCTATCCCGCAACACAGGATCAGATCAACCGATTAAAAGCAATGATTCAAAATCTGGATACACCAATCAATTACGATGAAGCTATGTATCAATATATATTAAAAGAAAGCAAATCTTATTTAAAAGGTGAGAAAACAATAGAAACTGCGGTAAGAAATATAATGCGAAATGTTAACTAGAAAATGTATCCCATAGGAGTAGAAACTGTAATCTGACATGCAAAAAACTGTTATATACATTGAAGATATGATTAATTAATGTTATAACTGTTATGAAGGATAATCCAGAATAAGATAGCATTGCTAATAGGAAAATAGAATTATGGATAGCATAACTATTAACTGTGAATTTATTACGAATTGGATTATTAATTTATCTTATTAACATAAGTGGCAGGCCAAAGGTTTTGTTTGTCCTGCAAATATAAAACAAGGAGTGACATTATATGAAGTGTACTAAGGAATATCGTCTTGGATTTACGGAAAAAGCGAAATCGATTTTGAAAAATCTTACACTTGAGGAAAAGGTTTATCTTATGAGCGGCAGAATGAGTTTGGCGCAGGAGATGGAAAATATTAAGACAGATCCGGATAATCTGCATTATAACTATGTCCCTTACCCTGCCGGAGGAATTGAGAGGGTTGGTGTTCCCCCTATGTTGTTCTGTGATGGGCCGAGGGGGGTCGTATGCGGGAATGGAAAAACCACCTGCTTCCCGGTATCCATGCTCCGAGGTGCCAGCTTTGATGTTTTACTGGAGGAGAAGATAGGACATGCCATTGGGAAAGAAATTAAAGCCTTTGGTGGCAATTTGTTTGGTGGGGTATGCATAAACCTTCCTTATAATCCCGGTTGGGGAAGAAGCCAGGAGACCTATGGAGAGGAATCTTATCATCTAGGACAGATGGGGGCTGCTTTAGTCCGAGGCGTACAGGAAGAGGATATTATTGCATGTGTAAAACACTATGCATTTAACCAAATGGAAAATTCCCGTTTTAAAGTAAGCGTTGAATGTGATAAGAGAACTGAGAGAGAGGTATATCTTCCTCATTTTAAGGAATGTATTGATGCTGGGGCAGCCAGTGTGATGAGCTCCTATAATCTGTACCATGGAACCCATTGTGGACATCATGATTATCTTTTAAATGAAGTTTTAAAGAAAGAATGGGATTTCGATGGCTTTGTAATGAGTGATTTTTACTGGGGTGTCAAAGATACAGTGGAGGCTGCAAACGGCGGTCAGGATATGGAGATGGCGCATACCGTATTTTTTGGTGATAAATTAGTTCAGGCTGTAAAGGATGGTAAGGTTTCGGAAGAGAAGATTGATGAATCGGCGCTAAGAATTATCCGTACTCTATTAGCATTTACAAGCCAGCAGGATACGCAGTGTAATTCCTCTGTACTTGCATCCAAGGAGCATATAGCCCTTGCACTAGAAAGTGCCAGAAAAGGCATTACTCTGCTTAAGAATGAAAAACAGATATTACCCTTAGATAAAAAGAAAGTGAAGAAGATTCTTGTTCTGGGAGCTTTAGGAGAGGCTGAGCCAATTGGTGATCACGGTTCCAGCTGGGTACGCCCTCCTTATGTAATATCGCCGGTGCAAGGACTTAGTATGGCAGCACCGGATACGGAAGTAATTTTTGATAAGGGTGAGGATCTGGATAGAGCTAAGGCTCTGGCTAAGGAAGCTGATGCTGTAGTCTTTGTGGTAGGTTATGATTATAATGATGAAGGTGAATTTGTATCCGCAGAAGAAGCGGAAGGTTATACCGGCTCTATGGGTGGCGACCGAAAATATTCCCTTG
Source organism: Mobilitalea sibirica (assembly GCF_015999265.1). Classification (GTDB taxonomy): domain Bacteria; phylum Bacillota; class Clostridia; order Lachnospirales; family Lachnospiraceae; genus Mobilitalea; species Mobilitalea sibirica. Next base: position 78,180 of record NZ_JAEAGR010000001.1, read on the forward strand.
GTCTTCATCAAAATGAAATTGAATTAATTAAATCAGTTGGCCCGGTAAATGATTGTTCTACGGCCGTATTGATTGGTGGTAATACAATTATGATCACGGAATGGATGGATTCTGTCGGTGCAATCATCATGGCTTATTATCCCGGCATGGAAGGTGGAAGAGCACTGGGTGAAATCATATTTGGAGATATCAGCCCCAGTGGAAAGCTCCCATATGTATTACCCTATCAGGAGAGTGACCTGCCACAGGTAGACTGGGAAACCACCAAACAGCATTATGATTATTATCATGGATATGCAAAATTGGAAAAAGAAGGCGTGAAACCACTCTTACCTTATGGCTTTGGATTATCCTATACGACCTTTGAGGTATCGGATGCAACCTTTAAGGCAGAGGGTAACCAAGTATATGCTTCCTGTAAGCTTAAGAATACAGGAAACAGAGAAGGGGCAGAAGTTGTTCAGATGTATGTAGGCTTCTCAAAATCCTCCATAGATCGGCCTGTTAAGCTGCTTCGCGGCTTCACCAGAGTAAATCTTGTCCCCGGAGAAGAGATGATTGTAACGCTGTCTTGTCCTACAGAGAAGCTCTGTTATTATAATGAAGAGACGAACCAGATGGAACTGGAAGCAATGGAATATGAAGTATATATTGGTACCAGTTCAGACAATAAGGATTTGATAAAAGGATCTGTTAAGTTATAACGTAAGCAATTTAGCTAAACATAAAGAGCATGCTACTGGCTGTTTGTTGCAGCCAGTAGCATGCTTTTTATATTTTTCGATAAGTGGGTATATAGTAGACTAAGATAAATACATTTTCTTGAATTTTATTGTAGGCAATACGATGTTCGGTTTAGTAATAAGATGTATTTTAAATCTTTGCTATGCTTCAAAAGGAAAACGAATCGAAAGACCCAGTTTATTCCTTACTTCGATAAATTCCTTCTGAACCTCATCTCCGATCGGAACGCCCTTATCCTTACGATCTAGCCAACATAGGTACTCTTTTTCGCCTGCTGTATAGATCCGTTCCTCACCGGGGGCAAGTTTAGAAGCCCTTAAAGCCCTGAGGATATCGCCGGTGGTTTTTCTGAAAGTATCCAATCCTAAAAAGGCTTCCGGATCGATTGCCAGGAAGAAATGACCCAGATGATACGGGCATTTTTGCCCTTGCTCATCTACGCCGGTTAACATCTTTAAGAAACTGCCCGCCTGCAGGGCGGCAGAAAGTACTTCTACTACGGTAGCATAACCATAACCCTTATATCCGGCCAGTTCTTCACCAATTCCACCTAAGGGTGCTAGGGCAGCAGATCCCTTGGTAAGGTCCGTTAATATCTGCTTACTGTCTGTTAAGGCAGAGCCATCCTGTCCGATTACCATACCCTCTGGAGTGTTTTTACCCGTTCGGGCAAAGTATTCAATCTTACCTCTCTGTGTTATACTGGTAGCACAATCAAGTATAAAAGGGAATTCTTCATCCGTTGGAAAACCTACTGTTAAGGGATTGGTGCCAAGCATATTCTCCACGCCAAAGGTAGGAGCGATAGAGGGTCGTGCATTGGTTCCTGTGATGCCGATCATCCCCTGATCTGTGGCCATGGATGCATAATAACCGGCGATTCCGTAATGGGTGGAGTTACGTGCTGCTACCATACCCATACCATATTTTTTTGCCTTATCAATTGCCATTTGCATGGATTTCTTTCCAACAATCATACCCATGCCGTCATGACCGTCTACAACAGCTGTTGTAGCGGTTTCCCGAAGTACTTCAAATTCGGTAATCGGTTTTTGAATTCCTGCCAGGATACGATCTACATAGATCGCTTTAAATCGATTACAACCGTGACTTTCAATTCCTCTACGATCACTTTCCATAAGCACATCCGCACAGGCAAGCGCTTCTTCCTTAGGAACTCCTAATTTTTCAAACGCTTGTGTCATAAACGTGCTTATCAAATCCCATGAGATATAAGGTCTGGTTTCCATTTTCAATTACCTCCTATGTATAAATTGCTGTTATTTACCATTTTAACATAGGTTGTTTTATTTGGATATAAGAATTACATAAATACCCTTTTGTTGTATAATAGAATTCATCCTATTCAATAAAACGCTCCCTTTAGGATGCGACTCACATGATAGGAATTTAACCGCCTTAGACATATATGCACACGGACGAGATGTTTAACTTCAATGTTTCACGTTTATATCTGAATTCTTCCGTCGGATCGATTGGTATCGATTTTTTCTGTCTCAATATAGTACCTGATATAGAATACTGCAGATAATAAAACAAAAAATCCAAGTATGTTAAGGACCTGTTGGGCATATATGGGTCTCCCATATAATTCAATCGGATTCCTTTGGAGAAAAGATAGTATTGCTCCGCCAACAATAGATACCAGAAATCCAAAGATACCGGATACGGAGGAGGTTATGGTAAGCCAAACCATTCTCTTCTCACTCTTAAAGAAATCCAATTGTACACCGAATAAACCGATACCTACGAATGCCCAGGCTGTAGAAGCTAGAACTGATCCGATGATGTGTAAGGGGTAAGCGTTCTCGGGTACGGTAAGTGCCATGGTCAAGAAATTCAAGCCTAAAGCGAACAAGGTATAACGAAGCATCTTTGCCATTCCAAATTTATCTGCTAAACGGCCAAACTTAGGAGTGATGTAGATACGATATAAGTTCGCGACAAAACCGATGAGCATAATAAAAGTGTAAGGCAAGGCTAATTCATTAATCTGATAGCTGGCGTTAAAGGGAATACAGATATAAAAGCCCAGGGTGAAGAGGCATTGAACTGTAAAAGCTTTTCTAAATTTACGATCGATAAATGCTCCCTTCAACTCCATGAGGATTCCCTGTTCCGTCTTATGTAAAGATTTTTCACTGTCTCTGGCTTTTTTTGCAAGGCTCCCGTGCATTTCCTTTCCATCCTGATTCACATAGGAGGTTTTCGGTTCCTTCATTTTTGAAAGTGCGATAACATTTACCATAGTGAGGATAAAGATAATAGTACCTATGATTACAAATCCAACTAATATGTCTCGGGGTTTATAATAATCCAGGATCATTCCTGCAAGCAGCATAGTGCTGGAAACAACAAATACAGCGACAGAATCCTTGATGGAAAAATATTTACCTCTTAGACGGCATGGAACCAGACTTGCGATCCAGTCCTGGGATGCCGGTAATCCGATCTGAACAAAAACCTGCCCGATAAAATAAAGAACAACGATAAGAATAGATTTTTGCATGTTACTTATTCCTAGCAGAGGAATTAGATAAATCAAAGCAAACAAGGTACGCTGTAATGCAGTTACACACACCAAAAGCTTATATTTTTTAATACGTTTCAAAAAATTAATTAAAAACAGCTGCGACAGAGCCGCAAAACTAACCAGGGACGTGATAATACCGATATTGGCATCAGAAATTCCACTGTAAGACATAATGGACGCCAAAAAAGTACCACCGGCCAATTGCACAATGGTTTGTGCTGCGCTATCGGCAGTGGTATAATATACCCGGCTTTTCTTATAATCCTTCTTAGTCTCGGGTAAGGCCATAAAATAAATTCTTCTTACCTGGCCCATCAAGTATCTATGGATAAACATGATATTATATAACATTTCTTATATAGAAACCTCCTACTTATATGAAGCAGATATTTGTCTTTACTATTCATAATCTTTAACATTCATTAAATCCTAACACATTATAAGTGATTATATCGGATAACGCAATCTGTTTTATTTAACAAAAATTACTTAGGAAGAATTTTGAGGCTATTGCATAATAAATCGGTGAAATTATATAGTAGCCCCACTATAATTTCACTAAAATTTATACTGACGAATTAACATGTTAAAACAGAAACTTCTTAATCATACTTTGATGCCAGATTTCGCAATGCGTCTTCGTGGACACGATAAACAGTCCACTTATCCATGGGGACTGCACCTAATCCTCTATAAAATTTAATGGAAGGCTCATTCCAATTTAGACAGGCCCATTCCAATCTGCCGCATTCCCTTTCCTCAGCTAATTTGGCAAGGAAGGATAACAGCACAGTACCAATTCCCTTACCCCTCATCTCAGGTTTTACATATAAATCCTCAAGATAAATTCCGGGCCTTCCCAAGAAGGTGGAGAAGTTATGAAAAAATAAAGCGAAAGCTACCGGTTTGCCATAATATTCGGCTATGATTACCTCCGCCATCTTTTGGTCAAATAAATTCTTTTTCAGAATATCTTCCGTGGCAACTACTTCATTAGACATTTTTTCATAGTCTGCCAGTTCTTTGATAAAGCTTAAAACCAAAGAGATATCTTTTTCTTCGGCAAATCTTATTTGAAGACCTTCCAGATTTGTTGTAAAATGCATAGAGTAATCCTCCTGTCTATGGTTTAGGACATGTAAAAAGTACAAAATAAACCATATTATCGAATCGTATAAAATTATTATAAACATGCTATGATACCATATAATAAACCTAATACCGTATTTTGGCAAGGTTCAAATCTATATTCTGGAGGTTAAAGAAATGTTGTTTCAGTTGTTTTATGGTTTCAAAGGGTATAATATAAGAAATAATATGAGATCCTTGAGAACTAATAGGAACAAATTGACAATTATTCTTATAGATGGGGTTATGTTATGATAATAGAATCAAATAATATAAATATAAGACAAATAGCGGAATCCGGACAGTGTTTTCGGATGAATGAGATAAAACAGGATACTTTCAGCTTGATTGCATACGGAAGATATCTACAGTTAAAACAGTTGGACGATACAGCCATAGAAATTAGTTGTAGTGGAGAAGAGTATGAATTGATTTGGAAGGATTATTTTGATTTGTCCTATGATTATAATCGTATTATACAAAAACTTATGAAGGGTAAGGATGATTTTTTAAAGAAAGCCGGAGATTACGGTAAAGGCATACGGATACTAAGGCAGGAACCCTTTGAAATATTAATTAGTTTCATCATATCTCAAAATAAAAATATACCTTCGATAAAAAAATGTATCGAGGGTATCTGCAATCGGTATGGAGAATTTAAAATCAGTGAAGAGCATTACAAAATGGGATATTATGCATTTCCTACCCCTGGTCGTCTGGCAAATGCAAAAAAAGAGGAACTAAGAGAGTTAAAGCTAGGCTATCGCGATGAATATATCATTAAGGCTGCACAGGCAATACACGAAGGCAGAATTAATTTAGATCAGCTAAAAGCGTGCAGTCATGAGGAGGCTGTTACTGCATTAAAAACCATTCCTGGTGTGGGAGATAAGGTTGCTAATTGTATTTCACTTTATGGACTCCATCATATCGAGGCTTTTCCCGTTGATGTATGGATAAATAAGGTTTTAAACGAAGTATATCAAAACAGCTTTGATGTAGAACAATACCAAGGTTATGCCGGGATAATTCAGCAATATATGTTTTATTATATGAGATCATTAAAATAAAATAATAAAAAATTAATCAAAATATAGATGTAATGACAGCATTTATTCGTATCGGCACATAATGCATGTATTCCCAAAAAGCTAAAATAGCAAGGACTTTTAAACCAGTATAACAAATTGACTCAGAGGAAAAAATAATAAAGAGAAATACTTCTCAAAAAAGTAGGAAAGGTGGGAAAACATGGATCAGGATAACAGATCACGTGACGATAGAGGTTTGGAAAATGAACGAAGAATAGACCATCTGATTAGTTTGGTGGAGCGAAAGACACGGACGGAGAGACATTTAGAGGAGCATTCCGATATCTCTGATTCACCGGAAAATATTCAGCATGCAAAAGATATCAATCAGCAAAGAGAGAACGAAATACAGAATCTAAAAAACATTATTGCTCATGGCGAGAATGCATCTAATAATTATCTGGAAAATACGGAGAAACGATTTATATTTACAGAAGGTTATCTTAATCATAATGCAGATCACATGGATGATGAAGCATTTAAAAATGCTAAAATTAAGCAAGAACATCGAAAAGAACAGATGGATTTCTTAAAATAGCTATTAATTAGTCTCAATCAAAGAAATGGTTTAGTAAACTATAAGCATATGGGAATATAACTTACCTAGGGACATGATTGATTTTGCATTAAAAAAGTATATAAATATGTCCGGCAAACAAGGAGCTACGGTGAGTTATATTCCCAATTTATCTTTTTTTTCTATAGCCTTTTGTTCTATAACTAACTTTTTTCTATGGTATCAGTCGATTAATATCCCGAGGGAATAGACAAGAGTATCTTACATTACTCTGTTCTAAAAGACGGCTTGTAAATCGTTCAAGACCAAGCCCTAACCCTCCGTGGGGCGGTACTGCGTATTTATGAAGCATTAAATAGCTATCGAATGCTTCCGGGTTCATACCGCGAGAAATCAATTTACTTAATTGCTCCCTATAATTGTGAATTCTTTGTCCTCCTGTAGTTATCTCCAATCCGCGAAACAGTAAATCAAAACTTAGGGTAAGTTCAGGGTTTTCACGATCATCCATGGTATAGAAAGGGCGTTTTTTGCTGGGGTAATGAGTAATGAATACGAATTCACTTCCGGTTCTTTTCTTTATCATTTCATAGAGAAGTTTTTCTTCTTCCGGTTCAAAATCCTCCATATCTTTCATTTCTCTGTGATATTCCTTGGCAATCATTTCTTTGGCTGTATGAAACCTAATCGCAGGGATACCTGAAATCTCAGGCAAATTAACCTTTAGAAGATCAAGTTCATAAGCATAATTACTTTTTAAGAAGTCTAGGGTATACTTAAGCATTTGAGTTTCCATATGCATCAATTCGGTATAGTCTTCCAGATAACCCATCTCAAAATCCACACTGATATACTCATTTAAATGTCTGGAGGTATCATGCTTTTCGGCCCGGTACACAGGGGCAATTTCAAAAACCCGCTCATAAACACCAACCATCATCTGCTTATAAAACTGCGGACTTTGAGCCAAATAGGCATCTCTTCCAAAGTAATCCAGCTTAAAGATATTGGCTCCGCCTTCAGCACCGGCAGATACGATTTTTGGTGTATGAATTTCTGTAAAATTGTTTAAAAATAAGAAACTTCGAAAACCACGGCAGATGCCTTCCTGAAGCTTGAAGATGGTTCTTTCTTTTTCATTACGTAGTGTAATCGGTCGATAGTCTATTAGAGTATCCATAGAGACTACCATATTTTTGTTATTAATAACAACAGGGAGTACTTGTATAGGGGAGGAGAGTATCTTAACCTTCATTAAATGTATCTCATATCCTGTTTTGGAACGTTTATCTTCAACCACTTTACCGGTTATGGTAACACAAGCTTCTTCTTTCAGTAGCTCCAATGGAAATTCAGAAAAGTCAGGGTGATAGATACCTTGCACTAAGGTGTTGTGAGTTCTTATTATTACAAAAGCAAAGCCGCTCATAGTTCTGATTTTATAGATTGCACCCTGTAATGTGACGGTAGTACCGATGCTATGAATTAATTCCCTAGGTGAAGTAGGGGTTTTAGTTTTTGTTCCATCTATTTGTAGCATATAGCTTTCTCCTTTCAAATAAACATTTTAATTATAATTGTTTATAGGTTATCAGTATAACTAGGTTATTTATAAAAAACGAAATCCATTCCGACATAATCTGTATGTCGCATAATATCACAACCTTTCAAAAAATGATAATAAAAAAACCACATTGGAATTGTAATAGCTTACAATGATACCAATGTGGTTAAGCTTTAAACTATAAATATAAATCCACATAGGCACAAGACTTTAAGCGCCTGTACCTATGTGAATTACATAGCTACAAGCGCTGCTTATCGTCGTCCCTATTCGGATTTAAGGTTAAAATGAATATCATAAAATCATCCTTAATCTGAAATTTTTAAAAGTTTATCATATACATTAAAACATGTCAATACATTTATTGGAGTATTCAAATTTATCATTGTAGGATACTCAGTTTTATCGTTTGTTGGAATACTCGATATTATCAAAGGGAATATTCAATTTATAAAAAAATTTAACTTATTGGAATATTTAATTTGTGAGTTGTTGGAATACTGAATAATAGGAATATAGATTATGTATTATATTATATAAAATTCATGTAGGATACTATAATATATGTTTGCTGGGGATAGTAATATATGGATACTCATGATATTATTACATATAGGATAAGCTGACAAAAAATCTTAAGCATCCGCCTATAAAGCCATACTAATATAGGATGTATAAAAAGAAAAGATCTGTTTAAGTAATAAAAATAATAACTCTATAAGGTAGGAGGTTTTATAATATGACAAATGTAAAAGGCAAGTGGGCACTCATTACGGGAGCCAGTAGAGGAGTAGGTTATCATATAGCACTTTTTATGGCGGAACATGGATGTAATCTTATACTGCATTCAAGAAGCATTTCCCATACGGAGAAGGTGATTGAAGAAGTAAAAGCGAGGGGTGTGAAAGCGTATGCAGTACAAGCGGAGCTTTCAGATATCAATGCTGTGAATCGAATGCTGGATGAGATAGAAGAGAAGGGTACCCATGTAGATATATTATTTAATAATGCCGCGGTTCAAATTGCATATCGGCAAGAGTATTTTAAAACGCCGGTAGAGGATTTTACTCAAAGTTTTATCATTAACACAATAGCTCCTGCTATGATATGTTATCGGTTAATACCGAAGATGGTTCAGAAGGGCTTCGGCAGAGTAATTAATACTACCAGCGGAATTAAGGATGAGCCGGAACAGGCAGGTTACTCAGCTAGTAAGGCTGCTTTGGATAAGTTTACCAAGGATCTGGGCTCCAGATTAGAGGGGTCGAATGTTATGATTAACCTAGCAGATCCCGGTTGGTGTCGTACTGATTTGGGAGGACCTCATGCTCCTAATAGCGTGGAAAGCAGTATACCCGGAATGTGTGTCGGAGCATTCTTAGATGATAAAAAGAGTGGAAGATGGATATCTGCTCAGGACTTTACTGGCATGACTCTTGAGGAGGCTGTCAAAAAAGCGCAATCGATAGAGCTTTAGAAATATATTAAATTGTGATATTGGATTAAGTTTATAAAATCATTTAAAGTGAAATATAGTTAGGTAAAAACGAATAAAAAAACAGGGATGTTTGTAAAGGAACAAATTCCCTGTTTTTTAATGCATACATAAACCGGAAGGACGATCCATTCTGATAACGCGAGGTTAAGGTTAGCAAAAAAATTAAACTTTATTTAACATTTGATAAGCAAAAACATAAATTCTAATATTACTTTTTATATCATGAGAGTCTGTATATTAATGTATTTGAATACATTCTTAATTTACAGGTATTTTTAATATTTGATTAACAAAGATTCTGGTCGATTTCATATCATTCATTGCCATGATAAGATCATAACGACTCGCATCACCTAAGTATTTTAAGCTTAATCGACTTAAAGTATCACCACTTTTCACGGTATAGTTCACATATTTAGCAACCAGAAGCTTTTGTCCTACATAGATAAGATCCGGATTCTTAATATCATTGAGTTCAACAAGTCGGTTAACAGTAGTTTTATTCGCTATAGCAAGGGCACTCAAGGTATCTCCCCATACAACATTATGATAAAGTTTGGTTATTCCGTTTTTATCCGTGACCTCCTCATTGTTACAGTTACAATACCGGTCCACGGCATTTGCTATTTCCTGTGCACATTCTTCCCAGAAATATGCATTCGCCATTAATTCCGAAGCTTCATATTCATTCGTCATAAATGCCAACTCGCATAAAATGGAAGCTTTTGTTTTCATCGTTTTACAATTGCACATAGCAAGCCTGGCTGCGCGAATACCACGGTTCCTTTGTGGGGTTCCTTGACCCAATTCTCTTATTACATAATCTGCAAGTAATTTGGAATCGGAAGGGTTTTTACTATGAATATAAACACCATATCCGTTGGCACTGTTAAAGCTGTCTCCGTTACCATAGGCATTAAAATGAATGGAGATGGAATAATCACAACGCTCTCCTTTTATTTTTCTTTGTCGAGAGCTTAATGAGTCATCCTTATCGTTGTTTGCATTTGCATCGTCCCAACCAGTACGAATTACATCATAGCCACGGGCTTCCAGCTTCGAATATAAAAGTTTGGCAACGCCTACATTAGCATAATGTTCTCTGTATTGTTCCCCTTTTTTTATATCGATAATTCCATCCCGGTTAATATCGACATCTTTAGTAAACGGAGGTGTTCTTTTTCCGCCTGTATTGCTTCCGTGACCCGCATCAATAGCAATTTTAATTTTAGGCATTCTATCATTCCTTTCTTCAATAATGAATTTAATTACAATTCGCTCTGCGTACCGGAGCATCATAAAAATTAAGTGGAGCGGAATCCGTGTTAATAATTCCGCTCCTACTATAATTTACTCTTCATTATGAATATGGTGACAAAAAAACCTATATTACGATGGATTTAATTACTTTAATAACCTTCTTTCCTACGTTTGTTGCGTAGGGCATGACGTTTCTTACCGGATTCCCATTCTGCCCGTTCTGATTCCGATTCTAGAATTAGTCTTGGAACTTGTGTAGGCTTACCATTTTCATCAAGAGCTACTAACACAAGATAAGCTCGGTTAACAACCTTACGCATCCCTGCTATATCTTCCACATAAGTATCAACCCGAACCTCCATGGATGTTTTACCGACATAAGTAATTCGGCCAATTAATACCAGAGTGTTATTAATATAAGCACCAGCCTTAAATTGTAAAGTGTCAATTGCCGCCGTTGTAACATTTCGCCCGGAATGGCGACGGGCAACAACTGCTGCAACCACGTCAATCCATTGAACTAACTGTCCTCCGAATAATCGATCTGAACCATTTATATGGGAAGGCATTAATATCTGAACTTGTTCTGTCAGAGAATCTGCCACACGTTTTGCTTCTTTTTCTTCCATTGTAGATTTAATCCTTTCGTATGCAATTTTTGTATAGTAGTAATTGTAATGTATTTATTCTTATTTTATACGTTCCTCTCAATTTAATCAAGACATACCTGTAAGTAAGCATCAGGGTAGTTAACAAAGAAGCGAGATGAAGGGGCTGTTTCAAATTAGTTAAACGGGGAAGTTTGAGGTAAATTATATTCCAACTGTTTATTATGAAACAGTCCCATTCTTATCATCCCGCAGAAGTGAAAATGAAATATATTCATAGAGAAGAATTGTAACCTTACTAGAAATGTATTACCAATAGTACTTTTATTATTTTATCGGGTAAATATTCCTACTTTTCTGAGCTTTTATACCACGGTGTTTTTCTGGGACCAATTCCCCATGGGGGTCTTGCAGGACCCGGTCTAAAAGGAGGTCTGCCCGGTATTGGTATTATGATAGGTCTACCCGGAATAGGATATACGATAGGACGGCCGGGGCCCCATGGAGGTCTGGGAGGTCTTGGTGGACCGGGAGGTTTCGGAGGACCCGGAGGCCAAGAATGCGGACCCGGAGGCCAAGGATGCGGACCGGGAGGCCAAGGATGCGGACCGGGAGGTTTCGGAGGACCCGGTGGCCAAGGAGGCCGACGTCTTTTATCATCATAGAACATTTTAATATCACTCCCCATAATTATTTCTAATCTTAATTTCGGAAAATGAACGTAATTACATTTCCGACATAAGACTGACCACACATAATCTTAAGATTATATACATAAGAAAATGAATTGGATGTTATATTATATGTTATAGAAAGCGATGTGCTAATTCTTAATCTATGGGAATTAAAAAGATGAAAAATAGAAAAATTTAAAAAAAACTTTTCAATAAGTTATTTTATGGTATAATATATGGAGCATTGAAAAATATTTAACAAATGGAAAGGATTGATAATAAGATGGCATTAGTGACAACGAAAGAAATGTTTCAGAAGGCATATGCCGGAGGCTATGCAATTGGAGCTTTTAACGTAAATAACATGGAAATAGTCCAAGGTATTACGGAAGCTGCAAAAGAGGAAAATTCACCTGTAATATTACAGGTTTCTGCAGGAGCAAGAAAATATGCAAAACATAATTATCTTGTTAAATTAGTAGAAGCAGCTTTATTGGATACAGATCTTCCAATTGCTCTTCATTTAGATCATGGTGCAGATTTTGAAATTTGTAAAGCATGTATTGATGGAGGATTTACTTCCGTTATGATCGATGGTTCTCATCATAGCTTTGAAGATAATATAGCATTAACTAAGAAAGTTGTAGAATATGCGCATGCTCATGGTTGTGTTGTAGAAGGTGAGCTGGGTCAGTTAGCAGGAATTGAGGATGATGTAAATGTTTCTGCTGAAGATGCATCCTATACAAGACCGGAAGAAGTAGAAGAATTCGTTTCCCGTACCGGTGTTGACTCTTTAGCAATAGCTATTGGAACAAGCCATGGTGCATTCAAATTCAAACCGGGACAGAATCCTCAACTTCGTTTTGATATCTTGGAAGAAGTAGCTAAGAGACTTCCTAACTTCCCTATCGTATTACATGGTGCTTCCTCTGTTTCTCAAGAGTACGTTAAAATCATTCAACAAAACGGTGGTAAATTAGATGATGCGATCGGTATTCCGGAAGATATGTTAAGACAAGCGGCAGGAATGGCTGTATGTAAGATTAATATTGACTCCGACTTAAGACTTGCTTTTACTGCAGGTGTAAGGCAGCATATCACAGCTAATCCGGATCATTTTGATCCTAGACAATTCCTTGCTCCGGGTAGAGATTTTGTAAAAGCATTGGTAAAACATAAAATTGCTAATGTACTTGGTTCTTCAGGAGCTGCAAAATAAGGCGAGTCTATGTTATAAAGTATTAGAAAATTACTAAATTAAAGAGGCTATTTCAAAATTTGAAATAGCCTCTTTTTTAAAGCCATGCATGGAGTAAAAGCATGGTCTTATGTCGTTCTTATGCTTTCCTTATCATATCGATCAGTGCAGGAGCATGTAATGGACCGCTATAGATAAATCCCTGTATAATATCACATTTTTGTTCTTTTAATAAGGCTAACTGGTTTTCATATTCCACACCCTCTGCCACTACCTTGATATTGAGACTATGGGCCAACTGAATGATTGATTTGGCGATTTGTGAATCCTTTTCACTATAACAGATGTTATCGATGAAGGATTTATCAATTTTTAGAGTATTAATTGGCATCTTTGTCAGGTAATTCAAAGAGGAGTATCCTGTTCCGAAGTCATCCAAAGAAACCTTGACACCAAGCTCCTGTAAAGTGTTTAAAAGCTCTGTAGCATCCATGATGGAGGAAACCAATGAACTTTCCGTAATTTCAAGCTCAAGATACTGAGGTGGCAATCCGGTTTCTTCTAAAACCTCTCTTAATAATGATATGAAACCGGGACGATTAATCTGTATCGACGATATATTAACAGACACCGGACGGGGAGGAATACCCATATCGATTAGTTCTTTGTTGAAATTGCATACCTCTTTTAATAACCAGGAACTTAATTCTATGATTAATCCGCTCTCTTCGGCAATCGGAATAAATTCCTCCGGTGTGATAGAACCCAGACGCTCACTTCTTATTCGCATCAATGCTTCATAACCTATAACAGTGGTGGTTTCCAATTCAATTAACGGCTGATACTGAATATAAACTTCCTTGTTATCAATAGCATTTCGTAATACTTCTACTATTAAGGTGTTGCGATTTAATTCTTCTTCCATCTTGGAATCAAATATTGTGAACTTATTCTTACCGGTATCTTTGGACTTATACATGGCAATGTCAGCATTTTTAATTAACGCATTGGGAGATAAGCCATTCTCAGGATAAACAGCAATACCGATACTCATAGAGACATAAACAACCTCATCTCCAAGATTTAATGGATTTCTGAAACAATCAATCATCTCAGAAGCAAATGCAACGGCTTCTTCTTTCGAGGAAATATTCTCCTTAAAAATCAAGAATTCATCTCCTCCGGCTCTGGCGAGCATGCCGTTTTCACCCATAATCGAGGTTAATATTTGTGCTGTTTTAATAAGCAGAGAATCTCCGTATTCATGTCCTAGGGTATCATTGACGGTCTTGAAATTATCAAGATCCACAAAATATACCGCATGGGATTTTGATGCCCTGGGAGATGAAATCAAAGCAGCATTTACATAATCTAAAAAAGCCAGTTTGTTTGGCAGATTTGTCAGGGTATCATGGTAAGCCAAATACTCGATGTGATCATAATTTGTTCTTAATTGTTCTTCATTTGATAAAAGTTCTTCGTGCATGGAAGCCAAATCTTCATAATTGGTTTTTATAATATGTAACATTTTATTAAAGTTCTTGGAGAGTTCTCCAAGTTCATTTTTACTTTTTATATTCGACTGCACCGTTAGATTGCCGTCCGAGGCAGTTTTCATTGCATCCCTCAGGGCAATGATTGGAGCAGTAAATCTTTTCGTTAGGGAATGGGCAAATATGATAATGAATATTAAAAGAACAGCACATATAAAAATCAGTAGAGACAGGATAATGCTTGTCAGAGATCGTAATTCTGAGATATCCTGTTTCACCAGAAGAACCCAATCAAGCTCAGGAATTACACAATATCCATAAACCCGATTTGAGCTATCATGAAAATATTCAAATTTGCCGCTGGAAGGGATGAGACCTTTATTATAATCATCTACGATACTGGATAAGCGGTCGGCGTGAATGTTATTACCAATTAATTCTTGGACCGGGTGATATATCACAGTCCCATCTTTGTCAAGAAGTATACCATAGCCTGTCTCACCGATGGAGATGGAGCTTAAAAAATCTTCGAAGTAAGATAAGCCCAAGGTACTGATTAGGTATCCAAGGATTGTCTCTGAATCACTATTTTGCTCTAAAATCGGATAACCAATCTCTATGGTATGCTTCTTTGTACTATTAAAGACATAAGGTTTAATACCGCTGACACCAACTGCAAAGTTTTTAGTAGCAAACATATAAGATAGTGAGATATTGGAAGCACCGTCAAAACCTATGATAGAGGGATTGCTACTGGCGATTATCTCGCGGTCAAAATTGTAAAGGGTCATTATTTCGCAGTCCTTATAACTGTTTTTTCTTATGGTTAACAATTTATTAACAGCGTCGGGTGAATAATTATCCGTCTGATTACTAATTCTGACCAGTGATTGGATTTCATCATGTATGGAAAGAAGCGACACTTCCGTTCGTTGGGTTTCAATTAAAGCAACCAGGCCACTCTGATTTGTCTCTGCTATTTTCTGGAGATTATCGGTTTGAACAGAAATAAGCCTGTGTGTAAGTAATCCGTGTGCTATTACGGAAACCAATACAACGGGTATAATTGAGGATATGATCAGCAAGATTCGCAATGATTTTTTGATCGACATAATAGCGACCTCCGTCAGTAGTTACGCTTGATTTTCTTTTTACCTAGATATAAATATTCTACCAATTACGCTAAAATAATGCAATAAAATTCTACTTTTGTGTAATTTTATGGGCATATTTTTCAAAATTATGGATAATTTTTCGCATATTATAAGAATTTCGAACCATGATAAAGATTTTTGTACTTTTTATGATTAGTAATCAAGATATGAGTAAGGGTGAAAGAAACGATAAATAATAAACATGGTAATAAAGCGTTTTTCAACAAATAAATATGAATTATGATTTTATAGTTGAAAATAAAGGGTATTAAGGGTATACTTGTAATGTTAAAAATTAAGTGAACAGCTTAAGAGAAAGTAGGCATAAAAGTAAATGTATAAATTAATCGAACAGGATGGACTTGCCAAGAGCGGTGAATTTACTACCGTCCATGGAACGATACAAACGCCTGTATTTATGAATGTTGGAACTGCAGCTGCAATTAAGGGAGCAGTATCAACCATGGATCTTAATGCTATCAAAACTCAGGTTGAATTATCCAATACTTATCATCTACATGTCAGACCCGGGGATAAGATTGTAAAGCAAATGGGCGGTCTTCATAAATTTATGGTGTGGGACAAACCCATCTTAACCGACTCCGGTGGTTTTCAGGTGTTTTCCTTAGCGGGACTGCGAAAAATCAAGGAAGAAGGGGTATATTTCAGTTCCCATATAGATGGAAGAAAAATTTTTATGGGTCCTGAAGAAAGTATGCAAATACAATCTAATCTGGCTTCTACCATTGCCATGGCATTTGATGAATGTCCTCCTCATCCGGCTACCAGAGAATATATACAGGCTTCTGTTGACAGAACAACAAGGTGGCTGATCCGATGTAGGACTGAATTAACCAGACTTAACAATCTAGAGGATACAATTAATAAGCAGCAGATGCTTTTTGGTATTAATCAAGGTGGTACTTATGAGGACATCAGGATTGAACATGCGAAACGAATTGCTGAGATGGATTTAGACGGTTATGCACTCGGAGGGTTGGCAGTAGGAGAAAGTCATGATGAAATGTATCGAATCATTGAAGATACCGTACCCTATCTACCGCTTCATAAACCGGTTTATCTGATGGGTGTAGGTACTCCGGCCAATATATTAGAGGCAGTTGACCGAGGTGTTGATTTCTTTGATTGCGTATATCCAACCCGTAATGGTAGGCATGGACATGCCTATACCAATCATGGTAAAATGAATCTGTTAAATGCAAAATATGAGCTGGATGAGAAGCCGATTGAAGAAGGTTGCGCCTGTCCTGCTTGCCAGAATTACAGCAGAGCCTATATCAGGCATTTGCTTAAGGCAAAGGAGATGCTGGGAATGCGTCTATTGGTTCTTCATAACCTGTATTTCTACAATCATATGATGGAGGAAATCAGGGATGCCATAAGAGGTAAAAGATATAAAGAATATAAGAAACAAAAGCTTGAAGGATTTGTTAGGAGCGAGGATTAGGGTAGGATCTCACTCAAGATTATCTAAACTACAATGGGTGTTTTGCCATGAATTTTTGTTAATTAGACGAATGAGATAGTACACTAAAAGTGAATAACATTGAATTATAGAAAAATGATTTTTAGGAGGAATAATAATGGGAAATAATTTTATGCTTTTACAGGCTGCGGGCGCCGAAACGGGTAATCCATGGTTCGCAATAATTTTACAAATCGGTTTACTAGGAGCGTTACTGTATTTTATAATGATTCGTCCTCAGAAAAAACAACAGAAGCAGATGCAGGCTATGCTATCTACATTGGCATCTGGAGACAGCGTATTAACCTCCAGCGGTTTTTACGGTGTGGTAATTGATGTAATGGATGAGATTGTTATTGTTGAGTTCGGTAATAATAAGAACTGTAGAATTCCAATGAAGAAGAATGCGATTGTAGAATTGGAAAAACCAAATGCGGAGAAAAATGCATAAGTAAGAATTCATAAATTGTGAGGCCGGAGCGGGTACTTCCGTTACAGGGTCGATGTTTTTCAAAATCACTAACATCTGAATACAATTGTTCGTAACAGAATTGACATTTAAATCAAATGTCATTCTGCCCCGTACAATTGCATCCAGATGTGTGATTAATGAAAAACAGTATCGATCCCTGTAACCGGAAGCACCCGCTCCGGCCTTTTTACGTTATGGAATTAGTATGCGGACTGCTGATTATATCATGCTTTACATTTTACATCTGCGAAGTTTCAGCAAGATAATATTATATGAGGTAGGGTAACGAAATATATGGAATTTTATATGAAAAAAGATGTTTACTCTGTCCTATTTTTAAGTTATGATATGGGTATAAAGAGTGTTAATTCCGGTACTTTCTGGAGTTGTTTAAATTTATCGGTTTGCTTTTTTTATAAATATGAAATGATTTATTTACTAGGTGATTTTATGAAAAAAATGCTGAAACATATTCCACTAGTTATTATTTTTACCGTCATTTGGATTATTCTTAATGAAGGTTATAAAACTATGCAGATTTTAACCGGAATAGGGGTCTCGATTATAACAATTATTTTTACAAATCGCTTTTTACTATTGGAGGGCTATAAAGAAACCTATAAGGTCAGCCCGATTGTTTTAATCAAGTACTTTTTTGTTTTGTTTGTTCAAATATATAAATCGGGAATATCTTCTATTAATAAAATAATTAGGGGAGAGGGTAAGGTGGGTATTTCTGAACATAAAACAGTGATAGATGATGAGCTACGTATATGTATGTTAGCTAATGCAATAACCTCAACTCCCGGAACTGTAACACTTGATAAGAAAGGGCAGGAGCTGACAATATTAAGCTTAGGTCGTATGGATGATTCTGTTCTTAAGATTTTTGAAAGGATATTAAAGGAGACTAAGGAATGAGTTTTTATCAGTACGTTCTTATGGTTTTAATAATTTTTGCAGCTATCGTACTAATAAGAGTTTTGAAAGGTCCAACCATTTGGGACCGACTAATGGGATTTAATATGATATCAGCTAAGATTATTATGTCGATTGTAATTTTGGCGGTAATCTTAAATGAGTCCTTTTTTCTTGATGTTGCACTGGCATATGCAGTACTGGGATTTATTGGTACTATTCTAATCGCTAAATTTATAGAGAAAAAGGGGGTTAAGTAATGGAGTACATATCAAAGATTATCGTAGTTCTGGCGTTGCTCTTTATGTCCTTCGGTATATTAGGATTGTTTCGGTTCAAAGATTTTTATTCTCGTATTTTAATCACTTCCAAAGTTGAAACCCTTGGTTTTATTACCATTATGTTTGGAGTTATGTTTCATTCGGGCTTTAGCTTCTTTACTTTAAAGGTGCTTCTTATTCTGTTTTTAATAATCATCACGAATCCTTTAGCCACCCATGCCATAGCAAGATCCGCTTATATAAGTGGATATACTAATAAGAAGGAGAAGAAATAATGTTGGAAAAGGTCTGCTTGATTATGATGGTAATTCTAGCAATTGCATCAATCAACACAGTTAAGCTTAGAGTGGCGGTAGTCTATCTGGCAATATTTTCGCTTGTTAGTTCCTATGTTTATTTATTATATAGTGCACCGGATGTCGCAATAGCAGAAGCCATAATGGCAGCAGGACTGACAACAGTAATATTTCTGGTTGCGATTAATAAGCATAAAGCAATTAAGATTTTTTACATCAATGATAATACAGAAAAAAATGATAAGAAAAATAAAAAACGAGATAAGGGCAATTATCCTCTAATTTTGAAAGATATAGAACGTTTTTTAAAACAAAAAGAACTGGAACCTAATATTATAACTACTTACGGCGATCCGAATGTAATTATTGAGAGGGAAAATTTTGATTACTTACTCCAAAAAACGGAGAATAAGGTTCTTATATTCGGGCGGGAAAAAGATCATCACTTTAAGGAGATGGAGGAGTTTTTCCGTTATAGGAAGTATAAGGGAATTGATGTTTCAATCATCCACTGTGAAGAAAGGATAGACAATAATGCGTAAATTACTTCTTACAATCTTGTTTGTTGCAATTGTGGTTTATGTGATTTCTATTTTTTTGGATACCAAAATGAATTTGGATCAGAGTATTATTACATACTATATACAGAATTTTTATCAGGATACCCATGCTAAGAATGGGGTTACTGCAATCTATCTGAATTACAGAGTTTTTGATAGTATCTTTGAAACGTTAATTCTTCTTGCAAGTGCTACAGCCGTAATCAGCTTTTCCAGGAGGCAGGAAAATGAATAAGAATTCTGAAATTATTGCGAAAATGACAGGTATAATATACCCTATTATCATAATATTTGGTTTTTATATTATCTTAAACGGTCATTTAACTCCGGGTGGAGGATTTCAGGGAGGGGCAGTTTTAGCTTCCGTATTTATTAGCAGATATTTAGTTCGTCCAATTAGTGTTTTTCGAATAAAATCCCTACAATCTTTAGAAAAATTATTATTCATCGTAATCATTGCTTTGCCCATACTATTTGTGTTTATGCTTTTATATAAACAGGCTGGTGAAATGAATGTAATCTATCTGGTAGGGATGAACCTTCTCATCGGACTAAAAGTATGTTGCGGTTTAACTATTATATTTTTTAGATTTGTATACTGGGAGAGTGATGATTGATGGATTATATTAACGGAGAAACGATAGCAATAGTTTTATTTTTCATAGGAGTGTGGGGACTAATTGCCAGACGAAATGTAATGAAAACCATAATTTCTATTGGTATTATGCAGACAGCAGTTATTTTATACTATATAAGTGGTAATTATATTCCGGAAAGTGTTCCGCCAATTGAAGAAATACCTGTAGATGCAGTAGTAGCTGATCCACTTCCACAAGCACTTATGATTACGGAAATTGTTATTGGAGCAGGTATTACGGCTGCCAGTCTTGTTATGTTTATTCATGTTTATCATAAATATGGTACTTCTAACTGGTTAAAACTAAAAAAATAAAAAATATGATCAGATAGGAGAAAAGAATAATGAATTTGTATTGGCTAATACTGTTACCTATATTATTTGGAGCGTTATACTACTTATTACCCGTAAGGATTTCAAAATACATATCAGTAGTATTTCAGGTGATTATGGTTGCATTAGCATTTGATGTATTTTACCATGTAAAAAACTATGGGCAATTGATTCATAATATTGGAAATTGGCCGGATTATATTGGAATAGCGTTGCGAGCAGATGAATTAGCTCTTGTGATGGTTCTTCTAACAACGGTTCTGTTTCTTGGGATGGGATTGTATCAATTGAAAAGTAACTATATAGATAAGTTGTTAGTGTTTTTGACTCTAGTTCTTGAAGGATTAATTATAGGTATATTTTTATCGAATGATTTATTTAATATCTTTGTTCTGATCGAAGTGTCAACAGTAATTATAAGTATTTTAATTATGTTTAAGAAAGACAGCCAGGCAATTTATGACGGTATTTTATATCTTCTTATTAATGTTGTTTCTATGTTGTTCTTTCTTATGGGATTAGGTATTCTGTATAAAACAGTTGGAGTTGTAGATTTTTATGGGGTGGAGAAAGGGCTTCATAATATAGATAATGCAAGAGTATTGATACTTCCATATGCATTTATTATAACTAGCATTAGCTTAAAAGTCGCTCTGATGCCTTTATTTAGTTGGCTACCCAAAGCCCATGGAACACCCAGTGCTCCATCTACTATATCAGCTATTTTATCCGGGTTGTATGTAAAGAGTGGGGTATATCTCTTTATAAGGGTACAGACCATGTTCTCCCCACAAATCGACACGAAAGAGCTTTTTTATATCATGGGATTTATGACAGCAGTAATTGGCTTTATTCTTGCAATGGCACAAAAGGATATAAAATTGCTATTAGCATATTCTACTGTATCTCAAATTGGGCTTATTATGATGGGAATTAATATGAATAGTCCCCAGGCACAGATGGGTGGGATTTATCATATTATCAATCATGCTTTCTTTAAATCAACATTATTTTTAACAGCCGGCATGATTATTGATGTTTATAATACAAGAAATGTATATGAGATTAGAGGTGTATGGAAACGGATGCCTTACGTTTCTGTGGCCACTATCTTAGCGGTATTAGGCATTGTAGGTGCGCCATTTTTTAATGGTAGCATCTCAAAATATTGGATTGCGTATGGAGCTAAGGACAGTTGGGCGGAATATGGAATTATGCTGGTTAATCTCGGCACAGTAATAACTTTTGTTAAATATACCGCTATGCTAACCGGTTTCAAAAAAGTCAAACAAGCTAAGAAAGAAAATACGGACATTTTGCAAAACTCTGTAGTTATCATTATGGGAGGACTATGCTTTATAGGCGGATTGTTTAGTGAATTTATTGTAGAATATTTATTTGGAACAGAATTGATGATTGATACGGTATCATACGCTTTGAAAAGTATGGCATTTATATTAACCCTTATTATAGGAATAGTAATCTTTAAGTTCTGGTTAAAAAAGAGCAGTATCCCAAGTAAGTTAAATAGATTCGAATTAAGTTTTAACGGTATATGTCTAGTGATTACATTATTCTTTGTGTTTATGGTAGTGTACTTGGACTTTCAATTACCTAAGGGATAAAATTTATCGCAAATAAAATAACCTTGAGGCCGGAGCGGTTACTTCCGTTACAGGGTCGATGTTTTTCAAAATCACTTACATCCTGTGCCCCTATGTACGGAGCAGAAAAGAAATTGAAAGAACCAATGTCAATCTGCTCCATAACATAGGAACCCAGATGTGTGATTCATGAAAAACAGTTTCGACGCCTGTAACCGGAAGCACCTGCTCCGGCCTTTTTACGTCATGGAAAATTATTCTATCTAAACTATTCTATTTTATTAATAGCATTTACTGAGATTTTGAGCGAACGTGTCTGATAAATGTCCATGGAGGGACATTTCAGGTGTGTATGGCAAGGATGAATAATATCATAGACAAGAAATAGGTACCCTGGTATCGGCTTATATTTGCATATCTTTATTGTCTTTTTAGTATTTTGAATTTTAAAGTCTGAGGAATATCGATAATATGAAGCTATTATCAATATTTAAATTTGTCGAAAAACAGGTACCGTTGTAACGGGTCTATATTAGAGTGATTTTATCATTTTTATAGTAACACTTACTGAGATTTTGAGCGAACGTGTCTGGAAAATGTCCATGGATGGACATTTTAGGAGCGCCGGCAAGGAGGCCGCATGCGCTCAGACAGACAATTTCGAGCGAAAAATCGAAGTATAGTTGTTACTTAAAAATGATAACCTGAACTCTGATATAGACCCGATATAACGGTACCGTTACTTTTTATACCAACTCAATCTTGTATTTCCCCAACCAATAATTCACCTGCAGCATATAGGCTATCATCTGTGGGCCTGCCATTAACTGACCATACCAGGGCTTTCCGTAATCAGAGGGAGTTGTTAAAAAGCTTCTAACCTTCTTAGCATCGATGAGAGGTCGGATGGGGGCATTCGAATCAGATAGAACTTCAAGCAACATATTACCAAGTCTTTTCTCATATTCAGGATGATAAGTCTTTGGATAAGGACTCTTTTTGCGATATAAAATCTCATCCGGTATTAGACCCTTTCCGGCATCTCGAAGTAATCCCTTAACAACTCCGTTCGGACACTTCATTTCCCAAGGTACATTCCAGATATATTCTACAATGCGATGATCAGCCATCGGAACCCGGGCCTCCAGACCAGAATACATGCTGCACCGATCCATACGATCTAATAAAGTCATCATAAACCACTTAAGGTTAAGATAGGCAATCTCCCGGCGACGGGCTTCCAACTTGCTTTCTCCATCCAGATGGGGAGTTTCAGCAACAGATTTTTTATAGGTATTACGGACATACTCATCTAAGTCAATGGTTGCTAACAGATCCTCGGATAATAACTGTTTTCTTGGTTTTAGATTTTTTGACCAGGGAAAAGTATTAAGTTCCATGGCTTCCTGACTATGAAACCATGGATATCCGCCAAAGATTTCATCAGCACATTCACCGGTTAGGGTAACCTTATTTCTTTTCGCTACCTTTTTGCAAAAATACAGTAAAGAGGATTCGACATCAGCCATATTCGGAAGATCTCTTGCATCTACGGCATGAAAAAGATTCTCTATCATATCATCATTATTACATTCCAGATAAGTATGTCTACTGTTCACGTGTTCTACCATGATATCGACATATGGTCGGTCCATGGAGGGTTGGAAGGAATTTGACTTAAAGTGCTTGGCATTATCTACGAAATCAAAAGAATAGCTTTCAATCCTTTTTCCTTCTTTCTTTAGTTCTTCAGCACAGATCGCGGTTATCAGGCTTGAATCAACACCGCCGGATAGGAAAGTACAGATAGGAATATCCGATACCATCTGTCGTTTGATAGAGTCATATAATAGGAAGGAAGTCCTTTCAACAGTCTCATCATAGGTGTCTTCGTGTGGTGCGCTAACCAGTTCCCAATACGTTTCATCATGGAATCCGTTTTTATTAAACTGTATAAAATGACCCGGCAGTACTTCATAAACATCTTTAAAAACACCGAGCCCATATGTTTTCGCGGGTCCCAAGGCAAAGATTTCACATAATCCCCGGGAATCAATCCTTGGCGTAAAACCGGGATACTTAAACAAAGTTTTTATTTCAGAAGAAAATACAATGGTATTTTCTGTTACAGTATAAAATAAAGGTTTTACTCCAAGTCTGTCTCGACATAGAAAGAGGCTATGTTTATTATCATCCCATATGGCAAATGAGAAAATACCATTGAGTTCTTTTACAAAGGACTCGCCGAAAGCCATATATCCCGTAAGAATCACTTCGGTATCGGAATGGGTCTTAAACAAATACCCCATACGGACAAGGTTATCTCTTAATTGGACGGTGTTATATAATTCGCCGTTATAAACGATTGAATAAGTACAACCGAATTTACTCTTTGTCATAGGTTGATGACCTCGGGTTAAATCGATAATAGAGAGACGGGTATGGGCAAGACCGGCTTGAGGATATAATACTATGCCTTCATCATCCGGACCTCTGTGCTTCATAGAATGTTTCATCCCAGTAAGTGTTTTATGCCACTTGTTATAATCCTTAGTAAAGTCAGCCTTCATATTACTAAAACCGGCTATTCCACACATATCATCACCTCATAAAATAATATCTAATAAAATCAAGTACCATGTAACATCGTTCCTATATAAAATAACCGCTGTTTGCTTAATTGATTGGTTTTGTTATGGATTA
Source organism: Mobilitalea sibirica (assembly GCF_015999265.1). Taxonomy (GTDB): domain Bacteria; phylum Bacillota; class Clostridia; order Lachnospirales; family Lachnospiraceae; genus Mobilitalea; species Mobilitalea sibirica. Next base: position 102,956 of record NZ_JAEAGR010000001.1, read on the forward strand.
ACATTATAAACTTACCACCTCAGGTTACGAAAGCATACAGAGTATCATTTATATCCGATGTCACATGGTACGAAAAACAGAACATAAAACAGGGGTGGAATCATAACAGACAGGGTGGAGACACCTTTGTCATATATAAGCACCCTTGCTTACATCATATTAAATTCAGATGTATTTTGGAATTATACAATACTATATTTCCTATAAGATTATTTTGGAGCTAAAATAACAGGTTGAAGTTGATTTCCTTGCAAGGCTTCTATAATAGTAGGTAAAAGCAAATTAAAATGGGCTATCATAGAGAAAGGTTTTTTCTCATAATTATCTTGACTAAATGGTACAAAATAAATATTCTTTGTGTTCATAAGCATGCCAATATTCTTCATATTGGCTCCTAAAGCATCATTGGTAGCAATAGCTAAAACGACGGGCTTGTTATTTCTTAAATGTCCTTTAGCTGCCATAAGTACAGGGGAATCTGTGATTCCATAGGCAAGCTTTGCCATAGTATTACCTGTACAGGGTGCTATCACTACAATATCAAGTATATTTCCAGGGCCGAATTTTTCGGCCGTTTCTATGGTTGTAACAGGTTTTTTCCCGGTAATTGCTTCTGCTTTCTTAAGAAAGTCTTCTGCTTTTCCGAACCGGCTGTCTATCGTACAGGAACGTTCGGAGAAGATAGGATATAGATCGACTTCTTCCTTAGCCAGCCGTTCCATCTCAAGAAAGGTATTTGAAAAGGTGCAAAATGATCCGGTGAGGGCATAGCCCACTTTCAATCCGTTAACGGTCATTTAATCACTTCTTTCTTTCATAAACTTTATGATTTCTGTAACTAGAATATCAGCAGAAGATTTCGGTGATACTTTACCGGGCAAACCAAGACATAGTTTGGCTGTAATATGCAATTGTTTAGCATATTCAAAATCTATACCTCCCGGTGCGGATGCAATATCTATTATGGTAGCATTACGATCTACCAATTCCAAATAATCTTTATCCAAAATTAAGGAAGGAATCGTATTAAATATGAAAGAATAGGATGGTAATATACATTTCATATTTGCAATCGATACGATTTTGTGTCCGGCTGCATATGCATAGGCCAGTGCATCCTCTGAACGGGCTGCTATGGTTACCATGGCATCCAGCCCCTTTAGCTTATCGGCTAATACCTTAGCACATCGACCATAGCCAAGTATCAGGCAGTTGCTACCATGAAGATTTCTGCTGCTGTTTGCAATAGCTTCCATTATAGTTCCTTCCGCTGTGGCTATTGCATTTAAAATTGTTATTTTTTCATTTCTCATTAAGTCAAAATAGGGGATATGCCGTGTTTCACATAATTCTTTTATAGGTATAGGAATATTGCCACCTATCAAAGAATGTTGCTCCTTTAAAAGATATGCCACATGAGCAATCGTAAGATCGTTTGGAGCGTTTACAGAAGAAATTGTAGCTTGATCCCTGGACATAGGAATGGGACCGATGAGTATGGTACAGTTCTCAAATAATTCGCTCAAAGTATGTGCCGGACTATGGTTTGTATGACTGATTGTCTCGGCAAGATTGTATGTGGTAACCCGATATCCCTTTGACAAAAAGGACATGGCCATATAAACCTGGCGAAGATCACCGCCGAAGATACCAATATCAAAAAGTTGGGCCATATGCTTCACTCCTTTATGCCATATTATATGTTTTGGGAGGCATTATGTGCTAATTATAATAGAAGAAAGAGCAGAAAGGACAAAAATAGAAATAATTCTATAAATTGTCCCCTTTTTGGATAAAGTAATTATCTTGACTATTTTGTAATTTTGTATTAGAATATTATATCATAATATATACTAAGGAAGTGTATAACAATATGCTTCCTTTTTATATAGCAAAAAGGAGGAGAATATTTATGAAATTTAAGAAATTACTGTCCGTAATTTTAGTTCTGGCAATGTCAGTTATGCTGTTAGCTGGATGCGGAACAAAAGACAAAGGCAAAGAAGATGACACTAATAACACAACACCTGAACCTACCGCTACTGAGGCTCCCGTTGAGGATACTAATGTAGATGAGGCACTTCAGGAATCAGACAGAAGCGCATATCCCGGTACACCTGAGGCTAATGCAATTACAGTTAACATTGCATCCGAACCTCCGGAAATGTTTTCCGTTACAATGACTGATACTACTTCATTCTCAGTTCTTCGTCATATCGTAGAAAATCTTGTTATGTTGGACAAAGATGACAGGGTAGTTCCCGGTGTTGCAGAAACTTGGACACAAAGCGATGATGGTTTAGTATATACTTTCAAGCTTCGTGAGGGTATGAAGTGGTCCAATGGTGAACCTGTAACTGCCAATGACTTTGTATTTGCTTGGAAATCCCTTCTTACACCTGAGTTTGCATCTGACTATGCATACTTTGCATATATATTTAAGAATGGTGAAGCATTCAATAAAGGTGAAGTTGGTGCTGAAGAACTCGGCTTCAAGGCACTTTCTGATTATGAATTAGAAGTAACATTAGAACATCCGGCTCCTTATTTCTTATCAACCTTAGCATTTGGTGTATTTGCACCTGTTAATGAGAAGGCATACAATGAATTTGGTACTGCTTACGGTACTGATGCAGATAAGATGGTATATAACGGACCGTTCAAGATGACTTCTTGGGAACATGAAAGCAAGATCGTTCTTGAAAAGAACCCTGATTTCTATAATGCAAGTGAAATCGCACTTGACAAGATTACAATGGTTATGATTAATGATTCTAACGCGGCACTCAACTCCTTTAAAGCTGGTGAAGTTGATGTTATCGGCGTTACCGGCGATCAGGCTATGATGATGAAGGGTGAGAATTATCCGGTTATCACATATGACGATGGTTCCAGCTGGTACTTAGAGTTTAACTTAGCAGAGCCTGCTCTTGCGAATAAAAACCTTCGTAAGGCTATTACTTATGCAATTGACAGTCCTTCCTTTACAGCTAACATCGTAAAGAACAATTCCAAGCCTGCTACAGGCTTCACACCTCCGGCAATGAACGGTCTTGAGAAGAAGTTCACAGAAGAGGTTGGTGAATTAATTCCTGCATTTGATCCTGAACAGGCAAAAGAACTCTATGCAACAGCATTACAAGAGCTGGGCGTTGATAAGGTTGAGCTTACCATGATCAGCGGTGACAGTGATGTTGCTGTTCAATATGCAGCATATGTTCAAGAACAGTTAAAGGTTAACTTAGGTCTTGAAATCGAAGTTGAAATTATGACCTTCAAGAGTAGACTTGAGAGAATGTCTAACAAAGACTTCTCCATCGTATATGCAGGATGGGGTCCTGACTATAACGATCCTATGACCTTCCTTGATATGTTTGAAACCGGTGGTGGTAACAACCACTCCAGCTATTCAAGCGAAGCATATGATGAGTTACTGGATAAAGTTCGTGCAGAATTAGATCCTGCAGTTCGTATGGGTTACTTATATGAACTTGAGAAATTATTATGCGAAGATCTTCCAATCGCTCCTATCTACTGGAGATCCAGAGATTATATCGTAAGCGGTAAAATTGCTGGCGGTGTAATCAGAACTGCATTCCAGGATATGAACTACAGATATGTTAAATTAGCACAGTAATCTATTTGGTTAATATGAAAATATAAGCTAAAAAAGCTAACGATGTAATTACATCAATTGGTGGTGCGGGCTGTACTTTAGCAACCCGCACTTCCCTTTTGTTTACTATTAAGTCCCCAATAATTCCCTAGCGAAAAAAATCGAAAAAAAGCACGACAATTTAGTTGTGATATAGTATAATATAACGGTAATTGCGAGAACGGACTAATAATGCGATCTATTAGAATTGCCATCCTATATTACTTTTTAGATGGTATTCCAGCTATGGGCTTTATTCTATGTATAATTGCATTTTATATGCCGTAAGCAATTAAAAGTGATATAGGATAACAATTCTTATAGAGACAGCGAAGCTTTCGTTCCTCACAAAAAAACATGATAACAGAAAGGAGGAGTGCATGTGATAAAATATATAGGTAAGCGATTATTTTATGCAGCATTAACATTACTTGCCTTAACTGCATTAACATTTTTTATGATGCGTTGGCTACCCGGCGATCCTTTCATTGGGGAAAAAGCGATACCAGAAACTACAATGAAAGCTTTGAACAAAAAATACGGACTTGATAAGCCGATGCTGGAACAGTTATTTATGTATATTGGTAATGTTTTAAAGGGAGACTTAGGTCATTCCATACATTATAATCGACCTGTTAATGATATTATTGCACAAGCATTTCCATATTCATTTGATTTAGGTATAAGAGCACTTATTTTTGCAACTATTATGGGTGTATTTTTAGGTATTGTAGCAGCAGTAAAAAGAGGTACCCATTGGGATACCCTAACCATGTTGTTAGCTATTATCGGTGTATCCGTACCCAGCTTTATCGTGGGTTCCTTACTACAGTATTTCCTGGGGTTGAGAGTATATCAAATATTTGATGTTAGATTGTTCCCGATTACAGGATGGAACACCTTTGCCAGTAAGATACTACCTTCTTTTGCTTTAAGTTTTGGTTCCTTGGCCACGATTTCCAGGCTGATGAGAACCAGTATGTTGGATGTTCTCGGTCAGGATTATATTAAAACAGCGAAATCAAAAGGTTTATCCCAGAAGAAAATTATCTGGAAGCATGCCGTTCGTAATGCGATCATGCCGGTAATTACGGTGCTTGGACCGATTGCTGCTGCAGTACTGACCGGAGCCTTTGTAATTGAAAATATATTCTCTATTCCGGGAATGGGTAGATTCTTTGTACTTAGTATCCAGGCACAGGATTACACCATGATTTCAGGTACCACTTTATGCTATGGAGCCTTTTTGGTAATTGCGAATCTTATTGTGGACCTTGCTTATGGTTTCATTGATCCCCGAGTTAAACTTACGAATGTAAAGGAGTGATGAGAGCATGAGTAAAAAAAATGTGAAAGAAAATAAATTAAATAAGATAAATGACTTAAATAATGAGAATATAACGGATATGAATAACAATTCCCAAGAAATAACACCGGAGAAGATTGATGTAAGCCGTTTTGAATGGATAGGATCAAATACTACAGAAAGCGAAACTATCTCCAGACCCAGCACCAGTTATTGGAAGGATGCGATGCATCGTCTGCGTAGGAACAAAGCAGCCATGATATGTTTAATTATCATAGGAATTATCGGTATTTTATCTATTATAATACCTATAATATCTCCTTATACAGTGAGTGAACAGCATGTAACTCATACCTATGCAAAAATCGGATATACAGATCCGGGAGATGGACATGTGCATCTGTTTGGAACAGATTCTTTGGGGCGAGATGTTTTTACAAGAATATGGTACGGAGCTAGAATCTCATTATTCATTTCCTTTACAGCGGTATTTGTTAATGTGATTATCGGTATTATCTATGGTGGTATTGCCGGTTACATTGGCGGAGCTGTAGATAACGTCATGATGAGAATTATTGAGATTATTAATGGTATTCCTTATCTGATTATCGTTATTTTATTAATGATGATAATGCCGAAGGGTATCATGACAATTGTTGTAGCCTATGCTGCGGTTGCTTGGACCGGTATGGCACGATTGGTTCGTGGCCAGATTATGAGTTTGAAACAACAGGATTATGTTGTGGCAGCGAAAGTAATGGGAGCAAAACCATCAAGAATTATCGGAAAACACTTACTTCCGAATACATTTAGTGTTGTTATTGTTCATATAACACTGTCTATACCAAGCGCAATCTTTACAGAAGCATTTTTAAGTTATATCGGACTTGGTGTGCCAGTACCCTATGCAAGTTGGGGAACCCTGGCAAATGAGGGAAGACAGTTGTTCCAGATGTATCCACACCTGTTAATTATTCCTGCAATCTGCATCAGTTTAACGATGTTATCCTTCAATCTGTTGGGTGATGGATTACGTGATGCATTGGATCCTAAGTTAAGGAGGTAACGTGATGAATAAAGTGTTAGAGGTTAATGACTTACATGTATCCTTCGATACTTATGCCGGTGAGGTTAAAGCGGTTCGCGGTGTCACCTTTGAATTACATGAAGGAGAGGTCCTCGCTATTGTTGGCGAAAGTGGTTGTGGTAAGAGTGTAACAGCTCAAACCATAATGAAGTTGAATCCGATGCCTCCCGCAAGGATTGTAAGTGGAGAGATACAGTTAGCCGGTAAAAATATAGTAAAAGCAACTGAAAAGGAAATGATGAATATCCGCGGTAAGGATGTCAGTATGATCTTCCAGGATCCTATGACCTGTTTAAATCCTACGATGCAGGTGGGTAAACAGTTAACCGAAGCCATCAGACATCATCAGAACCTTTCAAAAGAAGCGGCCCATAAAGAGGCACTTCGATTATTGGAATTGGTTAATATTCCTAACGTAAAACAGAGAGCAAAGCAGTACCCTCATGAGTTTTCAGGTGGTATGAGACAGAGAGTTATGATAGCTATGGCTTTGTCCTGTGCACCAAAGTTACTGATAGCGGATGAACCTACGACTGCTCTTGATGTTACTATTCAAGCACAGATTATGGACCTGCTTCAGGAAATTAAAGAAAAAACCAATACTGCTATTATATTAATTACACATGATCTGGGTGTAGTAGCCAGCATGGCAGACCGTGTTGCGGTTATGTATGCAGGTAAAGTTGTTGAAACCGGAACAGCGGAGGAGATATTCTATCGTCCTTCCCATCCGTATACAAGAGCACTTCTTAAAAGTCTTCCTACTGTAGAGATGGATCGTAGCGTAAGACTGGTTTCCATCGCCGGTACACCGCCGGATTTGTTAAATCCTCCGGTAGGATGTCCATTTGCCAGCAGATGTGAACATGCCATGAAGATCTGTATAGAAGAGATGCCACCTCAGTTTGATCCTAGTGATAATCACCAAGCAGCCTGCTGGTTACTTCATGAGGATTGTCCTAGTAAAAAGGATGGAGGTGAGTAGCAATGGAAAATAAGAATTTTGATGTTAATAAACTATTGGAAATCCAGGATGTATCAAAGCATTTTAGAGTGTCCGAAGGAATATTAAAAGCAGTGAATCATGTGAAGCTGGATATCTATAAGGGTGAAACCTTAGGACTTGTTGGTGAATCCGGTTGTGGAAAGTCCACTCTTGGTAAGGTGTTAATGGGTATTTATATGCCAACGGAAGGTAAGCTTGTATATCATGGGAAGAAAGAAATGGAGATTAACAAGAAAACTCATTTTGAGTATTCCAAGATGGCTCAGATAATTTTCCAGGATCCGTATTCCTCCCTTGACCCCCGTATGACGGTAGGCTCCATCATTGAAGAGGGTATGATTATCCATAAGATGTATGATAAGAAGAGACGTCAGGAAAGAGTCTATGAACTTTTGGAGCTGGTAGGCTTAAATAAGGAGCATGCGAATCGATTTCCTCATGAATTTTCCGGTGGTCAGAGACAGCGTATCGGAATTGCGAGAGCTTTAGCAATCGAGCCTGAGTTTATCGTATGTGATGAACCGATCTCTGCCTTGGACGTATCCATTCAGTCTCAGATTATTAACTTATTACATGATTTACAGAAAAAACTTAATTTAACCTATCTATTTATTGCCCACGACTTAAATATCGTTAAGTATATCAGTGATCGTATCGCTGTTATGTACTTGGGTAATATTGTAGAGCTGGCATCCAGTAAGGATTTATATGAGAATACACTTCATCCTTATTCACAGGCGTTACTATCCGCAGTTCCTATTCCGGACCCGGATAAGGAAGCCCAGAAACAACGCCAGATATTAACCGGTGACGTACCTAGCCCGATTAATACACCAAAGGGCTGCCCTTTTGCAGGTCGTTGTCCTCGTGCAACTGATATCTGCAGACAGGAAAAACCTGTATTAGAGATGAAACAGGGTCATCTGGTAGCATGTCATCATGTAGAGAGTAGATAATAACCAAGAACTGCGTAGGATTAAATACAGAAAAGTATAAAATAAAGCGGAGCATCAACTTTGTCAATTAAGACTAAAGTGGTGCTCCTTTTTGGTGTACCAAAAGCAAAATGTAGGGAATTGTTAACAAGACATTAATGTTCAAAAGAACGGTTAACATCTCTGATGATAAAGCGTATAATCACCAAACAAATATTTCAGTAAATGTAGACATGATATTCATGATTGTACATTATGTAAAGATTATTAAATTAGAATAAGTGAACAACATGTTAAAGCTATAAGGTAGTAAAAGTGTACACGATATTAAAGATTATAAAGTAGTAATAGGTGGGCATTGTGTCTAGAATTTTATATTATAAGAAAGTGACAAGACTAAGTTCTGGTGCTATAATATTGGAATAATAATTCTAACAATTACAAGTGGAACTATAAGGAGTTACATAATGAACACGAATTCAAACATTCGCATGGCAACCCTGGAGGATGCTTCGTCTATCTATGCCATCTATGAACCATATATTTTAAATACCGCTATTACCTTTGAATACGATCCGGTTCCTGTGGAGGTATTCCAAAGTCGGATGGAGACTGTCCTAAAGCAGTTCCCATGGCTTGTTTATGAGAGGGATGGCAAGGTATTGGGCTATGCTTACTGTGCAAAATTTAAAGAAAGAGCAGCGTTTGATTGGGATTGTGAGTGCTCTGTCTATATTGATGAGAAGTACCATCATCAAGGAATTGCATCTGCCCTATATGAGAAGCTTTTTGATCTTGTGAAGCAACAAGGATATTATACAGTATATGCTCTAATAACGAATCATCATGAAAGCAGTATTCATTTGCATAAAAAATTCGGCTTCACAAAAGTAGGAATTTATCAAAAAACAGGATTTAAGATGGGAAAGTGGTGGGACCTATTAGTTATGGAAAAAAGATTATACCCCTATGATAAATCCCCAATACCGCCAAAATCCATCAATGAAATATCTTATTAATAGTAATTAATTAATACTATTTGTAAAATAATGAATGATACTTGTATTTCGCGCTGTTGGAATATATTTTTTAGAAAAAAGTCGTATGTGATAAAATAAAAAAGAAAATAAAATTACGCTGTATAAAAAGAGGAGAATCTGTAAATGGGATTTTCCTCTTTTTTCCAAATAAAGGTTGATTTTGTAAAAATCATATTATATAATCCTTTTGTTGATTGAATAAATATGAATTTCCAATGTAAATTCTATAAGCTTGGAGGTAGCTTATGCAAGGTTATTGCGATATCCATTGCCATATTCTCCCGGGGGTTGATGATGGTGCTAAAGACATGGAAGAGACTTGCCGCATGCTATCCATCGCTTATAACGAAGGACTACGTACTATAGTAATGACTCCGCATTATTATGTAGGTATGGAGCGTATACCGAAGGATAGATTACTGGAGTTGAAGAAAAAGGTAGGTGAAGCTGCACAACTTATAGATAAGGAGTTCAAACTATTTCTGGGAAATGAGATTTTATACTTCACAGATATTATAAATGCTCTAAAGCGTGGTGAGGCCCTGACAATCAATGACACTCGATACATATTAGTGGAGTTTTTAGCGGAAAGTACTTTTCGAGAGATATGGAAGGGACTCAGTCAGTGTATTCACGCGGGTTATATACCTATCCTTGCCCATGCAGAGAGATATTTAGATCTAGTGAATAAACCGGACTTCGTACATGAACTTATAAAGTTAGGAGCATATATCCAAATTAACCTATCAAGTACAGTAAGAAGATTTTCAAAAAGGACAAGCTTTTGCCATAAGCTAATAAAACGAGGCTGGGTACATTTTTTGGGAACTGATTCTCATGGAGCTGATGAAAGATCACCAATCGCAAAAGCAGCAATAAAACGGTTGCAGAAGAAGTACGGTGAGGGAGCCGTATATAAAATAATGAAAGAGAACCCGATGAGGATGCTGGAGAATAAGATAATATAATACTTAATAAGGAGCAGTAGAATGGATGTTAAGAGCAATGAAGCAGTAGAGATAGATATTAAAGAACTGTTTTCGGTTTTATTACATAAGATATGGATAATAATTATGGCCGGTATTGTAGGAGCAATAGTTATAGGACTTATCAACCAGTATATGATAACTCCAATTTATACTTCAACAACATCAATATATGTAATTCATCGTCAGGATGAGTCAAAGACAACCTATTCAGATTTACAGTCAGGTGCGCAGTTAACGCAGGACTATATGATCTTGGTAACAAGCCGCCCGGTAATGGAGAAAGTGATTGAGAACCTTGGTATCGACGATATGTCACCGGGAGAATTGGCAGATATGATATATATAGTTAATCCGGACGGCACCCGTATCTTGGAAATCAGTGTAGTTAACAGTGATCCGGTATTAGCGAAGCAACTGGCCGATGAAATAGCAAATGTTTCATCGGAACAGATGGTAAATATTATGGAGATTAAAAAAATCAATATTGTTGAGTACGGCAATATTCCCTCCTACCCTTCCAGTCCGGATGTTACAAAAAACACCATATTCGGCGGTTTAGCTGGAGTTGTTGTTGCATCGTTAGCAATCATCATTGTACACATGATGAATGATAATATTAGGACAGCAGATGATATTGAAAAACATCTCGGGATTACAACCTTGGGTGTAATTCCTCTGGAAGAAGGAAATCGTAAAAAGAGGTTACATAGGTCTAAACAAATCAAAAGTAAAGCGGAACTGGCTAGTTAAAGGAGATTGAAAATGTTACAGGTAAATTTTGAAAATATAAATCAGCTTAGCTTTCTAAGTAATGAAGCATATAAATCATTAAGAACGAATATACAATTCTGTGGAAGTGAAATTAAGGTAATCTGTATAACAAGTTGTTTACCGAATGAAGGAAAGTCAAATGTATCCTTTAATCTAGCCATGTCTATGGCGGAAAGTGGAAAGGAGGTTATCTTCATTGATGCTGATTTAAGAAGGTCAGTTATCGTAGGGCGCTATAAACCAGACCGGGAAGTACTTGGGTTAACCCATTATCTCTCCGGACAGAACAGTCTGGAAGACGTTTTGTATAAATCGAATATTGATAATCTAGATATGATTTTTACAGGACCGATTCCACCTAATCCGGCAGAACTTCTGGGAAGTGATAATTTTATTGATTTAATCAAAATGTTTCGTAACATCTATGATTATATTATTATTGATACGCCACCGATCGGAAGTGTTATTGATAGTGCCATAGTAGCTGAACAGTGTGATGGGATCGTAATGGTAATAGAGGCTAATGCCATCAGCTATAAATTCGCTCAACGAACTATAAAACAATTGGAAAAAGCGCATAGCCGTATTCTGGGGGCGGTACTTAATAAATACGAATCAAATAAGAAGGCTTACGGATATAAAGGAAAGAAATATAAAAGATATTACAGGTACTATGAATCATACTAATATCTTAGAATAAAAGTTTTATTAATCATCTTACCAATGAAAAATATTAAATACAAAAGACTAATTCCAAAAAAGAAACTTAGTTGATGGATATAGTTAACCGGTAGTGTTTCATAGGGAGATGAAAAAATGCAATTATTAAATAAGAGTGAAGAACCAGTAGAGAATAGAATGCAAAGAAAGCGTTCTATGCTTCCTTTCATTACGATTTTTATATTAATAGCCATTATAAGTGTTATTCATATTGCCAAATTACTTAATAAAGTAGACCAAAATAGAAGTATACCTGCTATTTCCAATTACTCTGATGTATCACGAAAGGATGGTCTCAACGATGCTGAAATGTCTTTAATGAATCAGCTTTCAGATCTGGTTATCAATTTAGGGAGTACTCACAGTCAAAATTCCCAATACCATATCTATTATAATTATTTGAATCAACACTTGCGTAATGAAAAAGTTGATTTAAGTATAGATATATCCTATAAAGCACAGTTATTAGTTAATGATTTAATTAATGTTTTAGGGCTAGAATCTAGGAAGGATCTAAAGGATATGTCTTTTGATGGAAGAAGAGTAGTAGTGTATCTTTCAGAGGAAATATATAAATTATGTGGTCTTAGTATTGATATTAACGTTGAAGGTGAAATTACGCAGATTAGCGATAGTAAAGGGCATAATTTATACATATCAAATAATGCAAAAAATAATAGTAAATTAAATATCGATGCCTTGATGATAATCCTTGGGATAATCTTAACTTTAATAATCACTTGTATTATCATTGCCAGAAAGAACAGATTATTTGTAAAGGAAGTGATTTACAATGGGTTTGATGAAAAAGAATTTGCCTAATAAGTATTTACTTCTGGTTGACTTATTCTGCATCCTGATATCTTTTTTACTATCTATGTGGGTTCGTTTTGGGGAGATTACAGATATATGGTTAAATACAAAAATATATGGATCAGCACTAATCATAATTCTTTTGTTATACATTGTAATTTATTACATATATGATACTTACAGTAAGTTATTTAAGCGGGGGTTTTTAGAGGAGATGTTTATTCTTCTAAAGATTAACTGTGCTCTAGCAGTCTCTTTAACTGCTGTAATGTTTTTATTTCAAGAAGGAGGTTCTTACTCCAGATTATTTTTCTTTTGTTTCTTTATATTAAACATACTTATTACATATATCACCAGACAATATTATAAAGTCCTTTTGCTGGCTGTCTATAAAAAAAGCAGCTCCAGTCATAAGATTATGATAATTACCACCTCAGATCAAGTAAAAAAAGTTATAGCAAAATTTATGAATGAAAACGAATGGGAATATCAGATTACATATCTTACAATACTGGATATTTCTATGATAGGTCAAAGAATTGAAGGTATTGAGGTTAAGGCTGACATTCATAATATGTTTGATGTGGCTAGGTTGGAGGTATTAGATGGTGCGTTTATACATATACCAAATGATAATACATTGAGTATTAATCTGGAGGAAATAGTTCAGCAATTTCAAACAATGGGAATTACTGTAGATATCAGTATTAATACCTTTGGTTTAAAAATTAATGAAAAAGTTGTCAGAGAAATGAGTGGATATAATGTGCTCACTTTTAGTACTCGGATATTCAATGAAAGCCAAATGTTATTTAAACGGATATTAGATATCATAGGTGGTTTGATTGGGTGTATCTTGACAATAATTCTTACACTATTTATCGCTCCGGTGATCTATATTGAATCACCGGGTCCTATATTCTTCTCTCAGATACGGATTGGCAAAAACGGTAGACGTTTTCGTATCTATAAGTTTCGTTCTATGTATATGGATGCAGAGGAGAGATTAGCAGAACTTATGGCTCACAATGAAATGAATGGTCTAATGTTTAAAATGAAAAATGATCCAAGAATCACTAAAGTAGGTAAGCTTCTAAGAAAAACCAGCTTGGATGAGTTTCCACAGTTTTTTAATATTCTAAAAGGAGATATGAGCCTGGTAGGTACCAGACCCCCCACGGAGAAGGAGTTCCTTCAATACGAAGGAAGGCACAAGAGAAGATTGGCATTGAAAGCAGGGCTTACCGGTCTCTGGCAGGTAAGTGGTAGAAGTGATATTAATGATTTTGAAGATGTCGTACGGCTTGATCTGGAATATATAGATAACTGGTCAATATTGATGGATATTAAGATACTGATTAAAACAATAGGTGTAGTGGTTTTTGGTAGAGGAGCAAAATAGAATCTGAAGAATTAAATTATATAAAATAAGAGAGTGATTATATGTATAAAAAAATATGTTTTGCTGCTTCCTCGGGTGGACATTACGAACAGCTAATGATGTTAAAACCGATAATGGATGAATATGATAGCTTTATTGTTACCGAAAAAACTAAATATTCATCTCGTGTAGATAATATTAAGAGCTTTTATTTATTACAAATAAATAGAAAAGAAATTAGATTTATACCAAAAATAGTTTTTAACAGTATTAAATCTTTAGTAATTATACTGAAAGAGAAACCGAATGTAGTTATTACTACAGGAGTATTGGCTGTAATACCAATATGCTTATTAGTAAAACTATTAGGAGGTAAACTAATATATATTGAATCGTTTGCAAAGGTATCTACACCGACAGAAACAGGCAAATTATTATATAAATTTGCTGATCAGTTTTATGTTCAGTGGGATGATATGATTAAAGTATTTCCAAAAGCTATTTATAAGGGGGGGATTTATTGATTTTTGTAACCTTAGGCTCACAGAAGTTTCAATTTAACCGTCTGTTAATAGCTATAGATAAACTAGTTCAAAATAATCTTATAACAGATAAAGTCTTTGCACAGATTGGTTTTAGTGATTATATACCAAAAAACTTCGAGTTTACACAATTTCTAAACAGAGATAAGTTTATTGAAACGTTAAATAATTGTAATATTGTGATAACTCACGGCGGAACGGGCACTATTATCACTGCTGTAAAACTGGGAAAAAAAGTCATAGGAGTTCCTAGATTGGTAAAATATAGTGAACATGTAGATGATCATCAGATCCAGATTATAGATCAATTTGATAATATGGGGCTAATTTGTGGCTGTATTGATTGTGACTTGGAAAGTAAATTAAGCTCGTTAGCCTCTAGGAATTTTAAGTTATACCAATCTAATACATTTACAATAATAAAAGCAATAGATAGCTTTATTAAAAACTTAGGGTGAGAAATCTAATCTTTATAATATGAGTATAGTAATATCCAATAAAGGTTTTTTAGTTTAATGGAGGTTTAAAGATGGATATAAGTGTTGTTATTCCCACACATAATCGAGCTAATTTAATTGAAAAAGCAATTAAAAGTGTTCAAAATCAAACATACCCAGTTAGAGAAATCATTATAGTTTCAGATGGGTCAGTTGATGGGACAGATGAGATTGTAAATCAGCTTATGAATGAAGATTCACGTATACAATTAATATCATATCATCCGGGCAGAAATGGAAATTATGCCAGAAACTGTGGTATAAAAGCAGCAACAGGTGAATATATAGCATTCTTGGACGATGACGATGAATGGTTTCCTGAAAAAATACAAAAACAAGTTGAAATAATAAAGATTGATCAGGAAGTAGGACTAGTATGCACAGGAATTGAAAATATATATATTGAAGAAAATTCATCATATCTTTATATACCTGCTGAATCAGGTGATCTATCTCAAAAAATATTAATTCGTAATTATGTAGGATCAACGTCAACCGTTTTAGTAAAATCGGAGTTGTTAAAGCTATGTGGGTTTTTTGATGAACAACTGTATGCTAGACAGGATTATGATTTATGGATACGAATATGTCAAGTTACAAAAGTTGGTGTTGTTAAAGAACCCTGTGTAAAATATTACAATTATAAGCAAAATAATCAGATCTCACAGCAGACAGATAAATATTTAAAAGCTACTGAACAAATAAATACAAAGTATAAAGATTTAATCTTAAAGCTTTCAAAGAAGCAGATAAAGATGCGTAATAATATTATGGCTTTATTATTATCAAAAAAGGAAATGCGAAATGGTCAATATGACGCTGCAAGAAAATTTGCATGGGTAGCGATGAAAGAAAAAATAACACTGCAATCATTTCTCTATTTTCTACTTACGTTTTTTCCTTTTAAAGTAGCACTATTTTTTAGAAGGTGGGCTTAGTAAAATATCAGAATTAATTAAGGTGGTTGGGGGTTAACAGATGAAAATAATTCTTGAGAAAAAGAAGCTTCTTCTTACAGATAAGCTATTAATTGTAATGATAATATTATTACAAAGTAGTTACTTGTATACCAGTGATACTTTATTTGGAATACGTATAGTTTTACCTCTTATAATATTAGTTTTATCAATTATTACTTATAAAAATAAATTAGATAATAGGGTGTTCTTAATATGGAGTATTCTCTTTATAGCATTTTGTTTAAGTACATTAATATATACGGTTAATGAGAATGTAACCATGAGTAATTTAAATATTATTATCAGAACATTTTTTATTGCCTTTGTTATCACACAATGTATCAGAAATATCAATACACTTGATTTAGCTTTAAAGAGCTTAATGTATGGAGGTGTTATTTATTGTTCTATAGTTTTGATTTTACAAGGACCTAATAATTTAATAGCTAGCGGATTAGATATCTCTTATACGAATGGAACGATAATGCAATATACATATGTATCAATACCGACTTTACTTTTAATCATTTGGTATATGTTTTATGAAAAAAGAAAGAAAATATATTTTATTTTATGTCCTTATATGTTTTTCCTTAATTTTATATCGGGTCGTAGAAAAAGTATACTTGTTCCAATTCTTTTTTTTATAATGGTGATTACACTTAAAAATTGGAAAGGTAAAAGTAGCTTAAAAAAGTTGGTGTTTCCATTGATAGCAATAGTTACTTCAATATTTATTATATGGTTATCCATAAATAATGATTTCTTATACCAGATATATGGGAATAGATTGGAGTACTTAGTCAACTCATTTATCAACCCTGGAGCAGCAGTAGATAATTCACTAAAAACAAGAGAATATCTAATGGAAACAGGAATTACTTACTTTAAAAAGAATATCTTTTTTGGCACAGGACTCGGTAATTTTAATACAATTAACAGAACGGATTATTATGCGCATAATAATTATCTAGAGCTTTTATGTACAATAGGTTTATTTGGTGGAATAGCATTTTATGGTATATATATCTTTTTGTACAAAGAAATATTTAAGAATTTATTCGGTAAATATGAGGTTTTGTTTTTTTCGGTTTATACGATCTTTCTAATTATGGACTATTCAACTGTAACATACAGTAGATTTTTTTATATAACATTCCTAGCTTTAGGAATTTGTTATATAGAGATAAGAAAAAAGTATTATATAAAAAATACAGAGAAAGGTATTTATGATGAAACAAAAACTGAGAGTAAGTTACGCACACATTAATAATATGGGAGATTTGCTTAATATTCATATTATAAAAAAATACTTTGGTTATGATATAGTCCAACATAATTCAATTACAAGTGAGTTAAGTGGTATAGGGAGTGGATTAAACAGATATACCCTTTCACAGAATTTTAAGCGTAGAATAATTCAACAGATATCAGGTTTGATATTACCAACGGTATATATCTGGGGAACAGGATTTATAAGTGATGATGATGGAACAACACCTTTTTTTAGAAAAAACATAACATTTTGTGCCCTAAGAGGGAATCTAAGCAAACAACGTGTAGAAGAATTGATAGGAAGAAGATTAAATATTCCAACTGGAGATGGAGGGATATTAGCCTCGGGGTTATTGGATAACAAAATTCAAAAACGGTTTGAACTTGGGATAATTCCTCATTTTAAAGAGCAGCATGAAATTGCATTTCGAGATTTAAATAATAAATTTAAGTATTCCAAAATTATAGATCTCAAATCAGATCCCATTAAAGTAGTAAAGGAAATAGCTTCATGTGAATATGTAATATCAAGTAGTCTACATGGTTTAATTATAGCGGATAGTTTTAATATACCAAATCAACATATAATTGTTTCAGATGCACCTTCAGGTGATGGTTTTAAGTTTAAGGACTATTACTCAGGATATGATTTAGAACATAGTCCTGTATATAAGAATGAAATCAATAATATAAGTATAAATACAATTATTGATAATTATAAAATAAGCCCGGAACAAGTAAATTGCAAAAAGAACGAACTTATAGAATGCTTTCCGTTTAAAAAAATAGGGAATAGATTAAAAGGGGAATGTAATGAAGAATATTTGCTTTATAGCAACAAGATATCCTAATCGTATTGAGCCGACTAAACATGTGTTTCTCAAAAATCTGGTTGTCAAAATAGCGGATATGGGATTTAATTGCACGGTTATCGCACCAATACCCATACATAAATCAAAAAAGTTTCATAGTCTTACTACCCATGTAATTGAACATAGTAAAAACGGCAATGAAATTAATATATTCTATCCTAGATATCTATCTTTAGGAGAGAAAAAAAGAATAGGTTTAAATCCCGTGCATATTAGTTTGTATTTCTTTTATAAATCTTGTGCCTCTATTATAGAAAAACATAAGATTTCACCAGATGTATTCTATGGACATTTTATATGTATGCCGGGTATATGTGCCTGCAAATTAAGTAAGAAATTTAAAAGGCCGTCATTTATTGCATATGGCGAGAGTTCAGATTGGTCGATTAAAAAGTATGGAATTAAAAAAACCATAAAAGATATCAATAATGTTGCAGGAGTTATTTCTGTATCTTCCTATAATAAAGAAAAGCTGTTGGGGATGAATGTTGTTACTGACGAAAAAGTAAAAGTATTTGTGAACGGAGTTGATACAAGCTCATTTTTGCCAATAGATAAAGCTCTTGCCAGAGTAAAATTTGGATTTGATCAAAATGATTTTATTATATCTTTTGTGGGGCAATTTATAGAGCGGAAGGGAATAAACAATCTGGTAGAAGCAATAAAAGATATGCCTGAAGTAAAATTAATTTGTGCCGGGAGTGGACCTTTAAAACCAAATGGTGATAATATCTTGTATTGTGACAAAATAAATCCAACCGACATGCCGGCTTTTTTAAGTTCATCAGATGTATTTGTACTACCTACACAAAATGAAGGATGCTGTAATGCGATATTAGAAGCAATGGCATGTGGCTTACCTATCATCTCATCTGATTTACCGTTTAATAAGGACGTTTTGGATTCAGAGAATGCATTACTTATAAATCCTTATAGCACAGAGGAGATCACGATGGCTATTAAGGAGCTAAAGAGTAACCTAGAACTTAGAACGAAACTATCAAGAGGTTCACTAAAGAGAGCTAAAATGTTATCTCTAGAACAAAGGGCAGCGAATATTAAAGATTGGATAAATAGTAAGATTAGTTAATCTTTAAAGGGAATGATAAAATGGAAAATATATATAAAAAAATTGGGAATGCTACTAAGTGGTCAAGTCTAGCTGAGATTTTAGCTAAATTGATTACACCTGTAACCAGTATGATTCTTGCACGATTGTTAACTCCGGATGCATTTGGTGTGGTGGCTACAGTAGCAATGATATTTAGTTTTGCTGATATGTTCACCGATTCGGGGTTTCAAAAATATCTTGTTCAGCATGAATTTAATTCAAATGAGGAGATGTATCAAAGTACTACGGTTGCCTTCTGGACGAATCTAACGATTTCTTTTTTGTTATGGGGAATTATTATCATATTTAGTGACTCCCTGGCAGCACTTGTTGGAAATCCCGGATTAGGTAAAACGTTTAGGGTGGCTTGCATATCTTTGCCTGTTACATCTTTTTCAAGTATACAGATGGCGTTATACAGGAGAAACCTGGAGTTTAAAACACTGTTTGTTGTCCGTATAACAGCGGTACTAATACCTTTGGTTGTTTCTATCCCATTGGCAATCATGTTAAAAAGTTATTGGGCTTTAATTATTGGTACAATATGCGGTCATCTCTCCAATGCTATCATACTAACAGTTAAATCGAAGTGGAAACCAAATTTGTTTTTTCGGTTTCATATTCTAAAACAAATGCTAGCATTTAGCATATGGTCTTTAGTTGAAGCTGTTTCTATCTGGTTAACAAATTATATAGGCATTTTTATTGTGGGAGTTTTTCTATCTACTTATCACCTCGGTTTATACAAAACCTCAATGCATACGGTTAATCAAATAATGACTCTGATAACTGCAGCAACTACACCGATTTTATTTGCTTCTTTATCAAGAATGCAAAACAACTTTAAGCTATTTGAAGACACATTTTTTAAATTTCAACGTCATGTAGGCATGCTGGTTATCCCTATGGGAGTCGGAATATTTATGTATCATAAACTTATGACAAATTTGTTGCTAGGAAGTCAATGGGTCGAAGCATCTGAGTTTATAGGTTTATGGGCATTAATAAGTTCTTTTAAAATAGTTCTTAGTAATTATTGTTCAGAAGTTTACAGATCAGTAGGTAGACCAAGATTATCGGTTATGGTTCAGGTAACTCAGATTGTAGTTCTGATACCACTGTTATTGTATGGAGCAAAAAGCGGTTTTGAGATGCTATACATATTACGGTCTTTTGTAGTAATAGAAATGATTATTGTTAATCTTACAATTATGTATTTGACGGTTCGGATATCACCAAGAAAAATGATACTTAATATTGTACCATTTGTTTTCTGCTCCATAATAATGGCATTATGTGCTTTAGGTTTACAACATGTAAGCGATAATTTGATATGGAGTATTATATCAATATTTATCTGCGTAATTATATATTTTATATCATTATATTGTATTTTTCCTGAAACCAGAAGTGATTTAGCTCCTGTATTAGATAAAATAGAAAGGATTGTTTCAAGAAAAGTAAGAAGAAGTATATATATGAATAAAAATTTTGAAAGGGATTGAATAAGTATGTATAAAATTGCAGTTGCAGGAACTGGTTACGTAGGATTAGTTGCAGGTGTTTGCTTTGCAGAAGTAGGGCATAACGTAATCTGCGTTGATATTGATGAAAAGAAAGTTGAATTAATGAAGTCCGGTAAATCACCAATCTATGAGGCGGATTTGGAAAGCTTGATGAGAAAGAATTATGAAGCCGGTAGACTAGACTATACTACGGATTTCAGGGCTGCTTATAAGGATGCGGATGCAATTTTCATAGGTGTTGGAACTCCGGAATTACCGGATGGATCAGCAAACCTATCTTACATAGCTTCCGTTGCAAGGCAGATAGCTGAGTCAATTGAAAAAGACTGTTTGGTTGTTGTTAAGTCAACCGTTCCTGTAGGCACGAATGACAAAGTTGAACAGTTTATTAATGACTTTTTAGTACATAATGTAAAGGTTGAGGTTGCTTCAAATCCTGAGTTTTTGGCGCAAGGATCAGCGGTTCATGACACACTAAAAGCCTCCAGAATCATTATAGGTGTGGAAAGTAAATGGGCAGAGAATATTTTGAAATGTATTTATGAGCCATTTCATCTGCCTATCGTAACAGTGAATAGAAGATCGGCTGAAATGATTAAGTATGCTTCTAACGACTTCTTGGCACTTAAGATATCATATATGAATGAAATAGCTAACCTCTGTGAATTGGTAGGTGCTGATGTTAAGGATGTAGCTAAGGGAATGTCCTATGATAGCCGAATCGGGGATAAGTTTTTGAATGCCGGTATTGGATATGGAGGCTCGTGTTTCCCAAAGGACACCAAGGCTTTAGAGTATCTGGCCAGACAGAATGGATATGAAATAAAAACAGTAAAAGCTGCGATTGATGTGAACAAGGAACAGAAATTAGCAATGTACAAAAAAGCTAGCAGAAGATTAATCACCTTTCATGGATTGAAGGTAGCAGTACTAGGTCTAACTTTTAAGCCGGGAACAGATGATTTGAGAGAAGCGCCTTCACTTGATAATATCCCTTTGTTGTTAGAAAATGGAGCAGATATCTACGCTTATGATCCGGTTGGAGCTGATAACTTTAAAAAAATCTATCCTGAGGGAAAGATAAAAAGAGGAACAATTACATATGTCGAGAGTGTTGAAGATGCTTTAATCGATGCTAATCTTTGTTTCATATTTACCGAGTGGGATGAGATTAAAGGGTTAAATCCAATTGATTATAAGAAACATATGAAAACTCCGCTTGTTTTTGATGGTAGAAACATATATGAAGTACAACAAATGTTGGATGCCGGTATTGAATATTATGCCATTGGCAGAAAACAAGCACTAGTACCAATGCATTCACTAATAAAGGAGAATAAGAATGTCGTTAAAATCCTTAGATACCAACGAAAATTATCTGGTCACAGGGGCAGCAGGCTTCATCGGCTTTTACCTATCAAAGAAACTACTTGAAAGAGGCTATAGGGTAATTGGACTGGACAACATAAATGATTATTATGACATAAATTTAAAGAATACTCGGTTAGACCTATTAAAAGCCTATGACAATTTTTTGTTTATAAAAGGTGATATATCAGAGAAAGAAACTGTCATTAAGTTATTCAAGGAACACAAACCTAATATTGTAATTAATTTAGCGGCTCAGGCGGGTGTAAGATATTCCATTGATAATCCAGATGCTTATATACAAAGTAATATAATTGGCTTCTATCATATATTAGAAGCCTGCAGATATTTCCCTGTTAGGCATCTTGTATATGCCTCATCCAGTTCTGTATACGGTTCAAATAAAAAAGTTCCATTTGAAGAAAGTGACTTTGTGGACCATCCGGTGTCACTTTATGCCGCAACAAAAAAATCAAATGAATTAATGGCATATACCTATAGCCATTTATATAATATTCCGTCGACAGGATTAAGGTTTTTTACTGTATATGGACCGATGGGTAGACCGGATATGGCATATTTTGGTTTCACCAATAATTATTTTAAGGGAGTGCCAATCCATATCTATAATAATGGTGATTATAAGAATGACCTATATAGAGATTTTACCTATATTGATGACATTATTGAGGGAATAGAGAAGATTATAGATTCTCCACCGAACAAAACTACAAATCACAGGGTATTTAATATTGGAAATAATAATCCGGAAAAATTAATGGTATTTATTCAGACTTTAGAAAAATGCTTGAGTAAGTCTACAGGTAGAAATATTGAATTTAAGAAAGTCTTTGAACCAATGAAACCGGGTGATGTACCGATAACTTATGCTTCCGTTGATTTACTTGACAAAGTAATAGGATTTAAGCCAAGTACACCGATTGATGTAGGGCTACAAAAATTTGCTGATTGGTATGTGGAATATTACGGAGTAAATAAATGATTTAAAGGGATGAAGGGGAAAAGTAATGAGAATTAAACAGGGGTTTTTATTAAGGGAAGTAGCGCAATCATGGATTGTTGTACCGATTGGTCAGAGAGTAGTAGAATTTAACGGGCTAATAAGTCTTAGTGAAAGCGGCGCATTACTTTGGAAAAAGTTAGAGCAGAATGTGGATAAGGAAGAGGAGCTAGTTACTGTGCTTACAGAAGAATATGAGATAGATGCAATAACAGCCAAACAAGATGTTCATGATTTCATATCGTCATTACATGAGAAAGGGTTATTAGAGCAATGGATATGACATGGGGGGTAATGAGCCATAAGTTGGGGTGCATAGCAGCGGAGAAGAAAATACCGATCCTTGGTCAGTTTGAATTAACTGCCAGATGTAATTTACAATGTAAGATGTGTTATGTATGTCGCAATGCGCTGGATAAGCAAGCAATATCGATGGAAAAAACGGCAAAAGAGTGGATAAAAATAGCCGAGGAAGCAATGGATGCAGGTATGCTGTATCTTTTGCTCACCGGAGGTGAGGTTTTTATTCGGAAGGATTTTAGAGATATCTATGAAGAACTATCTAAGATGGGTTTTATTAAGTCTATCTATTCAAATGGAACGATGATAACCCCCCAGATAGCAAAGTGGTTGGGTAGTATGCCTCCCGCTCAAATTGATATCACTCTATATGGTGGTTCGCCAAAGACCTATGGTAAGGTATGCGGTGATGAAAGTGGTTTTGAGCGGGCTTTACAAGGTATTGATTTATTACTGGCAGAAGGTATTAATGTCCAGATTCGGACAAGTGTTATAAAGGAGAACCAGGAGGATTTTGAGCGGTTGGCTGAACTGGCAGAGAAACGGGGAGTGGACTTAAGTATTGTTAACTATATATCACCGCGACGGGAAGGGTTTTGTACCAACCCGGAGGGAGAACGCCTAAATCCGAAAGATTTAGTACAATATGAATGGCGTGTTAATAATTACTATCATAACAAGATGGAAAAGTCCAAAGGAGAAAAACAAAATAAAAATTCTGAAGATGAATTAGATGATTTTGTCGCACAACCGGATGATGGACATCCATTTCAATGTAATAATGGTAAGAGCTCCTTTTGGATAACCTGGGACGGAAAAATGATTCCTTGCTCTTTATTGGATGATCCTTATACTTTACCATTCGAGACGGGTTTTTCGCAAGCATGGAGAGATATGACGAAAGCGTGTTCTTGTGTTCTAACTTGTAGCACTTGTAAACAATGCTCTTTGCGGGATTACTGTATGTCCTGCCCAGCCAGATTAAAAAGCGAAACAGGCAGCTTTACTGAACCGGCATCATATCTGTGCGAGTATGCTCGTGAAATGTATCAGTTATCTTTGGATAATAAATTGACAGGAGGATTAGTGAATGAAAAAGTACATAAAACCTACTTTAGAAATGATTGAACTTCGCTCAGAAGAGAGACTTGCATCCTGTAGATTAAGGTGGGTTCGCCCATTTTGGTTGTTCTGGTGGTGGGGCTGCTTTGCCAAATATAAAAATGGTGGTGGCTGTAGTTAGAATATCTGGTTGTATAAGACCATAAAACCCAAATGCAGGTAATAGCTTGATGTTAACGGAGGAAAAAGTTGTGACGAATACGCTTATGATTGCCGGAGTCTCTACTAATATTAACTCGAATCAAAAATATAAAATAAAGAAAAGATTACAGAAATATATTCTAAAAAAAAGTAACGATGCAGATTTAAAGCTATTTATGGAACACAAAAAAATTGTTAATATTCCGGATAGTACACTATTGATGGATGAAAATATAAAATGGTACAAGTCGAATGCAGATGGATGTTATTATATCTATATTTTCGATATGGAGACAACCGAGGTTTCATATCAGATAAAGGTTAATCATAAATGGGATGAAGCTGTTATCACATATGTTGAAAACACTTCGGACATTACATCTATGATTACTGGTCCGATAGGCGAAATTTTATTCAGAAACCATATCCTCTTCCAACATGGCATTGTTATCCATGCGGCAGCCATTGACTGGAAGGGAAAAGGTATTCTATTCTCTGCTCCTTCCGGTACCGGTAAGAGTACGCAGGCAAAATTATGGAGAAGGATAAAAGGGGCAAAGATTATAAATGAAGATAGGCCGGCAGTAAGAATAGAAAAGGAGTATGTCTATGTCCATGGTACTCCTTGGAATGGGTCATCTCCTAAATGTACCAATTGCAGTGTTCCGTTGTCTGCAATCGTAATGATTGAACAGTCCGAGGAGAATAGTATAGAGTTACTTAAAAGCAGGGAGGGAATATCCCGAGTTTTGCCGAGATGTTTCCTACCTTATTATGATGGGGAGCTTATGCAAATAGCTATGTATAATATTGAAAAGATAATTGATATTGTTCCAATCTATTTGTTAAAGTGCCGACCGGAAAGAGAAGCGGTGGAGTTGGTTTATCAATGTGTCAAATAAAAAATATAGAGTTTAAAACACTATACCCTTTTGTAAAAGAAATAATAGATTTTGGAAAACATATTCGTATTACTGTAACCGGAATGAGTATGTACCCTTTTTTAAGAAGTAATAAAGACAGTGTAGTACTTAAAGCAACCGAGTATTCTAATATAAGAAAGGGAGATATTGTTCTGGTACAGATGGACAGTAAACAATATATTTTACATCGAATTGTACGAAGAAAAAAGCACTTCTTTTATATGTGTGGAGATGCACAGACAGTATCTGAAGGACCAATACGAAAAGATCAGATCATTGCCAAAGTTATTCATGTATGGCGTGAGGGCAGATGTATATCCTGTTCCAATCTTTATTGGAGGATATTGTCTTTTAACTGGATACTACTTTTTCCTTTTCGCAGATTCATAATAATGACCTATTGCAGAGTTATTCGTAAAATCTATCACCGAATATTAGGAGGATCCTTGTCTTGAGAAAAATTATAGTAATTATTAATTGGATCGCAAGGCAGGCCCGCCCTTATATAAAATCCTTGTTTATTATATTCATAATGAGTTTTCTACTCTCGCTCTGCGGGGTCGGTATGGTTATTGCTTCAAAAGAACTAATTGATTTTGCAATAAGTGGGATGTTAAATCAAGCTTTAATATCTGGGTTGTTTTTGCTGGGGATAGTACTAATACAGGTATTTATGAAAGCAGCTGTTTCCATGCTGTCAGTTCGTGTTTCCGAAACCATGTCCAATAACATGAGGGAAAGACTGTTTTTACAGTTAACAGAGGTCAAATGGACAGAATATAACCAATATCATAGCGGCGATATTATGACACGGATGACGAACGATATCGGCGGTATCGTAAGCGGAATTGTTGAAGACCTGCCTGAGATTATTACATTAGGATCAGGAGTATGTGCTGCTTTTATTACATTATTAATATATGATCCGTTCCTTGCTATCTTTGCTCTCTTATTAGTTCCGGTCGCAATTTTATTAAGCCAATTTATAGGAAAACGTTATATGAAAATTAATATAAAGGCTAAAGAAGCAGAGAGTAAGTATCGCTCGTATTTGCAGGAGTGTATTGAACATATGCTGGTTCTAAAAACCTTTTGTCATGAGAAGAGAAGTTGCAGACGGTTAAAGGAGTTACAAGACGAAAAAAAACGATTGTATCTGAAAAGTAATTTAACCAGTGTAAGCGCCGGTTCCATGATGACCGGCGGATATTGGGTGAGCTACCTTATTGTATTCGGATGGGGGGCAATGCGCCTTGCCGAAGGTACAACCTCCTTTGGTACTTTCACGGCCTTTATTCAGTTAGTTGGTCAGATACAACAACCATTTATGGGTCTAGCCCAAACACTACCTCAGATGTTCTCTATGGCTGCATCCGCAAAAAGAGTAATGAAGTTTGAGGAACTTAGTAAAGATGATAATAATAATTTACTAGATATCGGTATAAGAATTCGTAATATTACTTTTGATGATGTCAGCTTTGAATATAAAGAAGGGAATCCTGTATTGAGGAATATAACAACCGAAATAAACCAAGGTGAAATCATCGGACTAATTGGAGCTTCAGGGGAAGGAAAAACGACTTTAATACATCTATTGATGTCACTATATAAACCCAATGAGGGTAGCATTTCCATTAATCACTGGTATAAGACAAATATATCCTTACGCTCCATGATATCCTATGTTCCTCAAGGGAATACCTTATTATCCGGTTCAATCTCATATAATCTAAGTATAGGTTGTCCAGATGCAACTACAGACGAACAGATTACTGCTTTAAAGGAAGCAGATGCCTGGGAGTTTGTGAGTAAACTTCCCATGGGTCTTGATACGATAATTGGGGAACGAGGGCATGGACTTTCAGAGGGACAATCCCAAAGGATAGCAATTGCTAGAGCATTTCTTCGTAAATCGCCGATTTTAGTGTTAGATGAAGCCACCTCAGCATTGGATGTTGATACAGAGCAGAGAGTTATGGATTCAATCATAAATCTACAACCTCGTCGCACCTGCATCATAATAACGCACAGACCTTCCTTATTGGAATATTGTCATAGAATTTGGAAAATAAATGAAGGGAAATTAATTGAACAGGAGAAGCATATTAACGAAGTTGTAGCCAGTGAAGCAATTTAGCCCGTTCTTTTCCAATGGCATTTATTTTAGAGGACTGAGTGATAAATTCTTTACGTCTTATGTTTTTGATACCACGGTGAAGCCAGGCGATGGGTAGTAATAGTGGGTTCTTTTTGGCATAATTATATTTTGGCCCAAGGCACTTACTAGAAGGGAAAAGAAAAGACAGTTTATAATGAAAGCCTGTAAAAGGACGAGTTGAACCTTGTGTATGTAAGAATCTTAATATACTTGAACAAGCTTCTCTCTCCGGTGTTCTTTTTCCATAAACACCGGAATGAATGATGTCCTGAAGAAGCATATCGATGTAGGAAGTGTTAATGGTAGCATCAATAAAATCATTAGGTATTTTCATAAAAAATAGACGTTTACATAGGATAAAAATGGATGATGCAAAATTATACATGCTAAAAAGAATGACTTCTGCCTTGACTTTTCTCCAGTTAATTGTATTAATCTTTGCTTCAATGAATAGAGTGATATCACATAATTGACGTAAACCAAAGCCCGATGTATATATATGATTCAAGGAATGAACGATAAGATGTAACAGCTGATCTTCATCCGATAAAATATAAGTGGTATTACCTAATAGATCTGATTTTTTAGTGTTTTGCCAAATCGGTCCGGTAAAGACCGGTGATTTATTATTTTCCTGATTGCTTAGTGTCCAATGTACTTCTATACAAGGGTAATATTGATGAATATATGCAATGTGCTTATTGGAGGATATACCTTCCTCGTACCCAAAAGAGTTCAGTATTTTTCCAACTTTGTTTGTATCCTCTCTATGAACCAATATATCAGCGTCACCCATGGTTCTTAATTCCGGTTCAGGGTAATATTCCCTTAGAATTAAACCTTTTAATGCGACAACCTGGATACCTTCTTGATATAAGGTGTCTAAAACATGACCTATGATATCTATATGCTGAAGTTGCTCGGATACGGACCTCATAGTTTCTTTTTCCCATTTGGATAGTAGTTCCGGGTCCGGCTTAGATTTTGGAGATAGCCGGGTTACGCAGGGGTATATAAGGGTATGAACCTGATGTGCTAAAGCTTCTTCATAAACTTCATACCAATCGATGGTTTTATTGATCTCGATACTTGGCTCTTGACCTCGAATTGCGTTTGATAACAAGGTAATTAATATCTGACTATGGTAATTCATATAGAAACCTCCAAATGTAAAAATATTACAAGAATTATAACACTATTTTTGTTACTGTACAATCTTTATCTTAGATATAAGTACAATATTCTACGAGATACATTATCCGAACGTAGTATGACTCACTATTTACAGAAGTAATAAACTTTACGATTTTTATAAAGATACATATAAAATATATAACTCTAAAATGGAAGGGATGAGTAAAGATGTTTAACATAGCAATCGCAGGAACCGGATACGAAGGATTAGTTGTCGGCGTATGTTTTGCCGAAGTAGGTCATCATGTAACTTGTGTAGATATTGATGAAGCTAAAATAAAGATGTTGAAAGAAAACGAATCTCCGATTTATGAGGCGGATCTCGCTAGGCTGATGAAGAAAAATTATGCAAGAGATAGACTTGATTACTTAACGGATGAGGAAGCAGCATATAAGAACGCTGATGTTATTTTTATCGATGTAGGGGTTCCGGAGAATCCGGACGGATCAGTTGATTTATCCTATATAACATCATTAACTGAGAAGATAGCTTCTATTGTAGCGAAAGATTGTCTGATTGTAATAAAAACCACTGTTCCGGTGGGAACCTGTGATAAACTCGATCAGATTGTAGCAGAGTTTTCGGTAAATTCGTACAGAGTTGAAATAGCTTATAATCCAGAATTTTTCGCTAAAGGTACTGCAATCCGAGATACACTACAGGTGCCGGGTATTGTAATAGGAACTGAAAGTGAATGGGCTGAGGAAATTCTAAGACGTGTCTATGAGCCTTTTAAAAGCCCTATACTACGCGTAAGTAGAAAATCCGCAGAGATGATGAAGTATGCCTCTAACAGTTTTCTTGCACTTAAGATTTCCTATATGAATGATATTGCTAACCTCTGTGAGAGAATGGGTGCTGATATAAAAGAAGTCTCACAGGGGCTTGCCTTTGATAAAAGGATTGGTTTACAGTTTCTGGGTGCCGGTATCGGATATGGAGGCCCCAATATATCAAAGGACACCAAAACTCTTTCATATATGGCGAATCTGAATGGTTATGAACTTCGTACCGTAAAAGCAGCAATCGATGTAAATAATGATCAGAAGGATAAACTATATCAGAAGGCCTTTGACCGAGTAAAGTCTTTTAAGGGGTTGAAGGTGGCCATACTGGGTCTTACTTATAAACCTGGTACGGATGATTGTAGAGAATCTCCAGCCGTCTATTATATACCAAAACTTTTACAGGAAGGTGCCAGTATCTTTGCCTATGATCCCGTAGGACAAGCTAATTTTAGAAAGCTGTTTCCTGAAGGGGAGCATGGCAATGGGATAACCTATACGGATCATATTGAAGATGCCATTGACGATGCTGATGTATGTTTCATTCTGACAGAGTGGGGTAAGATTAAGATGATGGATCCGGTATTATTCCGTATCTTTATGAGGACACCTATTGTGTATGATGGAAGGAATGTTTATGAGCTTGAAGCTATGAGAAAAGCGGAGGTGGAGTATTATTCAATTGGAAGGGAAGCTGTGAATTCGTTTAGATATAATATTGCGTTGTCAACAGATAGGATATCTCAATCAATTGAGGTTTCTGCCTGATTTATCTACAATAGTCGATCCATGTTATTTTATATAAACAACAGATTATATAATAGAAAACATATTGCATTAAGTTAAAGAGCATGAAAGACAATTGGGTGGCCTTTCATGCTTTTAACCTATTTATAGAATATACAGTAGGATTGTTATTTTATAGAGACAAAAAGGACTCTACTTACTCCTTTGTTATACTGATACGGAAGTCTTAAGGAAGGCCATGTAATTCTCAGGTTAATCAATACAAAAATATATGTGTACAAAAATATATCCTTGCTAATTTTACCAATGATAACTATAATATAAAGAAAACCAGAATGGGAGGTATTTTTATGTTTAAAGTAATTCAAACCGATAAGGCCCCCGCAGCAATCGGACCTTATAGCCAAGCACTAATTCATGGTAATCTTATGTTTGCATCCGGTCAGATACCAATCAATCCGGAGAACGGACAGCTTGTAGAGGGAGATATCAAGGTTCAGACAACGCAGGTAATGAAGAATATCTCTGCTGTCCTTGGTGCAGCCGGAATAGGTTTTGAGAATGTGATTAAGACAACCTGTTTTCTTAAAGATATGGATGATTTTGCTGCCTTCAATGAAATTTATGCACAGTATTTTACAGGGAAACCGGCGAGGTCCTGTGTAGCTGCGCAGAAATTACCTAAGGATGTACTTTGTGAAGTCGAGATTATTGCAGTACTGGATATTTCAAAATAAAGATTAAATTGTTTTGTGTAGATAACAATCTTTTGTGAATTTTTGGCCGACGAAAAGCTTTTCTGTTAAGAGAAGCATGATTACAAGCCGGTTGCATATACTTTATATAAGTTGGACTAATTATTACTAACGTTAGGAGGAATGAAACATGAAAAAGTTAATCTTAGTAACATCCCCCCCGGCTTGTGGCAAAACATACGTCTCAAAGCAACTGGCTAAGTCCCTGAAGCACATAGTATATCTTGATAAGGATACATTAATCTGTTTATCAAAACAGATTTTTAAGATAGCAGGTGAACCCTATAACAGAAGTTCACAGTTTTTTGAAGAAAATATCCGCGATTACGAATATGAAGCGATTGTTGCGTTGGCATTGGAAGCGCTCGATTATTCTGATATGGTTTTAATTAATGCTCCCTTTTCCAGAGAAATTAGAGATATTAATTATATTATGAATTTAAAAAACAAATTGAAACAAAAAGATGCGCATTTAGTCGTTATCTGGGTTGAAACTTCTATTGAGGTATGCAGACAGAGAATGATAGAACGTAATTCGGACAGGGATATCTGGAAACTAGCGAATTGGGATGAGTACATAGCAGGGTGTAATTTTGATATTCCAACTACCTTGGATGACCCTGATGTCAGTGACGATTTATTGATTTTTAAAAACTCCTCGCAAGAAGAGTTTAATGAATCTATGAGATTTATATTAGAGAGACTGGAAGCAGAAGATGTAGTACCTGTTTAGAGTATATGAAGTATTTACAAGTAATAAATTTCTTAATGTTAAACTAAAACAATGGTTTTTAATTGAGTATACCATTCATATATATTAGGAATATTGAATGATTCGACCGATTATATTGTGAATTACAATGGAGGTATGACAATGACGAAATTATTCACAGAATATAATTTAATACAACTAAAACTTAGGAACCGAATTGTAATGGCACCTATGTGCATGTATAGCTCTAATGAAGCTGGTTTAGTAAAGGACTGGCATTTTATACATTATGCCTCAAGAGCTGTCGGAGGTGTTGGCTTGATTCTTCTGGAGGCAACAGGTGTAGAGAATAGGGGTCGGATTACGGACAGGGATTTAGGTCTGTGGAAGGACGAACAGATTGATGGGCTTGCAAAAATTGTGCAAGAATGCAAAAAGCATGGAGCTAAGGTTGGTATACAATTGGCTCATGCGGGTCGTAAATCAGAAGTGATAGCGGAACCCTCCATCGCCCCCAGTCCCATAGCCTTTAGTGATAAATATAGAGTACCGGCAGAGATGACGAAAGAGGAAATCAAAAAGGTTATATTAGCTTTTGGGGAAGCGGCTCGTAGAGCAGATCTTGCCGGCTTTGATGTAATTGAGATACACGCAGCCCATGGTTATCTGATCAGTGAATTTCTTTCTCCTTTAACGAATAAGAGAACGGATGAATATGGTGGCAGTGAAGAAAACCGTTCCAGATTCTTAAAGGAAATACTTCAAAGCGTAACAAAAGTCTGGCCAAAGGAGAAACCAATCCTTGTAAGAGTATCTGCTGAAGATTACGGCAAGGGTGGTAACCATGATGATAGTATTGCTCGGATGGTAAATATGGTGAAAGACTATGGTATAGATATTGTCCATGTCAGCTCCGGTGGAGTTGTGAATGTAGGAATGAATGTATATCCGGGTTATCAGGTAAAATATGCGGAAACCATTAAAAAAGAATGTGGACTTCCGGTAATAGCAGGAGGACTTATCACATCTCCTTTGATGGCGGAGGAAGTCCTTCAAAATGAACGGGCTGATCTCGTGTTTTTAGGAAGAGAGCTTCTTCGTGATCCGTATTGGCCACTTCGTGCAGCAAATGAGTTAGGCTGTGATATAAAATGGCCCTATCAGTACGAGAGAGCCAAGTAAAAGAATAGATGAAGGCAATTGCTCAAATTTGTATAGGAGCAATCCACATTGGCTTACAAAGTAATGATACGATGCCAAACCGTAATGAAAATGTATTCATCATACTTTTTTTCGTT
Organism: Mobilitalea sibirica; assembly: GCF_015999265.1. Taxonomy (GTDB): domain Bacteria; phylum Bacillota; class Clostridia; order Lachnospirales; family Lachnospiraceae; genus Mobilitalea; species Mobilitalea sibirica. The sequence continues at coordinate 135,966 of NZ_JAEAGR010000001.1, forward strand.
AATATAATAGTTACATGTTTGCATAGAAGGCAACGGAGCAGGTACCGTTGCCTTTTGTGCAAGAGAAATAATTAAAACTATTGACATAGAAACAATCATAGTTTATATTTAAAAAAGCAACGGAGTAGTAAATCCGTTGCTTTTTTTATGCTAATTTACAAGAGAGGAGCATTTGCTATGTTTAGAAAGACAGGAAAAAGAAGTAACAAAGAGGATTTCGGGTTTTACCAGGAAATTGAAAATATTAAAATAATAACCAATCAGCTATTACAAGGAGATTTGGATATTGAAGTTAACGCGAATGAATTTACTTTATTGGGTGAACTGGCACAAGATGTAAGCTTTATCAGCGGATCATTTAATGAATATATTAATGAAGTCTCCCATGTTTTATCACATCTGTCAGCGGGAAATATGGCGGTTACATTGAACAAAGACATTAATTATCAAGGAGATTTTCTTCCTATACGAAGTGCTCTTCATAAAATAAAACAATCGTTGAATAAATCATTTGAAAAAATATTAAAGCTATCCAATCAAATGGATATTCTGTCTGATCAGATGGAAAAGGCTTCCTCTGTTCTTGCTAATAATGCATCAAATCAAGCAGATTTAATTAGCAGCTTGTCAAACACAGTCTATGAGATTACGGAGCAGACCGTAAATAATGCAGAAAATGCAAAGTTGGCGGCCATAGGTATGGAGGCAATAAAGAAGGAAACAAAAACCGGAAGAGTATATATGGATCAAATGTTAACATCCATGGAAAACGTAAAAAATTCATCTAAGGATATTTCACATATTATTGATATAATAAAAGAAATAGCAGGACAAACCAAGTTGCTGGCATTAAATGCTGCAATAGAGGCTGCTAGGGCCGGAGAATCGGGGAAAGGTTTTTCAGTGGTTGCTAATGAAGTTAATATTCTAGCTGTAAAAAGTGAAGAAGCGGTTGAAAAAACAATATCACTTATTAATAACAGTATACATACAACTCAGGAAAGTACTGAAATAGCAAGTAAGACAGCGGATAGTTTAATTAGTATACAAAGTTCTATTGAAAAAACCACCCATTTATGTAAAGAGATAGCGGAGCGCTCCGAAAATCAGGCACAAAGTCTTAAAGATACTTCTGCAATAATCACGAATATCTCGGAGGTTGTACAAAACAATGCAGCCTATGCACAGGAAAATTCTGCTGAAGCATGTAATCTTCACGATATATCATCTCAACTAAGAAGTGTATTGAGTGGATATCGTTTGAAGAGTCAGATAAAAAATTATCCACAGAGAAGGGAGATGGAAAAGGAGAAGATTTTGTTATGGATAGAGCAGTTTAAGAATCAATTACAGGGAATTAATAATTCAACCGCTGAGATAGATAGGGTACTGATTGATATAGTGAGACAAAAAGATGAAATTGAATGTGTCTATGTGATTGGTGATAACGGAAAGCAGCTTAGTCATACGATTATGCATCCAAATATTCAATTGGAAGATAATGAAGATTTTCATCCGGCAATACCAGGGGATAACCATGATGATAAGAAATATTTTCGTCAAGCTGTGAAAGATAAGGATAGAATACACTTTTCCCATGAATATATATCGTCTGCGACAGGAGGCTTATGTAGAACGATTTCTTGTACTTATAAGGTTAATGGACAGGATTCGAATATACTTTGTATTGACATGGTTATAAACATATAGATGTAAGCGTCATTATGTTATGTGAATTTTACTGTTTAACGTAACCAATTAAGTTAGTCTGTAACTTAAAAATAATTCATCTTGTTGAAATATAATGCCGGTTTGCTATAATATAGTTAAGAATTTTGTCGGGCTTAATGCACAGGACATTAGAAAGGGGTCTACCATGAACGAGATAATATTTCTTAAGCCGGTATTTAAGTCAATGATATGGGGTGGTGACCGTCTTAAAACAGAATTTAGTTATGATATACCAGATGAACATACCGGTGAGTGTTGGGCGATCAGTGCTCATAAAAACGGAGATTGTATTGTTAAAAACGGTACATATGAAGGAAAAAACTTAAGTTGGTTGTGGAAGCATCACCGGGAGTTGTTTGGAGACGTCGAGGGAGAGGTGTTCCCTCTTTTAGTTAAAATCATAGACGCCAAAGCAGACTTAAGCATACAGGTCCATCCGGATGATGCATATGCCATGGAACATGAGCAGGGGGCACTCGGTAAGACCGAATGTTGGTATATACTTGATTGCCCTGAAGATGGCAATCTGGTAATTGGTCATAATGCAGATAGCAGGGAAGAGCTAAGGAAGATGATAGAGGATAGAAGATGGCAGGAGCTAATCCGTATCAAACCCATTAAGAAAGGAGATTTTCTGCAGATTAATCCCGGTACAGTACATGCAATTAAGGAAGGCACCTTACTTTTGGAGACGCAGCAAAGCAGTGACATAACCTATCGTCTGTATGACTATGACAGACTGGATAATGGAAAGCCTAGACCCTTACATATAGAGCAAAGCATAGATGTGATCCGATGTCCTCATGAGGATGTAACGGTAAGAGGAAAGTTAACGAATTATCAGAACTGCGTATTGGAAGAACTAATTCAATGTAAATATTATACGGTAAGTAAACTAAGCCTTCATGGGGAACAGACATTTATGCAAGAATTTAAGTTTTTAAATGTCAGTATAATAGAAGGTAAAGGATCTATTGATCAAATAGAGATAAAAAAAGGGGATCATTTTATTCTGCCCTATGGTTACGGTACGTATTGTTTAAAAGGTAATATGGAAATTATTGTATCACATATATAGCCAAGAAAGACAGAGGCTTTAATATTCATATGAAGCAAGCAGAAAATACTCGTAAGGATTGGTATAGGAAATCTACACACCCTAAATCTTAGTTGGTCCATAGGGTGTGTAAGAAAATAATATTACTTATACAATAAGGGGCATCACTTTTATAATGAAAGAGTGATGCCCTTTTTATAGTATTTTAGAACAATTTTTAAATTAACTTTCAGTGATACTTCTAATATCAATAACCTCTGTTCTTGTATAAGAAATACTATCAGGTGTTTCGTTAGCCATAATATAATTATATAGAGAAATGATTGGATCATGGCCCTGACCGAAGGGATCTTGTCCCATGGCAGCATAGCATATACCCTGTTTGATTAATTCCATTACCTTTTGGTCATAATCAAAGCAGATAAGAACGGTTTTTCCGATTCGCCCCAATTCCTCTATTGCTTTTGCTGCACCTGTGATGCCACCGGTAACTACAACTAAAGCCCGTAGATTCGGGTACTTCATCAAGGATTCCTTTGTTTTCTTATAAACAATATTATCATTTATTTCCGCTTCGATTTCTTCAACTAATTTAATCTTTTTCTTTTTCTTGGTTACTTCTATCAGAGCATCTCTACGGATTTTATTAATGGAAGTTCCTAATCCACCCCGGATTAGAGCATATTCTCCTTCACCATCCAATGCTTTCACTACCAATTCTCCGGCCATTAAACCGGCTGCATGAATATCAGGTCCGAAGTAGGATAATCTTTTCGTACCTTCTACGAAATCACAGTTAAACGCCATAACCGGAATATTCTTGCGGTTTGCATTAGCTACATGATTTTCAATATCTTGGATAAATCCTGGAACAACGATACCATCGCAGCCTTCCTTAATTCTTTCAGCCAGGGTTTGATTAAATCTATCGTCCACATGCTCAAAACCAATATATTCAACCTCAACATTTTTCGTTTTTAATTCATTTTTGGCATATAATGCACCCTGTCTTACACCGTGCCAGAAGGGATGGTCTAGGGGACTAAGCATCACAATTTTTAATCTCTTAGGACTCACCTGATCTACAGGAACGATAGAGGTTTTAAATCTCATTAACAGGTTCTCTATACTGGACAGCATGTTTTGCAGGGATAGGGCTTGATTATTAATCTCTTCGTTCTCTGCAAGTTCTTCTTCGGTAACGGCAGCCACATCCTGAGTAATAGATGATATTTCATTGGATGCATCATGAAGAATTAATCCTTTTTCATTAATACCCTTAGTGTTTTCGTTTATTAAGCGGGATTCTTCATATACCTTTTTCATATCTTCGTTAAGGATATTGGCATTCTTATTGATAGTATAGAAGGAATCCTTCACGGAATTGAAAATTTCTTTACTAATGTTAAAGCTTTCCACACAGCTATCAATACTTTCGCTAACTTTTTCATTTGAATTAAGAATATTACTCAACAATTTATTAATCTGACCAATGCTGTCCCTCGTTTGTGAGGATAGCTTATTCATCTCCTGAGCTACAACTACGAAGCCTTTACCAGCCTCACCGGCTCTTGCGGCTTCAACAGCGGAGTTAAGGGAAAGAAGCTTTAACTGTTCTGTAATATTGATAATAAGACCGCCTACCTGATCAATCTCTTTCAGATGTGAGTTTAAGGTATCAATAAAGGTTGAAGTATCAGAAAGGTTAGTGGAGATAACATCCATCTGCTCATTATATTTATCCAAATGTTCGGAACCGTTCTCTGCCATATTAACGGTATTTTCAACAAAGCCTTCAATATTCGCGAGGCTCGTAGTAATGCTATTGGTTCTTTGTGATACTTCCTGAATCCGGTCCAAGGTATCTTTCACAATTTTTAACTGATCCTGAGCTTTTTCTGCTACGATATTCATATTGGAGGCGATCTGTTCATTGCCTTTATAGCTCATGTCAAGGCTTTTCGTTACCTTATCTACTGCATCAGACAGAATTATCACATTGCTCTTTGTTGATTCGATAAAGCTTAATAAATTTCTCTTCATTTCGTTAAATGCAATTGTTAAAGATTCAAGACCCTTGGTTTTATCAGCGTTAATATCACTGATATTCAGCTTTCCTTGGGATAATAAATTAGCGTTTTTATCAACCAAGGTAATAGAAGCGAAGAATCTTAACAACAGAATTAGTTCCAAGGCAAATAATACGATGATCACAATAAATCCATATTGAATATAATCTTTTACTCCCTCCCTGTCAGATAAAAACAAAAGCGACAGTGCTACCATAAGAACTAAAATCAGAAAAGCTAAAGTTAAGATTAAAAATCTTGTATTATTTCGATTTTTAACTTTACTGTTTTGTTGCTCGGACATATGAAACCCTCCCTGTTTATTCATAAATAATGGATGTCACTAATAATCGGTAGCAGACAGAATAATACAAAAACATATTATGTGCAACCTTTTATGACTTATTATTCTAATTTTATCATTAAAATTACTGAAATACAATATAAAACACATTAGAAATTTGTTATATTACATAAAAAATATAAGTATATTTACCAATTTATATTTAGTGCCCATATGAAATATTAATTTATAGCAGCAGCTTCGTTATCTCTAATAAAAAGACATCGAAATCGATTTCACCTATGATACAGGTGGAATCGATTTCGATGTCTATATTTCACAGATCCATTGTTAATGTACTTTATCATATTTCTTGATATTCAACCATCGCTATATTATTTGATAATATCAAACGGCCAGTCTATGATACCACCAAAATCATATAAATTGGTATAACCAAGTTCCTGCAAAGTATTGGCAGCTTGGGCACTTCGATTCCCGCTTCGGCAATAAATCAATATGATAGCATCTTTATCTTTTAGCTGTTCCTCTGCAACCTCGGCTAATTCATAATCAGGAATAAGAACCGCTCCCTCGATATGTCCGGAATTAAACTCTTGTGTAGTACGTACATCTAGAATAATTATATCTTCTTGCTGGTCCATCATTTCCTTCGCCTGTTCAGCTGTAATTTTCTCCATTACTAAGGAGTTCGTTTCACCAGTTATGCCCGTGTTGTCTGTATCATCAGCTGTGTCAGAGGTCTTAATATCATTCCTTGGCTCATTCATATTGCCATAGTTAAAACATCCGGTTAGGGTCATTAGAACTAATATTGATATCGAAAGTAAAAAAATGTTTTTCGTAAGTTTCAAATTTTTCCTCCTTTTAAAATGTTAAATTATAAAGTTTCCTTTATTAAGTTATATATTACCGAATATTATAAATTTTCTGCATTAACATAAAGCTTATTCACATAGTCTTTCGATACTGATTTTGAAAGGAGATATGCAATAATAATGATACCGGGAATATCAATCAGCAACCTGGTTGTTGCAAACGAAGTACCTAGCGATGACATTTCAAAAAGGAACATAGGAATCTTTGTTGTTGACCAGGCACCCAGAAAGATTAAGATATTCATAAACTTTACGCCCTTTTTCATGAATACGGCAGCAACCGGAAAAGCTCCATAGAGAGGACCTGCCGCTGCGGAACCTAAGAGAATGGATAATAGTACTCCCTTCAAACCGGAACCTTCTCCCATGAATTTTATCATAGTCTCTCTGGGTACCCAAATATCCAGTAGGCCCAGAAGAATAAAAACCGGAGGAATTACCAATAACATTTCCTTCATGGAGAAGGTAGCTATATCAAAGGCTTTAAAGCCAATTTTCTTATTTATTAGTGTTATTAACAATAGTAAAGCCAATACAATGAGAAAAGAGCGATATCTTTTGAAAAACTTTTTCATATTAACCCTCCATGCTGTCAATTTAGACAGCTCAAATTCTAAAAACCTTTCAATTTCCATTACAGAATATAATATTTTAAGTATCTCTTGTCTTTGTGATTTAGGGTGCACTTTTTTAACCTATAACGATCCCGATAATATAAGCCACTACAAAGGAGAAAAGAAAGGCATAAGTGTTACGAAGAATGGCCATTTTCTTACCAAAGTATTTGAATTCAATCGGTAGAGTTACGATTCCGACCATCATAAGAGCGGATACAAATGCTGCAATCTGCATATACCCAGCACCGCCCTCTAAGAGGAGAGCTGCAGTTGGGAATGCAACAAATGCCGGAATAAGGGTTATCGCTCCAATCACAGCAGATACGATGACTCCCCAACCACCTGATTTGGAACCGATAATCTTAGAGATGGTATTCGTATCTATGACCGCAAGCATAATACCGACCAATAGGATTACAACCAGAAATTGGGGTAATATATTCTCAAACGCCTTCCAGGATTTTTTTAATGCCATCTTTGTTTTTTTCTTATCTTTATATATGGAAAAGATAAGGAATACAACAGTTATACTGTATAAAATATAGGAATCCATAGCACGCCTCCTCTGTTTAATAGTCCATGTAATTTTACTATTATTATAATAGTTGCATTATTCTGCTTCAACATTTTTATGAATAACAGGACGGTTACTCACTTTCTTTCTGCTTTTAAGATATTCATCGGATAGAGTACCAACCGGGCATATGGTGCACCAGGTTCTGGGTTTATAAATGAGTGCCAGTAAGAGACCAAGTATGGAGGTAGTCATCATCATGGAATAAAAACGGTAGGCAAGATGCGTAACCCATGGGGCAAGATTAGTTATTTCAATAATCTGAGGCAAATCTACAGGTAATTTAAAGACAAGAAGAAACCTTAGATAATCCATAGGGGGGATCCTTCCGATTGCCACACCTAGAGTTGACATTAATATCACTGTCAGACTTACGAAGAAATAAGCCAGAACGATTTTCTTCATATTACCTTTAGTAAAATAAACCGGTGTCTTACGGGAATTTTTTTTATGTTTACCGACCGTAGTATACAGACTGGCTCTCGGGCAGTAGCCCTGACACCATGTCTTTTTCTTGTTTTTTTGTAGCAAGTAGAATGGTATTGCCATACAAATCAATCCCAAAAGAGCAAAATGTATATTCACAAAGCCAAGGGCAAAGTAAGTAATAGTTATCAGGTATAAATATTTATTATTACGCATTGTTCTCCTCTTTCTTTATAAGTCAAGTAGTATCAAGTAGATAACTGTAGTCCTAGGATAGCACTGTATATGGTTGAACTGTAAGGATTGGATTTAATTTCACAACTGCCGGCCATTGCCCATTATTATAATATCTCTCACCACATTATCCTCCCTTTCTTTAACAAGTCGGCTCATTATAACAGACGATTAATTTTTTCCTCTGTGATAATATCACATTGAATGAGTAGATTTATCTAGAACTTTGTATTAGGAGAAGTTCTTGCATAAAATAGGCATATATATTCTATAAGACCTATAAAATTTACTGTATCGGATTAATATACATATATAAGGAATGTTATGTAAAGACAGAGGAATAATAATTTAGCAGTTACATGTCAGATTGGTACAATATATCATTAGAAAGGTGAATTGTTATGGATGAATATGAATTGAGGAGGATGGTTGATGGCTATATTAAGGAAATGTGCCATTTTAGTCAGATGCAGGTATTTGCCACCTCCTGTTATCAAAGTAATTATTTTCAGAAGCAGATAGATGATCGAGTTAATACTCTAATTAATTATATAAAGCGTTATTCAGTATGGCAGGAAGAATATCATAACAATCTTCATTCTGTACAGAAAAGTCAGGCAGTAAGTGAACCTCAGATACCTATGTCTCATATTTTGAATGAGACCCAGACCAAAGAGGCACAGTTACAGGTATTCACTCCACAAGAACTTGCTTATTATGATGGAACAGAAGGAAAACCAATCTATGTCGCGGTTAATAATGTGGTCTATGACCTTAGTGCAGCTCCTGCTTGGGTAGGAGGGTTACATAACGGATTAATAGCAGGACAGGATCTAACAGCACAATTTCGAGGATGCCATCAAGGGGTTATGGATCGACTTTTAAAATATCCGCAGGCAGGATTTCTTAGGTCAGAAGACATTTAAGGAAATTAAAGACTGAAAGATTCGGAAAAAGACTTGGTATAAAAAAGGGATGTCTCCCACGCTGTATTATCGTAACATATACGGTAAGCAGAGGTAGAAAACAACCCATTTTTATGACAAGTGAAGCCGCTTGCTGGTTCATCTTGCCGGCTCAGCTATATTACTCATTCTTTGGTATAAACTTATCGTTATACTGCGTTATGGCAGAAGGCTGCAATCCTATCAATCGGGATATCACATACGGAACCAACTACAAATGGCTGTGGTTTAGGATAATGACAGCCTCCACAACCGATACCGCCACCAATACCGCCTGCTAGACCGCCACCGATTCCGCCGCCGCCTGCGCCAACTTTACCGCCGATACCACCTGCTAGACCGCCACCGATGCCACCGCCGATACCGCCGTCGAACGCCTCATCGGCTGCAAATTGTGGGCAGATGTTTTCACTGAGTGGGCTGGTAGGAGGTGTACCCTGCTGTGTCACCAGTCTAACATAGTTGCAATTTACAGCGAGTATTACACCTGTAAAACCGCAGCCGGAAGGTCCGCCGCTGGTGGTAAAGATAGTCACGGTCTGACCGATGAACTCGTAAAGATGTCGTACTAAACTCATATTTCCTCCATAATTATTATTGTAACCTAATAATGACATATATTTTTCCTCCAATCTGATTTTAAAGTTTTGGATACCTACGTTTCGTTTTCATATCCTAATATCATAATATGAAATGGTTTTACATGTTGTGACAAAGAAAGACATAAATATTAATGAAATAGCTTTTTTCGTTATAAAACCTTATTATATAGCGTTATGACAGAAGGATGCTATCTTATCTACCGGTATATCACATACGGAACCAATTACAAAGTGTGGTATAGGTTTCGGTTTATGGCAACCTGTTCCCTGTCCCTGTGTATCAGCAGCAAATTTCGGGCAGATGTTTTCTGCTAAAGGACTTGTTGGTGGTGTTCCTTGTTGGGTAGATAAACGAATATAACAAGGGTTAACGAATAAAAGAACACCAGTAAAGCCGCAGCCGGAAGGTCCACCGCTAGTAGTGAATACTGTAACCGTCTGACCAATAAATTCTGAAAGATGTGCAATTATATTATAATTCATACTTCTTCCTCCTTTTATTATTTTTATAAACCCATAACTTGTTATAAGCTATGGCAGGATGGATAGGTTATATCCAAGTCCTTACTTTACTATATGCAAAATAATACAGAAAGTGACAAAAAGAACTAAAATATATTAATTATCGGGAGGGTTTTAGACTATCACCTATTTCCTTCAACTAACAGTTTATAATAAACATATTAAAAGACGGGACATAAGGGTTCCTACAAGTTATTTGGAGTAAATAATATGCTTTCCAAACAATACATGAGGGGAAACCTTATGTCCCGTCTTATGAGGTTTTTATGTTAAACCAATCTAATATAAGTAAACTACAATAATTTTTTGTTTATATATGATGTCTTTAAGATAATAACAAAAAACAAATAGAGAATAACTTTAAAGAATATCACCGTTACTCTCAATCACCTTACGATACCAGTAAGCGGAATCTTTCAGGGTTCTTTTCTGTGTAACATAATCGACATGTATTAACCCAAAGCGTTCGTTATAGCCTTCGGACCATTCAAAGTTATCCATAACAGACCAATAGAAGTAACCGCGGATATCAACGCCTTCTGTAGTTGCTCTTTTTAACTCTTTAAGGTAACGGTGCATAAAGTCAATTCGATTTAAGTCATGAACCTTACCATCCAAACTAACCCAATCGGATAAAGAAAGGCCGTTCTCCGTAATATAAATTGGCAACTGATATCTTTCATATAAGTATTTTGGCATGTAATAAAGAATTTCCGGTAATACCAGCCACTTCATGGCGGTTTTATCATAGCCGGTTTTTCTTGGGACTTCGATATAGCCATGTTGATCGTCGTACTGAATGATAGCCCCCTGGTACATATTAATTCCTAAAAAGTCCAGAGGCTGACAAATCTGCTCCAAATCTCCGCCCTGAATGATATCAAAGGGAAAATCTTCTTTAAAGTACGCTAAGCCATCTTCAGGATATCTTCCTGATAAAACAGGGTCAAGCCACCAGGTATTGGACCATAAACCACGGGTGGTACCACTTAAGGAGTAATTTTTTGCGGCTTCCACATCGTTTTTGTTATTAGAGAACGGTATTCCAGGCCACGGATTAGGGGCATATCCTACAATGCCTGGTTTTTTAGCAAATTTTCGTATCGTCTGTACCGCTTTACCATGGGCTAGATGTATATTGTGCATCATAATAAAAGCATCACGAATGGATACCTGATCGCCAGGGGCGTGACTTCCGTCTACATGTCCTAACAGGATATGACACTGGGGTTCATTGACGGTGATCCACTTAGTTACGCGATCTGATAAACTATCAACAACAACCTTCACATACTGGGCAAACCAGTCGGAGATATCCCTGTTTTTCCAACCACCCCGATCATAGATTGCCTGGGGCAGGTCCCAGTGGAATAATGTAATATAAGGCTCAATTCCAGCTGCGAGAAGCTCGTCCACCAGGTGATTATAAAATGCAAGACCGGATTCATTGATACTTCCTACACCCTCAGGCAGAATCCGTGGCCAGCTTATGGATAAGCGGTATGCTTTTATTCCCATTTCTTTCATTAAGGCAATATCTTCTTTGTACCGGTGATAGTGGTCGCAGGCAATATCACCATGATCATTATTTTTGGTTTTACCTTTCGTGTGGGAGTATGTATCCCATACGGAGATGCCTTTTCCATCTTCTTTTGCAGCACCTTCAATCTGATATGAGGCAGCAGCAGCTCCCCATATAAAGTCTTTAGAAAAACTCAATGTTTTATCTTCCTTTCCTTTTATCTGGTACAATTTTCTGTTTCTTCTATGAGTGTTTTCATAATTAGAAGAATTTATCCGAATTGTTTAGTATTCAAGTGCACACTTTGGAGGCTCACTTTTTTAAACAATCAGAGTATACCTCATTATACCAGATAGTGAAAACGAAGGAAAGATAAGCTATTAGATTTTTCGCAAGAATTGCAGTGAAAAGGCATAATACCAAAACAAACCGGATAAGAATCAATGCTAGGTTATGAATTGCTAATAAAGTGTGAATAAGTTAAAATATGGAATAGAGATATGGGATATTGTGATTGGTTTTTACATACATTTCATTAGTTGGTTTCTAAGATTAATCAAAGGTATCTAAGAAACCATCGCAGATTTCTAAAAATGAGAGTTTAAGTTCAATAGGATTGGAGTGTTGGAGATGAAATTAAAAGATGCAATACGTACTTTGCTTTTTAAAAAGAAGATAAATACACACCATCAATTGTACACATCCTGGGGGGAACAGTTAAATCCTGAACATGTTTTGGAGGAATACCCCAGACCTCAGTTAAAGAGAGAAGAGTATACTATCTTAAACGGATATTGGAACTATTGTATCACAAAAAATATTCATAAGCCTGCATACTATGATGGTAAAATACTAGTACCGTTTTCCCCGGAAAGTGTCTTATCCGGAGTGAATCGACAGATACAGCCGGATGAGACATTGTGGTATGAAAGACCTCTGATTATACCCGAAAAGCCTGTGGGTAAGAGGTGCATTCTGCATTTTGGGGCAGTCGATCAGTATTGTGAGGTTTTTATTAATTATAAAAAAGTGATAGAACATACCGGGGGATACCTTCCCTTTTCCATGGATATTACTGATTATATAAAGGAAGAAGGTAACCTTCTGTCCGTACGGGTAAATGATTATAGTGATACATCCTATCATAGCAGGGGCAAGCAGAAACTAAAGCGGGGAGGTATGTTTTATACAGCCCAGAGCGGGATCTGGCAAACAGTTTGGATGGAATGGGTCCCAGATAGGTACATCGAAGCCCTAAGGATCACACCGCTGGTGGATCAAAGCGCAATTCATCTTGATATAAGTCTAAGACAGGTTATAGAAACCGATGAAAAAAACAGCAGCGATTCTCTGATGGATCAGATTAACTCTAATCATTTGGAACAGATAAATCAACAAAATACTAAGAGAACGGGGGAAGATTCAAGAAAAGAGATTGAGCCACTAATCAAAATTAAAATTTTTGCTAAAGGTAACAATATTGTTACGTTGATAAGTAAAAGTCCCAACGTAACAATTCCCATGAAAGAGTTTGAGTATTGGAGTCCTGAAAATCCCTTTTTATATGATCTTGAAATTACGGTTGGAGAAGACAAGATAGAAAGTTATTTTGCCATGCGCAAAATCGAGGTAAAGGAAGACGAGGAAGGGATTCCCCGTATTTCACTGAATAACGAACCGTATTTTCAAGTTGGTCTCTTAGACCAGGGCTATTGGCCCGATGGATTGTATACGGCACCCAGTGATGAGGCTATGATATTTGATATATCCCAGGCGAAGGATTTGGGCTTTCATATGATACGTAAGCATATTAAGATTGAACCTCTGCGCTGGTATTATCATTGTGACAGACTAGGGGTTCTAGTATGGCAAGATATGGTTAACGGGGGAGGTAATTACAATGATTTTTTGGTCGGATATTTACCTACGATATTTCCATGGTTAGCCGGATGTATTAAGGATCATCACTATAGCTGGTTTGCAAGAAAGAATGTAGAGGGAAGAAAAGAATGGACGCAGGAGTGCATTGATACGATATTATTGCTTTATAATTCTCCATGTGTAGTAGTATGGGTTCCCTTTAATGAAGCCTGGGGGCAGTTTGATTCTTTACAAATAACAGAACTGATCCGTGAACATGACTTTACCCGGTTGGTTGATCATGCCAGCGGTTGGTACGACCAAAGGGGAGGGGATTTTAAAAGTATACATAACTATTTTCATAAACTTAAGGTTACACCAGAGAAAAGAGCTGTAATATTATCAGAGTTCGGAGGGTATGCCTGTTATATTCCAGAGCATTCCTATTCCTGGAGAATCTATGGTTACCGGATCTATAGAACGAAAGAAGAGTTAGATGAAGCATATCAGAATTTAATGAGGAAGGAGATTGCATGTCTAAGAAAAAAAGGCTTATCTGCCATTGTTTACACCCAGCTATCGGATGTGGAAGATGAAGTGAATGGCCTCTTTACCTATGATCGAAAGGTGTGTAAGGTATCTAGGATTGAGATAAATCGATATTAATACAAGTTAAAAACGTGATACAACATAATAAAAACTATAAATAAAATGAGTATTTTAGTCGGGTGTTCCTTATACATTACCTTAGAGACATGGAATATATGGTATATGAATATATTGTACTAATGTGAGCATAAGGAAGATGATAATGAGTTCCAGAATAAGAAAAGGATGTCAATTTAATCAGGTGAATGAGGAAGAGGGAAGATATGTAAACCCTGATGATATCTATCTGCCTGCCGGTTATGGGATAGAGGTTTTTGCCATGGGTCTTAACGCACCTATCAGTATGCTTTTTACTAGGGCAGGAGACTTGTATGTGGCAGAATCCGGATATATATCAGACCTTCCTAGGGTATTGCGGCTTACGGAGGATGGTTTTGAAGTTGTTGCAGATGAATTCAATACGCCGATTACGGGAATCAATTATCTTGATGGTAATCTCTATGTATCTCATAAGGGAGCAATCACGGCAGTACACGTCGATGGAACCAGAGAAGATATCATTACTGGGTTACCCAGCAATGGAGATTTCAGCAATAATAATGTGACATTCGGATCCGATGGTAAGATGTATTTCGGGCAGGGGACAGCAACAAACTCCGCTGTAGTTGGTCTGGATAACGGATGGCTTTACCACCACCCATTCATTTTTGACTATCCGGGAACCTTTATTATGATGAATGGTCAGAATTTTGAAACAGAAAACATATTGGTTGCTGCAGATGAACATACTTTTACCGGAGCATATTCGCCCTTTGGTATCCCTAACCAGGCTTTTGAGGTAAAAAAAGGGGTGATAAGGGCTAACGGAAGTATCCTGCGATCCAATCTGGATGGAAGTGAACTGGAGCTTTATGCTTGGGGCTTTCGTAATCCTGTTCGTATTCGCTTTGATCAGGATTTTCGGCTATTTGCAGCCAATCACGGGTATGAAATCAGAGGCAGCAGACCGATCGCCAACGCTCCGGACGAATTTCATTTAGTCAGAGAGGGGACTTGGTATGGTTGGCCTGATTATGCAGGAGGAGAACCGGTTACAAATCCCAGATTTGCACCGGAGGGAGGAAAGCAGCCGGAATTTTTGATGACGAACCATCCAAATTATCCTCCGAGACCCTATGCTGCGTTTCCACCCCAATCAAATATTATGGGCTTTGATTTTAATTATAATCCTGGCTTTGCCAACTACGGAGATGTTTTTATAGCAGAATTCGGACCAGCCAGTCCCAGTTCAGTTGTAAATTCTACACCCTATACAGGAATAGGGCATCGTATTTCACAAATCAATATGAGTACAGGCGGGGTAACAACCTTTGCCATTAACAAAACCGGGTTCCCGGCTCATTTGACTCAGGAGGGGGGCATTAACAGACCGGTGGACGTTGTATTCGGACCGGACAATGCTATGTATGTTCTTGATCTCGGAATGAATGTCCGAAATAATCCGAACGAATATCTTGCTAATACGGGAGTTATATGGAAGATTGTAAGAGTGAAAAATAATAATCGACATTAACTATATGGATTAGGATGTCAAAGGCTTTTGACACCCTAATCCTATGCAATAAACAATTGTATACTAACAAGATTTTCATAAAATTTATGAGTACGACAGCTATGCACAAATTCTATCAATATCTTCTCCGGTTAAGGATTCTTTTTCAAGTAATTCATTGGTTATCTTCTTTAGTGTATCCAGATTTAATTGAAGCAGTTTTTTTGTATCTTCATAGAAGTCGTTCATCTGAGAACGGCATTTACTGATTAGCTGATTATCCTGTCCATGTTCAAAAGCATCCATACTGAATAATCCTAACTCCTCATCCATACCGAATTTATTGATATAGTTTACGATCATGGAAGAGGCTTTTTGGATATCATTGCTGGCGCCGGTGGTAATCTCCTCTTTTCCAAAGATTAATTCTTCGGCGACACGGCCAGCAAGTAATACCATAATATTAGCTTTTAATTGTCTCTGGCTTTGGAACAAAGTATCTTTTGGAATGCTCAGATTAAATCCCCCTGCACCTCGTACACTGGGTATAATAGTGACCTTGGAGATATAATGTTCCGGTAAGAGAAGTGTAGTAGCTAGTGCATGACCCGCTTCATGGTAGGCAGTGATTTTACGGTCATGCTCTGAGATATAACTGCGGTCCGTCTTAGGGGCACCAGCAACAACCGTATAAAAAGCTTTGTCAATGTGGTTCTTATTAATTGCCGGTTTTTTCTCATTCGCTGCTTGAATTGCTGCTTCATTTAGAAGATTTTCCAGCATGGCACCGCTGAAGAATACAGTGGACTTTGCCAGGGCATCCATATCCACATCCTCAGACAAAGGCTTGGTCTTTGCATGAAGGGATAAGATATTCTTTCTGGAATTTACATCAGGAAGTCCGATTTCTATCTGACGGTCAAATCGGCCAGGGCGAAGCAGTGCTTCATCCAGGGTATCCAGTCGGTTTGTTGCACCAATCACTACAATCCCTTGATTATCATGAAAACCTGACATTTCAGTTAATAAGGCATTCAAGGTCTGATCACGTTCATCATTGCTGGCATTGCTGTTTCGTGCTCTCTTTTTACCGATGGCATCAATTTCATCGATGAATATAACGGCTTTTTCATTTTTCTTGGCTTTGTTGAACAGATTTCTAATTCTGCTGGCACCTACGCCAACATACATTTGGACAAAATCAGAACCGCTCATGGCATAAAAAGGAACATTTGCCTCTCCGGCTATGGCTTTCGCCATAAGAGTCTTACCGGTTCCGGGAGGTCCGTAAAATAGCAATCCTTTTGGCATTCTGGCCCCAACCTGTGCATACTGTTCCGGATTTTTTATAAAACCGATGATATCCTCCACCATGGATTTCGCCTCTATATTGCCTGCCACCTGACTTAAAGTAATGGCAGATGAGTTTTGCTTCTTTTTATTCGTATCCGAAATTAGGTTTTTATTAGAACCGTTTCGCGTATACCATATAATTGCACCTGCAATTGCCGCGACAAAAAGTACACGAAAGATATTAGCGGGTGTGTTACTACCATAATTAACAGTAATATTATTCAACAATAAAAATTCTGTAAAATCTTCAGTTTTTGGATTTGTTACAATATATATACTGTCCGGTTTCTCTGTTAATTTTGTCTTAAAAGTATTACTGTTCTCATCTAAGATAACTTCAGCCACCTTATTCTGCTCTACTGCTTCCAGAAATAAGGGGTAGGACAGCTTGTGCTGGGTTTTATTTAGATAATAATATCCTGCCAAAATAGTACCAGACAGCACCAGAACGGACAGGATGATCAATGTTTTTTTCTTCATTTACTAACCCCCATAAAATTAGAAGTTTACATAAGTCAACTTAATTATTGTAACATTTTTAAGCTACTTTTCTAGAAAAAGTTATTGGAAAGACCGTATAGAAACACCAATATTGTATGGGAAACCCAGTTTCAGTGCCGAAAGCCGTAACTGTAATAACCTATCCCCTATCTGGCATATATTTAACTGAATTGATGGACATTCCAATAAGGGAGTGTTGTATTGAGAATGTCGGAATTTATAGTACATCCTGGTTTTTCCAATATATAGCAGCCTTATAGGAAGTAAAAACATTGGTTGAAATATTGTCTTAAATAATAGGAGGATATCTATGGATAGCGGAGTTATTGAAAACGAATTAAATTTAGCACTTGAAGTTCCTGAGACTACGAGAGAAAAAACCCTGGATTTGGATGTAGGTTATTCACCAATAACGAATACCTGGGAACTGATTGTAAAGTATAATGGCAGCCTGAGTCGTATCGAGGAAGAACTGGATGTTTTAATTGTGGAACTAATGAACGAGTATGCAATCATAACGATACCGGAGGAGCAGATTTACCGCTTGGCTGATTATGAGGAAATTGAGTTTATTGAAAAACCAAAACGGTTATTTTTTGAAGTGAATCAAGGAAGAACAGCTTCTTGTATTAATCCGTTACAAACACCAACTTTCGGACTGTTTGGCAGGGGAGTTTATGTTGCTGTTATAGATTCGGGTATTGATTATTCCCATCCGGATTTTCGTAACGAGGACGGAACCACCAGAATTGCAGCTTTATGGGATCAAACAATTCCCGGAAACCCACCACCAGGCTATCAGATTGGAACCCTATATACAAGAGAAGTGATAAATGAAGCCCTTCAGATACCCATGCCTCAGAGGATGGAGATTGTTCCCAGTGTGGACATCTCCGGTCACGGAACCCATGTAGCCGGTATCGCAGCGGGAAACGGCAGGGCCAGTGAAGGCAGATACCGGGGGGTGGCTCCTCAAAGTGAATTAATTGTTGTGAAACTGGGTTCCTCCATTGGGGATTCCTTTCCCAGGACAACACAGTTGATGGAGGGAATTGACTTTGCTGTAAGATTCGCATTGGAACAACAAAGACCGGTAGCGATTAATATAAGCTTTGGCAATAATTATGGTTCTCATACAGGGAGAACCTTATTGGAAACCTTTATTGATGATATAGCTAACATATGGCGGACCAGTATTGTTATTGGCACAGGAAATGAAGGGGCAACAGCAAATCACGCAGCCGGGGTATTGCAAATGGGGACTACCTCTTATGTGGATATTTCCGTGGATCAATTTGAGTTTTCATTAAACCTTCAGATTTGGAAAAATTATTATGACCAATTCGACATTACTATCATTGCTCCAAACGGTGTTCGTGTAGGCCCAATTCCCAGAATCCTAGGAAAACAACAATTTACAATTGCACAGACAGAGATTTTACTTTTTTATGGTGATCCGACGCCGTATAATATTCAACAGGAAATCTATCTTGAATTTGTCCCAACCAGAGATTACATCAATTCCGGAGTCTGGCGGATTGAAATGGTGCCAAGGAAGATTGTGATCGGAGATTATGATATGTGGCTGCCTGCGGGAGGATTGACAAATCCCGGTACCGGGTTTTTACTACCATCAGAATTCACTACTTTAACTATACCCTCGACCGCATATCGTGCCGTCACCGTAGGAGCTTATAATGCCTATACCGGGAGCTATGCACCTTTTTCAGGAAGGGGCTTTACGAGAGACAATGATATAAAGCCGGATCTGGTAGCTCCCGGTGTTGATATTATGTCAGCATCTCCGGGAGGCGGATATACACTTCGGTCCGGAACCTCTATGGCTACACCCTTTGTAAGCGGTAGTGCTGCCTTAATGCTGGAGTGGGGTGTCGTACTGGGGAATGATAGGTACCTGTACGGCGAAAAACTGAAGGCCTATCTGATTAACGGTGCAAGACCTTTGAGGATTGAGAATGTATATCCTAATCGTACTCTTGGGTTTGGTGCCCTGTGTTTAGAGGATTCACTTCCTATATAAAATAATTAAATACTAACGTTTATTCATATAAATCAGACGTTTATGTCAACAGTTGTTGTATAAATCAGATATCAGATATATACTAGCCTAATAAAGAATAGGTAACCTCTATGGGTTTTGTATCGTTCGTAATCTTATAGTAGAAGGTGATTTTATCATTTATAAAAACAGGCTAGTTATTTAGACCTACATTAAATTAATAAAATGATTAGAAGATTAAGATTGTCTAAAAATCTACAATATATTCTTGAAGTGGAATATTTTGTATGATATAATTCAATCCATATTCTGTAGGATATATAGCATAATAACATGGAACTAAATGGGCGAGGCATATTTCGAATTAGTTATATGCGTTAGCAAAATGAAAAGTTTAAAAGAAAGGTAAGGTACAAAAAATGAAAAAAAGATTATTATCAATGCTGTTAATGTTGGTTATGTGCTTTATGCTGATTACTCCTGCATTTGCTGGGGCCGCGGAAACTGCTCCCGCCAATACAGAAGCAACCCAACAGATTAGCACCTGGGCAATTTCCGATGTTTCAGCCGGTATAACCTATGGCATTTACCCAACAGGATGGACCGAAAAGGACATGACAGGTCCTATCAAACAGTCACAGTTAAGAATATTACTGGCAGGGCTAAGATATAAATTGCTCACCTCTGATTGTGCAGAACAAAGCAGGTATACGATACCGAAATTAAGCTACTCCGTAACAGTTGAGGAGGCTCTTAATGCATTTTACTCTGTATTAACAGACTATGACTATACCGAGGATATCGGCCTTAATTATGGATTATCTCCGGTTGATTATATGAAAGCAATCGGTGTTTATACAGGACAAAACGGGGAACAGGGACTTGATGAAAGATGTAGTATAGAACAGGCAATGGTGATATCCTCCAGACTGGTAACCATTCTATATGAAGGTCTTGGGGCTTCCAGTAAGGGTTTTTTCTGGGAAGTAAAATCAGGTGAGAATACGGTATATCTTCTGGGTTCAATTCATATAGCATCACCGGTTATCTATCCGATGAGTCAGAGGATCCTGCAGGCATTTCATAGCTCTGATGCATTAATTGTTGAAGCGTTATTAAATGATGAGTCCGAGATGCTAGCGTATAATGAGCTTCTAACCTATACCGATGGCACAACTTTGAAGGATCATGTTTCACCGGAAATCTATCAATTAACCGTAGAAACAGGAAAATTAGTAGGATTAACTGAAGAAGCAATCGCTATGATGAAACCTTGGGTTTTATTTCTTACCTTTGAAGTAATGGCCTCAGCAGGAGCCGGTGGTGCAGATCAGAATGCGGAGGAACAAAACGCAGAAGCACAAAATGCAGCAGCACTTGGTATCGATGCAACATTAATGAATAGTGCGTATATGTATCAAAAGCCGATCTATCAAATTGAGGGCTTATTAAAACAAGCAACCATATTAGATAGTCTTTCACCGGGAACTCAGGAGTTCTTTCTTCTTAATAATATTGTATTACTTCAAAATGCTTTTAGTAGTGAAGTTGAAGTTAATGTCAATCATGCCAATGATTTTCTGAATGCAACCTTAGAATACTGGCGTAAAGGTGACGTAGAAGCTTTCAAGAAAACAATGGGTGGAAATAGTATAAGTGCATTAGAAGAAATTGCCGATGAAGAAATCAAAGGGTATCTAAGAGAATGGCAGGATAAATTCTGGACTCAACGGGATAAGGGTATGGCGGATTATATCGATAATCTGTTAAAAGCGGAAGGTAGCAATAGTTACTTCGTAGTGGTTGGCTCAGGACATTATATCAGTGAGTACAGTGTTACGGATATGTTAACCGAAATGGGTTATGCAGTTAACCAAATTAAGTAATAATTATAGATAAGTATGGACTGCTAATAATAGAAATGACTTGTAAATACATTGTAAGCAGAAACAAATATTAAAACTAAGCACACTTAATAAAAAAAATAATAAAATAAATAGAAGTGAAAAGCATCCCTTAGAAATAAGGGATGCTTTTTATTGCTATAGGAATTAAAAAGCAATTTCTTTTAAGCATATGAAAGTATGTATTGTGCAATCTTTGTTCACAAAGACTTTATGTCTAAATTTGAATACAATTTATGCAGTATTAAGAAGTTTTTTATCACAAAAGCAAAAATAATCCATATTATAGCAGTAGAAGTTTACCTTATTCACAGAGAAATCGGCGTGAAAGTATGCTGTAACATAATGAATAAGCATGTGGTATTACGAGATATGAGGAGGAATATGAATGGAACTGACTCTGGAACAAACGATAAAACTTTTGCTAAAAAAAATTTGGTTTATCGTAATCAGTATATTTGCCGGTTTATGTGTATGTTATTTGATTAGCAGTTACGTAATGAAGCCTTCTTATACGGCATCTGTACAAATGTATGTCAATCCTAACGATACAACTTCTTCAGCTAATCTAAATGAATTAAATTATGCACAGAAGGTAGTAAACACTTACATTGGCTTTCTTCAAACGAAGGATTTTTACAGTAAGATAGCAAGAGAAAGCAATTTAGCATATACTCCGGATTATTTGAAAAGAATGACAACCATAGAAGCGGTCAATAATACGGAGATTTTTGAAATAAGTGTAACGACCAATGATCCCATGGACTCCTTTCGTCTGGTGGAGGTAATGCAAGATATGGTTCCCGTACACATAAAAAATATTAAAGATACTTCAAAAATCAGTATCGTTGATCCTGTAGTGATACCCACGTCCCCATCCTCACCTAACATCATTCTAAATACGATTATCGGTGGTTTCATAGGACTTTTTGGTTCCGTATTCCTAATTATTCTTTGGGAGATGTTTGATGTAAGAGTAAAAAGCCAGGAGGAATTAGCAAAAAGATATCAGATACCGGTTCTGGGTGTTATACCAAATTTTGATAAGGAGAAAAAAAAGAAAATCACATTCCGTTCGTTTCTTTCGCTTCTGAAACGTTCCAAGAAATCAGAAAATGAAGCGATCTGCCTCAATGAAAATACGAAGTTTATCATCACGGAGGCCTATAAATCCTTCAGAACAAACCTACGGTTTGCCTTGAGAGGGAACGGATGTAAGAAAATAGTGATTAACAGTCCGAATCCTGAGGATGGTAAGAGTACGACCAGCGTTAATCTGGCAATTACGATTGCCCAAACAGGTTCTAAGGTATTATTAATGGATTGTGACTTAAGAAAAGGAAGAATACACAGCTTTACAAAGGTTCGCAGTGCACCGGGAATCAGCGATGCCTTATCCGGCATGGTTTCGGAAAATGATGTGATACAGGAAACAAAATATAAGAATCTCCATGTAATGTCCATGGGTACAATCCCGCCAAATCCGAATGAACTTTTAGTCAGTGTACAAATGGAGGAAGTGCTGGCAAAACTGGAGAAGGTTTATGATTACATTCTTATGGATTCACCTCCAATCAATGTAGTATCAGACGCACTCAGCCTGGTAAAGTTATCTTCCGGAGTAATCATCGTAGTAAGAGAGGGGATAACCACTTACCCCAATATAGTATCTGCACTTAATAAATATAGCTTTGCAAATGCTAACATCTTAGGTTTTGTAATGAATGGGGTCTCATTTCAGCACCATAATAAGAAAAAGTCGAATTACTACTATAGGAATTATAAGGATAAGAATGATTGATCTGCATACACATCTTTTACCGGGTATAGATGACGGAGCCGAGAGCGTTATAGAAGCTGGGTTGATGGCAAAGACACTGTACCATCAAAATGTATCTAAGGTAGTTTGCACTCCTCATTTTGATCCTACAAAGACCTCTTTATATGATTTCATAGATTTAAGATCGAGAAGCATTGAGATGCTTATCGGAATAGAAATAGAATTAGTCCTTGGAAGTGAAACGATACTTCATGATTATTTATTTCACTATCCCGATATCAGCGAGCTATGTATAGAGAACACCAGATATCTTCTGATTGAACTACCCCATGGCTTTAAATGGAGCGAGAAAGCATATGATACCTTGGCAAATTTAATATCTTATTATGATATTGTACCGGTGATTGCACACATCGAGAGATATCATAAAAGAAAAAGTAGGAGCCGCCATATAAATAAACTTAGGAGAATGGGCTGTGTGATACAACTAAATACAACCTCCATCATAGATGATAAGTCGAGAAAACAGGCTCTTCATTATATCAAAAAGGGTTACATCGATGTACTGGGTAGTGATTGTCATAATATGTTAAGCCGTCCTCCGATTTTTTCGGAGGCTCTTGATATCATAAATAAAAAAATTGGAGAGCAGTATTGCAGCGAATTTATGAATAATGCCGAAAGGCTAATTGAGGGAAGAGAGCTGAAAGAAAAGAAAGCATATATCCTACCTGATAACTTGCTATAGGATAACATTCTATGAGGAGGGATACAGGGGAGGGAAGTAGGTTGTTAATCAAAAAATACAGGAAGACAATCGTGTTCTTATTGGATTTATTCATAATTGTATTTGTAAATATAGTTTTATATTATTTTCTACAGCTGATAAACGAAAGGGTCTGTCTTAATGCATTTGAATTACTTCCGCATATGGTAATCATGACTTTATGTGGAGCCATTACCCAATCTCTTTTTAGAACCTATGACAGCCTTTGGAGATACGCCGAAAGCAAAGAATATATCACCTTGATTTTAGGAGGAGCCTGTGGGTACGTGTGCTTTTTTACTCTGAACTATTTTATCCCGGGAAGTAAATTATCCGTTTTATTTACCTTGGCCTCCTATAGTGTTTCATTATTAGGAATGCTCTTTATGAGATTATGCTATCGTCAGTATAGGAAATGCAATAAATATAAGAAATACAAGGACAGAATATCCCTTGCTATTATTGGAGCAGGGGAAGCCGGTGTGAAGCTTTTAGAAGAAGTACAAAACAATCCGAATAGTAGGTATGAAACGGTCTGTTTTATTGATGACAGTATTGAAAAAATAGGAAAATTTATACGTAATATTGAGGTAAAGGGACCGATTGCTAAGATGGAAAAAATTCTTGGCGATTGTCTGGTCAGAGAGATTGTAATTGCAATACCCTCTGCCACGCCGAAGCAATTAAAATGCATTCTGGAGATTTGCTCAAAAATAAAATGTAGGGTACGTATCTTACCGGATACAATGACTTTACTGCACCGAAGTAAAAGTAATCTCTGGAATAATATCAGAGAGATACAAATTGAGGAACTGATTGGAAGAGAGCAGGTTATATTGGATGACAAGCAGATAAAGGATTTTATACTCCAGAAAGTTGTAATGGTAACCGGAGGTGGCGGTTCCATTGGCTCAGAGCTATGCAGACAGATAGCTAGGTACGAACCAAAGCAACTTATCCTTGTAGACAATTATGAAAATAATGCTTATGAAATACAGCAGGAGCTATTACAGGCCTATCATAGCAATTTAAATCTAAAGGTTGAGATTGCATCGGTGAGAGACGGCCATAAAGTAAATGAGTTATTAAAACGTTACAAACCGAATCTTATCTTTCATGCGGCGGCCCATAAGCATGTACCCTTAATGGAGGATTGCCCGGAGGAGGCAGTGAAGAACAATATTCTTGGAACCTATAATATGGTTTTAGCTGCTGACCGGTATAAAGTGGATAAATTTATTCATATATCAACGGATAAAGCCGTCAACCCAACCAGTATTATGGGAGCCAGTAAGCGGTTTTGTGAAATGATTCTTCAAAGCATGAAGAATAACTCGAAGACGGATTATATCGCTGTCAGATTCGGTAATGTACTTGGTTCCAATGGATCGGTTATACCCTTATTTCAAAAACAAATTGCAGCAGGTGGCCCGGTTACAGTAACGGATCGACGGATCTATCGTTATTTTATGACCATAGCGGAGGCGGTGCAGCTGGTATTAGTGTCCGGTTCAATGAAAGGGAATGCTGAGATTTATGTACTTGATATGGGCAGGGCGGTGAATATACTGGAACTGGCTGAAAATCTAATTCGACTATCTGGCTATACACCCTATGAGGAAATACCAATCATTGAGAAAGGAATTCGACCGGGTGAGAAGCTGTATGAAGAGCCTTTAACGAAGGGGGAAGAACTAATCGCAACTTCTAACCGAAAGATTTTTATTGAACGGCAGAAGTCAATTACGAAAAAAGAGCTGGAGGATAAGTTAGAGCTATTAAACAATGCTTTAAAAACCGGAGCACCGGACCATATAAAGGAAGTTATGAAACAAGTGGTTCCTACGTATCGTGATCCCAAGGAAGTAAATGAAAGTAATGTGGATTATGATTATGGTGCTATTCTTGAGCAGATTGACGGAGGTAACAATGAATCAGAATAAAAGAATATATCTGGCATCTCCACATATGAGTGAGGAAGGGTATGAAAAGCAGTACATCGAAGAAGCCTTTGAAACGAATTTTATTGCCCCTCTTGGTATTAACGTTAATGAATTTGAAAATGAACTTTCCGCTTTAGTAGGCGTGAAATCAGCAGCAGCTTTAAGCAGTGGCACGGCAGCAATTCATATGGCCCTTAAGGCGGCCGGAATAGGGGAAGGAGATATTGTTTTTTGTTCCGATCTAACCTTCTCAGCATCTGTTAATCCGGTTCGGTATCTTAACGCGGTACCCGTATTTATCGATGCGGATATTGATACCTGGAATATGAGTCCAATGCATTTAGAAAAGGCCTTTGATAAATACCGACAACTGGGTAAGCAGGTGAAAGCGGTAGTAATCGTTCATTTATACGGTTTAACTGCGGATATGGACCGGATAAAAACCTTATGTGATAAAAGTGGAGCTGTCTTAATCGAAGATGCGGCGGAAAGTCTTGGGACCCTTTATAAAGACAGCTATACCGGTAGCATCGGTGATTATGGCATCTATTCCTTTAACGGAAATAAAATCATCACAACCTCCGGCGGGGGGATGGTTGTCTCGGATCAGGAAGAGCGAATTCATAAAATAAAATTCTGGTCCTCTCAATCAAGGGATCCGGCCAGACATTATCAGCACAGTGAACTGGGTTATAACTATCGTATGAGTAATATAGTGGCAGGAATAGGCAGGGGTCAGTTAAAAGTATTAGGTAGGCGAATTGAGAAGAAAAAATATATATTTGAATTTTATAAAAAAGCATTTTGGGACCATGAAGATATTCATATGATGCCGGTGAATGATTGGAACCGGCCAAACTACTGGCTAAGCTGTATCAGTCTGAAAGGCAGATTAAGCCCCTTAGAGGTTATCGTAGCTTTGGAAGAGGATGAAATCGAGTCAAGACCCATATGGAAGCCGATGCACCTGCAGCCGTTCTTTGCAGAATATGATTATATCGGAGATGGGATATCGGAAGAGATCTATCGATGCGGTGTGTGCCTTCCAAGTGATACTAAGCTTACGGAGGAAGACCTGTATCGTATTGTCAGGATAATTAAGGATTTGTAGGTTTTATTTAAGCTGATTACTTACTTGTAAGGAGCAATCGAAATGATTATGTATGGTTCAAAAGTGTATTTACGGGCGATAGAGCTTTCGGATAAAGAGATATTAAAGGGTTTCATGAATGATTCTGAAATAGAATATTGTCTCGGCGGTTGGTCGTTCCCTATCTCGGATTATCATCAGGAGGAGTGGATTATGTCTTTGAAACCAAGTGAGCATACTCTCCGTTGTATGATTGTTGAGAAAGAGGAAGAAATAACAATCGGTACGGTGGTATTAACGAATATTGATTATAAAAACGGTACGGCTGAGATTCATATAAAGATAAAAAAGGACTTTTGCGGCAAGGGCTATGGAACGGATACGGTAAAGACCTTGACAGCGTATGCCTTTCAAGAACTGCGCCTTCAATGCATCTATGCCTTTATTAATGCCTATAACAGGGCTTCCCAGAAATTGTTTGAGAGGATGGGATTTTTAAGGGAAGGAGTACTTCGAAACAGAATATATAAAAAAGGGTCCTATCATGACCTATATGTATATTCAATTCTTAGTAAGAACGAAGATGGAAATAGGGAGTGAATTTTGGCTTGAGAATAACCGGATTTATGAAGGTAAGGATATAAATTGGCTTTATGGTAATACCGTATTTACATCTTCTGGCAGAGGAGCCTTAACACTACTTCTAAAGCAAATAAAACCCAGATGGCGAACCGCCTTGCTTCCTGCATATCTTTGTAATTCTATGATACTTCCATTTTTAAATGAGGGATATCTATGCAAATTTTATAAGATTAATCAGGAGTTGGAACCGGATTTAAGTGATTTACATCATCTGGAGGGTGTTGGTGTATTTGTTCATATGGGTTATTTCGGCTATCGGACAAATCAGAATTTACAAGACATCATAAAAAAGCTGAAACAAAACTCTACTATCATCCTTGAAGATATTACTCACTCCATCGGCTCAAAGTATCAGGGGTTTGAAGAAAACGATTATTATATTGCTAGCCTGCGAAAATGGTTTGGAATTCCTAGTGGCGGCATACTTGGCTCTTCAGTCAGGGAAATACATTCGGATGTTCTTAACGAGAATGAATTATTTACCTTTATCCGAAGAGAGGCATTACTTTTAAAAGGAGAATATATAAAAACCGGGGATGAAAAATTGAAAAAACTCTATCAAAATCTGTTTGCGATGGCGGAGCAGCTATTGGAGGAAGAAAAGTTAACTGCGAAAATCGATTCATTATCGATGAGAATCATCCGCTCCATTGATTTTAATGAGATAAGAGAAAAACGAAGAGCAAATTATTCCTATCTTTACAAAGGGATTAAGGATGTTTCATTTATTACTCCGGTGTTTCATTCTTTGCCGGATGGGGTATGTCCTATGTTCTTCCCGATTTATACCCTGAAAAACCGGGCTGAAATCAGAAAAAAGTTAACAAATGCATCCGTCTATTGTCCCATTCATTGGCCGGTACCAACACAGCTGACTGAGTCGGAATATAAGAAAGCTTCTCTGATTTATGATAGAATTCTTTCCATTCCCTGTGACCAGCGATATGGACATAGGGATATGAAACGGATATGTCATGTACTAAAGAACCTTAAGGTGAGTTAACGGTTTTAGATTGTTGATAGTATTCATACAAACGAAAACTGTTGTGGATAAAGCATACCAGCAAAGATACCTGTTAAACGAAAGAGATAATCTTGCCCCTATAGGTGTTGTAACGGATGACTTATCATTTGAATAGATTACCTACGGGGCGTACTTAAATATAAAGGAAGTGAGACAGTGCTGTCTGTAATAAAATTAGAGCATACGCAGGAATGGGATAGCCTGGTGAAAAGATTCCGAGAGTATGATGTTTATTATCTGTCCGGCTATGTGAAAGCATTTTGTCATAACGGTGATGGTGATGCCAAGCTGATTTATTATGAGAAGGATAATATCCGGGCAATCAATGTAGTCATGGTAAGAGATATTTATCAGGATAAACATTTTACATCTAAGATATCAAAGGATACTTATTACGATATTACGACGCCCTATGGCTATGGAGGGTTTTTAATACAGGGGAATACAACGGACGAGGATTTAAAACAACTGGAACAGGAATACTGTGATTATTGCAGGGAACAGGGTATTGTCTGTGAATTTGCCCGTTTTCATCCTATACATAGGAATGGTGAAAAACTAAAAAGCATGTATGAGATAAAAAAGCTTGGGAATACCGTTACGATTAATCTGTTATCCGAACAACAAATTTGGGCTGATCTGTCCAGTAAAAACCGTAATATGATCCGTAAGGCAAAAAAAGCCGGGGTAGAGATTTTCTGGGGAAGAAGTCCGCAGCTTATAGAAGAATTTATACCTCTTTATAACCGAACAATGGATAAAAATCATGCAAGTGAGTACTATTACTTTGATCAGGATTTTTATCACAGTATGTTATATGATTTAAAATATCATGCAGATATCTTCTACGCTTCTTATGAGAATAAAATAATAGCTATGTCAATTCTATTGTTTGCCAATCAACAAATGAACTATCATCTATCCGCATCGGATACAAATTACCGCCATCTTGCCCCAACGAATTTATTACTCTATGAAGCCGCCTGCTGGGGCCATACAAACGGATATAAGACCTTTCATCTGGGAGGGGGAGTCGGTTGCAAAGAGGACAGTTTATATCAGTTCAAAAAAAGCTTCCATAAAGATGGAGAAACCGACTATCTGGTCGGTAAGAAAATATTCGATGAGAAGAGATATCAGGAGTTAATTAAGCTTCGAAAGATCGAACTGTTAGAAAAGGGTATGGCAGTGGAGGAAATCAAAGATCAGTTTGAACAAAGTGATTATTTTCCTATTTACCGGGTTTAGAGTTTACAGGGTGTATTTGGAGAGGGGTAGGAGGGAAAGGTAATATGATTGTTTTAGTGATAGCGCCCCATGCAGATGATGAAATTCTAGGGGTGGGAGCTACCATGGCAAAGTATCTAAAGGAAGGACATAAGGTTTATGTATGTATTGCAACGAAGGGGCGTGCTCCGCTATTTTCAGAAGAACTTGTAGAAACCGTACTGGAAGAAGCGGGTAAGTGTCATAGATATCTGGGAATTGAGAAGACATTTTATCTTGATCTACCTGCTGCAATGCTGGAGACAGTACAGAGGCATGAAGTAAATAGAAGGATACTTGAGGTGGTGGAAGAGGTGGAGCCTGACATTACTTTTATTCCGCATCATGGAGATATGCAAAAGGATCATCAGATTATAGCAGAGGCATCGCTTGTGGCTTTAAGACCAAAATATCTCCACAGGGTAAAGGAGATCTACGCTTATGAGACCCTATCCGAGACAGAATGGAATCTACCTCACGCAGCGAATTCCTTTTTACCCAATGTGTATCATGATATCAGTGACTATCTGGTTGTTAAGCTAAAGGCCATGGAATATTATCGTTCCCAGCTGGCAGAATTTCCAAACCCCAGGTCCTTACAAGCTATGGAAGCTTTGGCAAGAGTAAGAGGTTCTACCGTTAATGTGAAGGCAGCAGAGGCATTTGCTTTAGTAAGAATGCTATTATGAGCAATAGTATTGAAAGGCGACATAATGTTATGAATGTTTTAAGCTCATAGCTAAGCAGATTGGGATTGGATTAAAGGAAGGTTTCTGTGACGAAGAGAATGATTGGAAGTGGTAGGTAATGTATTACAGGTTTATTAAAAGAAGTATTGATTTTATGATTGCTTTGTTGGCAATTGCCTTAGTTGGACCATTCATGATTATCATCTACATCCTAGTGAGAATAAATCTAGGGAAGCCGGTGCTCTTTCAGCAAGAAAGAATCGGAAAAGATAATCATTTATTTACGATATATAAATTCAGAACCATGTCAGAGGAGAAGGATGAAAAGGGAGCTTTACTCCCCAATGAAGCCAGGCTTTCAAAGTTCGGAAGCTTTCTTCGTTCTTCCTCTTTGGATGAACTGCCGGAGCTCATCAATATATTAAAGGGAGAACTTTCTTTTATCGGTCCTAGACCCTTGGTAGCAGAATATTTACCCTACTTTACCGAATATGAGCTACAAAGACATAAGGTACGGGGAGGCCTCATTCCGCCGGAAGTTTTATATGGGAATATCACACCAACCTGGGAGCAACAGTTTGAATATGAGGTTTCCTATGCACAAAAGGTAACCTTTTATCAGGATGTAAGGATTGCTTTTGCAGCAAGCCGAGGGATATTACAACGGTCCAAAATAAAGTACGGTAATTATAAGCGGCCTTCCCTTAATGAAGAGAGACATAAGGTATAAGATTAGGTGTCAAAACCTTTTGTCAAACTTAAATTCGTAGATTTGCACAGTTCTAGTTGTTGTATTCGTGATGCAAGCATAGTTTGCTCGTAACACGCTCCCGCTTGGATGAAGTACGTAGTGGTACATAAGACCGCAAGACACGCGGTCTAAGTACCAACGACTTCATACAGTTACTCACCAAACTATGTTTGCATCACTCGGAATAAAGAAAGTGTATGTGCAAATTGACGAATTTAAATTTCTAGTTGTTGTATTCGTGATGCAAGCATAGTTTGTTCGTAACACGCTCCCGCTTGGATGAAGTACGTAGTGGTACATAAGACTGCAAACACGCGGTCTAAGTACTAACGACTTCATACAGTTACTCACCAAACTATGTTTGCATCACTCGGAATGACACCCGAAGCTGTTGAAGAAAAAACAGACTTTGACTTGTGTTCATATAACAAGAATTGAAGTCATAGAAAGAAGGGCTGATATTAATGATAGTGGCAATTCATCAACCGGACTATATTCCGTATCCCGGTTATTTTTATAAAATAGCGAACAGTGATTGTTTTATCTTTTTGGATGATGCGCAGTATTCCAATGCCGGGTTTACGAATTGTAATAGAATAAAAACACCTCAGGGAGAACTTCGGCTAAAGATACCGGTATTACAGACCCTTGGAGATACCATTATGGAGGTGGTAACAAAAGATGAGCTTGGTTGGAAGAAAAAGCATTTGAAAACATTGCTTTTAAATTATAAAAAGGCGAAGTACTTTGATGAGATTTACTACGATTTTGAAAAGCTTTTGATGAATAAGTTTGATAATATTGCGGATATGAATATTGCCCTGATACAACAAATCTGTAAAGGACTTGGGATAGGAAAACGGTTCGAACGCTCCTCTTCTTACAGGATACAATCCGCTAGGGAGAACCGGGTAATTGATTTATGTAAAGCGGTGGGTGCAAGCACCTATCTGTCCGGGATTGGAGCCAGAGTGTATCAAAAGGAAGAACATTTTGCAGGGAAAGACATGAAACTAACCTACAGTGATTACCAGCCGATTGTTTATCCTCAGCTTTGGGGAGAATTCATACCCAATCTATCGATTCTGGATTATTTATTCCATCAGGGCTATGACTGTGAGGGTTTAAAAATATATTCGTGATGAATAGAGTAAAAAAGCCGGATATACCTGTATAAGCTTTGGTGGGTCACAGACCAGGTTGATCTGAATATCGAATCATATAAACGATTATTTCAGATCTTAGGTATGACAGGAATTAAGTTATTTTTTTATGAATTGGTTAGGGGAAATGATCTTGAAGCATAACAAAGAATTCGGAAGTTTTTTGGAGCTGGAGTTTATGAAAGGCAGAGAATATTATACCGGGTCACACATTGCAAGGCTTAATACAGGCAGGGCAGGAATTTATCATGCCTGTCGGGTATTAGGATGTGAAAAGGTATGTCTTCCTTATTATGAATGCCATACGGTAAGAGAGTTTCTTGAAAAGAAAGGAATGAAAGTAAGATATTATTATTTAAACGAAGAGTTTTGTCCTATACTACCGTTTTGTCAGGAGGATGAGGCGGTGGTACTTGTTAATTACTTTGGAGTTATGGGAGAGAAAAGGATGAAGCACCTGGCGAAACAATATCCAAAGGTAATTATCGATAATGCACAGGCTTTTTTTGCACCTCCCCTAAAAGGTTGCATGAATGTATATTCTGTGAGGAAATTCATTGGAGCAGCAGATGGAGCCTATGTGATTGGCAATCAGGCCGAAAGATATATGGATGAGTATCAACAGGATTATTCCTCTGATACCGGACTGTTTTTGTTGTTACGAATTGAGTACGGATGTGAGGGTAAGGCCTATGAGAATAGAGTAGAAAATGAAGAGAGACTTAATACCTCTGATATTAGGAGAATGTCTGAGTTGACCCATGCCATATTAGACGGAACCGACTATGAAAGGATCCGATGCAGAAGAAGGGATAATTTTTCTGCTGCCTGCGACTGTTTTGATAAGATAAATCAGATCGAACCCAAGCGTTATTACAGTGAGGATTGTGTACCCATGGTCTATCCATTATTAATTGAAAAAGAAGGTCTGCCCGAAAGATTAGTTGAAAATAAACTGTTCCAAGGGCATTGGTGGAGCCATCTTCTTATGGAGGTAGAGCCTCAAACCTTGGAATTTCGGTTATCCCAATATCTGATACCGGTTACCATCGATCAACGATATGGGAAAGAGGAGATGGAATCTATGTTTGAGATTATTATGAAGGAAATAACATTATTATGAAAGTATTATTGATCACTATGGCATGGCCAAAGTATGGTGAATATAATCTATACTCCGATTTGATGCAGGAGTTTTATCGGAACGGACATGATGTTACGGTTGTGACAGTGAACGAAAAAGCAATACAGCAGAAAAGTTCTCTGCGTTTAGAAGAGGGGCTTCGGGTATTACGGGTAAGAACCGGTAATATCCAGAAGACGAATAAGTATAAAAAGGTTATAGCCTCCTTTTTCGCCGGGCCCAGGTTGCTTTGCGCAATTCATAAATACTTAAAGCATGCAGAATTTAATCTTATTCTGTTCTCCACACCTCCGATTACTTTAACTCCTTTCGTAGTACTTATGAAGAAGCATTACCGTGCCAGCCTGTATCTGCTTCTTAAGGATATCTGGCCCCAGGATACGGTTGATCTTGGCGGAATGAGATATGGGGGCCTTGTATGGGGGGTGTTTCGCTATTTAGAGAAGCTGACCTACCGCCATGCAGATTACATCGGGTGTATGTCACCGGCCGGTGTTAACTATATCAAAAAACATAACAGATATCTAAAGAATAAGGTGATAGAGGTTTGCCCTAACAGTATAAGGGAAAGAAAGATAATATCGGTTGATAGAGAAGCTGTCAGAAAAAAGTACGGCTTACCGATGGATAAACCGGTATTCATCTATGGAGGCAACTTAGGTAAGGCACAAGGAATTTCGTTTTTAGCAGATATCCTAAGGGAATACCTGGAAGAGAGTAAAGTATTCATTCTTATTGTTGGATCCGGAACCGAATATGAATACTTGCACAGAAAAATTACTCAGATAAAACCGGTGAATGCAAAGCTTATTCCTTCCCTATCGGTTAGGGAATATGAGGAGCTGGTTCGGGCCTGTGA
The DNA here is from genome assembly GCF_015999265.1 of Mobilitalea sibirica. Taxonomy (GTDB): domain Bacteria; phylum Bacillota; class Clostridia; order Lachnospirales; family Lachnospiraceae; genus Mobilitalea; species Mobilitalea sibirica. The sequence continues at coordinate 170,383 of NZ_JAEAGR010000001.1, forward strand.
TATCGGCCTAATCTTTTTATATAAGAACAGTACGGTACCTAATTTCCCGTCCAGACTACTCACGTATCTGAATGCCTCCCTTCCGGTAATAGCCTGCGTTGATCCTGCAACGGACCTCGGTATGATTATTGAGAGTGCCGGCTGCGGTATCTTAGTGAACAGTGGAAATATGAACGACTTTCGTATGGCGGTGGAGCAGATTCTTAAAGATGAAGATGTAAGAAAGAGTATGGGTATAAACAGCTACCGATTGTTGAGGGAACATTATACCGTAGATATAAGTTATCAAATCATAATAAGTCATTATGAAAATAAGGGAAAAAAGGGGGATAAGGAATTGGAGAGAACAAATAAATACTTTAAAAATAAAGAGAAGATATTACCCTTAAAGAGAAAATTAAAGAGTTTTATTTTAACTAATCTATATATCGCAGTTCATTTTATCTGTTATGGAGATTTACCTACGTCCTATTATGTGAAGAAAGGCATGAAGGTAGGTAAGAATTTTTACAGACAGACCGGTACAAAGTTTGATCCCTCCCATTGTTATCTGATTGAAATCGGAGACAATGTGACGGTGGCAAATAATGTACAGATACTAGCTCATGACCAGTCCCAAAGAGTGCATATGGGGTATGGAAAGGTGGGTAAGGTTATCATTGGTGACAATTCCTTCATTGGGGCAAGGGTGACAATCTTACCAAACGTTGTAATCGGCGATAATGTTATTATTGGAGCAGGTAGTGTCGTTACAAAGGATATACCCTCCGATAGTGTTGCCGTAGGAGTTCCCGCTAAAGTCATTGGGAGCACAAAGGAGTATATAGAAAGATGCAAAAAGGAACTATTGGTGAAACCGGTGTTTGACACCAGTTTTGTTGGTACTAAGCTGTCCTGTAATAAAAAGAAAAAGATTAAAAATGCCTGTAAGGACAGCTTTGCCTACATTGAGTTAGGTAAAGTTTATGATTACAAGAAGAGAAAGAGTCCAAAGGTAACAAAACGAAAAAAAAATAAATATACTAAAATATCAGAACATTGTCTGAACACAGTAGATAAAGCTCTTTTAAGAGATCCGATAGATGATACACTCACAGGAAAAGACAATAGAGATTAGGTTGTTTTACCACAGACCTAAGATACTGAGATAATTTAAGGATAATATTAGTTTAGCAATGAATGGATATCGTTGACGATTAAACTCAATGAAGAGAAGGTATTATATGGGAATCCGAAAAGACATTCAACAACATTTTAAAAAAATTCTAAAAAAGAATAATCGATTTTCTGCCCTGGCGGGAGGCTTATATACGAATATACTTGGAAGGAACAGAATAAGAGGTAGAAGAAATAATAAAATATTATGTAGGAAAAGCTTTTTAAAAGACTGTGATATTAAAATCACTGGAAGACATAATCTGATTTGTATTAAGAGGCATTGTGTATTAAAGGAATGTCGAATACACATACATGGTAATTATAATAAAATCATTCTGGGGAATCAGGTATCTGCCAGTCGATGTAATATATATGTTGAAAACGATGAAAATCTTATCTATATTGGGGAGAAAACGCATATCAACGGTCCAACCCATCTGGCATGTATGGAAGGGTGCAATATTGTAATTGGAGAGAGATGCCTTTTTTCCTCAGAGGTAACCCTTCGGACAGGAGACAGTCACTCTATTCTAAGTTCCAAAGGTAACCGTATCAATCCGTCAAGAAGTATTAGAATCGGCTGCCATGTCTGGATTGGGAATCGGACAATTCTTACAAAAGGAGCAGAGGTTGCCACGAATTCAATCGTTGCTACCGGTGCAATTGTTACCGGTAAGTTTGTTAAGCCGGGTTGTATTATCGGTGGCATCCCGGCTAAGGTGATTAAGGAAAATGTGAATTGGGATGAAAAGAGGCTTTAATTGTTTATCATGGGGGAAGCCAAACGTTTTGATGAAAGAGCATATCTGTTTATTGTAAAGGCCTTCGCACTTTTTAGTATTGTATCTGCCCATGTAGGAACAGTACCGAAGGCTACTTTCCCCTGCAATCAGATATTTGGACTTGTGTTAGACAGTATCGGAGCCATCGGAGTGGGAGTGTTCTTTTTCATATCCGGGTATCTGTTTTATGATACAAAAAGACCGCTGCAACCCTTCTTTCGAAAGAAAGCTTATACCATTGGAATACCCTGGTTGTTCTGTGGAACCTTACTTTTTCTCTATGTTGCTCTTAGGAAAGGTGGACTTGATTTTTACCATTGGTTCCTGACAATTACTGCGTACAGTCATCTGTATTATCTATCCGTATTAATGATGCTTTACCTAATGTTTTGGAAGGGGAAGAATAATATAAGATATCTTTTTATCTTAATGGGTGTTTCCTACATTAGTATTGAATTAACAGGACTTAATTATCTTACCATCTACCCGTATATTAATCCCCTTAACTGGGCGATTTATTTTGTTATCGGATCGCTGATACGAAGATTTAAGCTGCTTTGTATGCTTTCTTCCCTATGCTTAAGATGGTTACCTGTGCTTATCTTGTTCTATATCGCCGTCTTAAGTGTCAATTTGCATCACGGGGAACCAATCTCCTATTGGATGAAAGGAGCTATACCGGTTGAGATGCTGTCAATTGGTATGGTTCTTGGTTTATCCGCCTTTTGCATGAAGAAAAAGATTGAAAAACTGTTGATTATGCTTGGGCAGATGTCATTTGCCGTTTATCTTTTGCATACGCCCTTTGCCGGTATCATAACTAATCTTTGTAATCGGTATCAGCTGTGGTATTTGACTCCTGTTCGGCCTGTTATGGTCCTATTGATTACAATCCTAGCGATTAAGGCTAGCGAATATGTATCCAAAAGAATTGGGATGAATAAGATAGTAGAGATACTAATCGGTATTCGGCAGACGAAATAGGGTTAGATATATAGACTTCTAAACCATAGAGCTGTAATACAGTTAGGAGTTCGCGTTGAGGGTTGCTTTCATAAATTCAGATCTGGGTTATGGTAGTACGGGAAGGATTGTATGTGATTTATATCAGGAAGTTATAAAAGAAGGCAATGAGGCAATGATTGGCTACGGAAGAGAGTGTACACAGGAGGGTTATCATAGCCATCGAATTGGCAGTTTGCTTTCGGTTTACAGTCATGCAATGCTCACAAGGCTGTTTGATCTACAGGGCTTTGGCTCAGTTCATGCCACAAAACGCTTTATTCGTAGACTTCGGGAGTATAATCCGGATATTTTACATCTTCATAATCTACATGGCAGCTATCTCAATATAAAGCTGTTGTTTGAATATATGAAAGAAAGTAACAAGCCCGTAATCTGGACCCTTCATGATTGCTGGGCATTTACCGGACACTGTGCTTATTATACCTATGCGCGGTGCAATAAATGGAAAACCCATTGTCATAACTGCATACAGAAGAAGGTCTATCCGGCCAGCTTCTTCTTAGATAATTCAAGTAATAATTATAAATGGAAGAAGGACTTATTCCTTGGGGTAGAGAAACTGACCATAACCACGGTATCTCATTGGTTGAAATCACAGGTAAAGCAGTCATTTCTAAAGGACATAAAAGTACGCATAATTCCGAATGGAATTGACCTAGAGCTATTTAAACCGACGGAAAGTGATTTTAGAAGTAAATATGGGTTAGAGGGTAAGATAGTCTTACTGGGGGTGGCATCCATCTGGCAAGAGCGTAAGGGATTGTGGTTATTTCAGGAACTGGCCAAGCGATTGGAGGACCCCTATAAAATTGCATTGGTTGGAGTAACTGAGAAGCAGAAGCAAAGACTTACGGATAAGATCCTAGTACTAGAGCGGACCAATCATATCAAGGATTTGGTTAAGATATACAGTGCGGCGGATGTTTTTCTGAATCCCTCGATCGAAGAAACCTTTGGTATGGTCTCCTTAGAAGCTTTGGCTTGTGGCATACCGGTGATTAGCAACCGATATAGTGCGAATCCGGAACTGGTGAAGGAAGAAGGCGGAATTGTGGTACCTAAGTTAAATTCAACCTGCTTTATAGAGGCGATAAGAGAACTTATGTTAAACCCAAGAAGCAAGGAAAATTGTAGAAACATAGCACAGCAATACGATAAAAATAAATGCTATCAGGCATATCTGGATTTATATCGGGAAGTGATGAAATGAAAGTTTTGTGGTTAACGAATGTACCCTCACCCTACCGGGTCGATTTTTTTAATGAACTGGGAAAGTACTGCCATCTTACGGTTTTGTTTGAAAAGTCGGATTCCTCAGAAAGAGAGAAGGGCTGGGTAAATCATAATTTTACTAACTTTAAAGGGGTCTTCTTAAAAGGAAAGACAATTGATGTTGATAAAGCAATCTGTCCGATAGTTGTTAAGATACTACGTAGGTATCGGTATGACTTTATAGTAGTCACAAATCTTGCAACACCCACCGGGATTATGGCAATAGAGTACATGAAGATACATAAGATACCTTATCTGTTGGAGGGGGACGGAGGATTTACCAAGAGTGGAAAAGGTATAAAGGAGCGGTATAAAAAGCATCTGGTGAAGGGGGCTTTGGCATACCTTAGTTCGTCAAAAAGTCTGGATGATTATTTCTTAACTTATGGAGCAACCCCTGAGGATATCTATCGGTATCCCTTCACCTCTGTCTTAGAGAAGGATATTATTCCATATGTTTTAAACCAAGAAGAAAAGGAGCAGATCAAAAGCAGGCTTGGTATTACGAAGAAGAAAATTGTCCTATCTATCGGTCAGTTTATACACCGTAAGGGATATGACATATTACTGAGGGCAAGCCAGAATCTGAATGCGGATACCGGGGTTTATATCATCGGTGGAAAACCCACGGAGGAATATGAAAAGCTTGTGAAAGAACTAAAACTTACCAGTGTATATTTTACCCCGTATAAATCGAAAGATGCGCTTAAGGATTATTCTCTTGTGGCAGATTTGTTTGTGCTCCCTACAAGAGAGGATGTCTGGGGACTAGTCATTAATGAGGCTATGGCGAATGGTTTACCGGTTATTACGACAGACCGATGTGTGGCTGGCTTGGAGCTGATTGAAGAAGGTAAGAATGGCTATATCGTTCAGGTAGGAGATATCGCATTATTGGAAGAACGAATGATCCAACTTCTAGAGGATAATTCTTTAAGGCTGATGATGGCAAATTTCAATCTGGAGACGATAAAGTGTTATACTATTGAAACTATGGCGAAAAGACATATGGAGATTTTTAAGGAGCTGTTGGCAGAATGAAAGTTCTCTTTTTGGGGTATGCAATCAGCATGAAAGAAGCATCGAAGCTATACGGAGCCTCCATTGCGGGAAACAAAATGCAGATTAATGTACTAAAGCAGTTATCCCGTTATGGGGATTTGGCTCTGCGGTGTATAACTATATATCCTACCGCTGCCTATCCAAAAGGCCGACTATTTATCAGGAGGAAACGAATCAGATTGTTCCGGGGTTTTTATTCAATAAGAGTTGGATTTCTCAATCTGCCGGTGATAAAACAATTCCTTGAAACCATAGTTACGTATCTGGAAGCTAGAAAAATTGTGAAGGACGAGGGGATAAAAACAATTTTTACTTTTAATTTGTTTCCTCAGGTAGGACTGCCGGCAAAATGGTTGAAAAGACGATATGGTTGTGAGTTAATCTGTCTTTTGGCAGATTTACCGATTGATGATGCTGTGGGTAGGAAGGGTATCTCCTATATTCTTAGAAAAAGCTTTGATCATCTGACCCTTAAGCTTTTTGCTTCTTATGATAAGTTCATTACATTAAATAAGCATGCGATTTCCAGGTATGCACCCGGTAAAAACTATATTGTAGTTGAGGGTGGGATAGATCCTAAGGAGGCAACAACCGAAAACGCAATAAATCACTATGCGGACATAATAAATAAAAGAGATTATCATAAAGCATCGGACATATCTTCAAGTCAACCAACGGATGAGTCATGTAACCATAAGATGAAACGTATCGTTTATTCCGGAGCCTTAACGCAGTACAGTGGAATCATCGAACTGATTGAAGCTATGAAATATATCAAAGAGAAAGAGGTCTTTCTTGATATCTATGGCGATGGACCCCTTGCAAAGGATGTAAGAGAATATACTGGAATTAATAAAAATATCAGATACCATGGAAGCATTCATTATAGTCTTATGAGACAAATTCAGAGGGAGGCGTATCTTTTGGTCAATCCAAGGCCGGTAGATCATCCGATTGCCAGGGTTACATTCCCATCAAAATTATTCGAATATATGTTAAGCGGGGTACCGGTGTTGACGACTAGATTAAACGGTCTGACAGAGGAATATCTGGATAAGCTTTTTGTTGTTCAGACAGATGATGCTATCAGTTTAGGAATGAAAATAAATCAGATCCTTATGTTACCGGAAGAAATGTTAAGAGAGAAAGCGGAGGAAGCAAGAAAATTTATATTGGAGCATAAAACTTGGGAAAAGCAGTGTGAAAGAATATATCAATTTATAATGGCAGGAGAGTATAATTCGTAATATGAACCAACAGACAGATATGAGAGAAGATAGATTTGATAAGTTTGTATTCTATGCATGTGTCATTGATTGCATGTTTTTACCCTATGTCTGGTTTATTTCCATTCCTTATACTTTGCCGCTTCTTTATCTATGGGTGATAAGAAGGTATCATAATATCGCGGTATTAAAAGAATTTAAGGTTTTTGCTGCTATGTTTTTTATCATGCTTTTCAGTACTATGCTGGGATTGATTACGGCACCACAGCATTTGTACCGTAATCTGGTCTATCTCTTATTATTTACCTCCATGTTTTTATACTATTTCTTATTCTCTTATTACCTGAGGACGAATGCCTCCTTTCAATTAAAGAAAATCCTAATTATATTTATGATTTTCGTAGTAGCCTTAGCTGTAATATATAATTTAGACAAAGCCTTATATCAGGAATTTAAATTACTTTGGAACAGACGATCCGGTATATCGATTAATGAGACCTTATACGAGGGATATGTGGGATATCGCTATGCATTTATCTGGATGGATGCGAATAATATTGCATATATGATGAATGCGCTTTTGTTATATCTATGGTGTAATGAAAAAACGAGTTTATTACTAAAGGTATGCTCTGTTTTATCTTTGTTTTTTATATTGATTTCCTGTATGAGCAGCGGAGGGTTAGTCTCCTTCATAGTAGCGATGTTCTTATATCTGCTCATAAAACTACAGGATATGTTTCAGAAGAAAAAGAGGAAGGAAAAGTTTCTCTTGCATCCGTTGGATCTGTTTTTGTATGTAGCTCTCTTATTGAGCTTAATCTTAATTCTTCCCAGAATTCCTAGGTTTATGGAGACTTCGGTAGCGTTAGAAGCTATGGAACGTTTTCGTAATAATTCCGGGGAATCCCGTTTTCTTATCTGGGAATATATCCTAGATAATGTGAATTTTTTTGAATATATTTTGTTTGGCAGGGGCGGTGTAACACTCATTAACAAGATGGAATACCCTCCTCACAATGGTCACTTTTATTGGATACTGGCTTACGGTTTTATCTCTTATCTTCAATTTATGTATCTGGTGTTTCGAAAGAGAAAAGGAACTTCCTTTCGGCGTTATGTATGGATAGTACCGATTTTCATCGGTTTTACTATTAATGTCATGCTGGGAGAGATTAAGATGATGGGAATTGTTTTATTGTTAGTGGTATGCACTGTAGTGGGAAAGAATAATAGAGCGGATGTCCCAATCACATCGAGAGATACTGAGAGCTAAGTTAATGAAAGTTATTTCTATGCAAACAATGTTACCTGATTATAAGTTCCGGAATGATATAGACACCTTTTTTAATAAGAGAATGAAAGTGATAGGAATATGGGACGAACTGAGAATGCAGTGCGCAATGTCTTCTTTGGCACTTTGGGAAATATCATAATATTAGGATTGGGTTTTGTCTTAAGGACAGTATTTATACATCGATTAGATCTGTCACTGCTTGGTGTAAACGGTTTTTTTACCAATGTTTTGTCTGTATTATCCTTAGCTGAGTTAGGTATTGGTACCGCAATCAGCTATAGTCTGTATAAACCGGTTGCTGATCAGGATTATGAAAAAATCAAATCCTTAATGTTACTTTATAAGCAGGTCTATCGTTATATTGCATTGATTGTAACTGTACTGGGTGTAAGTCTGATCCCTTTCTTAAAATATATGATGAAAGAGCCCGGAGCGATCAGTAACAATGAATTAATTCTTTACTATCTGATTTTCTTATTTACTTCAGTCAGCTCCTATTTTGTAACCTATAAATACACCCTTATGAACGCGGAGCAAAAATACTACCTTCAGATGAATATTCATGTAATAACCTTATTTGTGATAACAACGGCTCAAATTATAATCTTGATTTTATTTCGCAACTTTTTATTCTATTTACTGACCTCTGCAACCATCGGGTTGCTTCAAAAGATTTTTGTAAACCGTTATTTTCAAAGGCTTTATCCCTATCTACAGGATAAAAATAGTAAGCCTTTATCAAAAGAAGAAAAAGCACCTATAAAAAAGAATGTGATTGCCCTGATTTATCATAAAATCGGAGAAATCAGCATTAATCAGACGGATAATATTATTATTTCCTCTTTTATTAATGTTACGGCGGTAGGGCTTTTATCAAATTACAATCTGGTTATTACGTCGATGCTTACTTTAATTAATGTCGTATTTCATTCTGTTATCTCCTGTTTTGGGAACCTGATCGCTACTGAGTCAAAAGAAAAACAGTATCAGTTATTCTTGGTATACCGTTTTCTGGGCTTCTGGATCTTCGGCTTCTCTGCTATTGTACTATACCTTTTATTAACACCCTTCATAACCCTGTGGCTCGGAGAGAAATATCGTCTGGAGAACAGCGTCATAGGTTTGATTATGTTAGACTGTTATTTTAAAGGGCACCGAACCGTACTTTTAAACTTTAAGACAGCAGCAGGAGTTTTTGAAGCGGATAAATACATCGCACTGATACAGGGCATTGTAAATCTAATTATTTCAATCACCCTAATCCAAATACTAGGTCTAAAGGGAGTGTTCATCGGTACCTTAATCTCAGGCTTAATAGCGAATGTTACCAGACCATTTCTTCTATATAAAATCATTTTTAATAAAAAAGCAGGCTTGTATTTTAAGGACTCCATCCTTTATGCAATTTTGGCAGGGGCTGCTTGCTTTATATTATTAGGTTTTCAAGGAATCATCCTTGACCGTATAACGACGATTAATTTCTTGCTAATGGCAGTAATTACAGTAATGATTCCTAATGTACTATTTTATGTTTTTTTACACCGTCGTGAGGAATATCGGTACCTTTGTGGTGTCATAGTTGTGCGATATGGCCATATACTGAAAAAGTTTGGTATGGATAAGATAGGAGCCATGTTAAGTAACCTGCAAGGTTTTGTTAAGAGGAGATTGTCTCCGATACACAGAGGATTTGGATATTTAAGATATCAAATGGGTTTGATTAGGGATATATGTTACATAAAATTGGTAAAAAAGAGGACACAGGAATGTAAGGATTATGGAAAGGTTGCAATTGACAGAGAACAATTGTTATCTGTTTTTCAAGAACTACGGGATAAAGTCGACCATAGGCTGCAAGCCAGCCCCATAGAAAATCATCATCAAAACAGAGGATCTTTACTTTTTGGGAGACGACCACAATTAAACTCCAACCTATCAGATTATTTTTCTGCATCCAACGGGTTAATGGCTGTATCCATGGAACTAGCTCATAGGCTTTCAAAAGATAGAAGGGACATAAACGGTATTCTGACTTATTATACCAGATGGATCCAGTACAATGTACCAATTCAAAAGCCGGATCATGTACTGAATGGATACACATTGATCTACCTTCATCAATTGACACAGGACAGAAAATATAAATATGCCATTGATAGGATAAGAAATTTCCTTGAGCTTCAACCAAAAGACAAAAACGGAAGTTTTTATTATCGGTTTGACAGACCCCATGACATTTATATAGAAAGTATTGGGCTGGTATGTCCGTTTCTTTGCAGATACGGGAGAATATATAAGGATAATGCGGCTACCAATTTAGCGGCTAACCATATGATGAATTTTTTACGATTTGGTTTTGATGAAGCAACCCATTTGCCTTATCATGGTTTTAATCTAGAAAAAGGAATAAAATGCGGCATTATCGGATGGGGTCGGGGGATTGGCTGGTTCTTATTCGGTTTGGTTGAAAGTCTAAGTCAAATGAATACTGAGCATACAAATTACGATTTTTTGTGCAAAACATTTCACCAAATTGTTGATACAACCATAAAATATCAATTAGAGAGTGGATATTTTACCTGGCAGTTAACCGCGTCCGAAGGACCGGTTGATACCTCCTCCACCGCTATGATTTCATATGCTGTAAGAAGAGGGGTAATGCTTGGTTTGTTGGATAATACGTATTTATCTGTTTCGAATCTGGGGCTTATCGCTCTAATGAACTCCATTACGGATGGAGAGGTCACCGATTCCTTCGATGAGAGTATGGCTTTTGGTATGTACCCACAAAATTATGGGACCTATCCTAGCGCTCAGGGACCGGCAGCTGCCTTATTCGCGATAGTTCTCAAGGAACAGAGTGAGTTATCATAATAATCGGATATAAAGGTAAATTGTCAAAATATTCAGAAGTAAGGTGACTGACAAAATATTCAGATGGATTGAAAATTAGTGAATTGCTTTATGATGATATTTAGGTATTAAATTTGTATTTACGATACAGGAATAAGGTTCAGTCGAATAATTCGATGATGGCGGAGTACTTTGCTAGTCTAAGTTGAATAGAGCGATACATTAGGGATGTTTTAGTTTTAGGAAAGGGAGTTATTATGTTTGATGGGAAAACCCTCTTTATATCGGGGGGTACAGGCAGCTTTGGTAATGCAGTACTCAGACGTTTTCTAAGTACAGACATCAGAGAAATCCGGATCTTTTCAAGGGATGAGAAAAAGCAGGATGACATGCGCAGATTATATAAAACGGACAAAATAAAGTACTACATAGGAGATGTGAGGGATATACAATCGATAAAAAATGCAATCTACGGGGTAGATTATATATTTCATGCAGCAGCTTTAAAACAGGTGCCCTCCTGTGAGTTCTTCCCTCTGGAAGCGGTGAAAACCAATATTATCGGAACCGATCATATACTTACGGCAGCAATTGATGGTGGTGTGAAGAAAGTCATATGTCTGTCTACGGATAAAGCAGCCTACCCGATTAATGCCATGGGTATCTCAAAAGCTATGATGGAGAAAGTGTTTATAGCAAAATCCAAAACGGTTGATCCGAAAAGATGCGTCATATGTGGTACCCGTTATGGTAATGTTCTGGCCTCAAGAGGCTCTATCGTACCCTTATTTATCGAGCAGATTAAGGCCGGTATACCGCTTACAGTTACGAATCCGGATATGACGAGATTTTTAATGAGTCTTGAGGAGGCAGTGGAATTGGTAATGTATGCATTTGAGCAGGGCCAAGCAGGTGATATCATGGTCCAAAAATCACCGGCATCTACCATAGGGGACCTGGCTCATGCATTACTGGAATTATTTGAGGTTGATAACGAAATCAGAATTATTGGTACCAGGCACGGGGAGAAACTTTATGAAACTCTGTTAACAAAAGAAGAATATTATGTGGCGGAGGATATGGGTGATTTTTATCGTATTCCAGCAGACACCAGGGACTTAAATTATGATAAGTATTTTATAGAGGGAAATCAGAAGTTATCCAAGGACGATGAGTATAATTCAAACAATACGAAACGATTGGATATTGATCAGATTAAGACTAAGTTATTGGAACTTCAATATGTAAGAGATGAGTTAAACAGTTGGAAACAGTCATAGGTTGGCACAGGGATGCAATCTTTTGACCTTAGTACCTGTGCCGGATGCATAGTAGACCGAAGGGGATGATCTGGACGAAAAATATACTGATTACAGGAGCGAAGGGCTTTATCGGAAAAAATCTGATAATAGAGTTAAAAAACAGAGGCTTTACGGATCTTTTTGAATATGATATTGATACCGACCCGTCATTGCTGAATGATTATTGTAAAGATGCAGAATTTGTATTTCATCTGGCGGGGGTAAACAGGGCAGATACTAGAGAAGAGTTTTTACAAGGCAATTATGGGTTTACCTCTACATTGCTTGATCGGTTAAAGGAATGGAATAACACCTGCCCGGTTATGATTTCTTCCTCTATACAGGCAGTACTGGATAATGAGTATGGTAAGAGTAAAAAAGCAGGAGAGGATTTAATACTTCAATATGCGAAAGATACAGGGGCAGAGGTTTTTATCTACCGCTTTCCCAACGTGTTCGGTAAATGGTGCAAGCCGAATTATAATAGTGCAATCGCCACGTTCTGTTATAACATAGCTCGTGGGTTACCCATTACTGTGATAAATCCGGAGGTTGTTCTAAAGCTAGTCTACATTGATGATTTAGTGGAGGAACTGGTTCGGGCATTACACGGAGAGGCCAATAAAAAGGGAGATTTATGTGAAGTACCTAAGGTTTATCAAATTTCACTTAGTGAGATAACGGATCTGATTTATTCCTTTGAAAGAAGCCGCAGAGAACTCTCGATACCGGATATGTCGAATTCCTTAACAAAAAAATTATATAGTACGTTTTTAAGTTATCTTCCGGAGAAAGAGTTAAGTATTCCTTTAAAAACCAATGCAGATCATAGGGGTTCCTTTACGGAATTTATAAAAACAAAGGAACGAGGGCAGATATCCGTGAACATCATTAAGCCGGGATATATTAAAGGAAATCACTGGCATCATACAAAATGTGAGAAGTTCCTTGTGGTAAAAGGAACAGGAGTTATAAGGCTAAGAAAGATTGGTACTGAAACTATAATCAAGTATTTTGTAAACGGAGATGTCTTGGAAGTGGTTGATATCCCTGTAGGATTTGTCCATAATATCATCAATCTAGGTGAAACAGACCTAGTAATACTTATGTGGGCAAATGAATGCTTTGATCCGGATAAACCGGATACCTATTATATGGAAGTATGAAGCTATTTTTCTATATCTTATATACCACTATGTGAATTGGTAGAATAGTAACAGGACAATTCTTGATTTTAGGAGTCAGTATGAAGAAGTTGAAGGTAATGACGGTTGTAGGAACCCGTCCGGAGATTATTCGGTTATCGGCTGTTATCCAAAAGCTTGAGATAACCGAAGCAATTGAACACATCCTGGTTCATACCGGACAAAACTATGATTATGAATTAAATAAAATATTTTTTGAAGATTTACATCTGAAAAAACCGGATTATTTTTTGGATGCAGTAATGGGAACAGCGGTAGAGACAATCGGTAACATCTTAATAAAGGTTGACCGCATACTGGAAGAAGTGCAGCCGGAGGCATTTTTAGTACTCGGGGATACCAATAGCTGTCTATGTGCGATTGCAGCTAAGAAAAGACAGATTCCTATTTTTCACATGGAAGCGGGAAACCGATGCTTTGATCAAAGAGTTCCGGAAGAAACCAACCGTAAAATCATTGATCATATTTCTGATATCAATTTACCCTACAGCTCCATTGCCAGAGAGTATTTATTAAAAGAAGGATTTCCTGCTGACAGAATTATAAAAACGGGAAGTCCAATGTATGAAGTAATTAACTCCAAGAAAGAGAATATTGAGAGGTCTGATGTGTTAGATCGGTTAGAGTTAAAAAAGGGAGAGTATTTTGTGGTTTCTGCCCATAGAGAAGAAAATATTAATTCCGAAAAGAACTTTACCGACTTAATCGACAGCTTAAATACCATTGCAATGAGATATCAATATCCGATTATTATGAGTACTCATCCAAGAACCAGAAATATGATTAAGGAAAAAAATCTTTGTCTTGATGAGCTGGTGCAGTCCATGAAGCCCTTCGGATTTTATGATTATATAAAACTTCAACAAAATGCGAAAACCGTATTAAGTGATAGCGGTACAATCAGCGAGGAAGCTTCTATTCTTGGTCTGAAAGCATTGAATATTCGACAGGCTCATGAAAGACCGGAAGCTATGGAGGAAACCTCTGTTATGATGGTTGGACTTAACAAGGATAGAATATTGCAAGGACTTCAGATATTAGATCAGAAGCAGCATATTCTTAGAAGTGTTGTGGATTATACCGTACCTAATGTATCCGATAAAGTGCTTCGAATACTTTTGTCTTACACGGACTATGTGAAACGGGTGGTATGGGGTAAATTCAATTAATCAATATTATTTGTAGATAGAAATAGTATAAAAAAATGTTTTTAGGGTGGTGTATATCTATTTTACATAGTGACACCACCCTTGTTATCAAGATTATTCCTTCTAATCGCTATGTGTTACATGGTTATCCCTGTTGTGGTATTCGTATTATAGATGAAGAGGGTTAGTTACGTATCCAGAAGAATAATCTCTTTAGAAAACCAAAACCTACACCTAGGATAATACCAATCAGGATACTTAATAGGGCGTAATTTCTTGTAAAGCTTAAACAGATAAACTGTTCTAACAGCATTGGAACCTGCGTAATATCCCTAAAGAAATATAGACCTGTAATCATAATGATAAAAATTAATAAATCAAAGATTAATCCACCGGTAAAACATACCTCAACTCTTAACTGTGCAACAATGTTGTAAGCCAGAACAGCAATTAATCCGGGTACTATAAATACAAGAAAAAATATAATAAATTCCATAAAAGATACTCCTTTCAACTTAAAATTTATATCCTGCTATTATAATACTCAGCTGGGACAGAATGTGTTACAGAATATGTCGAAATAACAGATAAATAAGATTTAAACATCTGCCGAGAGGCAGATGTTTAAATTTTATAGGATTAGTGTGGATATTCAGAGTGATACAAACATAGTTTAGTGAGCAACTGTATGAAGTCGTTGGTACATAAGACCGCATGTTTTGCGGTCTTATGTACCACTATGTACTTCATCCAAGCGAGAGCGTGCCCGGGACAAATTATTTTTGTATCACGGGTTTCAATAGTATATTTAAATTGGCATTTGACAAAAACCAAATTTTGGAGTAATATCTAAATTGGCATATGCTAATAATAATCTATAAAAAAGTAGGTAGAAAAGTGAGGTAATTTTATGATCGTGGCAATCTCAGCGGTGGGAAAGAACAAAAACGATAATCTGGATGGTAGATTTGGCAGGTGTGAATGCTTTCATATCATTGACACGGAAAAATCCAATCTAAGGATAATGTCGAACAAGGGTGCAGCCTCAGGAGGAGGTGCCGGAATTGCTGCTGCAAGTCAGTTGATTGAGGAAGGAGTGGATGTAATTATAACCGGAAGTCTTGGTCCAAATGCTTATGAACTGGTAGAAAAGTCAGGAATTAAGGCGTATTCCTGTGATATGGTACCGGTACAGGAAGCTGTTAAAATGCTAGAGAAGAATCTTCTGACACCAATCAAAAAAGCGGGAGTTGCGCATCATGGTATATCCGGCTAGACAGGAGGAGTTTAAGTTGAATATAGCAGTTCTCAGTGGAAAGGGAGGAACCGGTAAAACAACTGTGTCTACGAACCTCGCTCTTGCAATGAATAGAAACTATGTTGATTGTGATGTGGAAGAGCCGAACGGCTTCCTGTTTTTAAAACCGGAAGTAACTGCCAGGCAAGTTGTTACTGTAGGAGTTCCCGACATTGATAAAGCAAAATGTACTTTATGCGGGGCGTGCGCTAAGGTATGCCGTTTTCATGCTTTGGCAAAAGCGGGAAGTGATATTGTTATTTTTGAAAAACTATGTCATGATTGCAGCGCCTGTAAGCTGGTATGCAAAGAAGATGCTTTAAGCTATCGAAGGCGAAATATAGGTATCATCGAGCAAGGGATCAGCAGAGGGATTGAATGTAGCGCCGGCATTTTAAATGTAGGGGAGCCTATGGCTGTACCTGTAATCAAAGAATTACTCAGTAAGTTGCAAAACAAGGATTATCTTATCGATTGTCCGCCGGGAACCTCCTGTAATGTAGTAAATACGTTAAAATATGCGAATGCAGCTCTGCTGGTTACAGAACCGTCGCAGTTTGGACTCCATGATCTAAAATTGGCGATTGAACTGGTGAAGCTCTATCACATTCCCTTTGGAGTAATTATTAATAAGGATGATGGGGATGAAAATTTTATAAAGGAGTATTGTAAAGAAAATCAGATTAAGTTACTGGGAGTCATACCATACAGTCAGGAGGCTGCGAAAGCTTATTCCATAGGCTGCATACTGTATGATAAACAGCCTTATACACAGATATTTGATCATATCAGCATGGTAATAAAGGAGGCGCTTTGATGGAACTGGTTATCCTAAGCGGTAAGGGAGGAACAGGCAAAACGACTGTAGTGGCAGCCTTATCGGAACTATCTGGGGGAGCCGTTAGAATTGATTGTGATGTCGATGCTCCGAATCTGTATCTGTATTATCAGGGCGATGATATCGACCAAGATAGTTTTTACGGTGGACTAAAGGCAATCATTGATGAAGGAAGATGTATTGGTTGTGGAGTCTGCGAACAGATTTGCAGATTTGACGCCATCCGGTTACCGATGATTGATGGTTTTTCCTGTGAGGGTTGCGGTGCTTGTGTTTTAGTATGTCCCCAGCATGCAATTCGGCTGGTGGATGAAAAAACAGCAGATACATTTATCACCAAAACAGATACCGGTATTATATCCAGAGCCAGAATGGAGATCGGAAGTGATGGTTCCGGTAAGTTAGTAACGTTCTTAAGAAAGAACAGTAAGCAATTTGAACCGGATAATTCCCTAACATTAATTGACGGATCACCGGGTATTGGATGCACCGTGATATCCTCTATTACAGGAGCGGATGCTGCTTTAATTGTTACAGAGCCGACGCAGTCAGGACTTTCGGATTTAAAAAGGATATTAGAACTTACAAAACATTTTGATCTTCTTACTATGGTTTGTATTAATAAATATGATATTAACGAAGAAATGTCAAAAAAAATTGAGGATTTTGTCAGAGAGGCTGATATCCCTATGGCAGGTAAAATTCCCTTTGATAAAACCGTTATGGTTGCTCTTAACCAATTAAGGCCGATCACAAAATTTAATGAAAGTCCGGCAAATAAAGCAATAGTTAGAATGTGGGACTGTATTACAAAACATTTATCAGATGAATGTGGATATATGCATAAATACCCCTCGTTATAAAAGTTTATTTTAGAAGTAAAAATTAAAAAGCCGTAACTATGCTATTTTAATGTAAAAATATTATCGAATTTATATTATGAAAAATTAGAAAAGATATGACTTAACAAAACATACGCTATTTTTTATAAAATATTAAAAATGGAGGAATATGAAATGAAAATTGCAATTGCTAGTGATGGAGTGATGGTAAGCGGACATTTTGGTCATTGTGAGGGGTTTACGGTCTATGAAGTTGTAAAAGATAAAATCACCGATAAGGTGTTTGCGAAAAATCCCGGTCACAGACCCGGTTTTTTACCGGTGTTTTTACATGAGTTAGGCGTAAAGGTAATCATAGCAGGAGGTATGGGAGAAACGGCTCAGCAGTTGTTTTATGAGAATGGGATCGAGGTTTACACCGGTGCTAGGGGAAACTGTGATGCGGTTGCCAATCATTTTATAACGGGGCAATTAAAATCTACCGGCAGTGTGTGCCGGGAACATGCCCATGAGGGAAATTGTGGTTAAAACCTTGCATAGCCTCTTTATTTACGAACGATGTAGTGCTATGATTAGATTAAAAGGATTATTATAAGCACCGTTAAGTAAATAAATGAAAGGCTGAATATGTGGGTGAAAATCATATGATGGCCTTAGTAAATGCTAGGAGGAAGCTATGCCAAGACCAACAAAATTTCGTAGAGTTGAATTTTTTCCAAAGGATACCTATTTTGCACCCTCAGGAAGGCCAAGATGCGAACTGGAGGAAATCACTCTTAAGGTAGAAGAGCTGGAGGCTATGAGGTTAAAGGATATCGAGGAGCTTAATCAGGAGGAATGTGCAGAAAGGATGCAGGTATCTAGGCAGACCTTCCAAAATATAATTGATGCGGCCAGAAAAAAAGTAGCCATTGCTTTAAGCGAAGGAAAAGCAATTCATATCAGTGGTGGCAACTATACAACCGGCCAATGCAGATTTAAGTGCTATGATTGCGATTCTCTTTATGAGATAAATTATGCACAGGATAAGGAAGTCTGTCCTAAGTGCCAATCTACAAATGTCAGATGTAGTAAAAAATCAGAATTCTGTAACAAATGGTGCAAAGGCAAAAGGTAGGATTATGAAGTTAACTATAACGACATTAATAGAAAATCATTCGGACGAGGAGAGGCATTTGGCCAGTGAGCATGGGCTATCTCTCTTTATTGAAGTTGACGATTATAAAATATTGTTTGATACCGGACAAAGCGGAGCATTTCTTGCAAATGCCGACAAACTCAATATAGATCTGTCCACAGTACAGGATGTCGTCATAAGTCACGGGCATTATGATCATAGCGGAGGGTTTGAATCGTTGATAAATGCAGTTGGTATGGTTCCTAAGCTGATTGTTGGTGAAGGATTTTTTATACCAAAGTATAAAAAGTTAAGTGACGATCAATACAAATTTAACGGAAACTTATTTGACGCCGAATATATAAAGAAGAAACAAATTCCGCTTCGTATTGTGACAGAAGACATCACTTATCTTAGAGATGAAATTTTTCTGTTTAAGAATTTTGAGCAAAGAACCGGATTTGAACAGCTTAATCCCAACTTTTATAAGGAGCATAACGGTCGATATCTACAAGATGATTTTATGGATGAGCTTGTGTTGGGTATCATAACGGATAAAGGTTTGGTCTTAATTGTTGGGTGTTCTCATGTCGGCATTATCAATATTCTTAAGACAATTAAAAAAAGAATACACCTACCTATTTTTGCAGTAATTGGAGGTACCCATCTTGTGGATGCGGATGAAGAAAGAATTCGTCATACCATTGATAGTTTTAAAGAGATGGATATTCGACTTGTGGCTGTATCCCATTGTACGGGAGAGGAAGGAAGTAAAACAATACAAAAGGAGCTAAAGGATTGCTATATATTTAATCATACCGGTAACCGAATTATTATCTGACAGGTGTCTGCCCTTCAAATTAGGAGGGCAGATTTTTTGGTTATTAAGGTTAGGGTGTCAAAAGATTATTGAATTCGTGATACAAACATAGTTTACTCCGGCACGCTCTCGCTTGGATGAAGTACGTAGTGGTACATAAGACCGCAAAACACGCGGTCTAAGTACCAAAGACTTCATACAGTTGTTCACTAAACTACGTTTGCATCACTCAGAATAAAGCTTTTGACACCCTAACTTTTTATAAGAAAAATTGTCACCAGTTATTGACATATGCCAATAACTGGTTTAATATAATAATGAGCATATGCCAATAATAACATTAAATCTTCATATCAATTTTGGAGGTGATTATTATGCCACGAGGAGATGGAAGCGGCCCAATCGGACTTGGAGCTATGACCGGACGGAGTGCCGGCTTTTGCGCAGGCTTTCAAGTGCCTGGTTATCGAAATCCATTTCCGATAAGAGGGCAAAGAAACGCCGGAAGGAGCCATGGCTTAAGCAGACATATTTGTAGAGCAAGTCTTATTCCGGGCAGTATTTACTTGTTGTATCGGCTATTAGAATACAGGAGAAGACAAAGACAGAAATAATCGGGAAGGAGGTGATTACTATGCCAAGAGGAGATGGAAGCGGTCCGATTGGACTTGGAGCTAAGACTGGACGGGGTGCCGGTTTTTGTTCCGGTTATACAACACCGGGGTACGCTAACTTTGTTGGAAGACCGATCTATGGTTATGGAAGGGGTAATCGAAGATTTCATTATCCAACAGGGATATACGGACAGAGACATTTTAGACATCCGGATTATGATGAAAGGTATACGTCGGATTATGATGAAAAAGAGTTTCTGACCAGACAGGCGAAATATCTGGAAGAACAGCTTCGTTTTGTGAGGAAAAACCTTTCAAAATACGAAGAAGATGACAAATAAGCTTAATAACAGTTATATATGAATTATTTATGATAAATTAACTTTTTTGCCTATCACAATTAGATAGAGGTTATTTTTATGAGGGTTGCAACTGTTGGTTGACAAATTGCAAGGTTCAGTTTATTGTCTTAATATACCGATTTTGCTATATTGTGGGTAGGAGGTGGCATATGAAATTTTCTGATAAGCTAATTCAAATAAGAAGAGAAAAAGGTTATTCACAGGAACAGCTGGCAGACCTGTTAAATGTATCCCGTCAATCAGTCAGTAAGTGGGAAGCGGGACAGTCCACACCGGAGCTGAATAAACTGATTTCAATAGCCGACATATTTAACGTCACAATCGACAATCTCGTTCGTGAGGAGCTGGAGGTACGCCCTCAAAATCACACACTGGATCAAAATACCCAAACACAGGATACAACAGCATCATCAGCCTGTTCTTCATCTCGTATGGTTCCGTGTTATTGGTTTTATGAATATAAGAGTAAAACGACAATATTCGGCATTCCCTTAGTTCATATTAAAAATGGTTACGGTATGCAGGTGGCAAAAGGAATCATAGCAATTGGATATATAGCAATAGGAGTCGTAAGTATCGGCGGTATTGCCCTGGGGGGATTATGCTTAGGAGGTTTAGGCTTAGGTCTTATTGCTTTGGGCGGATTTGCACTTGGTGGTTTTAGTTTCGGAGGATTATCCTTAGGAATTATTGCAACAGGAGGTATAGCGGTTGGGATATATTCTATCGGAGGAATTGCCTTAGCGTCACAGGTTGCAGTCGGAGGATTAGCATTTGGGGAAACTGCAGTTGGGGCTGATCCCAGCGGGGAACATGTTTTGAAAGTCACCGATGCAGTATCAAGCTCTGAAATACAGAACTTTATTCTGGAACATAATCCAAGAATTTGGAGGCCTTTACTTAAATTGCTTTCTGTATTAAGCAAAATCAGATAATGGGCTTGACATTAGACATAATTTAACATAAGATAATATAAGAATTCTATGAAAGGGAAAAGAATTGATGAACAATACACTTAGATGGATTAAATTTGAAGCTATTATGATCGCAAATTCTGCAATTAACGGGATAAGTGCGCCCAAATTTAATAGCTTTCATCTTAACCATATAAGTTTATTGGAGATTTTTTGATAAATAGATAGTAAGAATTTAGATTATTTATAAAATCCCAAGGCTTATTGGCTTTGGGTTTTTTTGTGTTCATAAAAAGGGGTAAGGATTATCGATAGCTAATAAATCTTAATATGATAAGCGTTCTTTAAGGTTGTAGAAGAGCTTTTCTTAAAGAACTTGTAGAAATGATCTATGTGATACAGAAAGATAGTAGAGTGAAAGAGAGGATAATAAATAAAATGATAGAATTAAGTGTTCACAATTTAAAAAAATATTACGGAGCAAATCAAATATTTGAAAATATATCTTTTGATATAAAAACGGGAGAGAGGGTTGGATTTATCGGACAGAACGGATGTGGTAAAACTACAGTGATGAAAATCTTGATGGGTCTGGAAGACTATCAGGAGGGTGATATCAACATCCGAAAGGATGCAAAGCTTGGTTACCTGAACCAAATACCGGATTATGAGGAAGCTATGCTAACAATAGAAGTACTGCAGACCGCATTTGGTCATGTATATCAAATGAAAAAAGAGATGAAAAAACTTGAGGAGCAGTTCTTAAAGCTGGAGGGGGAGGCTCTTAATAAGGCACTCCAACAATATGGCAGAGTAACTGAACAGTATGAATTATCCGGGGGTTATGACTTAGAAACTAATATCAATAAGATATGTGAGGGCCTTAATATCAATGAAACAATGAAGGGAATGCCTTTTTATCTGCTAAGCGGAGGAGAAAAGACAAGAGTAATCCTAGCAAAAATACTGCTTGAGGAACCGGATATACTGCTGCTTGACGAACCGAGTAACCACCTGGATCTGGTTTCCATAGAATGGCTGGAGAGTTTTTTGCGAGATTATAAAGGAGCAGTACTGGTAATATCCCATGACAGATACTTTTTGGATGCGGTGGTAAGTAAGATTATCGAATTGGACTATGACCATGCAGATGTCTATCCTGGTAATTACAGTTATTATGTAGTGGAAAAGGAAAGAAGGTTTTTGGTTGATTATAAGCATTATCAAAATGAACAGAGAAAGATAGATCGAATTGAAAAACAGATACAAAGATATCGAATCTGGGGGGATTCAAGGGATAGTGAAGTGATGTATAAGAGGGCGAAGGAACTGGAGAAGAGGTTGGAAAAGATCGATACTCCAAAAAAACCGATCTTAAATAAACGAAAAATACGTTTGAATCAAAATACAACCCAAAGAACTGGTAAAATTGTTCTGGAAGCCTTGGGGCTTAAGAAAAGCTTTGACCAGAAAGAGATTTTAAAAGAGGTTGATATCACATTATTCTATCAGGATAGTGCCTGTATTATTGGTAAAAACGGAAGCGGAAAGTCAACCCTGCTAAAGGCATTACTGGGGGAACTTAAAGCAGATCATGGTAACGTAAGATTTGGTTCCGGGGTAATCGTAGGTTATCTGCCACAACAGGTGGAATATGAGGATGAGGATTTGACTGTATTGGAATACTTCTCAAGGCTTCATAATATATCCAACGGTGAAGCCAGATCCCAGCTGGCCAAAGTGTTGTTTATGAAAGAGGATGTAAATAAGAAAATAAGATTCCTTTCCGGTGGAGAAAAGAGCAGATTAAAGCTTTGTTCCTTAACCTTTGAAGGAGTTAATTTTCTTATTCTGGATGAACCGACAAATCATTTGGATATTGATTCGAGAGAGGTGTTAGAGGAAACCTTATCAGAGTTTGACGGAACCTTACTGTTCGTATCCCATGACCGTTATTTTATTAATAAAGTCGCGGATAAAATGGTAACTCTTGAGGATGGAAGTATCATAGTTTATCATGGTGACTATACCTATTATCAGGAGGAGTATCAAAAAGCTTTGGTACGAACAACAGAAGGTGCATCAGATAATTTATCTGAGAATAGGAATACAATGATAAAACCGGATAGCAAAGATTTGTCTGATAGACCAACATCTGATCGACATAATCGTATTAATGTTCAACATAATAAAGATAATAGCAAAAAGAAGCTGGAGCAACTGGAAATTGAGATTGAAGAGCAGGAGGAGAAGATAAAGGCTTTAGAGGAATTAATGAATCTATACAGCTATGATGGGGATCGACTGAATGAAATCTATAAAGATAAGGAACAATTAGATCATAAGCTTTTCGGCTTATACCGGGAATGGGAAGAACTGCAGTGAAATGATATAGATTAATAAAATCAAGAACCGTATCATGCTATACGGATAATATAGCAATGACTCCTAAATATTGGTGTTTAATTAGTGTTTTAATGTTAATTTGACAGACTATGTGGGTCTTAAATACGCATACAACAAGGGGGTACTTAACGATGAGTATTTGTGGTATCGCTTTTGTAACCCCTTGTTGTACTTGTATTATATATTATTCCTGTATAGAATCAGTTTTGTTTTTCTTACCTCCGGAAAACTTAGCAAGCAGCATTACAATGGAAGTAAGGATTAAGATAACAACGAATATTCTTAACATACCATTTCCCATGATATAGAGTGAATCCCAAAAAACTTGTTCGTTCATATAAAACTCCTTTCTTAGCTTTTCTTATTTTAAGAGTTCGATTACCAGGTTGATGATAACACCACCGGCTACTACGGAACCGATCTGACCGGATACGTTAGCACTGATGGCATGCATCAGAAGGTGGTTAGAGGGATCTTCTTTCAGTCCCATCTTTTGAACAACACGGGCTGACATTGGAAATGCAGAGATACCGGCAGCACCTACCATAGGATTAATTTTATTTTTTGGAATAAACAGGTTCATTAACTTGGCAAATAATACACCGCCAATAGTATCCATAACAAAGGCCACCAGACCCAAGCCCATGATGATTAGGGTTTCAATTCTGACAAAGCCTTCTGCCTGCATACTGAAGGAGATGGTAATACCTAGCAGTAAGGTAATGAGGTTGGCAAGGATATTCTGTGCTGTTTCGGATAATGTATTTAAAACACCACATTCACGAATTAAATTACCAAACATTAAAAAGCCTACTAAGGATACGGACGCCGGAGCAACCAGACCGGCTATAAAGGTTACGATAATTGGAAATACTATTCTGGTAGTCTTGGTTACGGATTTGGGATTGTATTCCATGCGAATCAAACGTTCTTTTTTTGTGGTTACCAGCTTGATTGCAAAGGGTTGTACAATGGGGACCAAAGCCATATAGGAATAAGCTGCAACGGCGATCGCACCGATATATTCCGACTTTAACAGCTTGGACACAAGAATGGAAGTAGGACCGTCAGCTGCACCGATAATACCGATGGAAGCAGCATCATTTAAATCAAATCCTAAAATTGCTGCTACGGTAATTGTAAAGAAGATACCAAATTGTGCTGCCGCTCCGAATAAAAACATCTTGGGATTGGATAACAGCGGACCGAAATCTATCATGGCACCGATACCTACGAAAAGTAGAATAGGTAAGGCCTCTGAGGCTTCAATACCGGTTTCAAATAACCATTCTATAATACCATGGGTTTCTTCTGTTCCAAATAGGGTTTGATTTAATACACCGGATGCAGGCAGGTTAACTAATATCGCACCAAAGCCCATGGGAAGCAGAAGACCAGGTTCAAATCCTTTCGCAATCGCTAAATAAATCAGTAAAATACCTACAGCATACATAATCCACTGCTGCCAGGTTATTGCCAATATTCCTGACAATAAAAAATCCATATGAAAAATCCTCCTTAGCATGTTTATCATTTTTATTGTATACCACATTGAAATGAAATATAAATGTACATTCTTATCTGAAAACTATCCGTACATTATAAATGCGCGAAAACATCTTAAAGCAATGCAAGCGCGCCAATCAAATGATTAACAATAACAATTGTATCTATTGTAGCTCATATTTCCTAACTGTGTCAATGTCGTTTCTGATTTTAAACCCTTAGATTCTAATTTTAATTCTATCTATTCCTATAGGATTACGATAATTGTGCTATATTTCTTATCTCACTGTTAATATGTACCAAAATATTTGCTTCATATTAATAAAGAAAAACAGAGGATATGTTTTATGCATGTTCCCTCTGTTTTTCTTTACCATGTATAAGTCATTTTATCGGATTAGGCATTATAAAACTTCTCAATATAAATCAACTCAATACGTGGAAACTACGTGAATTATATACCCTATTAATTATCAAGCGTTTCTTGTTACTCTCCATAAAACTCCGTCCTCAGCATAGGGAGTCATATCTGCCTGACTTACATCCATTCGGCCAAAGTCCAGAATGTAAAGAGCATATCCACTGGGGTCAAATTTAACACTGATTGGTCGAAGCGGAGAATGACCGTTGTGATGTCCGGTAATAAAATCATAATATTCGCCCGTTTTCATATTAACCCGAACAACCCGGTGTCCAGGGTGATTTTCTAAGGTTCCGGTCATGGGAGTTAATGCACCGAATAAAGCTACAAAAGCATCCCCAACAGTACAAAACTTAGGATTTCTAGAGAAATCAAAATGGGTTGCAGCTGCATGGACTTCAAAAACAGAACGAAGTTTACCTGCAACCGGAGGATGCTCTGCCAGTACGAATTCTGGCACTTCCCCGTTTGGAGGTTGAAAAATCGGGTCAGTTACAGGAATACCGGCTACGTAATCCGGCCATCCATACCATCCGCCCTGTTCAATTTCATACATGGGATCAGGAGCATTGGCAATTGGTCGGCTTCCTCTGGCATCATAGCCTTGGTCAATACAGATCAGTTTTCCTTCCAGAGAAAAATTAAGTGCATAAGGATTTCGAAGGCCTATGGCATACTGCTCAAGGTTAGAGCCATCCGCATTTGCTCGATAGATGACACCATTGGCTTTTAAACTGCCTTTTATCATTTCACCGGATTCGCAAGGTTCACCAAGGGGTTTAAAGGAACCGGTATATACAAATTCGGGATTGCTAAATTTAAATGGGTTTAAAGAACGGTAATTCTTTCCTGTAAGTACATAGTCTATGGGTGGAATGTCGTGTTTGTCAGGATAATTAGCGAGCCATCCCATCATAAAATTATCCAAACCTACTACAGAGGAGTTAGTCGAAGTTCCGGTTCCAAAATACATCTTATCATATTTATCAAAAACAATATTCGAGGTATAATGATCCCCTCCGGTTGGCAGGCCGCTAATTAAAACACGGCTGTTACCATAGGTGTCTGCAACATAGATTTTTCCTTTAATGTCTCCTGTTGCCACATAAAAACAACCCTTATGCCAAGTTACTCCTGTCAAAGGACTGTCAAATCCGGAGGCTATGGTGGTAACATTACCATAAGGGTCAATTCGTTTGATTTTACCTCCTCCTTCTGCTTTTGCAGGGCCGTAGGAGAAACCGGCCTCACCGATGTATATATTTCCGATATCATCAAAGGTAATTGAGGTAGGATAGGTAAAGCCCATAGCGACCGGTTCTATATGATAACCGGCTTCGACTTCGATTTCTTTTGAGCTGTTACCTTGTGGTATTTCTCTTCTGTGCTCATGTTCAGCGTATTTTTTCATGTGATTAGGCCTAGGATCAATCATTGTTTTACAATACCTGATTTTTTCATTAATTTATCATATGAAAGGTACAAATATGCCGTGAATTGTACTATCGTACAAATTTTGATATACAGTAAGCCTTTGTCACTTTAATACCTAGTATAGAATATAATTATAAGTAGCTTTCCATTTATCTTCGAAAGGAAACGGATTCGGATTTACTTTGTTTCATAGGGTTGGTTTTCATAGAAAATATTTGTATGATCGTATCGATAGAAGTTCTATGCTGTGGATATCGAAAAATCTTCCGGACGCAGTCGAGAATTGTTGCCAATACATGGATTGTGTTGTATAATTAAACATATCTACAATATATAGTATATTTTAAGAAATCTTTCCGTTCATCTTTACTTTACAACACGGGATTAATAGATAGTTAATGTTTAGGTGCCAAGTCTTTCGTTATAGTAATTCAAATAGGGGGCAGAGGATGAAAAAGAAGCTACTTTCTTTCGGGTTATTATGTATCATGGTCATGATATTATCCGGGTGCAGTGCAGCCGGTGGTTATTATCGAAGTGGAAAGCGCTGCTTTTTAAGCGGGAATTTTGAGGAAGCAGCTGCTAATTTTAAAGCAGCTATATCACAAAACCCCAACAAAGCTATTTATTACATAGATTATGGTATGACCTTAATCGCCCTTGGACAATATGAAGAATCCATTGAACAGTTCGATAAAGCATATTTGGATAAAGATATAATTATGGTAAAAGAAAACAATAAAAGATCTTTACGGGGTAAGGGTATTGCTTATTATCAAATGTATCGTTACCACGATGCAATCCAACTGTTCGATGAAGCACTTCAAATGCGTGTATTATCTGAGCTCAACATGGACATATTGTATTATAAGGGAAGCTCTTTAATGACGATCGGATTTTATGAAGAAGCTAGGGATATCTATACAGAGTTTCTGAATACCTTTGGCGATGATCCGGTAGCTTTGTGTAATAGAGCATATACCTTTAGAAAGCTTGGTGACCAGGAAGCTAGTCTTATCGATTATGACAAGGCAATTTCTCTGAACCCAAAGAGTTATGAAGGGTATTTTGGTAAATACTATTTATTGCTGGATACCGGCAAAGAAGCTGAAGCGAAGCAGGTTTTAGAAGCGGCAGCAGCAATAGAAGTAAAGTCTAAGGAAGACCGATTTATGCAGGCAAAGGTGCATTATTATCAGGAACGTTATGATGAGGCCTTGGCAGAACTCAGCGAAGCCTTTGCCAACGGATTTACTGAGGCGTATTTCTATATTGGTGAAATTTACCGTAAGAAGAAGGATTATGAAACAGCAATTTATTATTATGATAAATATTTGGATGAAGGAAATATCACCACGCCTTTCGTTTATAACCAGATAGCAACCAGTCTGATGACAACCGGTGAATATAAACAGGCTATAAAGTATCTGGAAAAAGGAATGGATTATAAACATGCCGGTACGATGAAAGCATTAAAGAAAAATGAAATTATTGCTTATGAAAATCTTGGACTGTTTGAGACTGCAATTCAAAAATTAAAGGAATATAAAGCAAGCTACCCAGAGGATAAAGAGGCAGAGAAGGAACTGGATTTTATTACAACCAGATTAATGAACCCGGATGATATCAAGAAAGGACAATGATAGCTTGGTATTAGAAAAGGCCTTATTTATTTATCTGAACATATAAGAACAATGAAAAAGTGATCTGTGAAAATTAAGATATCTCATTTCCCGGGGATGGACTGTAATGAGAATTCAAAGAGGTAAGAATTAGGATAATATAGGAAAATAATTGACATAATGTGGATAATGTGTTTGAGTGGGTAATATGGTTTTATGATAGTATACAGGAATGATATTGAGAGGTAGAGCATGTCAGATTTATATGAGATAAAGGAACAAATTGAGAGATTTGTACTGGTAGGTGTTGCAGTATCGGATAATGATGATACGGCCCAGTCTCTGGATGAGCTGGAGGAATTGGCCGATACAGCCGGAGCTATCACCGTAGGAAAGATTATCCAAAACCGGGAGAGAATACATCCGGGTACTTATATCGGTAAGGGTAAGATTGAAGAGGTCAGGGCTATGGTATTCGAAATGGATGCCACAGGGGTTGTCTGTGATGATGAACTGTCACCGGCACAGTTAAAAAATCTGGAGGATTCACTTCAAACTAAGGTTCTTGACCGCACTGTACTAATTCTTGATATCTTTGCAAAGAGAGCTTCTACAAAAGAAGGGAAAATTCAAGTGGAACTGGCGCAGTTAAAATACCGTGCAACCCGGCTGATTGGTCTTAGAAATTCCTTATCAAGACTTGGTGGTGGAATAGGTACCAGAGGACCCGGTGAGAAAAAGCTGGAGATTGACCGCCGCTTAATCAAGGAACGAATTACGCAGTTAAAACAAGAACTGGAAGGGATAAAGAAAAACAGAGAAACTGCAAGAAGCTTAAGAAGCAAAAGTAAAATACCTGTAATCGCTATTGTGGGTTATACCAATGCCGGTAAATCCACCTTACTAAATCATCTGACGCAAGCCGGAGTATTGGAAGAAGATAAACTGTTTGCAACCCTTGATCCAACCACACGAAATCTAAATTTAGAAAGCGGTCAGCAAATTCTTATGACTGATACAGTAGGTTTTATACGCAAGCTCCCCCATCACTTAATTGATTCTTTTCGTTCAACCTTAGAGGAAGCGAAATATGCAGATATTATCCTACATGTTGTTGACAGCTCCAATCCGGATGCTTATAAACAGATGCATATTGTATATGAAACCCTGACAAAGCTTGGGATAGAAGACAAAGTAATTATTACGGCTTTCAATAAACAGGATAAGCTAGAAGCTGAACAGATTATGAAAGATTTTAAAGCGGATTATACGGTGAAAATATCAGCCAAGACCGGTAAGGATGTGGATAAGCTTCTTGATCTGATTGAAAAGGTGTTAAAAGAGAGAAAAGTTTTAGTGGAAAGAGTATTTTCCTATCAAGAAGCGGGTAAGATTCAGGCGATCCGTAAATACGGTCAGCTCTTAGAAGAGGAATATAGGCAGGAGGGTATCTTCGTTAAAGCCTATGTACCGAAGGATATCTATCAAGGAATGTAAGGTTTTATAACATTATGTAAGCGAAAGTAATAGGTAGTTATGCGGTGTTTACTTTATAATGAAAGACGGATATATAAATGTAGTTGAAATAAAAATCAAATCTTATGCAACAGCGAAATGGCATTATGTTATTTGGTCAAAATCATATGAGACACTAGATAAGTAGATGTTTATCATTTTAATAAAGAATGAATTGGTAATTAAAAGGATATTTGTGATTGAAAAAGATATATTTAACAACAGAATATCTTAGAATTTATGTGTATAATAGAACTTTCGGTTGAGAGTATTCAAAGATATTTTAGCTCGTTGTTACCGAGCTACCGTGTGTTTATCGGCATATTATACCAAATACTTTATAGGAATTAATAACTAATTTAAATACTAGATATTGTGTAAGATATAAAAAATCTTCATATATCTAGTATTTTTGTATTGACTATCCAGCTCTTTTCTGATAGTATTTATTCATAAGAAATTGTGCAGATATCTCTACTTTAAGAGAGCGGGAAGGGAGACAGTTACATATGATTAACGTTGTAAAAAGAGATGGTCAGGTCGCTGAATTTACCTTAAAAAAAATTAGTGACGCTGTAACCAAGGCGTTCAAAGCCACGGAGAAATTTTATACGGAAGAAATTATCAGTTTATTATCACTTCGCGTAACATCGGATTTTCAGAAGAAGATTAAGGATGATCAAATACACGTAGAGGACATCCAAGATAGTGTGGAAAATGTATTGGAGCAAACCGGATATACGGATGTTGCAAAGGCATATATCCTATATCGTAAAAATAGAGAAAAAATTCGTAATATGAAATCTACGATCCTTGATTATAAGGATATCGTTAACAACTATGTGAATGAAGAGGATTGGAGAGTGAAGGAAAACTCTACAGTAACTTATTCCGTAGGTGGTCTTATCTTACATAATTCAGGTGCAATTACGGCTAATTACTGGTTATCAGAAATCTATGATGAAGAGATTGCAAATGCACACAGAAGTGCAGATATTCATCTGCATGATTTATCCATGTTAACCGGATATTGTGCCGGTTGGTCATTAAAACAGTTAATTAAAGAAGGTCTTGGCGGAATCCCCGGAAAGATTACCTCCTCACCGGCAAGCCATCTATCAACCCTTTGCAACCAGATGGTAAACTTCCTTGGTATTATGCAGAATGAATGGGCAGGAGCACAAGCATTTTCCTCCTTTGATACCTATCTGGCTCCGTTTGTGAAAATAGATAATTTAACCTATAAAGAAGTAAAACAATGTATCCAATCCTTTGTATATGGTGTTAACACTCCCAGCCGTTGGGGTACCCAGGCACCGTTTTCTAACATTACGCTTGACTGGACCGTACCAAACGATTTGGCAGAATTGCCTTGTATCGTAGGCGGTAAGGAAGTGGATTTTAAATATAAGGATTGTAAAAAAGAGATGGATATGGTCAATAAGGCTTTCATTGAGATTATGATCGAGGGCGATGCCAACGGAAGAGGGTTCCAATATCCGATTCCCACGTATTCCATCACCAGGGACTTTGATTGGTCAGATACGGAGAATAACCGTTTGTTATTCGAAATGACAGCAAAATACGGTACACCTTACTTCTCCAATTACATAAATAGCGATATGGAACCCAGCGATGTACGTTCCATGTGTTGCAGACTTCGTCTGGATCTTCGTGAACTTCGAAAGAAAACCGGTGGTTTCTTCGGTTCCGGTGAGAGTACAGGATCGGTTGGTGTTGTTACGATCAATATGCCAAGAATTGCTTATATGGCAGCCAATGAAGAAGAATTCTTTAACCGTCTTGACAGAATGATGGATATCTGCGCTCGTTCCTTAAAGGTTAAGAGAGGCGTTATTACAAAACTCTTGAACGAAGGTCTGTATCCTTATACGAAGAGATATCTTGGTTCCTTTGACAATCATTTCTCTACCATTGGGCTGGTGGGAATGAATGAAGTGGGTCTGAATGCAAAATGGCTTGGCCAAGACATGACCCATGAGAAGACAAAGAACTTTGCCATAAAGACATTGAATCATATGAGAGAGCGTCTGTCCGATTATCAGGAGAAATACGGTGATCTCTATAACTTAGAGGCATCTCCGGCAGAATCCACTTCATTCCGCCTTGCGAAGTTTGACAGAAAGAGATTCCCGGATATTAAGACTGCCGGTAAAGAGGGAGATACCCCTTATTATACCAACAGTTCCCATCTGCCCGTAGGCTATACAGAGGATATCTTCGAGGCTTTGGATATTCAGGATGAATTACAGACTCTCTATACCTCAGGAACCGTATTCCATGCCTTCTTAGGAGAGAAATTACCGGATTGGGAAGCAGCTGCGAAGCTGGTAAGAACCATTGCAGAGAATTATAAGCTGCCTTACTATACTATGTCACCTACTTATTCCGTATGTAAGACCCATGGTTATCTGGAAGGAGAGAAATTTACCTGTCCTCATTGCGGAGAAAAGGCTGAGGTTTACAGCCGTATCACCGGTTATTATCGTCCGGTGCAAAACTGGAATGACGGTAAGTCTCAGGAATATAAAAACAGAAGACTTTATGAACCGGAGAATTCAAGAGAAATGCCGGTTGGAGTAGCAGAACGCTTCAACGGATTTGATCTGGAACAAGAAAGTATGATGGGTGACGGCTTATATCTGTTTACGACTAAGACCTGTCCGAATTGCCATCTGGCGAAACAGGCACTTAAGGATTTCTCTTTCACAGTTGTCGATGCGGAAGAGAATGCGGACCTTGCGAAAGAATATAGTATTATGCAGGCTCCTACCTTAGTCGTAATTAAGGACGGCGTAGCAAAGAAATATGTCAATGCTTCTAATATCAAGAAATATATTGAGGACCAGTTGGTTTGCTTATAAACAAATGACATTAATTAATAGAAAAAGGTACATAGATAAAGGTTTGGTACGGCAATAGCAGTATGCCGAAAAACTTAATAAGGCTTTCCCAAAAGTATATAGTTGCATGCAGGTATCGAATAAATTCGGTATTTGCATGCAACAATTATGTTAGATAATAAAGTTTTTGATACAATACAAAGTATTAAGGGCTACATTTTTCCTTGCTTACTCTGTCTGTGTGAGGTACAATATTGAAAGAAAGTAACCTGATTTTTGCTTATATAGTGACAGATAATAGGGTATGCAAGGAATGAAACTTGTGTGCTACCTTATATCTGGTTCCAAGGTATATAAGCTATCGTACAAAATATAGATCTGATAAACGTCAAAAATAACCGGGGAGGAAATGATGTATGAGCTTAGCAGATAATATTTTTATTTCTATGTGTAAGGATATTCTCGATAACGGAACGAGTACCGAGGGTGAAAAGGTCAGACCGAAATGGGAGGATGGGACCTTCGCCTATACAATAAAAAAATTCGGAGTTGTAAACCGTTATGATTTATCTAAGGAATTCCCGGCGTTAACACTCAGAAGAACGGCAATAAAAAGCTGTATCGATGAGATACTTTGGATCTGGCAGAAGAAATCCAATAATATAAATGATCTGAACAGCCATATCTGGGACAGTTGGGCGGATGAGGACGGCTCGATCGGTAAGGCTTATGGCTACCAGTTGGCTGTAAAACATCAATATAAAGAAGGAATGATGGATCAGGTTGAACGGGTAATTTATGACCTAAAGAATAACCCCTACAGCAGAAGAATTATGACAAATCTCTATGTACATCAGGATCTTCATGAGATGAATTTATATCCCTGTGCTTATAGTATGACCTTTAATGTTACGAAAAAATCGGACAGCGAAAAGCTGGTGTTAAATGGGATACTTAACCAACGCTCCAATGATATCCTGGCGGCGAATAACTGGAATGTATGCCAGTATTCCGTCCTTTTGCATATGCTGGCACAGGTTTGTGGCTATGAAGTGGGAGAGCTGGTGCATGTGATTGCGGATGCCCATATCTATGACAGACATATCCCGGTCATTAAGGAACTGATTGAGAGACCGACATTTGAAGCACCAACCTTCTGGATGAATCCGGATGTTAAGGATTTCTATCAGTTTAAGGTTGAGGATTTTGAATTAAGAAATTATCAGCATGGACCTAAGGTGGAAAATATCCCGGTTGCTGTATAGTCTTATTATGAGTCTATATTGTGCGTTTTCAAATCATATGAAGGTATAACGGAGTTTTATACAATATAGATGTAATTAGTAATTTTGTTGCTAGACATATGAATTTGTAAGAACTATTTATTATATACAATTCCTAAACAAGAATAGTGATAAAATAGGATTTGCATTCAATATAATATAATATAATAAATGAATACATTTGCGGACTAGGATTACGGGTCCTTATTGGTAGAAAGGTGGAATATAAATGAATCTTATTGTAGCCGTGGATAACAACTGGGCTATCGGGTATCAGAATCGGCTCCTAGTGAGGATTCCCGCAGACCAAAGATTTTTTAGAGATGAAACAATACATAAAGCTGTCATCATGGGTAGAAAGACCTTGGAGAGCTTTCCGGGAGGACAGCCCCTCAAAGAGCGTCTGAATGTAGTGATTACTTCAAACCCAACCTATAAAGTAAAGGATGCACTTATAGTTAAGAATATCGAGGAAGCTTTAGAGGCGGTCAAGGGTTATGCATCTGAGGATATCTATATCATCGGTGGTGCCACAATCTATAAGCAAATGTTAGATTTATGCGATGTGGCCCATGTGACTAAAATTGACTATGCATATGAGGCAGATACCTATTTCCCGAATTTAGATGAGAGACCGGATTGGATTCTAACGGGAGAATCAGATGAACAAACCTATTATGATTTAACCTATACCTTCTGTAAATATGAAAAAAAGAAGTAAACAGTTAGGTTTAAAATAGGAATTAATATAATTTAATAGGAAAAATACGTTAAAAACACTTGAAAAAATCCTATAGTAATACTACTATATAAAATATATAATTTTTAGGAAACAATCATAGGATACAAGTCAGCTATAACGCAAAAAGATGGAATGTTTGCCGATGCTGATAGAAAAGGAAGGATGATAAGAATGCTCGATATCAAAGTTGAAATGACGAAAACCCCGAAGGAGCTGCCCAGTGCAGATAATCCCTTAAAATTTGGTACCATTTTTACGGACCATATGTTTATTATGAACTATGAAGAGGGAAAGGGTTGGATTAATCCCCGAGTCGTTCCTTATCAACCGATTTCATTAGAGCCTTCCGCTATGGTATTTCATTATGGGCAGGAGATGTTCGAGGGCTTAAAAGCTTATAAGACAGAGGATGGAAGAACCTTGTTGTTCCGTCCGAATAAAAATGCGGAAAGAACCAACAGAACCAATCGAAGAATCTGTATTCCGGAGATTCCGATTGAGGACTTTGTACAAGCAGTAAAAACAGTTGTTAAGATTGATGAAGCATGGATACCCACAAAGCCGGGAACCTCTTTGTATATCAGACCGTTTATCATAGCTACGGATCCGTTCCTTGGAGTAAGGCCATCCCACAGTTATATGTTCATGATTATCCTTTCACCGGTAGGACCTTATTATCCGGAAGGACTTAATCCGGTTAAGATCTGGATTGAGGATGAGTATGTCAGGGCGGTAAAAGGTGGTATCGGAGAAGCAAAAACCGGAGGTAATTATGTGGCTTCTTTAAGATCACAGGTTAAAGCCCATGACGAGGGTTATTCTCAGGTAATGTGGTTGGATGGTGTTGACAGAAAATACATCGAAGAGGTCGGTGCAATGAACATCTTCTTTAAGATTAACGGCACATTAATTACACCTTTGTTAACAGGAAGTATTCTTCCCGGTGTTACCAGAGATTCTGTTATCCAAGTATGTAAAGAGTGGGGATTAGCGGTTGAAGAACGCCGAATCTCCATTGATGAGATATATGAAGCCTATCAAAACGGCACCCTGGAAGAGGTATTTGGAACCGGTACGGCTGCAGTCATCTCTCCGGTAGGCGGTCTTCGTTGGGGCGATCAGATTATGCAGGTACAGGATGGTGGTATCGGTCCGGTAAGCCAGAAACTTTACGATACACTCACAGGAATACAGCTAGGTAGAATAGAAGATACTCATAATTGGACGGTAGAGGTATAGTACAGCACGAGTAACTTCTAAACAGGCCATTCCATCATGATCACTTCGATCAGAGTAACAGAGGAGTTAGTAGGCCGTGAAAATAATAGAAAGGCACAGGTGTTAGAATGAATCAACTTTATGCAGAAGCGGGTGTTAAAAGAAAGGATACGACGGCAACGTTGGCACTTCGTTTTCTTATGTTTGTCGGGATTATCATAGGCTTTATTGCTATGTTTTTAGGACAAATTTTTAGTATTGTGGGAATTGCTATGGTGGTGGTATTATTTTATCTGCTACCCAGGCTGAATGTAGAATATGAATATGTTTTTGTTGACGGACAATTGGATTTTGACAAGATTATGGGTAAGGCGAAGAGAAAGCAGATCTTGCGAATTGATTTTGAGCAGGTGGAAATCATGGCTCCGATTAATTCTCATGCCTTAGATTCCTACAATCATGTTCAGATGGATAAGAAGGATTTCTCCTCCGGCACCAAGGAAAGTAAACCCTATGTTATTATTGCAAATGTCGATAACAAGAAATACAGAATTTTGTTTGAGCCCAGTGAAAAAATGATTGGTATGATCAAACAAAAGAGTCCGAGAAAATTATCACCGTATTAAAAAGCAATGAAGTAGGAATCCTGTTAGATAGAAAGAGATTAAATCTAAGTTGGGTTACTAGAATAAGAAATGAAAACGAAAATTAGAAATATAAAGTTTACAGACCGATATCATATAGACGCTGATATCGGTCTTTTTGTTTTAGAAAAATTTCTCCGAATTTCTTATAGAATAAAAAGCCTTCCCGGTAGGATTCACATTTGTGTCGGAAATCTTGTCGGTTTTCCCGTTTTGTATGCGCATAAAAAACAGATGATGTCGGTAGAAAAACATTGAAATGAAACAAGAGAAATTTATTTTATTGTTGTTGACAAGGTATGGATTATTAGATATACTTGTAAAAATATTTTAATCATAAATAAATTACCAATAAAAATATTTATAACAACAACCAAAATCAACATGGATATGTTGAAATGAAAAAGTAACTTATATAACTATAAACTACATCTATTAAGAAAGTGAGGAGATTAAAAAAATGGGTCATATTATTGGTGAAGGAATCACATTTGACGACGTATTATTAGTGCCTGCTTATTCTGAGGTTATCCCGAATCAAGTTGAGTTATCAACGAATCTGACCAAGAAAATCAGACTAAATATTCCATTAATGAGTGCCGGTATGGACACTGTTACTGAAAATCGAATGGCAATCGCAATGGCGAGACAGGGTGGTATCGGAGTTATTCATAAAAACATGTCGATTGAGGAACAGGCTGAGGAAGTTGATAAGGTAAAACGTTCTGAAAACGGTGTTATTACGGATCCCTTTTATCTGTCTCCGGAACATACGTTACAGGACGCGAATGAGTTGATGGCAAAATACAGGATTTCCGGTGTGCCGATTACCGTAAATGGCAAGAAATTAGTAGGTATCATCACCAATCGTGACCTAAAGTTTGAAACAGACTTTACAAAGAAAATTAAAGAGTCCATGACCTCTGAGGGTCTCATTACAGCGAAGGAAGGAATCACCCTGGAGGAGGCTAAGAAAATTCTTGGTGCTGCCAGAAAAGAGAAGCTTCCGATTGTAGATGCGAAAGGAAACCTAAAGGGTCTTATTACAATTAAAGATATTGAAAAGCAGATTAAATATCCCTTATCTGCTAAGGATGCACAGGGTAGATTATTATGTGCGGCAGCAGTTGGTATTACGAATAATATTCTTGACCGTGTAGATGCCCTCATTAAAGCCAAGGTAGATGCTATTGTTATTGATACGGCTCATGGTCATTCTGCAAATGTAATACAGGTAGTTAAGAAGGTTAGAGATGCATATCCGGAGGCGCAGATTATCGCAGGTAATGTGGCAACAGGAGAAGCAACTCTGGATCTGATTAAGGCGGGTGTGGATGCCGTTAAGGTTGGTATCGGACCCGGTTCTATTTGTACAACCAGAGTGGTAGCCGGTATTGGTGTTCCGCAGATTACAGCAATTATCAATGCGTATGAAGTAGCAAAAAGCTATGGTATTCCTGTTATTGCTGATGGAGGTATTAAATACTCCGGTGATCTTACGAAGGCTCTGGCAGCCGGTGCTAACGTATGTATGATGGGAAGTATCTTTGCAGGTTGTGATGAAAGCCCCGGAACCTTTGAACTATATCAGGGAAGAAAGTATAAGGTTTACCGTGGTATGGGATCCATTGCTGCGATGGAAAAGGGAAGTAAGGATCGTTATTTCCAGACAGATGCCAAGAAGCTGGTTCCGGAAGGTGTGGAAGGCCGTGTTGCATATAAGGGTACAGTGGAAGATACCGTATTCCAGCTCATCGGAGGATTAAGATCCGGTATGGGTTATTGTGGAGCCAAGAACATAGAAACTCTTCAGGAAACAGGTAAATTCGTTAAGATTACAGCGGCTTCCTTAAAAGAAAGCCACCCTCATGACATTCATATTACGAAGGAAGCACCAAACTATAGTGTTGAAGAATAAAAGCAAGATTTCATAACTTAGTAGGTACCCTATTCGAGCTAATATAAATATATACGGGCAGGAAAACTGTATAAAACAGATTTTCTTGCCCGTTTTCACTTTCATATGCGCGAAGACAAAGGCAGGTAAAGAATAAGATACAGATAGTTCAGATAGTGAAGAGATTGACAATACCATGGATAATTTATACAATGAGTAAAGATTATCTAATTTATTTAGTATTTGCATCAGGAAATTAGAATTATTTTTGTTTAGTATGGAACGAATGAGTCAGAGAAATATACACATGATTGAAGGGTGATATTGTGAGTAAGATACTATCGAAGGAAGAGTGGCTTCGAAGGCAGAGGCTTAAAAATAAAATTATGGTTATATTGGTAATCACCTTGATGATAGCAATTTTTACCGTATCGGCACTCGTAATCGGTAAATTATTAATATCGTTGTTTAATAACACCGGACATAAAACAGAAGCGGTCACCGTTACCTTATCCAATGGAACCGTTGTATCAAAGCAGTATCTGACACCAAACCGGTACTCCAGACCTCAGACGAAACTTAAGAAGGTTAACGGTATCGTAATTCATTATACGGCAAACCCGGGAACTTCTGCGAGTGCAAATCGCAATTATTTTGAAGGCTTGGCAAGAAAAAAAACGACATCTGCCAGTAGTCATTATATCATTGGACTAGAGGGTGAAATCATACAATGCATTCCCCTAACAGAGATTGCCTATGCATCCAATGAACGAAATAAGGATACCATCTCCATAGAGTGCTGTCATCCGGACGAGACCGGCAGGTTTAATGAAGAAACCTATAAATCTCTGGTTGCATTGGCGGCAGTCCTATATAAGGAATTTAACCTGGGAGAAGAAGATATCATAAGGCATTATGATGTATCAGGGAAGCTCTGTCCGCTCTATTATGTGGAAAATGAAACTGAGTGGGAGAAGCTTAAGAAAGACATAATGGATGAAATTATAAAGATGAATGAAGATAAGCAAAATAATATATAAAATATGAGGTGAGCGATGAAAAGATTACTATTAGTATTATGTATAGCAGTAATATTTGCCGGATGTAAAGCCAATGAAAAAGAAGCAGATCAAACGGCTAAAAATGTATATTCAGAAGCAGAACAGGAGAAGACAGAGAATGATAGTACTTCTAATGCCACTCAGGATTTAGAGAGCTTTGATACCGTTTATAAAACTGAAGGGTTACTGGGAGCCATTGATTACTTTAATCGGCAGTATGATGTGTTTAATGAAGATCAGCGACTGAGTTATGCTAAGTTAATTGTCGAAGAAGTAATTCGTCGCTCTAACGAATATGAAGTACTGAATAATGCAATTTTACCTATGGATAGCGTTGCTCCACCGTTGTATGAGAATGTCAATTATCTGTATGAGGGTATCTACACCAAGGAAGAGAATATCATATATATTAACATGCTTCCGAATACTTCTAATTATGACATATTTGAGAGGCTATCAGAGGATGATGTCTTTGGATTATATAAGGCGTATTGGATCTCAGATGGTAATATAGAGGATTTTGGTTTTAAGGTGGCAGTTGAACCGGATACC
The DNA here is from genome assembly GCF_015999265.1 of Mobilitalea sibirica. Lineage (GTDB taxonomy): Bacteria > Bacillota > Clostridia > Lachnospirales > Lachnospiraceae > Mobilitalea > Mobilitalea sibirica. The sequence continues at coordinate 210,682 of NZ_JAEAGR010000001.1, forward strand.
TATCAGAAAATGAAAAGAGCTTTGGAACTGGTATATGAACTCAGATATGAAACAGAATATTATGATGACAATGATCAACCGGTTCAGGGGTTAAATAACTTTTCAAAATTAACGGATGATATCAAGGTAGGAGATACAGGGCTAAAATCAGAAGCCAAATATCCTTTGGTATATGTAGAAAAGAATGATTTATTACAGGTTCTTAAGGAAGAGTCTAAGACGGAGGCTTATCTACCAGTACAGATGGATTTTGTCAGCAGACCCTTTCAATCTGGCGAGAATCAAGAGGTCCAATCGGATCCTATGCCTTTAGACGATTCTTCTGATGAAAGTCCTCTGCTGGCATCCTATGATTCTAAGAATGGTACAACCTTTTATAAATATAAGTCCAATGTACCTGTATTATTTGATTTAGATGAAGATGGAGTTAAAGAAACTATTACATATAATACAACGAAGGGGCTCATCTCAGTGGAGGGATATGATCCCATTGAAGTTGATGTAATGTTTGCAGAAACGGAGTATTTTGTTATTCTTCGGTTTTCGGATACTTATGATAGTAAATTAAATCTGATCGGTATCATTGATTTTGGACCCAGTGACGATTATACCACGAGCTTTTACGGAATCGTACAGACTCCGGATATGAACTACGGATATTATAGTCTTGGTACGATTCCCGGGATGATAACACCGCAACAGGAATATGATGAGACCAAGATGTTTGATTTTAATTTTAAAGCGGTTTACCTTGATCATATAGGAATTAATGCTCCGGTAAGACTGGATATCATAGCCAGGTATCATACTTGGTTTGGAAGGAACACCTTTACTTATTCACCGGCGAATGTGTCCCTGGTGGACCATGGAATAATAGGTTTAGAACACTATGTTACTTCCTCTAAGTTAAGTGTGATAAGGGATATGATTGCATACAGATCCAATGATTTGGTTTCAGATACAGTTGTCCTAAGAGCAGGAAGTGAAGTGGAGATGGTAGCTACCGATAATAAGGAATGGATTCAGGTTCGGGTAAATGGCAGCCTTGGATGGGTTCATGCAGAGGATGTAAATGAGGATCATTTTACAGGTTTTACAGCTTATGACTAAGACATAAGTAATAACTATAAAATATAAAGATAAAAAATGAAAGGCTCCCTTAATGAATGGTTCAGGAAGGGAGCCTTTTATTTTTATGTAAGTGAAGCGACTTACGGTTCACTTGTTTGTGTAAAAACGCATGTAAGGAATGCATTTAATATATTGATTATAACTTTATAAAGATATCACAATATCCTTACCGATAGGATGATACTGCCTGTATTTTACTCCGGAGGAGTCAAGCATACGTTTTGCAGCTATTACAGATTCGGTATCTGCATATTTATCACACATATATATGATTTCAGTGATTCCTTTTTGAATAATCGCTTTGGTACATTCATTGCATGGGAACAGAGTTGTATAGATTTTAGCACCTTTCATATGTGTACCCGTATAATTTAAGATAGCGTTTAGTTCTGCATGGCATACATAAAAATACTTTGTATCGAGACCATTACCTTCCCTGTCCCAAGGATAATCGTCATCGGAGCAACCGATTGGCATACCGTTGTAACCAACGGAGAGAATTTTGTTGTCCTCACTAACGATACAGGCTCCGACACTGGTACTTGGGTCTTTGCTACGCTCGGTTGATAAAAGAGCAATTCCCATAAAATATTCATCCCATTTGATATAGTCCTGCTTTTTCATATGTAACTTTCCCCTTCCTTCTGAGTTGATTCAAGTTAATATCTATAATTTATAATAGCAATTTATTAATAAATATACAACAGTTTTTGCTCTTTGGCAAAAGATAATATCAACTATCTTTTATCACTCATATAACTAATATTCGAATTATAAATGCTTAACTAAGTATTTCAGAGAGAAAGATTACATAAAAAATCCGAAGCAATGTATTTACAAGAAAATAGTTCGATTTTATCTTTGCATAAGATATTATCCTAAGCTATCATACGAATAATTGCAAATTATTCTTTGCTTCCAGCTATTTGAACCTTTATAATGTTGGTGGTTCCTGATATACCAAGTGGAACTCCGGCTGTAAGTACAGCCAGTTCGCCATCCTTTAAATATCCGGCATTTTCTACAGCATCAATAGAGTGGTCAAACAATTCAAAGGTATCATGCTCTACGGCAATCATAAGGGGAGTTACACCCCAAGCAAGATTTAATTGTCTGTATACTACAGAATCCGTGGTGCAGGCCAAGATTGGACAAGCCGGACGGTATCTGGATACCATACGGGCGGTTCTACCGGAAGTTGTGACGGTAATAATCATTTTCGCATTCAAATCATGGGCGGTGGTAACAGTTGCTCGGGAAATAGCATCCGTAATGTCGGGATTCTGGGAGACATCCTGGATACGAAAACGCTTTTTATAATCGATATCAGCTTCTGCTCGAATTGCAATCTTTACCATGGTTTTTAAAGCCTCTACCGGATAACAACCTGCGGCTGTTTCACCGGAAAGCATGATGGCACTGGTACCGTCATAGATCGCATTCGCCACATCAGTGGTTTCCGCTCTTGTAGGACGGGGATTCTTTATCATGGAATCAAGCATCTGCGTTGCGGTAATTACCTGCTTACCTCTATTATAAACTTTCTTTATAATCATCTTTTGAATCACGGGTACTTCTTCATAAGGAACTTCAACACCCATATCGCCACGAGCAATCATGATACCGTCCGCAGCTTCTATGATTTCATCAATATTTTCTACCCCTTGCAAGTTTTCTATTTTCGCAATTATTTTTGTCTGTGAGTTATGCTCATCAAGTATTCTTCTGATTTCCTTTACATCTTCTGCTGTTCTAACAAATGAAGCGGCTATAAAATCATATCCATGTTCAATTGCAAATAAAATATCTTCTCTGTCTTTATCGCTGATAAAAGGCATGGACAGATGAGCACCGGGAACATTAACACCTTTTTTGTTTGATACAGTTCCGCCGTTCTTAACTTCACAGACAATTTTCTTATCAGCTATTTCGATTACGGACATCTCAATTAGACCATCATCAATTAATATGGTGGTTCCAACGAGGATATCATTTATTAATTCCGGATAGCTGATGGATACGCCGTTTTCGTTACCTTCTATTTTTTCGGTATATAGGGTAAAGGTCTGACCTGCCTGCAGTTGAATTTTCTTATCATCCTTGAAAGTACCAATTCGAATTTCCGGTCCTTTGGTATCAAGTAGTGTAGCGATTGGCATGTTCAACTCTTTTCTAAATTGTTCAATCTTTCTAAATCTCCCCAGATGCTCTGCGTGATCTGCATGAGAGAAATTAAAACGAGCAACGTCCATACCGGAAAGAATTAAATCCTTCAAGATTTTATCGTCGTCTGTTGATGGGCCTAGGGTACAAATAATTTTTGTCTTTCTCATACTTTTTACTCCTTTGGTATTATATTGACAGATTCCTTTATAGATAACCGACTATGGTTTTTTACTATATCATTACAAACATTTTCACCAATTTTTTCATGGCATATACATATTTTATTATATCTTAATTCCTTTGATTTTACGGTGTTTGATACCGGTTTTTTTATTTAGATGAAGATAGATAAGGTAAAGACTTAGACTTCCTAATAATACAAGTAATATAATAAGCAACGCACTGTGCAGGAAGAATGTATCCGGCAGGATATTAATAACAGGGTCAGTTGCCGGATCGAATAACCAATAATCGTTATTAAAAAATAATTTATGAAATACAAGAAACGAGGTATCAAAATCTATTGCCATGAAAAGACCTAACGTAAGCGGAAGAACTATGGCTGTTATTGCTGATACTGGTAAAAAACTGTAATCCTTTTTCTTGATTTTTTGTAGAATTATCATAATAACAATAATGAAGGAGAGTGCGACAAGCAAATAAAAGAATGTAAAAATATTTTTGACTTCTTCAAAATGCTGTATACCGGACTCGGAGGAGGGAAGAGTTGGAAACTCTAATCTTCCCTGGAAAAAGGGTGAGGAGTAATCGATGAGTGCATTATAATTATCAATGATTTCTTCTTTACTATAACCGGAGGTTTCCACTATGTTTAGATAATTCACATCAAAATAGTATAACGGCCTAAAATTAATCGTGATGATCACGGATAGGGAAATAAAAAACAGAGTGAAAACAACCCCTATAAGTATGTCAGTAATTTTGAAACGCTTTCTTTTATGCATAACATTTCTCCTTAACCTTTATCTAATTCAATACGCATTATAGTACACTTTCTAAACGAATGCAACTGGGTTCTATTTAAAAAGCTTACATTGGTAAAAACCGTGAAAATTTTAAGAACAAAGATGAGTAACTTTGGAGTTTTTTACAACGAATTGATATATTAGAAAAAACGATAAGAAACATAAGTATTAATAAATTGCATTCATCATTTAAGTAGTGTAGAATTTTTTGTAGAATAACAAAAGTGTCTTTTCTCAGGGCTTTACCTGAGACCATAGTAGCCTTAATCGTTGTAGATAATTGTGAGAAGACACAAGTAGAATGAATTTTAAGAAAAAGGAGAGAAAATATGAGAGCATTGATCAGTGTATCGGATAAGACGGGTATAGTAGAGTTGGCTAAGGAGCTGGTTTCCCTGGGAGTGGAGATTATATCAACCGGGGGTACCTATGGTAAACTGAAGGAAGCCGGCATTCCGGCAATCGAAGTATCAGAGCTTACCGGATTTCCTGAATGTTTGGATGGAAGAGTGAAGACGTTACATCCGGCCGTACATGCGGGCTTACTTGCCATGAGAAGTAATCCTTCGCACATGAAGCAGCTGGCAGATCTAAATATTGAAACCATTGATATTGTGGTTGTAAATCTTTATCCTTTTAAGGCTACGATTTTAAAGGATGGAGTTACCCGCTTGGAAGCAGTGGAGAATATTGATATCGGAGGGCCCACTATGCTTCGTTCTGCTGCTAAAAATTATCAGGATGTTGCAGTTGTTGTTGATCCGAGAGATTATGATAAGGTGCTTTCCGAACTAAAACAGACCAATGAAATATCTCTTGATACGAAATTCTATCTGATGCAGAAGGTGTTTATGCATACATCTTCCTATGACACTATGATTGCTGATTATCTTAAGAAAGAGAGAAATGATAAAGAGCTTCCGGAAACTCTAACTATGACCTTTGAGAAGGTTCAGGACATGAGATACGGTGAGAATCCTCATCAGGCTGCAGCTTTTTACCGTGAGATTGGTAAGAAGAAGGGCTCTATCACTGATGCAGTTCAGCTAAACGGTAAGGAATTATCCTTTAATAATATCAATGATACCAATGGAGCATTAGAATTATTAAAGGAATTCAAGGAACCCACTGTGGTTGCCAGTAAGCATGGTAATCCTTGTGGGGTAGGCAGTGCGGATAACATCTACGGTGCATGGAAAAAAGCCTTTGGAGCGGATAAGGTATCCATTTTTGGAGGTATCGTAGTTGCGAATCGAGAAATTACCTTAGAGGTTGCCCAGGAGATGAAGGAAATCTTTTTAGAGGTGGTAGTAGCTCCCTCCTTTGAAAAGGCTGCCTTAGAGCTTCTTCAAACCAAGAAAAACATCCGTTTATTAGAGCTTAAGGACATTGAAGTGCCTCAGGATGAAAATGCATATGATTTAAAGAAGGTAAACGGCGGACTGATTGTTCAGACGATTGACAGTAAACTATTAAACGAAGAAGATTTAAAGGTAGTAACTTATCGCGTTCCTACCGATAAGGAAATGGAAGACTTAAGATTTGCCTGGAAAGTGGTGAAGTTTGTTAAATCGAATGGTATTGCCCTTGCCAAAGATAAACAGTCTGTTGGTATCGGTCCCGGACAGGTAAATCGAATATGGGCAACGAAGCAGTCCATTGAACATGCCGCAGAGCTAATTAATGAAAATGCTACAAAAGGAGCGGTACTTGCTTCCGATGCTTTCTTCCCGTTTGATGATTGTGTAGAGGCGGCTCACAAAGCAGGAATTACTGCCATAATTCAACCGGGTGGTGCAAACCGTGATGAAGACTCCATTAAGAAATGTAATGAATATGGAATCGCTATGGTGTTCACCGGTATGAGACATTTCAAACACTAGGGAAGTGTTAAGAAGCATAGATGTCTCAATATATTATTAATTTTTATATAATTTGTTGGATATTTCTAAAATAACTTAAGTAGACATATATCGCCAAAATATGATAAAATCTCTAATTATTCTAGGTTTTTTTACTAGTTTCTACTAATTATCACTATTTAAGGAGGCACATATGTCTAGGATTAACACAGTAACGCACATAGGAAAAAAGGTGTTTTATTTCGATTATTCAGGTTGTATGAGTTCTGAACTTCCTCAAATTATTAGTGAGGCAAATGAACTTATTAAAAAAGAAAAAGAGGGAACAGTTCTCACTTTAACGAATGTAGAAGGTATGCACTTTAATAAAGATGTAATTAGTTTATTTAAAGAGCAAACTGCAAGTACAAAGCAATATGTAAAAGCGAGTGCTTTGATAGGTTTAGGAGGTTTACACAGAATTGCACTTGATGCTGTTACTAGATTTTCAAGAGCAGATATCAAGGTATTTCAAGATAAAAGTGAGGCACTTAATTGGCTCACGATTAATTAAACAAGTTTAATTATGAATAAGAATAATTTTGTATTAGACCTAAGATATGAAAGAGATTGTATGTACTTAAATATCTGAACCAATTATCATAAAAAGAACAGGAAAGTTGACTTTATATATCATGCTTTCCTGTTCTTCTATCTTATGAGGCTGTTGAAACAACCCCTATGTTACAACCCATCCTACTTATAACGAAAATGATTGAATGTCATAAGTATTCGCAAGCGATGCAATAATAAATGTAAAATAGTGCTAAGCAAAGCACCACTAAAGGTATTTTGACACTTATCATAGGGTTTCGCTATTTTTATATAAACTTAATATAGAAACACTGATTTGCTTGCAGAATGCTTTAAACACTCAGATCAAATATGCATCCATATCTATACAAATTACATTATTTTCGCTGTGATTATAACTTTGTTACATTAGCTGCCTGAGGGCCTTTATCGCCATCAACAACTTCAAATTCAACCTTGTCGCCTTCTTCAAGAACCTTAAACCCATCCATCATAAGAGCGGAAAAATGTACGAAAACATCATTGCCCTCTTCGTCAGAAATAAAACCAAACCCCTTTTTTGCATTAAACCACTTAACTGTTCCCATTTTCATAAAAATTGCCTCCTAAAAAAACGATTAAAATTGCATTACTATTATTAGTAATGATAGTCTAAATTTAGCATAATTTATGAAAAAAGTCAAACAAACTTTGTAGTATTCTGTAACATTTTCGTAATCATTTTATGTATCTAAGAAATGACAAATCAAAGAAATTATGTTATTATGAATAAGCACTTACTATATATTGCCATACTTATTGCGAAGATATATGACAGGAGGTTTCAATATGAATTTTAAGGTTCCTTTCTCATACGATTTTGCTTTTGAGGATAAATTAGATGATGTAAACGGATTGGGGATATTACTGTTCCATAAAAAAACCGGAGCAAGGGTTGCCCTGATTGCTAATGAGGATGATAATAAAGTGTTTTCCGTCGGATTTCGGACACCGCCAAAGAACAGTACCGGGGTGGCGCATATTATTGAGCACTCGGTATTATGCGGTTCAAAACACTTTCCTGCGAAGGATCCTTTTGTTGAACTGGCAAAGGGATCTTTAAATACTTTTTTAAATGCAATGACCTATTCTGATCGTACCGTTTATCCGGTTGCAAGTCAGAATACACAGGATTTTAAGAATTTGATGCATGTATATCTGGATGCGGTTTTCTTTCCTAATATATATGAGCGTAAGGAGATTTTCCAACAAGAGGGCTGGCATTATGAGTTGGAAAATGAGGCGGATGATTTAAAATATAACGGTGTCGTCTATAACGAGATGAAGGGAGCCTTCTCATCACCGGAGCAGATGCTGTTTCGTATGAATCTCAACTCTCTCTTCCCGGATACAGCTTACGGTGTGGAATCTGGTGGTGATCCGGACTTTATACCGGAGCTTTCCTATGAAGAATTTCTGGATTTTCATAAGACGTACTATCATCCATCCAATAGCTATATCTATCTGTATGGCGATATGGATTTTGAGGAGAGATTACAGTGGTTGGATCAGGAGTATCTTGGAAAGTTTGACCGATTGGAGGTAAATTCAGCAATCACACTTCAGAAGGGTTTTGATGTAATGAAGGAAATTGTTGCATACTATCCTCTGGGAGAAGGTGAAGATGTAGCCGAGAATACCTATCTAAGCTACAATACCGTAATCGGTACGACGATGTCGAAAGAGCTTAACCTTTCCTTTATGATATTGGATTATGTATTACTTGATGCACCGGGGGCGCCGGTAAAACAAGCACTTTTGGATGCGCAGATGGGAAAGGATATCTTAAGCAGTTATCTGAGCGAATATCTGCAACCAACCCTTTCCATCGTAGCAAAAAACAGTGACGAAGATAAGAAGGAACAGTTCTTAACCACGATAAGGCAAGCCCTTACTAAGGTTGCCGAAGAGGGAGTTGATGAAAAATCTCTGAGAGCTGCAATTAATTATTATGAATTTAAATATCGGGAAGCGGATTACGGCGCATTTCCCAAAGGGCTTATGTATGGTCTTCGCGTTATGGGTATCTGGCTTTATGATGACAATAACCCCTTCCAGAGCCTAAAAGATACTGTTCTATATGACCGTTTAAAAGAAAAGATTGGAACCGGTTATTATGAACAGTTAATTCGCGATTATCTGCTTAATAATACGCATTCTACTATGATTGTCTTAAAACCGAAAGCAGGACTTAATACGGAGAGAGAGGAGGCAGTTAAGAATAAACTGTCTGCTTATAAGGCCGGTCTTTCAAAAGAAGAGATAGATAACATCATAGAAGAAACAAGGAAGCTAAGAGAGTTTCAGGAAAAACCCTCCACCAAGGAAGAGCTGGAGGCGATTCCTTTGCTTGCTAGAGAGGATATCGGCAAGGAGGTACAGCCTCTTTATAACACTGAGCTTAAGGTAGAGGATGTTAAGGTGATACACCATAATGTATTTACCAATGAGATTGCTTATCTCAGATTGTTATTCGATGTCAGTGACATTCCTAAGGATCTGCTTCCCTATATGTCACTCTTATCTCTAATCCTTGGATATGTAAATACAGAGAATTATAGCTATCTGGAGCTTTCCAATGAGATTAATATTCATACCGGTGGGATAAGTACAGATGTTAAAAGCTTTGCAATCAAGGGAAGCGATCAATATCTGCCGGTATTCGAATTTAGTACTAAGGTTTTATATCATAAGTTACCGGAAGCGTTCCGGCTAATGGAGGAGATGCTATATCGGACCTACTTTGACGATACAAAGAGGCTGAAAGAGATTGTAGATGAGATGAAATCCAGAATGCAGATGCGCTTTAATTCCTCGGGTCATTCTGTTGCAGTTGACCGGGCCATGTCATATTATTCTGCCCATGGGCTGTTTAAGGAAATAACAACCGGTATCACCTTCTATAAATTCTTGGAGGAATTGGTAGTAAAATTTGATGAGAAAAAGGGTGAAGCGGTTTCAAAACTAAAAGAACTGATGAAGATAATATTCAGAAAGGATAAGCTTCTTGTCAGTATCACTGCAGATGAAGAAGGAATTCGTCTTTTGAAAAAACAGTTTCCGGCATTTATCATCGGCTTAAAGGATAGAGAAGATAAAGCTTATGAAGAGTATGATAGGCAGGAAATGGTCCCTACCTGCCATAACGAAGGCTTTAAAACAGCTATGCAGGTACAGTATGTTGCCCGTGCTGGTAATTTCCTTAAGGCAGGCTATCAATATACCGGAGCTCTTAAAGTGTTAAAGATTATCTTAAGCTATGATTACCTTTGGAATAATGTTCGGGTAAAGGGCGGAGCTTATGGATGCATGTGTAACTTTTCCGGCGTAGACGGCGACGCATATTTTACCTCCTACCGGGATCCGAACTTAAAAGAGACAAATCAGATATATGAAAAATGCCATGAATTTGTAGCCAACTATGATGCGGATGAAAGGGATATTACTAAGAATATCATCGGCACCATCAGTTCTCTGGATACGCCGTTAACACCGCAGTCCAAAGGAAAGCGATCCCTAAGTATGTATCTGGCCGGAATTACCATGGAGGATTTACAGAGGGAAAGAGATGAGATATTAAAAGTTTCTATTAAGGATATTCGTGCTTTATCCGGTATTGTGAAATCAATTACGGATGCCGGCTATATCTGTGTCATCGGCAATGAGAAAAAGATTGAAGAAAACAAAGAATTATTTAAGGAAGTAAAAAAGTTACTGAAATAAATGGAAGCATCCTGTGGATAAGCATTGAAACAAAGTCTAAAATGTGAGATAAATAGAATAAACTTTTGCCGCTAACTTAGATCATGTCATTTGTGTAAAAACAATAGAATATGTTGACTGAAGTACTCATGTATAAGAAAAAAAGAAACAGTAATTAAAATAATGTAAAATCAATTAGTTTTATACAACGGGTATGAATGATCCATGTAGCGGCTGATAAGAAAGGCTTGAGATAAAAAATGAAGGAAAACAATTATAAATCAGGATTTGTCACTTTGATAGGCAGACCCAATGTGGGGAAATCAACACTGATGAATCGTCTGATCGGACAAAAGATAGCCATCACCTCGGATAAACCTCAGACAACCAGAAATAAAATCCAAACAGTATATACGGATAATCGCGGACAAATTATATTCTTAGATACACCCGGAATACACAAGGCAAGAAACAAGCTGGGCGAATATATGGTCAGTGTAGCGCAGCGTACCTTAAGTGAAGTGGATGTGGTGCTTTGGCTGGTAGAACCAACTACCTTTATTGGAGCAGGTGAGAAACTCATTGCAGAGCAGCTTGGAAAAGTGAGAACACCGGTTATTTTGGTTATTAATAAGATAGATACCGTGAAAAAAGAAGAAATTCTGACTTTCATAGCGGCCTATAAGGATATCCTTAATTTCGCTGAGATTATTCCGGTATCAGCATTAAAAGGAGAGAATACGCAAGATTTATTAGATACTGTATTTCGATATCTGCCCAAAGGACCACAGTACTATGATGAGGATACTATTACCGATCAGCCTGAGAGACAGATTGTGGCAGAATTAATCAGAGAGAAAGCACTCAGATTATTAGAGGATGAAATTCCACATGGTATCGCAGTCAGCATCGACAGGATGAAAGAGCGAAACAATAATTCTGATGATTCCTGGGAAGAAACTCCCGAATCCGGTGCCTTGATAGACATCCATGCTACAATTGTCTGTGAAAGAGATTCCCATAAGGGAATAATTATCGGTAAGGGTGGCAGTAAGTTAAAACAGATCGGTACTCTATCCAGAAGGGAAATCGAAAATCTACTGGATTGTAAGGTTAATCTTCAATTATGGGTTAAAGTTAAGAAGGATTGGAGAGATAGTGATTTTCTTTTAAAAAATTATGGATATAACAGAAATGAGATATAGATACTAACGATAACGATTATATTATCTTTTTATTGATTCACTGATTGAATTGTAATTCTCTGTATTGATCTTTAATTTATTATATTGGATATATAGATCTAATAAAGATAATATATAATTTAAAACACATATTTTGGTTAGAATTGTTACTATAAGAATTTGTCAAGTGTTATTATTAAAATTACGATGGGATATTCTAACCAGTTTAGAAAAATACAAAATGGGAAACCTAATGATATAAAGTAAAAGAAACCACGTAAGGATTTATAAGACATAACAAGTATCATGGTTAGGGGGCTCATTTATGAAGAATTATGATTGTTGGAAGAAGTTTATCAAAACAGGAAAGATTGATGATTACTTAAATTATATTGCGTGTACTAGGGAAGAAAGTATAGAAGATTACCTGGTCGTGGATAAGGAAAAAGAAGGTGATTATCTTGCCGGCATCAACTACCGTGACGGGAATGGTTCTGTCGGCCATGCCGGTTGGTGATTATGACAAACGGTTGGTAATATTAACGAAAGAACATGGAAAAATAACAGCATTTGCCAAAGGCGCTCGTAGACAAAACAGCGCCTTATTGGCATGCAGCGGACCTTTTTCCTTTGGTGAATTCACCCTATATGCCGGAAGATCTTCTTATAATATAATGTCGGCTGAGATTTCTAATTATTTCGCGGAGCTAAGGTCAGATATCGAAAGCTTATACTATGGGTTTTATTTTTGTGAATTTGCAGATTATATAACGAAGGAAAATAATGATGAAAAGGATGTTTTAAAGCTACTGTATCAGACACTTCGGGCCATTGCTAAGAAGACAATTCCTTTATCGCTTGTAAAGGTTATCTTTGAGGTAAAAGCAATGGCAATCAACGGTGAAGCACCACAGGTGTTTCAGTGTGTCAAGTGTTCGAAAAATCCGGCTGATAATAAAAAGGAGATTATCAAAGGTGAACAAGATACTTTGAACCATAGATCTGCTGTTTACACAGACTATCGGTTTTCTATAAAATCAGGAGGAATTTTGTGCAGTGAGTGCCAGTTTAACGACCGTAGTGCAATTAAGATAGGAACTTCCACTTTATATACATTACAGTACATAATATCGAAAGAGATAGAAAAACTGTACACCTTTACGGTATCTGAAGAAGTTCTTCATGAATTAACGCGTTGTACTAAGATATATCTGGAACATTATATTGATCATCAATTCAAGTCATTAGAGATGATTATGTCTCTATAAATATAAGTTTTTAGAAAATCATGTTGAAATTCTCATATTTTAAGGTTAAAATGATATGAACCCAAAACTATCCGATGGAGGGAAATAATATATGAAAAAAATAACGATTAGTATTATTTTACTATTGTTTATTATAAGCCTAACAGGGTGTAATAAAAAAGAAGTCAACATAACGGCTGAGGATATTACTTCTAATACCATATTGGTTAAAAGTAACGGCGAACTTCAGGTAGCTTTTGTCGAGGATTTTGATAAGTCTTATTATAATTTATCCGAATTAGATGAATTTGTGAAAAAAGAAATTAGTCTGTATAACCAGCAGGCAGGTAGTGAGGAGATAGAGATTAAAGATCTTCTTTTAAGAGACGGCAAAGCAATTATGCTACTTACATTTTCAGGGATGGCTCATTATAGTGCATTTAATGATGTGTCAGCCGCGTATTTCAATGCTGATATGGATAATGTAGCACTTAGTTTACCGGAACAGTTTATCAGTGCAAAAGATGGATCACTGGTAGATCGGGACAGTGCAATGAATAATGGAAAGTATAAGGTGGTAGTACTTTATGAACCCTTTGATATTATCGTAGAGGGAAGCGTAAAGTATTATAGCGAGAATGTGACTTTAGCAGCTAATAATAAAGTTCAGAGTAATAGTGAAGACATGACGGTAGTTATCTATAAACCTTAAATGAAACATGAAAGAAAGATGCGAGGATGAATGTATGGAAAAAACAATGGAAAAAATAGTTGCATTAGCAAAAGCAAGAGGATTTGTATATCCGGGCTCAGAAATCTATGGAGGTCTGGCGAATACCTGGGATTATGGTAATCTGGGTGTAGAATTAAAAAATAATGTTAAAAAGGCTTGGTGGCAGAAGTTTATTCAGGAAAACCCTTATAATGTGGGTGTGGATTGTGCTATCCTTATGAATCCACAGACCTGGGTAGCATCCGGACATTTGGGTGGCTTTTCTGATCCGTTGATGGACTGTAAAGAATGTCATGAGCGTTTTCGTGCCGATAAATTGATCGAAGATTATCATATGGATAAAGGAATCACTATGGAAGGATCCATCGATTCCTGGTCCAATGAAGAGATGAAGAAATACATTGACGAACATACGATTGTATGTCCTACCTGTGGTAAACATAATTTTACCGATATCCGTCAGTTCAACCTTATGTTTAAGACCTTCCAGGGTGTAACGGAGGATGCGAAGAATGTTGTATACTTAAGACCGGAGACGGCTCAGGGTATCTTTGTTAACTTTAAGAATGTTCAAAGAACCTCCCGTAAGAAGATACCTTTTGGTATCGGACAGATCGGTAAGTCCTTCCGTAATGAGATTACACCGGGTAACTTTACATTCCGAACCAGAGAGTTCGAACAGATGGAGCTGGAGTTCTTCTGTGAGCCGGATACGGATCTTGAGTGGTTTACTTATTGGAGACAATTCTGTATCGATTGGTTAAAGAGCCTCGGTATGAAAGAGGAAGAAATGAGAGTTAGAGATCATGACGTCGCTGAGCTTTCCTTCTACAGTAAAGCAACCACTGACATTGAATTCTTATTCCCCTTCGGTTGGGGTGAGTTATGGGGTATTGCAGACCGTACCGATTATGACCTGACTCAGCACCAGAACGTATCCAAAGAAGATATGAGTTACTTTGATGATGAGAAGAAAGAGAGATACATTCCATATGTGGTAGAGCCATCTTTAGGCGCAGACCGTGTAACTTTGGCTTTCCTGTGTGCAGCATATGACGAAGAAGAAATCGCTGAGGGAGATGTACGTACGGTACTTCATTTCCATCCTGCGTTGGCTCCGGTTAAGATTGGTGTTCTTCCCTTATCAAAGAAGTTAGCAGAACCTGCTGAGAAGATCTATATGGATTTATGTAAACTGTATAATTGTGAATATGATGACAGAGGTAATATCGGTAAGCGTTACCGCAGACAAGATGAGATTGGTACACCGTTCTGTATTACCTATGATTTTGAATCAGAAAACGATGGATGTGTTACCGTTCGTGACAGAGATACTATGGAGCAAGAAAGAATAAAAATAGAAGATTTAAAGCCATATTTTGAGAATAAATTAAAATTTTAGAAAAAAAGTCTTTTCTTACAATAGATGTCTATGTTATAATGTTTTTTGGTGACTAAAAATGCCAATATAGAGTTATAATGTGATATAAGCAGGAAACGTTTGAGTGCTAAAAGTATTGCACGAGAAGAATAAAAGACAATGATGAATAAAGTGTTAAAAGCACCATTGGTGCTTTCCAGATGCAATATATTGCTATGCAAGCTTGCTTGAAATGGCAATATATTGTAGCTGGAAAAGAATGCGTAGCATTTTAACACTTTATTCAGTCTAATTATATGATTAATTACTCTCCTCGTGGAGTACTTTTCACTCAAACAGATTTTGCTATATCAATTATATAATATAAATAATTAGGAGGGCACTTACAAAATGACGAAATGGGTATATTTGTTTAAAGAAGGTAAAGCGGATATGAAAAACCTTCTTGGTGGTAAGGGTGCTAACTTAGCTGAAATGACTAATTTAGGACTTCCGATTCCACAAGGCTTTACCGTAACGACAGAAGCTTGTACAGATTACTACAATAGCGGCAAGAAAATCAGGGATGAAATTAAAACTCAGATTTTCGATTCCTTAAAGGTTCTTGAAGAACAACAAGGAAAGAAATTCGGTGATACAGAAAATCCCTTATTGGTTTCCGTACGTTCCGGTGCAAGGGCTTCTATGCCGGGTATGATGGATACTATCCTTAACTTAGGTTTAACCGATGTTGCTGTTGAAGGCTTTGCTAAGAAGACCGGTAACCCTAGATTTGCATATGATTCCTACAGAAGATTTATTCAGATGTTTTCTGACGTTGTTATGGAAATTCCTAAATCCAAGTTTGAAAGAGTACTGGATGAAATCAAGGAAAAGAAAAACGTTCAATTTGACACTGACTTGTCAGCTGATGACTTAAAGGAAGTTATTGAACAATTTAAGGCACTTTACAAGAAAGAAAAAGGTACTGATTTCCCTCAAAATCCTGCAGATCAGTTAATCGAAGCTGTAACTGCTGTATTCCGTTCTTGGGATAATCCTCGTGCTATCTACTATAGAAGAATGAATGATATACCTGGCGATTGGGGTACTGCAGTTAACGTACAGGCAATGGTATTCGGTAACATGGGCGATACCTCCGGTACCGGTGTTGCATTTACCCGTAATCCTTCCACCGGTGAAGCTAAGATTTATGGTGAATACCTGATCAATGCTCAGGGTGAGGACGTTGTTGCCGGTATCAGAACTCCACTTCCGATTACAAGACTTGAACAGGACATGCCTGAGGTTTATGCAGAATTCATGAGAATTGCTACTCTTTTAGAGAATCACTATAAAGATATGCAGGATATGGAGTTTACAATTGAAGATAAAAAGCTTTACTTCTTACAGACTCGTAACGGTAAGAGAACAGCACCTGCTGCTCTTCAAATCGCTTGCGATTTAGTAGATGAAGGAAAGATTACGAAGGAAGATGCAATCAAGAGAATTGAAGCAAAATCCTTAGATCAGTTATTACATCCTACTTTTGATGATGCAGCTTTAAAGGCAGCACAACCTGTTGGAAGCGCATTACCTGCTTCTCCTGGTGCAGCAGCCGGTAAAGTATACTTTACTGCTGAAGATGCTGTAAAAGCTCATGAAAAAGGTGAAAGAGTTATTCTTGTTCGTCTTGAGACTTCTCCGGAAGATATCGAAGGTATGCATGCAGCTGAAGGTATCTTGACCGTACGTGGTGGTATGACTTCTCACGCAGCAGTTGTTGCTCGTGGTATGGGTACTGCTTGTGTATCCGGATGTGGTGAAGTTAAAATTAATGAAGAAGAGAAGTACTTCACAATTGCTGGAAATACAGTAAAAGAAGGAGATTATATCTCCCTTGACGGTTCCACAGGTAACATCTACGTTGGTGATATTAAGACGGTAGAAGCTTCCATCAGTGGTAACTTTGAAAGAATTATGACCTGGGCTGATGAAATCAGAACCTTAAAAGTAAGAACCAATGCTGATACACCGGCAGATGCAGCTAACGCTGTAAAATTCGGTGCTGAAGGTATCGGTCTTTGCCGTACAGAGCACATGTTCTTTGAGGCTGACAGAATTCCTAAGATCAGAAAAATGATCCTTTCTAAGACTGTTGAAGCGAGAGAAGCAGCATTAAATGAATTGATTCCTTTCCAGAAGGGTGACTTTAAAGGACTTTACGAAGTTATGGAAGGAAGACCGGTTACCATTCGTTTCCTGGATCCTCCGTTACATGAATTCGTTCCTACCGATGCTGATGATATAGCAGAATTAGCTAAGGATATGGGTCTTTCCGTTGAGGAAGTACAGGCTACCTGTGATTCCTTACATGAGTTCAACCCGATGATGGGTCACAGAGGATGCCGTCTTGCGGTAACTTATCCTGAGATTGCAAGAATGCAGACCAGAGCGGTTATGGAAGCAGCAATTGAAGTTAAGAAAGAAAAAGGCTTCGATGTGGTTCCTGAAATCATGATCCCGTTAGTTGGTGAGAAGAGAGAGTTAAAATATGTTAAGGATATTGTTGTTGAGACAGCTGAAGCAGTGAAGAAAGAAATGGGCTCCGACATTCAGTATCATGTTGGTACTATGATCGAGATTCCTCGTGCAGCTTTACTTGCTGATGAAATCGCAGAGGAAGCTGAGTTCTTCTCCTTCGGTACAAACGACTTAACACAGATGACCTTTGGTTTCTCCCGTGACGATGCCGGTAAGTTCTTAGATGCATACTACAAGACCAAGATCTTCGAGTCCGATCCATTTGCAAGACTTGATGTGGACGGTGTTGGTCAGTTAGTGAAGATGGCTTCCGAAAAAGGTCGTGCATCTAGACCTGATATCAAGCTTGGTATCTGTGGTGAGCATGGTGGAGATCCTTCTACCATCGAGTTCTGCCATAAGGTAGGATTAAACTATGTATCCTGTTCACCTTTCCGTGTGCCGATCGCAAGACTTGCAGCAGCACAGGCAGCGCTTAATCAAAAGTAGGCGAATCCACTTATTCGATTTTACTATCGGATATAATGAGGCAAAAGCCTTCAAAACCGCTAGAAAAGGGCTTTTGAGGATGTCTCAGTGGTGTAATGATATAACAATATCAGTTCACATTTTGATAAGTTAAAATAAATATAGAGCACTCTATCACGTTAAAAATGGTAGAGTGCTTCTTTTTATGCAAGAATTTATGTAAAAATGAGGTGTAAGTCCGTGGTGTAAGGACATAGAAAACTATCAAAATATGAGGATGATATATTTTTAATTAGCAAATTATAGTAGAACTATGGATATTTTTGGGGTATAATTAATTATTAATAGCTCGTGAATTGTCGAGTACGAATTTATACGATAATGAGAATGCATATTTGGAGATGATAAAAATGATTAATTTAACAAAAGTGTTAAAGAACTGGGGATTTCAAGAAGTAATAATAGAGAATCAATTCCATGAAGATTCATCCAGACAAATATTTTCATTCTCGGTTAATAATCAACGCATGTTGTTAAAAGGTATTCCTGATGAAATATCAGAAAATGTGATTAAAGGTAATGTATCAGCACATGAATATTTAGGAAACCAAAAGCACATTGCGCCTGATATTATATATACACCAGACGGAAATTGTTATATTCATGAAGACGGATTTTGGTTTTATGTAATGGAATTTGTTGAAGGACGGCCTTTAGAGGAAACCGTCGAAGATGAATATTCACTTGGAAAGATTGCCAGACTAGTTCATTCCTATACAGATTATCAATATTTATCGTCTCTTGATGCTGATAAAAAAAGATTTTATGAATGGTTTACTGATAAAGAATTCAAGAAAGAATTTGATTCAATTCTTAATCAATTACCTGATTTTACAAAATATGACCAATGCTTTATTCATACAGATTTGGGTCCACACAATGCGATGATGAGACTAAATGGCCAGGTAATACTAATAGATTTGGATGACTCGGGTATTGGTAGCATGCACCTTGACATTGGTTGGGCTTTTATTATGCAATTCGTGGAATATAATCGTGAAACTGAGGAAATGAAGTATCGTTTTGACTTAGCAATGGCTTTTTTGCAGGGATATTATGAAAATGAAAAAATATCTCGTAATGAATATGATTTGATTTGGCAAGGTGCGATTTTTATGCACATATCGTATATGAAAGTTTTTGGACCATACGCTGTAAATCCATTATGGAATATATTAAAATATGGGATGTGTCAAAAGGACAAACTTTGGGATATGTTAATTCAACAAGAAACATTCATATGATAGATTTTTTCGCTCATTTTAGAATGATAAATATAGGTCGTACTCGTTACAAAATGCGAACTGAAGCATATTATTAGTGGAGGTTATTTATGATTATTACATATAATGACACAAAAAAAGATTTACCTGTTGAGCAATTACATCATTTGTTTTTTTTAGCAGGTTGGGCAGGTTCAGAAATTACTCCAGACCCAGAGATATTAAAAAAATTTAACATTCCTTTTATTAACTCAACTTTAGTGATTTCTGCATGGGAAAATGAACGCTTAATTGGAGCGGTAAGGGTGTTGAGCGATATGTTTATCAGGTCAGTAATTTATGATTTAGTAATTGACCCTGAATATCAAAACAAGGGAATAGGAAAGGAATTGGTAAAAAGGTGTATTGAACATTTCCCAAACTGCGAGTGGTTAGTTCAAACAGAAAAACATATATCAGGTTATTATGAAAAAATCGGATTCAAGATTTATAATGACGTGGTTTTAACCATACCGTCAATATATCAACGTACCGAATAAGCATTACACGAAATAAAGCTGGCTCATAATATATAGATAATGTGTCGGAACCGTATGAAAATTACGAACGACAAATTTGAATTTACTAAATTGATGATTGAGTTTTTGGAGGAAAAAGATGAAGATTATTACACAACTATGCTTTGCAGGAACTTCAGATGAGGCGTTGAAACTATACGAAAGGGCGTTCGGCTGTACAGTAAAGACACTAATCCACTATCGTGATGCGGTAGCTTATGGGTGGGAAAAGCCGAATGAGGAAATAAATGATAGGGTATATCATTCAGAGATTATGTTCGGTGACTATGAAGTGCGACTGATAGATTTGGACAATTCCGAAAAGACTGAGCTTACGCAAAAAGTTACAATGTATGTTGGGTTTGATACAGAAGAAGAGGTCAGAAACGTGTACTCTGTGCTAGCGGAAGAGGGTACAATTACCAGAGAACTGACATGCCCACCGTATATGGTAATAATTGGTGAGTTGGTGGAATTCCTACTGATTCGGTAACAAGGAACACAAATATCCTTGTCCTTGGAAATAATGATTATTGTTCATCGATTAAGGACGGAAAGTCAAGTAAGCAAAAGAAAGCTGAAGAGATGATTTTAAAGGGGAATGACCTAATTATTATCAGTGAGAAATCATTTTATGACATGCTGTAGTGATAGAATAGGAACAATTCACAAATTGTAATATGGGTAATATATTAGGGGGGCATTTATTATGGGAGATTACATAGGATATTTATATTTACTGGCTGCCGCAGTACTCGGCATATTAATAAGAATACTAACTCCAAAAGTGAAAGGCTGGTTTGGTGAGACTTTAGTAGCCAAGCTTTTATCAGGATTACCAGAGAATGAATATAAAGTATTAAATAATATAATGCTGGAAACTGATTATGGGACTACTCAAATAGACCATATTATTGTGTCCATATATGGTATATTCGTTATAGAGACTAAGAATTACAAAGGCTGGATTACCGGTAATGAATTTGCTGACCAGTGGACAAAGAACATGTACGGAAAGAAATATAATTTTAGAAATCCATTGAAACAAAATTATGCGCATGTGAAGGCTTTGGAAGCTTTATTGAACTTAAAGGAAGATATATTTATACCTATAGTAGCTTTCTCATGGAATACTGATATCAAGGTAAGAACAAGTACGCCGGTAGTATATATTAATCAACTTAAAAAGATTGTATTGAGCTATCATCAAGAGAAATTAAATATAAATGACATTCAAGATATAGCGAACAGAATTATATCAGCTAACGTGGATTCGAAGGATAACCGAAAGGAACATATTTCTTCTATACGTAAAAAGGTTAGTGATGCTGAAACAAAAATTTCTAATAAAATATGTCCTCGTTGTGGTGGAGAATTGGTAAAACGAAAAGGTAAATACGGTTCTTTTACTGGGTGCAGCAATTATCCTAAGTGTAAGTATATGTTATATAATTAGTGATGGTAAATATGAAAGAAGAGTATTGGTTTTGTAAATGTAACAAGATAAAAAAGTCGTATGCTGTGCTTTCTGATGCTGGTTGTTGGGAAGTATGTTGTTTATGCAAGAAGGTAATAAAGGAAAGTTTAGAATTGTATGATTCTTACGTTAAGAAAGATAAAAATGATTTTGCAAAACTAATTTATGAAGAAAATATTAGAATTAGTAGTGAGAGTTAGAGTTTATTCGTATGTAAATATTATAATGATAGTGATGAATCCTAACGAAATATTCTAAAGGACAAAAGCCTAACTGGTATTAAACAGAATACAAAGGAGAATGTAAATATTATGACATTACATGAAAAATTATCTATTCAAACAGAAATGAACCCAGATGCTCATGATGGCGCATATGAATTAGTAAGAGAAACAGTTAATGCATTAGCAAATGTAAATCCGGAAGAGCTAGGAATAGAAGATTTGGATATGCTCTATTTGATGGGGATAGGTACATGGAAGTCTTCCTACCAAAAGAAGAAAGAGAAAATTAATAAAAGCCATTTAAGTCAAAGTGAAAAAAATCGACTTTTGAATTTGGTTGATAAATTGCAGGAAAATGCAAAAAATCATCAGTATGAGAATTCAGGCAATAATGGTTCCATAGGTATGTTTGGTACAGGCTTCTTTACATTTAATAAGGTTTCTAAAGATGATGCCAGAAGGTTTATTAGATTATGTATTGAGATAAGTAGAATAGATGATGATGAAATAATATTTGAAAAGACACATGAGGTGCTGAAAAATAACATCTATGGAATGGGTATTGCTTCTGTTAGTGAAATACTTCATTATCTAAAGCCTTTTACATTTCCTGTTCTAAATAACAGCTCAGATGCAGGGTCAATTGTATATAAGTCACTTGATATAAATTTACTTAAGCCAGGAGAACTTCCTTTTTATATTCAGAATGTTAAAAAGATTAAAGAATACAGGGATAATAATTTTAAGTTTAAAAACTACAGAATACTTGACACGGTTTTATGGGATATAGATACAGATAACACAAAAGCGTGGTTACTAAATGTTTTCATAAAAAATAAAACGGTATGGGATTATTGTAAAGAAAACAATTGCTTTGCAATGCAATATGAGTATGATGTTCAGGATAACTCATCTGTGACCAGAAACATTAAGGTTGCCAAGGATGTTAAAATAGGCGATTATGTATTAGCTTATACAGGAGACCAGAAGGTTCTGGCTTATGGTATAGTAATAAAAGAATATTATGAAGAGAAGGATGATAGAAAATTTATATCATCAAATGAAAAATGGGCGCAACGAATAGGGGTAAGGTGGGAGAAGATTTCATCGGAGCCCATTGTGATAGATGATTTTAATAAAACTTTAGAGGTTATGGAGACTAATAAGCTATCTGTACAAGCTATTAATCAAATTTCTAATACAGGGTATAAGCGAGCCGTAGAAATTATTAATAGTCAATCCGTAATAGAGTATGATGAAGCGGAAGATAGCCAGAAGGTCAATTATTGGTGGTTAAATGCAAAACCGTCTATATGGAGCTTTGATAACATTAATATTGGAGAAAAAATAGAATATACCTCACATACAGATAAAGGGACAAAAAGAAATGTGTATAAGTACTTTGATGAAGCCAAAGTAGGAGATTTGGTAATTGGATATGAAACTTCTCCTACAAGAGCTATCGTTTCTCTTTTAAAAGTAAGTAGAGAACATAATGGTGAAACAGTTGAATTTGAGAAGACAGCTAACTTGCTTAGACCAATTCCCTTGGATGAAATTAGGAGTGAAAAAGTATTAGGTGAAACTTTAGAGGCGATACAGGGATCAATTGGGAGCTTCTTTAAAGTGAAAGAAAATGAATATGAGATTATCATGGAGATGATAGAGGGTGAAGAAGTAAAAACCCCGGATGTGTATACTAAAGATAACCTATTACAGGAAGTTTTTATTAGTGAAGAAAAGTATGAAGATATTATTTATGACTTAGAACATAAGAAAAACATAATCCTGCAGGGACCTCCTGGAGTAGGTAAGACATTCGTTGCTAAAAAGTTGGCATATTCACATATGAAGCTAAAAGATGACTCTAAGATACAAATGATTCAATTTCATCAGAACTATTCCTATGAAGATTTTATACAAGGATTCCGCCCAACTGAAGATGGCAAATTCAAACTAAAGAATGGTATTTTTTATGATTTTTGTAAGAAAGCGCAGAGGGATAAAGAGCATAATTATTATTTTATTATTGATGAAATCAACAGAGGAAATCTGAGTAAAATATTCGGAGAACTGATGATGTTGATTGAGTCTGATAAACGAGGAAAGGAATATGAGATACCATTAACATATGCCCAGAGTGAGGATGATAAATTCTATATCCCAGATAATCTGTATTTAATAGGTATGATGAATACAGCTGACCGCTCCTTAGCTATGGTGGATTATGCATTAAGAAGACGTTTTTCTTTTATTAGTATCAATCCTGCATTCTCAACAGAAGCGTTTCGGAATTTTATGAAGGAAAAAGGAATAGAGGATTTTCTTCTTAATAAAATCATTACTCGTATGGAACATCTAAACAAGAAAATAAGTGATGATAATAAGAACCTAGGAAAAGGATATAGAATCGGACACAGTTACTTTTGTATTACTCCGAAGCAAGGGGAATCGCAGGATAAATGGTACCGTAGAATTATTCTCTCTGAGATAAAGCCACTTCTTCTGGAATATTGGTTTGACGACGAGGAAACAGCAGAAACTGAAATCGATTATTTATTATCATAGGAAAGGTAATCTTATGCCAGACAGAATACCTATAAAAAACATCTACTTCATGCTGTGTTATGCATGGGATAGATTAAAGGAAAAAGATATTATAGATACAGACAAGATTAGAGGCAATGACCTACTTGACCTTTTTGCTAGGGTGATGATAAGCGGAACAGAATATCTTATCAAAAGGGGGTTTGATAGGAAATACATTAATAGGAATGAGACAATTCCATCTATCAAAGGTAAAATAGATTTTACATCTTCTATGAAAAGAGTTACATGGATGGAGGGAAAAATGACATGTGATTATGATGAATTGAGTCATAATATTCATCATAACCAAATCATTAAGACCACGATAGAACTATTAATAATGAACAAAGGTCTGGATGAAACTTTAAAGGATGATTTGGCCAGATTAAGCAGATATTTCAGGGATATTAATTCTATTGTAATCAACAAAAAGACCTTTCGTGAGATACAGATTAACAAAAATAATCAATATTATGAATTTGTGTTGAAGGTCTGTGAGATTATCTATGATAATATCTTAGTTGATGAGCAGACCGGTGAAACGAAATTTCGGGATTTCTTAAGAGATGAGAGACAGATGGCATATCTTTATGAAAACTTTGTACGTAATTTTTATAGAAGAGAACTGGAGGAATTTAAGGTTTCAAGAGAAAATATCGGCTGGGATGTTGTTGGAGATGCTACCTATTTACCACAGATGCAAACTGACATATCTCTTACGTCTAAGGACCGAAAGATAATAATAGATACAAAATATTATGCAGAAGTTTTTACATCAAATCTGGGTTCAAAAAAATTAAGGTCAAATAACCTGTATCAGATATTCTCATATTTGAAAAACGGAGAGGCAAAAGGTGGTTTAAATTTACAGACTGAAGGAATTTTATTGTATCCAATGGTAGATGAGGAAGTAGATGCAGATTTTCTAATACAAGGGCATAAAGTTAAAATTAGAACGGTAAATTTAAACCAGGACTGGAAGTTGATACATAATAGACTACTGGGAATTCTACAGTAACAGTTATGCCTGTAGAAAATACAGGGAAATAACGCCACAGACTAGCGGATGTTACAGGTGAAAAATCTTTAGTAAGATATAGAATTGAAAGAAACAGTTAGAGGTTAAGGTATTCCTAATATTAATTTTATCACAATAACCATTGAAGTGAATATTCCCGAGGGAGCTATTATTGTTGATTATCTGCTTTTTGTTCAAAAGATACATACTGATATTATTGAAATCTGTAGAGAAGTTGAACATCATGGTCTGGAGTAATACATATTCTGGACATTAAAAATTAGGAGGAACTCTATGGCAAGAAAAATGTGTCCCAAATGCGGAAGTCGTGATACCGCTCATATATTATGGGGTATGCCGGCGATGTCTTTAGAACTTGAAGATGAATTAGAGAATAGAAGAGTGGTTCTTGGTGGGTGTTGTGTTCCGATGCCTGAACCGAGGTATCATTGTAATGAATGCAAGGATGACTTTGCATATCGCAGAATATTTGGGGGAATTATAAAAAGGTTTCATTGCAGTATTGGAGGTTTTTTTGGTCGGAATTATGTCTGCGGCTTTGATATTGAGAAATATGGCCTTTGTCTAAGATATGTTTCAAATGAAGGGATTCATCTTGATGTTGATGAAGATGGGTTTTTTCAATCAGATATTAAGCTTGAAATTCCTTTGTCAGATGACATGATAACAAGGTTCACTTATGACGTAATGAAATGTTATCCAGATGAATGGAAAAAGAAATATATAGATAAAGACATCTTGGACGGCTATTCTTGGGAACTTGATATAGAATTAGATTCTGGAGAAAAAATAGCAAGCTATGGAATTAATAAGGAGGCACCTTATTGGAAATCGCTGATAAAAGTCTTGAAGAAATATGGAATTCCGGAATTTGAATAAGCTAGTAAAGATGGTTGATAAAAAGTTTTTTGTAGAATAGAAATTAGTAATTATATCCCCCAATTAGGGTATATTAAAGTTTAAGCTAAATTAAAGGAGGATTTTATCTATGAACAAGTATATTTTCAATGATTATTTTCATGAGCCACAAGGAAAAATCGCTAAGCGGATGATTTTCAAAAGCGATAATGTAATTGCCTTTGTTCTAAATATCGCAAAAGGTGAAATACTACCGGGACATACACATCTGGAATCAACCCTTTTCCTGCAGGTCATGGAGGGTAATGCCAGGGTTGTAACAGATGGCAATGAAACCTCGTTGCAGGTGGGCGAGTTAATGCAGGTTGATGGGCAGGAAAGCTTGCAGGTTATAAACACTGGTGAAGATGTCTTGCGCCTTTACGTCACAATTTCACCAATGGGTTCAGAGGCCTTTGCAACTGATGCCAATGTTTAATGACTTAACTTTATCTTTCCATATGATAATGTGGCTTCTGAAAGGACAGGATTAAAGACCGGTTATGAGTTTGAAATAACTCATACAGTATGTTGGTTTCATATTGTTTTAGCTATTTATTCTTCACAATGTTTTCATAACATGTTATAATATAATTAGAAAAGGCAATCGCCACAGGGTGGTTGACCAGTATAAGATAGTAAAACCTTCCTGACTCGCCAAAATACAGGGAAGGTTTTTTACATTAATGACAAATTAGGTATAAATAAATGTCAGTAATGCGATTATGATTGGAGAAGGAAAATGAAATTAACGATACTACATACCAACGATATCCATAGTAATTATGAAAATTTTTCTAAGATAGTTACTAAGATAAAAGAACTTAAGGACAATAATACGATTATATTAGATGCCGGAGATTTTGCGGATTTCAAAAGGATTGAATTACAGGGAACCGATGGAATGGCTGCGATGGAGTTACTGGAGGGTGCAGGGTATGACGCCTTAGCAATCGGTAATAATGAGATTTTTCCTGGGATTGATGTCTTAAAATATATGGCAGCTAATTCAAAAGTTCCGTTATTAAGCAGTAACTTATACGGTCCTGATGATAGCTCTATTGAAAATGTTAGGAAAAACATCATTATTAAAAAAGGTGATTTGAAGATTTTAATCATAGCTGCCTCGCCTTATTTGGGCTCCTTTACAAAATTACTTGGATTTTCTATGAAAAATTATTTGGAGGTTATCCGATCTGAGATAAATGCACATAAAGATAACTATGACCTGTGTATTTTATTATCCCATCTAGGGATGGATACGGATAAGGACATAGCAGAAAAGATAGAGGGTATTGATATTATCATAGGTGGGCATTTTCATATCTTAATGGAGAAACCGGAGATAGAAAATGAGAAAATTATTTTTACTTCCGGAGCATACGGTGAACATGTAGGAAAGCTTGTAGTGGAAGTAGATAAAGGAAAGGTAAAATTGATTGAAGGATGTAATATCAATGTTCTTCAGTGTAAGGAATCTGATGAAATACTGGATGTTTTAAAGAACAACAAAGAAAAGGCGATTGATAAACTGAGTGAAACAATTTGTAAAGTCAGTAGGGATATATGGCATGATGTGGTGGAAGAGAATCCTATGACGAATCTACTGGCAGATGCTTTGCAGGATGTGTTTAAATGTGATATGGCAATTATAAATAGTGGTGTAATTCACGGGGGAATTAGACAAGGGAATGTGTCGAAGAAAAAGTTGATAGAATTATGCCCTTCTCCTTTAAATCCCACCAGTTTTCAGATACAAGGAAAGGACTTATGGGAAGCCTTACAAAATTCGTTGGATACAGATTATTGCTATGCAGATGGTAAGGGACCGGGGTTTCGGGGCAAATATTTGGGTAGACTTCATGTTTCTAATGCAGCGATTGAACATAATGGCAGAAAGATACTAGGCATATATATTAGTGGTGAAAAACTGATAGCTGAAAAATGGTATACTGTAGCATCCTCGGACTATCTTCAAAGAGGAACCGGTTATCGCTCATTAGCGATGAACAAAGATGAGAAGTATAAAAAGGAGTTCTTAAGAGAGATTATACAAGAATACCTAGAAAAAGAAGAGTTTATAGAGAAGGCGTTCCATGACCGCTGGATTATAAAATAAAAGCAAACTAGGTTAATGAAAAAAATAATAATTTTTTGACATACTACTAACAATTAATAAAAATAAAACCTTCCTAAATCGAAGTACAAGGAAGGTTTTTATGTTGGTTAAGATATATGGTTGCCTGAATTATAATATAAAAACGGATCACATAATGCTGTTGACGAGTTGTTTGCAGCTAACAATAGTAGTATAATTAAGACACGGATGTAACGAGTAATAGATCATAATATGGGTCTTCCATTCAATTAGTTTAGACGGGTTGGTTGTATGGAAGCTATAAAGAGACTTAAGAAACCGAGGAAAGGAGGTAGTGAAGATGTCAAATACAAGAGCAGCGACACAGGAACATATTTATATTGCAATCGATTTGAAATCATTTTATGCCTCCGTTGAGTGTATTGAAAGAGGACTAAATCCCCTGACTACCAATCTTGTGGTAGCGGATCCGGCTCGTACAGAGAAAACTATCTGTCTTGCAGTATCCCCATCCCTGAAGGCATATGGTATACCTGGCAGAGCACGGTTATTCGAGGTTCAACAAAAACTTAAGGAAATAAAACAACATACAGGGGAAGAAGTAGAATATATCATTGCACCACCTCAGATGGCACGCTATATCGAAGTGTCAGCAGATATTTATGAGACCTATCTAAAATATATCAGTCCGGAAGATATTCATGTATACAGCATTGATGAGTGTTTTATGGATGTAACGAATTATCTAAAGCTTTATCAGATGTCTGCAAAGGAATTGGCGGTGAAAATAATTCATGATGTACTTCATAAGACTGGAATTACTGCCACCGCAGGAATTGGAACCAACTTGTATCTCAGTAAGATTGCTATGGATATCGTTGCAAAGCATGTAGATGCGGATTCAAGCGGAGTTCGTATTGCTGAACTGGATGAGCTGACCTATCGTAGATTATTGTGGGATCATAAACCGATCACAGATTTTTGGAGAGTTGGTAAAGGTATCGCCAAAAGACTTGAACATAATGGTCTGTATACGATGGGTGATATTGCAAGAACCTCACTGTATAATGAGGATTTGTTATTTAGGATTCTTGGAATTGATGCTGAATTATTGATTGACCATGCCTGGGGATATGAACCCTGTGGAATGGAAGAAATCAAATCCTATAAACCCAGCACAAACAGCATTTCATCAGGACAAGTCTTACAGTATCCCTATGATTTTCATAAGGCAAGAATTATTGTACAGGAAATGACCGATTTACTGGTATTGGAACTAGTGGATAAGGGAATGGTGACAGATAGTCTGACATTGACCATTGGCTATGACAGAAGCAGCGTCGATGAAGGAAAATATAAAGGGGAAGTTACTTATGACCGTTATGGTAGGGTGATTCCAAAATCCGCTCATGGTACTGCGAATCTTAATACAACAACCAGCAGTACCAAGAAAATCATAACGGCACTTTTGGAACTTTACGATAGAATCGTATCCAAAGAACTTATGATTAGGCGGGTGACTCTTAGTGCCAATAATCTTGAGGAAGAGAGATATGAGCAATATGATTTATTTACAGATCCGGTAGAACTGGCAAAAGAGCGTAAGATGCAGGAGGCTATGCTTAGTATAAAAAAGAAATTTGGAAAGAATGCTATTTTAAAGGGCATAAGTTTAGAAGAGGGTGCTACCACAATGGAAAGAAACAACCAGATTGGTGGACACAAAGCGTAGGAGAGATTAGATATGGTAAAAAACCCGGTTTCGTTGGATGCTAAAGCTACTCATAAATATGATGACATTATTCATATAGAATATCCATTGAAAAGTTCAGATATAATCAAACATCCAAGAATGACGGTAGAAGAACGGGCAAAGATATTTGCTCCTTTTGCGGCTCTAAAAGGCTATGAGGAGGCAATTACTGCAAAACAAAAAATCATTGTACCCCGCATAGAATTGTCAGAAGAAGCAAAAGAGTATTTGGATTTACAGCTTGGAAAGATTGAAAGGCTACTAAGAAAAGGAAAACACCCAATCGTTACAGTTGTGTTTTTTCAAAAGGATAAAGTGAATAACGAAGGAGAGTATATTCAGTTTACCGGTATGGTTGCCAAAATCAACCGGACATCACGGATACTCCAAATCGTAGAAAAAAGACTGCAATTGGATGATATATATAATATTGAGAGCGAGGATTTGGACTAAGATGGTACTAATTCAGCCAAGATGCCTATTTACTAGTAACTTTTACAAATCACTAGGATTTAAACAACATTCGCATTATACCTTTTATTGGCATAAAAACTAATTTAGGATTGTGTTGTAGAGTAAAAATACTCAGTATTCCTGTATTCATAGTATTAATGATAACAGCAATCAGATTATGATAAATTATAGGATAATATACATAATTATTACAATTTCTATTATGCTATAATAGATATAGCATAAGTAATATAGGGTATTGAGCAAGAAAGAAAATATTACTAAGGATTTTTCTTTTATTAATAGAAAATGTTTGAATAATAATGTTTGCATTTATTGTCTTTATAATTCTATTTTTATTTGACCCTGAAAATGTAGATTTAATTATTGAATCATTAGAAAGAGAAAAAGAGGTTGTGTTGAAATCACATCCCAATGTTACTATTAAGAGACAGTACAAATGAGCCTGCCGATTTTTCGGCGGGCTCTTCTTTTTGGTGATATTAGGAAATGTATAAATAATAAATACAAGTTATAATTGAATACATGAATATCCATTGACACTAAAGGTACTATATAGTATGATACTATATAGTAATAAAATAAGAAGGAGTGCTAGAATTGAATATAAAAACACAAGGAGGCTTTTTGATTTCCCAGATTAAGCAACAGGCAGGGCGAATATTTGAAAAAATTCTAAATGAAAAGAATATTGATGAGTTTAACGGCGCCCAAGGACGTATCTTATATATCCTTTGGCAAAACGAATCAATTCCTATCATTGAATTGTCGCAAAAGACTGGATTAGCGAAAACGACCCTTACCAGTATGCTTGATCGAATGGAAAAATCAGGTCTTATAAAAAGGATATATGATAAAAAAGACCGACGTAAAACCTTGATTATTCTTACTGATAAAGCCCGCAATCTTCAACAAGCTTATAATGAGGTTTCATCTCAAATGAATGATATCTATTATAAAGGTTTTACAGAGGAGGAAATCGTCCAATTTGAGAATTACTTATTAAGAATATTAAATAATCTAAATGGAGGTAGTAATAATGAGTAAAATATCAGTACCTATAACGAACAATTTTTGTCCGCAAACCCTTTTCCTGTATGGCACATATAAAGAGGATGGTACGGCCAACTTTGGATTATTCTGCTGGCTTAGCTATATCTGGGACAGTGAATTGGGAGTGATGGCATGTATTGGCGGTGACAAGTTAACGAAGGATCGTATTAAACAAACCGGGGTATTTTCCGCTAATCTTGTAACTGAAAAATTGCTAACTCTGTCTGATTATTTTGGAAATAAGGATGGATATTCAAGAAATAAGATGAATATTAAGATTGATACGGTTAAGGGTATTAAATTAGATGTACCGATTCTCACGGATAGTCCTTTATCTTTTGAATTACAAGTCTTTAAAAATGTTGAGCTGAAGGATGGAGAAGTTTTCTTGTGTAAAATTCGCAATGTATTAATGGATGAAAAGCTATGCAATCAGGATATTAGCATAGAAGAAAGAATAAAAGAAATAGCACCGGTTAGTACAACATATCAAACTTATTTTTCATGGGATGGCAATAGGCTCGGTGGATGGGGAGAACTACAGGAAGGACTGCCCCATTCAATATAACATTTAAGCTGACTAGGCTTATTACATAAAGTTTGCTTGTTAGCACTCTGCAGATTATATTTATTGTAGGGTGCTTCTTTATGCCCAGTATCATATGTATATGTACACAATTTTTCTTTGGCGGATTGTAAAACAAGTGTTAAGTGTTAACGACTTCATAATAGTTGCTCACTAAACTATGTTTAAATATCTCTGAAGATTTAATTAAGTAGTTGTGGTCTAAAAATAGATTGACTTATATCAATATCGGTAATAAAATATCGATATACCAATACTGATAAATAGGGGTGGATTTAGTGAAGAATGAAAAAAGAAATACGATTACCACACAGGCACTGCGTAGAATGCCATATTATATTCAACAATTACGAATCTTACAGTCTGAGAATGTCGAAACAGTTTCAGCTCCTAAAATTGCAGAGAGGCTAAATCTAAATGAGGTTCAGGTAAGAAAGGATTTTGCTGCGGTCAGTTCTTCAAAGGGAAAACCAAAAGCAGGTTTTTCGGTTAATGATCTAATTGATAATATAGAAGAGCTGTTAGGATATAACAATGCTGATGAAGCTGTAATTGTCGGAGCGGGGTCTTTGGCACAGGCAATTTTAGCTCATGAAGGTTTTCGTAAGTTTGGTATCAATATTGTTGCTGCTTTTGATGTGGATCCCTATCGTATCGGTTCTACCATAAATGAGATTAAGGTATTATCTTCGGATAAAATAAGTGATTTGTGTCGTCGTATGAATATCCATATCGGTATTATTACGGTACCTGCAAAAGAGGCACAGGTTGTATGCGATCAACTGGTTGCGGGTGGTGTATTGGCCATCTGGAATTTTGCTCCGGTACATCTATCGGTCCCTGACCATATTCTTGTACAAAATGAAAATCTGGCGGCCTCCCTTGCTGTGTTATCGAAGCACCTAAAACAGGCTATGAAGGAAAAGAGATAGATAGCCTTGACGACTAATACACCGAAGTGTGTTTAAGTATGAATGATGATGGATTTAGACAACAATGTAACTAGAATAGTGGAAAGTAGGTAGGAAATGAATACACTGCATTTAAAATATGCAATTGAAGTAGAAAGGACATGTTCTATAACCCAAGCAGCAGAAAATCTTTATATGGGACAGCCAAGTTTAAGTAAGGCAATAAAGGAACTAGAGGATACCCTTGGTTATTCCATATTTGAGCGAACATCTAAGGGAGTAACACCTACACAAAAGGGTGTTGAGTTTCTATCCTATGCAAGAAATGTACTTATTCAGATTGAGAAAATGGAAGCTCTATCTGATACTTCCAATACTAATATTCAAAGCTTTAATATATCTATACCCAGAGGAAGTTATATCGCAGATGCCATTACAAGTTTCGTATCCGAACTGGATATAAACAAGGAAATCAATGTAAATGTACAGGAAACGAACTCAATACAGGTAATTAACAATATTATAGATGGTCCGTTTAACCTTGGAATTATCCGCTACCAGACAGAATATGAAAACTATTTTTTTGATTATCTTACAGAGAAGCAGCTAAGGTATGAGCCTTTATGGGAATTTGAATATCTAGCTCTTATGTCAGAAAACCATCCGCTGGCTCATAAAGATAAGATAGATTATCGGGATTTTAAGGGGTACATAGAAATCGTTCACGGAGATACAGCAATTCCTTATATCATGCAGAGCAACGGGATGAAAACGAAGAGAACGGATAAAACCTCGAAACATATATTTGTATATGACAGATGCAGTCAGTATGATATGCTATCTTCCATAACCAGTACATATATGTGGGTATCACCAATACCGGATAAATGGTTGAAACGATATAACCTAATACAGCGTAAATGTAAAGCTTCCGGCCACAGATATAAGGATGTTTTTATATATCCTAAGGATTATATTTTTACAGAGCTAGACAGAAGATTTATTGATAAGTTTTCAGAA
This sequence comes from Mobilitalea sibirica, assembly GCF_015999265.1. Classification (GTDB taxonomy): domain Bacteria; phylum Bacillota; class Clostridia; order Lachnospirales; family Lachnospiraceae; genus Mobilitalea; species Mobilitalea sibirica. The sequence goes on from NZ_JAEAGR010000001.1 coordinate 244,638, forward strand.
GAAAAGAATAAAGTGTCTTTTAAAGACTACAAATAGCAGCAAAAATATAAATAACGGTATATCGATATTCCAATATCGATATACCGTTATTCATTATCTGATATCACAAGAATTCATAATTTGCTTAATCTATCATTTAGTAAATATGCATTGGTTTAATTGATAAGTTTGCATGAAGCTTATCTATCTATATTCTTTCTACCTAGAATAATTGTATTTAAGAATAACTATAAAATGGAAATGCATTTCCCTTTTCCGGAGAAAAGATATATCGATAATGGAATATCGATATATAGAATTTGCATTTCATTTTTTGGTTAGGCATTGTTAAAATATAAACAAATCAATAATTAAAGAAACAAGAGAGAAAAAGTAAGGGAGAAAGAAACAAAAGAACTACAACATTCCCCAAAAATAAATACATTTCAAACTGACCGGTAAAGAATAAATATTAATACAGATAAAACAAGAAAGTACTAATCCTTTTAAGCAAGGAATTAACCATACATTACATAAAACAGGAGGTTATAAAAATGGCTAGATTTACAATTCCCAGAGATCTCTATCACGGTAAAGGATCACTTGATGCATTAAAAACTTTAAAAGGAACGAAAGCAATCGTAGTTGTTGGCGGAGGAAGCATGAAGCGTTTCGGTTTCCTTGATAAAGTAGTTGACTATCTGAAGGAAGCAGGAATGGAAGTAAGACTTTTTGAGGGAGTTGAACCTGATCCATCCGTTGAAACCGTAATGAAGGGTGCTTTAGCAATGCGTGAATTCGAACCAGACTGGATTGTATCCATCGGTGGAGGATCTCCAATAGATGCTGCAAAAGCTATGTGGGCATTTTACGAATATCCGGAAACTACTTTTGAAGATCTTTGTATCCCATTTAATTTTCCCACACTTCGTACAAAAGCAAAGTTCTGCGCGATACCGTCTACCTCCGGTACGGCGACTGAGGTTACTGCATTTTCCGTAATTACTGATTATCAGAAGGGTGTAAAATATCCTTTGGCTGATTTTAATATAACACCCGATATCGCAATCGTAGATCCTGATCTGGCAGAAACCATGCCCCAGAAGCTTACGGCACATACCGGTATGGATGCAATGACCCATGCAGTGGAAGCTTATGTGTCAACAATGAATTGCGATTACACTGATCCGCTGGCCTTACAGGCAATAAAAATGGTTAGCGAGTATTTAGTCAAATCTTATCAGGGGGATAAAGAAGCCCGTGCTAAGATGCATAATGCACAATGTCTGGCTGGTATGGCCTTCTCCAATGCGTTACTTGGAATTGTTCATTCCATGGCTCATAAGACAGGCGCTGCTTTTTCCGGCGGACATATTGTTCATGGTTGTGCAAATGCAATGTATCTTCCTAAAGTTATTAAATATAACTCTAAGGATGAAACAGCAGCGAAAAGATATGGCGAAATTGCCGCATTTTTAGGACTGGAACCTACAGCAGATGCATTGATTAATCATCTGAATGCTTTAAATAGAGCACTTGATATTCCCTCCTGCATTAAGGATTATGAGGATGGCATCATAGATGAAAAAGAATTTCTTGAAAAACTTCCTAAGGTGGCAGAGCTTGCAGTAGGTGATGCCTGCACAGGATCTAATCCGAGAGCAATTACCCCTGAGGTAATGGAAAAATTATTGTATTGCTGCTATTTTGATACAGAAGTTGATTTCTAATCCTTAACATTTGATTTTGTCGCAAACATAAAATGTTAACGATTTGAAGATAAGGCTGCAGCTGAAAAGTTGCAGCCTTTTTATGCTTGAAGGTAATAGAAACATGTTTAAAGTACGTTATTGTTTATCTATTAATTATATATATGTATATCGAATAATTAATAAGCTATGTTAATTATTTATTATTTTGTTTATCGGTGAATAGGAGGTATCTATGTTTAGAATTATTAAGAAAAAAGAACTGAATCCTACAGTAACATTGATGGAGGTAGAAGCGCCTCTTATAGCTAAGAAAGCACAGCCGGGACAGTTTGTTATATTACGTACGGATGAAGGTGGAGAACGAATACCTCTGACAATTGCGGATTACAACCGCGAACAGGGTACGGTAACTATTATCTATCAAATTGTAGGAGCAACCACAAGGATATTAAATTCTATGAGCGTGGGAGACTGCCTTCAGGATTTTGTCGGACCCCTGGGACGGCCAACCGTTACCGAAGGTAAGAAAAAAGTTGCAGTGGTAGGCGGTGGTGTTGGATGTGCGATTGCATATCCGGTGGTTAAGAAATTTCATGAACAGGGTACGAAGGTGCATGCAATCATAGGTTTTCGCAGTAACGAGCTTGTCATACTGGAAGAAGAATTCAGGTCAAATAGCTCCAAATTGGTACTGATGTCCGATGACGGTAGTTGTGGCGAGAAAGGTCTTGTAACTGACGCACTGAAAAAACTTATTGAGAGCGGAGAACAATACGATGAAGTAATCACGATCGGTCCTTTGATCATGATGAAATATGTAAGTATGCTGACGAAGCAGTACGGAATAAAGACCGTTGCCAGTATGAACCCGATTATGATTGACGGCACCGGAATGTGCGGTGGATGCCGTCTGAGTGTTGGAGGAAAGACACAATTCGCATGTGTTGACGGACCGGAATTTAATGGGCATGAGATTGATTTTGATGAGGCAATAGCCCGATCTGACATGTACAAAGAATTTGAGCAAAAAAAGCAGGATGAGGCATGCAAGCTGTATCAAAAGGAGGTGTCTTAATTGGCAAATACGTCTATGGTTAAAAATGAAATGCCGGCCCAGGAGGCTGAGATAAGAAATAAAAATTTTCTGGAGGTTGCCTTAGGCTATACGAAGGAGCAAGCAATCGATGAAGCAAAACGTTGCCTCCAATGTAAGAATAAATTATGTATCAACGGATGTCCTGTGCAGATTGACATTCCCTTGTTTATCCAATTTGTCGCAGATGGTGACTTTGAGGCTGCATATCAGGTAATAGCTCGCGCCAGTTCTTTACCTGCTGTCTGTGGAAGAGTATGTCCTCAGGAGATACAGTGTGAAGCAAAATGTGTAAGAGGGATTAAGGGAGAACCGGTAGCGATTGGAAGATTGGAACGTTTTGTTGCTGACTATCATATTACCCATGGGGCTGAAAAACAGATAAAACCAATATCCAATGATAAAAAAGTAGCTGTCATAGGTTCCGGTCCTTCCGGTCTGGCCTGTGCCGGAGATCTTGCAAAAAAAGGGTATAGCGTAACTATATTTGAGGCATTACATCTTGCCGGAGGAGTTCTTGTATACGGTATCCCCGAATTCAGACTTCCGAAAGCCATTGTACAAAAAGAGATTAATTCCTTAAAGGAGCTGGGAGTTGATATCCAGACCAATATGGTAATTGGTAAAACCATTTCAATTGACGAGTTGTTAAATGAATATGGTTACGAGGCCGTATTTATCGGTTCCGGTGCAGGACTTCCAAGATTTATGAATATCAAAGGAGAGAATTTAAAAGGGGTCTATTCTGCCAATGAGTTTTTGACAAGGATTAATCTTATGAAAGCATATGAGGAGAGTGGAGCTACTCCTATACAAAAAGGCAGTAAAGTTGCAGTTGTTGGTGGAGGTAATGTGGCTATGGATGCGGCAAGATGTGCCAAACGTCTGGGATCTGAGGTAACTATTATTTATCGCCGTACCGAAAAGGAGCTGCCTGCAAGACTGGAAGAGATAGAGCATGCTAAAGAAGAAGGGATAAAGTTTAAGTTTCTTACCAACCCATTAGAGATTGTAGGTGACGAGAAAGGATGGGTAAAGGGTATAAGCTGTCAACAGATGATACTGGGGGAAGCCGATTCTTCAGGACGGCAAAAGCCCATTCCAATAGAAGGCAGTAATTTTAGTATTGAAGCCGATTGTATCATAATGTCCATTGGAACATCTCCAAACCCTCTCATTAAAGATACAACTGAGGGTCTCGCAACACAAAAATGGGGAGGCATTATAGCAGATGAGAGGACGGGATTAACTTCACGAAAAGCCGTCTATGCCGGTGGAGATGCGGTAACCGGCGCGGCTACAGTTATCCTTGCCATGGGAGCCGGTAAAAATGCAGCTACAGCAATAGATGAATATATTATGGGCTCAAGGGAGGGATAACTTCATGATAGAACCCATTCCTACACAAACCCTACAAAGACTGCCATTATATCTTAATTATCTGAAATCGTTACCTTCAGATGAGGTTCTAAATATCTCTGCAACTATGATAGCAGAGGAGCTTAGATTAAATGATGTTCAGGTTCGGAAGGATCTTGCCATGGCAGGCCAAGGAGGGCGTCCCAAAATCGGTTATCCGGTAAAGGACTTAATATCAGATATAGAACACTGTCTTGGATATGACAATATTGAACGAGTTGTTATCGTCGGATTAGATAACATGGGACGGGCTTTACTTAAGTATGAGGGTTTTTCGGAATATGGTTTTGATATTGTTGCAGCCTTTGACTTTGATGAGAGTGTAATCGGAACCCATATATTTGGAAAACAGGTTCTTTCGGTCGAAAAGCTTCCCAAGATATGTTCAAGAATGAAGATTAAAATGGGTATTATTACTGTTGGTTCCAAAGAAGCACAGAGTGTCTGCGATCTGCTCGTGAAAAGCGGCATTATGGCAATATGGAATTTTTCTTCTGTCCGATTAAAAGTACCGGATAAAATTATCGTACAGAATGAAAACCTGGCCAGTTCATTAGCAGTTTTATCAAATCATTTAGTGGAAAAATTTCGTTCTGTTTAAACGAAAAATATTTTAAGTAATAAATAAGAACCCTCTAAAAAATTACTGTTATAAAAATCAGAGTTGAAACACATCTACTGGGCTATATACATAAAACGAAACAAAACCAAAACTGTAACATTTCTGAGGAAGAATTATTAAATATTAAGAACGGAGGATGATTATGAACAAAACATTTGATTTCACAATCGTGGATCATATTATGAATGAGCTTGGATGTAAACCAAGTGCGATCATTGCTATTTTGCAGGGTATTCAAGAGCATTACCGTTATCTACCTAGGGAGGTTTTTCCGTATTTATCAAAAAAGATAGGAATCAGTGAGGCCAGAATTTACAGCACGGCAACCTTTTATGAAAACTTCTCTTTGAAACCGAAAGGTAAATTTGTGATTAAGATATGTGATGGTACTGCATGTCATGTAAGAAAATCAATTCCTATTCTGGAGAGACTTCGTAAGGATTTAGGATTATCAGAGAACAAGATAACAACGGATGATTTGGGATTTACCGTGGAAACAGTGTCCTGTCTTGGTGCCTGCGGTTTAGCACCGGTTATTACGGTCAATGACAAGGTATATCCTGCCATGACTCCGGAAAAAACCTCTGAATTATTAAGAGATTTAAAGGAGGAACTTTGATGCTAAAAACTAGAGAAGATTTACAAAAGATTCGTTCCAAGTATGCGTCTTCCCTTAAGGCGCAGACGACAAAAATATTGGTATGTGCTGGAACCGGCTGTGTCTCCAGTGGTGCGTTTGAAATATATAATCGGTTAACTGAGTTGATGCAGGAGCGAGATATACCCAGCAGTGTGGAACTAGCTGATGAACCCCATGATGAAACCGTAGGAATGAAAAAAAGCGGATGTCACGGATTTTGTGAAATGGGTCCTCTTTTAAGAATTGATCCTCAGGGATGGCTCTATACCAAAGTGCAGTTATCCGATTGTGAGGAGATTATTGAAAAAACAATAAGGAATGGAGAACATATAAAGCGACTTGCATATCAAAAAGGCAATGCAGTCTGTAAAAAGCAGGATGAAATTCCGTTCTATAAAAAACAGACCCGATTGGTTTTGGATCATTGTGGACATATCGATGCTACCTCTATTAAAGAATATTTTGCCAACGATGGGTATACAGCTCTTGAAAAGGCACTATTTGATATGACAGCAGATGAAATAATTAATGAAATTACAGAGGCGAATTTAAGAGGCAGAGGAGGCGGTGGTTTTCCTGCCGGACGGAAGTGGGCTCAGGTAAATAGGCAGAAACAAGCACAAAAATATGTAGTATGTAACGGAGATGAAGGGGATCCCGGAGCATTCATGGACCGCAGTATCATGGAAGGCGATCCTCATCGAATGCTGGAAGGAATGATGATAGCAGGTCTGGCCTGTGGTGCCAGTGAAGGTTATATCTATGTCCGGGCAGAATATCCGATGGCTGTGAGTCGTCTAAAGATGGCAATTGAACAGGCAACCGAGCATGGACTTCTTGGTAACAACATCTTAGGAACCGGTTTTAGTTTTCATATACATATCAATCGGGGAGCCGGTGCCTTCGTATGCGGCGAAGGCAGTGCATTGACTGCTTCCATTGAAGGAAAACGGGGTATGCCAAGGGTAAAGCCGCCCAGAACGGTAGAACAAGGACTTTTTGATAAACCCACGGTGTTAAATAATGTGGAGACCTATGCTAATGTGCCTTTGATTATATTAAACAGTGCGAAGTGGTATAAAACCATAGGTCCGGAAAACAGTCCGGGTACAAAAGCATTTGCCTTAACCGGGAATATTGAAAATACAGGACTGATTGAAGTTCCCATGGGGACAACATTAAAAGAAGTTATCTTTGATGTTGGCGGAGGAATGAGAGATGGTAAAGAGTTTAAGGCAGTACAGATAGGAGGCCCCTCCGGCGGATGTCTGACCAAAGAGCATCTGGACCTGCCCCTTGATTTTGACTCCTTAAAAAAAGCCGGTGCCATGATCGGTTCCGGAGGATTGGTAGTAATGGATGAAAATACCTGTATGGTTGAAGTTGCCAGATTCTTTATGAATTTTACGCAGAACGAATCCTGTGGCAAATGTGTTCCCTGCCGCGAGGGTACCAAGAGAATGCTTGCGATACTCGAACGCATTGTGGAAGGAAAGGGAGAAGCAGGAGATATCGATTTACTCCTGGAACTGGCAGATACCATCTCTGCTACGGCACTTTGCGGCCTAGGGAAATCAGCCGCTTATCCGGTCGTAAGTACAATAAAGCATTTTCGTGAGGAATATGAAGTCCATATCTTTGACAAACATTGTCCAACCGGTAATTGTCAGAAACTAAAAATGATAACAATTGATCCAGCGCTGTGTAAGGGATGTACAAAATGTACAAAGTCCTGTCCGGTAAATGCGATTTCAGGAAAAGTAAAAGAGCCTTTTACTATAGACCAGACGAAGTGTATTAAATGCGGTGCCTGCATCACAGCCTGTCCATTTAATGCAATTAAAGAATAAGTAATATTAGATTGGAGGTTTATATGGATAAGAAAGATTTTATGACGATAGATGGAGTTCCCGTTGAAATCGATGGGGAGAAGAATCTTCTTGAAGTAATCCGAAAAGTTGGAATTAAGATGCCCACTTTTTGCTATCATTCAGAGCTGTCTATATACGGAGCCTGTCGTATGTGTATGGTGGAAAATGAGTGGGGAGGAATCGATGCAGCTTGTTCTACAATTCCAAAAGCAGGAATGAATATAAAGACGAATACGCAAAGACTACGGAAATATCGAAAGAATATATTGGAGCTGCTTTTGGCCAACCATTGCCGTGACTGTACTACCTGTAATAATAATGGAAAATGTAAGCTTCAGGATTTGGCTATGCGTTTTGATATAAAAGATGTACGTTTTCCTAACACGGCAAGTCAACCGGAAATAGACGATTCATCCTTATGTATTACCCGTGACGCGAATAAATGTATTCTATGTGGTGACTGTGTTAGAATGTGTAATGAGATACAAAATGTTGGAGCCATTGATTTTGCCCACAGAGGTTCAAAAATGACTATCAGTACGGCATTTGAAATTCCGATTGCAGAATCACCCTGCGTTGGCTGTGGACAATGTGCGGCCGTTTGTCCTACCGGAGCCATTGTGGTTAAAAATGATGCTCAGAAGGTGTGGGAAGCCTTGGATGATATGAATACTAAGGTAACCGTACAGATTGCTCCCGCGGTTCGCGTTGGACTTGGTAAGAAATTGGAACTGGATGCGGAGGGTAATGCAATCGGACTGATTGTTGCCGCACTTCGTCGTATGGGCTTTGATGAGATATATGATACCAGCGCCGGAGCAGATTTGACCGTTCTTGAAGAAGGGAACGAATTTATCAAGCGTTTGGACAAAAATAGTAATCTACCTCTTTTCACCTCCTGTTGTCCGGCATGGGTGCAGTATTGTGAAAAGAATTATCCCGAGCTGTTACCGAATGTTTCCACCTGTCGCTCGCCAATGGAGATGCTGGCATCCATAGTAAAGGATCAATCTAATTCCTCCAGCCGTCGACATGTTCACGTTGCAATTATGCCATGTACTGCGAAAAAGTACGAGGCTGCCAGAGATGAGTTTAAGGTGAATGGAGTACCGAATGTAGACTATGTTATTACTACACAGGAATTAATACAGATGATTCGTGAAGCAGGTATCATATTTACAGAGCTGGAACCGGAGGCAGTCGATATGCCCTTTGGTACAATTACAGGAGCCGGAGTTATCTTTGGTGTCACCGGTGGTGTGACGGAAGCTGTCCTTCGCCGACTTTCTACTGACAAGTCAAAGGCATCCCTTATGTCAATAGCCTATCAGGGAGTTCGTGGTATGAAAGGCGTGAAGGAAACAACGGTTATGTATGGGGACAAAGAAGTCAAGATTGCAGTTGTCAGCGGCTTAAAAAATGTAAGTGATTTGATTGAAAGAATGAAATCCGGTGAGCATTATGATTTTATAGAAGTTATGGCCTGCCCTGGTGGTTGTATCAGTGGAGCCGGTCAGCCCTTCGCTCAAAAAGATATCAGAGAAAACCGAGGCAATGGATTATATGCAGCAGATAAGTTATGTAACATTAAATGTTCAGAAGAGAATCCGATAATGATGTCATTGTATAACGGAATCTTAAAGGGAAGAGTCCATGATTTGTTACATGTAAATTATCTACCCGGAAAGGAGCATGAATAATGGTTGAAATAAGTGTATGTATTGGTACCTCCTGTCATGTTAACGGCTCCTATAATGTTGTACAAACCTTTCAACAGATGATAGAGGAATATTCCCTTCATGATAAAGTGGATTTTAAAGCATATTTTTGCATGAAAGAGTGTCAAAAGAATGGGGTATCTGTTTCGGTTGATGGAACTACTTACCGTATAGAAACGGTAGAGGCAGGCCTCTTCTTTAAGGAAACGATTTTAAAAAGGGTAATTGTTAATCAAAGCTAATGTAGATGATATTCTGTGAATTATAGTATAGAATAACTTTTTTAAAGGAAGTCGTGACATTGGGTTCCAACAATTATGGAATCCAATGTCACGACTTCCTCTTTATTCAACGATTAGAAATCATAGGAATATTTCCGTTTACTATTAAAAATAACAACTTATTTATATCTTTGAATTCCAAATTTATATCAATCGTAGTATTATACCTCAAGGAATATGGTTGGCTATTATATATAAGATATTGTATTAAGCAGTAAGGAATATGCAAGGACTGTTTTAAAGCTAAAATTATAATTGATTTTCCTTGACAATAAGAAAATAATGGAATAAAATAATGAAAATCTATCAACCGGGATAACAAGGAGATAAATCATATGTTCTTTATCAATAAACATCATTGTTATAAACATTAATTAAGTGAGGCTGTGATTCTATCATGGGCTTACTAATTGGTTTATCCCGTGATGATGATATTAATAAAGAATACTGATACATCGTATTGTTTTGAGAGAAAAAGTCATTCGGGTAACCGGATGACTTTTTTAAAATCCTAATAGGAGGTAAGGTAATGATTGGACATTATACGGTATGAAGTAATAAATCTGACCGGCCTTTGGGTTGACAGTCTCCTACGTGTATGTGAGAATACAAGTATCTATTTTTTATCATTCGTACCAAAGACTGGTATCGGTGAACTTTAGATATTTTATTTATTGAAATACATAGCTTCTTAGTTACACGCTCACATTGGCCAGAGAATAGGAGATTAAGATAATGAAAAAAAAGATTTTGACTCTATTGGTTATACTAATAGCTGCAACCAGTCTTTCTGGTCTGCTTGATAAAACGAATGTTAAAGCAGAAGATAGCCCTGTCTTAGTTTATGCTGAAATCACGCAGTATCCTAATAAGACAACTTATATGGCAGGAGAAAGTCTTGATTTTTCTGATATGATATGGATGGGATATTTCGCAGACGGAACTACCGAGAATATAACGGATTATAAAATTGAAGGGTTTGACACGAATAAGATAGGGTTGCAAACGGTTTTCATAAAATATCAGGATTATATGATAGGGCTTAATGTTACTGTTCTTCCGGGTAAGATTAAGAATATTCATATGAAGGGTAATAGTATTTCTCACCTGACACTTTCCTGGGATGAGATGGATGGAATTCAACAATATGAAATTTATCGTTGGGATGAGACTTCCGGAGATTTTATCCTAGACGGCTCTTCATATACCAATCAATATACCTCTTACGCCCCCGCAGGCACGATATTAAAGTATCAGATACGGGCGGTTGGTGAGATATACGGAAGTGAATATAAGGGTGTATTTTCTGATACATTTACAGGAGCCATAAAACCACTCCCGGTCACAGGCTTAGAGGTAACAGATACGACCTCGACTTCGATATCACTAACATGGGATAAATCTACAGATGCATCCGGATATCTTATTTATCGCTCACAAGACGCATCCGATAGCTATGAAAAAATAGGAACTACACAAGACATATCATATATAGATAAAACCGCTTTATCCGGAACAGGATTTCGATATAAAGTGAGTGCTTATTCTTTTGATCCCTTGTTTGCCGGGGATTACTCAACTCCGGTGGAGATCACCACCAATCCGGCTAAAATGAAGCTTAAGGTTAAAGTGGGTGAACAAAAAGTCAGATTATCCTGGCCGAGAGTAACCGGTGCCACTTCTTATGATATCTATTGGAAAGACAGTAATAGCGAGTTCTCCTTGTATACTACCACAAAGGAAGACATTAACAGTATCATAATTGAGGGATTAATCCTAGGAGAAGCCTATTCCTTCTATGGTATAGTCCATCGGGATTATAATGGAATCGTATATGACAGTCCGGTTTCTGATATTGTTCAAGCTGAGATAGTAGAAGTAGAAGCTACAAGTTCAGCAGCTGCTTTATTCTCTGACGTAACAGAGTTTGAAAATTCATCCGCTTATAAGGATATAGAATTTTTCCGAAACAATGCGATCTTTAATGAAAGTATTATTATACCTGGATTAATTACAACCAATGTCGGAGGATTCTCAAGTACTTCCATGTGTCCTCAGGGTATGACTTTTACCGAGGATTATTTATTAATATCGGCATATGATCTTGCGGATGAAGAATATTCCGTTGTCTATGTGCTTAATAAAGCTACAAAAGAGCTTCTGGCCACGATCGTACTGCCGGTTATGGCTCATGTTGGCGGTATTACTTATGATGGTAACCATGTATGGATTGCCGTAGGTACAAGCGTCTCACCGGTTCCCATAGCAGATATTCATAATGCGGTAAAGGAAGAGAAAGCTTACTCAAGAATTGATCTTAATACCATGATTGACTTGGGAATAACAGCATCCTATATGACTTTTTATAATGAAATGCTTTGGGTTGGTTCCTATAATGAATTAAAATCAACCCGTATGTACAGCTATGTAATAACTGAAGATGAGGATTTGCTTACTTTGACGAAAGTAAATACTGTTACAATGCCTACCAGAGTCCAAGGACTTGCATTTACGGAGAATGGGTATTTGATTTTATCCCGTTCCTGCCAGCTTTATAAGGGACTTCGTGGTTATATGAGACAGTTGGATCTATATCAGCCGGATTTTGCCGATCAGACGGAAGGTATCATTTCCTTGGGGGATATAGTTCATACGGTTGAGATGCCTTCCATGAATGAAGAAATTGCGATTGAAGATTCCTATCTTTATGTTAACTTTGAATCTGCAGCCTTTGACAATGCCTCCTATCAAGTGGATCGTGTGATAGCATTTGACCTGACTTCGATCCTACCTGCCGAACAGGAATTCGAAGATAACGAGAGCATAGATGACTAAAGAAGTAAAATAAAATAAAGCTCATTAAAGGATTCACGGATAGTAGAATAACTTAACCTATTCGTGAATTTTTTATGTGTACGAAGGCAAAGCGAGCAAGCCCAGCGAATAATGCCCATAAGGCGGGCATCTTCGATACGAAGTATCGGAAGGTATAAGAAAAGTAGATTTAAGTTATTGATATAATACGTGAGTTAACATGGATATTCCATGTTTCGAAAAGGATTTGGCTACCCTCTGAATAGCTTATATTTCCACACAAAATATATGGGGTTGAGATATAATACAACTTATTTGCCGTGATTCTGCATAATAATAGCTAATTATATGGGTTTTACAGGGTGATCTATTATACAAGTTGTATAAAAGTTAAACCTTACTTTGAAGGGATTCCGGTATTATAATAAATACATCAATAGTAATCACTATTGGGTAGCAAAATGACATAACAAAATCTTATGGAGGGTATGAGAATGAAAAACACAAAGAAATTTATGGCATTACTTTTGTCAGCAGTTTTGATTGCCGGTTCCTTAGCAGCTTGTAGTAAAAGCGAAGACAAAAAAGATGACACTACTCCGAAAACGAATACGGAGACCAATACTGAGACAAACAATGATGACAAAGCATCCGATGACACAGCGGACAAAGAGCCTGTTGAGATGGAAACCATTAAGGTTTGGTCCGATAACGCTCACGAAAAAGAAGTAAGAGATAGACAAATCGCAGAGTTTAATGAAGGTGTTGGTAAAGAATTGGGTATCAATATCGAATATACCGTATACGGCAGTAACTTTACCGATACAATTAAAATTGCCGCACAGGCAGGTGAAGCTCCGGACTTATTCAGATCCGACTCCAAATGGATGCAGGATTTTGTTGATTCCGATTACCTCGTTGCAATCGAAGATCTGCCCGGAAGCGAAGACATTTTAAGCAGATATTCTAATCTGGTAGCTAACCAGGCACACGTTTTTAACGGTAAAACTTACACATTACCTTACAACCTTACTACATACGGATTTGTTGTAAATAAGGATTTGTTTGCAGCTTCCGGACTTTCCGAAGCGGACTATCCTAAGACTTGGGAAGAAGTAAGAGAAGTTGCTAAAATCATTACAGAGAAATCTAACGGTAAGGCTTATGGCTTAGGTATTGCACCTAGCGCACTTTGGACGATCACTTCCTTCTATACTATGGGTGCAGGACAGAATATAGGTCATTATGGATATGACTATGCAAAACAGCAGTTTGCTTATTCTGATTACAATCCTTTAATCAGTGCAATTGACAACATGGTAGCTGACGGCAGTGTTATTCCTGGATTTGAGACCATGGATGCAGATATGGTAAGAGCACAGTTTTCAGCAGGTACGATCGGTATGATGGGAGCAGCAAGCTTTGACGCTGCAGTTTATAACAATCAGTTCCCTGCACAAATTGATTGGGAAGTAATTGATATTCCTACCTTTGATGGTCAACCTGCGAAGTACAAGACTTTCGGTAACCCTACAAACCTTCTGTGTGTAGGTAAAAAAGCTTTAGAACATCCTGAAAAAGTCTTAAAAGTATTAGAGTTCTTCTATGCGGATGAAAATGCGGCAGAAATGTACGAACAAGGATTATATATTCCGGTTAGAAGCGAAGCAGTTGCTCTTGCGAAATCAGAACCTACTATGAAAAACTTTGCAGCATTCGCAAGCTTTGATGAAATCTTTACTATGGCTCCTGTACCGGATACTTTAATTCAGTTCGAAGGTGCTACTTACCGTGAAGCCATCGCTAATATGTGGACTGATCCTAAAGTAAATGATGTAGAGAAAACCATGGCAGAAATCGATGCAAAATATAATGCTGCATTAGCAGAAGTTGATCCTGCATTAGTAGATTTATATAAACTTCCCAATGGTGTAACTACTGAAAGAAGTAAATAATTATTGACAGCAATTAAGACATCCTATGGAATGACATAATAGCAATACTATGTAAAACCAAAAGATTAAATGAAAGCTGCGACTCGAATCCGGTGTTTATCAGGACTAAATTCCAATTGAAGTATACGAGTAATTACTATCATGCCGAATATTTGATATACGTGGATTCGAGAGGCAGCTTTTATATGAAAAAGATGCAGGTGTTTTTCAGCAAGTATGAACTTTACTAAAAGTTATATAAAATTTGAAAATTACATTTTGGATATATCAATCGATATTATGTATCCAATTAAATAGTTATCGTAATATTTCCAAGATTTTTAATATGATAGTTCTTTAGAGTGGTTACTTTAAAGAAAGGACTCTTTATGTAGTTTGTTTTGTAAAGAGGTTGCTCTGTAAGGAGGTTAATCTGCTAACCGGATTACACAGAGCGGATGTGTGCTGAGGCAATGAGTATTATCAGCATTTCATCAGAGAATATTGACATCATGGAACTTCAAAATATTCTAAGAGCACATCATGTTTTGTCAAAAGGTTTGGCAATAAGAAGCTCTGAGTAATGAATGGGAAGAAGGAGATTACCAGTGAAAATAACAAAGAAAGAATTAAAAGGATCATCACATAAAATCAAGTGGATTAAGAAAGACTCAACACAGGCAGTCCTTATGCTGACCCCTATGTTGATCGGTTTCATTCTATTTACTTATGTACCAATACTTTATATTTTGCGCTATGCTTTATATGAATCAAATGGTTTTAAAGAAAGTTTTGTCGGACTGGAGAATTTTGTCCGTGTATTTACAAGAGATACTTCCTATTGGAGTTCACTGCTGAATACGATAATTTTAACATTTGGTAAGCTTGCAGTGGAAATTCCGCTGGCACTTTTACTGGCTGTTTTATTAAATAAAGGAAGAAAAGGAACAGGATTTTTCCGTGTCACTTTATTTCTTCCAACCGTTATCAGTGCAGCGATAGCAGGTTTGATTTTCTCCCTGATGTTTGCTTCTTTTAACGGAACTGTGAATGGACTTTTACAAAGCGCAGGCTTCATTGAACGTCCAATTAGTTGGTTTAGTTATAAAGGAACCGCCCTGTTTGTAATCGGATTTGCATCCGTATGGAATAACTTCGGTATCAACATGATTTTCTTTTTAATGGCTCTGCAAAGTGTTCCAAAAGAATTGTATGAATGTTCGGATTTGGACGGTGTTAATCCAATCCAGAGATTCTTCAAAATTACGCTTCCTATGATAGGACCAACGTTCCAGGTAGTGCTTTTGAACGCTATCGTTGGTAGCTTGAAGATGGCGGATCTGATTTTATCCACTACAAATGGCCAACCCGGAGGTAGAACGGAAGTTGTTATGACTTATGTATTTAAATACTTCTTTGGATATGATGGCAGACAGATTGAAGTCGGTTATGCATCATCCATGGCATTGGTTACAGCGGTTATACTTGCTATGATTTCCTTTGTTTATATGAGATCTAGCAGTAAATTAGGAAAGAGTTATTAAAGGAGGGAGGTCCATTATGCAGCGTCGTAAAGTTAAAAAAATTAGCGGAGATATCGTTTTATATTTAGTACTTGGTGTAATTTTTATCATAACAGTATTTCCGGTGTTTTATTCATTCATGGGTTCATTCAAAAGCAATATGGAGCTTCTGACCAATGGAAATAAAATAATACCCAGTATATTTG
The DNA here is from genome assembly GCF_015999265.1 of Mobilitalea sibirica. GTDB lineage: Bacteria > Bacillota > Clostridia > Lachnospirales > Lachnospiraceae > Mobilitalea > Mobilitalea sibirica. Next base: position 260,450 of record NZ_JAEAGR010000001.1, read on the forward strand.
TTGTTGATAACTATAAACAGGCATGGGAATTAGCTAACTTTCAAAAATATACCTCTAACAGCTTATTCTTATCATTTTTCATTGTAGTAGGAACCATTATTACCAGTACCATAGCCGGCTATGTATTTGAAAGAGGTCATTTCCGCGGTAAAAATCTGATTTTTGCCATGGTTATATCCTCCATGTTTGTTTCCTTAGGTAGTTTAACCTTGTATCCGCAGTTGATGATTGCCAAAGTATTTGGCATTAATACCTCCTTATGGGGCGTTATTATCATCCGAGTAATGGGTATGAATGTTACGAATCTATTCGTAACTAGATCCTACATAAGAACACTGTCAACCGAAATTGATGAATCTGCGAAAGTTGACGGCTGTACGTTCTTCAGGATATATACAAGTATTATATTCCCTTTATTAAAGCCCTTGATTGCAACTTTAGCTATCCTAGAGTTTCGATTTGCTTGGAATGATTACCTTATGCCGATGGTATTCACCTTATCAAATCCGGATCGTATGCCGCTGGTTGTAGGTATCATGAATCTGAAAGGTTCAGGTGCAGCAGCGTCCTCTTGGAACCTAATGCTTGCCGGTACTTCAATTGCAATCATTCCAATGATTATCGTATATATGATTTTTAACCGTTACTTTATCCAAGGTTTAACGGCAGGTGCGGTTAAAGGCTAATAGATCTGATATATTGACTGCTATTAACTGAATATATGTTACAATGATATATTACAAAAAGTATAGTTAAAAAGAGGCATGTGAAGAAAACAAACATAAAAGTTGTTTAGTTACTTAGATTACCCAAGGGAGATCTAACATGGTTAATAAAAATGAAAACGAAAAATCGGTGGAATTTGGTGCAGTTTATTACAGACGTTCTAACCCTCCCAGGCAGGATTGGGAGAGGGATTATGAACAGGCTGCAAAAGATGGAATGACAATATTTCGTCACTGGTTTCTATGGTCTGCCATAGAAATCGCACCCGGTGTTTATAACTGGGAGCCTTATGATCGGCAGTTGGAGCTAGCGGCAAAATACGGAATAAAAACCGTAATCGCAGAAATGAGCGATTACGCACCGGAATGGTTTTGTGCAAAATATCCCGAAGCAATTAGGGAAGATTATAAAGGTAAGAAACGATTTAATGATATAGGCTCATCCTGTGTAACCGGCGGTACTTTTATGATGTGTATGGATCATCCTGAAGTTCAAAAGGGTGTGAAAAGCTTCCTGACCGCCCTGGGAGAACGCTATCAGGATCATCCGGCTGTTTACGGCTATGATGTTTGGAACGAATGCAGTCTGTATACACCGGAATTACTCTGTTATTGTCCTTCAACACAAATACGTTTTCGGGAATGGTTGAAGGGGAGATATGACAACTTAGATGAGTTAAATCAAGCTTGGTTTCGTTATAGCTATACGGACTGGAATCAGGTACAGCTTCCAAGAGTAGTCGGAAATTATCCTGAGGTTATGGATTCTATCAAATTTCATAATGAAAACCAGTTATACTGGTTCCGAATCAAATCGGAAGTTTTAAGGAATGCAGATCCAAATCATAAGGTGTTCGCCCATGGCAATGCGAAATCCCATAAGGATATTGCCACCTGTTGTGGTGATGACTGGGCCTATCCGAACTATGCTGATCTATATGGATATACCCATTGGTATTCAAATCAATGCCGTTCTCTAATGAGTGGTGATATGACCCGTCTTGCATGCGATGGCAAGGAATTTTGGAGAGCGGAAGCCATCGGAGACAGTACCTGGGACGGACGCAGTGATAAAACCGATTATGAAAGTGATAAGGACCTCATGTCCATTCCAGAAAATATACGATATGATGCAATGTCTACCTTTGTTACCGGATCTAAAGTATTTATGAATCCGAGATGGAGGCCGCTTTGTGAAGGAGGACTTTTCCATGCATACGGCTGGTATGCACCAGACGGTTCACCGACTGAGAGATCCGAAATGGTCGCATCCATAGAAAGCTGGTGTAATGCACCGGAGCAAACAGACCTATGGAAGGCAAATCCGGTAAAAGGTGAATGTGCGATCCTTCTTTTGGAGGATTCGCAAGCTCTATGCTATTCCCTATATAAAGATACAGATATCTATGCGAAATGTCTGACCGGAGCATACAATGCATTTACCGATGCTTCCATACAGGCAGATATAATAAGACTTCATCAACTGAATCATTATGATATGGTCTATGTTCCCTATCCGCTTGCCATCTCGGACCAGGATATGGATCGGATCAGTGAATGGGTTCATAACGGAGGTACTTTAATCAGTGAAGGCTGTTTTGGATACTTTAATGATAGAGGTCATGGAATGGAACAACAGCCTAACCGTAATTTTAAAGAAAAGTTCGGTTACCGTCAGTCAAAGGTTCATCTGGGCCCGGATAAACATAAGGAATTAATCATTCAAACGAATAAAGGTCCAATCCATGGAGGGGTATACCGACAGGAATTTGAGGTGATCGGTCAATCAACTTGTGTAACAGGAACATATCCGGATGGAAAGAATGCTGTTGTGTGTGACACTTATGGAAAGGGTCGTATCATGATGGTTGGTTCTATGCCAGGCTATGGATATTATCTGAATGAGGATACAGAAACGAGAAATTGGTTTCAATCACTTCTCACCTTTGGCGGAAAGAGGCAAAGACTACGGATTAATGGTAATCCCGGAGTTATAGGAAGGGTATGGGAAGATCATAATAAAAACATATACCTCTGGGTTCTCAACAGTACGGAATACGACCGGGAAGTGGAGGTTGAGCTTTTAGAAGATAGGGTAATACCTGAAAGCTGTCTTCGTGGAACGGGATTAAAAATATTATCCGATCAACGTCTTTTAATCACCGTACAAAACCGGGATGCCGCTGTTATCAGCGTGAAGGTAAAGTGAGCTGATATAAAAGTCTATCCATGAAAGTAAAGTGAGCTATAGAAAAATCCTTAGCATGGAATTGAGTGGCCATACCAATTGTTCCTGTAAGCAGAGTTATGAATTCAAACAATAAGAATATTTATATTTTAATCAAATACAATATTGAGTATTTTCAAATAAAAAAGTGTATAGGATATTACCTTGTAACACATTATTATACATGATATCCTAATGTTGGAAGTAAACAATCTGTGTATCATAAGCATGGTGCAATGATTATGATACCGGGTTATTATAAATGAAATAATAGGACTATTGCAAAAATGATACCTAACAAGAGAAAGGAATAATATTATGATGACAAATCAGGAATTAATTAAAGAGCTTAGAAAGTACAGATGTGCAGATTTATCAGATGCAATGGATGCCCTAGGTCTGGTAGACAAAGGAACTATGGATGAGAAGATGAGACCTCTTCGTCCGGGAATTGAATTCAAAGGCTTCGCTCACACGGTTAAACTGCTTCCAAAACAGGATAAAGTAAAAACTTGTAAAACAGTGGAAGAGTGGAGAGAAGAGCTGGGTAAAGGTTGTAACGACATCTACAACTTTGTTGACACCGTGAATGAAGAAAACGCTAAGGATATGGTAATTTGTATCGATATGGATGGTATCCGTGGCGGTGTATGGGGATCTGAGATATCTTTGACCATGATGGAGCGTGGTGTAGAAGGAGTTGTTGTTGACGGCGGATGCCGTGATTCCTATGAGACAAATGTTGAGAAAGCACCGGTATTCTGTACCAGAAGAACCTTCACCCATGCTTATGGCCGAGTACAGAGAGGACAAATCGGAGTACCGATTAACTGTGCAGGTGTAACCGTAAAACCTGGTGATGTAATCTGTGCGGATGATGACGGAGTTTTAGTTATCCCCAGAGAAGTTGCTGAAGACGTAATACAGTTTGCTAAAATGCAGTTAGAGGATGATATTAAAGTAAGAACCCAGCATTACCAAAACCTTGGTTTAGAACCGGATGAAACACTGGAACGATTAATGAAATAAGATATCATACAATAGTGATGATATTTCATGGGGCTGTCGCATAATAATAGATTTTCTTTTAAGGCGAGACACGGAGTTCCCACATACACTAGTTTGATACAGATGCTTAGTATGCCTGTCTCGTACAAAAATGATTGTATCGAGCATACTAAGCATTATTTATAATATCATAAGCTTTTAATAAGGCTGAATATGCACACCTTAATCTTGGCTATCTATGTAATGTAAGAAACTCATATAAATTAGTTAACTTAGGTAGGTATGACGGAGCTCTTTGTATAGTTTCTATAAGATTGTATCGATAGCCCTAAAAACCTAAAGAGAGAAACTAATCTATGTGCTCACGAAACAGTTCTATTATAAAGGAGGTTTGCTATGATTTTAGGAAATAAGCCACATCGTTATCTGATACTTGATCTGCAAAGAGGAGATCTGCTTCTTGAGAAAATTACGGAAGAAGTAAATAAAGCCGGAATTAAGGATGCAGTTATCCTATGTGGAATAGGAGCTTTGCAAAAAGTAGTATATCACCGGGTAACCAGTTTCAGCAATGTACCGGAAGAGGAATTTGTAACGATTGAGAAGCCGTTGGAGCTGGGTTCCTTACAGGGTATGTTTGTAGATGGGCAGCCACATATTCATATCGTCTGTTCGGATGAGAACGGTACCTATGCAGGACATCTAGAACCGGGAACAACGGTTTTATATCTTGCGGAGATAACAGTTATGGAACTTCCGGATACCAATCTCGCCAGGGTTAAGACTGCGAATAACATTGGTATCTTTACTGACAAAACATCAGGCAAAATGATTGACCAATAGATAGGAAAATGTGATGATTAATATTATAAGCAATGTAGAATTAACACCGGCAATTCAATTTGCACTCGATAAACTGAAACAGGAACTGATGTATAGAAGTGCAGAAAACAATACCTTTCATTTAAGGCTTTTCATGGACCGAAAGCTGAAACCGCAGGGCTATCAAAGGTTAACAACACAGGATACGGTCACCATAACAGGAGCGGACGAAGCCGGTGTTATGTACGGTGTTTTGGATTTAAGTAAGGAGATTAGCCATGGGAAAGGTATGGAAGATATATCGGATATTTCGGTTATCCCTTATCTGGAATATAGAGGGATTAAGTTTAATATTCCCTTAGATGCCAGAACACCCAGTTATTCCGATGCATCGGATTCTGCATCTCTAAACATAGAAAATATGTGGGATTTTGAGTTTTGGAAAGAGTTTTTGGATCGAATGGCTCTAAACCGATATAATGTATTGTCCTTATGGTCTCTATCACCTTTTCCTTCCCTTGTACGTATTCCTGAATACCCACTAACAGCTCTGGAAGATGTGAAAATAACAACCAGACCCATTAAAGCAGACCTTAGCGGCTGGGGAATGTATACAAAGGATATGAAAGAAAGCTTAGTAACCGTGAAGAAGATGACGATGGACGATAAAATATCCTTCTGGCAGTCAGTGATGGAATATGCGAAGAACCGATGCATTAAGATATTTATCTTTACCTGGAATTTATTTGTCTATGGCACAGAGAATAACCCCTATGGGATTACCTGCGATCAGCATAATCCGGTAACGAAGGATTACATCTACTGTGGAACAAAGGCTCTGATGGAGACCTACCCCTTACTGGCAGGCATCGGTATTACCTCTGGTGAACACATGCTAAGGGATGAGACGGATATCCCGTTTTTGGCTGATTCCTATGGTAGAGGGGTAAAGGACTATCTGGCAGATCATCCACAGAGGGAGTTTCGCTTTATCCATAGGATGCAATATACAGCCTATGACAGTATTATAGAAGAGTTTCGCGAATTTCCCTGCCCCTTTGGCATTAGTTTTAAGTATTCTCAGGCCCATATGTATTCCAGTACTAAGCCTGCCTTCATTCATGATTTTTTAAAGGAGAAGGCCAAAGATCTTAAGATATGGTTAACGATACGTAACGATGATTTTTATATGTATCGCTGGGGAGATCCGGAGTTTGCCAGAGAGTATATCAAAAATCTACCGTCGGATGAAATGACCGGGTTTTATATGGGAGCAGACGGTTATACCTGGGGTAGGGATTATATGGATGAGAGGGATTTATCCCATCCGTTATATATCAAAAAAATGTGGTATATGTTTACGATCTGGGGCCAGCTATCCTATAATATGGATCTCTCGAAGGATTACTTTATTCATGAACTTAACAGTTATTTTAAGATAGAAGCTTCGAAACTATATGATAGCTGGAAGCATGCATCCTCTATTCTACAGGAATTCAATCAGGTACATTGGCATGATTATGATTTTCAGTGGTATCCGGAAGGTTGCTGTATGTATGATTTCGAGACGGATAAACTTGTCTTTGCCGACATCAACGAATTCATCCGGTGTAAGAGTATTCCCGGAGGAGATTATTACAGCGTATCAGAATACTGCGAAGCAATGTACCGGGGTGAGCCACTAAGCAAAATTGATCCCCTAAGAACGGCTGAGACAATTCTTTCTTATGCAGAACAGGCTCTAGAGGGGGTAAATCTCATTAGACAGAAAGCAGAAGGTAATCAGGAACTTCAATATACCTTAGATGATATAGAAACTCTTAGTTATCTGGGAAGATATTATGCAACCAAATTAAAGGCAGCAGTCCTGCTTTGTACCTACCGTAAAAACGGAGATAAAAAACTACAGCAGGAGGCTGTAGAGCTTTTAAAAACAGCGGCCAATCTGTGGAAGATATATTCCTCCAAGTCAAGAGCCATGTACAAACCACAGGTGCTGACCCGTTTATGTTCTTATGTGGATGTAAAACGTTTTGACAGATTAGCTGAGTTAGATGTTTTATTAGCCTTGGAAGAATAACAAGAAAAGAGATATCAGCTACAAGGAATTTTTATTTTAGTTTAAATACAAAAATAAATTGCACATATATGAAAAAAAATAAAAGCTGTAAAATTAAACTGTAATAGAAATTGAAAACCCTGAAAAATTAAAACTGTTGATATATGTTTAGACAGAATGATAATGAAAGAAACAAATATATTTCCAGCATTACAGATAACATTATGAATACAGTAGGATACAAAGATTTTTAAATAAATTAAACATTATAGAGGTCGTTAAGTACACTATGTTAAAAAATACAGTAAGGAGTTATTATTATGGCTTGGTGGGAGAATTATCCCTGGAGAATGATACAGACTAATTTACGTGAAATCGATATGGAGGATATCAATGCAGAGCAATTTGTGAAGGATTTGTTGGATTTCAAGGCGAATGTAGTACTTCTCAATGCAGCAGGCATTATAGCCAGCTATCCTACAAAGCTGCCCTATCATTATCAAAGCTCATATTTGCACGGAGACAGCTTAAAGGATATCGTGGACCTTTGTCACAAAAATGGCATTAAAGTATTAGCCAGAACGGATTTTTCGAAGGTTCGAAGAACTCTTTATGAACAGCATCCACAATGGGCGTTTCGGACAAAGGACGGCCAAGTTATGGATTACAACGGGGATGTGCAGTGCTGCATTAACGGGGATTATCAGCAAAAGTATGCCTTTGAAATATTAAAAGAAATGTTTGAGACGATTCCCTTTGACGGATTATTCTGTAATATGGGTGGTTTTCAGACAAAAGATTATGACTTTAAAGATTACGGCTATTGCCACTGTGATAATTGCAAACGAAAATTCAGGGAGTTGTATGGGCAGGATTTACCGGAAGCTGAGGACTATAACAATCCTGTTTATGGCCAGTACCTCCAGTTTCAGGACAAAATACTTAAGGAATATCGGGAGCGAATGGTTGCCTTTGTTAAGGGCATCAATAAGGAAATCTGCTTTGATGATGAAGCCTACGCCCGAATTGAAGCAGCTACGGAATATAAGACCAGATTACCCCATTGGCAATATCATGCCTCCAGTAATTGTCGTGTCATCATTGGCGACGGTACCAGCAATATCATCTGCTCCAATACAACCGTGGAATATATCGGATATGCCTTCCGCCATGTCTCCGTAACTCCGGCCCTTCAGGAGCTTAGATTATGGCAGAATCTGGTTAATCTAGGTGCCTTGGATTATTATCTGATCGGACGAATTGATAACCATCTGGACCGGTCCTCCTTTCAGAGGATAAAGAAGGTTTTTGCCTTTCATGCCAAGCATGAACAAGCCTATACAGGACTTAAATCCAAAGCAAAGATTTTGATGAAACGAACCCATCGCTGGGTGGCAAGTCCGGAAGAAAAGGGATGGATAAGGACCTTGACAGAAAGTCATATACCCTTTGCTGAGGTACTTCCTACGGAATTTATGGATGTAGACTTAAGTCGGTATCAGCTACTGCTTTTACCGGATATCAAATTTGTATCAAAAGAGGAAGCGGACAAAATTGATGACTATGTCAAAAACGGTGGAAGAGTAATTGCGACCGGAGAAACGGGATTATATGATCCATACACCGGTATTCGGGATGAACAGGTAATCAAGAGCCTTGGGGTAGAACGGATTAATTCTATTCGTCATGACATGGTATCTTCGATGTTTTTGGTTGAAGCGAAGGATAAGAAAATTTTTACCTCCTATGCAGATACGGATGTTATTCCGGTTGGTGACAGCTTTATCCACGCTACTGTAAAGGAGGATGCAGAAAAATTCTTAAAATTAATTCCTCCTCATAGGTATGGACCTCCGGAGCGCTGTTATTTTACAGAAATTACGGATACTCCGGGCGTAACAAAATACAATTTTGGGAAAGGTTATGCCGTCTATATCCCCTGGATGCCCGGGACCTTCTATAACCTGGGCGGACATAGTAACACCTTCTGGTTTATGCAGGATATCTTGATGAACCTATGTGATATAAAATCCATTGCCAAAAGTCTTAACCCTATGGTAGAGGTGAGTCTCTCTGAACGGTCAAATGGTAATCTGTTTGTTCAGTTTGTCAATAACAGTGGCTGTTTTGGATTAAGCTTCTTTGACCCGGTTCCAATGTACCACTTAAAATTGGAGATACCGGTTCCGAAGGAACCCAAATCGATGAACACATTGAAGTCAGGGCAGGATGTAAGCTACGAATATAAAGATCAAATAGCATATATTTTACTGGATGAATTACAGGAGTATGAAGCAATCGAAATAATGTTTTAGAAATACATCGTAGTATTAATAAAAAAATGTACATCATTATAATGAAAATAAAGTTCATATTTATTTAAATAACTTTTATAGGAAAGGAGTAGTTTCATGAGAGACAGTATTCATAAATATTTTCAGGTGGGGACCATTCTTTGGATGAGTTATCCACCGGCAATGTACGATTATAAGGAATCCCTTTGTAAGATATTAAAGGACGATTATTTTGACGCGATTGAGATCACACAGATTAAGGAGGATTCACTTCGGGCTGAAGTTAAGGCATTGTTAGAGCAATCCCATATTAAGGTATGCTATGGAGCACAGCCCCGTCTGTTATCCACCGGACTCAATCCGAATGATATTAATGAGGAAGGACGTAAAAAAGCAGAGGCGACCTTAATCGAAGCAATTGATGAGGCTGAATACCTTGGAGCGAAAGGCATTGCCTTCTTAGCCGGCAAGTGGGAAGAACAGACGAAGGATAAGGCCTATGAGCAACTCCTTACGACTACGATAAATGTATGTAATTACGCTGCAACTAAGAATATGAGCGTTAATCTGGAAGTATTTGATTTTGATATGGATAAGGCAGCCTTGATCGGGCCTGCTCCTTATGCAGCGAAATTTGCAGCGGATGTGAGAAGCATATGTAAGAATTTTGGTCTGATGGTGGATTTATCCCATTTTCCTACCACATATGAAACCAGTAAGTTTGTGATTCAGACCTTAAAGCCGTATATAACACATTTTCATATAGGAAATGCAGTTGTAAAACAAGGTTGTGATGCATACGGTGATAAACATCCAAGATTCGGATATCCGAACAGTGCCAATGATACGCCGGAGCTACTGGAGTTTTTCAGAGTGTTAAAGGAAGAGGGCTTTTTTAGAGCAGACAATCCCTATGTGCTTTCGTTGGAAGTGACACTCAGAGAGGGTGAGGATGGCGATATCGTCCTGGCGAATACAAAGAGAGTTATTAACCGGGCATGGGCGTTATTGGAGGACTAAGGAAACCAGATGAAAGGAAAGAGACAGTATGAAAATAGTAGTATTAGACGGATATACAGAAAATCCCGGTGATTTAAGCTGGGACGGACTAGCAGAGTTAGGAGATCTGGTGGTATATGACAGAACCCCTGAGGAATTGGTGATTGAAAGAATTGGAGATGCAGAAATTGTATACAGCAATAAGACGGTTATCTCGGAGGAGATTTTGGCAAAATGTCAGAATATAAAGTTTATCGGCGTTTTGGCAACTGGATATAACGTTATTGATGTTAAAGCCGCCAAAAGCCGTGGGATTGTGGTAAGCAATATTCCTTCTTATGGAACGGACGCCGTAGCTCAGTATACGATGGCTCTGTTATTGGAGCTATGTCATCATATCGGAGATCATTCCAACTGCGTAAAAAAGGGAGACTGGACGAATTCGCAGGATTTTTGCTTCTGGAACTACCCCTTGATTGAACTAGTAGATAAGACGATGGGCATTATAGGGTTTGGTAAGATAGGTCAGGCAACCGCTAAAATAGCAAGGGCTTTTGGAATGAAGATTCTTACTTACAATCCCAGCCCTATCGATAAAGACCAATTAGATGATAATATAGAGCAGGTATCCTTTGAGGAGCTGCTAGAGGGTTCTGATGTAATATCCCTTCATTGTCCACTATTCCCTGAGACAAAAGGAATTATTAATAAAGAAACCATAAGTAAGATGAAGGATCGGGTATTGATTATCAATGATTCAAGAGGTCCCTTAATTGTAGAAGAGGATTTAAGAGATGCCCTAATCAGTGGAAAAGTAGCTGGGGCAGCAGTAGATGTGGTGTCCACAGAGCCGATTCGTATGGATAATCCACTTTTATCTGCTCCAAATATCATTATAACACCTCATATTGCCTGGGCCCCGAAGGAAGCAAGACAGCGACTAATGAATATCGCTGTAGAGAATCTAAAAGCATTTATCCAGGGTTCACCAATCAACACTGTAGCATAGGAGAAGCTGAAAATTATGTCACTGGCAGGTATTACATTAAATCAAATTCTAGTAATTTTTGTTATTATTCTTATCGGTGTTGTTTGTTATAAAATAAAACTGATTGATGAAGCTACGAATAGTAAATTATCCAATATTTTATTGCTGCTAGTCAATCCTATGGTGATTTTCGTCTCTTATCAGAGGGAATTTAGTACAGATCTGATGGAAGGGTTATTAATTTCTTTGGTACTGGCCCTAGTTACTCATATTATGAGTATTATTATTGCCTATGTGCTTATTAAAAAGAAAAAGAGAAAGAAAATTGTTATGGATGGGATTGTTATTAAGAAATGGGTAGAAAATGAAGATGTAGAGGTAGAACGTTTATCCAGTGTCTATGCCAATGTTGGGTTTATGGGAATTCCCTTGGTGAACGGTATCTTTGGAACAGAAGGTGTTTTTTATGTAACTGCCTCTATTACAATATTCAATGTTTTCCTATGGACCCATGGGGTTATTATGATGCAGGGTAGCAGTGAATGGAGTCTAAAAAGCATGCTAAAGAAACTTATGTCACCCTCTATCATAGCGATTGTAATAGGACTTGTATTTTTTCTATTGCAAATCAGAGTTCCCCAGGTTATGTACCAAGCATTTTCACATATAGCAGGAATTAATACACCATTTGCTATGCTGATTGCAGGTGTTACCATAGGTAGGACGAATATCCTTAAGCTACTCACAAAATACAGAGTGTATTTTGTTACCTTTCTCAAGCTTTTACTAATTCCAATCATATTGCTGATGATTTACAGCCGGTTCCCAATCAATGAAAAGGTATTAATTACAGCAATCATAATGGCGGCAGCACCGTCAGCCACGACCGGAATATTGTTTTCCATTAAATATGAAAAGAATTCAATCTTGGCAGCAGAAATATTTACAGTAACGACTCTTTTATGTGCGGTTACAATCCCATTCATTGTTACCATATCGGAATACTTTATATAAAAGATGAAGAATAAAGTGAACCATAAATAGTGATCTTGATTATGACTACATACTGATTAGATAATTATATTAGTTTGTTAGTTTCTTAATAAATAGGGTTATAAATTTTTGAAAATAATAAATAGGATAACGTTACTTATTATGATTATAATTCAAGGACAGTATATCAAGAAGGACAGGTATAAGCATGGACTTTACGTTAAAGGCAACAGAATTAGTAGACAAAATGACTTTGGAGGAAAAAGCAAGTCAATTAAGGTATGATGCACCTCCGATTGAACGGCTAGGTATTCCAAGATACCATTGGTGGAATGAAGCCTTACATGGCTTAGCCAGAACTGGAACAGCGACCATGTTTCCGCAAGCAATTGGCTTGGCGGCTATGTTTGATTCAGAGGCTATGCTAAAGATTGGGGACATCATTGCCACCGAAGCAAGGGCAAAGTATAATGAATACAGTAAGGAAGAGGATCGGGATATTTATAAGGGTTTGACCTTGTGGGCACCTAACATTAATATATTCAGAGATCCTAGATGGGGTAGGGGACAGGAAACCTATGGCGAAGATCCTTATCTTACCTCTGAACTTGGTAAAAGCTTTATACAGGGACTACAAGGAAGCGGAAAATATCTAAAAACCGCCGCCTGTGCAAAACACTTCGCAGTTCATAGCGGGCCGGAAGAACTCCGACATGAGTTTAATGCAGTGGTGTCGGATAAGGACTTATGGGAAACCTATTTGCCTGCTTTTGAAGTCTGTGTTAAAGAAGCCCGGGTGGAAAGTGTTATGGGTGCTTATAACAGAACCAACGGAGAACCCTGCTGTGCCAGTAAATTATTGATGCAGGATATTTTAAAGGATAAATGGGGCTTTGAAGGTTATTATGTATCGGATTGTTTTGCGTTGGCAGATTTTCATGAGCATCATAAGGTGACCTCTACTCCACAAGAATCGGCGGCCTTGGCCTTAAAGATGGGTTGTGATATCAATTGCGGTAATATCTATCTATATATTTTACAGGCCTATGAACAAGGTCTGGTTACGGAAGAGGAGATAACAGAAGCGGCGGTGCATGCCATGAGGACGAGGCTTCGGTTAGGTCTTTTTTCCGATGATTGTGAATATGACAGGATAGCCTATGATAAGGTCGCATGTAAGGAACATAGGGAAGCCGCTACTTTGGCAGCTGAGAAGTCCGTTGTTCTGTTAAAAAATGAGGGTATCTTACCCTTACCAAAAAATACGCAGCATATCGCAGTGATTGGTCCGAATGCGGACAGTCGAACAGCACTCATTGGTAATTATGTCGGTACACCTACCAGATATATTACTATCTTAGAGGGTATTGAAAGTGTAGTGGATGAAACCACCAGAATATATTACTCCGAAGGCTGCCACATTATAAAAGATAAGGTGGAACCTAGGGCAATGCCCCATGACAGAACCTCGGAAGCCGTTAAGATTGCAAAACGAACCGGTCTTGCTATTGTGTGTGTAGGCTTGGATGGCCGTTTTGAAGGAGAGCAGGTTGATAACGGGAATCCTTCCAAGGGTAATGAACTAATGAAGGCAGATAAATCGATGGATTTACCTGCTTCCCAGATACATCTGTTAAAAGCCGTAATTGAAACCGGGGTTGATATAATTGTTGTTAATCTAACTGGTAGTGCAATGAACTTGAAATGGCTTCAGGATACGCCGAATGTGAAAGGAATTATTCAGGGTTGGTATCCCGGCTCGGAGGGTGGTCTGGCAATCGCTAAGATACTTTTTGGTGAAGTAAATCCGTCAGGAAAACTTCCGGTTACCTTCTATGAAAGAGAGGAGGATTTACCGGATTTTCTGGATTACTCAATGAAGAACCGTACTTATCGTTATTTTGAAGGAAAGCCCTTGTACCCTTTTGGGTATGGTTTAAGTTATACCGGCTTCGAGTATTCGAATCTAAGGACAGAGCTTAAGACAGAACAGGACCTACTTCAAGTCGAAGTTGAGGTTCAAAATACAGGAGAATACGACGGAGATGAAATTGTACAAGTATACATGAAGGATTTAGAATCTAAGCATGCTGTCAGAAACCATAATTTATGTGCATTTGAGCGAATATCACTTTCTTCGAAAGAAAAGAAAACAATAAAACTGAAGGTTGATAAAAAAGCTTTTGAGATTGTGGACGACGAAGGGAACAGGTATATTGACAGTAAGAGGTTTAAAATCTATGTCGGAGGCAGCCAGCCGGATCAAAGAAGTGTAGAACTGCTAGGTAGAAAACCGTTAGAAGTAGAAATTATAATATAGTTATCCATCTACTTGCGTATTAATAAGAAACCATTGATGATAAGATGATTTGGGTTACAAAACCTCAATTAATCGATTAAATCAATGGTTTTTTTTCATGGTAAATAAGTTTATTGGTGCCATTTTATCTATGAAGTATTATGAAGTAAATGAGAATGTTATAGTTAAAAAAGATCAATCCATGCAAGGATGTTATTAGTGTTAAATCATGTATAAGTGAATTGATATATGATTTATAACCCTATACTTATTGGACAATACCACGTATTAGAGATAGAATAAAGATACCATATATTTACAATTCATAAATGTATCAATATCATGTCCTATATCATATGGCAGATTGATTTTTGTTCTTTCCTTAAGAAGTAATAAGGACTTTTACGAAAATGCTATCTTACGTTTATTTATATCTTTTATCGTATTAAAAATAACAGGATAATAAACTCTATATTTCATGGTATAGAGATTGTTATAGAACTATGAAAAGAGAAGGAGTTGATAGCATGAGAAGGGTTACAAGTTTTAATTTAAAACGAATGTTGGCATGTTTACTTACGGTGGTCATAATATTACCATCTGGTATTATGAGTCAACAAAAGGTATATGCCCATACTACAAATGACTCGACTACGCCGGTATTAAGCAAGACAAACTATCGGTATATGAATGTAGGAGATACTTATGATTTTAATATAAAAAATAAAAAGTCAGGCTCTTCATACGAATGGAAAAGTAGTAATACACAGATAGCAACCGTCAATAAAATTGGTGTTGTAAAAGCCAAGAAAACAGGTACAGCGAATATAACCTGTGATATCACAACTCCAAAAGGTAAATACCAACTGGGTGCAGTAGTTTATGTAAGAAAGGCATCGAAAAACCCTGCAAAAGAAGTTCAAATCATCAATAAAATAGATACAATGATTGTTGGTGAAACCTATAATTTAAATAAAGCATATGAACCTAGCAAGTCATCGGATTATATTAACTGGACATCCGATAATACCAATGTTGCTACGGTGAATCACAGAGGGTTTGTAAAAGGGATCAGACCCGGTAATGTTAAAATAACAGCGACAACCCTGTCCGGTGAAATCGCCGATAGTGTAACAATAACGGTTACATCAGCCGTAACTGTAAATAATCAGACCTCTTTAGAGAAAGCATTATTAACGGATGCATTGGCTATTAAAATAGCAACGGAGGATGAAATGGAATTTCACATTCCTGAGGGGGATTATAGGGATAAGAAATTAATAGTAGATGCCCCGAACAGTTCGGTTAACAACTATGGTTTATTCAATGATATACAAGTGAATGCGATTAAGAGTGATACATGGCATGAATATGCGAAGGGTAATAGCATAACAATCGATACGGATGCCTCTAGAATAGTCATTGAAGAAAGTGCCTCTGTATCGATACATATCACGAAATCTAACGCTAAGACGATCCTTGAAGTCAGGGGAGATCTTAACTTATATGTGAATGCAGCAGGAAACATAGAGCTTCGGGGAGAGAGCGGTAAGGTTCCAAATGTTACGATATCCCATAAAGGTTCCGTTATTAAGACAAACCTGGCCTTACTCATCAATGCAACGCAGAAGTTTACACTTGATTTGAATTCGGTAGAAGCATCTAAAACAATTTTAAATACGACTTCGGATGAATTGATACCCATATTGCAAGGTACTGGCTATATTAGAATAGAGATTGACGGTAACTCTGAGATTTTAGTTGCGAATAGTCCTGAGACCGGGGGTTATGCGCCAAGCCCGTCAACGCCTTCAACACCAACTCCCTCCACACCGGAGCCGACTGTAATACCGGAGCAAGTTACGGCTACGTTCGGTTCTCCCTTCGTCGATGGCATTATCGATGAGGTTTGGGAGAAAGCCGAGGTCATAGTTCCAGAGGTTTATGGAGCACAGGCAGATGTAACAGCAGAGCACCGTCTTATGTGGGATGACAATGGACTCTATATATTGTCCGCCATCAAGGACAGTAATCTTGATAAGTCTAATACGGCTAGCTATCAGCAGGATTCCTTGGAATTATTCCTGGATGAATTATACGATAAGGCCGGTTCGTACCAAAGCGATGATTTACATTATCGGGTAAACTTTGATAATATGCGGACCCATGATAACGGTGAGAAGACACGCTTTTATACCAAGACCCAGATAACCAAAGACGAAGCTGGGGTAAATAACGGTTATATCATAGAGGCTGTAATTATATGGGCCGATACGACGGTACCTGTTAACAAAATGGAGATGGGCTTTGATTTACAGATTAATGAAGCTAAAAATGGTAACAGAGCCACAACCATTACGATTTTTGATACGACAGGAAATGCATATCAAAACCCGAGTTTGCTCGGTAAAATGGTCTTAGAGGGAAAAGCAGAAGGAGCACAGACAGGTACGAATCCATATGCTTTATTAACCTATATTGACAGTGTGAAGGAGATGTATCTGGATGCCTATGTTAATAAAGATAGTATCACGGAACCCTTAGCTAATGCAGAGAGTGTTGCTGCTGATAAAACATCAATCCAAGCTGAGATTAATCAGGCATATCAGGCGCTAAAGGCGGCAGTTGATGGTCTAAATGATGGCAGCGGTTTTACAAAGCCAAGTGCATTACCGCTAAACTCTATACTACCGGATGCTTTTACCTTCCGTGATGGCAGTAAGGTTACGACCTTAGAGGAATGGGAGCAGCGCCAGGCCGAAATATCAGATATGTATCAGTACTATATGTATGGAGTGGTTCCTGATATGTCCGGCGAGTCTGTGATGTACGAATATCTTAATTCTTATACAAGATGGGTTTTTGATTGGGAGACCTGGACTGTCAGACAAGAGACGGTAGAACCGGCACCGAATGAAAAGTTTATCCGAATAACTGTAGCGAAGGGTGATAAAGCGGTTAATTTCATGGCTACGGCAACCTTCCCAAGAGATGTATTCGTAGACCCGGTGAGCGGAGAAAATATCATTACAAAAAAACCGGCAACTCAGGATGGCGGATATCCGGTATTGATCGTAATCGGTTCTTTAGGAGGAACAGAAAAGCAGTATTTGATTGATAACGGATATGCGGTAATCGAGTATGACAATAATGCGATTGCGGCTGACAATGGAAACCATACCGGTGCTTTTTATGAGTTATATCCCTATGGTCAGAGATGGGATGAACAGACCGGTGTACTCTTAGCCTGGACCTGGGGTGTAAGTAAGATAATTGATGTATTAGAAGATGATATGGCCTTGTCCGGCGAGCTGAATATTAGTCCGGTCAACACCATGGTAACAGGTATATCAAGAAACGGTAAATCCGCTGCAGTAGCAGGAGCTTTTGAACCTCGTATTAAAATTACGGTACCCGGTTGCTCCGGTGCAGGTGGAATGGCAAGCTTCCGATATATGAGTGCAGGAAAACAATACGATTATTCTTCCATTGAGTTAAAGGAACTTATTGATGAGCAGGGTGCAGAGCAGGGAACCGCTACATGGCAAAAGTTCCAGGATGAACCGTTATTTACCCCTGGAGCCAACGAACAGCTAAGTAATCTCCAGGGTGGTGGAGAGGCACACTGGTTTAATGATAACTTCCTGGAGTTTTCCAGTCCGCACCAACTGCCGTTTGATCAGCACTTCTTAGCTGCTTTAACAGCGGATGAGGATCGTTATTTCCTCATTACGGGCGAGCTTACAGGAGGGGACTGGACGAATCCGGCGGCGATGTATGTTTCCTATCTGGCAGCACAAAACATCTATGACAGCTTAGGTCTGGGTGACAATATCGGTATCCATCTTCATGCAGTGGGACATAAATTCACGCTGGAGGACACCAGATATCTGGTAGAGTTTGCGAATAAAAAATTCTATGGTCTGATTGATGATAGAATGGATTTAAGTCAGTTAAAGACCAGTATATTTGAAGATCCTGATACCTATGATACTTTCTTTGATACTGTAAAAGCAATGAAGGGACCTGTTTTAACCGGTGGGTTACTATATTCAGACACCTTTGACAAGGGTTTGGCAGATTATATAATAGCAGTTTCCGGAGCAGCAATATCCGTTCCTACACTTGGCGGCGATCCGGCATTACGAGTTGATAAGTCAAGTGAGGATGGATATATAGTCATTCCGCTAGTAAACAGTGGATCGGAAACCTTGATTACCATACCAACAGTTTCTGGTTCAGCCATTACCATACCTTCTGTATCCGGCTCAGCCATCACAGCTCCAACAGTATCCGGTTCAGCCATTACCATAGAAGTTTCAATGTTATATAATGCTGAAGCGAACTTGCCGGTCTTTTATGAGATGGGAGTGATTGAAGGAACGGGAATGGATGCAACTAGCGTTGTTCTGGATATAAAAGCAGAATCCGGTATTGGCAAGAACAGATATAAATGGGTAACACTGAAAACGACCTACTATTTAAGCGGGAAAGATACCTATCTTTATCTGAAAGGATTTAATGTTTCGAGCTTTTATATCGATAACATTAGGATCAAATAAAAGAAAATAAATATAGGATGAATAGGAAGATGCTTTAAAGGTGACTTTTGGGCATCTTCGCTATTTGCTATTTGCTATTTTGGAGGATTATAGTACTAAAAAGTTAGACGTTAAAGGTGAAATCAGCACAGTAGAACCTGATTTAAACAGAGTTTATAAATGGGGTACTATGGAGACAGAAGAGGTACTATTCAATTTTAGTTTGTTAGTACTAGTTGGACATAGACGATTTCTACTTCAAGTGATACATTCGAATATGGAAGTTTATTGGCAATAATATTATTTTTAGATTAAGATGGTACAGTATACTTTAAGCTAAGGAATCAAATAATGACTAAATAATGACTATAAGATAATTTGGACTGTGATACTATTATATAGTTCATCAGGAGACAACTATGAAATTTTTAAATTATGACACTAATTTTATGAAACACCTTGGACGCTTATCTGATATATTAATTCTGGGTATTTGGTCTGCTGTCTGTAGTATACCCATTGTTACCATGGGTGCGTCTATCTCAGCCACTTACTATGTCACTCTAAAAATGGTAAGGGATGAGGAAAACAGTGTTACTAAGGGTTTTTTTAGAGGATTTAAGGCAAACTTTAAAAAGGCTACTTTAATCTGGATTGTGATGGTAGCTCTTGCGGTATTTTTCTATTTTAATTTTTTATTAATGAACGCGATGGAAATGAAGTATGAAAATATAATTCGTATTCTTAATATCATCATAGTTGTAAATATCTACTTTGTCAGCGTTTATATATTTCCATTATTAGTGTTTTTTGAGAATACACTAAAGAATACGATAAAAAACTCAGTCATACTTGCATTTACGAACATACCGAAAAGTATTATGGTTTTTATGATCAATATCGGTCCTTTTGTTGCTCTTTACTACTTTCCATATTTTTTCCCTTTTATCGTGCTTTTTAGTATATCTGTTACTTGTTTCATTAATTCTATACTGATAAGAGGTGTTTTTGATAAACATATAAAACCAGAGGATAAAGAAGATAATACTGAAGATGATACAGAAGATGATGTAGATAATGATATGGAAGATAGTTATGACAATCACAGGACAGGTGATCATGAGCAAAATTAATCTGAATTATATGTGAATAAATCATCACATTAACAAAGCAATGTTTTAACTTATCAGAAATAATTTTACTACTTAATAGGCTTATATAGGAGAGGGAGTTACAGGCAAATTAATGTAACTCCCTCTAACGTTTTATAGCTTAAGCCATGTGTAGTCGTTTATTTTTATTATAGGCCAAAACAACTTTATCCAGTTGAATTTCCAGTTGTGTAGAGATTGGCGTAAGGGGCAGCCTTACTTCGGCCGAATCAATCAGTCCCTGCTCCATTAAGCAGTATTTGATGGGTGCAGGATTGGGTTCTTTGAATAAGAGAGGAATAAATTCATAAAGATCTTTCCAAATTTTTAATGCTCCTTGTGTATCATTCGCTTTCATTTTATGATAGACTTCCACAAACAACTCGGTTTTTAAGTGGGAGGAAGCAAGTATACCGCCCTGACCTCCTAAAGCGAGTGTTGAAAAGAATAAGATATCTTCTCCCGTAAGGATTGAGAAATCCTTTGGCGGGTCCATAAGTAAAGCCATGGTTTGCTTGATATCACCGCTGGCATCCTTTAACCCTACGATATTTTTAAGCTCTGCCAGTTTATATATGGTTTCATTCTCAATGTTGACTCCGGTTCGATATGGAATATTATATAGGATGATATCTAAATTGGTGTTTTCGGATATATTCTTAAAATGTTGGTAAATTCCCTCTTGGTTTGGCTTATTATAATAAGGGCATACAGACAAGATACCTTTTACATTATAATCTTCCACCAGTCTTACTTTCTTTACGATCTTTTCTGTAAAATTACCGCCTACTCCCACATAAACAGGTAAACGATCCTCGGTAAATTCCATTGTTTTTTCTATTATTTCCCTAAAGTCATATTCATTAATGGTAGGTACTTCTCCGGTAGTACCAAGGGGTATAATTCCACTGATACCCTTGTCAACATAATGATCAATTAAGCGTTTATAGGATTTATAATCAATCTTATTATCTTTGAACGGAGTTATGATTGGTAACAAAATACCTGTAAGCATATAAAAACCTCCTTTAATTTCTAGCCTAACTCTGCTTTCTAATATCATTATATGAAGCATTATTTAATAAATATAGAGATATAATGCTTTAAATGTTGCATATAATGCTATATAATAAATGTGAGGTAAGAAGCGACATGGATACAGATTGCGGGGATGTTCGTATGAATGACATTGAAAAGATTGGATATCTAAATAATGATTTTGAAATGTTTCATATCATTGACAGACAGCGAAGAGAATTCGCTTTTCATTACCATGATTTTAACAAAATAATTATATTTATAAGCGGTAATATAAATTACACAATTGAGGGTAAAAATTACACGCTGAAACCTTATGATATTATCCTTGTAAATGCCGGTGAGATTCACAGACCCAGTATCCTTGATAATACAACATATGAAAGAATCATTATTTATGTTTCAACGCAGTTCTTAAAAAATTACTCCGAACAGGATTATAATTTAAACTATTGCTTTGAAAGAGCAAAGTCAGAGCATTCGAATGTATTACGAATACATTCCGTTGAGAAAAGCAAGCTTTATCAGGTATGTCTTGAATTAGAGCAATCATTTTCAGATCAGGCATTCGCTAAGGAATTATATCAAAAGATTTTGTTTTTAGAATTTATGATTCAACTGAACAGAACAGCGATATCTAATCATATAAATTATCTGGATTCAACGATTGGGAATGCTAAGCTGGTTCAAATACTCGATTATATCAATGAACATCTTGTGGAGGAGCTGACCATAGATAGAATAGCTTCTCATTTTTATCTGAGCCGTTATTACCTGATGCATTTCTTTAAGGAAGAGACGGGATATACCATAGGAAATTATATTACAGAAAAACGTTTGCTTATAGCAAAGAATTTGGTTCAGAACAAAACTCCGATTACGGAAGCCTGTTACCAAAGCGGTTTCAAAAATTATTCTACTTTCTACAGGGCTTTTAAGAAGGCGTTTCATACGGTACCTAAGAATTCTCAGTTGATTGATTAATGTTAAAAAAACGCTATAATCAAGGAGTTTTCAATGATTATAGCGTTTTTAAACCTTCATTTCATAGGATTATCGTTCTTATGAACTGATTTCATAGATTCTATATAAAAACACATAAAGAACATCTTTTTAAGTTGTTTAATCTGGCATATGAGTTTTCTAAAAAATAAAATAAATCTAGAAGGTCTTATTATATTTTTCCATCAGCTTTTTCTCTTGTTCCTGAATCATTGCTTTTACCATGTTTCCGGCTTCTTTGGATGTCATATCACCTTTATACCCTTTTTTAAATTGAGCTGATACGTGAGAGAGGTCCATAGTGTTTTTATATACTCCATTATTTGACTTCGATGTGATTTTATTATCAGACATAATAATACCTCCTAAAAAACGTCTATCTGTAATATTATATGGATTATTTTTTATATCATACGGTTTTTTGAACACAGATAGATATTTTGGTAACATTAAATAGAAATTGGATAAAGGTCTGTCGGTAACTTCATAATTTGTTTCATATTTCTGCTTATTTTTATAACATCAGTCTGCGGCTCCGGTAAGGAATACAATTAAGCATTGACGATGGCAAAATATGGTGATACTATAAAAAACAGAAAATAAACATAGAGAAAGGCAAGCGTTTAGAAAACTAACGAATACTAAAAGACCATTTTCTGAATGTCCACGTCAGCTATACCTTTCAATTCTTTCTCGAAGTCCTCTGCTATTTTATCTGCATTATCTATAAACTCCAGCAAAATAAGTCCCTGCTTGCTGCAGGAATCTTCAGATGCCACATGTAATCCAAGGCGGGTATTAATCTTACAGCCATACCTTGTTAATAGCTCCTGTACTTTGCTGGCAGATTTAACCCGATCATGTAACACAAAACCCAGAATTGTTTTTGCCATTTGGTATATCCTCCTTTCTTTTTATATACTTTATCTCTCGATTATTTTATCGAAAGCTGTATTCTTTTTATCTGTTATAGACAGTATGATATGAATATCAGATTTTTATTTATTTCATGATTAACTTTTAGTAAGCGAATGTCTAATATTTTATTACTATGCATTTTGATGGGATCAAAACATTCAAATTTTATAAGGATTTAAGTTATACTGCAGATGTTATAATTTAAGACCTATGATATTGATAACTATATAATTATTTGATTATTATAATTCGGTTTGCTAAAATGTTTTCATAAGGATATCGTATGTAAGATACCAATCGATTTACCTTATTCCTTTATAACCATATTAGGTATTTTGTTATGTAAATTGAAAGGGGACTTATTATGAAAAAAATTTTAACACTCGCATTAGCTTGTGTAGCTGTATCAGCATTCTTAATTTCCTGCTCTTCGAAGGATGTGGAAACTGATAGTAAGGATACGGTTACACCAACCGAAACACCTGCGGAAAATACACCAAAACCTACAGTAACACCGCTACCGGCTACTCCAACTCCTACGCAAGCTCCTGTAGCACAAGAGATTGATTATACCGGTAAAAAGCTGGTGGCATTATCCTTTGATGATGGTCCAAATCTTCAGACAACACCGCTAGTATTAGATAAGTTAGAAAAGTATGGGGTCGTAGCTACTTTCTTCTTAATTGGACAGAACATAAGTGATGAAACAGTTCCGGTTATGGAGAGACAGTTAGAACTTGGATGTGAAATAGCGAATCATTCGTGGACACATTTAAATATGGCACAACTGGAACCTGAGAAAATCAAAGAAGAAATCCTAAGCACCACTGATAAGATTTATGAAACGGTTGGAGTTACTCCAGTATTTTTCAGACCTCCATTTATATCTACCAGTGATGTAATGTATGAGAATATTGATCTTCCCTTCATCAATGGTATCAATTCTGCTGACTGGGATGCAACTGTTTCAGCTGAACAAAGAGCCGAAGGAATCTTAAGCAAAGTTAAGGACGGAGACATCATACTGCTTCATGACTTTACCGGAAATGATAAGACAGTAGAAGCACTGGATGCAATTATACAAGGATTAATAGATGACGGATATGCACTGGTTACGATGAGTCAGTTGTTTGAATTAAAAGGTGTTGATCCAAATGTAGAGAATAAAATTTGGACCAATACAGCATGGTAAAATAATTGGTCTGTTGCAGAATGGATAAGTCATATTTCATTTTGCAACAGACCTTTTTTTATCTCTTTCACCGCGAAAATTTACGGTAAAAGGGATTTTGTGTATGATTAGATATAATAATATAGAAAAATGTCATCTTCTAAGGTATAATGAAATCATCATAAATGAATCATCATTATATTAAAGAGGTGTTAATGTGAAAAAGAAGAAAAAACGTGCTATGGGCGCTGTTTTAATCATACAATTGGGAATTATCGCTGTCCTTTTAACAGTATTGGTATTAAAGGGGGAGGTATCCTTATCCTTTACAAATGAGACTACTTCACAGGCGATGAATAATGTTCAATATCCTGAACCGAATTCTACCGAGGATGATACGGGCAAACATACCCAAGATGTAAATAACAACAAAGATTCTAATGCGAATGAAGCTTCCGGTGTCTATGAAGATACAGATAATAAAGAAGATGGGGAATCAGAACAAAACACAGATACTGAAACTTCAGCGGCAGAGAATACAACGGATAAAAATGAAATTCCATCTTTGTCCGAAGAACGAATGAATGAATCTAAAAATGGTGCTGAGGATATATCTAAGGACGATACCAAGGATGTTTTTGATACAATTATTATCAGTGCAGCCGGGGATGTAACCCTGGGAAGAGATGCTAATTACGGATATGAAAGAAGCTTTGATCATGAATTGAAGATACAGAATAAGGATTATGGATATTTCTTTCGAAATGTTAAGGATATCTTCGAAGCAGACGATATCACTGTAGTTAATCTTGAAACAACCTTAACTAAATCTAAGAAAGCTGCCGATAAGAAGTTTCGTTTTAAAGCCGATCCATCTTACGTGGAGATATTAAAAGAAGGAGATATTGAAGTCGTCAGTATCGCCAATAATCATACCAGAGATTATCTCGATAAGGGGTATCGGGATACATTGACGACTTTAGAATCTGCAGGTATCGGATATTTTGGCTATGAACATAAATACATTGAGGATATCCGAGGAATTAAAGTTGGATTTCTTGGTTATGTTAGTTGGGAAGTAAGTAAAAATCAGAAAAAAGAAATAAAGCAGGCGATTGAAGGACTTAAGGAAGATGGAGCAGATATTGTTATAGCAATGTTTCATTGGGGAATTGAACGGGACTACTATCCAAACTATGTACAGAAGGAGCTGGCTCGTTATACAATAGACAACGGAGCAAATCTGGTCTTGGGAGCACATCCTCATGTTCTCCAGGGAATCGAAGATTATAATGGTAAGAAGATTGTATATAGCCTCGGTAACTTTTCCTTCGGAGGTAATAAAAATCCAAGTGATAAAGATACTATGGTATATATCCATAAATTTAATTTTGTAAATGGGATCTTAGATTCAGAAGAAAGTGAGATTATCCCTTGCTCAATTTCCTCAGTAAAAGAAAGAAACAACTATCAACCCACCCCTCTTGAAGGAAGTGAAAAGAAGCGGGTCATGAAAAAGATTGAGAAATATAGTAATTTTTCTTATTAAATAAAATTAAATAATTAAAATATCAAAATTGTAAATCACTAAATCATTAAGCCGTTGTACAATCATTAAATTAGATATTCCTTATCTATATTTCATTATAAAAGATGAGTTTACGATAATATATATGAATATTACGTTACATAGAATGATTTATATTTCCAACAGAAAAAGAAAAAGACATCTTAGAAGAAAGGATATTATAGAATGAATAAATTAAACACGATTAAGATGATTACCGAATTATCCAATGCCAAGGGGATATCTGGTTTTGAAGATGATGTTGTAGCGTTAATAAGAAATTATTGTGAAGGTTTTGGTACGATTAAGGAGGATACTCTTCGTAATCTCTATCTTTATTACAAGAATAACATAGGCAATCGTCCGATAGTTCAGTTGGATGCCCATAGCGATGAGGTTGGTTTCATGGTACAGGGAATTAAGCCGAACGGAACCCTGCAGATCATTCCCATCGGAGGTTGGGTTACCAACAATATTCCTGCCCATAAGGTGTGGGTTAAGAACGCAGAGGGTGAATATATCCCCGGAATAGTAGCCAGCAAACCACCACATTTTATGAGTGAGCAGGAGAAAAAGTCAGCTTTGGATATTAAGCAGATTACCGTTGATGTAGGGGCAACCTCTAAGGAGGAAGCGATTAAGGAGTATAAGATAAGAATAGGTGAACCCATTGTTCCCTGCGTTGACTTTGAATATCAGGACAAACATGATCTCATGATAGGGAAAGCATTCGATAACCGATTAGGATGTGGTATGGTTATCAGTACCTTACATGCTTTAGAAGGAGAAAACTTAGAGGTGGATATTGTGGGTGCATTTGCATCGCAGGAGGAAGTGGGAACAAGAGGGTCCATAGTAACCTCAAGAACAATTCAACCTGATATTGCAATTGTATTCGAGGGCTGTCCGGCAGATGATACCTGCGTGAATGAGTATGAGATACAGACAGCCATAAAAAAAGGCCCCATGCTGCGACATATTGATTCCAGAATGATAACGAATCCGAGATATCAAAGGTTTGCACTGGATTTAGCAGAAAAACATGGTATCCCTGTGCAGGAGGCGGTAAGGGCCGGCGGCTCCACCAACGGAGCTTCGATCCATCTGTCAAATCAGGGGGTACCGACCATCGTAATCGGTGTACCTGTAAGATATGCCCATACCCACTATGGTATCTCTTCTTATCATGATTATGATTGTGGAGTGAAACTGGCCTGTGAGATAGTAAGGAGCCTGAATAAAGAGGTTATTGAGCGTTTTTAGGAGTTAATATTTTATGCAACAAATACGTAAACAAATACGTAAACAAATACAATAATTCAGAAGTTAGTTCTAAGTTAATTACACCAAATACAAAATAGAATCAAAATAGAATCAAGATAGAATCAAAATAGAATCAAGATAAATCAATATAAACCTATATAAAATCAGCATAAAACTAATAGAAAGACCAATCAAATTTATATAATACAAAAACCAATACACAACCAATTCAAGAAACATAACCTCTCTAAATCTAGTTAGCCTTCATAAAGGGATTTTATAAATGAAACTAAGTTAGAAACAGGCAACATATTCTAAGTGGTTCATATTTATAATACGTAATGAAAAATCAGGAGGAATTTTTTTGGATTGGTTTATTAATTTGAACCCAGTGGTACAGGCGTTATTAGCCACCTTATTTACATGGTTTGTTACTGCAGTAGGGTCTTCATGTGTATTCTTGTTTAAAAGTATTAATAGAAAAGTTTTAAATGGAATGCTTGGATTTGCCGCAGGAGTTATGATTGCGGCTAGTTTCTGGTCCTTGTTGGCACCTGCAATCAGTATGGCAGAGGAAGCGGGAATGATAGCCTGGTTGCCAGCGGTCATTGGATTTTTATCCGGGGGAGCATTCTTGTGGTTAGTTGACGTATTAATGCCCCACGTGCATTTTATGCCACAGAATGCAGAGCCGGAGGGGGTTAAAACTGGTTTAAAAAGAAGTGTGCTTCTTGTACTGGCAATCACCCTTCATAACATTCCGGAGGGTCTTGCAATTGGTGTTGCCTTCGGAGCGGTAGCGGCTGATTTGCCAGCGGCTTCCTTAGCCGGAGCAGTGGCTTTAGCTCTAGGTATTGGCCTTCAAAACTTCCCGGAGGGAGCAGCTGTATCAGTACCACTGCGAAGAGAAGGATTATCCAGAATAAAGAGCTTTGCCTATGGGCAGGCTTCCGGTATCGTAGAGCCGATCGCCGGTGTTCTTGGAGCAGTAGCAGTAATTACTATGAGACCGATCTTACCCTATGCGTTATCCTTTGCTGCCGGAGCAATGATTTATGTTGTGGTAGAGGAATTAATTCCGGAAGCGCAACAGGAAAAAAGCCACTCCAATGCAGGAACCATTGGAGCTATGCTGGGTTTTTCTGTAATGATGCTTTTAGATGTTGCTCTGGGATAAATTTATGATAATTATAATACGAATTGATAAAGCCTTTTCATAATGAAGAGGCTTTTTGTTATTA
This sequence comes from Mobilitalea sibirica, assembly GCF_015999265.1. Lineage (GTDB taxonomy): Bacteria > Bacillota > Clostridia > Lachnospirales > Lachnospiraceae > Mobilitalea > Mobilitalea sibirica. The sequence continues at coordinate 288,756 of NZ_JAEAGR010000001.1, forward strand.
CAAGTAAACTTTACTTCAGAATGCTGTTTGATGCTATGATTAAGTGAGATATAGTCTTATTTAATGGAATAAAAATACTCATTATGAGACATAATAATTTTTGTTGTAAATATCTGAATAATGAGGAAGGTTTTCACACTTAATTTGTTTTATCTTTCTCTGGACTAAAAAGAGATAATGGAGTTTTCTTAGGATGAGTATTAAGGATAGATTAAGAATAAGAATTAAGGAAGAAGGCATATGTATGACAATAAAGTATTTGATCTGTGTATGCCTAAATTGTATACGGGAATGTATATATGAGATATTAATTGACTTATGCATCAGTAGAAAACTGCTTCGGGGGAATTGCAAAACGATCTATAAGCATCTGGGAGCGAATGATGTATACCATACTAAGTATTCCGTCATGCCGATCATTTTCCGCTTCGTACCAGTAGCAAGAAACGATGTATTAGTTGATGTGGGTTGTGGTAAAGGCCGAGTCATAAATTATTGGATAAGCAGGAGATTAAAAAATCAGATTGTCGGACTTGAGCTTGATGAAAGAGTGGCTAAATGTACGAAAGATCAGTTATCTAGGTATAAAAACATAACGATCATAGCCGGTGATGCCATAGCTAATCTGCCACAGGAAGGGACTATTTTTTATTTCTATAATCCATTCACAGAGGATAAGGTAAAACAATTTGAAGAAACAATGTCTGCTAAGTTTAACAAGAAACCAATTACAATTATTTATTATAATCCTAAAAGCGTCCATGTATTTGAGAATGGTAATTGGAGGATACGATATATTAACTTTGAAAAAGACCTTGGTCTGAAGAAGTGGGGCAGAATAAATAAATATCATGACTTAGCTATTATTAAAAATATAGTTACTCATATCGAAAGATAACTATATTAAGAGCTAAGAGTATTGCAAATTTTGATTATAATAAGTTGTAATACTCTTTTTTTAGAGTTTTTTAAATGCAGAATATATTAGCTTTAACGCTGATAAAATAATATGATGTCATAAATTAGTTGCTCTTGTATAAATTCAGTTGAAAGAAAGCTTGTTTCTTTTTTTATAGGATATCAGATACATTATATGGTATAATAATGGAAAACATATAGGAATAAGGGGGCTTCCATGAAGAAAAAGCGTTCATCCTTAATACAAAAACAATATAAGTATGAGAAGGATTCCAAGTCATATCTGATTGAAATAGGTATCGATGATTATACGGATATCTATGATCAGTGGGATCCCGTGCCTTTTAGGAAACGTTTTATTAATGAAGAATTTAATGAGTTTATCCTTACATCGGCTGAGGATATCCCAAGAAAGAATAATATAGTTATAGCCTTATATCTGCCTGAGAGTAAACGGGATTCGAATCGGGAAGCAGCAGTTAAGTCAGCTTATGAAAATTTTTATCTCTATGCCGCTGCAAGAGAGAAGCGTAATTGGATTAATTTAAGAGGAAAAACGATCTTTTATTTTACATTTTCCTTGCTTCTTCTTGCGTTTGGATACTTTTATTTAAGTGAAACTGAGCATATTGTATTCAATGTCATTAGAGAAGGAATTTTTATCGGAGGATGGGTATTCTTATGGGAATCTATCACGAATGTCTTCATTACCAGACGGGAGCTTAAGGGTATGATAAATTTATATAAAAGGATTTACCAGTCAGAAATCAGATTTATCTATATTGAAGAGAAATAGAAAACAGATCGAACCAAATATATGGTTAATGATTTATAAGGGGGAATTGAGTTGTATAAGATTTATTGTAGATTGTTTCAGCTAATATTAAGAGCTTTCTCGGGATTTTTACCTTGGCGTAAACCACAACTGTTAGAGGGTGAAAACAGCCTGAAAAGATTGCCAAAACGAATGAAGGAGAATGGATTACATAAGATTTTAATTGTAACGGATCGAGGTATCATGAATCTGGGATTAATGAAGGATTTATTATCCAGCATGGAAGCAGAAGAGCTTGAATATACCATCTACGATAAAACAGTTCCCAATCCTACCATTGATAATATTGAAGAGGCACTCATGCTTTATAATGAGAATAAATGTGATTCTATTCTAGGCTTTGGAGGTGGAACTGCTATTGATTGTGCCAAAGGGGTTGGAGCAAGGGTGGCTAGGCCTAAGAAAACCCTTCAAAAAATGAAAGGTTTACTCAAAGTTAGAAAGCCACTGCCACCTTTGATAGCGGTTCCAACCACTGCAGGAACAGGAAGTGAGGCAACCTTGGCGGCCGTTATTACCGACAGCAAAACCCATGAAAAATACGCTGTCAATGATACTTCCCTCATACCTCATTATGCCGTACTGGATCCTTTGCTAACAATAAAGCTTCCACCCCATCTGACTGCCACTACCGGTATGGATGCACTGACACACGCCGTAGAAGCGTATATCGGTAGAAGTAATACAAAAGAAACCTATGAATACAGTAAAGAAGCGATAAAACTGATTTTTAATAACCTATGGAAGGCCTATTCGAATGGAGAAGATTTAGACGCAAGAGAGAATATGCTAAAAGCATCCTACTATGCAGGGATGGCATTTACCAGAGCCTACGTTGGAAATGTTCATGCCATAGCCCATACCTTGGGAGGTTTTTATAACATACCCCATGGCTTGGCGAATGCTGTGATCCTACCATATGTATTAGACTATTATGGGGAAGCTGTCCATAAACCTCTGGCTGAACTGGCAGATCTAATAGGAATTAGCAAAGAAAAAGATAGTACATACGAGAAATCAAAACAATTCATAGAGAAAATTAAGTCAATGAATCAACAAATGGGAATACCCACAAAGATTAAGGGCATACAGGATAAGGATATTCCTGTTATGGTAGACCGGGCATGTCGGGAAGCGAATCCACTTTATCCTGTCCCTAAAGTTTTTTGCAAGAAAGACTTTTATATAATATATGAATACATAAAGGAATAATTCGGACAATCGAAGAAGCTACAGAACAAGGTTTTATCTAATAGAGTTGAAACAGCTAGGGTAAATTAAAGATTATTTGGAATGCATCACCGCAGATTCGTTTTATGAAATAATAGTTCTGTCAGTGTCACATGGGTAAAAGTGGTTTGTAATGGGTAATAAAGGAGGTTAAAAGGATATGAATAATATCAAATCAATATTGGAGCATCAAAGAAATTATTTTGCATCAGGAGTTACCAGAGAAGTATCCTTTCGAAAAATGCAGCTTCGAAAGCTTTATCAGGCGATTAGAAATCATGAAGCCGATATATTGAATGCCTTAAAACAAGATCTGAATAAGTCGGATTTTGAAGGGTATATGACGGAAATTGGGATGGTTTATGATGAACTTCGCTTTGTGATAAACAAGCTTTCCAGGTGGGCTAAGCCCAAGAGAGTCAGGACGCCGATTGCTCATTTTATCTCCTCCAGTAAAATCTATTCAGAGCCTTATGGAGTCGTACTCATAATAGCTCCTTGGAATTATCCGTTTCAGTTGGCGATTGAACCCTTAATCGGTGCCATAGCAGCGGGTAATTGTGCTGTGGTAAAGCCCTCGAACTATTCTCCTAACGTCTCTTCTGTGATTGATACAATTCTAAAGGAAGCTTTTGAGGCGTCCTATGTATCTGTTATTCAAGGAGGCAGGGAAGCGAATCAAAATCTCCTTGAGGAGAGGTTTGATTATATCTTTTTTACCGGAAGTGTTGCAGTAGGAAAGGTAGTGATGGAAGCAGCGGCAAAACATCTAACCCCGATCAGCCTGGAGTTGGGGGGTAAGAGTCCATGTATTGTTGATGAAACCGCTAATCTTGAACTGGCGGCAAAAAGAATTGTATGGGGCAAATACTTAAATTCCGGTCAGACCTGTGTGGCACCGGATTATCTGCTGGTTCATAAAAGCATAAAAGAAGAACTTGTTAGCAGAATGAAAAAATATATTACTTCATTTTACGGCAAAGAGCCCCATAATAATAAGGAGTATCCCAAGATTATTAACGAGAAACACTATAGACGTCTCCTAGGGTTAGTAAAAGACAGTCATATTGTTGTTGGTGGCAGAGGGAATGATCTGACACATCAGATTGAGCCTACTATGTTGGATCAGGTTAACTGGAATAGCGCTGTTATGGGTGAGGAAATTTTTGGACCGATACTCCCAATCCTTGAGTTTGAGGATCTGCGGGAGGTTGTTGTTGAAATTAACAAACACCCTAAGCCACTGGCACTTTATTTCTTTACGAATGATAAAACGCATGAAAGGTATGTTCTTAAGCATACCTCTTACGGTGGCGGCTGCATCAATGATACGGTAGTTCATTTGGCTACCTCTCATATGCCCTTTGGTGGTGTTGGGGAAAGCGGTATGGGAGGCTATCATGGAAAAGCCAGCTTTGATACCTTCTCCCATAAGAAAAGCGTGTTAAAGAAATCGAACTTGATTGATATTCCCTTAAGATATCCACCCTATAAAAATCATCTTAAATTACTAAAAAAGATTATGAAGTAGGGAAAAGATTGAGCGGTTTAATGTCATATATTGTGTTCTATAATTTTCATTGGCTAGTAATATTCTTTGCTTTGATATCCATCATAATAGGAACTCGATACAAGCAGTTTATAAGATGGCATAATCGAACCTTAAGAGAGTTAAAACGTAGTTCATTATTATTAATTGAGATTATTCAATAATTTATTTAATAAATATATAAATCCAGGTTGACAATTGTGCAATACAATTGTATATTAATGAATAACAATGTATAAATATACAAATTCACATATTTTATTATATACATGTATTGTTACTATTATTATTATGTTTTATTTATGCTAGGGATAAGGAGACAGTAGGATGAAAAAAAAAGTATTTGTTGATGGACTTTCCGGAACGACAGGATTAAAAATTCATGAAAGACTAAGTTTATACAGTGAACTGGATATGATTACAATAGATTATGAGAAAAGAAGAGATCCGGCTGAAAGAGCAAGATGCTTAAATGAAGCCGATATTGTATTCTTGTGCTTACCCGATGATGCTGCTAAGGAAGCGGTGTCCTTAGTAACCAATCCAAATACGAAGATAATTGATGCCAGTACCGCTCATCGAACATCCAAGGACTGGGCTTATGGGCTACCGGAATTATCAAAAGAACACAGGGAAGCTGTGATAAACGGGAAGAGGGTTAGTAATCCCGGCTGTCATGCCACAGCCTTCGCACTATCTGTATATCCTTTGATTTTCCATGGAATTATGCCTACCAATTATCCGGTAAGCTGCCAAAGCCTGACCGGTTATAGTGGTGGTGGTAAAGCTTTAATTGAAAAGTATGAGGCGGACGGAGAGGCTAATCCCTATACCACCGGTCCAAGACCCTACAGCCTGACCTTCAATCATAAGCATCTACCTGAGATGACCATGAGAACAGGGCTCCAGGAAAGTCCCATTTTTCTGCCGGTATTGAATAATGTATATCAGGGCTTGGCAGTCTCAGTTCCAATTCACACAAAGCTTCTTAACAAGCGGTTAAGTGTGAAGGAGATCCATGAACTGATGAGTGAACATTACTGCAAGGAGAAGTTTGTTAAGGTGATGCCCTATGGGGACGATACCAGTCTTTTCGATGGAGGACTTGACATAACTGCTTGCAATCATACCAATCAGGCTGAGGTTTTTGTCTTCGGAAATGATGCGAAGGGCAGTATAGTAATCTATACTAGACTTGATAATCTTGGCAAAGGAGCTTCCGGTGCTGCAATCCAGAATATGAACCTTATGCTGGGATTCGATGAGGATTTACATCTGCTTGACTAAGCAGTTAATGTTAATCTAATTAAAATAAATGCATATAAAAGGTATATACAAAACAAAACGATTATTAAATTCACATAAATAAGACATGTACAGCTTAAAAAAACATCCCAAATCGTATTAGGGTGCGTTCATTAAGTTAAACATGTCTTTTTGGTTATATTTTAACATTGTGCATTTAGAGCAGAATATACTGATATTAATTAACAGCCGGACATCAGGCGTAATCGTTAGGGAGAAGCTTACCTTCTATGAAAGTATAATCCTTTGGGAGCATAGAGATATGAAAGGTCTCTGCCAAGGAACAGATTTTATCCATAAGGCATACAATAACGGACTCCCGAGTCCTAGGACACCTGGTTAGGGTAAGGGGCCACATATGGGAGCTTATGATATCTGCTTCGGTGGGATTGATATCATAATGCTTTTTTGCATTGTGTAGGGCTATGCCGGCATGATAAAAGCCGTGAAGTTTATGAGCTTGATTTGGCATATGCCAATCGTAGAGGTAAAAGTCATGGAGCATAGCTCCTCTGGTTAGGCTTTTTGTATCAAAATGAAGTGGTATCCGTAAGGAAAGCCAGTAGCTGTAATAAGCGATAACAAGACAATGCGTATAGGTGGTCGTATTTCCATGCTGAATATACTTCTTCATTTTATGAATTTGCTCATTTTGAAGAAGTTCAGTAATATAATGAATAAACTCTTTCTTTTCCGTAGCGCTTAGTTTCATAAGTATACTCCATTCCAGTGCCAAACGACGAATATAAATAGCAGCACAGATTTGCCTTTAAATCATTTTTTAGTACTAATAACTCAATAAGATAATTGATTTATAGGATTACTTTTAAATATTTTACAGAATTTTATTTGATTATTCAATAGATATAGCTAGGATTAAAATGCTTATTTTCTGCTAAAATTCTGTGGTACATATGATAAGTAAGTCAGAAAAGGAGTCTTTGAACAATATTATATTTTTCTAAATTAATTAACTGAAAAACAGGGATAAAAGATTGAATATTTTGTCAATTTACGGTATACTAGTAGAAGTTGATACCGAATTCGCACCATCAATGGAGATGGTACCGTCTCTATAAGGATGGCAACAAAATATCATTTCAATTTGTTGTTAATTATTTTGATGGTAGAGCAGAGGCCCTACCGGAAAGGGTGGAAGGTTATGGGGAAGAATAGCTTTCAGACTACTAGATTGGAGCGCATGTCTTATGGAGGTTTTTTTCTGGGGCAGAATATTATCTATGTAATACAGTTTCAATTTTTGATGTATTTCTATACGGAGTATGTTGGGCTTTCCTTAGGTCATACTACCACAATGCTCTTGATTGCTAAGCTCTGGGATGCTTTTAATGATCCGATTATGGGAGCGATTGTTGACAAGGTGAATTTTAAGAAAGAAAAATATCTTCCTTGGCTTCGATTTGTCACTTATATTCTTCCTTTATCCATGTTTTTTGTCTTTATAAACATAGATGCTGCATATAATGTGAAGCTTATCTATGCCTATATTACATATATCATTTTTGGAATGGTTTACACGGTTTCTGATTCACCTTTATTTTCTCTGGCAACGGTAATGAGCAGGCATGCATATGAACGGGATACGTTGATATCGCATGGAAGGCTGGCTGCTGCTCTGGCGGCAATCTTAAGTGCTGCATTTATGAGTATCAAGGTTAAGGCTGGATGGACTTTAACGGCAGGTGTTTACTGTGTCGTTGCATTTTTAGTGATGTTCCCGATGCAATTTCATGCAAAGGAAAGAGTGAAATATCATCGAAGCTCGGATATTACTTTTCAAAAGATTTTTCGTTTTTTATTTAAGAATAAATATTTATTGCTTTATTATATTGGATATCTTGCGATTAGTGCTACTAATACTCTGCAGACCATGGCTGTTTATTTTGCTAACTCAAACCTCGGTGATGAGACCTTAGTTACTGTTATTATGGCTGTCGTGATTATACCGGTCATTATTGTAGCACCGTTCTTACCTACAATGATAAAAGCTTTTGGCAAGAAGAAGCTGACGATTTATTCTTCAGCGGCCATGATTATACTGTCCGTTATCCAATATTTTGCTGGCTACGAAAATCTTGCTGTATTCCTTGGTATTGCGGCTGTAAGAGTTACCTTTATGCAAATACCGCTATTGATTTATGGTATGTTTACGGCAGACTGTATTGAGTATGGAGCTTATATCAATGGAGAAAGAACAGAAGGAATCGCATTTTCCATACAGACCTTTATTACGAAACTGGGGGGTGCAATAAGCGCTACTTTAAGCTTATCTCTCTTAGGTTTATTTGGGTACGTAAAACAGGCTCCTATACAATCTGCAGATACGCTTGAAGGTATCTGGATTATTATGAGCCTGGTACCGATTATTGGATATGCAATTATGATTTTAATCATGTATGTGTATAAATTAAATGAGAAGGATGTTGCGCTCATGATGGAGCATAATCAGGCTAAGCTTGGATTAAAGGAAACGAGTGAATAGCGCAGGTTTTATTGTTTTTGATTACTAGAATGAATTACAATCCTTCTTTCATTGTAAATTACTTGTTTTTATTCTCGTTTTTAGTCTTATTATTCTCGATCTTCGCATTGTTGTAGGGGGTATCGCTAATCTCCTGATCAGAGGAATAGTGGTTTGGGTCTGTGTTCTGATTGGGCTCAGGTATCTGTTTTGGTACATAGTTACTACTGCTGTTTAAGTTATTGTATCTGCTATTATCATAACTTGTGGATTGCGTATCGTACTGACTATTTGAGCTTTCATTATCGTGGTAGGAGTTACTGTGGGAAGATATCATCCTGTTCCAGGAGGCAGCTTCCTCTGATTTATGAGATAATATTCCATAGACGATATAAATGCTGGTTATAGCTAGGGCAAGCAGGTTTTTTAAACTGTCTGGGACAAGGGGAAGAAAAAGATCTATAACGGTATATAAAAGGTGTATCGTAACTTTACTATATACGGCGGTTCGAAAAACCGTTTTAAAGGGCAGATTTGTTTTACTGATTGTAGCTACCAACATACCGAATATGGAGTATAAAAGGCTTCGAAAGTAATAAGCCCCAACCATAAATAAGTAGATGAGAACAGAGCCAATCATAAGTAGGACAAATAGAAAGGGTTTGGCAGTCTGAAGGATGGTGTCGTCGAAGTCAAAACCATATAACTGACTGAAATTAAAGCTCTGTATTCGGCCGTTTAATTGTTTGCTAATGATGTTGGATTTACTAATTAAGATAGCCTGATCATAGTTATCACTAACATCTATTAGTTCAAAAGCTTCAACATCAGTATCAACTAAGATATAAGTGCCATCATCAACAGTCTCATATCGTTCACTGACATAAAGTCTTCCATCCTTCATTTGGAATTCGGGTAATTCTTGGTCAAGTACATTAACAAAACCGTTTGGGCCGAGGATTTCAATATACATAGGTATTATGAGACCGATAATTGTAGTGAGTGCCACGAATAAAAATACAAAACCTGTAAGTCTGGCACCGCTTACTTTGGTAAGCTTATAATATTCTCTGGGTTTTGTTATGGCATGATGTATCTGCTGAAAGAAGTTCATTTTTGTATTCTCCATCGGAAAACCTCCATTATTTTTGTTTTATTAATATATACGATTGATAAAAGAAGGAGATGTTAATACAGAGAGATTATCTTTTCTTAGTTATTTTAACCATGTTTGTGGATTTAAACCTTAAAGGAACAAATGATTGTGGATGTTTAGTCTGATATATGATTTTTTACCCGGTGGAGGAGGCTTCTATGGAATATAAGCTGAATAGGAACAGTAAAGTAAAAGAGGTTTACAATAACCCGATCGGATATGATATTCTCCATAAGCTTCTGTTACAGATGAATATTAGGGAAGGTTTCATTACAAATCCCGTCATCGGTAATATGAAGCTGAAAACAGTCTCAAAATTGACGAAAAAAACCTTTGGTGACGGATTTGTTAGTACACTGCTTGAGCTGTTAAACAGTGAGAAGGATATACCTAAGACAGATACAGGGCAAACCGCACCTTCCTGGTGGAAAGAAGCTGTTTTTTATCAGATTTATCCGAGAAGCTTTTACGATTCGAATGGGGATGGAATTGGAGACCTTGAGGGAATTAGAAGGAAGTTGGATTATCTAAAGGAGCTAGGCATTGATGCTATATGGCTATCTCCGATTTATGATTCTCCCAATGATGATAATGGATATGACATAAGGGATTATTATAAAATCATGAAGGAGTTTGGTAGCTTAGAGGATTTTGACCGGTTACTTTTGGAAGTCCATAACAGGGATATGAAGCTGATTATGGATTTGGTTATTAACCATACCTCGGATGAGCATCCCTGGTTTCAGGATGCTGTAGAAAATGAAAATTCAAAATATAAAGATTATTACCTGTTTCGTAAATCGAAGAATGACAATCTCCCGCCAAATAACTGGACATCATTCTTTAGCGGCCCTGCCTGGAATTATTATAAACAACAGGATTTATGGGCATTACACCTGTTTTCAAAAAAACAGATGGATCTCAATTGGGACAATGAGAATTTAAGAAGTGAGATTTATCAGATGATTCAGTGGTGGTTAAAAAAAGGTGTGGATGGCTTTCGTCTGGATGTAATTAATTATATCTCAAAAAAAGAAGGCCTGCCTGATGGAAACGAAGCAGTAGGGAAGTTAATGGGCTATTATGGGATAGAACATTATTTTTATGGTCCGAAGCTTCATACTTATTTAAAGGAATTAAAGAGGGAAGCCTTTGCACCCTACCAAGCATTTACGGTTGGAGAGACACCGGGGGTCGGAATGCGGATGGCACAGTTGTTAACGGCTGATTACCGAAAAGAGCTGGATATGATCTTTTCCTTTGATCATCTTGAAACTCCGGGACATGTAAGATTCGAGGATTATCAATATGATCTTAATTATCTGAAGAAATATATGATAGATTGGATGGAGCATTACGGCAGCAGTTGTTGGATGTCCTTATTCTATGAAAACCACGATAATCCGAGAATGATATCGAAAGTTAATCCGGATCCTGCTTACAGAGAGGTTATAGGGAAGCTTTTAGCTATGATATTATTGACCTTAAAGGGAACTCCTTTTATCTTTCAGGGTCAGGAGATTGGGGCTGTCAATCAAGAGTTTCACAGGGTTGAAGACTTAAAAGATGTGGAAAGTATCAATCTATATCATGAATTAGAAGGTACTTTAGGGAAAGAGGCTGCATTTCACAAGGTATTAAGTGGCAGCAGGGATCATGCAAGAACCCCTATGCAATGGGATGCTTCTAAGGGGGCAGGTTTTACGAAGGGTCATCCTTGGATCTATATGGATGAGGATTTTAAAGAATGGAATGTGAAGAAACAGACCGAGGATAGATTATCTGTACTGAATTTCTACCGGGAGTTAATTCGATTACGAAAGAATACCAAAGCATTGGTATACGGTGAGTTTGAAGTTTTAAACAGAAAGAAGAAAAATCTGTTTACCTACCTAAGAAAATCAGGAGAAGAAACTTATCTGGTCGAATGTAACTTAAGCAATAGAACAATTAAAAGGGATAAGTATGGAGAAGATTATAAATCGGTGATATCCAATTATTCGGATAAAACAGACTGTTTAAGACCCTATGAGGCGACTTTATATCGTAAGCTATCATAAGAACAGAAAAGGAATAGAAATGAGTATAAGTAAGAGAGCCAGCGAAAGAAAATAAATAACAGATTGCCTGTGAGAAAGAATATGTAAGAGTGTACAAGTAAGGAAGAACAAGTAAGAGATTACCAATAAGAGAGTACATGAAAGAAAGTACAAGTATAAATATAAGAAAGATAGATAAAAAAAGATAGTATGAGATAGATAGTATGACAAAAGAAGATAGAAAGACAGCTTTCGAATACAGAGTAATAAAAATTACGCGAGAATTCTTTAGGAGGGTATGATGTCGGACAAATCTTATGGGGAAATAAATCAAAAGAAGGACAGTAGAAGGATGGAAGCAAGTGATCTGGTGAAGCAGATGACGCTGGAAGAAAAAGCCGGACTTTGTTCAGGGGAAGACAGGTGGTACTTAAAGTCCGTAGAGCGACTGGGAGTTTGTTCTATAATGATGTGTGACGGACCCCACGGGCTTAGAAAAGAAATATCCTATCAGGATAATCTTGCATTTAGTGATAGTGTACCTGCTGTATGCTTTCCGACAGCCAGCGCCCTAGCCTGTAGCTTTGACAGAGATTTAGCTTATGAGATCGGTATCGCTTTGGGTGAGGAATGCCAAAAGGAAGGAGTGTCCGTTCTGTTAGGGCCGGGAGTCAATCAAAAGAGAAGCCCTTTATGTGGACGAAATTTTGAGTATTTCAGTGAAGATCCTTATGTTTCAGGTGAGATGGCTGCGGCTATGATATCAGGAGTACAAAGTCAAGGAGTAGGGACATCCCTAAAGCATTTTGCCGTGAATAACCAGGAAAAACGACGTATGACTGTAAGTGCTATCGTGGATGAAAGGGCTTTGCGGGAAACTTACTTAAAAGCCTTTGAAATTGCCGTAAAAAAGGGTAAACCCTGGACTGTAATGTGTGCTTATAATCAATTGAATGGAACCTATTGCAGTGAAAATACATATCTGCTAACCGATATCTTAAGAGAGGAATGGGGATATGAAGGAGTGGTTGTATCCGACTGGGGTGCTGTCAATGACCGGGTATTAGGTTTGGCAGCCGGTTTAGATATCGAAATGCCCGGAAGCAATGGATATAATGATAAGAAAATAATTGAAGCAGTTAGGAAAAAAACATTACCGGAAGAATATTTAGACCGTACAGCCTGTAAAGTAACAGAACTAATCTTAAAAGCCTCGGATAATAAAAAGGAAGGGTTTACCTGTGATATGGATACACATCATCAATTGGCAATCCGGGCTGCAACAGAATCAGCGGTTTTACTAAAGAATGAGGATGACATCCTCCCGGGTAATCCAGAACAAAAGGCAGTGGTCATCGGAGCTTTGGCGAAGGAACCCAGATATCAGGGAGCAGGCAGCTCAAAGATACATCCCTATCAACTGGATATGCCTTGGGAAGCATTGAAGGAATATGGTACTATGGAATATGCACAGGGATATCTGGCAAACAGCGTTGGCAAGAAGGATTCTACCAAAGAAGAAGCTCTAAAAAAGGAAGCCATAAGAATATGTAAGGGTAAGGATATTGTCTACTTTTTTGCGGGACTTACGGAAGGTTATGAATCAGAAGGGTTTGACAGAGAAACTATGGACCTTCCTGAAAATCAGAATCGGCTAATTGAGGCAGTGGCTTCCATAAACCCGAATATTGTGGTAATACTCTCAGGAGGAGCGCCAACCAGGCTTCCTTGGGTAAGTAAAGTAAAAGGTATTCTGGTATCCTATCTTGGGGGAGAGGGTAACGGAAAGGCAATTGCCGATCTATTGATGGGAAAAGCGGTTCCCTGTGGTAAACTGGCGGAAACTTGGCCTTTAGAGTTATCGGATACTCCGGCTTATCATAATTTTCCCGGTGGAAGAACTACCGTAGAATATAGGGAAAGCGTTTATGTAGGTTATCGTTATTATGAAGCTGCTCAAAAACCGGTTTTATATCCGTTTGGACATGGATTATCCTACACCACTTTCCATTATTCTAATCTAGAGATTAATCAAGACGAATATCACTATGGGGACAAACTTATCCTTTCCTTTGATATTACCAATACCGGTTCATGGGAAGCAAAAGAAGTGGCATTTGTATTTGTAGCTCATAAAAATAAGAAGGTTTTTATGCCAGTGAAGGAGCTTAGAGCTTTCAATAAAATCTCTCTTAAGCCCGGTGAGAAAAAACAGATCGAAATTACCTTAGATACTCATGAATTCGCATATTATAATACTGCAATTCATGACTGGTACTGTGATAGCGGAGAGTATAAGATTATGATTTGCTCTTCTTTAACAGATTGCCATTTGCAGAAAACGGTTAATTTAATAAGTCCAAAAGTCAAACAACCGGATTACAGGGAAAAATTACCAAGCTATTATAGTCTTAAGAATGAAGAACTGGTCTTATCGGATAATGAATTTGAACATCTGTATGGGCAGGAGCTTATACCCGGTGATTTACTACCGACAAGGCCGTACAATCTAGATCATACGCTTATGGATGTGAGGCATACTTTGTTTGGAAAGCTATTCATTTTCATAATTAAAAAAATGGTGAAAAAGAATTCTTTTGGTTCCAAGGAAAATTATGCTATGATGATTTCAATGGTATTAGAGATGCCATTCCATTCCATGGTCCCATCAGGAGGGGGCATTATCACGGATCAGATGTTGGAAGGTATCTTGGATATCTTTAATGGACATCGAATAAAAGGAATCTTTAAGATAATCCGACACAAGAGAGGATAGGCAACAGAGATAGAATTTAACATTTCAAATATTAATTAATACAAAAAATAGATGACTAATCAAAAAAGATACTTCTTCGGTTGAGATTAGGCTTACTTGTTAACAAATGTAGTAAGCCTTCTTCCAACGCAGATATAGTGCCAACAATAAATACGATGTATAAATATATTCTATTTACTCTGTTCATAAATAAGGGTATCAGGAATACACTTATACCGGTTATTTTATTACACCAGGTATGTAAAACAACAAAGGCGTGGAATTTAACATATGCAATTAAGATATTTATCGTGCGAATAAGAATTATAATAATTATAAATGGTAGGTAGTTTCTAATTTCTTCTCCTATATGAAGAAAAACATAAAGTAATAGTACAATAAACATAAGCAGATCAGCCAGAGAATCTAATCTGGCACCCAAATTACTCGTAGTATTTGTTTTTCTGGCTATATACCCATCAATAAAATCACTGATACCACATATTAGGTATACCGGTATGAATATGGTTGTATTATTGAGGAAAAAAAGTAATATAACGGACATAAAAATTCTGCTTATAGTAATTAAATTAGCCACATTCTTCATAATTATTTATTCTCCTAATTCTGTAGAACTGAAGGTATCCATCATTTTATGAAGAGATACCAGCATCTCTTTCCCATGTTTCGGATCCAATTCCAAGGAGCACACCATTTTTTCTGGAATATGTTTTGCTTCTTCTTTAAATTCATATCCTTTTTTTGTTAATTTTATATAAACTGTACGCTCATCCTTAGAGCCTCTGGTGCGCTTGATAAAGTCAAGGGCCTCTAATTTTTTCAGCATAGGTGTTAATGTGCCGGAATCTAAATATAACTTTCTACCCAAATCCTTTACGGTAATATCATCCTTTTCCCATAAAGCCAGCAGAATAATATAGCCGGTATAAGTTAATCCATAAGGATCTAACAAAGGTTTATATTTACGGATGATTTCTTTTGAACAAACATATAAGGAAAAACACAGTTGATTATCAAGCTTTAGGATATCATATTCAGAGATTTTTTGAACATTTTCTGTAACTTTTTTGTTAGCATGATTTTGATTCTTCATATTCAAGATTCCTTTCTTATTATCTTTATATGAAAGATATATTGACTTCAATTAGATTTTATACAATTTTTATAATTTCGTCAATAAAATCTATTGACAAATGCAAATAAATAGTATTAAATTAAATTGTAAACAATATAAATATTAGAATATAGTTTTAGATAATTAAACCTAGGAATATATTATATCTGATTTCCGGAATTTATTCTTTAAGACATATTCTTACGATATAGCTTATCAAATACGGTTATAGCAGTGAGGCTATAGAGGATAACAGAAGGTTAGAAGCGAATAAAACAAGTTTGTATAAAAAGAAAGGAAGGTGTGTTTTATGAATAACAATTTTAAACAGATAATTGAAAATAGAAGGTCAATCTATGCCATCGCGAAAGCATCCCCTATTTCGGACGAAGAGATAAGGCATATTGTAGAACATGCTGTAAAATATGTACCCTCCTCATTTAATTCCCAAAGTGCCAGAGTTGTTCTTCTTATCGGAGATCAACATGATAAATTATGGGAGATTACTAGGGAAGCTTTGCGTAAAATTGTTCCCGAGGGCAGTTTTGATCAAACGGATAAAAAGATTGATTCCTTTAAAAACGGCTATGGAACTGTGATGTTTTTTGAAGATCAGGAAGTTGTGGAAGGATTACAAAAGCAGTTTGAACTCTATAAGGATAACTTTCCTATATGGTCACTACAATCCTCCGGTATGCTTCAGTACGTAATATGGGCCTCCTTGGAGGAAGAGGGATTAGGAGCTTCCTTACAGCATTATAATCCACTTATTGATGAACAGGTAAAAAATGAATGGAACCTGCCTAAGCATTGGAAATTACTGGCACAGATGCCTTTTGGGAAACCGATAGCCGCACCGGAAGATAAGGATTTTTTACCGTTGGAAGATAGGGTAAAGGTATATAAATAATATTATTTATTTGGGTTGGTTAACCTATAATTTCAAGGGGCCATATATGGTTAAGCTATTGTACAGCATAAAATTTTAGTTGAAGAATAAGTTGAAATGTACATCTTGGGAAAGGTTGAAAACGTTTGACATATTATATGTTTGTTGGTATATTTAACATGTAATCAACCATTTGATTGTTTCATAAAAAGGTGCATTAGATATCAATGAATAAACTTATAATTACGTAATGCTATCTTGTTTTGCTGTATATAATTTAGGTAGATGTAAGAGAGCATAAATCAGAATGAAGGAGAATACTACTTATATGGCATTCGATTGCTGGAGAGTGGTATTCTTTTTGCTGATAAAACAAGTAGTTATAAAAGTATATGATAAATACATAGTAAGCAAGATTTATTAAAAAGACAAGTAAGAAGCTGGTCATTCACTCATATGAATAAGAAGAGGAGGTGGTTTGGTTGAATTGTACATTTTATTATAATACCAAGATAGGGAAGATAAGAATTACAGAGGACGGTGCAGGTATCACACAAGTATCTCTTGTCGGTGATACAGAGAACGTGAAAGATACTTTAGAGTATAAATTACGAGAGACTGATAATATTAAAAATGCAGCATCTCAGTTAATGCAATATCTTGAAGGCACAAGAAAAGAGTTTACGATACCGCTTCACCCACAAGGTACCATATTTCAACTGAAGGTATGGGAAGCTCTAAGGTCAATCCCTTACGGTGAGACCCGGACTTATAAGCAGATTGCAGAAATGATTGGTAATCCAAAAGCATCTCGAGCGGTTGGAATGGCAAACCATAATAATCCTATTATGTGTATGATACCATGCCATCGGGTGATTGGTGCGAATGGAAGTCTAACTGGATATGCAGGAGGACTTGATATAAAAGAGAAATTATTAGAATTGGAAGGTTCCAAGGAAAGGAAGTAGGTTATGAACAAAGAATGGTCATTGGATGTACTATACAAAGGATATGAGGATGAAAAATATAAGAAAGATTGGGAAGAGTTAAAAAACCTTACAAAAGAAATTACCAGATTTAGTGAAGGGTTAAAGGAGACACCTGAAGAGGAAACGGCGCTTATAAAGGCTATTGAGTATATGGAGCAGTATCAGGTGCTTGGCTGTAAACTAAGCTTCTACATTATGTTAAGACAATCTGTGAACACCACTGACAGCCAAACAGTCAATGAACTGAATGCTGTAGAAAAAATGTTAAGCTTATCTTCAAAACCGATGGCAGCTATCCATAAATTTATTGCAGGGATTGAACATATGGATACCTATATGGAAAAGCATGCGAAATTAAAGGCATATAAATTCTTCATTTCAGAGATAAAAAAAGAAGCAAAGCATCTGTTAAGTGATGAAGTGGAAGAAGTAATTGCGAAATTAAATATATCTGCCGGCTCAGCTTGGAGCAGTATGCAAAGCTTTTTAACCTCTACTCTTGAGGTAGAATACCGGGGAGAAGTGATTACCCTACCTGAGGTTCGTAACTTGGCTTATTCGGATGATGCTTCCGTGAGAAAAGATGCTTATTATGCAGAACTACAATCCTATGAAAAGATTAAGGATGCCATAAGCTATTCTCTTAATAATATTAAGACTCAGGTAAACACCATATGTGAATTCCGAGGATATGAATCCCCTTTGGCTATGACTCTGCAGCAATCGAAAATGAAGAAAGAGACCTTAGATGCAATGCTGGAAGCGATTAGAGAGTATTTACCTGTATTCCACAAGTATTTAAAACACAAAGCAAGGCTTCTGGGGTATCACAGCGGTCTTCCCTGGTTTGATATGTTCGCTCCTATGGGAGAAAGTAATACAAAATTTAGTGTAGAGGATTCAAAAGAGTATCTGGTGAAGCATTTCCGTGGCTTTGCAGATGATTTAGCTGACATGGTAGAAGAGGCCTTCGATAATGAATGGATTGACTTTTATCCGAAGAAAGGTAAAGTGGGCGGTGCCTTCTGCGAAAACATGCCCTTTGTGAAGCAAAGCCGAATTCTATCAAACTTTACCGGAACCTTAAAGGATGTAGTAACCTTAGCCCATGAACTGGGGCATGCATATCATGGAATGAACATTCAGGAACATCTACCTCTTAACGTGGATTATAGCATGCCGGTGGCGGAGACAGCGTCTACCTTTAATGAAGCGATTATCATGGAGGCAGCCATTAAAGAGACCGACGGCAGTGAAAGAATAGCATTAATTGAAAGTCAGTTACAGGATGTAACACAGATTATCTGTGATATTTATTCCAGATTTTTATTTGAAAGTGCTGTCTTTGAGAAAAGTAAGACTGGATTTTTATTTGCGGATGAGCTGAAAGAAATAATGCTATCAGCTCAGAAGGAAGCTTACGGAGATGGACTTGATCATGAATATCTACATCCTTATATGTGGGTGCTAAAAGGACATTATTATTCTGAAAATTTAAGCTTTTATAATTTCCCTTATGCCTTTGGCGGTTTATTTGCCAGAGGATTATATGAAAAATATAAAGTTGAGGGAGAAGAATTCATTCCTAAATACAGAGCTTTATTAAATGCAACTACGGTAATGGATGTTGAGGGTGCTGCGAAAGAAGCTGACATTAATCTGGAGGAGCCACAGTTTTGGAGAAGTAGCTTAAAGACGATTGAAAATCTCGTAGAAGAATTTATATCTGCGACAGAAAGGAAATAATCATTTGACATCACAGCAGAATAAGAATGTTTTTAATAAAATTATAGATACTATATCGGGTATCTTTATACCAATCCTTAATGTTCTGATGGCAGCAGCTTTATTAAAGGGAATCCTTACCTTAGTTGTTAACGGTGGTATTCTATCAGAGACAGATGGAACTTATCGAATACTATATGCCATAGCTGATGCATTCTTTTATTATCTTCCGGTTTTTCTGGCATATACGGCATCGGTTAAGCTGAAAGCAGATGCGTTTACCTCAGTCATGATTGCAGTGGCACTGGTTCATCCTGATATTACAGCTGTTTTTGAGAAGGGGTTAGGGCTTGATTTCTTAGGGTTACCTGTCAGCTCTGTTACCTACCCCTCCGGTGTGATACCGATTATTCTAGCAGTGGGACTATTGCATTATGTAGAGATACCCTTAGAGAGATACCTTCCAAGGGCGGTGAAAGGCTTTTTAAAACCGATGATAGCGGTCTTAATCGTAGTTCCTGTTACGTTTTTGGTGTTTGGACCATTCGGAACCTTTATCGGGGATGTTTTAGCAAAATCTTTCCATACCTTATATAATTTCAGTCCCATAGTTGCCGGAGCAATCTTTGGATTGATTTGGCAGCCTATGGTGGTATTCGGTTTCCAGTGGGGTCTAGTTCCGGTTATCTTAAGTAATATCAGTGCCTATGGGGTAGATACCATTTTGCCGCTTCTAGGACCTGCCGTCCTTGGACAGGCAGGCGCAGCGATGGCAGTTAGCTTCATGACAAAAAATAAAAGAATGAAGACGATTGCTTTCTCCGGTTCCATAACAGCAATTCTTGGAGTAACTGAGCCGGTACTTTATGGCGTAACCATACCACTGAAACGCCCGATGGTGGCAGCCTGTATCGCAGGGGCGATTGGTGGAGGTATCGTAGGAACATCAAGTGCGGGAGCAGTCTCCTTTGCATTTCCATCCATGGTATCCTTAGTGGTTTATTTTGGAGAGGGTTTCTGGACCTTCTTCTTTGCCTGTATCCTTGGATTTATTATCGGATTTTTATTAACCTGGATATTTCGATTTAAGGATATCGAACAGATTTTAGATAAAGCGAATGAAGAGAGCATTGCTACAGGTTAGATAAGTTGGTTATCTGAATCTTAACAGAAGATATATATATATTAATAAAAAGGTGTTTTAAAGAAACATGAATAGAATAAATGTTTCTTTAAAACACCTTTTATCATATTCCGAACTCTATTGGTTTTTTACGAATAGAACTATCAGCAAAGAGTTGCATATGCCTATCGTCAAACCTTTGTACGTATAAAACGATTATGTCAGATTTTTCAAAAGCAATAAAATCATTTAATACAGCTAAAATTGGGCAAAGAAAAAGGCATTTACAACACACAAAAAATCAACAACTACCATTCGATGTTATTTATGAATACCTTTAATGCTGTATCAACAAAACATCTCAATAACTACCTTGTTTGGCACACTTAGTTTGATATGAGGATATAAAAATACTTAATATCAATAGTTACTGTAACAGAGTCAATGAAAATAAGTGGAAACCAAGGATTATAAATCCAATGATAATAGAGGAAAACTTATGAATAACACATAAATCTGAGAAACTTTCAAATAATATAATATGAGAGAGATTTATTGATGAGACAATAGGTTGATTTTTATGAGTAAGGAACCGAAATATAGATTGAAAGGAGTATAATTATGAGTTTGGTTAATTTAAATAACGAAATTCCCGAAGGCCTGGGATTTCGACTGGCATTGGATATGAAAGCTATGACTAATTTTGTTAACCTTTCAGATGATAAGAAGCAGGAGCTGGTAAATTATATAAAAGGATCAACGTCAGGGGATGAAGCTAAAAATCGTGTCACAGAAGTAGTTAGCAATCTGCATAACGGATCTTTCCGTTAAAATGAATTTAATTGAAAATTTCATAGAAAGAAATAAAAAAATGAATAGCTATTTGATATTGAACAACCTTTTACAATAACGGATGAAACACACAGTGCGAATTTCTCAGAAATTAAAAAAGTCCGTTTCATAGAACACAACCTTTTGTTTTACGAAACGGACGATACTTTATTATCTTGTATTACCCATAAAGAATAAGGCTACGGTTCCGGGACCGGCATGGGCTCCGATCGTAGGACTGATGAAATTAATCATAACATTCTGAATTCCAATTCTCTCTTTTATTAATTCTGCTACATATTCTGCATCTTCCACACAATCACCATGACTGATGAATACAATATCATTCTTATCTATAAAGCCTTCCAACCGTTTCTCCATATTATCTACCAAAGAGATTAAGGCTTTTTTTCTTCCTCTTACATTGACTAGCGGAATCAGGCGTCCTTCGTCGTTCACATGTAATATCGGTTTTACATTAATTAAAGTTCCGATAATTGCAGATGTCTTAGATACCCTGCCACCCCGATGGAGATGATGTAGATCATCTACCGTAAAGACATGGCATAGATTTAATTTATTCTGTTCAAGCCAATCAGCAATTTCATCTAAAGATTTACCGTTTTCTTTTAACTGAACGGCCTTATGGACAAGAAGTCCTTCACCCATAGAGGCACACAGAGAATCAACAACTATAATTTTTGCATCAGGATTTTCTTCACATAGCTCTCTGGCAACGGTTGCAGCTATGGAGCAACTTCCGCTTAAGGGAGAAGAGAAAGCAATATGTAAAATATCATATCCCTCATCAATTAATTCTTTGAAAATCTCATTTGCTGTTTCTGGATTAACGGCCATGGTGGTGGGCATAGCGCCGCCACGCATTTTATCATAAAACTCCTTAGGCTCCAGTTCGTTTTTATCACCATAAACCACCCCATTAAAGTTATAATATAAAGGAAGCAGCCTAATGTTATATTTAACTAGATAATCATGAGGTAAATCGCAGGTAGTATCTGTAGTAATAATAAAGTTCTTCATTTTATTACACCAACCTTTCTAAAGAAAATTTAATTATTTATTAAATATTTTTATAGTGATGTAGTTTTGATAACGATATGATATATTATATCATGCCGTACCTTATCATTTCAATACCATATACCAAAAATATCATTTATTTCATAATAATAGAATTGCAAAAAACTCTTTTCTTATGCATATACATATGATATAATATCCACGAAATAGCAGATTAGTCCATGAAAGCTAGGATGTTTTCGTGTTCGCACGAGAAAACATCATGGATTTTATGGATAAGTGCAACGTGAACGAGATTACGCAGTAATCGAGTTCCTAATCTGCGTATGTAGAACTATACATAAGTAGACGTCCATAAAAGCTAGGATGTTTTCGTGCTCGCACGAGAAAACATCATGGATTTTATGGATAAGTGCAACGTGAACGAGATTACGCAGTAATCGAGTTCCTAATCTGCGTATGTAGAACTATACATAAGTAGACGTCCATGAAAGCTAGGATGTTTCCGTGCTTGCACGAGAAAACATCATGGATAAGTGTAATGGTGAGCAACGAATCCTACGGATTCGTCTGAAAACGAAGTTTTCGAGCTCCTAATCTGCGTATGTAGAACTATACATAGGCAGGTGTTATTCCTAATCTGCGTTAGTGTAATCAAGGGAGGCAAAAGAATGAAACATATCAAGACTTTAAACACAAGAAACCTGAAAGAAACTATGAAAAAGGGTGGTTGTGGCGAATGTCAGACATCATGTCAATCAGCATGTAAGACATCCTGTACAGTCGGCAATCAAAGCTGCGAAAATAAATAAAACTGTACATAAGCACATTTAGATTTTGTAATTATATTCACACCACTAAGATAAGAGAATATCGCTGGTTGAAGAGTGCTAAGTAACACCCGTCAGACATGTAAGCTCTTGTGGTAATAAACTAGGTTGATGATTGAACTCATCATGATTTGTGGGGCTGCCTCAAAATATTTTTCTGCAAAATCACAGCTATTTTTGGGAAGATATTTTGAGACAGTCCCATTCGTTGTGAAGATTAGGGAGGAATGAACAGTGGTTCATCAGTTTAAAAATAATGGATACAATATCGTATTGGATGTAAACAGCGGTATGGTCCATGTTGTTGATGATTTGGCATATGATATCATCGCATTGTATGAAAATAATAATCAGGGAAGCATCATATCTGCCATGGTTGAAAAGTATACAAAGCCGGAGTATATGAAGCTTATAACTGCTAATGATAATAAAGAAGAGTTTACAGAAAATATAGAAGCTCTTGTCCGTCAGATCATGGAGGTAATGGAAGACATTGAACAGCTAAAGAAGGATGGAGCACTTTTTACGAAAGATTTATATGAGGATTATATCAGTGAGTTTAAGCAACGTTCTACGGTGGTGAAGGCCTTATGCCTACATATAGCCCATGATTGCAACCTTGCTTGCAGGTATTGCTTTGCTGAGGAGGGAGAATATCAGGGAGACCGATCCTTAATGAGCTATGAGGTCGGCAAACAGGCTTTGGATTTTCTTATAGCTAATTCGGGAAACAGGAGAAATCTGGAAGTTGATTTCTTTGGTGGCGAGCCGCTCATGAACTTTCAGGTGGTTAAGGATCTTGTAACCTACGGAAGGGAGCAGGAAAAACTTCATAATAAAAATTTCCGGTTTACACTGACTACCAATGGTATCCTTCTGGATGATGAGGTTATGGAATTTGCTAATCGGGAGATGAGTAATGTTGTTTTAAGTATTGACGGGCGTAAAGAAGTGAACGATAAAATGCGTCCTTCCAGGAACGGAAAAGGAAGTTATGAATTAATTCTTCCTAAATTTCAAAAACTAGCAGAAAGTAGGAAGCAAACTGATTATTATGTAAGAGGAACATTTACTGGGAACAATCTTGATTTTTCTGAAGATGTAAAACATCTGGCAGATTTGGGATTTAAACAAATATCAGTTGAACCGGTGGTTGCATTACCTGAGGAGAGGTATTCTATCAAAGAAGAGGATTTACCAATTTTATTTGAAGAGTATGATAAGTTAGCCAGATTAATGCTGGAGCGGGGAAGAGAAGGCAGAGGGTTTAACTTCTTTCATTTTATGTTGGATCTATCCGGTGGACCCTGTGTTGCAAAGCGTCTATCCGGCTGCGGTGCCGGAACAGAATACTTGGCAGTTACCCCTTGGGGAGATTTATATCCCTGCCATCAATTTGTCGGAAACACCGATTATTTAATGGGAAATGTATATGATGGTATCAAGAAGGAACAACTAAGAGAAGAGTTCAAGCAATGTAATGTTTATTCCAAGGATAAATGTCGAAGTTGTTTTGCTAAATTCTATTGTAGCGGTGGTTGCGCCGCAAATTCCTTTAAATTTCATGGTGATATCAATGATACTTATGATATCGGCTGTGAGCTTCAAAAAAAACGGGTTGAATGTGCGATCATGTTAAAAGCGGCCGGGATGGATGAAAATTAAGAATTTACTTCGATTTTATTGAATGATAAAATAGGTATAATACTTGATGATTACAGATATTAAATGCATATTTCGATATAAATTTGGACCGGCTAGTCTATAGAAAACCGGTATCACAATAAAGATAATTAATCAAGAGAATTCTAGGAGGAATTTTATATGAAAAACAAGGGTAAAAGTATCGGAAAGCTTCTACTGGTTTTTGTAGCTTTAGCTGCATTGATCTATATTGCGATATACGGTATTGGAGAGAAAAAAACCGGTAGCGCCTCCGATATAAAGCTGGGACTTGATCTTGCAGGCGGTGTAAGTATTACCTACGAGACGATAAAGGAAGAACCTACGAGCGAAGAATTAAGTGATACAATCTACAAAATGCAGATGAGAGTACAAAATTACAGTACAGAATCCATGGTTTATCAGGAAGGCGACAATCGTATTAATGTGGACATTCCCGGTGTTAAGGATGCCAATATGATATTACAGGAGCTTGGTAAAGCCGGTGCAATTCAATTTATTGATGAAGCCGGAAATATTGTAATCGAAGGCGCTGATATCGTGGATGCAAAACCTGACATCGTACAGAATGAATTAGGGTTTCAACAAAATGTTGTAGAACTAACTTTAAACGATGCTGGTAGGGAAAAATTTGCGAAAGCCACCGCAGCTAATATTAATAAAACCATAGCAATCGTATATGATGAACAGATCATCAGTGCACCTACAGTTACGGGTGTAATTGCAAATGGAGTAGCACATATCA
Source organism: Mobilitalea sibirica (assembly GCF_015999265.1). Taxonomy (GTDB): domain Bacteria; phylum Bacillota; class Clostridia; order Lachnospirales; family Lachnospiraceae; genus Mobilitalea; species Mobilitalea sibirica. The sequence continues at coordinate 314,016 of NZ_JAEAGR010000001.1, forward strand.
CAGGTCAAGATACGTTTGAAGAAGCAAGTAAATTAGCTTCCACCATCAGAATCGGAGCATTACCCTTGGAGTTAAGAGAATTACGTTCCAATGTAGTTGGAGCTAAGCTGGGTACAGAAGCGATTAATACCAGTTTAATGGCAGGTCTTATCGGTTTTATATTGGTTATCCTCTTTATGATTTTTTATTACCGTGTACCCGGACTTGCTTCTGCCATTGCGTTATTTATCTATGGGTCTCTCATTGTAATATTATTAAATGTATTTAATATTACCTTAACGCTACCGGGTATTGCAGGTATCTTATTATCGATCGGTATGGCGGTGGATGCCAATTGTATTATATTCTCAAGAATCAGAGAGGAAATGGCTACAGGAAAGACAGTACGTTCCTCTATTAAGATAGGTTTTAATAAAGCGTTATCTGCTATCATCGATGGTAATATTACTACGTTGATTGCCGCTGTAGTATTAGCATTGCTTGGTACCGGTACAGTGAAAGGTTTTGCCTACACGTTAGCACTTGGTATCGTATTATCGCTTTTCACTGCATTGGTAATCACCAGATTTATCCTGTCAGCCTTCTTTGGTTTAGGACTTAACAAAGAGGGTATGTATGGAACTCAAAAAGAGCGCAAACCAATTCCATTCCTGAAACATAAAATGAAAGTCTTTGTTGTATCTTCTCTATTAATTATAACCGGAATTGTAGCTATGGTTTTCCATCAGATCAATACCGGATCGGCTTTGGTGTATGGACTAGATTTCGTTGGTGGAACATCAACCGCAGTAACCTTTCCACAAAAGTTTGATCGCAGCCATAATGTAGAAATAGAACAGTTAGTCAGAGATGTAACCGGATATCCGAATGTTGAAACCTCTAAGGTAGAGGGAGAAAATACATTGATTATTCGTACCAGAGAGTTATCTGTGGATCAAAGAAAGGATTTAGAAGACAAGCTGGTAGAAAAATACGCGGTAGATCCCGAACTAATTCAGACAGAAGTAATTAGTGGTGCTATCAGTTCTGAGATGAGGCAGGATGCCGTGTTAGCGGTTGTAGTGGCGACCTTCGCTATGTTGCTTTATATTCTGTTCAGATTTAAGAACTTAAGTTTTGCCCTAGCTTCTGTAATACCATTGGTTCATGATGTATTAATCGTATTTATGGTATATGCGGTTGCAAGGATATCTATCGGAAGTACCTTCATTGCTTGTATGCTGACAATTGTCGGATATTCCATTAATGCAACCATTGTTATCTTTGACCGTATTCGTGAGAATATGGCACAGAAGTTAAATATGGAAACTGTCGAAGATGTGGTAAATAAAAGTATTACCCAGACCTTATCCAGAAGTATCAACACCTCTGTAACAACCCTTTTCATGGTTGTGATGTTATTTATTCTGGGTGTTGAAAGTGTTAAAGTATTCGCAGGGCCTTTAATGGCAGGTATCATTGTCGGAGGATACTCCTCCGTATTCCTTTCAGGAGCGCTTTGGAATATGTTTTATAAGAAATTTTCCTCATCAGCAAAAGAATGATAGAATCAAGTGAGGATGATATAAAAACATGTGAGTTGATATAAAACACATATGATAATCATTTTGGATACCCTAGTGAGAGATGTACTATAATCTCTCACTAAAGTTATTGTAACGCTTGCGATTACTATAAAAAACTGTTCTTATTAGGGCGAATATGGAATGCATAGATTTATCCAAGGACAGTGTTTTAAAATACCCCGAAACGATTTTGCAACAAGGACATAGGTATATTACGTGGAGGTTTCATGGAGTATTGGGTAATAAAAAATAAAAAAGCGGATTTTAAAAAAATCATGGAGCAGTGCAAGATAAGTGAAGTACTGGCGCGCTGTCTCGTTAATAAGGGATTGGAAGATTCGGAAGATATAGAAGCCTTTCTTAATCCTAATATGGATAAAATGCATGATGCTATGTTGATGAAAGACATGGAAAAGTCTTGTAGTATCTTGAAGGAAAAGATAAATAATCATCAAAAAATCCGTATTATCGGAGACTATGATGTGGACGGTGTGGTTTCAACCTATATGCTATATCGGACCTTACGTTTATTGGGGGCTGAGGTGGATTATGAAATACCGGATCGTATAAAAGACGGTTATGGAATTAACATTAACATGGTGGAGGCTGCTTATAAAGATGGAGTGGATACTATATTAACCTGTGACAACGGAATTGTGGCGCTGGAACAGGCTAGTCTGGCTAAAAAATACGGAATGACTGTAATTATTACCGACCATCATAGCCTAGTACAACTTGAGGATGAGATTTTACTACCTGAGGCAGATGCTATTATAAATCCGAAGCAACCTGATTGTACCTACCCTTTTAAGGGATTATGCGGTGCGGCAATTGCTTACAAATTAATCGTTGCACTACTTGACAGATATGAATGTCAAGATAAAGAGGATTATAAAATAGAATTATTGTCTTATACAGCGATAGCAACGGTCTGTGATGTAATGGACCTAGTAGATGAAAACCGTATTATCGTGAAATACGGACTTTCGTTATTAAAGAGAACCAAGAATAAAGGATTATCTGCATTGATGGATGCAGCCGGAATAGAGAAAGAGCAGCTGAATGTATTTCATCTTGGCTTCGTAATCGGTCCCTGTCTAAATGCTTCAGGAAGACTTGATACGGCAAAGAAGGGCTTGGAGCTTCTACTTTCTGAGAATGAAAATGAGGCGGTAGAGCTGGCAGCCGGTGTTCGCTCTTTAAATGATGTCCGTAAAGATATGACCTTGGACAATGTGGACAAGGCAATTAAATTAATTGAAAACAGTCCGCTTAAAGATGATAAGGTACTTGTGGTATATCTAAAGGATTGCCATGAAAGTTTAGCAGGAATTATCGCAGGAAGAGTAAAAGAACGATTTCATAAGCCAACGGTCGTTCTAACGGACGCGGAAGACTGCATAAAAGGTTCAGCAAGATCGATAGAGCAATATAATATGATTGAGGAACTATCAAAATGCAGGGATTTGATGCTTAAGGTCGGAGGGCATCCAATGGCCGCCGGACTATCGTTATTTCCTGAAAATATTGAGGTTTTAAGAAAATGTTTAAATGATAATACCATACTAACGGATGAAATGCTGGTACCGAAGGTTACCATTGATATCCATCTTCCATTCGGCTACATAACCGAGGCCTTAATAGAGGAATTAAAGATTTTAGAGCCTTTTGGAAAAGGAAATGAAAAACCCTTATTTGCTGAAAAGGATTTAAAGATTAAATCAGCTTTCATCATCGGCAAAAATTCCAGCGGAATTAAATTTCGTCTTGAAGATCAATATGGATGCGAAATGGAAGCCTTATATTTTGGGGATGTCAATCAGTTTTTTTCTTACATAAGTGATGCTTATGGGGTAGAAGAGGCAGATAAATTAAGAACCGGAAGAGGGTCAAAGATAAGGTTGATGATTACATATTTTCCAAGAATAAATGAATACAACGGTTTTAAAAGCATACAACTAATGATTCAAAATTACCGTTAATGTTGAATATGTTTTAAAAACAGAAAAAATTCATGGAAAATATTATGGAACTTTTTGAATTATTTGTTATATTTTGTAGAAATTAAATAACATATATGAAATACGCTTTTAAAAATTCATTGGTAGTGATATAATCATGTATAAAAGGCAATTGGATTACAAAAGCCTTTCAGAAAGGTATGGGTGTAAGATGAAGAAAATTGAAGACTATGTAAGAAGTATACCGGACTTTCCGGAACCGGGTATTATTTTTCGTGATGTAACCAGCGTTTTGCAGAGTAAGGATGGCCTAAAATTAGCAATTGATCAGATGCAGGCACTTCTTAAGGATGTAGAATTTGATGTAATCGCGGGTCCCGAATCGAGAGGTTTTATCTTTGGTGTCCCGATCGCATATAACTTAAATAAAGCATTTATTCCCGTACGGAAAAAAGGAAAATTACCTTGTGAGACCGTTTCTATGGAATATGATTTGGAATATGGAAAAGCGGTCATAGAGATGCATAAGGATGCCATAAAGCCGGGACAGAAGGTTGTAATTATAGATGATCTGATTGCGACGGGAGGTACCATCGAGGCGATTACGAAACTTATTGAGGAACTTGGGGGAGAAGTTATAAAAATAATCTTTTTAATGGAGTTAAAAGGTTTAAACGGACGAGCTAAACTTCAAGGTTATGATGTTGAGGCTGTAATAAAATATGAAGGTAAATAATGAAATAATTACATTATTTCATCTAGAAATAAAAGGACATTGTTTTAATGATAAGATAAATTATAGTAACGAATTTTCAAAAAAATATTAATATAATATAGATAACGATTCGATAAAGAAACTGATAATAGACGAATTAGCATACCATTTATTCGTTTAAAGCGAAAGGTTTTATGGGAACCAGGTGTACTAATTTGTTAAAGTAAGGTGGTGATATCATGGAAGAAATAAATGAAATTTATGATCAGGATGTACTTGAGAGTCAGGCTGTTATTAATGCGCCTGCTGATTTTACTTCGCCTGAAGCTTTGTATCAGGAACTAATTGCGAAGATTCGTAGTTATCATCCTTCTACCGATATTTCCATGATAGAAAAGGCCTATCATCTTGCTGATAATGCCCATAAGGATCAATTGCGCAAGTCAGGAGAACCTTATATTGTCCATCCGCTCTGTGTTGCCAATATATTAGCAGAGCTGGAACTGGATAAGGAGAGTATCGTAGCAGGACTTCTTCATGATGTAGTAGAAGATACCGAATTTACTGTGGCTCAGATTACAGACATGTTTTCTGAAGAAATCGCACTATTAGTTGATGGTGTTACAAAGCTGACCAAGCTTAATTATTCCATGGATAAGGTAGAGCTTCAGGCAGAGAATTTAAGAAAGATGTTCCTTGCCATGGCGAAGGACATCCGTGTTATATTAATTAAACTGGCAGATCGTCTGCATAATATGCGTACATTAAAATACAAAGAACCGGAAAAGCAGAAGGAAACTGCCAGAGAAACGATGGATATCTATGCACCGATTGCACAACGGCTTGGTATCTCTAAGATTAAAATAGAACTAGATGATTTATCCTTAAAATATCTGGAACCGGATGTATATAAGGAACTGGCTGAGAAAATAGCAACGAAAAAAAGTGAAAGACAGGCATATATTGACACCATAGTGAATGAGGTTCGAACCCATATCGATGCCGCGGGAATTCCTGCGAAAATCGATGGACGTATTAAACATTTTTTCAGTATCTATAAGAAAATGGTGAACCAGAATAAATCTTTGGAACAGATTTATGATTTATTTGCTGTCCGCATTATTGTTGATTCCTTGAAGGATTGTTATGCAGCCCTTGGAGTGATCCATGAAATGTATAAACCAATTCCCGGACGTTTTAAGGATTATATAGCTATGCCAAAACCCAATATGTATCAGTCTCTCCATACGACGTTAATCGGGCCAAAGGGAGCGCCCTTTGAAATTCAGATACGAACATATGATATGCATCGTACGGCAGAATATGGTATTGCAGCCCATTGGAAGTATAAAGAAGGGGCTGACGGTAAAGGGAATGCTTCCAATGCTGAGGAAGAGAAGCTTACCTGGCTTCGTCAGGTTCTCGAATGGCAGAGAGATTTATCGGATAACAAAGAATTCTTAAGTTTACTTAAGAATGACTTTGATTTATTTTCGGAAAGCGTATATGCGTTTACGCCCACCGGGGATGTAAAGACCCTGCCAACCGGATCGAATCCTATTGATTTCGCCTACAGTATTCACAGCGCCGTAGGCAATAAAATGGTAGGTGCCAGAGTTAACGGTAAATTAGTTCCCATCGATTATGTCATACAAAACGGTGACCGTATTGAGATTATGACCTCGCAAAATTCGAAAGGGCCCAGCCGTGACTGGCTTAGTATCGTTAAGAGTACGCAGGCTAAGAATAAAATTAATCAATGGTTTAAATCGGAGCTAAAGGATGATAATATAACCAGAGGCAAGGAATTGGTTGTAAACTATTGTAAAACCAAGAGTATTGTTCTAAGTGATTTATTAAAGTCGGAATTTATCAATGTTGTTATGCGTAAATACGGCTTCCGTGATTGGGAATCAATTCTTGCGGCAATCGGCCACGGCGGATTAAAAGAAGGTCAGGTAGTGAACCGGCTTCTGGAGGAATATAAAAAGAAGCATAAAAAAGAAATTACCGATGAGAATGTACTTGAAACAATATCCGATTTTAAAGATACCCGATTACCTCAGAAGAAATCAAAGAGTGGAATTGTAGTTGAAGGAATTCATGATGTAGCAGTTCGCTTTTCAAAATGCTGCAGCCCAGTTCCGGGTGACGAAATAGTAGGCTTCGTAACCAGGGGTAGGGGTGTTTCCATTCATCGTACGGATTGTATTAATGTAATCAATCTTCCGGAAGAAGACAGGGCAAGACTAATTGATGCCGAATGGAACATTGCAGATGGCAAAGTCACCGGTGGGGTATATACTGCTGAGATTAAAATATATGCCAATAATCGGACTGGTGTACTGGTGGATGTATCCAAGGTATTTACGGAAAATAAAATTGATGTAACCTCCATGAACGTTAGAACCAGTAAACAGGGTACTGCTACCATTAGTATTGGATTTGAAATCAATGGAGTAGAGCAGTTAAATGAGATCATTGCCAAAATCCGTAACGTGGAAAGTGTTATAGATATTGAAAGAACAGCAGGCTGATGGGTCATGGAAATTATGGCAGGCCTGCTGTTAGCTTGTTTAGAAGATTCATCTATGTTTTGATTAACCAGGCCGATTTCTTGAGAAGACTTAATATAGAGATAATTTAAGATAAGGAAGTATTATGTATGAATAATTTTAATATGAAAACCCTTGTACTCGGTATGATACAAACCAATTGCTATATTATTAGTAATACGCAGAGTAAGGAAGCGATTGTAATCGATCCGGCAGCTGAAGCCGTTAAAATAATTGATTATTTGAAAACTAATAACCTCATTTGTAAGGCAATCCTGTTAACTCATGGTCATTTTGATCATATCTTAGCAGCGAAAGAGTTGTCAGAGCTTACAGAGGCTAAAATTCATGCCCATGAAGCGGAGGCAAAGCTGCTTAGCGATCCTGCATTAAATGCATCTTCTCTTATGGGTAGAGCAACTAGCCTGACCGCGGATGTTTTACTTAAGGATCAGGAGATACTTACTATCGCCGGATTTATCCTAAAGGTAATCCATACGCCTGGTCATACCGCTGGTGGAGTATGCTATTATTTTGAAGAACAGGGTTGCTTAATCAGTGGAGATACTTTGTTTCGAGAAAGTGTTGGTCGTACAGATTTTCCAACCGGAGATGGACAACTTCTGATAGAGTCTATTTTGAATAAGCTTATGTTATTAGAGGATAAAACGTTGATTTATCCGGGTCACGGAATGTCTACTACCGTCGGATATGAGAAGGAGAATAATTTTTACCTGATAAGAGATTAAGGAATAAACTTTATCAGATACTTAATTAATAAACGAAAAGTTATTCTATAATTCATAAATCACCTAGTATTATAATATAGTATTTACTTAATTAGCTTCAATCGATGCGAAGTCATAATTGACATAATATTAATATTATTCCTTTACAAAGAAATACTAAATAAAAAATTGTTTGATGTAAAATAATAGGAGAAAAAATGATACAAATTATCCTGTCGGATAAGGCCTATGAGAATGATGTTTATCCTTTGGTTAAGGCTTTCTATCCAAATGAAATAATTAAAGTGTATAGTGAAAAAGAAGAAACTAAAGTTGAACAATCTGATTCATGGATGATCGATATTGCACTAGAGAATCATAATAATAAAGGTGAAATTGTTGCTAATATGGCGGAGATTTATATAATCCGTGTATTATTTCATCCCGAGCTAATTTCGATCACTATGGTTAATCCGGCAGGGGAAGAGGGTATTCAATCGATAGATACACTAGAAATTGAAGATCAAAAATCCCAATATAAAAATGCCATGAAGCGGCTGCTATATAAAATGCTGTCCCATAAATTAAACAAGAAATTGCCGTGGGGTATCCTAACCGGAATTCGCCCAACCAAACTTGTATATGAGATGTTGGAACAGGGATTTACGGAAGAAAAAATTCGATTACAGATGCAGGAAGAATATTTGTGCTCACTTGAAAAAATTCAGTTGAGTATAGAAATTGCCCGAAGAGAGAAGAAGCTTCTTGAGGATATGGATTATCGTAATGGCTACAGTCTATATATTGGGATACCTTTCTGTCCCAGTACCTGCCTTTATTGTTCCTTTCCCTCTTATTCTATTGAACGTTTCTCCAATTATGTAGATAGATATCTTTGTGCACTGCATAAGGAGATCGCATACGGAGCAACCTGCTTTCCGGATAAAAAACTGACGACCGTATACTTTGGAGGAGGAACCCCAACAACACTATCAGCAGAGCAACTAGATAAGTTAATCGAGAGTGTTAAAAAACATTTTGATTTCACCCATGTCAGGGAATTTTGTGTAGAAGCAGGCAGACCAGACAGCATTACAAGAGAAAAACTGGTTGTTTTAAAAAAAAGGGGAGTCAATCGTATCTCTATTAATCCTCAAAGCATGCATCAAAAAACCCTCGATTTAATCGGAAGAAAGCATTCTGTGGAGCAGATAAGGGAAGCTTTTACTATGGCTAGGGCAATTGGTCATGATAACATTAATATGGATATCATCATTGGTCTTCCGGGAGAAAATGTGATCGACGTTAAGGAGACGTTAACAGAGATTGAAAAGCTTAATCCGGAAGGACTTACGGTGCACACATTGGCAATAAAAAGAGCGGCCAGATTAAATACGGATAAAGACAATTATACCGAATTACAGGCAACGGATACATCGGATATGTTAGAAGCAACCTTTGAGTTTGCAAAGAATAACGATTATCTCCCTTATTATCTTTATCGACAAAAGAATATGGCAGATAACCTGGAGAACATCGGTTATGCCAGATATGGGCTGGAAGGTCTTTATAATATTCTGATTATGGAAGAGAAGCAGACAATTCTGGCTCTTGGTGCCGGTGCAATGTCGAAGTTCGTATTCCATAATGAAAACCGTATTGAACGGGTAGATAATGTAAAGAGTGTAATGGACTACATTAGTAGAATAGATGAAATGATACAAAGAAAAAAGGATTTTCTGGGTAAAAACAGAAAATTATAGAAACCACATTGTTTTATTTATTTGATAACAGTACTTGACATAAAGTATTGTTATCAATAGAATAACCATAAAGAATACCAAATGTTCGCAATTTATAATAACTTAGAGAAGTATAAATATTATATATCTAAAAAAATTGAATATTACGGAGAACCTATCCTTAAGTTTTCCTTAATAACAAGTTAGGAGGATTACATGATTACACAAAGACCTAAGGGTACGCAGGACTGGTATGGATCAAATATGCACAAGCGGACCATAATTGAGAGCATCGCCAGAAAGATATGCAAAGCTTACAATATAAAGGAGATTATTACCCCTGTTTTTGAACATACAATTCTGTTCCAAAGGGGTGTGGGTGAGACCACCGATGTGGTGCAGAAGGAGATGTATACCTTTGATGATAAGGGTAACCGTAGTATCACCCTTAAGCCGGAAGGAACCGCAGGAGCGGTGCGTGCTTATCTGGAAAATAGTCTCTATGCGGAAGTCCAACCGACGAAGCTGTTCTATGTTACACCGGCATTTCGTTACGAAAACCCCCAGAGCGGTAGGCTTCGTCAGCATCATCAATTTGGTGTGGAAATCTTTGGTGCAGCCGGACCATTGGCAGAAGTAGAAATCATAACCCTCCTTACACAGTTTATGAAGGAACTGGGCTTAAATGGTGCAAAGCTCCATATTAACAGTATTGGTTGTGGCTGTTGTCGTACTACCTATAATGAAGCATTGTTAAGCTTTTTGGAAAAGAATAAGGACCAGTTATGTCCTACCTGCAAAGAAAGAATGCTAAAGAATCCTTTACGGGTAATTGACTGTAAGGTACCTACCTGTAAAACCATAGTCAAGGATGCGCCTCGAACAATAGAGTATCTGGATGAGGAATGTAAAAATCACTTTGATGAACTGCAGAATCTTCTTACTAAGCTTAATATTCCTTTTGAAGTTGACACGGAAATCGTAAGAGGACTTGATTACTATACAAAGACCGTATTTGAATTTGTGAATGAAGATGGATTTACTATCTGTGGTGGCGGCAGATATGATAATCTGGTGCATGAGGTGGATGAAAAGCAGAATATACCGGCGGTAGGCTTTGGTTTTGGTATAGAGCGTATCATTAATGAATTGGCGGCGGAAGGGGTAGAGCTGGAGCCGGAACCGGCAGTTGAATTATATGTAGGTATTCTTGGGCAGGAAGCTAAAGCAGCTGCATATCAATTAGTTCACAAGCTGCGTAATGCCGGAGTTATCGTAGAAACCGATTATCTGGACCGCAGTGTAAAGGCACAGATGAAATATGCCAATAAAATTGGTGCTAAAAATACGGTAATTATTGGTGCAGATGAACTTAATAATAACAAAGCCAATGTAAAGAACATGGAAACAGGAGAACAAACAGAGGTCGATCTGGATAAGTTTGAAGCGTTTTTTATTGATTAAATATAGTATCAGTTAATTGTTATAACATCTGAAATAATAACTAAATAGATTGGGATATATCAAACGTGTGAAGATTATTAAGTTATATGTTTGATATATCTTTTTTTGTATTTGGATACTTTTTATTTTTACAGTGGAAAAATAATGTAAAACTTGCGCAAAAACAGTATAAATCAGTAAAATATTGACATGGTATTAATTAACACTTATAATATGAATGTTTGAACAAAGGATTAAGGTGATGATAATATGCAAATATCTAAAATACATACCAAGGACCTGGCAATAATCTGTAACAACCTGTTGGATCAGATGCCGGGAATGATATGGAAACTGGATGAAAATTTTAATATTATATATATGAATAAAGCAGGGCTTTCTTTTGTGAGAGAAGATATGGATTCCATGTTAGATAAGGGATGGTTTGATTTTGTTTTACCTGATGACAGGCAAGTGTTTTGTAAGGGGCATATAAATCACCATACTAAGAAGGAAAAGATGCATTATGAATTCCGGCTAAGAAGATATGACGGATGTTATCGTTGGTGCAGATTGGTAGTATCGCCTTGTTATGATTTCGATGGAAACTTTTCGTGCTATATTGGCATTATTTCGGATATTACGGAGCAAAAAGAAACGGAGGAAATCTTAGAGCGCTATAAATTATTTTCTAAGAATGCCAGGGATATCATACTCTTTGTGGATTTGGACGGTAGAATTATCGAAGCCAATAAAGCAGCTGTAATAGCATACGGTTATACTTATGAGGAGTTATGTTCTTTAAATATTTATGACCTGAGAGAAGTAAAACGGTAACAAGACAGCAGATGCAGCAGGCAGATATCTCGGGTATCTTTTTTGAGGCCACACATCGAAGAAAGGATGGATCATTACTCTATGTCGAGGTTAGTTCCCAGGGTGCTGATATTGGAGGAAGGCGTATTCTACTCAGTGTGATCCGTGATATAACCGATCGAAAAAAAGCGGAGAAGGAATTGCTAAAAAGTCATGCCAAATATCATTCTCTGTTTATGAATATGAATAGCGGATATGTATACTTCAAAATCTTAAATGACAGATCAAACAATCCGGTAGATTTAGAATTTATTGAAGTTAATGAGAAGTTTGAACATTTTGTCAATATGAAAAAGGAGAATATTTTATATAAATATTACTCAGAAGTATTTCCAAATTCAAAGGATATTGTTATTTTACAGCTCCTGCAAAACAAAGATAAACTAAACAAAGGAGAAAGCTTCCAAGTTGAAAGTTATTATTCATCCATCTATCAAAAGTGGTTTTCCTTTATTGTATATAGTCCGGAAACTAATAAAATCGTTACAATTGTGTCTGATATAACAAAGCAGAAGCAATCTGAGATAAGACTAATTGAGGCAAAGGATGCAGCAGAAGCAGCGAATAGAGCAAAAAATGATTTTCTGTCAAATATGAGCCATGAAATTCGCACACCGATTAACGGTATCATGGGAATGCTGGATTTGACCTTATTAACCAATCTTGAAAAGGAACAAAGAGACAAATTAAAAATAGCAAAGGAATGCGCCAATGCATTAACCAATATTGTGGATGAGATATTGGACTTAGCTAAGTTAGAGTCAGGAAAGATTAGTCTTAAAGAAGAAGCTTTTGATCTATTAGAGCTTCTGGAAGGAATTATCATTACCCATTTACCTGATGCGATGAAGAAGGATTTGAAGCTGCATAGTGAGTTTGACGCTGAACTACCAAGGGTCTTAATTGGTGATGGTAAAAAGCTTCAACAGATTCTTGATAATATAGTTGATAATTCCATTAAGTTCACGGATACAGGTATCATCACCCTGTCGGTCAATGTAACTGAAATACAACAAGATAGCATAAATTTAAAATTCTGTATTAATGATACGGGTATTGGTATCGCACAGGAGGATAAAGAACGCATTTTTATGAGTTTTAGTCAAGTGGAAGGTCCTTATACGAAAAGATACCGAGGTGTAGGGCTTGGATTGGCTATTACAAAGAAGCTGGTAGAGATTATGGGAGGCGAAATTAAGGTTGACAGTTTTGTAGGTAGTGGTAGCGAATTTTACTTCTCATTGACATTTCGTATAGGAGATTTTAAACGAAAACAGCAGGGTGCAATAACCATGAAAGAAGAGTATTTATCAGGGAGTGCAATATCGGAAGATATGCTTTCTAAAGATGCTTACGATACACAAATGGACATAGAAAATGAAATAGATAATTCCTTTGGAAAAGGGAATGCTTTTACCAAGGATGATACATGTGATTTTACATATAACGAACTTAATCTGCATAGAACTGAATTAGAATTGGATTTAAAGGTAATAGAGAATGCAATTGATTATCATAATACAGAAATTATTGAATGCATGCTTGATGAGATCTGTGAGATTTGTCGGGGGATTAAGGAACAGGAGATTGTTGAAGCAGCTTTACAGGTAAAGATAAAATTACAAGATAATACGGTCAATTTATTTGAAGAGATTAAGCAATTAAAGCAACTAATCTTGGGTCGTAAATTCTTGATTTAATAAAATATTAAACTGTTTCATAATGAAATGCCTCTTGTTATGATAAGAGGCTATTTTATGTTTCTATTGATAAAGTAAGAATTGTGAAGCTATAACAGAAGATATAATTTCTTAATTTTATTCTGAAATATTCCATGTTCCATATCCGATTAATTGTTTTAATACTGCTATATATTCGACAGCAACCCTAGATAAATAGCGGTTTTTACGGTATGCAACGTAGAGATGTCTGGTTGCCTCAGGATAATCGATTTTATAATATATAGGGTGTTTCTCGTAATTTCCGAATCGTATTAAAAAATCAGGTAAAAAGGAAAGTCCGATACCGGCTAATACCCAGGAGAAAGCTGTTTCTAAACGGTCACTGTAAAGTATTATCTTAGGTTCGAAATTATAAGACTCACATATCTCTAGAGCCAGAGAAGAGAGCTTTTGCTTGTGCTGTTGAAAAATAAATTGCTCTGTCTGAAATTTTGCTAAATCTACGGAGGGTGTTTTGTGCAGATTTACTGTGTCATATTTTATATCTTGTGAACTGACTTGAAAGCTTTGTAATTCATTGTTATAGAGGCAGTCACCCGGTACGGCCAGATAAAGCTGTTCCTCAGCAAGAGCTTCTGTATAAAACACTCGCTCATCGAAGGGACCTGTACCTATATATAGGTCAATGCTACCTTCTAAAGCGGCCTTTTCTAGGCTAGCCTTTTCATCTTCCATAATATGTATCGATACTCCGGGATACTTTTTATGAAATTCTGCAATACTTTTCGGTAAAAGACAGGAGGCACGGAAAGGACTGGTACCTATTTTAAGATTACCTGTTTTTAGATTAGATAAATCTGCAATATGGTCATATAATTCCTCTTCCACTGCTTTGATTTTACCTGCTGCTTCTACAAATACTTCACCGGCCGGCGTTAACCGAATAGGAAATGTGCTACGATCAAAAAGTTGAGCACCTATTTCGCCTTCAAGGTTTTTTATAAATTGACTGAGAGAAGGCTGAGTAATATAGAGTCGTTGAGCTGCTTTAGAAAAACTCTTTTCTTCACTAAGCGTTAATACATATTCGATTTGCTGTGGTGTCATCGCTTTCTCTCCTTCTAGATATCAAAAAATTATAAAAAACTGACAAAATTCTATCTTGTTCTACTGACATAAGTATAAACTTATACTAATAATAAGTCAATAATGATTAGCTTATTCAAATAAAATTTGTTACAATATGGATAGTATATTCTCTATTGTATCTTCTTATAGTGCAAATCCTAATAATGTTATTTAATGATTTGTTATTATATTGTAGAAAATATACATAAATCAGAAGCTATGATTTAGTAAAAAAGGAGAAGGATTATGAGTAAGATGAAAAAAATTAGTGCATTTTTATTACTTTTAGTAATGACCGTATTTATTCTTGCTGCATGTTCTAGGGGAGAGGAAGAAGCTAATAAGACTGCTACACCTACACCTGAGGCAGAGAGTTCACAAGAAGAGGATCCGGAAGAAGCAGCACCTACAGCAACACCTACCCCGGAACCTCCAAGAGATCTGGGAGGCATTGAAATTACGGTTGGTGACTGGTGGTCAACCGGTGAAGTTGCAGAACCTGCAACACAAAGAGATGAAGATACACTTCTCTACAGAGAAGATCTTCAGGCGAAACACAATTTTAAATTGTCACAGGTTAACATTGGTGCTTGGGCTGAATATCAGGAAATCTTTATTACATCTACGATGGCAGGTGATCCTGCAGCTGATATTTTCATTATGGATCAGAAATTTGTTCCGGAACCCTTAAAGCAAGGAATGTTCTATCCGCTTAGTGACTTACCAAGCTTTGATTTTTCTGATGATCTCTGGAATGCGTCCATGACAGATTACATGACACAAAACGGTAAGGTATATGGTTTTACGGAAGAACAGAACAGCCCCGGCTTAGGCGTATTCTTTAATAAAAGACTTTTTGAAGAAGCCGGTCTAGAACCTGATCTTTTATATGATCTTCAGGCAAGCGGTGAATGGACTTGGGCGAAACTTGAGGAACTGTGTAACGTTTTAACTAGGGATACCAACTCCGATGGTATTACCGATGTGTATTCCATCGTTGCTTGGCAGGTTGAAGTTCCTAAGGCAGCAGTATTTAGTAATGGTTCCGATTATGTTAGGTTTAATGAAGAAACCGGTAGATATGAAAACAATCAGGATTCCGATGAGTATTTAGCTGCTGTAAATTTGGCGGTAGATTTATATAATAAAGGTCATATGATGCCTGATCCTGAAGGTGCAGAATTTACTTGGTTTGAGAATGCATTTGTAAGCGGTAAGGGAGCTATGATGGTAACCGAATGGTACCGTAACTCAGCTCTTCAGAGCATGGAAGATGATTGGGGTTATGTATTCTTCCCGAAGGGTCCCAGCGGCGATAGAATGCAAACCATGTATACCGGTAATGTACGTGTAATGCCGGCAGGACTAGATGCGAAGCTTGCCGATGATATCGCATTTGCTTATACAAAGTGGGTATCAGCACCTCCCGGATATGAAGATGCTGAAGGTGATTTATCCAATTACTATGCTCTAGTTAGAGATAGCAGAGCAGTAGAAGAGACAATTAAACCTATGGTTGAAGGCCAGGGTGTACGTTCTCTACTTTATCAAGTACCCGGTTTAAGTTATAAATATGGATCCAATATGGATGGCGGCGGACTTGGAGCTTTATCAGCAGTTGAAATTGCTGAAGCAGCATCTGCACAGTTTGATGCAATTATAAACGATTTCTATGCGGAATAAATAGAAACATCATAAGGATGAGTCAATCCTAAAGTTCTGATTTTCATGACTTATGGATTGACTCATTTTTTTGTAGAATTAATTATCTGAATAGAGTAAAATACTATTATAGTATATATGACAGTTTTTATTTTATTAAAGCAAAATTTCTTATATAAGAGAGTTATCCTTTAGGTTAAGAAGCCATAGATAAAACGATAGATAAGAAGGAAATGAGGTAGCTTCCGGATGAATGACTTTCATGATTTAATAACGGATGCTGAAGTTATAAAACGTTCTTTAATAAGTACCGGTAATAATTTTCGAATACTACAAGCTATGAAGAAAGCCCGCCGAGGAGATAAAGTAACCATAGCTTATCTCGGTGCTTCTATAACATTTCCGTTAAAGGTAAGCTGGAATAATTGTTATGCTACATTATCGTACCATTATTTTAAAGAATTATTCACAGCATCAGATAAAATAGAATATGTGAATGCAGGAATGAACGGAACTTCATCGACCATAGGGCTCATCCGCGCCAAGCGGGATATTTTACAATATCAGCCGGATATTATCTTTGTTGAATTTGCCGTGAATGATTCTAAGGATAGTGTTAGTAGGGAAGTCTATGAATGTTTAATACTTCAGTTATTAAATGCTGATACAAAACCGGCGGTAATTTTGCTTTTTATGACATCCGAATCAGGGTATTCTTGTCAAGGACAGATGCAGGCAGTAGGTGAATATTATCATTTACCAATGATTAGTATTATGGATGCACTTATGCCAGAGATTATAAATAAGCGTTTTTATTGGTCGCATTTTTCAAACGATAATATACATCCTAATGAATATGGCAATTTACTGATAGCAGAATTTATAAAATATTATTATTATAGAGTAATGAATGAAGAGGAAGAGCAAGATATCGAGATTCCAGGTCGTCCGTTCTACGGTAATTCATTTATTAACATGAAGCTACTTGATTCTCAGAATGCAGAACTTATTTCTATGGGATCTTTTAAAGCTTCTGATACGATTAAAGAATTTAAGAATGGATGGGTACACAACCAAAAAAGCGGTAATGACAGTCTCATCATGCGTTTAACCTGCAAAAGCTTATTCGTAATATTCAAAGAAAGTAATGAAATCACCGAAGGGAATGCTCAAATCATAATAGACGGTATCATAAGCGCTACTTTATCAGGCTATCGAATGTTTGGTTGGAATAACCCGACAGTCAGACTGGTACTTCGGGATGAAGAAACGCTGGAACGTGTGATAGAAGTTAAAATGGAAAACGGTAGTGAAAATAAAAATTTTAGTTTATTAGCATTCGGTTATTGTGTTTAATAAACGAATAATATTATGCTAGTTTATACATTAAGAAAAAGGAGAGAGCAATAATATGGAAAAGCAAAGAAAAGGTATCGCTTTATCACCCTTAATTAGCGATGGAATGGTATTACAAAGACATAGCCCCGTACGTATTTGGGGAACCGTAGCTCCCTTTGGTAAAGTCAACGTAACTTTCTTAGGTAAAGAATATCAGGCTGAAGCGAATAAAAGTGGTAAATGGGAGATCCTATTAGAGAATCTTAACCCGGGTGGACCCCATGAAATGCGAATTGAAAGTGCGGATACCGTTAAAATGATAAAGGATATCTTAATTGGAGATGTATGGGTTCTGGGGGGTCAATCTAATATGCAGATACCTGTGAGCCGTACGTTGGATTTATTTGAAGATGAGGTTTCTGGAGCTGAATGCTCTCAAATACGTAAGTTTTCGGTTCCTCAGATGTATGATTTTCACGGGCCGGTTGACGAACTGTGTGATGGTAACTGGGTTAGCGTGACACCCGAAACGGTATATGATTTTAGTGCAATAGGTTATTTCTTTGCCCAAAACATCTATGATACGTATAAAGTTCCGATCGGTTTGATACATACAGCGATTGGGGGAACTCCGGCTGAGGCTTGGATCAGTGAACCGACACTGTTAAAGTTTGATAGATTTAAGGAGCTTCTTACCCTGTGTAAAGATGATAACTACGTGAATGGGGTTAAGCAAAAGGAAGAAACCCGTAATAATACTTGGTATCACGAACTGTTTGAAACCGATCCCGGTTTGAATGGTGATACCTTATGGTATAAGGAGGAATTCAATGATACAGATTGGAAAGACATTGATATTCCCACAAGCTTTCGAGGCACTGAATTGGAAACACATAGAGGATCTGTCTGGTTCCGAAAAGAATTTTATGCTTCAGAAGATATGGTAGGGGAAAATGCCAAACTTTATCTGGGAACAATTATTGATGGGGATGATACTTATCTGAATGGAGAGAAGGTAGGTAGCACCGGTTATCAATATCCACCCCGTCGCTACAAGTTATCGGAAGGGATACTAAAGCCCGGCAAGAATGTTTTGACAGTACGTGTTATTTTAACAGAAAATGTTGGTGCTTTTATAACAGATATGCCATATAAACTTAAGACTGATAGAGGAGAAATATCTTTATCCGGCCCGTGGAGATATAAGTTAGGTGCTGTTATGAGAGCCTTGCCGCCAACGACCTTCTTTCAATATATGCCATCGGGTGTTTATAATAACATGATTTACCCCCTCCGGAAATATAGTATACAGGGAGTTCTTTGGTATCAGGGTGAATCAAATACAGGTAATCCCGAGGATTATAAAGAACTTTTTGAAGCAGTAATAAAAGATTGGAGAGCCAACTGGGGATTGGGAGATATTCCGTTTCTTTACGTACAATTGGCTAATTTTTGCCCTTGGAAACAGGAACCTGAAGTAAGTGGTTGGGCAATCCTTAGAGATAAACAAAGAAGAGCTCTGGCTCTTCCGGGTACTGGAATGGCTGTTACGATAGATGTAGGACAATATAACGACTTACATCCATGGAATAAAAAGACCGTTGCTGAACGGTTAGCATTCTGGGCAAGAAATATGATTTTTAATGAAAATCTGGAATGTAGCGGACCGCTCTATGATCATATGGAAAGCGAAGGAGATCAGTTAAGAATATATTTTACTCATATTGGTAGTGGGTTGATAGCGAAGGGATCTGATGATAAATCAGTAAAAACCTTTTCCATCTGTGGACCGGACGGCAACTATGTGGAAGCAAATGCAATCATTGAAGGGGATACCGTTCTGGTTTCAAGCAACGAAATCATAGCTCCGGTAGGGATTAGATATGCGTGGGCGGATAATCCGGAAGGAGCGAATCTCTACAATAAGGAAGGGTTTCCGGCATCGCCTTTTTCTGCTCATATAGAGTCTTAACACTAAAAGTTCAATAATTGATATCCAACTATCAGGATATAATCGATTGCTATTGCAAGCTTACCTGCAATGTAATATATTATATCCTGATAGTATGAAAAGAGTATATTCAAACTTAGAGTTTTACTATATCAAAAGAAGGGAGTATTAACATGATTCGACACATTGTTGCATGGAACTATGCTGAGGGCTTTACTGAGGAGGAGAACAGGAAAAACGCTGAAGTAATAAAAAGAGAGTTGGAGGAATTAAAAGACAAAATACCCGGTATTATATCAATCAAGGTATATTTACAGCAATTAAGTTCCTCGGATTCAGATCTTGTATTGGATAGTCTATTTGAAAGTGAAGAAGCATTAAAGGCTTATCAGATACATCCGGAGCATGTAAGGGTAGGTACGACCTTTGTAAGACCGGCTACCTGTAATCGAAAATGCATTGACTTTGAACAAAATTAACATGGTGCATGTAAATACATGTAAAACGATAGTAAAATAATGCAAATATAATGATAATAATTTGACAATTATCAAATATTTTACAAAATACACAATTAAAAGTGTATTTATCGATACTATATTTGGAATTTTGTGATAATTTGTGTGCTAATATATTGAATTTTTGTGGATTTTGTTGTAAAATTAAATAAACTTTTGGTGGTTTTTAATCACAAAAAATTCACGACTAGGAGAATTCTTATGAATAGTATACGAACGAAGTTACTGGTATCATTTATTACAATTATTATTTTAGTAACGGCTGTATTAGGAGTTATATCAATTAATACGGGAAAGAAATTGCTAATACAGGAAGCGGAAAATGCCGTTGAGATGATAGCTGATGAAGGAGCTAAACTGGTTCAAGCAAGAATTCTGACATTAAAAAGTTCGCTTACCAGGATTGCAGCAAGAAAAGAAATAAGATCCATGGAATGGGACAAGCAGTTACCTGTTATGAAAGAAGAACTAAAGGGTACGGAATTTCTTGATATTGCTGTTGTTTTGCCGGATGGTAGCGCTTACTACACCGATGGTACCGTAAGTCAATTGGGTGACAGGGGTTATGTGATGAAAGCTTTTGAAGGTGTAGCGAATGTATCTGAAGTAATTATCAGCCGGGTAATCAATGAACCGGTAATTATGGTAGCCACTCCGATTTTAGAGAATGATAAGGTTGTAGGGGTACTGATCGGACGTAGGGATGGTAATACCCTCAGTTTGATTACAAACGATGCCAGCTACGGTGAAGAAGGCTTTGCTTATATGCTGGGAGGTAATGGGAAGATTATCGCCCATAAGGATAAAGCTATGGTCTTAGAGGAATATAATCCAATTAGTAAAGCGGAGGAGGATCCTAAATTCGTATCTTGGTCGGATGCAGTAAAGAAGATGCAAGAGGATAAAAAAGGGGTTACCAGCTATCAATATTGGTCAGAGATAGATGGCAAAGAAACTAAGGATACCTTTTATTCAGGCTATGCTCCGGTGGAAGGAACAAGCTGGACCTATGTTATTGTAGCTGCTGAACATGAGCTATTAAGAGCAATCCCAACTTTACAAAACAGAATACTATTTGTAGTAATTATCGGCCTATTGATAAGTGCTGCCCTAGTAATATTTATGGGTATTACCATAACCAAACCAATTTTAACTTTGGCTAATATTTCAAAGAAAATTGCATCCCTGGATATTACCGAAGATGTTCCAAAAAAATTAAAAAAATGGCCGGATGAGAACGGTATTATGGCAAGAGCCATGCAGGAGATTGTAGACAGCCTGCGGGAGATTATTGGTCAGATTACAGATTCCGCAATTCTGGTATCAGCTACAGCGGAGGAACTGACCGCTACAACAGAGCAGTCTGCTTTGGCTGCGGATGAAGTATCAAAAACTGTTGAAGAAATTGCTAAGGGAGCCTCGGAACAGGCAGAAAATACTGAAATAGGTTCTTCACAGGTTATTACCTTAGGCAATGTAATAGATAAAAATAGAGAACAAATGAAGAATCTGAATGAAACTGCAGGTAAAGTAGGGAATGTTGTGGATGAAGGGCTTCAAGACATTGAGCGTTTGTCAGAGATCACACAGGAGAACAACATAGCAACAAACGAAATATATGATATTATCCGAAAGACGAAGGAAAGCACGGCTCAGATAGGCGAAGCAAGTAATGTGATTACTGACATAGCTGCACAAACCAATTTATTGGCCCTTAATGCTTCCATTGAAGCTGCAAGAGCAGGAGAAGCCGGCAAGGGATTTGCTGTTGTGGCTGATCAAATCAAGAAACTGGCAGCGCAATCGGCTGATTCTACAGGACGCATTGATAACATAATTCAAGAACTAAATCAAATTGTATCAAAAGCAGTTGAAGGAATTGAAAAAGTAATCTCTATCACCAAAGAACAGTCTGTTAGTGTATCCGGCACCAATCAGAAATATAAGTCCATAGCAAAAGCTATGAAGGAAGCACAGGATGCCGTTGAGCAGCTGAATGTATCGGAAGAAGATATGATAGGTGCCAAGAATACAATACTGGATATGATGCAGACTCTGTCAGCAATTGCACAGGAAAACGCTGCAAGTACTGAGGAAGCCTCATCTGCTATGGAAGAACAGAGTACTTCTATCGAAGAGATTGCGAAATCCAGTGAAAAACTTGCAATTTTAGCCGGAGATTTACAAGGAGTCGTAAAGAAATTTAAATTATAATTATTCTAGAATTATGGACTAAATTATTTATACGTGTATCGGGGGTTAAAGTACATACATTAATCAGCCCGGTACACGTATTTTGTTTAAGCAGTAGCAAATACAAGTAATGTATTTATAATGATTTATATGAAAATACATCCACGCAGAAGACACTGTAAATTAGACAGTGGAGAAGCTTGTAAAACATATTTTTTTCAGTTGAGATTATAACTAATATGGGGCGGCATATGAAAGTATGTATGAGACAGTATATGAAAAATCTATGGACAGATAGTATAAAATGAATTAAAATGATTCCATTAGAAATTATAATATTAGATAGGCATAAGCAAAGGAGAATAGATGTAAAATGGCTGAATCAATGAAAGGCTTACGTAGAAGCCACAGATGTACAGAGGTATCAAATAAGTTAATCGGTGAAACCGTTACTGTAATGGGATGGGTTCAAAAGAGTAGAAACAAGGGTGGTATTATCTTTGTCGACGTAAGAGACCGTTCCGGGTTATTACAGGTTATATTTGAAGAGGGAGATGTCGGAAGTGAGGGCTTTGCAAAGGCAGAACGTTTAAGAAGTGAATTTGTAATTGCCGTTGTAGGTAAAGTAGAAGCCCGTTCCGGTGCTATAAATGAGAATCTGAAAACAGGAGATATAGAGATAAGGGCTAAAGATATTCGAATTCTTTCTGAAGCGGATACGCCTCCTTTTCCGATTGAAGAGGAATCGAAGACAAAAGAGGAATTAAGGTTAAAATATCGCTATCTCGATCTTAGAAGACCGGATTTACAAAAAAACTTAATTCTTCGTAGTAAAGTGGCCAATTTGACACGGCAGTTTTTATCAGAAGAAGGATTTTTAGAAATTGAAACACCAATGTTAACCAAGAGTACACCGGAGGGTGCAAGGGATTACCTTGTTCCAAGCCGTGTACATCCCGGTAATTTCTATGCTCTGCCCCAATCACCGCAGCTATTTAAGCAATTATTAATGTGTTCCGGCTATGATCGGTATTTTCAGATTGTAAAATGCTTCCGTGATGAAGATCTTCGTGCAGACAGACAGCCGGAGTTCACGCAGATAGACATGGAGCTATCCTTTGTAGATGTGGATGATGTATTGGAAGTAAACGAACGTTTGCTTCATAAAATGTTCAAGGAGAGTATCGGAATTGACATAGAACTTCCGATTCAGAGAATGACTTATACTGAAGCAATGGACCGTTTTGGATCCGATAAGCCGGACATTCGTTTTGGTATGGAATTAAAGGATGTATCTGACGTCGTAAAAAATTGTGGTTTCAGTGTGTTTACCGGTGCTTTGGAGAAAGGTGGTTCAGTCCGCGGTATTAATGCCAATGGACAAGCGGATATGCCCAGAAAGAAAATTGATGCTCTGGTCGAGTATGCGAAGGATTTTGGAGCAAAGGGATTGGCATATCTTGCAGTGAATGAGGATGGTACCTTCAAATCCTCCTTTGCAAAATTCATGACAGAGGAAGAACTAGGCGCTTTGGTTTCTGCTATGGAGGCAAAAGCCGGTGATTTATTGTTATTTGCAGCAGATGAAGATGATGTTGTTTTTGCCGTGCTTGGCAACTTAAGACTGGAGATTGCCCGTAATCTGGAGCTCTTAAAAAAAGATGAATATAAATTCCTTTGGGTTACTGAATTCCCCCTATTGGAGTATTCCAAAGAGGAACAAAGATATACAGCGAAGCACCATCCTTTTACGATGCCAATGGAGGAAGATTTAGAGCTTCTTAATACGAATCCCGGTAAGGTAAGAGCAAAAGCATATGATATCGTATTAAACGGTACAGAAATTGGCGGTGGCTCAGTAAGAATATATCAAAGCGATGTTCAGGAGAAGATGTTTGAGGTACTTGGCTTTTCCAAAGAAGCCGCATATGAACGCTTTGGATTTTTATTAAATGCGTTCAAATACGGTGTTCCTCCTCATGCTGGACTTGCTTACGGACTGGATCGTTTGGTAATGTTAATGACTAAAGAAGACAGTATCCGTGACGTAATTGCATTTCCAA
This sequence comes from Mobilitalea sibirica, assembly GCF_015999265.1. Lineage (GTDB taxonomy): Bacteria > Bacillota > Clostridia > Lachnospirales > Lachnospiraceae > Mobilitalea > Mobilitalea sibirica. Next base: position 338,136 of record NZ_JAEAGR010000001.1, read on the forward strand.
AGGTGAAGGATGCATCTTGTCTGATGACGGATGCTCCCAATGTGGTAGATGATAAACAGCTTACAGAGTTGGGTATTGCCATTGATGTAGAGCAATAAAGGTTGTTATATATAAATAGAAACGTGTATATCTTAATAACAAAACAGTAACCCGGAGCATCCCAATCTTAGGATTAGGGTGTCAAAAGCCGAGAAATAAAGTGTCATACGTAAATTTGCACAATTCTAGTTGTTATATTCGTGATACAAACATAGTTTATTCCGGGCACGCGCTCGCTTGGATGAAGTACGTAGTGGTACATAAGGTCGCAAAACACGCGGTCAAAGTACCAACGACTTCATACAGTTGCTTATTAAACTATGTTTGCATCACTCTGAATAAAGAAAGTGTATATGCAAATAGACGAATTCAAGTTTGAAGAAAGGCTTTTAACACCCTAGTCATCTAAGAAAAGGGGGATGCTCCGGGTTATTTCTGAGCAGCATATGAAACTTCGCAGATAGCAGATACTGAAAAATATGGTATAATCCACGTTTCTTAACGGATTAACATCTGGCATGTTAATTTCATTCTGGCTTCGTATGTTTCGTTGTAAATCTCTAATTACTTTTTCATAATCTAATCTATCTGCGAAATTTCTTAATGGTAGGTTAAAAATATATTCATCTAAGAAGGGTTTGATTACAACATGAGTGAAATATTATTTAGGTTTATAACGGCTTATCTGATCGTTATAAATATCATTGGCTTGTTTATCATGGGATATGATAAACAAAGAGCCATAAAAAATAAGTGGCGTGTACCGGAGCGTACTCTACTTATCCTTTCTTTTATCGGAGGAGGTATCGGTACGTTTCTTGGCATGAGACTATTTCGTCATAAGATAAAACATATGAAGTTCATTATATTGCTTCCGATGGCAGCTCTTTTCTACATAGTCTTGTATTTTATATTCCTTCAACAAATGTATCCCTACTAATATTTATAATAAATTGTTCTGCTCTGAATTAAATATGGGAGCTATATTTTATTAATCACACCCATCAATTTGTACAAAAAGCCAAAATAATAAGAACGGGCTAATACTTAACACATCTATTGTTATAGGTGTTTTGTATCAGCCCGTTTTCGCGTATACGGTTAGTTTATTACTTCATTTATATATATGATTTATTTCATATACTTATCATAGATAGGATCATAATTCGCAGGTTCGGCATAAAGGGTCGTGGTCAGATCATTCAAATCACTTTTCACTTTCTTGCCGTAGAAATGATGATTCGCAAAATCAATCAGATACACCATATCTTCATCTGTAACCATATGTCCTTCCTTGTGGATATGTATCGCGATGTTTTTATCCAAACCAAGGAACTCAAATACTTCCCTAGCAGCCAGGTAAGTCAGCCACATACTCGGAGGATTTGTCCAGTCTTCATATAGATAGGAACCGGTAATGAACATATAACGATCCTCTTCGGCAGTCAGAGCAGCTAAAAGATGTTGGTCAAAGGGCATGGTATTTACATCTTTAAACTGTAGGAATTTATCATTAAACCATTGACGCTCTCCGGAGGATTGAAGAGAACTTAAGGGTTCATTTGCTGTCATTACATGGGGAGTAGCAATGCCTATGGAAGAGTAGTCATAGGTTTTACCCTCGCTCTTATATCGGAAAGCCGCCATTCCACCGGCCCCTGAACAGGAAGGTGCTGTGATACGGATACGTTTATCAAAGGCTCCGGCAACAGCCGTTGCTTTACCCCAACGGGATACACCGGTTAAAATTGTGTTATTAGGACTAATACCAAGCTCGGAGCCGGCACCGTTCTCAAGGGCATCAATAATCTTACTAAAGCCCCAGCTCCAGGCCATCAATGTTCCGGTTTGTTTTTGCCATACATCGCCGTAAGGATATAATTCATAGAACACACCGGTACGGGAGGTGTTATCGGCAGCTATTTGACTGGTATCCAGTGTGATTACGGCATAACCGTTATCATTGGCATAAGCGGTCTGGGTAAGCCATCCAAATGCCATGATTACAGGATATCCACCCTCCGGCATTTTAACCTTAGATTTGTCAGGGACACTAAACATTGCATTATAGCTTATCTTCTTACCGTTAGCTTCAACGGTAATCTTTAGATTATTGTCGTTTGCTTCATAGGTTACGGTTTCACCGGACGGATCAGGCATAACACCATACATATAATATTGATATAAATTAGAAATCTCTTTTGCCCGTTTCTTCCAATCCTCAGCATTGTTTACACTATCGCCATTAAAGAAGGTGAAAGGATCAGGAAGAGTCTCTGATGCAGCCAATTGTTCTACATTAGGGAAACCACTGCCGTCATCCAGCTTACTAACAGCATCTCTAAGTTTTTCTAATACATCATCGAAATCTTTTTGCGTAGCACCGGGTTTTTCCAGGATATCTTTGGCTTCCATGATTGTGGTTGTAAGTATTTCACTGTTAACATAGCCCTCCGGATTAAAACCTTCAGCGTGTTTTATATAAGCTTGCAACATATAGGGACTTGCCTCCGTTACAGAATCGATATCTTTGCCTCTTAATATGATTTCCCCCATGCTGGAGGGATTAGACCAAGCGGTTCCGGTTCGATCAAAAATATTCACTGTTCCCAAGCGGCTTCCTGTCTGGCCGGCATCGTTAATTTGTAAATCAAAACCCATAACGGTATCGTTAGCCGGTGTATTCGTCCATGACAGACTTGCCTCTACGATATAACCAATTACTTTACCGGATTCATCCTTTAAACTTGTAGTTGCTGTATAAAAGCGCTTGGAATCTCCGGCATCCGTAGAAGCTTCGTTATCATAATTAACACGGTAGTGAACATCATCGCTTTGGTAGGAGGATGCCTTATCATTCATCTCATCTAAGAAAACCTCAACAGAATCCTGTTCATATGTATTGGAACTTGCTTTATTAAGTTCAGGATCTGTCACTATAAACAAGGAATAGAGAGCATTGTCATCCCATAGAACCTTAAACTCGCCGGTAGCCGCTACATTTGGCGAAGAGATAATTTCCGGTACTATCGTACCGGCTGCCTGCCAAATATCATCAATCGTACCGTCCACATTAGGTGTACCAAAGGTAGCAAGGGCTCTGCCTTCAGAATCGAAGGGGTCTGCAGGTATAATCTCCTCCCTAACAGCTTCTGTAGGTTTTGGTGTTTCCGTGGGAGATGCTGTTGGTTCATCTACAGTGGTATCTGTTGGAGTCGTAGTATCTGTTTCTTTTTGGTTTGCCTTGGAACAGCCAACCAACATGAATGAGATTAAAAGCATGAAAGCAATTTTTTTCATGTAAGACCTCCTATATTAATTATTGATTATATTTGAACAACATTCATTACAATTATATCAGTATTAATCCTATTAGTCTAATCATAATAATCAAATATGTTTTATAAGTCTATTCCTATATAGATTATAACAAAATCAAAATAAATGGTTTTGATGACAGGCAAGAAGTTAAGTTACAACAATGTAGGTGTCTACCACAATTTACCGTTAAAAGCTTGACAATTTGGGGAAAAATTGATATTATTACACTAAAGTACGACGCTTTAAAGCGTTAAATCGATAAAGAGAGGCATTTAGGGAGAGTGAGGGTGAAGGATGGTAATAAAACTTATATTTTTGATCTGTTTTTTTGCAGTTATGATATTTGTAGGATTTTATGCAAGAAAACATGCAACCAACGTCGGAGATTTTGTATTGGGGGGCCGTAAGGTTGGGCCATGGTTAACTGCATTTGCATATGGAACCTCATATTTTTCAGCAGTTGTATTCGTGGGCTATGCCGGCATGTTCGGATGGAAATATGGAACCTCGGCCACATGGATCGGTTTGGGCAATGCGTTTATTGGAAGCTTACTGGCGTGGGTAGTATTAGGTCGTAGAACCCGGGTAATGACAAATCACATAAAATCAGCTACCATGCCGGATTTCTTTGGAACCAGGTATGGATGTAAAATACTTAAAATTGTAGCTTCTGTGATTGTATTTGTTTTTCTCGTACCTTATACTGCATCCGTATATAACGGCCTTTCCCGCCTGTTTAGTATGGCTTTTGATATACCTTTTAAATATTGTATACTTGCAATGGCTGTTTTGACCGGTGTTTATGTATTACTGGGTGGATATATGGCAACTGCGATTAATGATTTTATTCAAGGTATCATCATGATAGGAGGGATTATCGCTGTAATATACTCCGTATTACATGGACAGGGCGGTTTTATGGAAGCAATTCAGAAACTGGCTAAGTTCGAAAGTGATATACCTGTCACTATGGGACAGCCGGGAGCATTTACTTCATTTTTTGGTCCTGATCCTGTTAATCTTCTTGGAGTTATTATACTGACCTCTTTAGGAACCTGGGGATTGCCTCAGATGGTGCATAAATTTTATACAATAAAAAATGAAAAATCCATTAAAGCCGGAACAATAATTTCGACTGTTTTTGCGATTGTCATCGCCGGCGGAAGCTACTTCTTAGGAAGCTTTGGCAGATTGTTTGATAATGCTACGATCTATAATAGTGAAGGAGCAGTCGTATTTGATTCCATTATTCCTTATATGTTATCAAAAATGCCGGATATCTTAATTGGTATTGTAGTCGTACTGGTTCTTTCAGCCTCCATGTCTACACTTTCAAGTCTGGTGTTAACTTCCAGTTCTACGTTGACTCTGGATTTTATTAAGGATACAATTATTAAGAAGATGAGTGATAAGTCTCAGCTTTTTGTAATGAGGATATTAATTGTATTATTTATTGCTTTGTCAGTTATTATAGCGTGGGATCCCCCGTTCTTTATAGCACAGTTGATGAGCATCTCCTGGGGCGCTTTGGCAGGTGCATTCCTGGCACCGTTCCTTTATGGTTTGTATTGGAAAGGTGTAACAAAAGCAGCGGTCTGGGCTAGTTTTATCACCGGTGTAGGTAACACCGTTATTAATTTGATATTAACCAGAATGAAAAATCCGTTTATAACACCAATGTCACCAATCAATGCAGGAGCTGTTGCAATGATAGCCGGTCTGGTAGTAGTACCGGTAGTTAGTTTATTAACACCGAAGATGAAAAAGGAAGCTGTGAATGAGATATTCTCCTGCTTTGAAGAGACCGTAACTGTACATAAAAAGAAATCCATTCAAGAGTAAGTAACATTTTATTAAACAGAGAAGGAAAGTAACATAATAAATCTCTGAAATGCAAAGATAAGACAATATAGTGTTATAACTTTACTAAAGGTCTAAGGCAGACTGTTAAAATATTCACGGGAGCATTACCTCTGCTTTTAAAGGCTGAGATTATGCTCCCTTGTAGTGGTAATAATGTATATCACATCTGCCTTTGCAGTATTCAGAGGAATTAGATATAAGGGGGAACACCAAATGATTTGGGCAAAAGAAGAAACACTTCCAAGAAAAGAACTGGAAGAAATCCAGTTAGCCAGACTGAAAGAGACGGTGACAAGAGTCTATGAAAAAGTCCCTGCTTACCGAGAAAAAATGGATCGGGCAGGTGTAAGGAGCGAAGATATCAGGAGCCTTGCAGATTTACAAAGGCTTCCATTCACGAATAAAAAGGACTTAAGAGATAATTATCCCTTTGGATTATTTACAGTTCCAAAAAAGGAATTGGTTCGGGTACATGCCTCATCCGGTACCACAGGTAAACCAACGGTAGTAGGGTATACAAGGAAAGACTTACAGACCTGGACAGAATGTGTCTCCAGAATAGCAGCCATGGGCGGAGCAACAGAGGATGACGTAGCCCAGATATGCTTTGGATACGGAATGTTTACCGGTGCTCTGGGACTTCACTACGGACTTGAGAACATAGGAGCTATTGTATGCCCCACATCATCAGGGAATACGCAAAAACAGATTATGTATATGCAGGATTTTGGAACAACGCTATTGGTAGCTACACCTTCTTATGCATTACATATCGGAGAAGTTGTAAGACAGATGGGGATTGATCCGGAGAAAGATTTAAAAATAAAAATTGGATTAGTTGGCGGAGAAGGAATGACAGAACCTATGCGGGAAGAGATGCATAAGCTCTGGGGCAATGACATGAAGGTAACTCAAAATTACGGAATGAGTGAACTGATAGGCCCCGGTGTATCGGGAGAATGTTTGGAGTTATGTGGTATGCATATTAATGAGGACCATTTCATCCCTGAGATTATAGATCCGGACACCGGAGAGGTACTAGAGCCGGGTACAAAAGGGGAGTTGGTGATCACCTGTATTACAAAAGAAGCCCTTCCCTTAATTCGTTATCGGACTAGGGATATCTCGAGGCTTATGTATGAACCCTGTAAATGCGGAAGAACAACAGTCAGAATGGAGAATCTCTCAGGACGTTCCGATGATATGCTGATAATTCGGGGAGTGAATGTATTCCCTACACAGATTGAAGAAGTACTACTCAAGGTTCCGGAAATCGGTGCCCATTATGAAATTATTGTAGATCGAAAAAACCACCTGGACTTAATGGAAATTAAGGTTGAATTAGCGGATGAATCTCTTCTGGATTCTTATGCGAAGTTAGGGGAGCTGGAACGCAAAATAAAAACTAGCCTTCGGGTGGTACTTGGATTGGATGCATCCATTAAATTAGTAGCACCAAGAAGCTTACAAAGATTTGAAGGAAAAGCCAAAAGAGTTACCGATCTTCGGAAGTCTTAATAAAATATATGGCTCTAGTGCCACCTGATTGCTATTTCGTATTCGTTACAGCAAGATGGTGACATGGATACTGCCTGTTTCATCGAAACTAAGCTTTAGTGAAAGCTTTGTCATTATGCGTTGGATTGAAGCGTATTGTAATAGTGCTTATGTGAAATAAAGTTAGAAAAGTAGATGAAAATCAGGAAAAATAATTTGGCTAGTTATGAGTGAGAAATACACTAGGTTAGAAACATAAGAAAGGAGATATACATAGTGGCAGAGAAAGTGATTATGCTTGGAAATGAGGCGTTCGCCCGTGGGGCTTATGAGGCAGGATGTAAAGTGTCGTCTGCATATCCGGGCACACCAAGTACGGAAATTAGTGAGTATATTGTTCAGTATGACGAGATTTATTCGGAGTGGGCACCGAATGAAAAGGTGGCATTGGAGGTGGCTATTGGTGCCTCAATCAGTGGAGTAAGAGCTCTTTCCTCCATGAAGCATGTTGGCTTGAATGTAGCATCCGATCCTTTATTTACGGTTGCTTATGCAGGAGTTACCGGAGGTTTGGTAATTATCGTAGCGGATGATCCGGGACTATATAGCTCGCAAAATGAGCAGGATACCCGTGCTGTTGCCAGAGCTGCAAAGGTTCCGGTATTAGAACCATCCGACAGTCATGAGGCAAAGGAATTCGTCAAATTTGCATTTGAGCTTAGTGAAAAGTATGATACCCCGGTTATTGTAAGAAGTACGACAAGGCTTTCCCATTCACAGGGTATGGTTGAGTTAAATGATAGGATAGAGGTTGAAGATAAACCTTATGTAAGGGATTTTGCTAAGAATGTAATGATGCCTTCCAATGCTAAGGGACGGCATTTGGTTGTCGAAAGCAGAGATCTGGCCTTGATTAAGGATGGGGGAAGCTTCCCAATTAATAAAGTTGAATATAACGATAAAAAGATAGGTATTATTACTTCCGGTATTCCTTATCAATATGTGAAAGAGGCATTACCTGAAGCTTCCGTATTAAAACTTGGTATTGTAAATCCATTACCAAAAAGCTTGATTGAGGAATTTGCTTCTAAGGTTGAAACCTTATATATAGTAGAAGAGTTGGATCCGATTATAGAAGAACAGGTGAAATCCTGGGGCATTGAGGCAATTGGGAAAGACATTCTGACGATACAGGGTGAGTATAGCGCGAACTTATTACGTAGGGCAATTAACGGTGAAAAGGTTGTAGTAGCTCCGGCTGTGCAGCTACCAAACCGTCCTCCGATTTTATGTCCGGGATGCCCTCATCGCAGTGTATACTCCGTATTAAATAAATTAAAAATTCATGGTGCCGGGGATATCGGATGTTATACTCTGGGTGCAGTAGCACCTCTTTCTGTACTTGACACTACGATCTGTATGGGAGCCAGTATATCCTCCCTTCACGGAATGGAAAAAGCGAAGGGGAAAGATTTTGTAAAGAACTGGGTGGCTATTATCGGTGACTCTACCTTTATGCATACCGGAATCAATTCATTAATTAACATGGTATATAATAAGGCCACCGGTACAGTCATGATACTGGATAATTCAACAACCGGTATGACAGGACATCAGGACCATTCTGCAACAGGTAAAACTCTTAAAGGAGAGGAAACCTATTGCGTGGATATGGCTGCCTTATGTAAGGCTGTTGGAGTGAACCATGTTTATGTTGTGAATGCATTTGACACCAAAGAACTGGAGAAGGTGGTAAAGGAAGCAACGGCAATGGATGAAATTGCAGTTATTATTGCGCAGGCTCCTTGCGTATTGTTAGATAAGACATCGATAAAAACACAGTACTACGTTGATATATCCGTATGTAAAAAATGTGGTATGTGCTTAAAACCGGGATGTCCTGCAATTACCAAGCAGGAAAGCGGAGACATCGTAATTAACGATACTATGTGTAACGGATGCGGATTATGTATGACTTTATGTAAATTCAATTCCATTAAGCCGGTTCAGACACAATAGGGAGGAAAGCTATGAAGACGAAAAATATAATGATTGTAGGTGTCGGAGGACAGGGTACTTTGCTTACCAGCAGAATACTTGGTGGTCTGACAATTCAAGCAGGTTATGATGTGAAACTTTCTGAGGTACACGGTATGGCCCAGAGGGGCGGCAGCGTAGTTACTTTTGTAAGATATGGTGATAAGGTAAGAGAACCAATCGTAGAAGAGGGGCAAGCGGATGTTTTAATTGCTTTTGAAAGACTGGAGGCGCTACGATATGCCCATTATTTAAAGAAAGACGGAGCGATTGTAGTAAACGATCAAAGAATTGATCCTATGCCCGTTGTCATTGGGGCGGCAAAATACCCTGAAAATATAATAGAGAATCTGGAAAAAAGTCATCGGGTTTATCGTGTTGATGCGATTGAAGAGGCGAAAAAGTTGGGAAACAGCAAGGTGTTTAATGTTATCGTTCTTGGTATGGCAGCTCAGCATATGGACTTTAAAAAAGAAGACTGGTTAACCGTGATTGAACAGACGGTTCCGGCAAAAACGGTAGAACTTAATAAAAAAGCATTTGAAATAGGTTATGATCTCCATAATTAGAGTTTATTGAGGAATGTTATTGGCATAAAAAAGAGATATAAAATGGATCAATTAATTTAACATATGGTAGGGGGGATTTATATGATTAAGCAGCTTTCCGTATTCGTACAGAATGAGATTGGAAGTCTGGCAGGAGTAACATCCGTGTTAAAGGATAATAATATCAATCTTAGAGCAATTGCTTCCTTTGATACACCGGAGTTTGCAATTCTAAGAATTGTCGTTGATCAACCGGAGAAAGCGAAATCACTGTTATCTGAACATGGTTTTGCCGTGAAGATGTCCGAAGCAGTAGCAGTTGAGCTAATAGATAAACCCGGTGCATTAGATGGTATGCTGCATGTGATAGCAGATGCCGGTCTTGGAGTGAATTATATTTATTCTATAGTAGTTCGGGAAGGAAAAGTACCGCTTATGATTATTAATACCGAGGATTTGCCTAAAACAGCGGCTGTATTAAGAGAAAAAGGGTATACGGTTGCAGAGCAGGAGGATATAAAATCATGATATGGAATGAAACAAAGGAATGTATGAGCCGTGATGAGCTGCATAATCTACAGAGTGCACGACTTAAGAAAATGGTCAGCAGAGTTTACCATAACGTGGAATTCTATCGTAAAAAGATGCAACAGATGGGGATTGAGCCGGGAGATATTAAAGATATCGATGATTTGGTGAAGTTACCCTTTACAACTAAGAATGATTTAAGGGAAAACTATCCCTTTGGATTGTTTGCGGTACCTCAGTCAGAAGTTGTAAGAATTCATGCCTCCTCAGGAACAACCGGTAAAGCGACAGTTGTTGGATATACCAGAAGAGACATTGAAATCTGGCAGGAATGTGTTGCCAGAGTATTGGCAATGGATGGAGTTGGCCCTCAGGATAAGATACAGGTTGCCTATGGCTACGGGTTGTTTACAGGAGGTCTTGGTCTTCACTACGGAGCCGAGACAATCGGAGCAACCGTTGTACCAATGTCAACCGGTAATACACAAAGGTTAATTACCATGATGGAGGATTTTGGTGCTACTGCAATTGCATGTACGCCTTCTTACTTATTACATATTGCTGAGACCTTAGAGGAAGCAGGGAAAATTGATAATATTAAATTAAAAGCTGCAATCTGTGGAGCCGAACCCTGGACAGATAACATGAGGAAGGAAATCGAGGAAAAGCTGCATCTGAAAGCATATGATATCTACGGATTGAGTGAAATACTTGGTCCCGGGGTGGCAGCGGATTGTGAATATCATACCGGACTGCATGTTTATGAAGATCATTTTGTACCGGAGATTATTCATCCTGAGACCTTAGAGCCATGTAAAGAAGGAGAAGTAGGTGAACTGGTATTTACTACGATTACCAAAGAAGCTCTGCCGTTACTCCGCTATCGCACCAAAGATTTAACCAGTATCAGTTATGATAAATGTGAATGTGGCAGAACCTTAGCTCGTATCTCAAGATTTAAAGGTCGTTCCGATGATATGTTGATTATTCGAGGTGTGAATGTATTCCCTTCTCAAGTTGAGGCGGCGCTACTGGAACTCGGTGAAACCAGCCCCCATTACCTATTAATCGTTGACCGTATCAATAACTTAGATTATCTAGAAGTTCAGGTGGAAGTGGAAGAACGTTTCTTCTCTGATGAAATCAAAGAGTTGGAGAATCTGACTAAGAAAATCTCCCATGTACTTCATTCTGCTTTGGGCTTATCAGTTAAGGTAAAATTGGTAGAACCCAAGACAATTGCCAGGAGTGAAGGTAAAGCCAAACGAGTTATAGATAAAAGAAAATTAATCTAAGTATTGCTTCGTTTGGCTTTCGCCAAACGAGTTATAGATAAAAGAAAATTAATCAGATCAATAAGTTAAGAGAAATATCAACATTTATGTCATAAAAGAATAATTGTTAGCATTTTTATTATAATAGAAATAGGAGGGGGATTATGGTTATTAAGCAATTATCGGTATTTATTGAAAATAGGGAAGGAAGATTAGAGCGTGTAACCGAAGCATTAAGAGAACGCAATATTAACATTGCTTCCTTCAGTTTGGCAGATACATCAGAATACGGTTTGCTTAGAATGATTGTATCCGATCCTGAAGAAGGCCAAAAAGTATTGAAGGAGGAGGGATTTTCGGCAAAGCTTACGGATGTTATAGCTGTAAAGATCGCACAAAGACCGGGTACCTTGCATGAGGTATTAAAGATTCTCTTCGATGCCGGTTTAAGTGTCGAGTATATGTATACTCTGGCAACCGCAGGTAAGGATACTTCTATCATCATGAAGCTATCCAACTTAGACCGTGCCCTGGAGGTATTGCAGGCCGGAAAATATGCGGTCTGTACAGATAAAGAAGCGTATGAAATTAATAATCATGTCGACAAATAATGTTTGACACAGGTAGCAAAGAGTGGTATTATTAATATGTTGCTGAAGATATCAGCAAATTAAATTATTATTATTTTTGGAGGAATTTTACATGAACAAAGGTACAGTTAAGTGGTTCAACAATCAAAAGGGCTTTGGATTTATCTCTGACGAGCAAGGAAACGACGTTTTCGTACATTACTCAGGTCTTAATATGGACGGTTTTAAATCCTTAGAAGAAGGCCAAGAGGTAGAGTTCGAAGTAGTTCAGGGAGCTAAGGGTCCTCAGGCAACTAACGTAACAAGAGTATAATCAAGAGTGGTTTACAGTGTACCTTTTTCTAAACTATAAATTATTGTTATAAGTTATAAGAATTAGCTATATTGTTATAAACGAAATTGATTAAAGGTTATCCTTAAGGAGTATTCCTTAAGGATAACCTTTTTTGATTCTTTTATGTTGAATTAGATCTGATCCTATTCAACATCTCCAGCAATTTATGTAGCGGCTTAAATAATACCAGAGTTACGATATAATTAGCAACGCCATGGATGATATCAAAGTAAATTCCACTTGTCCAACTGGCTAGAGCCATAGGTACACCGCCGATAAAAAAATATGGAATGGTACAAAGCGCACCAAAGCTTAAACCATAAAACCCTGATATCACTGCCCAAAAATAAGAAGAACGATTTTTTTGAAATAGCATTGTGATTATAAATAGTATGGTCCATATATAAAGATAATTAATAAACCATAAACCAAAGCCATAGCGTATTCCCTCTAAAAGCACAAATACATATATGATATATAGGGTTCTCCATCCAAATATCAAGGTTGATAAGATGATAATTAAAGATACCAATTCGATATTGGGGAGAAATCCTAAGGCCATCTGTATAACGAATAATACAGCACCCATCATACCGATAATAACGATATCCTTAATTTTCATAGGAACCTCCTAAATTAATAGCCCACCGTTAAAGTGAGTTCATATTTATCACCATCTTGAATTGCGATTTCGTCAACGCCTGTAAAGACATCTTCGCCCCCTTTGGTTATGAGCCACCACTCTTGTTTAGCATCATCAGCCGTACGACCATCTACTTCGGTAATGTAAAAGCCATATTCGCTTTCCTTACCACCGATTAGTTTTTCTTCATCTAAAGCCTGACGTAGAAATTCGGCATCTGTATGGAGCGTATATTCTTTCGTTTTTTCCTCCGGAATTGCGACTTCAATTGTAATTTCTTTTGCACCTTTTACTGTTTCCGGTCTATTTACATAATAGACAACGACCATTACTGCGACCACTGCTAGCATCAGTAAGGTAGCAATTAGAGTTTTCTTAAAATTTGATTCTTTTCTCATCTTTCTCTCCTTCTATAGGGATATAAGTCCCTGATATTAAAAAAATCCTTTCACCACAATAGGAAAAAGGACAATAAAAATATACTGATAACTTAAATCAGCTACTCTATTGTACCCTTGTCCAAAACTCGTGGAACTTATGGTACCGGTTTTAAGCAGGTATTCTGACTTATGGATCATCATTTATTTCCTAACCTTCCCGGATAATAGAATAATCCAGTGGTTTGCCAAAGCTTATGAGCTTTCGGAAATAAATTCCCCAAATACAGCGGCGAGACCGTACAGGCTTTGAACCTGTTTCCCTATTATGTTAAATACCTTAAAAACACATTTGTTTATTAATATAACCTAAGTTATATCATATATAGACAAGTAATAAGATATTCAACCACTTAAAACATGTTGTTTGAAGTATACTTCATATGAGATAGTATAGCATGGGTACATCTTACCTGTCAAAATGTATTTGCTAATTTATGTGGTTGTGTTATAATCCGAAGAAGAGAGATTATTTCCCAAGGTTAAAAGAGGAAATAATCCATGTATAAAAAAATGTAAGGAGTATTAACATGAAGATCACACAGAAGTTATTCGGAAAAACCGGTAAGGGTCAAGAAGCTACCTTGTATACCATATCCAACAATAATGGAATGAAGGTTACTTTTACAGATTATGGAGCTAATATTGTAAGTATTATTGTTCCTGATGCACAAGGGAATATGGCAGATGTTGCTTTAGGCTTCGAGAATCTGACAGGCTATGAGGAAAACAAGCCTTATTTTGGAGCATTAATTGGGAGACATTCCAATCGTATCGCAGGTGCGAAATTCGAATTGAACGGAAAGATTTACGAACTGGATAAAAATGATGGAGAGAATAATCTGCACGGAGGTTATACCGGGTATCATAAATTTATATACGATACAGAAATTTATCAGGAGGAAGATATTATAAGTATTGAATTCTCAAGATTGAGTCCTCACATGGAACAAGGTTTCCCGGGTAATCTTGATATCAGCGTTACTTATAGCTTAACGGAATCGAATGAGTTGGTGATTGAATATCATGCAGTTTCAGATAGGGATACCATTGTGAATTTAACAAACCATACCTATTTTAACTTAGCTGGCCACAATGCAGGTTCCATACTTGATCATAAGGTTTGGATTAAAGCGAATCAGTTTACTCCTACTTCAGATGATTTAATACCAACCGGAGAACTGTGGGATGTGACCGGTACACCGATGGATTTTAGGACATTAAAAAGCATTCGACAGGATATCGATGCGGATTATAAGCCTCTACTCCAGGCTGGTGGTTATGATCATAACTACGTACTTGATATTACCGGCGGAGAAGTTGAGAAAGTATCGGAGGTGGTAGAAGAAACCAGTGGAAGAAGAATGGAGATTTATACGGATATGCCGGGAATGCAGATATATACCGGCAATATGATTGAGCCAGTAGAACATTGTAAGGGCGGTGCTACTTACCAAAAGAGAGACGGGGTATGTTTTGAAACACAATATTTTCCTAACTCCTGCAATACCAAATCTTTTCCTTCCTGTGTACTAAAAGCCGGTAAAGAATACGACTCAGTAACTATCTATAAATTTTCATGGAAATAAATGAATGTGCTTCTGAGGCGGAATTAGATTAAATAAGAACTAATGCATTATAAATCTATCAGATATGTGAGAAAGTGGATTCAAATGTTTAAGATATAAACATTTGAATCCACTTTTCTCATACATGTAATTTATATTGTAGTTATAGCTCATAGAATAGGAAAATACATCCTATTTGATGAAATATTTCGTGGTAAAATTACCGTATTCAAGTATAAGGATATGATAACCTCTGGAACGCGTTCGGTAATTAGAATGTCCTAGGCACATTCTATATTCTATACGTTTTTACTTTGTTCCGTAGATTCTATCACCGGCATCACCTAAACCGGGTAAAATATATCCATTTTCATTTAATCTTTCATCCAAATTGCCGATATATATATCAATATCAGGATGTGCTTTGGTTAGACGATCAACGCCTTCAGGAGCAGCAATGAGGCACAAGAAGTGAAATTTTGTTATTCCTCTCTTTTTTAAGATATCGATTGCAGCAACAGCAGAACCGCCGGTTGCCAACATAGGATCTACAACAAATATTTCACGTTCAGCTGCATCGGAAGGAAGTTTACAAAAGTATTCCACCGGTTCTAAAGTTTCTTCGTTCCTATATAACCCGACATGTCCAACTTTCGCATTCGGTATTAGGTTGAGTATACCGTCTGCCATATGAAGACCAGCTCTTAGAATGGGTACAATACAAAGTTTTTTACCTTCGATTTCCTTTGCAATGGTTTTAACTAGAGGGGTTTCGATTTCTATATCTGTAAGGGGAAGTTTTCTGGTTGCTTCGTAACAAATGAGCATTGCTACCTCGGATACTAAGTCCCTAAACTCCTTTGTTGATGTAGCTTTACGTCGCATAATCCCCAGCTTATGATGAATTAATGGGTGGTCCATGATAGTTACGGCCATTTTTATACCTCCTAGATTTTATAAACTAAATTCCTAAATTTCATTATAACAAAAAAAATGACGGGATAAAAGGATTAATTTAATTATTTCATAAATTTCGATAGAAAATTTATCATGTTATTTGGCTCCGGAATATGAACTCTTAAAATAAATTTACCGCTTTCTAATGAAAAGGTTAAAGTAGGATAAAGTGTCCCCACGTTTTTTGTATAAAATATTTTTGCTATAGAAGTATTGCATTTCAGTATATTTTATTCGGAAAGCTCCGAAGGTGCTTTTCATACTCAAATAATAAAGTTACCATTTATATAAATATTATTTATCCTAATGGAGGAGCTATAACATGGATCAAATAAATAGCTTAAATGCTTTGGTAGTAGATGATAATGAAGTAAACGCTATCATATTGGCCAAGATGATAAATCTATTTCATATCTATACGGATCAAACTTTTTCAGGAATCAATGCAATTAAGTTATATCATAAAATAAGATATGACATTGTTTTTATTGATCATATCATGCCGGGAATGAATGGAGATGTAGTGACAAAAATGATACGTAGCCTTGAAAAAGATGGTCATAGAGCTGTTATCATAATCTTAACTGCTTGTGTTACGGAGGAACTGAATAAAATATATCATACCGCAGGTGCAGATGATATTATAGAAAAACCCTTGGGTACAAAACAACTCTTAAATATACTAAATAAATGGTTTTCAAATTATCCTTTGGATACCTCTGAAGATGAGGAGAATTCAGTAATATTATCCGAGGAGCAAATTGAAATACGCAGGTTATTAGCAGATGTACGTGAGATTAATTTTGATGCAGGGTTTAAATATGCCATTGGTAATCCGAGCCAATATATCTACATATTAAAGAGTTCCCTGAAAGATCTTAAAATCTTTATTGATAAATGTATCAACGGAAAAGAGAAAACATTTGATGAACTAGGTATCGCGATGCATAAGATAAAGAATGTATTATCAAATATTGGCGCCATAGGCTTATACGAAGAAAGTAAGATTATGGAGACGAAGCTTTCGACAGGTGATATCAATCACATTGATAAGATGTTATCCTCCTTTGTATATCATTTGAGAGAATTTTGGGAAAAGCTGGTAGATGCATTAAATGAATACGATAGAACGAAACATTCGCTTGTTGTAAAAGAACAAATGGATTATAAGGTTATGTCGGATAAAGAATATGAACAAAGTATTCTTAAAGCCATATATTATATTAAGAGGTATGAGTATGATGCTATCATGAATGAAATTGAAAAATTAATACATGTTAAGGATATAGCTTTAAAAAAAGAATTTATGAGAGCGATGGAAGAAATTAAAGAATTTGATTATAATAGTGCGCTTATACGTATCAGTAAATTAGCAGAAAAAAATAAAAGCGAGGCTTTTATTGAAGGAAATACATATAGAATATGTGGGATAGATCTAAAAAAGAGGAGAAGCCCGGTAGAGGGGGGAGGGTAGCTGCCGGGCTTATTTTATGAAAAAAATTATCTTATTAGCGAATTCATTTCATTACTTTATTAACTTATTTTGATTATAAGTTACATTTATGATGATTGTATGGATATATTATGAACATTTTGTTAATAAATTTTATAAATCTTATCAATGTCGATAGAACTCAAAAAAATAAAATAAATGTCTATAAAAATAGAATACATTTATAAGGAAAGTATAACAGCAATTGCAGAGGTTTATTTTGTGTCCTATGTGAATAATAGTATTAAAGAAAAAAACACTGGACTTTTTAATATTAATATGCTATAAAAATCAAATGGAAATTATGACCCGATTAGTTGTGAGGAGAAGGTGATTTATATGTCAAATGTTTTTAAGAAATTAATTAGTAAAGAATTAGGTGAAGTAAATTATAACAGATATTTTTCTTTTGTTAAAAGGAATGTGGATACCAAGATGAGTGATAGCCAAATAATTTTTAATGATATGTATGAAAAACTCAAGTACAGAGATTTAAAGGCACTGACGAAAATGCATGATCGGTTAAATGACACGATGCTGTTAGCATTTCGCATCAGTAAAACTTATTTCTTCGCTTTTGTATTCTATCTGGGGGTATCAATTTTCTTAATTGCAAGAGCAATGGCACCGGAAATAACCATAGGAGCTTTAGTTTTAATGAATCTTTGCTTTGTTTATAAAACCTATGAATTTGTAGCCAATAAATTCTGTTATATTGATGCACAGATTGTTCTTGTATATAAAGCGGTTTTGGACAGGATTATCTTAAATCAAAGACGAAGTATGATGTCTAAGAGGTAAGTGAAAAGGTTATAAGAAACATTGTTTATGACGAATTATTATTAGTATGATATATATAAAGAGTATAAGAATACAAAGAATATAAAGAGTACAAAGAATACTATAAGGATTATATTTATTACAAGTGTCTATGCAAACATCTTATAAAGAATATATAGATTATGAAACATCTATTACCGGTTGAGGTTAACAACACAAGTGGCAGGATGCTGCTTGTAGTTGTTTTTCACTGAGGTTCTAACGATTAGAAGATAAAAACATTACATAAAACATCTTCATTTATCTATAATATACTTTTCCATTTACATTTATATAAGTCTTACATTGAATAATGGCCTAGCTGCTTCAATATATTATATTAACAGCGTAAAGCATGGTGAAAATATGGAACAAAATGATAATAATATGGATAATATCACGTTATTTGTGAAATTAGGTATTATAATACTTAGTATTTTCGTAATTATTGGTCTGGGAATAACATTTCTTCCCGATGCAATCTCAGTTTCCACTTCAGGTAACAGGAGAGATCTGCCTATTTACAGTGTGGATACGGAGGAAAATCAAGTGGCATTAACCTTTGATACTGCATGGGGGAATGAGTATATCCAGACAATTCTTGATATATTAGCCAAGTATGATATAAAGGCTACATTCTTTATGACCGGTGAGTGGATTGAAAAATATCCGAAGGATGTGAAAAACATCTACGAACAAGGTCACGATCTGGGAAATCACACAGAAAATCATAAACATATGTCCTTACTTTCCATCGAGGAATGTGCTAAGGAAATCATGCAGGCTCATAAACGGGTGAAAGAGCTGACAGGCTTTGATATGAGCTTGTTTCGAGCACCCTTTGGCGATTACAATAATGCAGTGATTGGAGCGGCGAGGGATTGTGGATATTATTCGATACAGTGGGATATTGACTCCTTAGATTGGAAGGATTACGGCGCCGAAAACATCGTGAATAAAACGGTTTATCATAAGAAGCTTAACAAAGGCTCCATTCTTCTATTTCATAACGGAGCCAAATACACTCCGCAGGCATTGGAGA
Organism: Mobilitalea sibirica; assembly: GCF_015999265.1. Taxonomy (GTDB): domain Bacteria; phylum Bacillota; class Clostridia; order Lachnospirales; family Lachnospiraceae; genus Mobilitalea; species Mobilitalea sibirica. The sequence continues at coordinate 357,125 of NZ_JAEAGR010000001.1, forward strand.
AGGTAATTGTCGGACTACAGGATAAAGGCTATGAGATTGTTCCTGTCTCTCAGCTGATACACAAAGGGGAACATACGATTGATCAAAAGGGAAGGCAGTATAAGATGTAGAGGTGATATCACATATGAGCCGATACTGTATCTGTCTGAGATGCAAATAGGGATAAGTATACCCCGGAATCATAGGAGATGAAGGAACTTAAGGGTATGAGACTGTTTCATTATTTCATCGAGAAGCTACGTTGTGGATCATAAGAGAAGACAGCTTGAGAAATCAACATAAATAATGTTTAACAGTGAAAATATTGTAATCTATAGGTATCTTGTAACAGGATGAATATTGTTTCAAGATACCTTTTTACAATTTATTTAAGAAGGACTAGCAACAATGCCGTTATCAGTATCAAGATAAAGATAAAGGTGGAAGCCATTCCAAGTACTCTGTTTTATGAACTGTATATAATGTAGTGCTAACCGTTCTTTGGATGTTGATTATGTTTTTTGTAGAGTAATGGGGTAGTATGCATGAGTTTCTTAAAATGCTTATTAAAGGCAGAGGTATCCCGAAATCCACAGGAATATGAAATCTCTGTAACGGAAAGATTGGTTTCTATAAGCATTTTCTGTGATACGCTAATCCGATAATTGATTAAGTACTGTTGAGGAGAAGTTCCTATTAAACTCATAAACAGTTTATATAAGTAAGTTCGATCAATATGTAGATAATTAGCGATATCAGTAATTTTAATATGATAGGTATAATTGTTATGTATGTAATTTAAGGCTTTTTCGATAAGAGCTTTATTAAGTATTTTTGAAGAATTGGGTGAATGAATAAACATATGGGAGAAGCAGAGATAGAGTTGACTTAAAAGCGTAAGCTCATTACCCTTTCTTTCAATAGAAAGTCTAATCAAGGAGAGAAAGTCATTCCAGAGAAGTCCATTGCTTTGATCCGCAAATATATGATTTGATGGGGTAAGTCCACAACTTTGAAGGATAGCTCTGACATCATATCCATCAAAACCAATCCAGCAGTATTCCCAAGGGTCTTGTGTATCGGCGGTATAGATGGTTGTTTCGCCTGGATAGATTAAAAACCCTTCACCAGCTTTTAATAAATAGGTTTTATCATTTACAGTATAGGAACCCTTTCCATGCCGAATATAATGGATTAGGTAATGAGGACGGATTGCAGGTCCAAAGGAATGTGAAGGCAGACACTGTTCATGGCCGCAATGATAAAGAACAAGAGGTCTGTTTTTAGTAATTGTTTCTTCCGGCCTAATAATAAATTCCAAGCTTTTCACTCCTTATTCTAATCAGATATCAGTCATCATATTGACAATAATATGAAACATATGACAAAGTATTTTTCTGCTAATTATTATATAATAATGCTGAAATTAATGCAAATGATCTGGAGGAAAAAGATTATGGTTAAGATAACCTTTATGGGAGCTGGAAGCACTGTATTTGCTAGAAACGTCCTGGGTGACTGCATGTGTACTCCGAGTTTATGGGATGCAGAGATAGCATTATATGATATTGATCCGATAAGACTTTCAGAATCAGAAATTATTCTAAAAGCAATCAACAAAAGTATAAATTTAAACAGAGCGGTAATTAAGACCTATCTAGGCGTTATTAACAGAAAGGAAGCCTTAAGAGGTGCAAATTTTGTTGTAAATGCGATTCAGGTTGGCTTTTATGATCCGTGTACGATTACAGATTTTGAGATACCCAAAAAATATGGCTTAAAACAGACGATTGGTGACACCCTTGGTATTGGTGGAATTATGCGGGGACTTAGGACAATACCTGTTTTAAAGGATTTTGCGCGGGAAATGGAGGAGGTTTGTCCACAGGCTTTGCTTTTAAACTATACAAACCCAATGTCGATACTTACCGGATATATGCAACGATATACGAATGTGAAAACCATTGGTTTGTGTCACAGCGTACAAATCTGTTCTGAAACTTTGTTGAAAAACCTTGGCATGGAGGACAAGTTAGAAGGCAGAAGTGATCTGATTGCAGGAATAAATCACATGGCCTGGCTATTAGAGATAAAAGACAAGGAGGGGAATGATTTATATCCTGAAATCAAATTCCGCGCCGAACAAAAGAATAATACCCAAAAGCATAATGATATGGTTCGTTTCGAATACATAAAGCGTCTAGGGTATTATTGTACGGAATCCAGTGAACATAACGCCGAATACAACCCCTTCTTTATCAAATCAAAATATCCGGAATTGATCGATCGATATCAGATTCCTTTGGATGAATATCCAAGAAGATGTATCAAGCAGATAAAAGGATGGGAAAATGAGAAGAACAGCATACTCCAGGATGGTCAGATTACACACCAACGTTCTCAAGAATATGCATCCTATATAATGGAGGCAATTGTAACCAATAAGCCGATTAAAATTGGAGGAAACGTCTTAAATACAGGACTTATTGATAATCTTCCGGCAGATGCATGTGTTGAAGTGCCTTGTCTCGTGGATGCACAGGGAATTCATCCATGCCATATTGGAAGGCTTCCGGTGCAACTAGCTGCAATGAATATGACTAACATAAATGTACAACTAATGACCATTGAAGCCGCAATCACCGGAAGGAGAGATAGTATCTATCAGGCAGCTATGATGGATCCGCATACGTCAGCTGAATTATCTATCGATGATATTGTGAGTATGTGTGATGAACTTATTGATACCCATGGAGATTATATGAAAGAATACCGATAATTGGATTTTACAGAAGAAACGAACAACAGTTTAAAAAAGTTTCGTATTATGAGTTTTTTTGATATCATTGAAGTATAAAGTAAAGGAATTAAGAAGGTCAAAATTAAAGTACGTGGATATTGCCAAGGTGACTTTGAGATTAAGACCGCCTGGGATGGCAAGCCACTTGGTACGATATCGGTAGGATTTTCGAATGTATGGAAGGATTATTCAGCAGTTATAGCAATACCGGATGGGATTCAAGCACTGTATTTTACATATATTGGTCAGGGAAGTGCAAGTTTTACTTCCTATACTTTGGAATATAAGGGATTAATCTGATTTTGAGGGTTATGTAGCGGGAGGAAACAGATGAATAAATTATGGTATAAAGAACCGGCAAATGTCTGGGAGGAGGCACTACCAATTGGAAATGGTTCCTTGGGTGCTATGATTTTTGGTGGAGTTAAGGAGGAAGTTCTTCAACTTAATGAGGATAGTATCTGGTATGGACCGCCTATCGATCGAAATAATCCAGATGCATTAAAACATCTTAATAAAGTTCGTAAATTGATACTAGAAGGAAATATACCTGAGGCTGAGAATCTGCTTACCTATGCTTTTTCTGGGACGCCAGCAACCCAAAGACCATATCAGCCCTTGGGCTATATGAGCGTACGATTTCATGGATTAGATAATGTGCATAACTACCGGAGAGAACTGGATATCTCGGAGGCGCTTCATAACGTTAGCTTTTCGATATCTGAGAATAACGAAATTAAAATCTCGAGAGAAACCTTTGCAACTGCTAAAGACCGAGTGATAGTTATGAAGATTGAATCAACAGAAAATAATCTAAATGTTGATATTACGCTTCACCGAGGTTTATTCTACAATCGTGTTTATGGATATTCAGATGATTCAATTGCACTGGATGGTAATCTTGGGGAAGGTGGTATTGACTTTGTTGTTATGGCTAGGGCTCAGGCTGATGAAGGAATTGTAAAGGTTATTGGCGAGCATTTAATAATACGAGATGCCAAAGTAGTTACGGTATACCTAGCAGCTGTTTCTTCCTTTTATTATCCTATAAAGTCAGACGATTATAAATACGAGGCTCTTACTAAGCAAACGGATAAGCTTCTTACGTCAGCGGTTAATAGGGGTTATAATGCATTGAAAGAACGTCATATAAAAGACTATAAATCGTTATTTGATCGAGTGAAGCTACAGTTAGAATATGATAAAGAGTTTGATTTAATGACGACCGCAGAAAGATTAAGTCGAATTGCTGAAAATCATATCGATCATGGGCTTATCATGCTATATTTCCAATTCGGACGATATCTTATGATATCAGGTAGTAGACCGGGAGGCCTTCCGCTTAATCTGCAAGGATTATGGAATAAGGATTTTGATCCGGCTTGGGGCAGTAAATATACAATAAACATTAATACAGAGATGAATTATTGGCCGGCAGAGACCTGTAATCTATCGGAGTGTCATCAACCTTTATTTGATCTACTTGAGCGTATGGTAGAAAAGGGCAAGATAACTGCTCAGAAGATGTACGGTTGTCGAGGTTTTTTAGCTCATCATAATACAGATTTATACGCAGACACTGCTCCACAGGATATCTATATTCCAGCAACATACTGGGTAATGGGAGCTGCATGGCTATGTACTCATATCTGGGAGCACTATCTCTTTACTAAAAATGAGTTGTTCTTAAAAAGAGCATATTCCATTCTCAAAGAAGCATGCCTATTCTTTATTGATTTTTTAATAGAGGATAAAGGTTATCTCTTAACATGTCCTTCCGTATCTCCCGAGAATACATATATTTTGCCAACAGGGGTAAGGGGTTGTGTCTGTGCAGGTTCCTCTATGGATACCCAAATTTTATATGATTTATTTACCTGCTTTAATAAAACAGCATGTATTTTAGGAGAGGATGAAGAATTACGACAACAGATAGAGGATATGAAAAATAAACTGGTGCCGATATCTATTGGAAAGTATGGACAGATTATGGAGTGGCGGGAGGATTATGAGGAGGCAGAACCGGGGCACCGTCATATTTCACATCTTTATGCTTTATATCCCTCCCAGCAAATTACGGTAGACGGTACGCCAGAATTAGCGGAAGCTGCAAAAGTAACTTTAAGTAGAAGATTAGCTCATGGAGGCGGACATACTGGCTGGAGCAGAGCATGGATTATCAATATGTATGCTAGGTTATGGGATGGAGAAAATGCTTATGAGCATCTGGTAAAAATATTGACAAAATCAACCCTTACAAATTTATTTGATAATCATCCTCCTTTTCAAATCGATGGGAACTTTGGTTCCACTGCTGCAGTGGCAGAGATGCTTGTTCAAAGTAGTGAAGAACGTATTGTTTTATTACCTGCTTTACCAAAGGTATGGACGAAAGGAAAGGTATCGGGACTTTGCGTTCGGGGAGGTTCAGAGATATCTATTTCTTGGAAGGATGGAAAGCTTACTCATGTATCTTTAGATCCAAAACAATCTTTTACAACCAATTTAGTATATAAAAGACAGGAAAAAAAGATTGATTTAGTAAGTGGCGAAAGAATTGAAATTATCTGGACGTAATTGATATTAAAATATTCATGGAGAGATATTTATCAATCAATCGTACCAATCTATGCCATGGATATACGTAGGATCATACGGGCGGATTGAGAAACAGAGAAAAGTAATGTAAAAAAATTTATAATATGTTAAACTATAGGTATCTGGCAACATGATGAAATTTGTGTTTCCGATACCTATTTTATAAATATGTAGAGTTTTGATAAACCATGAGATTAAGGCGATAAAAGATAAATTATTTATTTCAGTGAAACATAAAGAAGATTATTTTATTTGATTCTTATGTTAAGAATCTATACGGAAGAAAATGATTATGGTTTTTATCTTGATAAGGCTTATGAATAAATTGAGCTATCTCAGAAAGAGTATAAGTCCTTGCGAAGGATAAGAATACTCCCGTAGATTAATTGTAGTTGAAAAGATATAAAAGTTCTTTTACAGCACGAAAAGGATATGGAGGATTCATATGATGGGCAGCGTTGACTATTATAAAATTTTACAGGTACATTACCTTGCAGAACCTGAAGTGATAGAAAGTGCTTATAAAAGATTGGCAAAGAAATATCATCCGGACGTAAGTAAAGCAAAAGATTCCGACATAAGGATGAAGCAAATTAACGAGGCATATGAAGTATTAAGTGATGCTAATAAAAGAAAAAAATATGATGCAGAGAAAGACACGAAGCAAGATAATGTTGAAAATAAAAATTCAAAAAAAATAGATGAAGCGAGTGTTATTCCAGCAAAAATAATCCTGGACAAGTATTTTACATATATCAAGGACAGAGATTTTACGAATGCTTATGAACTTATATCAAGCATAGAGAAAAAAAATATATCATTAGAGGATTTTATAAAATGGCAATGTGTTGTATCAAAAATTTTTCATCTTCAAGACTTTGACTGTAAAGCAAGTAAGGTAGATGAAAATATCATGTTAAGTGGTTTGATATACGGAAAAGTAATCGATTTTACAGTTGTAACAATAGAACATAATTTAGTAATGAATCGACTGGAAAAAGACATAATCAGCAAAAAAGTGGTACTTGAGAAACGGGGTTGGCACATTAATATAGGTTATCAAGATTTAAAGCCCTTCATTGCGAAACTTGAGGAACTAAATGAATTATTGACAGCAAAGTCAGTAATAAATGAAATGATTGAAGTTTATGGCAATACAGATTATTTAACCGGCTTGCTAAACAAAAAAGGTTTTATTGAAGTGACTGAGAAAGAGGTGTGGCGATATAACAGATATGGAAACACTTTTTCGATTATGTTGCTTGAAATTGATTATAGGAATAAAAATGCTAGTGGATGGCAAGAGTTTAGACATTATTCTATTGAATGGGTAAGTAAAATATTAAAAGATAATTTTAGAAAACTTGATTCAATAGGTAGATGGGGAGAAACAAGCTTCATAATTCTGATGCCGGAAACGAATTTGAGCAATAGTATTAAAGCTGCTTTAAAAATTAATAAAATCTTTACGACACAGGAATTTTTATTTAACAACAAGATTTACAAGCTTAAAATATGTATAGGGATTGAGGAGTTTAAAGATTCTCTGGTAAAAACCCTAGAAGTATTGCATCATTATACCGGTATTGCTAAAAAGTGTGGAGATAACTGTATAGTGAGTTCCATTGGAAATATATGTGATAATCAATCTTAATGACAACTTAATTATGACTGTATGGCATGCTGAATTATGTTTAAGATAACATAACATATTGATTGTGTTTACAATATATTAAGTAAATGAAGGAAGGAAAAATAAGATTTAAAATACGATTTATTTTCCTTGGAAAATATTCTATAATATTTTCGTGATGACGATGAAATACAAAGAAAACCTTAATATCCGAAGAACATGCTACATAGGACTTGTGTCTATGCTATTGACATAAGTCCTATTTAAATCAAAGAGCAGCATATAATAAAGTATATTTTAGTTATTTCAGCACGAATAATAGTGACTTTTGGCACTACAAAATTCTATATTTTTAGAATAGAATAAACATATGCCAATAAGTAATTTCATTGATTGGTATGCTCTTCCCCTTCCCCTAAATAGAACAGCTAACCCAAAAAACGCCTGGCCCTCCCCTTGCCCAGGCGTTTTTTGATTGAAGAAATTACTACGTTATGCAAAAGGCACTTAATTTGATTACTTACGGCACTGTCTAATTTAATTTTGTTCCTTTATGATACTATTATCAAAAAATTAATTAGAAATATAAATAGAACAAATGAAAGATTATGAAGAATGGAGAAAAAATCAAATGACAAAAGACTTTTTTAAGGCAATAGAAGAAAGGAGAACATTTTATGAAATAAGTAAGGAGAGTGTGCTCTCTAATGATGAAATAAAAGAAATCATTGAGCATGCGGTAAAATATACACCGTCTGCCTTTAATTCACAAAGTGCCAGAGTAGTATTGTTAACAGGAAAACATCATGATAAGTTATGGAATATTACAAAAGAAACATTAAGAAAGATAATAACGCCGGACCAATTCACGTCTACCGAGGAAAAAATAAATTCATTTCAAAATGGTTTTGGTACGGTTTTATTCTTTGAAGATAATAATGTAATAGAAACTCTTCAGCAACAGTTTGCTTTATACAAGGATAATTTTTTGACTTGGTCCCAACAATCAAGCGGTATGCTTCAGTTTGTACTTTGGACTGCGTTAGAAATTGGAGGATTTGGTGCATCGTTACAGCATTATAATGAACTGATTGAATTAAAAGTGAAAGAAGAATGGAATATACCAAATAGTTGGAAACTTATTGCACAAATGCCTTTTGGTAAGCCGACAGCCAGTCCTGTAGATAAACAGTTTCTGCCATTAGAAGAGCGCATTGAGTATTATATATAAATTATACATAGGAATACGATAATCTAATATAAGATAGTATTTAAATCTTAGGTATACTAGAAAGCGATACCTTTGAAGTAAGTAATGGATAACGGAACAGCAGATTCATAAAAAAAAGTGTAATAGATCAAACAAAGCTACAATAGGATGTGAACAGTATGCCTTTTCCACACGAAATATAAGTACGGGATAAAAAACAAGAACAGTTTATAAATTTGTAGAAAAGGGAACCTTTTTACTTGTTGTAGACGATAAAATAATAAAATGGAGAGATATCATGAGACTATTGGACTTAGCACTATTAATGGAACAGGATCTACAAAGTTTTTACAGAAAACAAGCTGAACTCAATACTGGAAACAGTCTTCATATTGTGTTTTCATTATTGGAAAAGGAAGAAGAAAAACATACTGAAATATTAAAAAGCTATTCTGATAAAATAGTATTACCTTTAACAGAAAATAACATTTTGGATGATGTAAGAGAGATTTTTAAAGAAATGAATGATATTAAGTCTGAAATAAAGATACTCCCTAGTCAGTTGGATGTATACAGAATTGCTCTGGAAAAGGAAGAACAAAGTTTGAATTTTTATCGTGAATTATATGAGAAGGCTGTGGAGGAACAATCCAAGAATGTCTTTCAACATTTAATAAATCAAGAAGATAAACACTGTATCATATTAGAGGAACTGGTGAAACAGCTTAATAGACCGGAGGAATGGGTGGAATCTGCAGAATTCGGTTTGAGGGAGGACTATTAACATATCAGTCAAGGGAAATTGATAAATCACTCAGGTACTTAATATTCATAAATTATAAAGGAGGGATTATTATTTATAATGTATTAATTGGAGGAACTGCCGGCCAAGGTATTGAGACTATGGCAACTATTTTACAGAAATTACTAAAGGACTCGGGTTATCATGTGTTTGCGGTCAGAGATGTTATGTCCAGAGTTCGAGGAGGACATAATTTTACATTATTACGGTTTGGCATAGAAGCGATCCAATCCCATAGCGATATCCTAGACGGGATTATTGCTTTCGATGAAGATACAATAAAATTACACGTTGCACAACTAAAACAGGATGGATTTATACTATGTGACACCCAGTGGAAAATAGAAGATTCCAGGATTATTTCTTTGGAGATGGTTTCTTTAGCAAAGCAACTGGGTAACATTCGTACAATAGGAAGTATAGCAATCGGAGCTTTATTAAAAATATTTGGATTAAAGCCATTACATATGGACGAAGTATTAGGAAAATATTTAAAAGAACAATATAAGGAAGTGAATAAAAAAGCTCTGCTACAAGGGTATGACATGGCTGTCAGTAAATATGAAATTCCTGAACATAATGATAGAGATTTACTTATGATATCAGGAAACCAGGCTTTGGCATTTGGAGCAATTGCTGCAGGACTTAAATTTTATTGTGCATACCCGATGTCACCATCTACATCAATTATGGAGTTTCTGGCATCAAAATCTGATAAAGCAGGTATTGTAGTAGAACAAGCGGAGGATGAGATAGCTGCTATCAATATGGCTATTGGAGCATCTTTTGCCGGAGCTGTTGCAATGACCGGTACCTCAGGGGGAGGTTTCTGCTTAATGGTGGAAGCACTTGGATTATCCGGTATTGCTGAAATTCCCCTTGTAGTAGTTGATGTTCAAAGGCCGGGACCTGCAACAGGACTTCCCACCCGTACGGAACAAAGCGATTTGAAATTTGTAATATCTGCGTCCCATGGTGAGTTTCCCAGAATGGTCATAGCAATTCGAAATCATAAGGATGCTTTTTACCAAACAATGCGAGCATTGAAGTTGTCTAAAAAATACCAGATTCCGATTATATTGTTAAGTGACCAATATCTTGCAGATTCAGTTGCAACTATAGAACCCTATGATTTAACGGATATGGCCATACAAGAAGACAATGAATTGTTGGATAGTAAGGAAGGCAATTATCTCCGTTACCGTATAACGCAGGATGGTATCTCACCATTACTAATCCCTGGTAAAACCAAAAACTTCGTGACGGCAGACAGTGATGAGCATGATGAACGTGGATGGATTACAGAGGATGCTGAAGTCCGTAATGCAATGATGAATAAACGTTTTAGAAAATGGGATAAGCTGAAAAATGAAGTGCAGGAGCCTGAGTTTGTCGGTGAGGATTCTTACGATACACTGTTATTAGGTTGGGGCTCTACCTATGGACCGATTGTTGAATCGGTGAACATATTAAATCAAGATTCTTATGGAAAATATGCAGCGCTTATATTTGGTGATATTTATCCACTACCTGAGAAACTGTTAAAGGAAAAAGTATCAAATGCTAAGAAAATCATAAATATTGAACAGAATGCTACAGGACAGTTGGCTGATTTGATACGTGAAAGAACAGGAATTGTCTGCACTTCTAATATATTAAAATATGATGGAAGACAAATATCCAAAGATGAGATTGTTAATCGTATTCGAAAGGAGGTATTGGAATGAGTAAAATAACCACTTATGAAACTGCCTGGTGTCCTGGATGTGGTAACTTTAATATTTTGGACTGTCTAAAAACAGCTCTGGAGGAGCTTAACAAGGATCCATATGAAGTTTTAATGGTAGGGGGTATAGGACAAGCAGCGAAGCTTCCGCAGTATATTAGCACTAATTCCTTCTGTGGCCTGCATGGAAGAGCGCTTCCTGCAGCAGTTGCTGCTAAAATAGCCAATGAAAAGCTGACGGTTATTGTAAATTCTGGAGAGGGTGATTCCTATGGTGAAGGAGGAAATCATTTTCTCCATAATATAAGGAGAAATGTGGATATAACCCATTTTGTTCATGATAATCAGATTTATGGTTTGACGAAAGGACAGGCTTCACCGACGTCTATGGTAGGTATGATTACCGAAGTGCAAATACATGGTAATGCCAACATTCCGCTTAATCCCGTATTGTTAGCTATCGCAGGGGGAGCCGGATTCGTAGCAAGAGCTTTCAGTGGACGCCAAGAACATTTGATTAATATCATGAAACAGGCTATTGAATACGAAGGATATGCAATCGTTGACATTCTGCAGCCTTGCGTAAGTTTCAATAAGCTGAATACCTTCTCTTTTTACAGTCAACGTGTATATGAACTTGATTCAAGCTACGACTGTACTGATAAGACAGCAGCTCTACTTAAGGCTATGGAGTTTGAGGATAAGATACCGCTCGGAATCCTTTATAAGGAAAATAAGAGTACTTTCCATCAGAAGAATATAATTTTAAAATCTGGTATGCCTTTAATTGATTTACAATATGATCCTGTAATTTTAGATACTATTATGAATGAATTTATATAAGAGGTTTATTATTGCAGTGAAGGTGGTAAAAAAATCAGATATATTAATAATTGTATGTTTGAGACAACATATTATAAAACATCTTGGTATAGTGTTTTTACTTTAACGAGAAGGAATAGTATATAGATGGAAGACAGCAAACAAATAATAAAGAATTAGGATTGGAGTTATTTTTATGATGGATTGGACAAATGATTACTTTGTTGGGGTAGCCCAAATTGATGATCAGCATAAAGAATTATTTGATCGTATTAACAAAATGTTAAGGTCAATGAAAGAAGGAAAAGGGAAAGAAGAAGTTTTAAATACGATTTATTTTCTTGAAGAATATGTTATAAAGCATTTTCGTGATGAAGAGGAATTACAAAGAAAAACTCAATACCCGAAGTACATGTTACAGTATCAGCAACATGAAAAGTTTAAAAAAGATTTAAAATCAATAAAAGATATTGTCTCTAAAGATGGAATAACCATTACATCAATTGTTCAATTACAAAATGATTTAAATAAATGGTGGAGAGATCATATATTGCTGATGGATAAAGATTTAGGAAGACATCTTAAGACAATTCAATATTGATTAAATAAAAAACCAGTATTAATGCCATTGGCATTTTATAGAATGACTTTTAGCACTATCTCAAATCAATTTTATCAATTAGAATGAAACTAATGTTAATGTATTCAGATATGAAGCTGGTGCAGTATTTAAATTACAATTCAAGCTAAGCTAAATTATGAAACAGGGATGTTCGGGAGTTTTGTTGGAATATGGCAAAAGCATCGGCTCCCAAAATATTTATTATCGGGAGGATTACTATGAGTATGTTTTGTTACCAATGTCAGGAGGCCGCAAAAAATATCGGATGTACAGTAAAAGGTGTTTGTGGTAAGAATGAAGAAGTTGCGAAATTACAAGATCTATTAATCTATATTTGTAAAGGTATTGCAGATGTTGTGACTAAAGGAAATCTGGAACTAGCCACTCTTGGTGAGGTGAATCATCAGGTGTTGAAAAGCCTTTTTATTACAATTACGAATGCAAATTTTGATGACGAGGCAATTGAAAAGCAGATTATGAAAATGATTACATTAAGGGATGAGCTTAAGTCGAAAACTTCTGGTCTTACGTTAAAAGACGCTGCGACTTTTACAATATCTGATCGGAATTCTATGTTAGTAAAGGGATCAGAGATAGGGGTATTGGCTACAGAAAATGAAGATGTTCGCTCTTTAAGAGAGTTAATTAGTTATGGACTGAAAGGTATGGCGGCCTATACCCATCATGCACTTAATATAGGAAATGAAAATCTTAAAATCTACGATTTTATTTATGAAGCACTTGCAGCAACCTTAGATGATTCATTGTCAGTAGATGAATTGATTGCTTTGACTCTCAAAACTGGTCAGTTCGGTGTATCAGCAATGGCACTCCTTGATGAAGCAAATACGTCAAAGTATGGAAGTCCTGAAATAACAAGCGTTAATATTAGTGTTAGGAAGAATCCGGCTATTCTAATTTCAGGACATGACCTGACAGATCTGGAGCAGTTGTTAGAACAGACGAAGGGAACTGGCATAGATGTTTATACTCACAGCGAAATGCTTCCGGCACATTATTATCCATTCTTCAAGAAATATGATAACCTTGTTGGTAATTATGGTGGTTCCTGGTGGCGTCAGGTGGATGAGTTTGGTCCGTTTAACGGCCCTATTCTTTTTACAACAAACTGTATCGTTCCGCCAAGAACAGCTGATATAAGAAACCGTATTTTTACTACAGGTGCCGCAGGCTTCCCAGGATGTGTACATATCAGTGCAGATAGTAATGGTAAAAAAGATTTTGCCCTCGTAATTGAAATGGCAAAAAAGCTACCAGCTCCTACAGAGATAGAGACAGGTACCATTGTCGGCGGTTTTGCCCATGAACAGGTTTTTTCCCTAGCCGATAAAGTTGTAGATGCAGTTAAATCCGGAGCTATCAAGAAATTCTTTGTTATGGCTGGCTGTGACGGTAGAATGAAATCAAGGGAATATTATACCGAGTTTGCTGAAAAACTTCCGAAAGATACCGTAATTTTAACTGCTGGATGTGCAAAATACAGATATAATAAGCTTGCTCTTGGAGAGATTGGTGGTATTCCGAGAGTTTTGGATGCAGGTCAGTGTAATGATTCCTATTCACTTGCAGTGATTGCATTAAAGCTGAAAGAGGTTTTTGGAGTTGATGATGTGAATCAGCTACCAATCGCTTATAATATTGCATGGTATGAACAGAAGGCGGTCATTGTTCTACTAGCCCTTTTGTATCTTGGAGTAAAGAATATTCACCTCGGGCCAACACTTCCTGGATTTTTATCACCAAATGTAGCTAAAGTATTGGTGGAGAACTTTGGAATAGCAGGAATCGGATCTGTAGAAGATGATATCCGATTATTTATGTCATAAAGGAAAGGATGATCAAAATGAGAGCAGAAATAGATAGAGAAGGATGTATTTCCTGCGGGCTTTGTGTTTCTACATGCCCTGATGTGTTTCGCATGGGGAATGATGGACCGGCAGAAGTGTATGTTGATACAGTTCCTCCTGAAGCAGAAGATTTAGCAATGGAAGCAAGTGAGAATTGCCCTGTAGCCGTTATTTCAGTAGAATAGAATAATTATGATTTATCAAAGATTGCCTCATCTAATAATAATTGATGGGGCAATGTTTCTAATATGGTAAGTATGGAGCAGCTATACTGATCAAAAAAAATAATGATACACTAGAAATATCGGTCGGTTATGTAATATGTAACTTGTCATAAATTAATAGACTATTTATATTTTTATGATATAATGAACTCATAAATGTATGTATTTGTTAATGTTACAATATCAATAATATTAGATAAAATAGATTAACAACACTGTTATAATAAATTTTAAGTCTAATATAGTAAAATCTAACGGCAAAGTATTAAAGAGTATATTGGAGAGGGGACACAGTAGCCTACATAGGTAGAGATGTAGACACCTATTGAGCAAAAAGTCTGGAAAAAAATAAATTATTTTTTATTAATGGTACTTCTTAATGTCAGATGTTATGTTATCTTAGAGGAAGAGATCCTTTAATATTAGAAGGGAGAAACATGCCGATAGAATTAATTCTATATATACACTTTTCTATTTCATCAATTTTAATCACTGCCTTTTTAATGTTAAAATTCTGGAATTATAGAAGTAAGAAAGAGGCAAAAACTCTTGCTCTAATGATGTTGGGTGCTTTTATTTGGGGGGTAAGTAGTTATATATCAAATTTAACAACCAATATCAGAGCTATGATAATCTTAGAAAAGATCGAGTTTCTAGGAGTAGTTCTAATTTCTGTTCATTGGTTTGTTTTTTGCATACAATTTACAGAATACCGCTATATAATGCAAAAGTATATACGATACTTTTATATTATACCAAGTATAACTATGATATTATTATTTACTAACCGTTATCACCATCTTATGGTGAAGAGTAGGGCTTTTGTTGAGGTAGGGCCTTTGTTAGTAGCAAATGAATTCTATGGCCTTTGGTATTGGGTTCATTCTTTATATTCGTATTTTCTATTTTCATTAGGGATTTTGATATTACTTCACAATAAAAAACAATTACCATTGGTTTTATTAAAGCAGACGAATATGATTATATATTCAATAATGATACCATTGGTTCTTAGTATCATCTATCTTTTTCGTTTAAATCCGTTTTATCCAATTGACCCAACGTTATTTACTTTTTCTATTACCGGTATCATATGTTATATTTCCTTATATAGGTATAAATTATTTCGTTTAATTCCATCAGCAAGGGCAGCAGTAGCAGAACATATGAGTGGTTTGCTGTTTGTTTTCGATAATCAAAACAATTTACTGGATATGAATAAAACCGCAGAGAACACGCTATGTTTAAAGAGTAAGCAGTACTTCGGAAAAAAAATTCAGGAAATAGACAACAATTATCTGTCTGTTTTTGATAAGTATGTGAATGTACAGAGTGCAGATGAGAGGATAACAATTGAAACTAATATGGGTACAAAATATTATGACTTAAAGATACGTCCATTACTTGATGAACATCATACTTCTATGGGCAAATTTGTTATTTTGTATGATGTAACAGAACTTGAACATGCAATACAGGTAAAAAGTAACTTTTTAGCTTCAATGAGCCATGAAATAAGAACTCCTATTAATAGTATTATTGGGTTTATGGATCTTTTAAAAACCGCAGACTACAAACCGAAAGAGAAAGATTATCATAATATAGCGTTTAAGTCAGCAGAAGATCTATTGGCAATTGTAAATAGTATTTTAGATTATTCGATGCTTGAAGCAGGTAAAATTGAGTTAGGACTTACTATATTCTCACTTAATCAACTAATTGATGAAATAACAAAGATGTTTTCTATCCATGAGAAAAATTTAGAGTTTTACTGTGAAATAGATAAAAATGTACCTCAGTTCATCCAAGGAGATAGAGATAAAATAAAGCAGATACTAACGAATTTATTAAGTAATGCGTATAAATTCACTGATTCTGGCAGTGTTGTATTAAAAGTTGCATTAATAAATGTAAATAAAGAAGAAAGTTTAGAATTCTCGATAACAGATACCGGAATAGGTATCCCAGACAATAAGATTGATACAATATATCAACGCTTCCAACAGCTTGACATGTCAAATTCAAGAAAATATGGTGGTATAGGTTTAGGGCTTGCAATTGTGAAGGAACTCTTATTTTTGATGGGGGGAACAATCAATGTAAAAAGTACATTAAGCCAAGGCAGTACATTCACAGTAAGTATTCCGGTTAAAGGTTTAAATATAGCGGCTGAAGAGAGAAAAGAAGGCGTATCGAAGAAACAAATAGTGTGTTTATTGGCTGAAGATAATAAAGCGAATCAATTGCTTGTTTACAATATAATAAAAAAATATGGTTATCATATCGATGTTGCTGATAATGGTGAAGAGGTTATATCTATGGTTAAGATTAAGGACTATGATATAATTCTGATGGATCTACAAATGCCAGTTATTGATGGTTATGAAGCAGCGAAAGCTATTAGAGATTTAGAGAAAACTTCTGGCAGGCGTGTTCCGATTATTGCATTAACAGCCAATGCTACTAAAGAAGATATGTTAAAGAGTAAACATGCTGGAATGGACGATTTTATTACAAAACCTTTGAGAACAAAAATTTTATTTGAAAAAATAAATCAATATATATCTTAATAATGTAGAAGACTGTGATGCACAGAAGTTAGTTGTTTCATAGTCTTTAATAATTTATTTTAAGTTCTAACTAAATTATTCTTTAATCAAAGGAATACATACCATCGACTATTAATCTTTCCCGAGTCTTGGTAAAGTAATTATTCAATAATTTGCTGGTGTAATGCCTTTTGCATTATATATCATGACTAATGGCACTGTTTGTACCGAGATAACCCAATTATAATGAATTATGACAAGTGTGTTTTCAATTCAACAATCTATAACTGAAACAGTGGTAAGTAAGATGGTAATTGATTTTAAAAAAATGATTGTTAAAACTGCAAAACACTTTAAAAGAAGATGAAGACAAAGGAGAGAATGTTTTGAACATCAAAGGTACAAAAACTGAGAAAAACTTAGCAGCAGCATTTGCAGGAGAATCACAAGCTAGAAATAAATACACTTATTTCGCATCTGTTGCAAGAAAAGAAGGCTATGAGCAGATAGCAGCGATATTTGAAGCAACAGCGAACAATGAAATGGAGCATGCAAAACTTTGGTTTAAGGCACTTGGTGAATTAGGAGATACTGCAGTTAATTTGCTTCATGCTGCAGAAGGTGAAAACTATGAATGGACTGAAATGTATGAAGGATTTGCGAAAGATGCAGAAGAAGAAGGCTTTGCTGTACTTGCAGCACAATTCAAAAGGGTAGCAAAAATTGAAAAAGCACATGAGGAAAGATATCGTGCGCTCTTGAAAAATGTAGAAATGCAAAAAGTATTTGAAAAGTCTGAAGAAGTTATGTGGGAGTGCCGTAAATGTGGGCATCTTGTAATCGGTAAGAAAGCTCCGGAGGTTTGTCCGGTTTGTTCTCATTCAAAAAGCTATTTTGAAGTTAGAAAAGAAAATTATTAAGCAGCAATTGATATTCATCAATGTTCATTCGATATACGGCATATATTTGGTTGAAAAGTAAAACTGTAATTCATAAGATCATACTATAAGGTAGATAAACAAGTAGTTGCTTAATTTGAGGCTTGTATCCGATTGGATGCAAGCTTTTCGTACAACATATTTTTGTTCGCTAAATCGAGATGTATTTAGAAAATGCATAATCAATAAATTAAATGAGATGAAATAAAATGAGGTGATTTTATGCAAAATAAGAAAAATATTATGATCCATGATAATCTTAATGTTGTACGTAACAAAGTGAAGGAAATATTAAAGGAAGAGGAATACTTTTTTTTAGAAGCATCTAGTTTGCTAGAAAGTATAAATATTTTAAAAGATTATGAAGATAAATTAGATATGATAATTATTGACGTAGATTTTAATGAAGAAGATTTTGAAGTCATTAGAAAACTTAAAGATAAATCTAAGGATACTCCGATACTTGTAATCACTGCCAATAATAAAAAAGAAACGATCATGCAGGCAATTAATGAGGGTATCACTAATATTATGTTAAAACCCTTTGAACAGGTTGTTTTCCAACAGAAAGTTTTTAAACTCTTAATGCCAACAGAAACTGAAATTTTTGAAGAAGTAACATTTAATCTTGAAAACTTTATTACTTCAGAATTAAGTAAGGCAAAGAAGGGAAATTATGAAGTATCCATTTTAATGTCAAAGGTGATTTCACCAGACGATAATATAAATTTAGAGGAATATATTTATAAAATAGAATTAAAAGGCATTTATGAGGGATTAGAAAGTTTGTTTTGGGAAACTGATGTATTCTTAAAATACTCATTTGATACCTTTATAGGAGTATTTCCGTTTTGTGATAAGAATAATACACAGGTAATCTTAGATAAAATTAATAAAAAGTTTGAATTAATGAAGGAAGGAAGTGAAAATCTACAAGAAATTAATTTAACGAATAGTTTTGTTACTTATCCGGAGGATGGGTTGGAATATGAGGAGTTATTTCAAAAAATGATTGAAGGAACTACTGCTCAGAAGCCTGAAGAAAAAACTATAAATCAAACATAAAAACTTAGGCAATAAGGTGTTTCATTTATATTAATAAAATAAGGAGATTAATTGTGGAAGATATAGAAAAAGAAATTATTGATAAAATGACTAAGGTGTGTATTTGTAAGGCTATATCAAGAGCTACTATAAAAAAAGCAATACAAAATGGTGCTCAAACTTTATCAGAGGTACAGAAAGCAACAGGTGCGGGCTCAGGACCTTGTGGAGGTAGAAGGTGTACACCTAAAATAATTAATTTAATAAAACAATATAATGATAACATTCAAGAAGACTAAACTATGCTTTAGGTAAACACATCAAAGCGAAGGTATATTTCATCTTAATGCTGATAGCATTGATTATAATGACCTTTGGCACTTTTATCAATAGACTAATTCATATAATATAACATTAGCAACTAAATTAAATAAATTGTATTTTTATTTTATGATTTGGTATATTATAACATAATTGAAATAATGCCTTCTCTTCTATTCCCCAATTTATATAGATTGCATAGTAAAATATGCTGTATTATGACTGGTACTATATTCCGGAAAGTAATATGGCATATTTTATTTCATATCTAAAAGAAATGCTACTTGCACCCAGGATAATGACTTTTGGCACTACTTGATTTCTTGGTATTTGATTATAGTGAATAATACAAGCTTGCCCAGAAATGAAATGATAGTAGGAGCATTATATGAAAAATATGAGTGATCACAAAATTAATAAACAAGTTTTTTCCGCTAATTCGACTGCGGATCTTCTGGAATCAGTATTTCAAGTAGCAAAGGTAGGAATATGTATCACTAATTATAAGGGTGAATTTATTAAGGTTAATGAAGCGTATTGCAAAATTTATGATTATACCGAAGAAGAATTATTAGGTAATAATTTTACTATGATATTACCAGAACATCAGAAGGATAAAGCGAAGAAGCTTCATGATGATTTCATAAATGGAAATCCGGAGATTAGTGATATTTGGAGGGTTAAGAAAAAAAATGGAGAGATGATAGATGTTTTGGTTACTGCAGCACGATTTGAAGATAAAAAAGGCTTCCGCTTCAAAGTAACTACAGTGGAAGATGTAACTAAATTTAATGAAATAAGTGTTAAATTAAATCTTTTATCAGAAGCATTATTTAATTCGTCAGAGGGTATGATTTTTACAGAAAATGACGTTAAGAAAGTTATAGAGGTTAATGATTCTTATACAAAAATAACCGGATATGGTAAGGAAGACTTAGATAAGGGAGAAGGTAATATAATTGAAACAGTCATGAGAGATGCTTCGCTTCATTTAGTTTTAACTAATCAGTTGGAGATAGATGGATATTGGCAAGGCGATGTTTCAACAATTAAGAAGAATAAGGAGAAATATGTTTCCACTTTAAAAATTGTTGCTCTTATGGATAAAAACCAGAATATAAAAAATTACATTGGGATATTGAATGAAGTTACAGATCAGGTTAAAAGTAAAAACAGAGAAGAGTATTTATTAACTCATAATACAGTTACCGGTCTAATGAATAGAAGTACATTACAACTAAAAATAATGCATATGTCTGAAGGTTCCAACTTCGGAATTATGGCATTATTTTACGTAAATATCGATCGTTTTAAAATTATTAATGATAAATACGGGTATTTAATCGGTAATAAGTTATTAAAAGCTTTTGCGAATCGACTTTTACTTTATTATGAAAAAGAATATATCAGTTATCTTGGTGTTGATAAATTTGCCATATTTATTCAAAATGGTTTGTCACTTCAGACCATTATGGATGAGGCTGAAAAATTAAAGAAAAATATGGAAAGAAATTTTCAAATAGATCAACTATCATTAAAGATAAAATGCAGCATTGGTATAGCAATTTATGCTCAAGATAAAAAAATCGAGGAACTTTTTAGGAATTCAGAAGAGGCGATGTTAGAAGCAAAAAAACATGGTGGAAGTAAAGTGATTTTATTCACCTGCGACATGTATAAGAAATTAATGCGAAAACAAAAAATCATCGATGATATACAACAAGCCTTAACAAATGGTATGTTTCTGGTTTATCAACCTATTTGGGATAATAATTATAAAGAAATCTCAGGTGTTGAAGCATTAATACGATGGAAGCATCGGGAGTTCGGATTTATCTCCCCATCTGAATTTATTGCAGTTGCAGAGGAAAACGGAATGATATTTTCTATAGGGGAGTGGGTTCTGAAACAGGCATGTCAACAGATAAAAACATGGGAAAACATGGGGATTCATACTGTGATTTCGATTAATATCAGTTCTCAGGAGATGGAAAAGGTGGGATTTACAGACCATTTATTAGCTATCATCCATGATTATCAGGTATCTCCAGAAACTTTGGAAATTGAAATCACAGAACGTTCCATTATAAGAGATATAAATAAAACGATTGATATTATATTAAAATTGAAAAACATGGGAATTAAAGTTGATATCGATGATTTTGGAACAGGATATTCTTCCTTAAATTATTTAAGAAAACTACCATTTCATAAATTAAAAATTGATAAAACATTTATTGATGATATTGTACAAGAAGATGAAAGTGCAATGCTTGTAAAAGCTATTATTGATATGGGACATACCCTTCAATACAAGGTACTTGCTGAAGGAGTAGAAACAAAGGAACAATTTGATGCACTTAACCGCCTTGGTTGTGATGAAATACAGGGTTATTATTTTAGCAAGCCATTATTACCTCAAGAATTCGAAAAGCTATGGTATAGCGATGATCATAAAGATAACTATGTTGTTCTTACCGGCGAAATAAGTGATTAAAACAGGAAACGATCAGTTTAGTAGGAGTTGAAATTATGGTGAAAGATAAGGCGAAAGAGCCAATGTTAGAAATGTATATATTCGAAACACTTCAATTATTAGAGCAGCTGGAACAACTTATTTTAACTACTGAAAAAAATGAAGAATTTGATGGCAATCAGATTAATGAGGTATTTCGGATTATGCACACAATCAAAGGTTCGTCAGCTATGATGATGTTTGAGAATATTTCTACTCTTTCTCATACCATTGAGGATATATTCTACTATATTAGAGAAAACACACCTCAGAGCATTGATTATACTATTTTAACAGATTTAATATTTGAAAGTCTAGATTTTATTAAAAGAGAAATTGATAAAATTAACAATGACTTAGTTTCTGATGGGGATTCAAGAGAAATAATCGAAAAATTAAAGAGTTTTCTTTCTACAATTAAGAAAGAAGAAAACATAGATAATTCAACTGAGAAAAAGGAAACAGAAGAAAATAAACAACAGTATTATATAAAACAGGACAAGCAAAGTGGAACGGAATATCAGTATAGCTATAGAGCTTTGATATTTTTTGAAGACGGATGTGAGATGGAAAATATCCGAGCTTATACAGTAGTGCATAATCTCTCTGAAATTACTGACCAGATGCATTATATTCCTGAAAATCTGATCGAGGATAGTAATAGCTTGGAAAATATAAGAGAGAAAGGTTTTTTGGTTTATTTGAAGTCAAATCTAAATTATGAAATGATGCAAGAGTTCTTTATGCAGATTATATTCCTTAAAAAATTGGAATTAATTCAGATGGAGGATGACTCTGAATATTTAGAGATTTCAGACAATAGACTTATTCAGACAACAAATATACAGCAAACTCCGGATAAGATTCTTGTTCCGATCATAAAGAAAGAGAGTCCGACTCATGAAACATTATCGAATTCGTCAATTCAAAATATTATTAGTGTAAATGTAGAAAAGCTTGATAAATTAATGGATCTAATTGGCGAAATAGTAATTGCAGAGGCGATGGTAGTAGAAAATCCTGATCTTAAGGGGTATGAGTTTGAAAACTTTACAAAAGCCGCCAGACATCTTCATAAAATAACGAATGACCTTCAGGAAATTGTAATGTCAATTCGCATGGTTTCATTATCTTCAACATTTCAGAAAATGAATCGTATTGTTCGTGATATGAGTAAAAAGTTAAACAAAGATGTTGCACTTAATATCATTGGAGAAGATACAGAAGTAGATAAAAACATTATTGAACATATATCAGATCCACTAATGCATCTGGTTAGAAACTCAATCGATCATGGAATTGAAACAACAGAAGAACGATTGGATAAAGGCAAAGACCGAAAAGGAACTGTCATATTAGAGGCTAGGAATGCAGGCAAGGATGTGTTGATAAATGTTAAAGATGATGGGAGAGGCCTCGATAAACTAAAAATTTATGAAAAAGCCAGACAAAATAATCTAATAGTAAATGATGAAGCTGAGCTAACAGACAGAGAAATATTTAATTTAATATTGCTACCCGGTTTTTCAACTAAAGAAAGTGTTACAGAGTTCTCCGGCCGTGGTGTCGGGATGGACGTAGTAGTAAAAAACATTGAAAAAATAGGTGGAGAAATAAATGTTGATAGTAAAATTGATAGAGGAACCACTATAACACTTAAAATACCGCTGACATTAGCAATCATTGATGGAATGAATATTAAAGTTGGGAACTCTTTATATACAATTCCTATTATTTCTATTAAAGAATCTTTTAAAGTTAAACTGAGACAGATTATTGAAGATCCAGAGGGTAATGAGATGATACTGGTGAGGGGCAATTGTTATCCGGTACTACGATTACATAAAATACATCATATTAGTAACAGTATTACGGATTTAACAGAAGGAATAATGATTATGGTTGAACATGATGACAAAGAAATATGTGTATTTGCAGATGAGTTATTAGGTCAACAGCAGATTGTAGTTAAGCCATTACCGGATCTTCTTAAAGATATAGGAATTCAAGGCATTGCCGGTTGTTCTTTAATGGGAGATGGTAGAATCAGTCTAATACTTAATATTGGAGCATTTTTATAAAATAAAGGAGCATGAATTATGAAGATATTAATTGTTGAAGATGATTTACCAAGCAGATTATTTTTATCAAAATTGCTATTACGCTATGGTTCCTGTGATGTAGCTGTTGATGGATTGGATGCACTGGATGCAGTATTACTTTCTTTAGAGCAGAACAAACCTTATCAACTTATCTGTTTGGATATCATGATGCCAAAGATAGATGGTTTAAGTCTCTTAAAATCGATACGGGATATGGAGGAACAATATCAGATACCTCAAGAGCAAAAAGCTAAAATCATAATGACAACTGCTATGTCAGAGGTTGAACACGTTCAAGTAGCATTTGATATAGGCTGTGATGCTTATGCTGCTAAGCCATTGGACACAACAGGACTTATTGAGGCTTTAAAGAATCTCAGAATAATAGAACCGGATAATCGAAGTTAATCTTTATAAGATATAAGAAGTTGTTGAAGCAATCATTCATTATGTCAGAAAGGATATTATGAAAAAGTCACTAGTTCTGATCATTATTTTAATTACTGCTTTTAGTATTACAATATTTGATATTTTATCTCGTTTTAATGTAGCAAAACAATTTGAAAATGATGCAGAAACAATTAACAATTTGGGTAAGATTAGGGGAGCAATACAGCGGTTATTGAAACTTGAAACAAATAATGTGGAACGAGATGATCTCATTATTAGTATAGAGAATTATGTTAATCAATTTCTTTTCGATTCTAAAAACAGCCCCCTGGTGGATAATCTCAAATTTAATGAAATATACCAAAGGTGGAATAAATTAAAACAAGAGATTTACAAATACAGAGAATTAAACAACCAAGAGCAAAGAGAATGGTTGCTTTTGGAAAGTGAAAAAATTTGGGATTTAGCAGATACGATTGTTAATGAGGCTCAATTCTATTCTGAAATTAAATTACATAAATATAGAGTATTAATAGTTGCTTCCTGTATGAATTTAATACTGGTTATATTATTGATTGGTTTTGTAAAGTTTTATGTTCACGATAAACTAGAACGACTTGTGAATAAAGATGCTTTGACGAATGTTTATAACCGTCATTATCTAAATGAAGCATTGTCAAATGAGTTTGATAAGGCTGAACGAACTACAGAGGAATTTTCAATTATCATGTTTGATATCGACAATTTTAAGAAAGTCAATGATAAATTTGGACATGCTCTTGGGGATTATACACTCCGTGAGGTTGCTAAAGCAGCAGGGCGAAGTATTAGAAAGTATGATATTCTTGCCAGATATGGAGGAGAAGAATTTATGATTATATTACCGGCAACTAATCATGAACAAGCGATTATTATTGCAGAAAGAATTCGTCATAGGATAGAGAATTTAATTTTAAAAAAAGTAAGACAAGTAACAGTCAGTTTAGGAGTCGCTACTGTGCAGGAAGAAGATACCTTAATTGAACTACAAAAACGTGCCGATACTGCACTTTATCGGGCAAAGAAAAAAGGAAAAAATCGCGTAGAAACTGTGGATTAAGAAATATTAGAAACATTACTTTTGACATTTTTTTCTGTTTATTCTATGATATAATAAGGACATAAAAGGACAGAATAAGGGGAGGTAGTTTAGTTTTTGATAAACCATGAAAATAATATGCAAAAACTTATTACTATATCAAATGTACTAGAAGAGTACTTATTAATCATTACTGAAACTGGAAGTTTCCTGCATGCCAATACTTCATTTTTGCACAAGTTTGGATACACTTTAAGTGAGGTTATGAATATGAAATTATATGATTTATATCCTGAGGATACAAAGGCTAAAGTGGAGCAAATATTAATTTCATTAAAAAATAAATCCTCAGAAAAAGCTTATATTCATATGCTTTTAAGTGATGGTCAATTATTATCAGTAGATTCGCAGTTTTTAAAGTGTGAATTGGATGATACTAGTTTTATCATCGTTAAGAGTAACGATATATCAGCCAATAAAAAGCATAAACTTTTTCTTGATGAAACCCTAGCCTCAATTAATGAATTTATATATTATAAAGATACGGAAGGAAAATATCTTTTTTGTAATAAGACTTGTGCGGATCAATTATTTGGTTTAGATGAAGCTGCGATTATTGGTAAAAAAGGTATCGAATTAATTAAAGATAAAACAACATTAGAAAATTGCATGCAAAGTGATTTGATGGTCTTGAATAGTGGTCATAGAGTTACCATTGAAGAAGATATTATGCTTGCAAATGGTACGATAATTCGTTCGGAAACTACTAAAACTCCTTTTTTCGATTCTAATGGTAAAATCATTGGTATCATAGGAGTTATGCGAGATATCTCACAAAGACTTTTTATGGAAAACAGCCTTAAGGATCAAGAGCTGAGATTAAATATGGCGACAGCAAGTGGCGATATTGGATTGTGGGATTGGAAGATAGAAAGTATTAATGTCAATGAAAAGGGTGCAGAAATTCTGGGCTATAAAAAAGAGGAGTTAACTCCTTTGCTGAATGATGATTATGGGCAATTATTACATAAGGAAGATATTATAAAGGTACAAAATGAAATAATTAAGACTAGTTCTATCGGTGAATTTGATTTAGATTTTAGAGTTAAACATAAAAACCATCATTGGATATGGTTACAGGTTAAAGGAAAAGTGATTGAATGGGATGTAAATAAGAAACCACATTGGATGCTTGGTACATTCATTGATATATCAAAAGCAAAAAAACTTGAGGAAGAACTAAAAATCGGAAGAAAAATTTTAACAGCGATCACCTATTCGATTAAAGACCTTTTAGACAATCAGGAATATATGGATGCTATCCGCCATTCGTTGCCTCTACTTGGGAAAGCGGCTGAGATTGATAGAATTCTTTTGTTTGTTAATCATTGGGATAATGATGAGACAAAACGAAGTAGCTTAAAATTAGAGTGGATGGATGAGAGTCAACCTTCTTTAATGTCTGACCATGTATTTCAAAATATTAAGCTCGATGAGTATTTTTTAGCAAGGCAGTTGGAGCAAGGAAGAGAATACAAAGGTAAATCCAGTGAATTGTCACAAAATGGATTATCTGATTTTCTTACAAAATATAATATGAATTCAATACTTTTATTACCAATACATGTTTCAAATTCCTTCTGGGGATTTATTGGATTTATTGATGCAGATGAAAACAAGGAATGGCCTGAAGCTCATGTTACGGCGTTTAAAACTTATATTAATTCCGTGGAACGAGCCATAGAACGACGTATCATGAATCAAGAACTGCGAAAAGCCAAGATCAAGGCAGAAAGAGCAAGTCTGTTAAAAAGCAGATTTTTAGCGAATATGTCCCATGAGATAAGAACACCAATGAATGTGATTGCTGGTTACGTTGATCTGATGCAAAATACTGATTTAACGAAACTACAAAGCAGCTATTTGGATAGTATAAAATCGGCAACGGAAACATTATTGCTTACAATTAATGATATTCTCGATTATTCAAAGCTAGAAGCAGACAAAATGATATTAGATAATATCATATTTAATATAAAATCCTTAATTGAAGATTCTATCGGCTTGTTCATACCCAAAGTTGTAGGGAAAAATATAGCTATTGAGTGGAGTATTTCACCAAAAGTACCCGAATTTTTTTATGGAGACCCGGGAAGATTAAAGCAAATTCTATTTAACCTTATCAGCAATGCGATAAAATTCACTGATATAGGATACGTTAGAATATCAGTAGAAATGATTAAGCAAACAAAAGAAACTGCAAAGTTAGGGATAAAAGTCAGTGATACCGGAATTGGAATGAGTAGTCAAGTGCTAGAGAGGTTATTTAGTGAATTTACTCAGGCAGATGCATCCACAACAAGAAAATACGGGGGTACAGGATTGGGTCTTGCTATAACCAAACGGTTAGTTGAACTAATGAAAGGAAAGATTTGTGCTCATAGTATAGAGGGTCAGGGATCGGAATTCTGTGTGACAATTGATTTAAACAAGGTTATTAATGCTTCTGATATTGTTATGAAAATCGCTGATGAAGATGATAGTACGGACACATCTTATTCTTTCTTTGATCAATATAATAAAAAGTATAAAAGAATCAAAAAAATAAAAAAACGAAAAATTCTATTAGTAGAGGATACTCCGGCAAATCAAAAACTACTTCAGATTATAATAACACAATTAGGATATGAGGTTTTAGTTGCTGAGAATGGACTGAAGGCATTAGAATTATGTGAAAATGAAAAATATGATTTAATCTTAATGGATTGTCAAATGCCTATTATGGATGGTTATGAAGCTACAAAAATAATAAAAAAACAGGGATTAAACAAAGAGACGGTGATTATTGCTTTAACAGCGCATGCTATGGAGGATGACAGGAAAAAATGCTTGGAATCGGGAATGAATGACTATATAAGTAAACCAATCACACGAAGTGAATTAAAAACAACAATAGAAAAGTGGTTAACTTAACATTGCACAATAAGACAGAAGGAAGTGACAGATTATGAAACAGAATATAATAGAAATTAGGACCTTTCAGGAGGAGACTGGTCTCGAAGACGATAACTTAATGGAATTATATATGGCTTTTTCCGAAGAAATTCAAAAGGAAAAAGAGAATGTTAAATTATTTTATCATATAGAAAATATTCAAGGGATGATAAAAACTATTCATAAAATCAAAGGTTTATCAGGTAATTATAGGGCAAATAAGGTTTATGAAATCTCGAAAGAGATAGAAAAGATATTAAAAGATAATAATCTTTTGAAGCTAAATTATTACATACAAGCATTAATAGAGCTGGTTGAAGAGACCGTAGAAGAAATTGAGGAACATTTTTGTAATTCTAATATAAACTAAGGTTATAAAAGAAGGTAAATGTGCTTTTTTATAGCTATTTAAGAATAAGCTCATATATAATAAAAAGACCATGAAATCAATTGTGATTTTTGGTCTTTTTATTATATAGAACTTAATTATTAAACTAAATTATACTTTATTGCGAAAACAGCTAATTGTGTTCTATCCTTAAGCTGGAATTTAGAGATAATTTCTGAAATGTTATTCTTAACCGTTCCTTCAGCTAGGAATAATTCTTGACTGATTTGCTTATTATTATATCCTTTCACAATCATTTTAAGAATTTGCTGCTGCTGTTTGGTTAAAGCAACTTCTATTCCATCAACAATAATCGTAGAGTTTAATTCTTTCTTAGTTTCGTCTGTATCAATGTTTTTATCATTCTTTAAATGATTTAAAAAATCTCGGTGGATAATACCAAGTCCCTTGGCGGTACTTTCTATGGACAAAATCAGCTCATCTTTACCAACATCCTTAAGAATATACCCGTCCGCACCGTTGTTAAGAGCTTTCGTTAAATTGAAATCGTCTGTAGAAGCAGTAAGGATAAGTATTTTGGTATCTGGATATTTAGACTTAATTTTTTTGGTTGCCTCCAATCCATTACAAATAGGCATTAAGATATCCATTAATATAACATCCGGTTTATACTTTTCGCAATATTTATATGCTTCGTTACCATCTGAAGCACAGGCTACAACATCAATATTACTGTTATGTTCTATCATGTTTTTTAAACTATCTCTTAATAACCTATGGTCATCTACAATTACAACTTTCATGATCTCACCCTGACTTTTTATTTTTGTGACTAAATAATAACATAAATTATATATCCGAGCAAGATTATATGTAAAAAAAAACTATAAAAAGTTGAAAAATGTAATAAAAGTTAAATAATTTATGCTTTTTGCACTCTATATCATGACTAACGGCACTGTTTACTCATGATTCTTCTAATTATAATTAAATCAGATAATGATTTAACGAAAAAAGAACGAAAACTGCTTTTATTGGAGAAATAATTAATGGGTAAGTATAGTGTTAAAGTAAATTTCAAAGAGGATTGTGATAGGATATTGTTACAGGCTTATGATATTATCAATCTTATATCAAAGTTCGGGCTCATTTGGCATTTCGATCCGAAACAGATTTTCGAGATATCTGAGCATGAGATATCTGAATATATCAAGCACAATGGAATTAACTTAAATGTTACCACAAAAAGCATTGATAAAATTTATGAAGAATTAAATAGTTGTTATTATTTAAAAGACTATTTAGTACTAGAAATAAGTTGATTTTAGAAATATAAACCAGAAGGGGAGGTATTAAGAGTGAGTAATTTGAACGAAGACATTACAGATTTAAATGAACAGGAAGATACACAAAAAGGAAGATATCTAACTTTTCAAATAGGTAATGAAACTTATGGACTAGGCATCAGTTTTGTAAAAGAAATCATAGGTATGCATCCAATTACAGAAGTACCGGAAATTCCTGAATATTTAAAAGGGATAATAAATCTTAGAGGCAAAATTATTCCGGTTATGGATGTTAGGTTACGATTTAGAAAGCAACCAATTGATTATAACGATAGGACTTGCATCATTGTTGTTGATATTAATGGGGTGCCCGTAGGGTTGATTGTAGATAAAGTGGAGGAAGTTATTAGCATCCCAGATGAAGATATAGCCATCCCACCGGAGGTTAGTACCTATACAAATAGATATATTAAAGGTATCGGAAAAGTTGGAAATGAAGTCAAGTTATTACTCGAATGTGATCGATTATTAAATGATCAGGATATGAATGATTTATCGAATATTATTTAATGGAGGACTAATACATGAGATGGTTTACTAATATGAAAATAGGGGTCAGATTAACAGTAAGTTTTATTTTTGTGGCAATGATAGCAGCTATAATAGGTGGAATTGGGATATATAACCTTTATACAACTGACAAAAACTACAATCAATTAAATGAAGATTTTGGTGTTTCCTTAAGTCACATTGCCGATGCGTCTATCAGCTACCAAAGGATACGTGTGAATGTCCGAGACCTTATTATTGAGGATGATCCTGATTTAATTAACAAGGCTATAGAGAATATGAACAATTATAACAAGATTATCGACGAAGAGTTAAAGCTGTTTGAAGAATCATTGTGGACAGAAGAGGGCAAACAGGTTTTTGCTGCATTAATCACAGCAATTGAGAATTACAGAGAAGTAGAAGAGAAAATTATTGATTTGTCACTTTCAAACCAAAAAGAACAAGCGTTGGCTTTGTTAAAAGAGGAAGGAAAAGTATATGCTGATAGTGCTGTCTCGTACATAGATCAGCTCTTTGAAATGAAGAATACAGTAGGAAAAGAAATGTCTCAACAATATTCTGCTGCTGCTGTGTCAACAATGATTACAATGTCGATTATAGTTGCAATTGGAATGATAGTAGCAATCCTATTAGGTGTATTAATTTCCCGAAGTATCAGTAAACCAATCAGTAAAGTCGTAAGTGTTGCAAAGGAAGTTACCGATGGAAACCTGGATGCAAAAGCAGATATTAAATCAAAAGATGAATTAGGCACTCTTGCAGCAACCTTTAACCGTATGGCTGATAATTTAAATGAAATTATGCATAATATAAGTGCTGCCGCTGAACAGGTTACGTCTGGATCTGAACAGCTTTCTAATAGTAGTATGGCACTATCACAGGGAGCTACGGAACAAGCCAGTTCAGTTGAAGAATTATCCGCTTCCATAGAACAAGTATCTTCCCAGACAAGAATAAATGCCGATAATGCCAAAGAGGCAAATAAGATAGCTGAAGACGCGAAATTTAAGGCACAGGAAGGCAACAGCCAAATGAATGCGATGATTAAGGCGATGGAGGATATTAATGAAGCTTCCAGCAATATATCAAAAATTATAAAAGTTATTGATGAAATTGCTTTTCAAACCAATATTCTTGCTTTGAATGCAGCTGTAGAGGCAGCTAGAGCGGGTCAGCATGGAAAAGGTTTTGCTGTTGTAGCAGAGGAAGTAAGAAATCTGGCGGCTAGATCTGCAAAAGCAGCAAAAGAGACAACTGAAATGATAGAAGGCTCGGTAAAACGTGTTGAAGGTGGAACCAAGATAGCCAATGATACGGCGGAAGCGCTAGACAAGATTGTAAGTAGCGTAACCAGTGTAGCTAATCTAATTAATAATATTGCTTCAGCATCTAACGAACAGGCAGCTGCAATCACACAAATAAATCAAGGAATAATACAAATCTCTAATGTGGTGCAGACGAACTCAGCTACCTCCCAAGAGAGTGCAGCTGCCAGCGAAGAATTAGCTAGTCAGGCTAGTATGTTAAAGGAACAAGTAAGTAAATTCAGATTAAAAAATTTGAGTAGCTCTACTTCCTATAAAGGTTTAGAAGATAACAGGGCACGAACAAAACAGCTAACAGATCAATACGAAGAAAAAAATAAAGATAAAGATTTGAAAATAAGTGAACAAAAAAAAGTAATACTTCTGAATGATAATGAATTTGGTAAGTATTAACTTGATAATAGAGGATAGGCATTATGCTTCTCCTCTATTAGGCTTATCATGTGGATTTTGTAAAACAATATAAAATAACACTACTTTATGGCACTTAATAATAAAAATATAAAACTCGGAAAGATAAAGTGAAAATGGAAAAAAAGAAAATAAAAGTATTGGTAGTCGATGATAGTTTTGTATTCAGAGAAGCAATTATAAGAGGTATCATGAAGGACCCGGAGATAGAAGTTGTGGCAAAAGCGGGTGATCCATTTGAGGCAAGAGATAAAATTCTGGAATTCGAACCTGATGTAATGACCTGCGATGTAGAAATGCCAAAGATGAATGGTATAGACTTTGTCAAAAGACTTCTTCCCCAATATCCCATACCGGTTGTCATGGTGAGCGGAATAAGTGGTTCTGTTTTTGATGCAATGAAAGCAGGGGTGGTAGATTTTGTTGTAAAGCCATATAAAAGTGGACCGGAGCAAATACAGTTGTTTATAGATGAATTAATTCGAAAAATTAAAATAGCAGCGGCATCCAAGGTGACTTTAGGAAAAAATAATACCTCAAATCAGATTTTAGAAGCTAAAAATTTGAGGAATGACAAAATTGTTGCTATTGGTGCATCTACTGGTGGAACAGAAGCAATATCCAAGATTTTGGTTCAACTTCCTTCAGATTTTCCGGGAATTGTCGTGGTACAACATATTCCACCTATGTTTTCCCGCATGTTTGCCGAAAGACTTAACAATCAAACAAAACTTCATGTGAAAGAAGCCGAAACCGGTGACTATATCGAACAGGGAAAAGTATTGGTAGCACCAGGTGATCAACATATTTTGGTAAAAAGAATCGGAACCCGTTTTAGAATTGAAGCTTTCTATGGAGAGAAGGTCAATGGGCATTGTCCTTCTGTTGATGTTTTATTTGACTCAATAGCAAAAGAGGTAGCTGATAAAGCAATAGGCGTCATATTAACCGGTATGGGTAATGATGGTGCCAAGGGTTTACTGGCAATGAGAAGACAAGGAGCGCATACCATCGGGCAAGATGAGATCTCTTCAGTCGTATATGGCATGCCAAAAGTAGCTTACGATATAGGCGCGGTAGAAAAGCAAATGGCCCTATCAAATATATCTAATGCATTAATCAATATGTTAAAATAATTATTAGATTTTTCAAATTTTTAACCTGAAGTGGGGATATAACTGTATGAGATTAAATCAAGATAAACAATGCCTATCAATTCGTCAAATTATTTTAGTTATATTTGTTTTAACCTTTATAATAGGTGCGGGTATGATTATATATTTAAATAATTATTCATGGAAAAAATCTATTGATAAAACAATTGTAGAGTATGTAAATAATATGAATAATGAAATCATAAGAGAAATCGATGATATGGTTAGCATACCAATTAAAATGAATGAAAATAACCAGTTTATGATTAAAAATGAAATAATTGATATTAACAATTCTGCAGAGAGAGAGCCATTTTTAGCTAATATAGTAAATACCAGTATCGATGAAATCTATAGTGTAAGTTATGGTTTGGAGAATGGGGATTTTTATGGGGCAAGAAGAAATTCTAATAATGAATTGGAACTTTATCAAAGTACAAAAGAAACGAAAGGCCATTCATTATATTATTCTGTAAATGAGAATTTAACTGCTGAGCATTTAATAAGTGATTTTGGTTTGTTTGACCCAAGAACCAGAGATTGGTATATAATTGCAAAAGAAAAAGGTGAACCAGTATTTGCTCCATTATATAAGCATTTTGTAAAAGAGGATTTGGTGCTATCAGCTGCCTATCCTATATATAAGAATGATATTATACAAGGAGTTTTGGGCGTTCACCTTACATTGAATAGATTAAATTCCAATTTAAAAAAACTAGTAGAGAAAACCAATACCAAAGCTTATATCATTGAAGCTGATGGGCAAGCTCTCGTTGCGAATTCTATGGAACAATCTAACTTTACGATTTTGGAAGATGGTACATATGATAGAAGAAAATTAGAAGATATCGCTGACTCTTCTATTATGAAGGCCTTTGAACTTTATGAGAATGAAAATACAAGTTTACAATTAATGAATACGGAGAATGATAAATTTCATATAAACATAACGGATTACCAAAAACATGGTTTACAATGGAGTGTTATTATCTCTGTGCCTGAGCAATTATTCATGAAGGATAATTCTTTATTGTTCAAGATTTCAATGATGTTGTTGTTTCTAATAATTATTGTATCAATTTATATTTTTGCCAGAGTGTCAAAGCATTATCTCAAACCGGTGAATGATTTAGTCCAAGCTGCTGACAGTTTTTCAAAGGGGGACTTAACAAAAAGAGCTATTATATATAGAAATGATGAAATAGGTTCAATATCAAAGTCTTTCAATCATTTGGCAGATAAAATTCAGTCACTTATTAATAACCTGGAAGATAAAGTTGCCGAAAGGACGAAAGAATTGGAGGCAGCAGTTACTGAGTTAAAAAAAGTGAATAAAAATTTAAGTCTCGAGAAAAATAGAGCGGAAGCAGCCAGTATAGCAAAAAGTCAGTTTTTAGCTAATATGAGTCATGAAATCAGAACACCCATGAATGGTATAATCGGTTTTTTGCAACTTCTTGATGATTCTCCTTTGAATGAAGAGCAAAAAGAGTATATTCAATTGATTCAGAGTTCTACTGATACATTATTAACTGTTATCAATGATGTTCTTGATATTTCTAAAATTGAAACAGGAATGATGAAATTAGAAAGCATACCGTTTCATTTAACTTCCTTGATAGAAACAGCAGTAACACTTTTTGGAACCAGAGCAAAAGAAAAGGGATTGGAACTAAATTTAATGATTAGTTCGCAAGTGCCCTATAATGTAATAGGAGATCCTACACGAATTAGACAAGTGTTAAATAATCTTATCAACAATGCTATTAAATTTACTGAGAGTGGAGAAGTCTATGTTGAGGTATCACTTGTGAAGGAGAACGAACAAGAGATAGTAGTTTTATGTAAGGTGAAAGATACCGGAATAGGTATTAATAAGTCGGATATTAATAAATTATTCCGACCATTTAGTCAGGTGGATACTTCCATGACGAGAAAATATGGGGGTTCCGGATTAGGTTTGTCAATATGCAAAAAAATAGCAGACCTTATGGGGGGCGATATTAAAGTAATAAGTAAAAAGAAGAAAGGCAGTACATTTTCATTTACTTTTCCACTACTCAAAAATGAAAAAGCAACAGCGCTTGAAATTTCTGACTATGCTATCTTAAAAGATAAAAAAATATTAATTATTGATGATGTAGCAATGAACCGGTATATTGCTGCTGCATACCTAACAGAGTTTGGGTGTATGGTTGCAGAAGCAAAATCAAATGATTATGCACAGATATTACATAACAAAGCACAAAATAATGACTTTTATGATGTAATATTAATAGATTACCGATTAAACGAAACCACTGGATTTGATGTGCTTCATAAGATAAAAGGGTCTATAAAAACAATGAATACTGCCTTCGTTTTAATTACTACGATAGCCTCTAATCAAGAAGCAGAAGGAGCAGGCCAGATTGGGTTTGAAGGTTTTATTACGAAACCATACAAAAAAGTAGAACTGTTAGATTGCATTGCAGTCGTTTTAGGAGAAAAAGAATTAATGAGAAATGATCCGATTGAACTTATAACAAAACATAAGATTCGGGAATCAAGATATAATGACAGATTAAAAATATTACTCGTAGAAGATAATGTAATTAATACAAAGTTTTTCATCAAATTAATAAACAAGCATAACCTTTTTTGTGATGTAGCTAAAAACGGGCTGGAAGCTGTAAAAGCATGTGATATGAAACAGTATGATTTAATATTCATGGATTGTCAGATGCCGATCATGGATGGATATGAAGCAACGAAACAAATACGTGCGAAAGAAAAATCCGGAAAGCATACAATAATCATTGCCATGACAGCCTTTGCTATGTCTGGAGATGCGGAAAAATGCATGGAAGTAGGTATGGATGACTATCTAAGTAAACCAATCATTGCTGATCAGTTGATGGATTTGATCAATAAATACAGTAATAAAATTTTTAATAAAGAGTCATCGAATGATGATGATGATTATTTTGAAAAAGTAATTAAACAACTGAGGGAAGATACTGATTTCAGCCATGAAGATGCGGAAGAAATTATCATTGAATTTCGTGATCATGCCCTCAAGACAGTTGAAACAATTAAGCAGTTATTTGAAGATGGAAAAATAGAAGAGGTTCAATTATATCTACATCAATTAAAGGGGTCAGCAGGAAATGTTAGGGCTAAAGAGATTGCATCCCTAGTTGAGGATATGGAAAAGCATCTAAAAAAAGACGTTAGTATTGCAGAAATCAATAATGTCTTAGAGAGTATTTTATCAAAAGTAAAACAGTTATTTGTTAAGGTAGGGAGGTCTTAATGAATGGAAAAAGTGATGATCATTGATGATTCTCCGATTGACCGTAAAATGATTAAATTAGCATTGAAAAGTAAATTACCTGACATTCAGTTGATAGAAGCAGACCATGGTAAAAATATTGAAGAGATTTTATATTCACAGAAAGTCGATGTATGTATACTTGATATCATGATGCCGGAGAGGAATGGATTAGAGATATTAAAGGAAATAAAAGAAAAGGAAAGATATAGGGATATACCGATTATTGTTTGTTCAGGATTATATGATTGTGATATCTTAGAAAAAGCACTGGAGTTAGGGGCGCATGATTATTTTTCAAAACCACTGGGAAAAAAAGAAATCTCTATTTCTCTTCCTTTAAAAGTAAAAAATGCAATCGAACTTATGAAGTGGAAGGAAAAAATATTATACCTAAGTTATCATGATGTATTAACCGGATTATATAACAGAAGATTTGTGGAAGAAGAACTAATTCAATTAGATGAATTAGAAAAATTCCCCATATCTATTATTTTAGGCGATGTCAATGGATTGAAACATACAAATGATGTCTTCGGTCACGAAGCAGGTGATGAGATGTTAAAAAGAATTGCTCATATACTTCAAAAAGAATGCGTTAATGGTAGAGTGGCCCGTTATGGCGGCGATGAGTTTGTAGTTCTATTACCTGAAACAAACATTATGGAAGCTAAGAAAATGATTGAATCAATTAAGGACCATTGTATAACGCAAACAAAAGACTCTGTAAAATTATCCATATCTTTAGGTTGTGCTATGAAGAGCAAAGGTAAAAAGAGCATGAAGCGCATTTTACAAGAAGCGGAGGATATGATGTATAATGATAAACTTCAGTATAGACAAATATACCAAACTAATCCGTGAAAAAAGTTAACAATTTCTTAGATATTAGACTTACATGACAATACTGGTGAAATTTTTACTAAAATAACAATAATTACCAAGCTGTCAAATAACATAATAAATACTGAGGAGAAACAGATATGGAGAAAACACAAATGAAAAAATTTGTTGATGGTAAGGTTTTATTACAATGGTTTTATTTTGGGTTTCAGGAGGTGTACCAAAATAAGAAGTATCTAAATGC
Source organism: Mobilitalea sibirica (assembly GCF_015999265.1). Lineage (GTDB taxonomy): Bacteria > Bacillota > Clostridia > Lachnospirales > Lachnospiraceae > Mobilitalea > Mobilitalea sibirica. Next base: position 394,838 of record NZ_JAEAGR010000001.1, read on the forward strand.
GATTAATGTGTTCCCCGTTGCTGATGGTGATACCGGCACTAACTTATCTATAACACTAAAGGCAATGGTAGAAAAACCAATAAAGGTTAATACATTTTCAGGAATGCTTCAGGCTATTTCTGAGGCGGGTCTAGCCAATGCAAGAGGTAATTCTGGTATTTTATTTGCATCTTACGTAAATGGTATTGCCTCTGAGGGAAGTAGCTATAAGGAAGTGACTTTGGAACAATTTTCAAGCATAGCCTATAAAGCAGTTTCTTATCTTTATCAGGCTGTGGAAAAGCCGATAGAGGGTACCATGATCAGTGTAATAAAGGATTGGGCTAATTACTTATATCAAAATTTTCAAAATTACGATAATTTCAAAGACCTTTTTGCTAATGCTTACCTAACAGCTCAAAATTCGCTGAAAATGACAACATCACAGTTAGAAGTGCTTAAAAAAAATAAAGTTGTAGACTCTGGAGCGGATGGTTTTGTAAGATTTTTAAATGGAATTAATTATTATTATTTGGCGAAAAAAGAAGTTAAAAGTGATAATGAAGTACAAGACAGTTTTAATCTCAGTAACCATGAGCAAAGTAACTATCTATATTGTACTGAATTTTTTATGGATATATCCGAAAAGGATATCGTACCTATACGCAAAGATTTAAAAAAAATAATTCGGGACAAAATCAACCAGTTGGGTGATTCTTTGATAATTACATCGTTTCAGGATAAAGTAAAAATTCATATTCATACAGATGTACCAGAAATAGTGGCACAAAGTTTGCGACCCTTTGGTACATTCATTGAACATAAAGTTGATAACATGCATCTTCAAAATAGTATAAAAACAAGACAATTAAGTAGGATTGGAATAGTTACAGATTCAATTGCTGATATACCGGAGGACTATAAATTAAAACATCAAATACATACATTACCATTGGGGCTGCTTATTGATGATTCCGTATATCTGGATAAGTCAACGATTAAGTTGGAACAGCTTTTTCATCTTATGAAAGATGCTGAAAGTTATCCAACGAGCTCTCAACCGGAACCTGGCAGAGTTTCTATTTTTCTTGATAACTTATTAGAAACCTATGATTATTTAATTTTCATAACAGTTTCAAGTGAGTTGAGTGGTACATATCAGACAATACAGCAAGAAATTAAAAAGATAAAGGATGCTGAAAAAAAGATAACATTGATTGATTCAAAAACGAATTCCGGTGCAGAAGGCTTACTGGTAAAATATGCTTCCAATCTACTCAATAATGGTTTATCTTATGAAGAGATTGCTAAAAAGGTAAAAGAACAAATTCCCAAGACTTATATCTATGTATGTCTGAATACCCTGGAATATGCAGTAAGAAGTGGGCGTGTACCCAACACAGTAGGTAAGGTTGGTATGAAGTTGGGCCTAAGACCAATCATGACAATAGATAGGAACGGAAAAGGGGCAGCTTTTGGTGTTGGATTTAGTCAGAAGGGTATGACAAAGAAAATATTCAACCTCATAAAATCAACGATTGCCAGAAAAGGAATTCAGAGTTACTGTATCGTACATGCAGATAATCTGGAATTAGCTATGGAATATAAAAGTGAATTAACGAAAATGATTGGTAAAGAACCTGAGTTTATTACAGAAATATCTTCTGTCGTAGCTATACATTCCGGTTTAGGGTGTGTTGCAGTCTGCTTTACTGAAAATTAATATTACTATAATGATAAAGGAGAATTACTATGAAGATTATTGAGTTATCATCTTTAAGACGGTTTAATTTTTTTATGGGAATACTACATTTCCTCCAAGGTTGTTTTATGCTTTTTGTATCATTGAATATAGAAAAGGTTAAAAGCTTTACACCAGCTATTTTATCATACTATTTAACCTTTGATACAAATCAAATGCGCCTGGTTACTGATGTGAATGAATTATTTCATTTACCATTTGGTATTTTGGTTTCTGCCTTTTTATTTGTCTCTGCAATAGCCCATTTTATTATTGTCTTACCCGGAACCAATGGAATATATAACAGAGGACTGGAGAAAGGAATTAATCATTTCCGATGGTATGAATATTCTATCAGTTCTTCTATTATGATCGTACTAATCTCGGTTTTATTTGGGGTTTATGATATTGGTGCATTAATTTTAATCTTTGCAGTAAATGCATCTATGAACTTATTTGGTTTATTAATGGAAAAGATAAATCAGTTTACAAAAAAATCTGATTGGAGTCCTTTTATATATGGAACAATCGCCGGTATTGCTCCTTGGATTGTAATACTGCTATATGCATTTGGTAACAGTGAACCGGATAAAATTCCATGGTTTGTATATGCCATTGTCTCTTCCTACTTTATATTCTTTAATCTATTTCCGATTAATATGGTTCTTCAGTATCTTAAGGTTGGAAGATGGAAGAACTATCTGTATGGTGAGAAAATTTACATTGTTTTAAGCTTGGTTGCAAAATCAATATTAGCATGGCTTGTTTTTTCCGGTGTTATGCAACCTAATTAATTAAGTGGTATGAGAGATAATACTATAAGAAAGACCATGAATTAATAGATAACCACTAGATGCTTACTTAATTACATAAACCATTATTATAAGAATGAATAATGATGGCAATAAGTATATATTGTATTACAGAATTCTGAACATGAGATATCAGTGCCATTTGCACTGTGAATAATGACGAAAGGCACTTTTATTCATGGGTTTATTATTATAGTATAACTATGTAGAGAATATCTACTAACATATACTTATGTCTCCCCCCCAATGACATAGTGATCCTTTTTTCCACCTTAAGATACGCCCTGTTATGTAACAGGGCGTATCTTAAATCAAAGGAGACTTTTTAATTGGAAACTATAATGCTGAGGAGTGGTACTATGGAAAAAACAGAAATTATTATTCATACTAAATTAACAATTGGAGTTAGTGCATGTTGTATGGGAAGTCCAGTAAGATACAACGGAAAGGGGTGGGATTTACTTAAAAATCTAGGACGGGAAAAGAATGATTTTCGATGGTGTCCTGTTTGTCCTGAGTGTATGGCCGGTTTAGGAGTGTTAAGAGAACCTATACGTCTGTCTGGAGGAGATGGAACTAAAGTATGGACCGGAGATGCTGAAGTGAAAAATCGTAAAGGTGAGATTGTTACTAATAAGGTGATAGAAGGTGCTTTAGCATGTATAGAGGCCTTAAGCAGGGCTGGTGCCATAGCATATGTGTATATGGACGGAAGTCCCTCCTGCGGAGTGTACCGGACAACCCTAAAAAATACAAACAGAGGAAATCCTCCAGGTGTTTTTGGTGCAAAACTTTTGGAACTTGGATTTTTCCTAATACCGGCATCTGATTTACAAAGTCCACTAAAGTGGTGGGATTGGAGGAGACGTTTATTAGCTTTTTATTGGTTGAAAAATGTGCCATTGGATTCGAAAAACCAATTATATGAGGCTTGGTATAAAACAAAATTCTTATGCAGAGAGCTTAATCAAGAATGGACTCAAAATATTGGAAGAAATCTTGCATTAATCGTAGAAGAAGATGTTAAGGAGTTTGGTGATAGGTTTCGTAAGGAAGCCTTGGATTTACTTCGAAAGCCTTCTAATACAAAAAAAATTACCAATAGTTTATGGGCACAGTATTCATATTATAAAAAACTTCAAGGAAAATCAATAGAAGAAATAAATGCTCCGGAAATCAAAAGAAATGTTACGTCAATTGCAAAAGAACTGTTACTTATGGAACGAAAAGCACATGAAGATAAAGTGTTTTTTGGCACTTCTCCTGTGCTTTATCGCGATAAAAGAAGCAATTAGGAGAGGAGGATTAATTACAATGATTCATACGATGCTTTTTATTTTTGCCTATTTTCTATTATTCTTTATCATAGGAACGATAAGAAAAAACAATTCTATTGTAGATATAGGATGGGGATTAGGATTCGTTGCAGTCGCTTGGGACATACTTCTGATTACAGATGAAATCAAACTAAGTCAATGGCTTATTGTTCTATGTGTTTCTACTTGGGGTTTAAGGTTATTTATACATATTTATAAACGAAATAAAGGAAAGCCAGAGGACTTTCGGTACGCAGCTTGGAGGAGAGAATGGGGAAAATGGCTCATACCCAGATCATTTTTTCAAATCTATATGCTACAAGCGTTTTTTATGTTTATAATCGCACTCCCAATTATTTTTACCCGGTATATTAATGATGAAGTACAATTAGGAATACTTATCATTGGATTCTTAATTTGGATAACTGGGTTTTGCTTTGAAGTGGTAAGCGACAATCAACTGAGAGTTTTTTTAAAGAAACAGGAAAATAGAGGTAAGCTTATGATGGATGGTCTCTGGCGCTTTACCAGACATCCTAATTATTTTGGCGAAGCTACCTTGTGGTGGGGAATATATTTAATGGCATTGAGCTTAGGAGTGCCGGTACTTACAATTATCAGCCCAATTACGATCACTGTGCTTTTAGTTTTTGTATCTGGAATTCCCCTGTTAGAGAATTCAATGAAAAACAAACCAGAGTATCAAGAATATGCTGAAAAGACGAGTATATTTATACCCTGGTTTCCAAAAAAATAGTGGAGGTAATAATTATTATGCAACTTATCCGTAATTACATAATTACTCTTGTGGTGTTTTTAATCATTGATATGGTTTGGCTTTCTGTTATAGCAAGGCCAATCTATAAAAAGTATCTGGGATACATAATGGCTGAAAAAGTCAATCTTTTTGCTGCGTTTTTGTTCTATACCATCTTTATACTTGGAATTGTAGTATTTGTACTTAATCCAGCATTTATGAAAGGTAATTGGTCTTCAGCTTTACTTATGGGAGCATTCTTTGGTTTAGTAACCTATTCAACCTACGACCTTACAAATCTTGCGACTGTGAAAGAGTGGCCCATATTTATTACGGTAGTTGACTTATTATGGGGAAGTTTTGTAAGTGGAATTACTTCATTAATTAGTTATCTGATTATAAAATCAATGTAATAAAAGAGTGCTTTTTGCATTTCTTAAGATGACTTATGGCACTTATCTTAAGTGTTTAAAAATTATAAAATTAGATAGAAACTTGATATGTCAAGCAAAACTTATTAAAAATGTCATCATTAAAGCAATCTTTTGGCAGGCATATGTATTTGGCAAACTGAAAAATTATAATAATGGAGGAAAAACTAATGAAAAAATATGAATGCCCATGTGGCTATGTTTACGATCCTATTGCAGGGGATCTTGAAAACGGGATTGAACCTGGGACTACTTGGGAAGAGCTTCCTGATACATGGACTTGTCCATTATGTGGTCTTGAAAAAGAAACCTTTACTGAAGTTGAATAATTATTTCTATGTTAAGTCAATAATTTAGAGAATGAGGGTTAAAAATGAAAAAAAATCTTGAATTTTATAGGTGTAAGCATTGTGGAAATTTAATAGTTTTTATTAATAAATCTATAGAACAGGTGACTTGTTGTAATGAAAAAATGATGAGTATTTCTCCCAACACAGTAGAAGCTTCTGTTGAAAAGCATTTACCGGTTGTTCGATTTGAAGGTAACAAAACTAGCGTATCTGTAGGTAGTATTGAACACCCCATGAATCCTGAGCATTATATTGAGTGGATCGTACTTGAGACAGATCATGGTTTCCGGATTGAATATCTGGAACCAGGTAATAAACCTGAAGTATTCTTTAATAAGGATGAGGCTATGCCGATAGCCGTTTATGCATATTGTAATTTGCATGGATTATGGAAAACAGATATGGTATAGATTAAATATTTATGTATCATCATGTGAAAGGATGAAGCAAATGCTAAACAAAGAAGTGCTACATTTATTAAATCAACAGATCAACAAAGAGCTGTATTCCGCATATCTTTATTTGGATATGGCAAATTATTATGCAGATCAAAATCTTAGTGGATTTGAGAACTGGTTCTATGTACAGGCTCAAGAGGAACGTGACCATGCAATGTTGTTTCGTCAGTATTTGATAAACAATGGCGAGCGTATCGTATTAGAAGAAATTGCTGCCCCGGATAAAAAATATATCTCATTTCGAGATCCCCTTATAATTTCTTTCGAGCATGAGAAATACGTAACAGATTCTATTAATATAATATACAATGCTGCAAATCAAATAAAAGATTTTCGTACAATGCAATTTTTAGATTGGTTTATCAAAGAGCAGGGTGAAGAAGAAAAGAATGCCGATGATAATATTAAAAAGTTTGATTTATTTGCCGGTGATTCAAAAGGACTTTTTATGTTGGATAATGAGATGAAATCCAGAATTTATAATCCACCGTCTTTGCTATTATAAAACGGAGTATATAATATAGTTGCTAATTCATAGAGGGGAATATATGTAGCTAGAGCCGGTGTTCAAGCTGATTTATACTGAGAGTATACGGTGGATCATACGGGAAGATAGATTGAGATGTAATTATAAAATAATAGAAATAATCAGTAAAGGCTTGCATCAATTTGATGTAGGCTTTTATCTTTAATATATTAAGTGCTATAAATCATTTTTGAAATATAAAATTGGATATTAATGCGGATCTGGTAGAAAATATCCGGTCATCACTGTAACTTTCGTTCATCCTACCTCGGACAAAATTCTCACCCACGCGCTCATAATTTCTTTCGAGAGAAGCATACCCGGGATTTTATAGTTGTTTTTGATTGGATACCGAATACGAATAGTTTCGCTGGAAACAATAAGATTTGGAGGTGATTTTACTATGATATCACGAAAATCAGTTATAACGTTTGGTATGGTCGCAATCCCAATTGCGATGTTTACAGCTACACAGGATAACGACATTCATTTTAATCAGCTGCATAAGGAAGATAATAGTCGCATTCGTTACAAGAAAAGTTGTGCCCATTGTGGAAAAGAAATTAAAGGTGAAGATATTGTTAAGGGATTTGAGTATGATGATGACAAGTATGTCGTCATTACAGACGAAGAAATAGAGAAAATTAAAACAGAAAAAGAAAAGTCAATCCAGATCTTACATTTTGCCCAGTTAAACCAGATTTCCCCTGTCTACTATGAAAAGACCTATCAGGCGGCCCCTGAGGCAGGAGGTGAAAAGGCCTTCGAGTTGCTCAGGTCTGCTTTGATGGCAGAACAAAAGATTGCCATAGGTAAAACTGTCCTGGGAACCAAGGATACACTGATGGCAATTATACCGCGGGAGGATGGTGTGCTCATTTCCACTATGCACTATGCTGACGAGGTTAAAGCGCTACAAAGACAGTATAATAAGCCGAATATATCCGAACAGGAGCTTGGCATGGCAAAAATGCTAATCAATTCAATGGATACACCCTTTGATCCTTCGAAATATAAAGACGAATACCAGACAAGACTTCGGGAGCTTATCGAGACTAAAATATCCGGCAAAGAGGTTGTGGCTGCTGAACCTGTAAGCGAAGGTAAGGTAATTGATCTTATGGAGGCCCTTAGAGCGAGCGTGGAAAAAGCAAAGACAGACAAAGAAACGGCTTAATATATGATAGGAGAATTAAAAGAATACAATCAAAAAAGGAATTTTGATAGAACCCTGGAGCCGGAAGGAGAAGCAGAATACTCAGAAGAAGGTCTGAGATTTGTCATCCAACACCACATGGCACGAAGAGAACATTACGATCTACGTCTGGAGTGGGCAGGCGTTCTCTTAAGCTTTGCGGTACCCAAGGGACCATCCTATAAAACCAAGGATAGAAGACTAGCAGTACAGGTTGAGGATCATCCGTTGGAATATAGGAATTTTGAAGGGACGATACCCAAAGGGGAATACGGTGGAGGGGTAGTTATGCTCTGGGATGAAGGCTTTTGGGAGCCTTATATTAATGTGGAAGAAGGCTTGCGAGAAGGTGTACTGAAGTTTGTATTAAAAGGTAGAAGACTTAAGGGAAAGTGGGCTCTAATTCGGATAAAAGGGAGTCCAGGAGAGAAAGCGGACAACTGGCTTTTTCTAAAAGAGAAGGATGAGTATGTGAAAGATACTGACGGGATATCAGGATTTGTTACCAGCATCAGGACCGGCCGCACCATGGAGGAAATTGAGAAGGGGGAAGATGAGAAATTCATAAAAAACCCTTTTCAAGTGGCGCAGGTGCAGCTGGCTAAGCTAGTGAAGACCATACCTGAGGATGAGAATTGGCTCTATGAACTGAAATATGACGGGTATCGAATCATGGCCTTTGTGGAAGGTAACAGCGCCCGTCTAATCACTAGGAACGGGAATGATTTCGCTCATCGCTTTCATGACATAGTATCCTCTCTTTTAAGTTTCTCTTCAGGAAGAGCAATGGTTCTGGATGATGAAATCGCAGTGACAGACGCAGCGGGTAAGACCGATTTTCAGGCGCTTCAAAACTATATGAAAAACCCGAAAGGTAAAAATCTTACTTATATCGTCTTTGATCTTCTGGCGTTGGATGGGGTAGATCTTCGTAACCGCCCTCTTATCAAGAGAAAAGAGATGCTTGAGACACTTATGAAGGATACTCCCAAAAACCTTTATTATAGCCGCTATATCAGAGGAAAAGGGAAAGAAAGCTTTGCTGTGGCCTGTGAGGCAGATATGGAAGGAATTATCGGCAAGAAGGCTGACTCTGTCTATAGCGGAACAAGAAACGGTGACTGGATTAAAGTAAAATGTGATAAAAGGCAGGAGTTCGTAATCGGAGGCTATACCAGGTCCGAAAAAAGAACCAATGGCATAAGCTCGTTGCTCCTTGGTGTCTATGAAAAGGAAGAACTAGTTTTTGCAGGACGTGCCGGCACAGGTTTTAGCGAAGCTGAAATGAAGAGACTGGAAGAGAAATTTGACAACATACAGAGGATGGCTTCACCTTTCCGAGTAGAGCCAAAACTAAAAGCCGATGAAAGGATTATATGGCTTGAGCCTGTATTTGTTGCGGAGATAAAATTTGCCGAATGGACCCAGGAGAATCTGTTAAGGCAGGCTAGTTATAAAGGCTTGCGAGAGGACAAGGATCCCAAAGAGGTAAGAAGAGAAAAAGCAGAGAAGGAAACAGAGGAAGAAATAGAGGAAGAAACTCTACCTCAGTCATCTGTAGAAGAAGAGGAAAAGCCAGTGATAGATACAGACAGCCGTCTCAGGATTCAGGGAGTGAAGATTACCAATCCAGATAAGGTGTTATTCGATGATCCTAAGATCACGAAGGAAGAGGTAATCAGGTATTATGCGGAGGTATCGATACGGATGCTGCCGTATGTGAGTCATAGGCTTCTTAGTGCGATCCGCTGCCCCAAGGGAATATCCCAGACCTGCTTCTTTAAAAAACATCCCGGACCAGGGAGTAAACAGGTAATTGCATATCCAGTATCTACTAGTAGTGGAGAAACAGAAGATTACTTTTATGTTGAAAATGCAGCCGGACTGATAGAGGAAGCTCAGATGGGTACACTAGAGTTTCATATCTGGGGCAGCAGTGTCGAAACCCTTGAAATGCCCGATATGATGGTTTTTGATTTAGATCCGGATGAAGGAATGGAGCTTGACAGAGTACGACAAGGCGTACTGGATGTGAGAGGGATTCTTACTGAACTATCACTTAACTCCTATCTTAAAACCAGTGGAGGTAAAGGTTATCATGTGGTTGTTCCTCTTAAGCCGGTGGCTTCCTGGGAGGTTTTTCATGATTTTGCAAGACGGGTAGCAGAGGTTATGGAGCAGAAGTGGCCGGATCGTTATACCAGTAATGTAAGAAAATCCAAGCGTAAAGGCAAAATCTTCATCGATTGGATGAGAAATGGAAGAGGGGCTACCAGTATTGCACCCTATTCACTAAGAGCAAGAAAAGGAGCCAGGGTGTCTATGCCAATTTCATGGGATGAGCTTGATACGGTGGCACCAGACAGCGTCACTATGAAGGAAGCGCTTATAAGAAGCGGTGGAGACGACCCTTGGAACGGTTTTTTTGAGAACAATCAAATGCTAAAATAATGAGGATTATTGCAGTTTCATATGATCCGAAAGCGTACCACAAAGGTCGCTCCGCCACCGACCGTATCACGAACTGATATTTTACCGCCCTGAAGCTGCACTAATTCCTTCGCAATACTTAAACCAAGTCCAAAATGCTTCTTATCATTCCGGGATTGATCCACTCGGTAAAAGCGGTCAAAGATTAATTTTTTCTCCTGATCGTCAATTCCTAAGCCCTGATCCTCCACTTCCAGATTTATATGGTTGTTAGATATAAATCCACGCAAAATAATACGTTTATGTATTGGTGTATAGGACAATGCGTTATCCAATAGGATTGCCAAAACTTGTTGTAAGCGTTCCTTATCCCCATAGAGAACGGGCAGCTCCCTTTCCGGAAGTTCTATAGTAAGAGTTCGTTCGTTTTGCCGAAATAAGGGTAAAAACATCTCATAGGTTTCAAGTAAAAGAGTATCGGTTTCAACCGGCTCTTTTTTCATGTGCCAGGATTTTGCATCAATGGAGGCTAAAAGGAGCATGTCGTCGATTAAGCGGGACATCCGTTTGCATTCCTTATCAATTCCATTAATAAATTTCTGTGAATTTTGGGAGGCATCTGTAATGGCCGCATTGTTTGCATGGATGACTGACAGAGGAGAGCGTAACTCATGAGAGGCAGCAGCAATAAAACGGGTTTGCCTACGGTTACTTTCCTCCAAGGGTTTTAAGATGCGGCTTACAAAGCTTAGGCTTACGAGGAATAGTGCGATGATTCCTGCGAAGGCTAATAGACAAAATAGAATGCGCTGTTTAAAAATCACAGAGGAATAATTTGGTAAAAATTGAAGTAATAACAGACTTCTCCAACCGGAATCTGTGGGGATAATAACAGCACAGCCATAATAAATCTCATCTTTTGCTCCTTTTATCGTAAAAATGTTACTTTTAGTCGTTTGATAGAAGATAGGATTTTTTTTAATATCTATCCCATTCTCGAAAGCAAGAGTAGTAAGTTGCTGCATTAACTGATTACGATTTGTCGGCGTTAATAAAACACCCTTATATGTTAGAGGAATTCCATTGTCCTCAATATGCATGAGTAGGTTATTTTTCTTTTCCAGTTGGGAAAGCCAGGAATGATTTATGGTATTCTCGAATTGAAGTTTGTTGGTGATTGTACTAACATTATTATGAAATGTAGCCAGTCTTTTTTCTGCTATTTCTTTCTCGGTATATACTAGAAGGACGATAATAACAATAATCAGAATAAATCCTGTAGACATAGAATATAGAATGACCAACTTATTCCTTAGTGATTTAAACATATCTTCCTCCAATCTAATAGATTGCTGATAATAATTCCATTACATAGTATTATTAACTTCTATATTTCCTCAAGCTGATAGCCTACGGAATGTATTGTCTTAATGCGTGCCTTACAATTCACTGTCTTAAGTCTTCGTCTGACAAAATAGATATAATTGTCTAAGTTACCGTCTTCCACAACAGAATCAAGTCCCCATACTCTGGTAAGGATCTGCTCTCTTGTAAGTATTTGCCCACGATTTCGAATTAGATATTCTAATAAGCAGGTTTCTTTATTCGATAATGTGACGGTTTTTGATTCAGCCGTTAAGGTATGTAGTTCAGTATCCAATGAAAAATTGGAGAACTTAAGGATTGTATTACTCTCAATCGTTCTGGGACGTCTTGATAAAGCACGTATTCTCGCCAGCAGCTCACCGGTGTCAAAGGGCTTAACAAGATAATCATCTGCACCGGCATCCAGGCCATCAATTCGATCGTTAATTCCGTTCATCGCAGTAACCAAAATAATTGGAGTTGTTATATTGTTTTTACGCAAAACTTGTAAAATCGTTAATCCATCCAAATAGGGAAGCATACGATCTAATATAATCACATCATAGGAGGCAGAAGAGCCGTAATAAATCGCTTCGTCACCCCGTAAACAGGTATCTACGATATATCCATTTTGCTTAAGCGTAAAGCTTAGGGCCTGACATAGATCCTTATCATCTTCAATCAGCAAAACTTTCATTGTAAATTCCTCCAATCATACCAAGAAACTTAGAGCTTATAAGGGTATATCACACTATTATAACATTATATCTGGGATTTCTCTAATAAATATCTAAAAAATATTTCCATATTTAGAGATTGATTGGAAAATTAATTGTTATAATCAGGAGGAAGGATACACAAGAAGAATATAAAATAATTACAAGGGATAATTTTGTTCAAGGATTAAAGTTCAATACAATGTTAAAAAATTTATACTTAAAATTACATATGACTATGACTTTAGGAATGAGGCCTATATTGGAGAGATTACTTGGTAAAAATATAATCTGGAAACAGGTTGATCATTTAGAAGCTACTGAAAAGAATAGTGAGAATAAAGTTAACAAGGAATAGGAGAGTTTTAGTATGAAAAAGAAAATATCAATCATAATGAGTTGTTTACTACTGCTTTTAACTCTATCAGGATGTAGCAATGGAGGTAAAGGAGAAACAGAGGAGGAGAATATCACTGTAGAAGGTAAAATCGCAATGGGAAGATATGTGGAAGAGACAATTGACTTTCCAAAAGAAGTAGATCCGGACGACTATATCTCTCTTACGGTTACTCCTTATGGAATTATAGAACTATATACATATAAGAACTTTGGTTCTTATGAAAAATATGTTTATACCGATAAAGAATGGACCAAAGAAAATGCAGATGAATTACAAGGTTTTAATAGAACCAATACGATGCGAATTACAGATGTATTTTACGGTGAGGACGGGAGACAGTATTTATTAGGTAACTCCACAAAATATAAGAATGTACTCTATAGACTTTCTGACCAAGGAGAATATGAGAAGTTAGAAATAAAAAAATTTGAGGAGAAATATGCTGAGTATGATATGTACTATAGACCGCTGATTATAAAAGTGCTTAAGAATGGTATGATAGCCGCTAGTTATCTAAGGGGAGAAATTGAAGTATATTCGTCGGATGGACAGTCAGTAATAGCTGAGCTTACCAGTAGTTATGACGCTAAATTCACGGTAGAAGAGAATAACCTATACTATACAAGTCAAAACAAAGATGAGTTATTCACGATTGATATGGAAACCAAGGAAGAAGGAACCCCCAGAGCAATTGAGATTGATTTATCGAATATAGGCATCTTAGAATATGACAGTACAACGGCATATTTCTGTGATACCTCCGGAATACACCTAAATAAGGAGGGAAGCTCCCTATGGGAAACCATCGTGGATGGCAATCAAAGCAGTCTGAATATGCCATCCCTCACCCTTTCTAAGTTTATTGTAGGAGCCGAGGATGACTTTTACTGTGTGTATCAGGATATCAATAAAGCGGTTATAAAGTATTTATATTATGATGAAAACTTGAGTACGATACCTTCGGTCGAGCTTTCGATCTTTTCTTTGACGGATAGCAAGACGATCCGTCAGGCAATAGCGATGTTTCGTGAAAAACATCCGGATGTGTTTATTAATTACCGGGTAGCAAAACAAGATCAGGGTAAATATTATACATACGGAATTGAAGACCCGGAACAAACAGTAACGGACACGGATTATATCAAAACCTTGAATACGGAACTCTTGGCGTCAAAAGGAGCGGATATCTTAGTGTTAGATGGTCTGCCGGTCGATTCCTATATAGAAAAGGGTGTTCTTGAGGATATGGGTAGCATTTTTACTCCAATGTTGGAAAACGGAGAACTTATAGAAAATATCGCAGATAATTATATCGATGATGGTAAGGTTTATGCTATGCCGGTTCGATTTAAGTTTCCAATTATTTATGGTAATGCGGAGGCTGTGAATTTTGCCGGTTCAATAAAGGAGCTTGCTGACTATACTAAAAGTAACCAAGAGATACCTTTACTATATGAAAGTAATTATCGGGCCTTGGCAGCTTGGTTTTTATTGATCTATTATGATCAGATTTTGAATGATAAGAATGTTATCGATGAAGGAATGCTTCAGGATTTGTTAGAAGCTATGAATATCATAGCTTCTAACATTGGAGCCTCTAACGATGCAACTTTAGATCATATGAATAAGTCCATAGGACATACAGTATTTGGATATTGGGTAGGCGCAATGGGATACTTACATAAGAAATTAATCCAAAGTAATATAGCTTTGATGAATGGAATCGCTGATTTTGCAATACCATTGGAAGCAACGAGACAGTGGAAGGGAACCTATAATGCAATGAATCATACTTATGTAGCAAGTGCGCTCATCGGCATTAACAGTGCAGGGAAACAGAAGGAATTAGCGAAAGAATTCATCCATTTGTTGTTCTCTGAAGAAGTGCAAAGCTTTGAGTTGGAGGATGGTTTCCCATTGAATACAAAAGCTATGGACGGATGGATACAGCGAGATCAGTCAATGGGTATGAGTATCTTATTTGACGATGGTTATACAATTGTTTCTGACTATCCGACATCATCGGTTAGAAAAAAAATATATGAAATAATATGCAGTTTGTCAAAGCCAATGATGAATGATACCACTATGTTAAACATGATTTTAGATGAGGCAGAGCGTTATCTAAGAGGTGATATTACAGCAGAGCAGGCAGCGAAAAATGCAGTAAGCAGTATCAATACCTATTTGAATGAATAAGTAAAAATGAGCAATGAATAGGAGAGTTTTAGTATGAAAAAGAAAATATCAATCATAATGAGTTGTTTACTACTGCTTTTAACTCTATCAGGATGTAGCAATGGAGGTAAAGGAGATAAGGAGAAGGAGAATATCACTGTAGAAGATAAAATCACTATTGGAAGATATGTGGAAGAGACAATTGACTTTCCAAAAGAAGTAGATCCGGACGACTATATCTCTCTTACGGTTACTCCCTATGGAATTATAGAGCTATATACATATAATAACTTTGGTTTTTATGAAAAATATGTGTATACCGATAAAGAATGGACCAAAGAAAATGCAGATGAGTTACAAGTTTTTAATAGAACCAATACGATGCGAATTACAGATGTATTTTACGGTGAGGATGGGAGACAGTATTTATTAGGTAACTCCACAGGATATAAGAATGCATTCTATAGACTTTCTGACCAAGGAGAATATGAGAAGGTAGAAATTAAAAAATTTGAGGAGAAATATACAGACCTTGATATGTTCTATAGGCCGGTGATTATAAAAGTTCTTAAGAATGGTATGATAGCCGCTAGTTATCTAAGGGGAGAAATTGAAGTATATTCGTCGGATGGACAGTCAGTAGAAGCTGAGCTTACCAGTAGTTATGACGCTAAAATCACGGTGGAAGAGAATAACCTATACTATACAAGTCAAAATAATGATGAATTATTGACCATTAATATGGAAACCAAAGAAGAAGGAACACCCAGAGCTATCGAGATTGATTTATCGAATATAGGCATCTTAGAGTATGACAGTACAACGGCATATTTCTGTGATACCTCCGGAATACACCTAAATAAGGAGGGAAGCTCCCTATGGGAAACCATCGTGGATGGCAATCAAAGCAGTCTGAATATGCCATCCCTCACCCTTTCTAAATTTATTGTAGGAGCCGAGGATGACTTTTACTGTGTGTATCAGGATACCAATAAAGCGGTTATAAAGTATTTATATTATGATGAAAACTTGAGTACGATACCTTCGGTCGAGCTTTCGATCTTTTCTTTGACGGATAGCAAGACGATCCGTCAGGCAATAGCGATGTTTCGTGAAAGCCATCCGGATGTGTTTGTTAATTACCGGGTAGCAAAACAAGATCAGGGTAAATATTATACATATGGAATTGAAGACCCGGAACAAACAGTAACGGACACGGATTATATCAAAACCTTGAATACGGAACTCTTGTCGTCAAAAGGAGCGGATATCTTAGTGTTAGACGGTCTACCGATCGATTCCTATATAGAAAAGGGTGTTCTTGAGGATATGGGTAGCATCTTTACTCCAATGTTGGAAAACGGAGAACTTATAGAAAATATCGCAGATAATTATATCGATGATGGTAAGGTTTATGCTATGCCGGTTCGATTTAAGTTTCCAATTATTTATGGTAATGCGGAGGCTGTGAATTTTGCCGGTTCAATAAAGGAGCTTGCTGACTATACTAAAAGTAACCAAGAGATACCTTTACTATATGAAAGTAATTATCGGGCCTTGGCAGCTTGGTTTTTATTGATCTATTATGATCAGATTTTGAATGATAAGAATGTTATCGATGAAGGAATGCTTCAGGATTTTTTAGAAGCTATGAATATTATAGCTTCTAACATTGGAGCTTCTGACGATGCAGTCTTAGACCATTTGGGTAAATCCACAGGGTATGTCGAATATGGTTATTGGGTAAGTGCAGTCGGGGATGTACATAAAAAATTAATACAAAGTAATATAGGTTTGATGAATGGAATCGCTGATTTTGCAATACCATTGGTAGCAGCGAGTCAGTGGAAGGGAACCTATAATGCGATGAATCAAACTTTTGCAGCAAGTGCTCTCATTGGCATTAACAGTGCAGGGCAGCAGAAAGAATTGGCGAAAAAATTCATCCAATTGCTGTACTCAGAAGAAGTACAAAGTTTAGCGCTGGAGGATGGTTTCCCACTAAACACAAAAGCTATGGACGGATGGATACAGAAAGATCAATCAATTGGTATGGTTCTCGGATTTGAAGATGGTTATGAAGTCAGAGCTGACTATCCGACATCATCGTTAAGGAAAAAAATATATGAAAAAATATGCAGTTTGTCAAAGCCAATGATGAATGATACCACTATGTTAAACATGATTTTAGATGAGGCAGAGCGTTATCTAAGAGGTGATATTACAGCAGAGCAGGCAGCGAAAAATGCAGTAAGCAGTATTAGTACCTATATAAGTGAATGATCTATCAATAGCTCTTATAAGTATACGAATATTGATTACTTAGGAATGGAAGTGAAAGATGAAAGAAAATAGAAAGGCATGGGCGTTTTTAGCACCTAGTTTTCTAGGCGTTATCTTCTTTGTACTGATTCCGTTTTCAGATGCAATCAAGAGATCGTTCAAGGAAGCTATGGGTGGGAAATTTGTTGGAATGGACAATTATATGAATGTGCTTCATAATGAGGCTTTTCGGATAGCTGCGCAAAATACTTCAAGATTTATCATTATCTGTGTACCAATACTTTTGCTTTTGTCTTTGGTTTTGGCAGTAATGATAAATAACTTGAAAAAACACAGAAGCTTCTTTAAGACCTCTTTTCTTATCCCATTGGCCATTCCGGTATCATCGGTTGTATTCCTTTGGAAGGTTGTCTTTCATCAGAATGGCCTGTTAAATGGAGCTCTTTCAGTGATTGGCTTAGAGGGATATGACTGGATGAGTACCAAAGCCTTCCCGGTACTGGTATTTAGTTATATATGGAAGAATATTGGCTATGATATGGTGCTCTGGCTTGCAGGACTGGATGGAATTTCACAAACTATGTATGAAGCTGCCGCCGTAGATGGGGCGAATGCTTGGAAAAAGTTTTGGTATATCACCTTACCCGGATTGCTGCCTACGGTTTTTATCGTAACTGTATTGTCCATACTAAATTCATTTAAAGTGTTTCGAGAAGCATATTTAATTGCAGGTGCATATCCAAGGGATAATAATATCTATATGCTTCAACACCTGTTTAACAATTGGTTTACGAAATTGGATATTCAAAAAATGAGTGCTGCAGCTGTTATGTTGGCGTTGATTATTGTGGCAATCATACTGATACTACAGAGAATAGATACCAAAGTAGATCGTAAGTTAGATATTGAATAAATGCTACCTACATGTAATAGATTGTGAATTGACTTATGAAATCTCTACAAAATGAATTTTGAATCAAAGAATGTATGAATTAGT
This sequence comes from Mobilitalea sibirica, assembly GCF_015999265.1. Taxonomy (GTDB): domain Bacteria; phylum Bacillota; class Clostridia; order Lachnospirales; family Lachnospiraceae; genus Mobilitalea; species Mobilitalea sibirica. Next base: position 412,772 of record NZ_JAEAGR010000001.1, read on the forward strand.
TTAACGGGATATGCATTGAAGTTGATGTAATTCAAATGATTATCGTTATGAGAATATTGATTAACAAGATTTCGAAAAGAAAATTGGTATGTAAGTACATCGACTTGATTTGACGAATTTACAATAGACTTGGAGGTTAAAGTGAAAAGATTATTTATATGGTGTAAAAGGAAACTTAATATGATAATCCTTATCCTATTGTCAGTACTTACAGTACTTCCATTGTGGTTTGTCATTACCGGTTCTTTTATGGGTTCGGGGGAATTTTCCGGGAACTTTAAGACGGTACTAAATGATACTACAGGTAAAGTATCCTGGCCTTTTCTGCCGTTATATCCTACCCTGCGTTCCTATATAGAACTTCTTCTTGATTCTCCAAAGTTTTTTATTGTGTTTTGGAATTCTTGTAAGCAGGTATTTCCTAGCCTCCTAGGACAGTTATTAATTGCAGTCCCGGCAGCCTGGAGCTTTGCAAGATTTCATTTTAAAGGGAAGAGGATTATTTTTACAATATACATCATTTTGATGGTAATGCCTTTTCAGGTAACAATGGTATCCACTTATCTGGTTTTAGATCGCATTCATCTGTTGGATAGCCATCTTGCCATTATTATACCGGCGATTTTCTCGACCTTTCCGGTATTTATCATGGTTAAATTCTTTAAAGCCATACCAAGGTCTTTAATTGAGGCAGCCAGAATTGACGGAGCAGGTGAATGGAAATTATTCATCAATATCGGAATCCCTATGGGGGCGGGTGGAATTATATCTGCGATGATTTTAGATTTTCTGGAGCTTTATAATGCAATAGAGCAACCGCTTAATTTTATAAAAACAACAAGCTTATGGCCCTTAACCTTATATCTTCCCGGGATATCCGTTCAGAAGGCGGGAATTTCTCTGGTTGCATCGGTTGTAATGCTTTTACCTGCATTATTACTTTTTCTATATGGGCAGAAATATCTGGAGCAGGGAATTATGGTAACAGGAATCAAGGAATAACTTATAGAAGCGAGAGGAGAGATACAAGATTTCTATGATTCACAGAATAAAAACTTTATTAAGAAATGAATATAGGAAGACGTTAGTGAATAATGGAAGTAACAAAAAATCTTCTGTTTCCCATGTGGCAGGGAAGATGCTAATTTTATTCTTTGCTATCATGCTAATCTTCACCGTCCTATCCAGGGCTGCGGCGTCCATTACAGTGACTCAGGTGATGGTTGATAACCCGAGAAGGAATAAGCTGACTTATGATTTCACAAGGATAGGGCAGATTATTAAGGCAGAGGAACTGTGTATCAATGTAGCGCCGGGTTATCGTATTGATAAGATATATGTTTCTCCCGGGGTACCAGTGAGTAAGAATACCTTATTATTTCGTTATAGTGAAGAAGACATAAAAAATAAATATAGTATCCTTGAAACGGAGATTGCAAAGTTAAAGCTTCAGATAAGGAGAGAACAGCTAAGCCAGGCAGCTAACATTGCTGAAACAACAGGAGGAGTTTTGCTTTCCCTTAAACAGGCTAAGTCAAATTTAGAGGTTGCTAACATGAATTTAGAAGCAGCAGAGAGGGATTATGAGGATAGCTATCATAAAACAAGAGAAGAGCTGCTTGAAGACAAGAAAAAAGAGTATGCGCTAGCCATAAAAAATCAGGAAACCATGTTACGTTTACAGGAGAAACAGCTTATACTTTCTCTTAGAGCTGTGGAGGATGCTAAGACTGCATTATCACAGGCCAGGGAATTAAAAGAGCATATAAAACATTTAATCGAAAGCTATCAGAAGGCCGTGATAAGTGAAGACAAATTTTCTCTTTTTCATGCAGAGGAGGCAATATTTCAAGCTTACTATGGCGGAGAAGATGCTTATACCGAACATAAGGACGCAGTTTTAACCTTAGCACTTACAGTAGAAGGAGATAACGACAGCCTGCTGTTCCTACAGTATATAATATCATATTATGATGATTTACAGAGTACTGCCAATGAAGAACTACAAAGAGCGGTTAAAAGTACAGACCCGATCATTCATTCAGAAGATAATATACGCAGGCTGACTGAGAATTATAATTATGCGAGGCAAAATTACATAGCGAAGCAGAAGGAGTATGAAGCAGAGATAATTAATCTGGAGAAAGTATTAACTGCTTCAGGGAATGAACTTCGTAAGTTAAGAAAACAGGATAATAAACTCAGGGATTATCTATTGGCATTTCAGTTATCGGTTCTTGCATCCAATGATGGAGCCGATTATGAATTTGATTATAAGTCCGATTCTGAAACTGCCTGGATGGATTTATATTATTTTCTACTTGGCGACAATTCGAAGGCGATTGAGAAGGATATCACTTCGAAAGAACTGGCACTTACAAGAGCGAAAGAAGATTATGAGGCGTTAAAGAAGGAAAGTGAAATAGAGAAGGCGGATTTGTCGGAAGAGTTGAAAGAATTAGAAAGAGTCATTCAAAGAATGGAAGACGGATCCTTTGATTATCAAGAGCTCATGGTAGGCAAAAAACAGGCAGTAAAATCGGCAAAGGAAGCGGTTAGGGTAGCAAAGCAGGCAGTGGAAACAATGGAATTACAGTATGAGACGGCAAAGCAAAACGATGCAGATCGGCTGAGATTATATGAAAAAAGCAAACAAATCTCAGAGCTAAACATGCAAGGCTATCAAATTGATTTGGAGCAAAAAGAAAAGGAACTAGAAGCAATCAATCAGCTGTTGGAGTGCTCCGGTGAAGTTACTTCTTCTTATGAAGGTATCCTATTATCAGTGGGGTTAGAGGAGGGAATGACTACATCAGGTGAAGAACTAATAAAAATTGGCGTAGGAGATTATTGGTTCAAAGCAGATTTTGATCGAGAAAAAGCCGTTAATGTGGCTGTTGGTGATGATGTAAAGGTAGCCATAGCAGGGGAAAATGAAGGCATGGAGGTCGACATAATAAGTGTTACCACCAATGGAAATGGGGTAACGGAATTAAAGACAAGTCTGCCAAAAGGTGATTATTATTTGGGACAAAAGGCAGAACTGCAAATTACTGGCCAGTCAGAGATTTATGATCTGTGTATACCGATACAGGCTCTTCGTGAGGATAATACAGGTCATTATGTTTTGGTTACGAGAGAACAAGAAGGGATTCTTGGAACAGAAATGATAGCAGACCGTATTAGTGTTGAAGTTTTAGATAAAAACAATTATACAGTGGCTGTGGACGGAGCCTTATCCAGAAATTCGAATGTGATTACGGATAGCAGTAAATACATTCGAGCCGGCGATAAGGTACGAATTAAGTAAAACAGTTAGGGGAGTTAAGGTAATGATACAGAAGACGGTTATTAACATTCCTATCAAAAAAGCTATACAAAATCTAGTTGTCCTACTATTTGGCGTTCTTTTATGGGCAGGTTCCATAGTTAATCAAAAACAGATAGAAGATTATCATTCAGGGGTTAGTGTAAGATATGTGGGTCCCCAATTAACAGAGCAGCAGATAAAATATATACTTCAGAGTATGAGTGACAGACAGGATGCTAACATCCCCGAAATAACCCTATGGCAAAGAGAAGAAAATATCTTAGTTAGTAGGGAAGGAATGAAACGATCCTTAGATGTCTCCTTAGTCACAGTTGCCGGTGATATGTCAAAGGTTCATCCCGGGATGCTCGTACTGGGGGGCTATCCATCTTCCGAGGATTTGGTTGGTTGTATACTGGATAGAGATACAGCACGGAAACTGTTTGGCTCAGAGAATGTTGTGGGAATGAAGCTTAAGCTTAGGGAGAAAGAATATATCATAAGAGGAATTATGAAAAAGGGAAACAGAAATATGATAATCATCAGAGCAGAGGAGAATGGGATATCAGACCAATATAGCTGCATGGAATTGCAGTTTTCAGAGACACATAATGCAGATACTTTAGCAAAAGAGTTTGTCTCTACCTATGGTCTTGGTGAGCCCGCTGCCTATATCAATGGTTATGCATATCGGTATCTTGCAGACAGAGTAGTCCATATACCCGTATGGCTATGTGTTATCTGGATAGTCATTTTAATGCTTCGTAAAGTTTATAGATGGAAAGCCTCACTGATATTATCTATATTGGGTTATCTTTCTATAATCCTATTTAGTATGATTTTGTTTAAGCTGACGGATTTTCGTATTACTTTTCCTAGCTCACTGATACCTAACCGCTGGTCTGACTTTGACTTTTGGGTCAGCCAATGGAGGAAAATGGGAGATATGCTCAGGGAAAGAGAAGGAATGCTTCAGTATTATAAGGAAATAGTACTTAGAAAACGGTTTTTTATCGTAGTACTTGGTGTAATTCCTACGATAATAGCAGAGGTAATTGTAATTAGGGGCATGTCCCGTGAATAATTCGGAAAAAATTTATTTTAACATTTCCTTAATCTTTTTTACCTCTTCCTTACTACACTCCTCATTACTGTATCTCGCTTTTTCATAATATGCGGTTATCAACTTTCTTTGTTCGGCCATTATGGCAGGATCAGTACCTTTGCCTCCAAGCTTCATCAGTTCTGTTATTTCTGTGGGGGTTAGATTCTTCTGCAGTTTCTTACTAGCATCCGCTGACGAGGATACTGCCTTGAAAAAATGCTTTCTAATCACGGCGTTGTTTGATCTACCGAATAGATGAAAGCCAAATTTACGGGGAGTTTTTTTGGTAGCCTCTTTTTTTATAAACGGTGAAAGATACTCAATCCGGTCCATCGAATCATTTACTCGTTTCCGATAAAAGTATTGATATAATTTGTACACGGAATAAGTGAAAAGAGCTATCAAAGCGACGGCAACAAGAAGGATAAAGAGCCATTCAATTATCTTAAAAATAAATTGTAGTAGTTCAGAGGATTCGGTATCTAGAGGTAGGGTTTGTTCTGTCTCTTCCTCTAGAGTTTCTTCGGGTTCTGTTTCGTTACCTGTAAGTAATCGAAGTGGAGAGAGTATGATTCGTAGAATAAATTTACCGATACGGCTCAGTAAATTTGTTAAAGGAAGACCGTAAGATACCAACATTACAATTAGAAATAAACCTCCCAAAAACAGCATTAAGATATTATTGGATGACTTAATTTGTTGGTATGGAATATTAGTAATGGTTGCATGACTGTGAAAGTATTTATCTAAGTTTTGAAGATACAGATTAAAGATGGACAACAAAGTGTATAAAATGGTTAAGGATAAGGTGAACTGTGCCAAATAAGTTATTTTTAATCCGGAAAGTATCAGATAAAGCAATACAAACACAGCTATAAGATAAATGTTAAATCTGACGAAGCTATGGTGTTTTGAAATGAATGAAATAATTGCCGTTAAAATAATATAGAAACTAAATACAGTCACAGCAACCGGATGAAAAGTTGTAAAAACATAAAACGGTAGGATACAACAATGTAACAAAATAAAAGACCAGATATGCTTGGAATTTTTTTGTATCAGGTACGAGAGAAAGGGAATGGGAAACAACCCTAGATTATAAAGGGCTGCAGAGTTGTCGATATGATATAGTGCGATTGTTATTATACAGTAGGCAATAAGAAACCTTTGAATCATATCAATGATATCTACAACGGACATCCGTAGTTTTAATTTCATAATACCATCCTTCTCTATGAATTATTTCGGTGATGAAATGAATTTACTTCAATTAATATATCATAAATTGTGTAAAACAAAGAACAAATTCTGTAAAACCAATAAGCTAACACGTATTTTCAACGGGTAATGGTACGGTATCAGCTTTCATATACCTCCCATTCATATGTATAGGGCTGTAATTTTGTATCGATTTTTATGGAGATGTTTTTACTATATGGTACGATCCACATAAAATCAGTTTTATCCTGAAGCATTGAAGAAAGTAATTGTTGTAAATCTTCTTTATGGTAGGTGGATATCAATACAATATAATCATTACGGTGTGCTCCTTGGCATTCCTCTTTTAGTATTGGTTGGAAAGCAGGAACATCTAGGTTTGTATCAATCCGTGCAAGGGATTCGTTGATTGTCCTTAAATGATTGGTTCCCGATCCAGCCGGGATGAATATTGGTTCCTTTGTTAATATATCAAGTGCATTCGTATAAAATGCAGTCGGTACCCCTTGTTCTATAAACTTCGCAGCTAAAGCTGCGGCAATACGCATACTTTCTTCTAACAGATCCTCCTGTTTTTTTAGAGCCTCAGGTTCTAAGTTCATCATAATTTTAATTTGTTGTGAAGCAGTATAATCGAATACATTCACCATTAAAGACCCCGTTTTTGCCGATGCCTTCCAATTGATGGTCTTTAGTGTATCGTAGGACTGATATTCACGGATACTCTTGAATTCAAAAGGATCTTCGTTTATGAACCGTTTGGTGAGTACAGTACCGAGCATTTTTTGAAATGGGATCTGTAGTCGGTTATAATCAACCGGGCGAGGGTATACATATAGATGAACGTTTACATCATATCCACAGACATATTCAGACACAACAAGTAAATCGCTGCAAACAACATGAATCTTTTCAATGGTATAATACCCACGACGAGCACAGCGAAACGAGATATTCCTGGAAATCTTCTGATACATCATGACAGAGAGTAGGTCATTCCGGTAATAATTATCAGATACCGTTGCGTTACTCATATCATGGAAGGTGAAATATCTGGAGGTCATGAATTTAACTTTAATAATCGGAATAGGTAACAGCTTCTTATTTATAATGGTTTCCGTAAGGATACGGTCTTCTCCTTCAATTGCGTGGTCTTCTGATATGGAAAGATTGACTTTTAGTTGCTTATTCCAATATCTTTTATACAGATATTTCTGCAATTGATATAATAATAATGCACCGATTAAAGCATATATTATACCCATTGTTATCTGCCTCCCTTCCTGTACGTTCGTCTGCTGTTTGTATTCAGGAATTCCTTACGTTTTGGACATAGTTACACCCCAGAAAAATCCTCGGTTGGAACAGTCGTATCTGATAATACCCGTTCGATTACCTCTAAGGAAGAGGCTGATCGGTTTAGACTAGTTCTTAAGATAATTCTATGAGCCAAAATGTAAGGTACCAGGTGCTTGATAATCTCAGGGGTAACAAAGGACAGACCCTTAATTGCTGCATAAGCTTGGGATGCACGAAGTAGAGCCAGAGTTCCTCTTGGACTGACACCGAGTACAATCTGATCCATTTCTCTTGATTTATTTACAATTTCTATCATATATTCCATCAAAGAAGTATGAATAAATACTGATTTCACGGTTTGCTGCATTTTCAGCAAATCTTCTTTCGAGCATACAGGTTCCAGTGTCTCCAAAGGGTTTTCTTTCATAAAGCGATTTAATATATCCAGTTCTTCTTCCTTTGTCGGAAAGCCAATACGAACCTGCATCAAAAAACGATCAAGCTGTGCTTCCGGTAACGGGAAGGTACCCGAGGTTTCTACCGGGTTTTGCGTTGCTATTACAAGGAAAGGTTGATCAAGATGTCTTGTTTCTCCATCAATGGTAATCTGACGCTCCTCCATACATTCTAATAAACTGGATTGTGTTCTGGGAGTGGCACGGTTGATTTCATCAGCCAGTAGGATATTAGTAAAGACCGGGCCGCTTCGAAAGGTAAACTCACCCTGCTTTTGATTATAAAAATTCAAACCGGTGATATCGGATGGAAGAAGATCCGGAGTGAATTGAATTCTTTTAAAGCCAGCATCAATTGATTTGGATAAGGACTTTGCTAACATTGTCTTACCTGTGCCGGGTACATCCTCTAATAGAATGTGTCCGTTGGATAGGAGTGCCGTTAACATCAAATCAATAATTTCCGACTTACCGATAATAACCTTATTGATATTTTCTTTAATCATGGTCGATTTTTCTTGTATTGTACGGATTTCCATAAGTACACCTGACTTTCTTGTTTATTTTTTAGGGATAGTTGAATATCGAGTATTATGAGATAATGAGTTCCCTAAAGTTAAATTCCCAACAGTAAGTTTCCATTATATAGAAATTTTATCCTATTATAACATCTTTGCGGCTGTTATACAATAACGTTAATAGTGTGAAAATATGAAGAATTATTGATATGCATATAAAGTTGTTCATAAAAAAACAAATCATAAGAATAATATGAAAAAATTTCCTTGAAATAACATGGAAAGAGTAATATAATAATAGTAATAAATATCATTATTAATTTTTGCAAAAAAACATCGTAGAATGATTAGATTTTCTGTTTAAAATTTTTAAGAAAAGGAGAGAATGATATGGAATTACTGGATTTAGCTCTTTCGTTGGAATATGATTTACAAGGTTATTACAGGAAACAGGCCGAATTAAATGAAGGTAACAGCGTACAAGCAGTATTTACGCTTTTGCAAAAAGAAGAAGAAAAGCATGCAATGATATTAAAAAGTTATGCAGATAAGATTGAGCTTCCTCTGACCGATAGTAATATTTTATCTGAGGTCCAAGCTATCTTTAAGGATTTACCTGATTTTAAATCAGAAATCAAGATAATGGCGACTCAACTGGATGTATATCGACTGGCATTGGAAAAAGAGGAACAAAGTAAAGAATTCTATCAAGAATTATTTGATAGATCCTCTCAAGAGCAATCGAAAAAAGTGTTTGGTTATCTTATAAATCAGGAGGATAAGCACTGCGTCTTATTAGAAGAATTCGTGAAGAGAGTTTCCAGACCGGAAGAATGGGTTGAGTCGGCAGAGTTTACATTTAGAGAGCCTTATTAAATTAATTAAGTTGGTTCGAGAACAATTTAAGGTATAAAATATTACAAAAACGAAAGGATGAAGAAAATGTTACAAAAAGAAGTATTAGAATTATTAAACCAACAGATCAACAAAGAGTTATATTCTGCTTATCTATATCTAGATATGGCAAACTATTATGCAGATCAAAATCTTGGTGGGTTTGAGAACTGGTATTATGTTCAGGCGCAGGAGGAAAGAGACCATGCTATGCTGTTTCGTCAGTATCTGCTTAACAATGGGGAGCGTATAGTACTTGATTCCATTGCTGCTCCCAATAGAGAATATACAACATTTCGTGATCCGTTAGTAATTTCATTTGAACATGAGAAATATGTGACGGAATCAATCAATACAATCTATGAAGCAGCATCTCAAATTAAGGACTTTCGTACAATGCAGTTTTTAGACTGGTTCATCAAAGAACAGTTAGAAGAAGAAAAAAATGCTGATGATAATATTAAAAAATTCGATTTGTTCGCCGGTGATCCTAAAGGTTTATATATGTTAGACAATGAACTAAAAGCCAGAACATACACTCCGCCTACTTATGTTTTGTAATATCATTAAGGAGTAAGCAAGGGTATCTTTGAAGGCTGGTACACGGAGCAACATATAAAAATGTAAATTTATACTTTTATAATTCCATAATTATGATAAACTATAGATATCGTTGAATAACGTTCTTTCTTGAACGTATTTACCGATATCTATTTTCGTGATATGGAAAAGTTTTAAGTGATTTATGATGAACATTTCTTGAAAGAAAGATAGATATATTGCACATCATAGAAATTCTTATAACTAAGTAACGAATCATAGGATATGATCATTATATACTTTACAGGAGGTTTCAATTTTGTTTTCTAAAATATTGTTTTTATTTGCATTAATAGCCGTAAATGCATTTTTTGCTGCTTCAGAAATAGCTCTTATATCATTAAATGATAATAAGATTAAACGAATGGCAGAAGGAGGCAATAAAAAGGCAAAACTGTTATTTAAACTTTTGGGAGAACCAAGCCGTTTTTTAGCAACTATTCAAATTGGTATTACTCTGGCCGGCTTTTTAGCAAGTGCATTTGCAGCAGAATCCTTTGCAGATCCTATTGTAAATGTTTTGAGGGATTATAACTTACCAATATCAGCTTCACTGCTTAAGGTGATTACCGTTATCCTCATCACAATTATTCTATCCTATTTTACATTGGTTTTAGGAGAGCTGGTACCGAAGAGGGTTGCTATGAAAAAGGCAGAGAGTATAGCCTTTTTCGTTGTAAAGCCGCTTAATCTGTTGTCTAAAATAACGAACCCGTTTGTTAAGCTACTTACGGCTTCTACCAATTTCTTTGTCAGAATATTTGGAGTTGATCCCAATTCACTGGATGATGATGTAACAGAGGAAGAAATTCGTATGATGGTAGATGTAGGGGAAGAAAAGGGTGCCATCGATGAACGGGAAAAAGTTATGATCAATAATATCTTTGAATTTAATGATAAAGTAGCGGCAGATATTATGACTCATAGAATTGAACTGGTAGGAGTGCCGATAACAATTGAATTAAACGATTTAATTACAGTTGTAAAAGAAGAACAATATTCAAGAATTCCTGTTTATGAGGATAACATTGATAACATTATCGGAATCCTACATGTAAAAGATCTGATTCCGCTTATAGTCGGAGACAGATCAGTGGATTTTAATTTGGTGGATTATGTAAGAGAACCTTTATTTGTTCCGATACAGAAAAAAATTGATAAGCTCTTTGTGGAGATGCAGTTAGCCAAGACCCCGATTGCAATTGTGATTGATGAATATGGCGGTACGGCAGGTATTATTACAATTGAAGATATGGTTGAAGAGATTGTAGGCAATATTTTTGATGAATACGAGGATGAAGAGGATCAGGAGTTTATAAAAATTGATGATTCTACTTATGAAGTAAGTGGAATGATAAGTCTATATGAATTGGAAATGCTGATTGGTGTTGAGTTGCCTGTAGAAAATTATGAAACATTAAACGGATTTTTTATTAATCTGTTTGGGGATATACCGCCGAAGGGACAGGTAAGCGAGATAACTTATAAAAATCTACGAATACAAGCAGTTGAGGTTACAGATAAGAGAATTGAGAAGGCCATCCTTAGTGTGGGAAAAACAAAGAAGGAATATGAAACAGGAAACAATGGTTAAGGTATATGAACTTCCTTTGCAGCAACTTCATGTACCGCATGAGGAGTCATATCATTATTTATTATAATTTTATCAAGTAGTTCTAAGTAATATATACAACTAAGAATTACTTGATATTTTTATGTTAACATGGGTTTATGCTATGTAATAATTTGTTACATACTATAATGAATAAATAGTAACTTACTTATAGTATTAGAAATATAGTTAATAGCTAATAAATGATATGTAACCTTGACAAGGTCAAGCAATTATTATATGATGAAGTGGTTTTATGTAAACGTATGGAGGGGTTAATTTGTTGGAGTATAAGAATGAAATAAAAAGAAGAAGGACATTTGCTATTATATCTCACCCGGATGCCGGAAAGACCACTTTAACGGAGAAGTTATTACTGTTTGGTGGTGCTATTAATCTGGCAGGATCCGTAAAGGGTAGAAAAACTGAAAAACATGCAGTTTCAGACTGGATGGAGATTGAGAAGAAGCGTGGAATTTCAGTTACTTCTTCCGTTATGCAGTTTAATTATAAAGATTATTGTATTAATATATTGGATACACCCGGACATCAGGATTTCTCGGAGGATACTTACAGAACCTTAATGGCAGCAGATTCAGCTGTTATGGTAATTGATGCATCCAAGGGTGTTGAAAATCAGACTATAAAGTTATTCAAGGTATGTGTGATGAGAAACATACCGATCTTTACGTTTATCAATAAGTTAGATCGTGAAGCTAAGGATACCTTTGAATTACTGGATGAAATTGAGAGCGTATTAGGAATACGCACCTGTCCGATTAATTGGCCAATCGGTTCGGGTAAGAATTTTAAAGGGATTTATAATAGGAATTCCAAACGAATTACCCGTTTCTATGCCGCGAACAACGGTCAAAAAGCATTGGAAAGCGTTGAAGTAGAGTTGGGGGATGCACAGGTTGATACATTGATTGGAAAAGATAATCATGATATCTTATCAGAAGAAATTGAGCTTTTAGATGGGGCAAGCAGTGATTTTGATTTAGATCTTGTATTAAACGGAGAGCTTACACCGGTATTTTTCGGTTCGGCGTTAACTAATTTTGGTGTTGAAACTTTTCTAAAGAACTTTTTATCTATGACTACATCACCCTTACCAAGAGAATCCTCGGAGGGAAAAATTGACCCGATTAATAATGAATTTTCAGCCTTTGTATTTAAAATTCAAGCCAATATGAATAAAGCCCATAGAGACCGTATTGCTTTTATACGGTTATGTTCCGGAAAGTTTACGGCTGGTATGGAAGTAAATCATGTACAGGGGAATAAGAAGATCAGGCTGGCGCAACCTCAGCAGTTGATGGCACAGGAACGTAAGATAGTAGAAGAAGCTTATGCCGGAGATATCATTGGAGTTTTTGATCCAGGTATCTTCTCCATTGGGGATACGCTCTGTATGCCGGATCAGAAATTCACCTACGCAGGAATACCGACATTTTCACCGGAGCATTTTGCCAAAGTGCGGCAGGTCGATACCATGAAAAGAAAACAGTTTCTAAAGGGTATCTCACAGATTGCACAGGAAGGTGCTATTCAGATATTCCAAGAGTATAACACCGGTATGGAAGAAATCATTGTAGGAGTCGTTGGGGTGCTGCAATTTGATGTACTAAAATATCGACTGGAATACGAATACGGGGTTGAGGTCCTTTTGGATATGTTACCTTATGAGTATATCAGATGGGTTGAGAACAAAAACATTGACGTAAACACCTTAAGTGTTTCCTCGGATACAAAAAAGGTTAAGGATTTAAAAGGAAATCCTTTATTGCTGTTTGTTCACAGATGGAGTATACAGACGGCATTGGATCGAAATAAAGATTTAAAGTTATCAGAGTTTGGCAGGTAGTTAATTGGATTTTTTTATCTGATAAGGTGATAAATTATCATTTATAAATATGATATTTATGAAAAGGGATGTTACAAAATAATCAGTAGGGGCTATGATTATTTTATAACATCTTTTTCTATGATTGACGTAAAGGTAAGCGAGAAAACATTTATTAATGAGCATAAAATGTTAATTTTCCATGTTTTAAATTACTTATAATGATATAAAAGCATCTGCTTTGATTACCGTAAAAATTTATATTGATAAGAATGAAGATGGAGGATTAAAAAATGAAGAGGATTATTTGTATGGCATTAATTTTAGTTTTCTTTTTATCAAAAGAGTTGGATGTATCTGCCTGTACTATATTTATGAAAGAGTATAATGGTAGTGTATTAGCAGGGAATAATGAAGATTGGATGTATCAGATTTCATCAAATCTTTGGATTAGTGCACCAGGTAAAAACACCTATGGTCGTATCTGTTTTGCGAACTCGTCTTATGTGCAAGGTGGCATGAATGAGAAAGGATTATTTTATGATGGGGCAACATGTCCAAGATCCGAAGTTCCTTATGATGAACGAAAATCTGATTTGGGAATGGATTTGGGTGAGATAATAATTTCAAAGTGTGCCAATGTTTCGGAAGTTATAGAAATGGTAAAGGAGTATAACATTCCCTCCAGCTATGCTGATCACTTGATGTTTGCAGATGCTTCAGGGGATTCGGTTGTAATAGAATGGATGGAAAATGATTTAAAAATCATACCCAAAAAAGAAGAGTATCAGTTGATTACAAATTTCTGGTTATCAAATCCTGATCTGGGGGGATATCCATGTTCCAGATATGAAAAGGCTAAAAGTATGTTGGAGGACAGTGAAAAGGAATTTACATACGAAACAATGACTAGGATATTGGATGCAACTTCACAAGACTGGGGAAATGGAGGTACCAGATATTCAAACGTTTATGATCTAAATGAAAAAGTAGTATACGTGTATTATATGGGAGACTTTTATAAGCCTATAAAAATAAACTTGCTAAACGAACTTAAAAAAATGAAAGCAGAAGAACATAATAATTATGACCTTGAGGATTTGTTTCATAATAAAATGATGATATTTGAAACGCCAATGGTAGGAAGCGAGGATAGGCATTCACCATCTTCTGATATAGAAATCTCAGACATGAAAAACGATGAATTATCAAAAAAAACAGATAATAACGGGAATAGCGATATTATAGAAAGTGTTATGAGTAAAAACGCCACAAAGGAAAATATCACAAGGGGAAATATTGAAAGTGAGAATGTCAGGGAAGAAAACGGGGATAATCCTATAGAAGGAACAGGAGCTAATGTGTTCAAAACAATCGGTGTAGCTCTAACTACAGTAATACTAGTAACGGTATTAATATTAATCATAAAGAACTCTAAAAATTAATCGGTACAGAGATACGCCTGACTCCAAGTCCTATAAAACTAAGAAAAGATAGCAATAATTATGTATAAAAAATGAATAATCTTATATATTTATAAACTGCTTAATCTTTATTGACAACGGCATAAGAAACATGGAAAATAAATAACTGAAATTACATTACATTATTAGACTGTATAAGAAGAAACAGGAAGACTTGGAGGTATCTATGTTATCACGAATCAGTGTAAGAAAACCGTACACAGTACTGGTAGGGATTGTATTAGCAATTGTATTGGGAGTAGTGTCCTTTACGAATATGACTGCGGATCTATTACCTAGTATTAATTTACCCTATGCCATTGTCATTACTACATATCCGGGAGCAAGTCCGGAAGAAGTAGAAATGGTTGTAACAAAGCCGGTGGAATCGTCCATGGCGACGATTAGTAACATTAGTAATATTCGATCTACATCCAGCCAAAATATGTCTTTGGTAATCTGCGAATATGAGCAGACTGCCAATATGGATTCGGTTACGATAGAAATGCGGGAAAGTTTGGATCAAATTAGGTCCTACTGGCCGGAGGAAGTCGGTAATTCTATTATCATGAAGCTAAATCCGGATATGTTACCGATTATGGTAGCCTCCATTGGTCAAACTGGTCTTGATAGCGCGCAATTAACAGAGTTCGTTAAAAATTCCATTACACCGGAGATAGAAAGTATTGAAGGTGTAGCCAGTGTATCAGCCAATGGTGAAGTTGAGGAAACAATCCATATCATTATTGAGCAGGATAAGATAGATGCTGTTAATGTACAGATACGTGATGCCTTAGATAAATCTTTTGCCGAAGCACAGGATAAATTAGAAAAGGCACAAGAGGAATTAATTCAGGGTAGGGAACAGTTTGAAGAAGGCAAATTAAGCACGAACGAACAACTATCCAGTGCGAAGTCAAAACTCAATGATAATCAGCTGGAAATGTTAAAAGGTGAACTGGAAATCGAGAAACAGCTGAAGGAATTAGAGGCCAAGGAAGCGGATTTGATTGCCGGTGAACAGGAATTGACTTCAAAGGAACAGGAATTACTGACCGGAGAGCAGGAACTGATCCGTAAGGAACATGAGCTGGAGTTGGCTAAACAACAATTAAATGAAGTGAAGCAGGGATTAGAGAAGCTTAATTCATCAAAGAGTGAGCTTGAACTTGCTATGGAGGATGCATCTCTAAGAATCAGCGAGATAGAAACTATGGGAGATCAGGCCCCGCATGAATTAAAAACTCAGCTAGAGACCTTAAAACAACAGGTTTCTGCTTTACAGGAACAGCTAATTCAGATAGAGCAACAGATTGCGGTTATTGATATGACTCCTGAAGAAGTTGAACGTAAGCTCTTGGAAGTATATGCAGGGTTTTTAGAAATTGAGAATGCAAAAACAGAAATTGCTGCCGGAAAAGAAAGCTTAAATTCTACAAAAACCGAATTGCTAGCGGGAAAAGAGCAAATTAGTCAAGGGAAAGCTGCTTTAATTTCTGCAAAAAATGATATACAATCGGGAAAATCAACCGTAAATGAAGCTTTAGAGGAATTAAGTAAAAACGAATTTCTTGCTGCGATAGAGATGAGTTCTGCAGCTTATAAGATTGACAGCGGTGAGAAGGAATTAGAGAAATCCTTAGCAAGTTTTGAGGAAACGAAGGAAACTGCTTACGAGAAAGCGAATCTTGAAAACATAATTACCTCTGATATGATAAAAGGGATTCTTGCGGCTCAAAACTTTACCATGCCGGCCGGCTATGTGACAGAGGAAGGTGTGGAGTATCTAATTCGTGTAGGAGATAAGATAAGGGATTTAGACAACCTTAATAACCTAATCCTTATGGATATGAAGATTGAGGGTGTAGAGCCTGTGAAACTGTCCGATGTAGCTCAAGTCGCTACCATGGATAATTCAGGAGAGATTTATTCGGTTATTAATGGCACTCCGGGATTAATTCTTCAGATTCAAAAACAAACTGGATACTCTACCGGGGAAGTATCAGATAGAATTAATGAAAAATTTGAGCAATTGATGGTTCGATACGAAGGCCTTAATATTCTCCCTTTGATGGATCAGGGTATTTATATTGATCTAGTGGTTAATTCTGTTGTGCAAAATATGATTTTTGGTGGTATCTTAGCGATATTTATTCTATTCCTGTTTTTAAAAGATATCAAACCTACCTTTGTAGTTGCATGCTCCATACCGATTAGTATTATGACGGCAGTAGCGTTAATGTATTTCTCCGGTATTACATTAAACGTAATCTCCTTATCGGGTCTTGCCCTGGGTGTCGGAATGTTGGTTGATAACTCCATTGTTGTCATAGAAAATATATACCGACTACGGAATGAAGGATTATCTGCGAAAAAGGCAGCGGTGGAAGGAGCGAAACAGGTGAGTGGGGCAATTATTGCTTCTACCCTGACAACGGTCTGTGTATTCTTACCAATTGTATTTACAGAAGGTATCACACGACAATTGTTTGTGGATATGGGTCTTACCATAGGTTATTCCCTATTAGCTAGTTTGGTAATTGCATTAACCCTTGTACCGATGATGGGTGCAGGTTTATTAAGAAACACGACTGAAAAACAGAATAAAACCTTTGACCGGATTGCGATGTTATATAGCAAACTGTTAAAAAGAACATTACGAATCAAACCGGTCGTTATCCTAGTGACAATTATCATGCTGGTGTTAAGCATAGTAGGAGCCATATCCAATGGAACTTCATTTATGCCTCCAATGGAAAGTACTCAGGTATCCATCTCTTTAGAAACAGAAAAAGGGACTCCCTTAGATGAGACAGCGAACATATCGAATGAAGTCATAACACGAATTATGGAAATTGAGGATGTAGAAGCGGTCGGAGCAATGGCAGGTGGCGGAACCCGTTCCATGTTAGGTATGGGAGGAGGATCTTCCACGAATTCGGTTTCTATGTTTTTGGTATTAAAAGAGGATAAAAAGCTGTCCGGATTAGAGTTAGAGGAATTGATATTAGATAAAACCAAGGACCTAAAGGCTGAAATTATCGTTGAAACAAACTCCATGGATATGAGTGCTATGGGTGGCAGCGGAATTCAAGTTCAAATCAAGGGTAAAGAGCTCGATAAACTGCAGGAAATTGCTGTTGACATAGCCGATATTGTAACGAACGTGGATGGGACCGTTAATGTATCGGATGGTATGGAAGAAACCACACCGGAACTTAGAGTAATTGTGAATAAGGAGAAAGCATCTGCTTATAATTTAACCGTAGCACAGGTGTTTCAGGAATTGAATAAAAAGCTTAGGGAAACTACCTCGGCTACTACGATTGCTACCGCCACAAAGGATTATGATGTCTTTGTAAAAAGTCAGGAAGATGAAACATTAACCAGAGAAGATTTAGAAGCAGTAACAATAACAGTTAAAGAAATGGATGGAAGTGAAGACGAGATTCTCTTATCAGAAATTGCAGAATTTATTGATGCCAAAAGTCCCGCATCCATTCATCGCACCTCCCAGCAAAGATACATCACCGTCAGCGCTGAAGTAGATAAAAAATACAATATAGGTCTGGTGGGTAACGAGATAGAAAAACTGGTAAATCAATATGAATTGCCGGAAGGATATTCATTTACCATGTCAGGTGAAAACGAATCTACCAATGAGGCCTTAGAGCAGGTGTCGTTAATGCTTTTATTAGCTGTTATCTTTATGTATTTGATTATGGTTGCGCAATTCCAATCCTTATTATCACCGTTTATTATCATGTTTACGCTGCCTTTAGCTTTTACCGGCGGATTCCTAGGTTTGTTCCTTACAGGAAACGAAGTGAGCGTAATTGCTATGATTGGATTCGTAATGCTATCGGGTATCATTGTTAATAATGGTATTGTATTGGTAGATTATATCAACCAGCTTAGAAGAGCAGGGATGGATAAGAAAGAAGCAATTGTGGAAGCAGGCAGAACCCGATTAAGACCTATTATTATGACTGCATTCACTACCATTTTGGGATTATCCACCTTGGCGATTGGGTTTGGTATGGGTGCTGATATGATACAACCAATGGCTATTGTTGCTATCGGAGGTTTAATCTACGGAACGCTTCTTACTCTGTTTTTGGTACCTTGCATCTATGATATATTCCATCGTAGTAAGAGTATGGTGGAAGAAGAAATATAATGAAATGAGAACAAAATAGGATATAGCAAAAAGACAGACTAGTTTCACCAGTAAAACCAGATAAGTTATAAATCATGATATGCTCCTCCTTGGACAGACGGTATATGCACAGCAAGGAGGAGCATATTTTTATGTAAATCCTATTTTATTCAAGAGGGAATGCTCCCTATTATATATTGTTTTTATCAAGATAACGCACTTGCGAAAAAAAATTATAAAATGAAAGTAAACTAAGAGCCTAAAAGAAACGAAAATACTCTCATGTATATGAATGTCAAAATATAATTTTTGATATAATTAATATAAAACTGTAATTGATTTGTATTTATATACCATGTAAAGTTATTACAAATGAAGCAATCGTTTCATATTTATTTATATGGAGGAATATTATCATGAAGAAACAAATATCGATTTTTTTAGTTGTAATATTTGTATTAGCCTCTTTAGCGGCATGTGGAATGAAAGACGATTCAAAGGATGACAACGAAAATACGACAGTAGAGACAGTAGGTAATGAAACTGAAGATAAAAACAAAGAAGAAAATGATACAAACAGCAATACGAACGATGATACAAACAATGAAGCAAGTGAGCAGGATATTAAAACAGATACCACTATTATAGAAAGAGATCCATCAATTGTATACATGACAAAGGACATCAGTCCGGAAGCCTTAATACGCATTTATGAAGCGTTAGGAAGGGAAGCATCAGGTAAGGTGGCGGTCAAGGTACATATGGGAGAGCCGGGAGGTAATAATTATCTGAAACCGGAGCTGGTGAAAGATCTGGTTCTTACCGTGAATGGTACATTTGTAGACAGTAACACGGCATATGGCGGTTTACGTGCCAGTACAGCAGCTCATATGCAGGCAGCGAAGGATCACGGTTTTACAGAATATGCACCGGTAGATATTCTGGACGCTGAGGGAGCAATAAGCTTGCCGATTGAAAACGGCAAACATCTGACGGAAGATCTGGTAGGCTCCCATTATGAAGATTATGATTTCTATATCATACTGTCACATTTTAAGGGACACGCCATGGGCGGTTTTGGAGGAGCAATTAAAAATATGTCCATCGGTTTTGCTACTCCGAAAGGTAAAAATCTAATACATACTGCCGGTGCAAGAGAAACCAACAGCTGGCTAAGTGGGGGATATATTCAGAATGAGTTTTTAGAATCTATGGCGGAAGCGGCAAAAGCAATCGTTGATGATGCCGGAGAGAATATTATCTATATTAGTATTATGAATAATCTTTCTGTAGACTGCGATTGCGACAACAGTCCGGCTGCTCCAGAGATGGCAGATATTGGTATTTTAGCATCTCTTGACCCGGTTGCACTTGATAAAGCCTGTGTTGACCAGGTGTATGCCGCTCCTGAAGAGGAAAGTGCAAGCTTAAGAACCCGCATTGAATCAAGAAACGGAACACATACGCTTGATTATGCGCAGGAAATTGGTGTTGGAACAATGTCCTATGAACTGGTTAATATTGATGAGTAATGTATTAAGACGTGAGTTTATCTATTTCTGGTATTATTTTACGATTCTTTTTGAACAGATTTTTCATTATTGGTTAATTGGTATCGTATTCGGATCAGTGATAGCTGTCTTTGGCAAGGATAAAATTCATGGTTTGTTTGCCGGAATGAAAGAGAAACGATTTGGTGTATTTGGCATTATTCCTGCCAGTCTATTGGGAATTGCTTCACCACTTTGTATGTATGGAACGATTCCCATAGTTGCATCATTTGCAAAAAAAGGTATGAGGGAAGATTGGTTAGCGGCATTTATGATGAGTTCCATCTTATTAAATCCTCAGCTTTTGATTTATAGTGCGGTTCTAGGGAAAGGCGCTTTAATCATTCGGTTTATAGCCTGTGCATTATGCGGTATTTTAGCAGGGCTCTGCATTCATTTTTTTTACCGTGAGAAAAAGTTTTTTGATTTTTCGGGCTTTGAAAAGTCCGGTAATAGGGATACAGATCCAAACCTTCTATTACGGTTATTGAAAAATATTGGTAGGAATGTCAAAGCGACCGGTGGATATTTACTTGTTGGTATCGTCCTCTCCGTGCTGTTTCAACGCTATGTACCGACCGATGCCTTTGTAAGCTTTTTCGGAAGCCAGCGTAAGCTGGGAGTTTTCATGGCTGCTACTATAGGCGTACCGTTGTATGTATGTGGAGGAGGAACCATTCCGTTATTAGCAGAATGGTTACATTCAGGAATGAGTATGGGAGCTGCCACTGCATTCATGATAAGCGGACCGGCTACCAAAATTACAAACCTTGGAGCAGTAAAAATTGTTCTTGGAACCAAACGGTTTATTCTTTACTTTATATACGTGATTTTATTTGCGGTGATAAGCGGTTTAATAATCGGGGATTTTTTAACATAATATCGCTGTATAAAAATAACTGGGACTTTTGCATATATAGATAGAAAAGCCTTGGATAAGAAGGAGCATGGGGGGTCACCTTAATGCACTATTTGGAGAACATATTCTCTACTTTGTTTACCTAACGCGAACATTTATGTACGTGGTAAGGGAAACAAAGTAGGGGATGTGTACTCCAACTTGTGTGTGGTGACCCCCTATGTTCCTTCTTATTATAGACCATACTATGAAAAAGTCCCAGTTATTTTATAGTCCTTCCTAATTAACCTTTCATTCTTTGTACGGAGTTTCGCACAATCAATTCAGGAGGGAATAAAATGCTCTTTCCTTCCTTGCCGTTCATCATTGAAAGCAACAACTTTGCAGATGCTTTGCCCAATTGTTCTGCAGGATGTACAACAGTGGTGAGTGATCTTATACCGGCCATTTCACAATTATCAATTTCCACAACAGAGAAATCCTCCGGTACACGTATACCGTGTTCTTTCAGCAAATCAATTAACATTAAAGCTAGGCTGTCATTGTAACATAGCGCAGCGGTGCTTTTGTTCAGTCCTTTCAAAAGGGGAGCGCCGTTTAGTATCTGCTGCATATTTTCCTTGGAGTACCAGAAGACAAGGTTTTCCTGTATAGGTAAGCCTAGTTCCATCAATGCTTTCATATAACCTTTATATCGTAGAAGGCCCTGGCGGTCACTATGAGTAAAAATACCTATTATATCCTGATGTCCCATGTCAAGAAGATGCTTCACGGCAATATATCCTGAAATTTCGTCATCTAATGCCACATAGGGCGATGAACCTAGAAGTATTGAAGAGCTTGAAGCTAAGTTAAAAGCATTTAGAGATGTTGCAGATACACTTCTTGGTATAGACGCAGATAAGATTCCTGTCAGCCCTTTTCGCTATGCTATATTTTTGTTTTTTTTGTCCGTATGGCGTTGGAAGGTGCATAACCACGATTTTCTTTAAATAACCGGCTAAAATAAAACACATCGGAAAAACCACAGGCATCTGCTATTTCATTTACTTTAAATTCACCGCTGTACAGCATGTCTTCAGCACGATTAATACGGATTAATGTTAAGTATTTTCGAAAAGACATTCCGGTCTCTTGTTTGAACAAACTTCCAAAATACATGTCACTTAAGTTGACCAACTGTGCCATTTTTTGAACAGTAAGGGGCTCATGATAATGATTTGACATATAATGAAGTACCTTTTTAATTCTTTTATCAATGATGCTTGTATCCTTCTGATATATAATAAGTTGAAAGTAACGTTGTAATAGCATTAGGTAGATGGCCCGGGCCTTCAAAACGTAACCCGGATCACGGAGTCTCCACACAGCGTTTAAATCTCGGTACAGTTCAATAATATCTTTATGTATACCAATGTTACATATAATCGGAAGGGGCATTGTAATATCTTCACCTTCTATATTTCGTATGACTCCATTGATACTATAGCATTCCATAAGTGATTCCGAGCAGCTGATAGCCGCCCGTAGACTACCTGCCGGTATGCATAGTAGGTCACCGGAGGATACGATATATTTATTCCTATTAATGGTATATTCAGCCTGTCCGCTTATTACATAGGTAATATCAACAAAGTTTATAATATCTTCTGATATATTCCAACTAGGAGTACATATTCTATGATTATAGTAATCTACTGTTGCTACAATATTATTGAGAACCTCTTCGTCCAATTGATTCATATTCATCCCTCTTATTGATACATAGAAATGGTTGATTTTAACTAAGTGTGGGCGGGTGAAAAAAGTAAATAAATAAAATCAATTTAAAAAATAACATTAAATAGATAACTGCTAATGCATGTTTATATAATAACATATTATAGTTAAAATTGCAAAAATAAACCATAATATTTACATGTTTTCTAAAGTTTTTCCATGTCTTTTCAAAAATTTAATTGTTATAATGATTTAAAATCAGTTTATCTGAGTGGATTTTATGTGAAAAATGTACAAAGTCTGATGATAGATGATTTTACTTTTTAAATGATTCATATGCGATGAGTTGATAAATCGGCTTTATAAGCTATAACATCAGAAAAATCTAACCAATAAGGAGGACTTTATGAAGCAAAAAAGTGTCGGACACAAACTAGGTTTATATCTGAAAAGAACATGGACACTCTATTTAATGATGGCATTACCATTAGCCTTTGCCATTGTTTTTCGATATCTGCCTATGACAAATATCTCGATGGCATTTAAAGATTATAATATGTTTAAGGGTGTATGGGATTCTCCCTGGTCAGATCCGTTGTATAGATGGTTTGAAGAAGCTTTTACATCTAAAGATTTCTGGAATGCATTTCGTAATACCTTGATGTTGAATTCTCTTGACTTACTATTTGGTTTTCCTATGCCAATTATACTAGCCTTATTACTTAACGAACTAGTATTTCGCCGTTATAAAAAATTCACACAGACAGTTCTGTATCTACCACACTTTTTGTCATGGATTATTGTAAGCGGTATAGCAAAACAACTCCTCGCTCCTCGTACCGGTGTAGTAAATGTATTATTGGCAGAGATAGGGGCGGACCCAATTAATTTTCTAACGGAAAATTTTCTATATGTCATAACGTACATTGTATTAGGCGTGTGGAAGGAGATGGGATGGAATACCATCATATATCTTGCTGCTATTACAGGTATTAATCCTGAGCTCTACGAAGCTGCCGAAGTGGATGGGGCATCGAGACTTAGAAAGATATGGCATATAACATTGCCTGGTATCCGTTCTACCATTGTTGTACTTCTTATAATGAATTTGGGGCGTATCTTAGGAAGTGAAATTGATCGTCCATTTGCTATGATGAATAGTATGGTTATGAAGGTGGCGGATGTTATAAGTACATATGTTTATCGTGTAGGTATCAGAGGTTTCCAATTCTCTCTTACTGCTGCAGTGGGACTGTTCCAATCTGTTATATGCGTAATATTCTTATTAACTGCCAATGCCGTAGCGAAAAAGTTTGGCGAACGTGGAATATGGTAAAGGGAGGAGCAGACTTATGGTAAAATCAAAAAAAAGAAGAGCAGAAGATCTATTTATTGCAGTAATATGTTTTATATTTATATTGTTATGTTTAATGCCCATCGTTAATATAGCGGCTCGTTCTCTAAGTTCTACACAGGCGCTGATTAATAATCGAGTTTCATTTTTTCCAGTTGAATTAACATTTGAATCCTATCACTATGTTCTGGAGGATGCTGCATTTGTCCGTTCCCTATGGTGGACAGCATTGCTAACCGCAATTTGTACGGTGGTTTCACTTGTTATGACGATATTATGCTCTTACCCACTAATTTGGGATAATTTAAAGGGTAGGAAGTTTTTAAATGGTATGATGTTGCTAACGATGTATTTTAGTGCAGGTTTAATACCGAATTACTTACTGATGAGGCAGTTAAATTTAATTGATAATCCCCTTGTATTAATCATTCCTAACAGTTTATCTATATTTTATATGATAATACTGCGAAGCTTTTTTTACGGGATACCGGATAGTCTTCGGGAATCAGCGCAGCTGGACGGTGCAGGACCTGTTAACACATTGTTAAAAATATATCTGCCTTTATCAAAGCCGGTATTGGCAACCCTTTCATTGTTTTATGCCGTAGGACGATGGAATGGATTTTCCGATGCACTATATTATATGACAAAACCAAAATTTGCTCCGATACAGCTTAAGCTTTATCAGGTAATCAATAATCTTTCGTCCATAGAAACGGCTACACAGGAAGGCTTTACAGCTCCGATGGCAAGTGAAGGTCTGAAATCAGCGTCTGTTATGTTTGCAACACTTCCTATTGTTATGATTTATCCGTTCCTTCAGAGATACTTTATAGCAGGAGTTACCCTGGGAGCAATTAAGGAATAATACATTCCGAAGTTATATTAATATAATAATTAACTATGAAGGTATGCCGTTAGATATCAACGTAGCTAATGCGGCGTTGTTATTTATAAAAAAATAAACAGGAGGATATAAAAATGAAAAGAAAATTGTTGTCAATCATTCTTGTATGTGCAATGATGATCAGCGTTTTGGGGGGCTGTAAATCAAAAAAAGAAGATGATCCTGTAACAACAGATCCATCTAATGACAAAGCAACTACTGCTCCAGCTGATAAGGAAGATGACGGCGACGACAGTAGCGCTGCGACCGACGATAAACCTGAATACAGCGAAATAACGGTTGAAATCTTTGATCGTGGTACTGATGGTGGTAAAACCGATCCTACGAACAACCATTATACCAATTGGATTAAAGAAAAAGCTTTAGAAGAGTTAAACATTGGTATTACCTTCGTAGCAGTTTCCCGTTGGGAAGAAACCGACCAGCTTAATAACCTTATGGCAGCAGGAACTGCACCAGATGTTTGTCTCACCTATAGTGGTGATTTAATTGCAAATTACCGTGATTTAGGTGGTCTTACAGATTTAGCACCTTACATTGACTCACATTTACCTGACTTAAAGGAATTCTTAGGTCCGGACTTAGCATTACCTGGACGAGATATGATTGAACGTAACATGATAATGGAAACAGGAGAAATCTTCTCAATTCCTGCCCGTCGTATGAACGTAGCTCAGTTTAATACTTTCATCCGTAAGGACTGGTTAGATAAACTTGGCTTACCATTACCTACAACAACTCAAGAATTCTATGATGCACTTGTCGCTTTCAAGACACAGGATCCTGGCGGCGTTGGTAAGGACAAAGTGGTTCCGTTTAC
This sequence comes from Mobilitalea sibirica, assembly GCF_015999265.1. GTDB lineage: Bacteria > Bacillota > Clostridia > Lachnospirales > Lachnospiraceae > Mobilitalea > Mobilitalea sibirica. The sequence continues at coordinate 438,460 of NZ_JAEAGR010000001.1, forward strand.
TATGACCACTGACGTACGTTGGCGTGCAGCTACACTTTTAAATTCCTTTATCGATCCTAACCTTAGCAGAAAAGAACGTTGGGTTAATACAGTTATTGACCGTAATTATCTGCTTCCCGGCTATAAGGAAGGCGTTCGTTTCTTAAATAAAATGTATAACGAAGGTTTAGTTGATAATCAATTTATGCTTTATAATGATGATACGGACAGCGATAATCTTATCAAGAGCGGTCTGGTTGGTGCATTCATACATAACTGGGATCAGGCATATCGTGATACTCCGGGTCTCTTGAAAGATTTATTGGTTAATGTACCTGATGCAGAAATCGTAACCATTGATCCTTTCCAGAATGCAAACGGTGTTACTGAAAAAGACATCTATGATGCAGCCGGTGTAAACTTCTTCGTTCCTGCCAGCAGTGAGAATGTAGAAGGAGCACTTCGCTACATTAATTGGTTATCTAAATTCGAAAACCGTTACTATCTGCAGATCGGTGATGAAGGCGTAACCCATGAAATGATTGATGGCGTACCTAAGGTTATAGCAGCAGAAGGTGAGAAGATTATGAACTCTCCTCAAAACATTGACTATACCATCATGATTAACGGACTTGACATAGGTGATCCTGATAAGTACAGTCAGGCTCTGGCACAGTCTTATACCGTAGATTCTCAGCTGATTATTGATGCTTATGATAATGCAATGAGAAATGGTCGTCCGGCAATCATCGTTCCTGCTACACTTAGTGCAGCCGGTCCTTATACTCAGACATTAACTGATAAAGGCGAAACACTTATGGCAGAAGCAGTAACAGCGGCTCCTGAAAAATTTGATGAAGTTTGGGATGCAGGTATTGAAGATTGGTTAGCTTCCGGTGCTGCTGAAATTATTGCAGAACGTGAAGAGAAATACATTGAATAAATAGGCTGTTATAGAAATACTGAATATGGTTTATGTTGTGAGTCCGGGTTGTATAACCCGGACTCATTGTAATTAAATTGAGTTGAGATTTATTGTATATTAGTATACTAGTGAATTCATAAATAGAAGTTAAATGTAATTTAAATAATATTCCAAATATATTTTAAATCTATCCTTTATCTAACCTTTAAGCTAGTAAGATGGAATTATAGGCAGAAAATATTAGATCTGTTTATCAATATCATATTTAGATGGAGGATTAGATAATGAAAAAAATGAATAGGAAAAGAATCGTATTAATTGTAACAATGTTGTTGCTTAGTATGGTAATTGTGTCAAGTTTCCGTGAAAGAACAGCAAGGGCCTGTATCCCACTATTGGATATAGAATCGAATCTAGAGCATCTTAGTAAAGCTTCTAATGTGAAAAAAACAGCGTATCAAACAAAAGAAATAAGTTCAACACATTTACAGAATAAGAGCATCGGATATGAAAAGATCATCATAAGATATAAAGATAATGCGCTAACTATTGAACATGGTCAGGATAAGGTTAAACTTGACAAAGAAGGATTACAGGTAAATAATGAAGGTAAATCAGTGAATATATCAAAGAATGGATTACATATTGCTGATGGAGAAAACCATGTAGATATTAGTATGGATGGTATATTTATAAAAGATGGTACCCTTGGTAACTCAGTCAGTATAGACCTTGACAGTCTACAATTTGATATAGATTATGGCAACGGAAAGGTTTTGTTATCAGAGTTTTTAACAAAGGAACTTCCGGAGATTATTACTGATGTAAAAAATAAAAATAATTGGATTGATTTTGAAGATGACATCAATTTATTAACGAGTACAATATTAATAAATGGAGAAATAAGAGAGTTTAAAATCAGTATGAAAGACGGTTATCTTGTGACTAAGAACTGTTCCGAAGATTATACCGATGTAAGTGGACTTACATTAATTAAAACTGAAACAGATAATAAGGGTAATGAGTTCAGGTATTATGAAAAATAATATGGGGTAGATAAAATGAAGCTTTTAATTGTAGAAGATGAAATCAGAATGAAGGATATTCTTGCCAAAGGCTTAAAAAAATGTGGCTATGCTGTGGATACTGCGATAGATGGGGAGGAAGCTCTCGAATTGTTTGAGATTAATGAATATGATTTGATTGTATTGGATTTAAATCTTCCCAAAGTAGATGGTATGGAAGTATTAAGAACAATCAGGAGCACGAACCAAACAGTGAAGGTATTGATTTTATCAGCAAGGTCGGAAGTTGAGGACAAAATAGTTGGACTGGATGATGGAGGTAATGATTATCTGATAAAACCATTTGATTTTAAGGAGTTAGAAGCTAGAATACGCTGTCTTTTAAGACAACAAGTAATGATGCAGGAAACAATACTTCATACTGCAGGAATAACATTAAATCTGGCTAAATGCATTGCAATGGCAGGAGAGGAAGAATTGGGACTGACGAAGAAGGAGTTCTCTATTCTTCACTACCTGGTGCTTCATAAAAACACGATTATAAGTTCGGAGCAATTAATTGAACATGTATGGGACAGTGATGCAGATCTGTTTTCTAACAGCTTTAAATTCCACATGAGCTCCTTAAGGAAGAAGATAGCTGAAAAGCTTTCACAGGAAGTAATACGTAATATTCGTGGAATTGGATATATGATAGAAGATAAGGCGGGAGATAGCCAATGAGAAGAATACCGTTAAAGCTTAGGATTACAATCTTATGTGGAATAATATTAATTGCTGTAGCGACGTTTTTAACTATTGTAAGCGTTCAAAATGCTGACAATACATATACCGATCAGTTTGTCATGAAGTTTGGAGATCAGTTCAGTATAAATTTTGACGGTCAGAATACAACTTTCGGAGGCAAGAGTGGTGAAAAGATAAATGATGTATTGGATTTTGCAAAACAATTTATTCCTTCTGAGGAACTGAATGACATCTTGTCTGTAACGCCGCATAAGGAGGCAGAATCAACGGGGAATATATTTAAGGAAGCGGGGAGAAAATTTACTTTACAGAGTATCCTAGTAGCTGTAGTACTTGTAATCATTGGGTTGATTCTTATTTATTTAATAACAGGGCAGGCTCTTAAACCGGTTAGTAAACTGAGTGATACGGTGAAAAGGATAAATGAGAATAATTTATATGAGAAGATTGAGGAACCTGTGGCCAAGGATGAAATTGCCAGCCTAACCACCGCATATAACCAGATGTTAGATCGTTTGTCAACGTCCTTTGCCATACAAAAAAACTTTGCAGCCAATGCGGCCCATGAGTTACGTACGCCGTTGGCTACCACAAAGGCTGGTATTCAGGTGCTTGAGATGGATGAGGAACCTTCAATTGAGGATTATAAGGAAGCAATTGAAATTGCGAAAGAAAGTAACGAGCGATTGATTCAAATTGTGGATAATCTTCTGATATTATCTAAAGAAACCAAGGATAGTTTTTCGGATCTTATTTTACTGGAGAGTTTATTTCAGGAGTTAGATAAAGAGCTTACACTAGTAGCGAAGGATAAAGGCATTACATTAGAAATGATAAATAACGCAGGGGCAATGAAAGGCAACCGGATATTAATGTACAGGGCTATCTTTAATCTTGTAGAAAACGGTATTAAATATTGTGGTAAAGGTGGAAAAGTTACATTAACCAGCTTTGAAAAGGATAATTTTATTACTATAATCGTAGCTGATAATGGTCCGGGCATCCCCGCTGAGTCAATCGACCATATCTTTGAACCTTTCTACCGGGTAGATAAGTCCAGATCCAAAGCGATTGGAGGTTCCGGCTTAGGTCTATCGATAGTAAAAGGAATCATAGATAAACATAATGGCAAAATAAGTGTGAACAGTAAAACGGGTGAAGGTACGATATTTACCATAGAATTTGAGAGCGCTTCGACTTAAATATTTCTAACTACTGTAATAAAACTATTGAATATATAAATTAAAAAATATATAATTTAAAGATATTTGGGTTGTAATGGATTTATAAATATAGATACGATTTAAAGCTTACATAAAAAAGGGTTGTTACCAAGCATATAAGTTTGTTTGGCAGCAACCCTCAATTTATTTATATAATTATATTATTCAACAACAGACATGATGCTATAAAATGCCGGCTTTGGTTGAAGCTGACCGTCAAACAATCTGGCATTGGTCGTATCATTAGTGTAGAAGAGATATTGATCCATAAGACCGAACACGGTTACACTGGTAATATTAGCGGTTCTTCCACTGGCTGTATCAAGGCCTTTTAAAAGCTCAAATACGCTTTTGTATCTTTCGGCCTGTTTTTCCATGGAAGCCTCGGTGTTATCCTTACTGCGGATTGTTAATTCAGTGATTTGTATTTCCAGATCCAGTTCAGCAAACTTTGTAATGGCACTCATTAGATTGTCGTTACCGCCTGCGATGCCCGGATAAGATAGATCCATATATCCCTGCATTCCGATACCGTCAACTAAGCCTTTTTCCTTCAAATGGGATACCAACTTATGAATTTTTGAGGTTTTCGTAGGTTGGAAGGTATTGTAGTCATTATAGAACAGCTTAACTTCAGGATCAGCATATTTTCTTGCGTATTCAAAGGACTTTTCTACATAATCAATGCCAATCACCTTATACCATAGATTATCCTTAGTGCCATCATAATGGGTTCGTATATTAAATCCGGATTCTTTCTCATAACTACCTGGGGAGTTTTCCACAGCCTCATTAACAACATCCCAACTGTAGATAACACCGGGGTATTTTGTTTGAACGTATTCCAGAACCTGTTTAATATAGCTTTCCAAACGGCCTAACATTACGTCCTTTTCCACATATGCTCCGTCGGATTGATAGCCTTCACGGAAAAACCAATCAGGGACCTGATTATGCCATACGAGAACATGTCCTCTCATTTTTATCTTGTTTTCTTTACAGAAATCTAAGCCGGCTTTTACAGTATCAAAGTTAACAGCCGGTTCAATATTACCAACTTCAAAGTTTTGAATACTTCCCTGCTGATTAAGCAGATAAGAAGGTTTCATTAAGTTACTATACGTAGTACTGTTAAAGTGATATTTTATGATTTCGGTCATTGCGGCTGATCGAACAGTATCTGTATCAGGAGCGCTTCCGTTAAGTCCGACACCAATCATAAAATAATCCTTGTATGCATCCTTTAAAGGTGTGCCTGAGACAGCTGCTGTGATATCATAACCATCCACAATTACTGGCTCTATAGGTTCTGCAATTTCTTCTACAGCTTCCTCTAAGTTGTCTGCAGCTTGTTCAGAACTGTTATCTTCAGAGTTAGCATCTTCCTCAGAAGCATTTTCTTCAGCTTTGCTTTCATTCTCAGAAACAGTTTCTTGTGACGGAGCTTGTTTTATATCGTCATTCTGATCCTTTCCCTCATTTTCTTTTTTAGAGCACGAGAAGAGGAAAAGTAACGCAAACAGCATAACAAATATTACTTTTAATCCGGTCCTTTTCATTGTTTATGTACCTCCCATAAGTTTGTTTAAATAAATGAATTTGTTTAAATAAATGAATTTGTTTAATATATGGTATCAAACAATACAGCTTATATATAGTCGTGTTGCTTCATTATACATAAATAATCTATAAAAAATCTATAAATCACCCAAGAAAAGATACTAATGTTTTGCAATGAAAATGCTATAATTTGGAACAGAAGTAATAAACAATATTGATTATCCTAAAATGGTAGCAATTAATCTGTATAATCTTTTCATAATCATATATAGCTGTTTGTACTTTTAATTTTCATCAAAAAAAAGCTTGCTGCAATATAGATAAGGACATTCCTTAAGCTTCTTTTTGCAGCAAACCCTTTTGCATGGATTAAGTAATAAGGACGAATAAATTCTAGATAATATATTTACTTAAATCCTCCTGAAAGTTTTTAATCATGTAATCGAATACAGAGATCTGTTTTGTTAATTTATTAATCTCATCAACATATAAAGCTACATTTGAACTGGCTTCTTCTGTAGCTGCGGAATTCTCTTCAGCAATGGCTGCCAGACTGTGCATATTATCAAAGATGGATGAAATATGATCAGCTTCTTCTTTGAGCTCCTGTGAGGTCTGGATCATTAAATCAGATACTGCTTTTAAGTTCTGATTTGATTGGCTTGATAATTGAACTGCATCTGTTAATTTATTACTTTCAGTTTCTAACACATTGTATTGTATATCAATATCACCAACAACGCCTCCTATACTGGATACAAATCCGGTAAGGCTATCGTGTATTTTGTCAACCGCCTGATTGGTCTCCTCCGAAAGCTTTCTTACTTCTTCGGCAACGACTGCAAAGCCTTTTCCAGCATCTCCTGCTCTGGAGGCTTCGATAGAAGCATTAAGGGCTAAGAGATTAATTTGTTTTGCAATAGATGCTACGATTGATACAATTTGAGTTATTCCTTGTGCATCCTGTTGTAATTGATTACTGTTATTTCGTATCTGATGAAACTTTTCTAGCACGGAGTTAATTTCCATGGTTGTATTGTGAACCTTGCTAAAACTACTTTCCAGATTTTTCATAGCAGCTTCAATTTGACCTTTATTGTTTTGACTTTCATTTGAAATACGTGTAACATTCATAATGCTTTCATTTAATATAGTAACTGAATTTTCGGTATCCTCAGCCTGAGTTGTAGCTGCGGTCGCTACTTCATCCAACACATCGGTGATATCGTTGGAAGTGGCTTGCATGTTAACTGCAATCTCTGAAACGGAATGGTTAAAAGTATACATTTCATCAACGATCGCATTAAAACCAATAAAATCTTTTTGTATACTACGTTTTACTTCATTAATCTGTTCCATCATCAACTCATATTCGTCATTTGAACGAATAGAAAGATATTCAACAAAATAACCTTTACTTAACTTATCCAGTTCCTTACGAATCAGCTTCTGAGGTCTTTGTAAGAGACTAGCGGATAACAAAGAAACTCCCAAGGTAACAGCCCCTATTGTTAAAGCATGTACAAAATCCGGCAAGATCAGTGCGGAAGCTGACGTTACCAATAAAAAATTAAGCAAACCGGATTTTACGGATACATTTTTTATTACCTTAAATGATAATATCTGATTTAATCTGAATTTTTTTATATATTGGATTTCCTTTTCAAAAGTCAGTTTCATATGTAATTCATCCGGCGTCTTGCTAAGGATTTCAACATCAATCTTTTCATTGAAATATTTTGATACCCCGCTTATTAGTCCAATTAGGTAATTACCCATTCCCCTTTTGGAACGGTATACAAACAGTATTTCGTGGGAAGAAATCGGGGTAACATCCAGAATGGGTGGAACGGCTCCTTTAAAACGTTTCATGACAATGACATGGACGTCATTCATGGATTTTAAGAATTGATAAGCGGATTCGTGTCGGAAAAATCCGGGATAAATCTGACTAAAGGTTTTTATGTTTTCCTCACCCATAATTGTCCAGATTTCTTTATCATCCTTGCCGGCCAACTGACCGATTTGATTAATAATGCCAATAGCTATTTTATCTTCTACATCTTCTAGAGGGGAAAATATCTTATCTGCTGAAACATTGTGAGTAATCATAGCTTGCTTTACAATCTCATTACCATAAAGTTTTTTACAGGATTCAATCCAAGATGATACAACGGTGCCTTTCATAAGCATCCTCCTTCGAGTAATATAATTTATTTTGATATTAGCATATTTAGAGCAGTAAAACAATAATGGAATCGATTATTATTTTATTTGTCAAAAATTAGTTTAAAGTGTTGGTAAAATGACCTTTTTATCAAAGTTCCACTCATAAATAGGATTTAAATAATTCTTAATATCAATATATTTTTTTTCCAGCTCCGCATGATCTCCGACAAAATTAGGAACAGCTATACTTATTCCTAACTTCTCGGCGGTAAGATAGGAATATATACCCAAAATATTATCAGAAGCTATTTGGTCTGCTGCTTTCAGACCTTTTAATAAAAACTCATTTTCCATATTGCTAAGGATGTCTTTGATAATCGGTTCCCATTCCTTCTCGGATGGTCCTGTAGTCGTATATTCCCAATCCTTAAGCGTTCGTGCAAAATTTAAATCTAACAGGATGAAATCCTCAAGCCTTAGTCTTGTATCCTTCTTAGTATCAATATTCGTTGTATAAACCAGCTCTGTGGGATAAGGTGAATAAGGGTTTTGGAAAACGGCAGTATAGAAGATGCTCATAAATTGATTGTTAAGTAAGGTTACATTATAATCTATTTCTAACATAGAAGTTTTTGCGCCGGGGAATGTACCTTGTAGATCTGAATAGGGTGCAAAGGAATAAGTGTTAACTATTTTATTAAAATCATCCTTTATAATTTCGTTCCATACCGCCATCTTTTCTTTTGTGGTTCCGGATATTACCTGAGGATAATAACCTTTAACACCCTCTGCCTCATATAGTACTTCCTTAATCTGATAAGCCTCTTCGCTTGTGGTGATAGTTATTGTATTGTTTTTTATACTCTCCTGATAGATGCAATAAGTAGAAATACTAATTATAATGAAACTAAGAGAACAGACTTTTAACCGTTTATTATGCATGATTCATCTCCTTAACCCTCTTATTAATATTTATATTCTATTTTATGGATTTCAGTATAAAACAGTCATATTAATACGATAGAGACGTTATATTAAGATATAAGTTTCTTTAATGGGGTGGTAGTATATGACAGAAGAAGAAAGGGAGCGCATTATTAGTGAAGAGTTCGCTGATTTACTAGTAGAATATAGTGGGGATTATTCTGTTTTTGACAGATTTCCGAATGCAACTGTTCGAATTATAAATTATATATATGCAGTCGTACATATTCCTGCGCAGCTACTAACCATGGAATTTGTGGCAAATTTAGGATATACTGTAATGCCTCATTGCTTTGGGTTAATCAGCGAAGCCAGTCTTGAGGCAACCAAAATCCCAAGGATAAGAAACATTCCGAATTTCAGCTTAAGAGGACAAGGGGTTTTAATCGGAGTAATCGATACGGGTATTGATTATCTAAATCCAATCTTTCAATATGCCGATGGGACTACCAGAATCGTATCTATCTGGGACCAGACGATAGAAAGCGAGAATTATCCTGAAGTTGGATTATATGGTACTGAATTTACGAGGGAGGAGATAAATCTGGCACTGCTTAGTGACAACCCTCTTGAACTAGTACCAACCATGGACTTTATTGGACATGGAACCATGGTGGCTGGAATCGCAGCAGGAAATGAGGTTCCGATAGATGATTTTTATGGGGTAGCTCCGGCTTCTGAATTGGTTGTAGTTAAATTAAAACAATGTAAGCAGTCTTTGAGGGAGTTTTTTGTTATTCCTGAGGAAGTAGTATGCTATTCAGAGGTAGATATCTTATATGGTATTAATTACTTGTTGAATGTTTCATCAATATTACAAAGGCCCATAGCAATATGCTTGGCTTTGGGTTCATCACAAGGAGGTCACGATGGAAGAGGAGTATTAAGTAATACGATGTCCATTATAGGGAGAAGATCAGGAACTGCTGTTGTGGTTGCAGCAGGAAATGAAGGCAATGAACGGAGACATTACTACGGAGAGGTGGACCGCTTAACCGGATATGATACGGTAGAATTAATGGTGGGACAGAATGAGAAAGGTTTTGTTATGGAACTTTGGGGAAAGTCCCCAAGCATCTATTCCATCGATATTACTTCTCCTACCGGAGAATATGTACCTAGAATCGCTGCAAGTTTGAATGTGAATACAGAGGTTTCCTTTCTTTTTGAGCAAACTACACTTTATTTATTATATGAAATGGTAGAAACTCAGACAGGGGATCAACTTATATTACTTCGGTTTGTCAATCCGGCGCCGGGTATCTGGCGTTTTCGTGTCTATGAAAGAGGAGATTTAAATCTCGGATTTCATATATGGCTACCAATGAGCGAATTTATATCACCGGATACTTATTTTATTCGATCAGATATCTTTACTACAGTATTGGCTCTTGGCAATGCGATTGTTCCGTTAACGGTCACTGCTTATAATGCTTTGGATGATAGCCTTTATTTATATGCTAGTAGAGGTTTTACACGAACGGAAGTTGTGAAGCCTGAAATAACAGCACCTGGTGTGAATGTGATAGGTCCGACGCTGGATCATGGCTTTGTTGCATATACAGGGACCAGTGTAGCGGCAGCTCACACGACAGGAGTTGCGGCAATGCTGCTGGAGTGGGGCTTTATTCGAGGTAATATACCCAATATGAGTACAGTAGAATTAAAAAAAATGATACTAAGGGGTGCAAGACGTGACGAAGATATTAATTATCCCAACAGAGATTGGGGATATGGAATACTGGATATTTTTAATGTCTTCGACAGCTTGAGGACAGGAGTGGTTATATAGCATATAAGGTATGTATATAATTAGTATTAAGTAAGTCGAATAAGGAGAACTGTATGACTGAGGAGGAAAGGGTCAGAATTGTTAGTGAGGAATATGCAGACTTAATTGTTGATTATCGATACAATCCCCGGGTCTTAGAAGAATTTGATAATGCCATAGTCCATATCATGAATGAAGCCTATGCAGTCATACATGTTCCTGTTCCTGATTATCCATGGAGGATTGTCAAAGAATACAGCTATTCCATCATCCCTAAAACCTATGGCTTAACCAGTGAGATAAGCTTAGATGCCTCAGGAGTGGATGAATTAAGAGCTATTCCTGGTTTTGATTTAAGAGGACAAGGGGTATTAATTGGTATTGTTGATACAGGAATTGATTATCTAAATCCTGTCTTTCTAAATGAAAATGGAACTACAAAAATCGTATCCATCTGGGATCAAACCATCCAGAGTGAGGAGGGTTATCCCTTCGATACTTATTATGGAACAGAATACGTTGCAGATCAGATTAACCTAGCACTCTTATCTGAAGATCCGCTTGCTATCGTACCAAGTATGGACTTTGTCGGTCATGGAACAATGATGGCAGGGGTTGCCGCCGGTACAGAGAATGAGGAGGTGGAATTTGTTGGAGTTGCTCCGGAAGCTGAACTGGTTGTGGTAAAGTTAAAACAGGCAAAAGAGTATCTAAGAGAGTTTTATTTTATCCCGGAGGATGTGGTATGCTATCAGGAAAATGATATTATGTGGGGTGTACAATATTGTATACAGGTAGCTAGGCAGTTAAAAAGACCCATAGCAATCTGTTTGGGTCTAGGGACATCCCAGACAGCCCATACGGGATTTTCGCATTTGAGTAGTTTTTTGTCCATATTAGGGGATTTTAACAATGTAGGTATTGTTACCGCGGTCGGAAATGAAGGTAATCTTGGGAGGCATTATTATGGTGCAATTGATCCGGATATTGGCTATAATACTGTTGAACTGAATGTGGGGGAAGATGAAGGTAGCTTTCATATGGAATTATGGGGCGATTTTCCCGGGGTGTACTCAATCGAGATATATACTCCCGGGGGTGAATTTATTCCAAGAATAACGACCGGACTAAGAGTTACCCGAGAAATCTCATTTATATTTGAGCAAACTATTATTTATATAGATTTTCAATTGGTAGAGACGTTAACAGGGGACCAATTAATTTTATTTCGGTTTGAGAATGCTACACCGGGTATATGGCAAATCAATGTGTATGGACAAGGAGATTTAGCAACCGGTTTTCATATTTGGTTACCTATGGGTAATTTTGTATCTTTAGACACTAATTTTATCCAGCCAAATATATATACAACGATTGTAGCTCCGGGGACATCCATAATTCCGATTACTGTTACTGCCTATAACCCCATTAACGATAATCTGTATGTGAACGCCAGCAGAGGGTATACCAGGAGTGATGATATAAAACCCGAACTGGCAGCTCCTGGTGTCAATTATATTGCGCCTTCCTTAAATAATGAATTTGAACTTTACACGGGTACCGGTGTGGCAGCAGCTCATACGGCCGGGATTGTTGCATTATTCTTAGAATGGGCAGTGGTAAGAGGGAATGATGTTGGTGTTGATACAGTAGTTATAAAGAAGTTTCTAATACGGGGGGCAAGAAGACGGGAATTTCTAACCTATCCTAACAGAGATTGGGGATATGGAATCATAGATTTATATAATACCTTTGATATATTAAGGGGTGATTAAATAATTTTTGAGATTTATTTACTAAAGAAGAAATGGCTTCATATAAATTACTAAGAATGTAAAAAGGTACTTGTTCATGGATTAGATAATAACCGTGACAAAGGATATTACATGAAGCATAGGATGGAGATGTTATCACAAAGGATTCTATGGAAAAGAAATCGGCAGAGCAAAGAATATGAATATCCGATACAATCAGGGACAAGTCAGTGGAGGAAGATCAATACGATTCAAGATAAGATAAATTTATGTTGCATTCCGGAATATATTCTTAAAGCAATATCTTCTAAAGAGTTGGTTACTTTAGTTCTCAATTATCCTCTAATCATAAATTTGTTTGCATACAATTCATATAAAATTGGAATTGATACGGTAGCAGGTTATTTTAATGGATTAAGTGAACTTATTCATCGGGATGATATCGGAGATCTTTTACTGGATCTGTATTCAGAAAAAGAAATAAATGAAGATATGGATTCGAGCTCCTATCTGCAATTGTGTGTAATTGAGATGCTGTTAGCCTATAAAAAAATCTATCAAAAGCTTCAAGGAGATAGGATTATCCAATTAGATTATGAGGTTGATCAAAAGCAAAAGCAAAGAAAAGCAGCCCATATCTATAGGAAGACTGAAAGTATTTTTCGCAATATGTTTCATGAAACCGGAATTAGCAGTGTTAGAGAGGATGGTAAATTATTAGAAACTGATTTTATTTTAACCCCGAATGGTACGAAGGTAAAAGTATTAAAGTTGTCGGATTATTCAGTGGCTGAGAAAGAGTTGTGTTACAAGGAGTTTAAGAAAGTATATCCCAATTCTGCTTATGTATCTCCCTGTACGTATAATTACAACTGTCATTCCTATGCATTTTATCAGTCATCGCCGGATAATATTTATTGGATGAATAACCCAAGCCAATATTTTATGGATAGAAGTTATCTATTCGTTGGAAACCAACCAACAGCAAATCATCAGAGAATATTCTATGATGTTCCAAGGAATACTCATTCAGGAATTGTTTTGGATTATAAAAAGAATATAATCATATCAAAATGGGGCAGCGGACCCTTAGTTATTCATCATTACCGAGATTGTCCTTATTATACTAGCTTTGACGAACTGATCAACTATTATGATCGTAATTTATCAATATAATGTATTATATTGATAAAATAGTATACTTTAGTATACTTACTGTTTAATAGCGTGAAAAAAAGTGCACTTTCAAATAATATATCTTCATTTGAGTGCACTTTAATTATATAGCTGAAAGTTAATTTTGTAATAGTTCCGTATGGAAATAAACAATTTAGTATTTTTAATCGTATCTACTAGAACCAGCGCCTCATACTGCGATAACGACTTCTTCTGTTTAACATTTCGCATAATAAAACTAAAGTTACGATATCCCGAAGATGATTTTCTCGTTTCCTTGGATGATAATGAAGATGTTCATCATATTGCTTTTCATCATAATTCTTTACTCTGTCATACACGCGATTTATAATTTTTTCTATTTCGGTTTTCTCAGGATAGTCTTCATACATAATACTTCCATCATAATCTAATCTGTTACATTCCCGAACGACTTCTGAGTAAATAGATCTTGCTGTATTAGGATATAGTTGTTTCATATATTCGTAATCTTTATTTAGATTTACTTCGCTGTCATATCCATACATAGGTAACAGAGGTACTCCCCTAGGTGAATCATACATGTTTTGATATTTATTGTTAAGGGATCGATTATTATAGATATCGTTGTAAACACCTGGTTCGTTTCTATAATTGTAAATTCCATCATAAACGCCCGGTCTGCGGTTGCGGTTGTTATAAATGCCGCCATTTAAGCCCGGCTCGCCGATATAGTTATTGTTTTCATAAATTCCATCATAAACGCCCGGTCTGCGGTTGCGGTTGTTATAAATGCCGCCATTTAAGCCCGGCTCGCCGATATAGTTATTGTTTTCATAAATTCCATCATAAACGCCCGGTCTGCGGTTGCGGT
>NZ_JAEAGR010000010.1 GCF_015999265.1 Mobilitalea sibirica
TGTTCAATACAATAATAATTGGTCTACCAAAAAGCTCAGGGGTTTTGCTATGGCTTATGATGATCTTCAGGAGATGTTTAACCTGAAGTACTCATAAATCTATTTACACAAAAATGTTGACACTATCCAATTGTTCACCTATACAATAATGTATGCTAAGATATTATATTTTCATTACTTTAAACATTAAAATTATTTTAACATTATAAAAATTGAATAGCAAGTTTTTTATCGCTAGTAAATTAATTTATAAGCCAGCCCTCTTGTCTGAAACAATGATACATAGTATTAACACATATTTGATTTGGTATAATTCTATCGTGATAGGGCTATATAATTAGGAAGAGCAGGAGATTTCTTTAATTTACCTTGCTAACTTTTTAAGAATCGTTTAAAATTATAGGTGGAGTTTTCCTTTATTTACAAATGGGGAGATCATGAAAAAATACAAATGATAATAATTTGAAATTTAATTCGTATAAGAAGGAGATAAAACATGAGCGACTATGTAATCGTAAGTGATGCAACATTGGATTTGCCGATTCAGATACTGGAGGAATATGACATAAATGTAATACCCATGGGATTTGACATTGATGGTGTGGAATTTAATCATTATCCGGATGAAAAAGAAATTTCGGTTGAAGCGTTTTATGGCAAATTAAAGGCCGGAGCAACCAGTCATACGACACAGATCACGCCGGGAGTTTTCATAGAGTATTTTACATGTTTATTAAATCAGGGAAAGGATATCTTATATATCGCTTTTTCTTCAGGATTAAGTGGTACATACCATGCGGCAGGGCTGGTAATGAAGGATTTGGCAGAGGAGTATCCGGACAGAAAAATATATATTGTTGATTCTCTTTGTGCTTCCGTCGGAGAGGGTTTATTGGTGTACCATGCCGCAATGCAAAAAAAGAATGGACTAAGTATCGACGAACTGAGAAACTGGGTGGAGGATCATAAGTATGCATCCCGTCATTGGTTTACGGTTAGGGATTTGCATTATTTAAAAAGGGGTGGAAGAATTACTTCTATCGAAGCTGTTGTAGGAACAGCCTTAAGGATTCGTCCGGTACTGGGTACGAATGAGGAAGGAAAGTTAGAGGTGGTATCAAAAGTCAGAGGTTCCAAAGCAGAACTTGAATTTCTTGTATCGAAGATGGAAACAGAAGGAACTGATTTGGCTTCCCAGACTGTCATAATAGGGCATGGAGATAACCTGGAGCAGGCAGTTGCTTTGGAAAAGTTGATTCGAAGTAAAAATCTTGTTAAGGATATCATCATCTCTAAAATTGGACCTATTATCGGGACTCATACAGGACCTGGAATGCTGGCTCTGGTTTATATGGGTAACAAAGGCCAAATAAAGATATTTTAAGTTGACGTTCTAAACCGAAACACTAACTAAGAAGCTTATACGCCCGTATATCAATGAGAATGGCAGAAGAAGAATGATTGTAATCAAAACAGGAGGCGAATCTTTGGATAACAAAAAAAAGAATATTCATCCTACAAATCGACCAATGGATCATCAGCAAATCAAACCGTATAAAAAGGATAGTGATTATTCTTATACACTGGGAGCATTTCCAACTTACGAATTGATTATGGCAAGACCTAATATTGTTCGTAAAGTTTTAGTACATTCTGCATATACGGATATTGATAAAATAAAAGAGCTATGTAAGGAAAAGTACATTCCAATAGAAAATAATGATAAGATTATTACAAAAATCAGTGATAAAGAAAATTGTTATGTGGCGGGTGTTTTTGATAAATTCGATTGTGAATTAAGTTATGACAAACCCCATATAGTTTTAGTTAATCCCAGTAATATGGGGAATCTGGGGACAATACTTCGTAGTGCGGTAGGTTTTGGCATTAAGGACATTGCCATAATACTCCCCGGAGCTGATGTATTCAATCCCAAAACGGTCAGATCCTCTATGGGAGCGTTATTTCGATTAAATCATCATCGATATACCTCCTTTGAAGAATATAGACAGCAATTTGATCAGCATGAGATATTTACCTTTATGTTGAATGGGGAACATACGCTTACTCTTCAGGATTGTCCGAAACCTAAACTGTTTTCATTGGTTTTTGGTAATGAGGCAACCGGACTTGATGATTCCTATCTTGGAGTTGGTACCAGCATAGTGATACCCCAGTCACCGGATGTGGATTCACTAAATTTAACGATTGCTGTTGGAATAGGGGCTTACGTTTTTACAAATCTAAAATAAAATATCTTAAGGAGCGGGTAGAGGGAGGTTCATATGAAGCTGAACTATAAGAGGACTTTTTTTGTGGGGCTGGCATTTTTATCAATTTGTGCTTTTTGGGAATTATACGATAATGTGGTTCCTAAAATGTTGGAGAAATCCTTCAATATGGGGGAAACGGCTGCCGGAGTAGTTATGGCTATGGATAATGTTTTAGCATTATTATTACTTCCGTTGTTTGGAGCGTTTTCCGATAAGGTTAATACGCGGCTAGGTAAACGAACACCGTTTATTTTAATTGGTACGATTGTAGCATCGGTTTTTATTCTTTTATTGCCGGTTGCCGAGCAACAAGGTAGTTTGGTATTGTTTTTGATTTCTCTTGGAATGGTTTTAATTGCTATGGGATCATACCGTTCACCGGCGGTAGCCCTGATGCCTGATTTGACTCCAAAACCTCTCAGAAGCAAAGCCAATGCAGTAATTAATCTAATGGGGACCCTTGGTGGTGCCTATGCTTTGTTGGTTATCCGTACACTGTACACAGAAAAGGAAGGAACAAGTAAATTACCTGTGTTTTTAGCTGTGGTAGGGTTGATGATTTTAGCGGTTGTCCTACTTTTAATCACAATTAGGGAAAAGAAATTAACGAAAGAACTTAGACTGCAGGAACAGAAGGAACGTTTGTATACTGAGGATGAAAACCAAAGTGATATCAAAATGAATCATACGGAAGATATTGGAGCACATACGGAAGAAATAAATGAAACTGAAGATCATAAAATGCCGGTGGAGGTTCGAAGGAGTTTTGCATTTATTATGGCATCCATTTTTCTCTGGTTTTTTGCATATAATGCTGTTAAAACTGCTTTTTCAAGATACGCGGAGAAAGTATGGGGATTTTCAGAAGGTGGATTTGCAGATCCGTTGTTAATTGCACTGGGAGCTGCATTGATCAGCTACATACCGATTGGAATAATATCTAGTAAAATTGGTAGGAAAAAGACCATTATTGCAGGTATCATTCTTATGACAATGTCTTACTTTTTAGGCTTCATGGTATTGGAATATTCAATTACGATTAATTTGATTTTTGCGTTTACCGGAATTGGATGGGCGGCAATCAATGTGAATTCCTATCCTATGGTTGTTGAGATGAGCAAGAGTTCTAATGTTGGAAGATACACAGGCTTATATTATACATTTTCTATGTCAGCACAGATTATTACACCGATTTTATCTGGATTTTTACTAGAGAATATATCTTATCGTACTTTGTTTCCTTACGCAGTAACCTTTTCTTTGGCTTCCCTGTGTACGATGTTGTTCGTAAAACACGGTGATTCCAAGCCTCTCAAAAAAGTGAATGTGATAGAAAACTATGATACTCCGGACTAATAAAAGGAGGTACGAAAGGAGATACCTAAAGGAGATATTACATCATGCTAATCAATGTCTTGATTTTTACGATAATTATTATAATCCTTTATCTTTTGGCTATTATGCCGAAACTACGCCGCAATCCCGATCTTAAGAAATTGGATGGGTGGTATTATGCTCACAGGGGATTGCATGATAACCAATCGGATGCCCCGGAAAATTCAATACGGGCATTTGAGTTGGCTGTTAATCATAGGTTCGGGATTGAACTGGATGTTCAGTTAACAAAAGATATTATACCGGTTGTATTTCATGACTATAATCTTAAACGGACCTGTGGGGTGGATAAGAAGGTATCAGAACTAACGTATGAGGAACTAAAGCAATATTGCCTATTTGGATCGGAGCAGAGAATTCCGACTTTTTCCGAGGCTTTATCCTGCATTGCAGGAAAGGTACCGATTGTTGTAGAGCTAAAGATTCCATGGAATGCAAAAAGCATCTGTGAAGTGGTATCCAAAGAACTAGATAATTACATTGGTTTTTATTGTATTGAGTCCTTTAATCCATTTGGTTTGATGTGGTATAAAAAACATTATCCAAAGATTGTTCGTGGACAGTTAGCAACGGATTTTTCAAAGGAGAAGATTGAAGGCAGCAAAGTTCAATATTTTATACTAAAACACCTTTTGTTCAATTTTCAAACAAAACCGGATTTTATCGCTTATCATCATGTATATAAAACGGGACTATCCTTTACTATCTGCAGAAAGTTGTATCAGACAAAGGCAGTAGCCTGGACCATAAAATCACAAAAACAACTGGATGAGTGTAGAGAGTATTATGATTTATTTATCTTCGAGCAGTTCTTGCCGGAGGATAAGGAAAATTAGACAAGCAACTTTTCATGTGTTCCTCTTGTGATATACAGTATAAAATGTTTACGCAAGGAGGAACATTTTTCATCTGTTTTAGATTCGACATGCAACCAATTGTATTAGAAGTATAATTATAGTATGGATTGGTAATTATGATGATAGAATGGATGTTAGGATGTAATGATGGTAATGAAAATAGTATGTATTTGGACAATGGCTATCTTATGGTGGCTTTCAAATTTAATATTAAAGCCTAGAAAATTATCCTGTCAAAAGGTATATAAGTTAGAAGAGAAAAGAGGAAAGTTCAGTTCTGCGTCCTATAAAGCTACGATAAAGATGGTATTCGATCTTCCTTCGGATTTTGGTTATAAAATATCCTGTGAGCAGCTGGAGCCTAATCAAAGGTTAGAAAACGTAACAGAGAATGATAAAAAACCGGTTAAGAAAATTGCTGTCTTGTGTCATGGTTTTACCTATGCAAAATATGCTTGTTTAAGCTATGCTGAAATATATCTTAAACTGGGTTTTACCGTAATAATATATGATCACAGAAATCATGGATTAAGCGGCAAAGCCTATACAACCATGGGATATTATGAAAGATTTGATTTAAAGAAAGTTATTGATTGGTGTTATGATACCTATGGATCAGATTGCATGATACTAACCCATGGTGAATCTATGGGAGCAGCAACAGTACTAATGCACCTGGGAATAGATAATAGAGTAAAATGTGCGATTGCAGACTGTGCTTACTCAGATTTAATACAGCTATTAAAGCATCAATTACATGTATATTACCATTTTCCAAAGTGTTTAATTAAGGTAGAGAGCTTAATTACTTATCTAAGGGCCGGATTTTGGTATAAGGAGGTATCTCCGATTAAAGTAGTCAGTAATACGGATATACCTATATTGTTTATTCATGGGAAAAAAGACTGTTACGTACCTACTGATATGTCGAGACAGATGTATTCCTGTAAGAAAAATAAAAAAGCAATCTATCTGGTAGGTAAAGCAAAGCATGCAGAAAGTTGTTTAGTAAACCGTAAGGGATATGAGGAAAAAGTAAGAAGATTCCTTAAGGTTTTTTTTGAAAACGATGTTAAATTATAGTGTTATGTAAAATGTTAAAAGTGATAGAAATATGTTATCGCTTATATATATTATCAGAAGGTATTAATAAAGTATAAACATTATTATTTCAAAATACAAGAACCCCACATATTATTCTATGTGAGGTTCTTTCTGATACAGCGAAACGCTATATTATTATTTTTCTCTTTTCTTAAGAACAACTGAACCGGTTCCGAAAGCAACAGCACCTAAGCCTAATAATAAAGCGGAAGATACAACACCGGTCTTAGGAACACTAGCTTCAGCAGCAGGAGCAGCTTCTTCGGAAGCTTCTTCAGCAACTTCTTCAGCAGCAGGAGCTTCACCGGTTAACTCGTTGAACAATGCTTTTGCATCAGCAGCAGCAAGGTATCCGGTTCCATCAACACCACCAATGATATCGCCATCTGCATTTCTTAAAACGAATTGCTCTAACGAAAGCTCGCCTTCTGTTTTGTTTCTTAATAAGAAAGCAACTGCAGAACCATTAGTACCATCTAAAACAGATCCGTCATAATCAGCACTTACAACTGTTACACCATCAACTGTTAAAGGAACAGCCTTTAGTGTATTATTGTCATAACCAGAACCATCGGGTGAATAAGCACCTTGATAAATCACATGGTATTCAACGGAGCAGTTTCCGTTAACTACAAAATCGATAGAAGCAATATCATTGATAACATCAGCAATTTCTTTGTGGTATGTAACTGCTGCACCATCACATGCTGCACCATCAACTAATACAATCCACCAAGGAGCTTTGTCAGCTTCTCTAGCACCTGCAGCACTGTCAATCGTGTCAATTGTTGCACCGAAAGCTGATCCTACCATCATGGAGAGAGTCAGTACGGTTGCGGCAAACCCAGCAAATAACTTGTTTCTTAATTTCATTTCAAATCCTCCCTAAAATTATGTATTATTAGTAAATATTGCATGTACATTATATCAAAATGCAATACTATTGAATAGTAACAAATATGATAAGTTTATTGCTATTTTTTATACAAAAGCAACAAACTTTTATTAAATAAATGGATATATATAATATAATATAATATTGGGTTTTGTTCTTCTGTTATAATAAAAAATAATATATGCTTATTGAGACACCTTAATCTTAATGAAGATACAAAAACCCCCCATATGTTAAACATATGGGGGGTAAATTGTCTTATGTAAGATAAGTTTAATTATCTTTCTTTTTTCTTAAGAGCAACTGCACCAGTACCGAAAGCAACAGCGCCTAAACCTAAGAGTAATGCTGTAGACACAACGCCGGTCTTAGGAACGGATTCTTCAGCAGCAGCTTCAGCAGCGCCACCATGAGTTACAAGAACTTTACCGTCAGCATCTTTGAAATCCATTCTTGCTACTGCAAGAGGGCCTTCAGTCTTATTCTTTAAGTTAACAATAACTTCAGCATAACCGGAACCTTTAACAACGTAAGGTAAGCTGAGAACTAACTCGCCATCTACTGTTTGACCAGCCATTGTTGTAGGTACCCAACCGCCAGCGAAGTTAGCGATTAACTCAGCGTCAAAGGATGCATTACCGGTAATAACGATATCAACTGTTTTAACTGCGTCGCGAACAGCTTCGTCATCAGTTAAAGGTGTAGCAGCAGTTCCACCAAAAAGAACTACCCATACGTCATTATTAGTTGCTGCATTTGCCTCATTAGGATACTCAAAAGGTAATACGTCGGTGGAAGCCATAGCGGATCCAACCATCATGGAAAGTGCTAATACGGTAGCTGCGAAACCAGCCATAAGTTTGTTTCTTAATTTCATTGTGAACTCCTCCTTAAATTTTATAATGCTTGATCACTCTCTTATTTTAACAAAAACAAGGTTGCTTGTATATCAACATATCAGATAAGTTTAAATTAGTTTTTTGTATAATTTGCACAAAACAGGGAAAAATACTTTTATTTATGGACACAAAATGTGGTATGCATTTTCCAAAGAATACATACCACATCAGCAATTTAATGTTATTTGTTATCAATTTTTGTTTTATTTTTTATCCTTATCCAAGGATGCCATTTTCATTGCTCGAACCTTTAATGATAATCCGAATAAATTAATAAAGCCTTCTGCATCATGATGGTCATACAGATCTCCGGTTGTAAAAGAGGCAATACTTTCATTATATAGAGAATATGGGGAAGTAGTACCTTGCTTTATAATGTTTCCTTTATAAAGTTTTAATTTCACCTCTCCGGTAACATATTCCTGTGTCACATCAATAAAAGCCTGATATGCCTCTCTCAGTGGAGTAAACCATTTGCCTTCATATACAATATCTGCAAAGCGGTTACTGATTTCTTTCTTTGCCGACAGAGTTGCACGATCCAGAATTAGTTCTTCTAACTGTGCATGAGCCTCCATCAGAATAGTTCCTCCCGGTGTCTCATATACACCTCGGGATTTCATTCCAACAACACGGTTTTCAACGATATCAACGATACCGATACCGTGATTTCCGCCCAATTGGTTTAACTCTTCAATAATCTTTGTAGGGGACATTGGTTTACCGTTTAAGCTGACCGGAATTCCTTTTTCAAAGGTCAAACTTAAAGTCTCGCCTACTTCGGGAGCTTTTTCAGGAGAAACCCCCAGTACCAGGAGATGATCATAGTTAGGAGCATTGGCGGGATCCTCCAGCTCTAGTCCCTCATGGCTGATATGCCATAAATTACGGTCACGGGAGTAACTGTTATCAGCGGAGAAGGGAAGGTTAATTCCGTGCTTTTCGCAATATTCAATTTCTTCTTCACGGGAAGACATGGTCCAAATTCTCCAAGGAGCAATGATCTTGAGATCCGGAGCCAAAGCTTTAATCGTAAGTTCAAAGCGAACCTGGTCATTGCCTTTACCGGTCGCACCATGACAGATAGCGGTTGCACCTTCCAAACGGGCAATCTCAACCAATCTTTTTGCGATAACCGGTCTTGCCATAGATGTACCCAGCAAGTATTTATTTTCATATATTGCACCGGCTTTCACACAGGGCATTACATAATCATTCACGAATTCATCGACAACATTTTCTATGTATAATTTTGTTGCACCGGATAATTTAGCTCTTTCTTCCAAACCGTCTAATTCATTTCCCTGTCCTACATCAATACATACACATACAACTTCGTAATCATAATTTTCTTTTAACCATGGAATAATAGCGGTTGTGTCAAGACCGCCGGAATAAGCGAGAATAACCTTTTCCTTCATATTCGTGACCTCCTAATTAACTTCAAGTTTATTTTTTTATTTATTTTATGAATGATTTTTGGTATTATGTGATTAAATATACAACAATTTTTATTATTATGCAATAGCAAATATTAAAAAATTGAAATTTATTGTAGATAAGATAAGGCAAGCATATCTTAGTCAACCCCTTTACTTATATTTTTATTGGGTTATAATTATTAAAAGTGAGTAAAGTAGATATTATTTTAGAGATTAGATATCATGTATATTTCGTTGCTTCTGTATAAAAGTGAATAAAGTGATTTAAAGAGCGTTATATACATGTTATTTGTAAGTTCGGGAAGGAGAGATTATTATGTTTCGTATTATTTTAGCATCAGAATCCCCAAGACGTAAGGAGATAATGGAGACAATGGGAATACCCTTTGAAGCAATGGCATCCAATGTAGAGGAGGTCGTTAGGGAGACATTGCCGGAGGAGATGGTACAAGCTTTGGCAAAACTGAAATCCGTTAACATAGCAGAGAGGATAGGCCACTCTGATGAAGATAGTATAATTATCGGAGCTGACACAATGGTATTCTATCAGGGACACGCTTTAGGTAAACCTAAGGATAGAGCAGATGCAATACGAATCTTGGAGATGATTGCTGATGACAGTCATGAGGTATATACCGGCGTTTCTATTATAATAAGAAGAAAAGGGTACAAGGAAAGGATTATTTCTTTTGCTGTGTGTACGAAAGTGACGGTACAGCCTTTAACAAGGCAACAGATTGAGGATTATGTGGCAACCGGAGAACCGATGGATAAAGCAGGGGCATACGGAATCCAAGGTAGTTTCGGAATATTTATACAAGGGATAGAAGGAGACTACTATAATGTGGTAGGGTTCCCTATTGCAAAGATATATGAAGAATTACTGCATTATGGCATTGATATAAAAAATATAAAATAAGTATTGCATAAAATTTAGTTCAGATGTATAATTATAAATATTTTATTTTTGAGGGGAATATTAACTACAATTATGTTGAATCATCGAAATAAAAATTAGGGGGTATTTATGATTAGATTATTATGCATGAATGATTATAACCAGATGTATAAACTATGGAAGAAGTCCCCCGGAGTAGGATTAAGAAGCTTAGATGATTCAAGAGAAGGAATTGAGCGTTTTTTAAGGAGAAATCCCTCAACGAACTTTATTTCATGGGAGGACGGTCATATCGTTGGTGTAATATTAAGCGGTCATGATGGAAGACGAGGTTATATTTATCATTTATGTGTGGAGGAATCTTATCGACGAAGATCCATAGGAAGAAAACTGGTAGAACATGTAATCATGGCGATGAGGAATGAGAAAATCAATAAATTAGCTTTGGTAGCTTTTCATGATAACAGCCCTGCGAATAATTTCTGGAATAAAATGGGCTGGGAGATACGAAGAGATCTGAATTATTATACAATAAGTTTAAATGACAATAATCTATAATGACGGAGGGTAAATGTATGAAGAAAATTGAAGGCGGCGTTACTGCCGCAAAAGGTTATAAGGCAGCCGGAATTTATGCAGGTATAAAGAAGAAGAGAAAAGATATGGCTTTGGTATATTCAACCGTGCCGGCTAAGGGTGCCGGTACATTTACCACAAATGTAGTGAAAGCAGCTCCTGTGAAATGGGATATGAAGATAACAAAAAAGAGCCCATATGTGCAAGCAGTTGTATTAAACAGCGGTGTAGCAAATGCATGTACCGGAGAAGAAGGTGAAACCAATAATCTCTTAATGGCACAGGCAACAGCCGATGCACTGGATATATCCGTGGATGCTGTATATACCGCTTCCACCGGTGTCATCGGTAAGCAGTTGCCGATTGATATAATAAAAGAGGGAGTAAAGCTTCTGGCAGAGGATATGAAGGAGGATATCGACCATGGTACCCTTGCTGCCGAAGCAATTATGACAACCGATACTTATTCAAAGGAATGTGCTGTAAGATTTATGGTAGGAGGTAAAGAAGTTATCATCGGAGGAATGGCTAAGGGTTCCGGTATGATACACCCCAATATGGCTACGATGTTAGGTGTGGTAACAACAGATCTGGCAATTAGTAAGGAGCTTTTACAGGAAGCATTAAGTGAAGATGTGAAGCATACTTTCAATATGATAAGTGTAGACAGGGATACCTCAACGAATGATTCCTTATTGCTTCTCGCCAATGGATTAGCCGGTAATGATGAAATCAAGGAAAAAAATGAAGATTATAAAGCCTTTTGTGAAGCTCTAAATTACGTTACAACTGACCTGTCTAAGAAGATGGCAGCAGACGGAGAGGGAGCAACCAAATTACTGGAGGTTCAGGTAATAGGTGCGAAAATAAAAGACGATGCGATATTAATCAGCAAATCCATTATAACCTCTAATCTGGTGAAAACCGCTGTATTTGGAAACGATGCGAATTGGGGTCGTATCTTATGTGCCATGGGTTACGCCGGAGTAGATTTTGATCCGGATATCGTGGATCTTTATATTGAAAGTATCGACGGGAAATTAAAGTTGGTAGAGAACGGGATGGCAACGAACTATAGTGAAGAAACAGCGACTCGTATACTTTCTGCAAAAGAAGTGAAAGCCTGCGCTGATTTAAAAATGGGAACCGAGTCCGCTACAGCCTGGGGCTGTGATTTCTCCTATGATTATGTCAAGATTAACGCAGATTATCGTTCTTAGGGAATAAGATACTAAGTTTATAAAGATAAGAAAATTGAATTATGGGTAACTGCTATTAATAATAAAAAGTATATTTCTTTATATATTATATTTTTAAATGTTGAAATAAAAGTGCTATACACAGCGTTGGGGTTTCCAAGGGTATTTACTGAAAAGTTTTGAACTGTAACAAAAGATGTAATACTTTCGGAAATTCGAAAAGAAAACAAAGGGGAAATTCGCCATGGAAGGCGAATTTAGGCACCTTCACCATGGAGGGTGATAGGAGTTGACCCGTAGATTGATATATCTAAAAGGAATTTCCGAATAAGTATTACTTAACGACGTTAGTGATTCAAAGAATGTCAGTAAGTACCCTTGGAAACCGTAAACATGATTTTGAAGATATTACATAACTCGAAAGGAAATTAAAACAATGGAATACATGGATCAAATACTTCTGAAAGCGCAGACACTAATTGAGGCGCTTCCTTATATTCAAAAATTCAACAATAAAAAAGTGGTAGTAAAGTATGGCGGCAGTGCTATGCTGGATGAGAATCTACAGTCCAATGTAATAAAGGATGTAGCATTACTGAAGCTGGTTGGTATGAGACCGATTATTGTTCACGGCGGCGGTAAGGAGATAACGAAATGGCTGAACCTGCTGGGTCATGAATCCCGCTTTGTTGAAGGCCTTAGGGTTACGGATGAGCAGACCATGGAAGTGGCTGAAATGGTTCTTGGGAAAGTGAATAAAAATCTGGTTCAGAGGGTTGAAAAGCTGGGTGTAAAAGCCGTTGGTATCAGCGGTAAGGACGGGGCAACTCTAAAGGTAGAGAGAAGAACTGTGAACGGTCAGGATATCGGATTTGTCGGAAATATAAAAGAAGTGAATGTGGATTTGATTAATACATTAATAGAAAATGATTTTGTTCCGGTAATTGCACCAATCGGCTTGGATGATGATTATCAAAATTATAATATCAATGCCGATGATGCTGCTTGTGCGGTAGCAACAGCAATCGGTGCTGAAAAGCTGGTGTTCTTAACGGATATCGAAGGTGTTTATGCAGATCCGAAAGACAAGGACAGCTTAATATCTGTACTTACGTTAGAAAAAGCAGATGAGCTTTTAGACAGTGGTTACATCGGCGGCGGAATGCTACCCAAATTAAAGAACTGCATTGATGCTGTCAGAAACGGTGTATCCAGAGTACATATTCTGGACGGAAGAATGGAACATTGTCTGTTGCTTGAATTCTTTACCAATCGTGGTATTGGTACGGCAATCATAGATAAAGAAAGCATCTTTGATAATGAGAAAGTAAATTAAACAGGTCAATCAATTACAATGGCAACCGGAAGGAGGAAGATAAATGGAACAGGTTATGAAGGCTAAGAACTATATGGAAGAAGCGGATCAAATATTAATGCATACTTACAGCCGTTTTCAGATAGTTTTGGATAAGGGTGAAGGTGTATATTTATATGATATGGAAGGAAAGAAATATCTTGATTTTGCAGCAGGAATTGCTGTTTTTGCCCTTGGATATGGAAACCAACAATATAATGATGCGTTAAAACTACAAATTGATAAATTGCTGCATACATCCAATTTATACTATAATGTACCCATGATTGAGGCTGCTAAGAAGTTCGTGAAAGCGTCTGGTATGGACCGGGTGTTTTTTACCAACAGCGGAACGGAAGCAATTGAAGGAGCCATAAAGCTTGCAAGGAAATATTACTATAAGAAAAAGGGAGACGCAGGCAGTGAAATTATCTCCATGAACCATTCCTTCCATGGTAGAAGTATGGGAGCTTTGAGTATTACCGGGACGAAAAAATATCGTGAAGCCTTTGAACCGTTAATTGGAGGTGTAGCTTTTGCCGAGTATAATGATTTGGAGAGTGTAAAAGCTCAGATCAAAGAAAATACCTGTGCGATCATTATGGAACCGGTACAGGGAGAAGGCGGAATCTATCCGGCAGAACAGGCATTTATTGAGGGGGTAAGAAAGCTTTGTGATGACAATGATATTCTCTTGATATTTGATGAGATTCAATGTGGAATGGGTAGAACCGGTGAAATGTTTGCATATCAAAAATACGGTGTAAAGCCGGATATTATAACAAGTGCGAAGGCTCTGGGATGCGGAGTACCAGTCGGAGCTTTTGCAGCAACACAAAAGGTGGCTAAAGCTTTTGAACCGGGTGATCATGGTACTACCTACGGCGGAAATCCTTTTGCAACGGCAGCAGTCAGCAAGGTCTTTGATATATTTGATAGTGAAAAGCTTCTGGAACATGTGAATGAGGTTGCTCCTTATCTTTATGAAAAGCTGGAGGAATTAGTCGATAAATACGATATCATAAAGGAGCATCGTGGAATTGGACTAATGCAGGGCTTAGAATTTACGATTCCAGTAAAGGATATCATATTAAAGGCAGTGGATGCCGGTCTTATCATCATCTCAGCAGGTGCCAATATCATTCGATTTGTACCGGCCTTAATTATTGAAAAAAGTCATGTGGATGAGATGGTAGAGATTTTAGATGGAGTACTAAAAAGTATATAAGTTTTATTTAGGCATTACCCCCGTATTGGAAACGCAAACAGGGTCAGGTGAAACTGTGTGGTTTCAGTAGGATTTCCTATAAGGCGGAGGTAATGCTTATTTTATATTTATAACTTCTACTTATTAATTCAATATAGCTTTTTATGTTTGCGGTGAGTTTTTGCATAGAGAAAAAAGAAACTGGAAATGTTAAGAAGGTACTTTTACAAATCATGCAGAAAGGTTTGGTTTCATCTATGTGGGGTATCATTATCGCAATCATTTCCGGAAGTTTAATGAGCGTTCAAGGTGTTTTAAATACAGGAGTAACAAAACAAACCGGAATCTGGGTTTCTGCCAGTTTCGTTCAGTTTACTGCTTTGTTGGTCTGTCTGGGGGCTTGGGTAACAACCGGTAGACAAAGTAATTTTGCAGATCTTTTTAAAATTGATAATAAATTTATGCTTTTGGGAGGTGTATTGGGGGCGTTTATTACTTATACAGTTATCAAGAGTGTAGGTTCCCTTGGACCGGCAAGAGCCAACATGTTCATAATCACAGCTCAGATGGTGGTAGCATATCTGATTGAGTTATTTGGTATCTTCGGTTCGGAAAAGGTGGATTTTGAATGGCATAAGCTGATAGGGATTGTATTGATATTAGGTGGAATTGTCACTTTCAAATGGAAGTAAGCCATAATAAAATATTTACCAACTTTTGAAATACCTATTGTAAATAGAGAACAGATTATGTAAAATAGGATTAACTTAATCATAAAAGTATAGAGGGTACTTTTAAGTCTTCTTTTATATTCACGAAAATTCTAATATTATGAACCGGAGCTACTCAGTTTTACATTGTAGTACAATTTTTGTGGATAATGAAATAATGTTAAAGGAAGATGATGATTATGAAACGAAAAATTATTCTAATGAGCATTATCTGCTGTTTTTTTATAGTGGCAGGTTTATGCTATAGTTGTAATTATGCAAAACCTGATCATGTAAAACCAATTCTTCTTACTACCTTAGAGGATGGTGAAGATGGAAACGAAAGTAATACATCCCATAATCGAAAGGATGTTAATTTAGACCGGCAAAATGAGATAACGAAAATGCCTAGTCTTGAAGAGACGATAGATATTTATGTCCATGTATGTGGTGCGGTAGTTAATCCGGGGGTTTACAGGGCTAAATCGGGGGACAGGCTGGTAGATCTAATCGAACTGGCCGGAGGTTTGACTGAGAAAGCGGACGATGCTTATGTCAATCAGGCACAGGAAGTAAAGGATGGCCAGCGATTTTATCTTCCTACAAAGGAAGAACTAATAGAACTTAAAATCGGAGAATATATCAAAGGCCAAGGAGAAACAGTAGCAGAACAGGGATCAACAGAAACTTTATTAATAAACATTAACAAAGCAACCGTAGATGAATTTATGCGCCTGCCTGGTATTGGTCAATCGAAAGCAGATAGCATTATAGATTATCGTAATAAGAACGGAGATTTTAATTCCATTGAAGATATAATGAAGATACCCGGTATCAAGGAAGGATTGTATCAACAAATATCCTCTTATATTACCGTAAATTAATCTGGAATATATATTATACAAAAATGAGGTGAAATGATGGCTAAGAGAGTACTGGTGGTAGATGATGAAAAGTTAATCGTGAAAGGAATACGCTTCAGCCTTGAACAGGACGGTATGGAAGTGGATTGTGCTTATGATGGAGAAGAAGCACTAGAAGCGGCGAAGCAAAAGGAATACGACATCGTGCTTTTGGATGTAATGCTTCCTAAGTTATCCGGTTTTGAGGTATGCCAACAGATCAGGGAATTTTCTTCCATGCCCATAATTATGCTTACAGCTAAGGGTGATGATATGGATAAGATATTAGGTTTGGAATATGGAGCAGATGATTATATCACCAAGCCTTTTAATATATTGGAGGTAAAGGCAAGAATTAAGGCTATCATGCGCCGCAGTGGTAAAAATCACACTGCTAATGAAGAGAATAAGACAGTATCTTTCGGTGATATGAAGATAGACTGTGATAACAGAAGAGTTTATATTGGCGGTAAAGAGGTTAATCTCACTGCGAAAGAATTTGATCTGCTTGAGTTGTTAGTGTTTAATCCGAATAAGGTTTATAGTCGTGAAAATCTGCTGAACATTGTTTGGGGATATGATTATCCCGGAGATGTAAGAACCGTGGATGTTCACATCAGAAGACTGCGTGAAAAAATAGAAAACAATCCAAGCGAACCAAAATATATACATACAAAATGGGGTGTTGGCTATTTTTTCCAGGATCAAGGCTAATCTAAGATTTCTAAATAGTATGAGGATGCACATGTTACTTATATTTATAGTAGTAGGTGTAGTTCCTCTTTCTATTTTTTCCTATGTGATTTTGAGTACGTATGAGAATAAGGCAGTTAACAATAAAAGACTTGAACTTCAAGGTCAGGGGAATATCCTGTCTAATATCATTTTTCCTACAGGGTATTTAACCACCTCAGAAGTGAATGCAACAGATCATTCGAGAATTGATGATGAAGTTAATAGACTTGCAGAGATTTATAATGGACGTATCATAATTGTAAATAATAATTTAAACATTGTAAAAGATACCTATGGATTTGATGAAGGGAAATATCTTATTTCAGAAGAAGTGATTCGGTGCTTAAACGGTTCCAAGCCCTGGTTCCATGATCGAAAGAGTAACTACATTAAATTAACATATCCAATCACCAATAATAACACCAAGGAAATCGTTGGTGCTATTGTTATGAACTTTTCTACCAGAGAAATTCAGACTGTCAGATTAAGTCTTGAACAACGTGCAGTAATGTTTGCGTTGACTCTAGCAATATTAATTATTGTCTTTGCGATCTATTTCTCCAGGAAATTAACAAAACCATTAACCAGCGTTGTGAATTCCATTGACCGCCTAACAGAAGGTTATCTGGAAGAGGAAGTCTCAATTAAGGGTTTTTATGAAATTGAGAAGATATCGGATTCCTTTAATCATATGATTTCCCGTATGCAAAAGCTGGAGAGCTCCAGGCAGGAATTTGTTTCGAATGTATCCCATGAACTGAAAACGCCAATCACCTCGATTAAGGTATTGGCAGACTCACTTCTAATGCAGGAGGATACGCCGGTGGAATTATATCGAGAATTCCTTGTGGACATTACGGATGAGATTGAACGAGAGAATAAAATTATCAATGACTTACTCAGCTTGGTAAAGCTTGACAAAACCGCCGGTGATATGAATATATCCAGCATCAATATTAATGAATTGTTGGAGCAGATATTAAAACGTCTAAGACCGATTGCCAAAAATCGAAACATTGAAATGATATACGAAAGCTTCAGACCGGTAATTGCAGATATTGATGAGGTGAAATTATCCTTAGCGATATCAAATCTCATTGAAAATGCAATTAAATACAATATAGAGGATGGTTGGATTCGTGTTTCTCTAAATGCAGATCACAAATATTTCTTTATTAAAGTATCGGATTCCGGTATCGGTATTCCTGAAGATGCACAGGATTATATCTTTGAGAGATTTTATCGTGTGGATAAAGCAAGATCCAGAGAATCCGGAGGTACCGGACTTGGTCTTGCTATTACTAAGAACGTAATACAGATGCATAGAGGAGCGATAAAGGTTTACAGTAAGGAAGGGGAAGGGACCACATTTAATGTCCGAATACCTTTAAACTATATTGTATAGACTCAGTTGGAAATGGAGTAGTTAAAGATGAAGAAGCAAATTTATGTGCTTTTATTATTGTTAATTATAGTGTTTTTCTCGGGTTGTTCAAATGATAAAGATAATAACCAGGGAGAAGAAGTAAAAGTATATTATATCGATAGTAAAACTTCGACTCTTGTCAGTGAAAATTATACCCCGATTGAAACAGAGAAAAAATTAATCGTGGAAGAGTTGTTGAGTGCTTTAAGGAAGGAACCGAAGAATGTAGTTTATAAAAAAGCCCTTCCCGATAAGGTTACTATCAAAGATCTAAGTATAAAAGCAGACGAATTAACGATTAATTTTGATTCTACCTATAACGAATTAGTTGGTATACCGGAGGTACTTTGCAGGGCTGCCATTGTAAGAACTTTGACCCAGATAGATGGATTAAAATATGTGGTTTTTAATGTAAGTGATCAGCAATTCGTAGACTCAAATGGCTTAAGTTTATTTACAAAAGAAGATTTTATCGAAAGTACAAGTGCGGAAACGAATTATAAAGTATCTTTATATTTTGCAGATGCGACAGGCCAAGCTTTGGTCGATACCGTAACAAATATTTTTTATACCGGGACAGGCTCTATCGAGGAATTGGTGATCAAACAGCTGATTAATGGACCGACTCAGCCCGGAATGTTAAATACCGTTCCGGAAGGAACTACATTGTTAAATGTTACTACGAAGGAAGGAATATGTGTCGTTGATTTTAACGAGAAATTTAATGATTCTCTTCCGAATGTCTCAAAGGAGATTTCCATCTATTCTGTAGTAAATTCCTTGGTTGAATTACCGGGGATTAATAAAGTTCAATTTAAAATCAACGGTACCGTAGGAGAAACCTACGAAAGAAACTTATCCTTAGTAAAGGGTGAAGAATAGATTTATTGTGGAAATCCATCCAAGGTAACGGCACCGGTGTGGATATAAACCACGTGAATATAAATCTATGTGAGAGTAGAAAACACGTGAATATAAATCTATGTGAGAGTAGAAAACACGTGAATATAAATTACAGTGACTGAGAGTATAATCTACTGTGAACATAAACCGTGTATATAAACTACAGTGAATATAAATCACTGAGAGTATAATCTACTGTGAATATAAACCATGTAAATAAACCACTGTGAGTATAAACCACTGCGGAAGTTACAGTCGTAGATATCAATGTGTACGGTTGTTCCTACTTAGTTGATGTTTATAATATATTGATTTAATTAGTTTATTGTAGAGAGGTATTTCAATACATTTCTAATTGAGTACAACTGATGTATAGTATAGCATACTGATATCTAAGTTGTTATCTTATACGATGTGTATTTTAGATAACAGGGAATATCATATCATCTACAATAAAGATACTCGTTTATAGGCTTCTTTCAATATTGGGAAAGGGGGTTACTTTCTGATTAAAAGACCATTTATATGGGTGCTGGGAGCCTACCTAGTTGGAATGCTCTTGGCCTGGTATCAGTTATCCTATCTATTGGTAATCATTCTTGTTCTAATATCTTGTCTTATCATTTTCCTTCTGATGTTTCGTATAAAAAATCCCCAAGTAAAGCAAACAGACTATTTTTTATGGAGTATACCGGTGTTGTTGCTCATCGGATTTTATTCTATGGGTATTCATATGCAACGACCGGATTTGGATACGGTATTTGAAGAAAAGATCAGTTGTAAGGTAAACGGTCAGATATCTATGGTTGTGAAAAAGCAGTGGGGTAAGGTTTTATATATTAGTAATAACACGGTATATTTATCAGAGGAAAAACCGTATCTTTGTGAAAATATAATCGTATATAGCAGTGATGATCTGGAATATCAAGTTGGAAATAATATTACCGTCTACGGTCAAATCGAGAAATTTTCTAAGGCCTCAAATCCGGGCCAATTCAATGAACAACTCTATTATCAAATTCAAAATATCGATTATAAGTTAAAAGCCGAAAGGATCTTTATCGTTGATACAGAAAGTTCCATTTTTCATAAGGTGTTAGATGGAATTAAGCAAAGGTTTTCAACCGTTTACCATACTCTTTTATCTGAAAAAGAAGCCGGAGTCATAACGGCAATGATCCTTGGTGACAAATATCTAATTGATGATGAATTAAAAGAGTTGTATCAGGAAAATGGTATCGCTCATATTCTGGCAATCTCAGGCCTTCATGTTACTTTAATCGGTCTATCTGTATATCATTTACTTCGTAAGTTAAAATCCGGTCTTATTCCCGCAACTATAATAACCATTGTATTCATATACTGCTATGGTGTATTGACTAGTTTCAGTGTATCTACCAACCGGGCAGTCGTAATGCTTACGATACTGCTTATGGCACGGATCTTTGGTAAAACCTACGATATGTTATCTGCAATTTCTCTCAGTGCTCTACTTATTCTTCTTCAAAATCCCATGCAGCTGTTTCATGTCGGCTTTCTACTTTCATTTGGAGCTGTATTAGGTATATCAATTCTTCTTCCGGCTATGAATACTCTACTATATTCTAATGTAATTACAAAAAAGTCTCCCATACATAATATAAAGAAAACCATATCTAGTGGAATACTTCTCAGTTTCTGTGCTCAGGTTATGACCCTTCCGGTAATCCTTTTGTTTTATTATCAATTGCCAGTATATAGTATCTTGATAAACCTTATAATAATACCCTGTATGTCTATCCTGGTAATAGGATCATTGGCAGCAGGAATCGCAGGTGTGTTTTTCATGCCGGTTGGAGTATTTTTGATAGGCGGAACCTATTATCTACTTAAGCTATATGAAGGGGTCTGTAGTATCGGAAGCCGTCTTCCCGGAAATCTGTTAACGGTAGGAAAACCGGATGTGATACGCATATGGATTTATTATATTGTAATCCTTATATTTTTACTGTTGGTGAAGCGAAAGCAGATGAAACATCTGATACTAATTCCATTCCTTGCTGTATTTATCCTTATCCTTCCGAAAGGAAATGCAGGATTAGAAATTACATTATTGGAGGTTGGTCAGGGGGAGGCAATCTTTATGGAAACAAAGTCAGGAACCACCTATCTGATTGACGGAGGAAGTTCCAGTATAAAAAAGGTTGGTACCTACAGAATACAGCCGTTCTTATTATCGAAAGGTGTAGACTTATTGGATTATGCAATCATAACCCATACAGATAAGGACCATATCAGTGGACTAAGAGAGCTGTTGGAGGGAAAGAAAATCGCTATCATGAATTTGATTTTACCATACCAAACATCTAAGGATGATGCTTATCTGGAGTTAGAGGCTTTGGCTGCTAAGAAAGGAGTAAAGGTCAGTTATATTAAGGCCGGGGATTTTATACAGGATGATAAGGTTATGATACGTTGTCTACATCCTGCCTATGATTATATTGGTACATCAGCTAACGCCTATTCCACTGTATTAAGCATCAACTATGGTGAGTTTGATCTACTTCTGACCGGAGATTTAGAACAGGACGGAGAAAAGCTTCTGATTGATCGGTTGAATGCTAAGAATATGATTAAGAGTACAGGTAAAGATAATAAATCAATGGAACAGGAGATAGTTGCTAATGATCGGATGGTTACAGATTATGATGTTCTCAAGGTGGCACATCATGGTTCTCGTAACTCTACCTCAGGAGAATTATTGAAGATAATACAGCCGGAATATGCTCTGATCTCCTGTGGTAAGGGTAATAGTTATGGACATCCTCACGATGAGGTTTTAGAGAGGTTAAAGGAAACAAAGACTCAGGTTAAAATTACATATGAGAGTGGGGCTATTATAATAAAGACAGATGGGAAGAGGATGGAGATAAGTGATTATATAAAAGAATAGGCTGACAACGGGACGGGGTTATTGACACTGGTGTGACAACGGTGTGACAACGGGACGCGGTGTGACAACGGGACGGAGTTATTGACACTGATAAATAATTTACCATGGAGGTGTTTTTTTGCCAAGAGTAGCAAGGATTAAAAGCAATAGTGGAATATACCATATCATTATGAGAGGAATAAATCGACAAACTATATTTGAAGTTGAAGAAGATTACGAAAGGTTTATTCTAACAATACAAAGATACAGAGAGATATGTGAATATAAGATATATGCTTATTGCTTAATGGGTAATCATTTGCATTTATTGCTAAAAGAAGGAAAGGAACCACTAGAGACAGTCATGAGAAGAATATGTGGTAGTTATGTCTTTTGGTATAACAAAAAATATGGAAGGGTGGGGTACTTGTTTCAAGATCGGTTTAAGAGCGAACCTATTGAAGAGGATGAGTATTTTCTCACTGTACTTAGATATATTTTTCAAAATCCTTTAAAGGCATGTATGGTTACTAAAATTGAAAATTATAAATGGACTAACTACATTGATTATATTCGAGGAAGTAATCAGACTGAGATAGACTTTGTGCTGAATATTTTGAATACAAATAGAGAACAAGCAATAAGGCGATTTATTGAGATTATAAACAAGGACAACGATGATGAATGTCTGGATATATTGGAAAAACAGCGGTTAACAGACGATGATGCAAGAAATATAATAAAGAGACATTGCAAAATTGACCATGTCATAGATATACAAAAATTTGATAAAGTTAAAAGGAATATGTATTTAAATGACCTGAAGGAGAGGTATGGCTTATCAATTAGACAAATTGAAAGATTGACTGGAATTAGTAGGGGTGTAATACAAAGAATATGATGTGTCGACAACCCCGTCCCCTTGTCACCTTGCCCCTTGTCACCTGCCCCTTGTCACCAAAATGAAATCAAAAAGCTAAACTTATTTTTACTAATATAAAAATATAATATCGTGTACGTAGACAAGGGTACTTGTCTTACGTATAATAATATTAATATTTGGAAATTGAGGTGAAATAATGCATAGTATTTTTATATATGGCACACTAAAAGATAGGGAGTTCCAGAGATACCTTTTTGGTAAAGAACTAGAAATGGTAAATGCAACACTTGATAACTATAAGATTTATAGTGATTTAGATGGCTACTACTATATTGAAAACAGCAAAGGTAATAGTATTAATGGTAAAATAATTGAAGTTACAGACAAAGAACTAGAAATCATTGAGGCATGGGAAGAAGTTCCAATGTACATTAGGAAAGAATGTAAAGTTACAATTGAAGGGGGGATACATAAAATTGTTGATGCCTATTTTAAAAGAAGTACATTTGGAAAGATAGAAGTTGACAATCAATCAACAACAAGAAACAATAGAGATGATATCATTAAAGAAATCGAGTTAATGAAAGAGCGCATTAGGGGGAGAGAATATCCAAGATCAGATCTTATGATTGTATATCCAGCATTGATTGTCGATAAAAAAAAGTATATAGAATTTGTTGATAAAAAGATTCAAAAAGAAACTGAAGAGTATTTCACAAAATTTATGAAGGATACCGTTAATACAGAATATAATAACGAGTTTAATGATTCTATTGAAAGAGTTTATTATGGACACAAATTTGTTGTGAGCGATAATAACAACCAGTATTCTGAGATCTATATCTCTTGTATAAAGGACTTAAATATTGTATCAATTTTAATTAATATTCCCAATATATTAATTGATACAGTTGAGTTGATTGAAAAGGTTAATGATCAAGCAATATTTTTCCAAGAAGGAAAGGGTAATATTGATATAAAAAACTTGTTGTATGAAATTGGATTAGAAATATGTGGAGTAGCAAATTTTATATCTTTTTTACCCGAGCTACCTAAGAAGAAAAAGATGAGTGATTTTTTAGCAGGTGAGATGACACCTGATAGTTATGAGGTAATACACCCTGATTATTATAATCCTGAGAATATTGGAATCTATAATTCGTCAGAAATATATGCGAGTTTTCACTCTTTATTAATTAGGCAAAACAATTTCTCGGATAACTATTTAATTAGAGCTAAGCGACAGACGCTTACTTACTTCATTATTGAATTGTTAGTGTTACAAGAAGCGTTAATAAATAGAACTAATGGTATTATTGATAAAATTATATATCACAAAGAGAAATATGATTGTGATTTTCAAGTAGAACAGCTTGAAAAATTAATATATGAGACATCGAAAGGATTGTTTCTTTGGAATGTCAGAAAGTTTAAGTTTACTACCGGAAAAATCCTTGCTGATAATATCTCAAAGAGATTTGGAATTGATGAACTGTTAGCAGAACAAGAAAAGAATAAGGACAGAATTGAACAACTTCTTTCTATACGAGTTGCACGGATTAATGAACATGAAAATAAAAGTATAAATCTCTTATTAATATTACTTACCTTTTTACAGGTTGCACCTGTAATATATACAAGTATCATGTCAATTTATGACGGTAAGTTTTATTTGGAGCAACTTTATGCTTCTGTTGCGAGTCTGATGATTTGCATTATTTTGTTGGTTATATTTAGAATTAGATTAAGAATAAAAATAAGAAAGGAAAACTTGAAAAAGTAACTTTTCTATCTCCGAAATTAAAACTTGACCACAATAAGATTAATGGATCTGCATTTGTTAAAGTTATACCGTTTCAATATAATAAGTGATCGAGAAGTTCACCATTTAGTCTGATATGCATGTAGTACAAGTAAAGAGATCTAAATATTTTGTAAATTAATGGAATTGTTATAATAATCTGAGTATTTATATACGCGAAAATAACAAGTCGTTTTTAGGTGGTTTCAATTGAAGAAATAATGCAATAAAAAGGATAATTATGGAAGTGTGTAGCGCATGTTTGAAAAAAAAGTAAAGATAATAAATCAATGGAACTGGAGATAGTTGCTAATGATCGGCTAGTTACAGATTATGTTGTTCTCAAGGTTGCCCATCA
Source organism: Mobilitalea sibirica (assembly GCF_015999265.1). Lineage (GTDB taxonomy): Bacteria > Bacillota > Clostridia > Lachnospirales > Lachnospiraceae > Mobilitalea > Mobilitalea sibirica. The sequence goes on from NZ_JAEAGR010000010.1 coordinate 24,729, forward strand.
CGGTTCTCGAAATTCTACTTCAGTAGAATTATTGGAGATAATACAGCCTCAATATGCTCTAATCTCCTGTGGTAAGGGTAATAAAAGGGTTACGAGATTGATACAATTTCGGTTTCCATGTTCAAGTCTGTAAATAGCTTATTATAAGGGTCTTGTGGCAAGTTGCTCAGAGATAGTTCTAGATTTTCAAGAGAAAAACATTGGGCTAAGTTATAATAATTACATCTTTCTAACTGCGTTTGCACAACCATATTAACGATATAAGTTTAATCGTTATAAGATTTAGTAATCGTTAGACAGTATCGCTCCTATAAAATTCATATTCATTGGATGAATTATGCCCAACTTAAATGATAAATTAAATTACGAACATAAAATATAAGTCAAAGGTGATTTTTTTGTGTAACAATCGTCTCACACCCGCATAGCGGGTGGGTTATATTTCGCACGCATTGCGTGCTCAACAGGGTCACGACCTATAACAAAACATCTGGTTAAGATATAACTATTATACTTGATCAGATTTTTTATTATAGGCGTGTTTCATCTGACGCTTACCCTTAAATATAATTTACCCGACTTTAAATGAGTTGATAAATAAGGGCATGGTAGTAAACGAATATTTTCGTAACAATAGTCCAAGTATTATGATAATCGTTACGATCGTATAACTCATTCCGCAATTCTCGTAACCCCCACATATATATGAGATATTTTATACCATGTAGCAAAATCTACCACACCGGTTTGGGGAAGATTAAATATTTGCTGGAAGATTCTTACCGCATCTGCGGTTTGTGGTCCATACTGTCCATCCACAGCTATTTTAGGAATCGCTACATAAGTATCTGAAATACGGTTTAGCTGTTCTTGAATCATCCGTACACTGACTCCGGTGGAACCTATGGTCAGATTTACTCCCGGCCAGGAAGCTGGAACACCAGATACTTGAGGTGCTGTGTTAATAAACATGGAATCTCCATAAAAATGTTGAAGTATCTGGATTGCATTCAGACCATTCTCTCCCAATTCCTTAGATCCCCATTGGGTCATCCAGTTCGGACACTGTACTCTATAACCATCACAGTATTGGGTTAATATGGGTTGTTTAACATTAGGTCTGGATAAATAATTGGTGAATATCTGGTCCACCGCTAGGCCGATATTACTGTAAATATTCCTGCCCGGAATCCATTTGTGATCAAAGGCCGTGGATGAGGTTATGGTAAAATTATATCCCTGATTACGATACCATTCCGTAAAAACTCGGTTTAGGGTAAAGGACTGGATAGCAAGAATATTTGCCATAATGGTTGATTCCGGCCATGTGGCATAGATTTCGCTAGAAGCTACATTTTTAATATAATCACGGTACCGTACATAGTGATTCTGTGCAGCAGTATCAGTAGGAGGACCGTCGTGGACTACGATATATTCTGGGATCACTACATTTTGTAATACAATTTCACCGGTTTCACCTATAGCTTTAATCTCTTCTTCTTCTATTTTTGGTGGGTAATCGCCATATAAAGTATGAGGTGGTATTACATATAATTCACCTCCGGTAGGAATTTCTGCAGGGGTTAGGGTTAATTCCTGCAGAGCTGTTACAAGGGTGAGTATTTCAACATTCGATACGGTAACCGGTTCAAAGTCCGGTGCGCTTACCCTAAGGTTAAATTCTGAATAAGGTTGTGTGGCTGGAGCAGGGTTCAGACTATAATCAATTGGGGGTGCCGGTAATTCAATTTCTTGTGTGAGCCCGTTAAAATCGGTAGTAAGCTCTTCTATAATTACCTGCGGCTCTGCCGAAGAGGAAATTTGGACGATTGCACTATCAATTGGTGCCAGTCCTCTGGTTGTGCAGCGAACCTGTAACCTCCCGAAGGTCTGTGTTCCCATTTCAGCTGGATAAACACGAATTTTATTATATAAATTTCGATTAATATTATTATTTTTCATCATTCTTTATCCCTCCTGTTATTAATATTAAATCGGTTCAAATCCAAAATAATTTAAGATACCGATATATATTGCATAAGCAATCAGCCATTGATTATCTCTAAGAATAGCGGCATCATGTTCATTCGTAAGATATCCCATTTCTATCAGTAAGGAAGGCATATTAGTTCTGCGCAAAATATATAAGGATTGATTTATACGGATACCATTATTCTTTAAGGCTGTAAATTGGACAATAGCATCCATGATATGCTGTGCTAGCCAATGTGCTTGAGTATTGTATTGGTATATATAGATCTCAGCTCCATTAATTGCAGGATTTACATTTGCATTAGCATGGATACTGATAAAATAATCAGCAGGCCATTCATTCGCCATTCTAACCCTTTCAGCCAGGCTGGTTGCATTTGTAGTTCCTAAAACCGTAGTAGGCGTAGGTCTTGATAACAAAACGGAAAATCTTCGGTCAGCTCCTAATAAATTGGCAAGATAGATTCCAACCTGATAAGTAATATCTTCTTCTATTAACCCAAGACCTCTGGCACCAGTATTGTGGTAACCAGTCGGATTGTGACCTTGATCTACAAAAATTTTAATAGCCATGAAATACTTCCTATTCTATAAAACTGTTATTATATTGTATTCAAGTTCATGTTAAATGTTGTTATTAAGGCTAATATAATTCCTTCATAGATTGTTATAGTCATTATTTCAAATGCACTAAGGCTACCCCATATGTTATTAGTGCCGTGTTAGGCGCATATTACCTTATAAAGTTAAAACGTATCAAATACATTTTCCAAGCTAAATTGTTCTGCAAATTAAGCAATCTGAATACATGTTAGATTAATTAATTATATTAATGATAAGTAATAATGAGATTGATTTAATTCTATTTATATGGACTTGTGTCTACGCTATTGACGCAAGTCCACTTGAACTTGGGTTGATAACATATAATGCGTATGCATTATTTCTTCAATATGAATATTTTCAAGGTTGTATAAAAAGATATTCGAGACACGAGTAATGTACCTCATGAGACGATAGACGCATACGCTGAGACTATAGAACTGCTTTTTGTCTTGCGAGACAAGGGAACTACTGTTTTTAAGTTAGGTTGAGACTAGAGAACTGTTATCATTAGACTAATCACTTATTATTCTTTATATACTTCCTTCCGTTTAATTGAAAGGTATCATGGCTTTTGATTTGCTCGATGGCAACTTTTAAGTTCCGAGCGTCTCTGTGCCTATGATATTGATTATAGCTGTTGTGCTTATGATATACTTTGAAATTTCTAAAGGTTGGGTATTCCGCAACATGAATACCCCAGAAGTGCATTGTATTCTTTGACTGCAAATAGACGGCAAAGCATCCCATCTGCATTACATTAAAATAATGGAAGTCAATAGTTTTTATGAAGAAAAGGAGTATTTTCGCTTTATTACATATAGCGGAAGGTATTATCCAGACACAGAGCCCCATATCCCAGAGTCCTGTTAGGATAGATTCTCTCAATCCGCAAAGGTCTGGCTCCATTAATCAGATATGCCCTGAGCTTCTCACCGTACAAATAAGGATCATTTCCCCGCACAATGCCCCATTCCATTAATAAAGCTGCACTGCCGGTGACAAACGGAGTCGCCATAGAAGTTCCCGAACGAATCGTATAGCCTCCTCCCGGGGAAGCAGAATTGATATTTACTCCTGGTGCCACAAGATCCGGCTTAACCCGGTTATTTCTGGTATAGCCCCTTCCCGAAAATGGTGCATAGCTGTCCGTATAGGCGTTGTAAGCTCCTACGGTGATGGCTCTTTCAGCGGTAGAGGGTATCGTCAGGGTGGTATATTCCGAGGAAAGCAGAAAGCGAGTAGCGGGGTTTTTTACACTTCCTGACGGAAGCCAGATATCATAATTGCCTTCCACGATCCGATTTGGTACCAGTTCAATACGCCAAATACCGGAATTAATATAACGGTTTGTCGGAATCAACTCAACATAGATCTCCTGTTGGGGATTATAGGGTGTGGGATCCCCATAGTAGAGAAATATTTCTGTCTGAGCCACCGTAAACTGCTGCGTACCTAAAATCCTTGGGATTGGTCCGACACGGGTTCCGTTCGGGGCAGTTATAATAATATCAAAATGATCATAATAATTTTTCCATATTTGAAAATTCAGTGCAAACTCATACTCGCTGACGGCAATTTCAATCACCTCGTTTCTTCCCATTTGTAGAACTCCCTGGGTGTGATTTCCGGTAGCACCTTCATTTCCCGTTCCTATAATTATGTTATTTTTCCAGATATTCGCCGCATCATTGATAAAAGTCTCCAGCAATGACAGTCCCGTATGGGAGCCGTAATTATTACCAAAGCTGATGTTAATCGCAACGGGGGTTCCTTCAATAACTGCCGTTCGAATCGCAAAATCAATTCCCTGCATCAGCTGAGTCGTTCTTGGAAAGGAATCACCAATGGATGTTCCAAGCTTTACCACAATCAGCTCACTTTGGGAAGCAACTCCGCGATACCGCCCGTTGCTTGCCCTTCCGTTGCCGGCAGCAATACCGGCCACATGAGTGCCATGGCCTGACAAATCCGTGCTTGGAACCAGCTCCAATCTCTCGGGCATGGGTGTATTCAAAGCTTCATTAATTTGCTCTCTGGTATAAAGAGTTCCAATGTCAAACCCTTCCGGCGGTGCTCCCGGTATGGTCTGATCCCATAATGCCAATATCCTCGTGGTTCCGTCTTCATTCCGGAAATCCGGGTGGGAATAATCAATTCCCGAATCAATAACAGCTACCAGTACGCCCTCACCAAACAGATTGTAAATACCTGTCTGAAGCGGGTTAATACAAGAAGCAGTCCTTCCTTCGTTTACTTCATAAAAAAGTCTCTTTGGTTTTTCGACAAACTCAACTTCTTCATAATCCGTAAGCCGGTCAATCAAATATTCCGGTATCGTCAGGATTGCATACCCTCTCACCAGTTCAACAGCAGATATATCCAGTTCCTCCCGGATCCGGTCAAGGCTTCCGCTGTATTTTACAATCAATTCCCATGTGTTCGTATTCGGAGAATATCCTACGTTCAGATTTAATGTTTTCGCTCTATCCGCTTCGGGAATATCAAGTGCAAGGTTTAACTCATTTTCCAGTTTACCATTCGGCATGGCTTAACTCCCAGGCTATCTTTGTTAGTTCATTATATGCAGACATGGAACTGAAAATTGCAGTCTTGCGAAAGGTACTTACCACTCCTACGCTTTCTTATAACAGATGATAATACAGCACAATGTCTTCATAATTACCGTCCTTTAACATAAAACCCCCGGGTACCACACCCAGCTTCACAAATCCCAGCTTTTCATACAAATGATGCGCACTGAGATTTGATTTAACTACCGCATTAAACTGAAGAATTCGAAATCCCAGCTCATGTCCCTTATTAAGACAATGTCTGACTAACTGCTCACCGACATGCAATCCCCGTGCAGAGGATTTCACTGCATAGCAGGCATTGCTGATATGGCCGCAGCGGCCTATATTATTAGGGTGAAGGATGTATAAGCCGACGATTTCCGTCCCCCATTGTGCAACAGCGGAAAAACTCTGGCAGGCAAAAAACTCTTTTGCCTCCTCCAGGGTCAGCGGTTCCATCTGCGGAAAAGCTATCCCGTCCTCCACTACCTCATTCCATATTTCCATCATAGATATCAGATCGTTTTCATTGTATTCCCTTATCGTTAAATTCATAATCAAATCACACCTTTACTTTCGTATCTTATTTTTCAAAAAGAAGGTTCCTCTGCTTTTTCTTCGAAAAACATATGCTTTATATATAGATCATTAAAATCTGTCTCATTGGATAAGCTGATTTCGCCGGATACGCCAAGTATATGATCCACTCTGGCAGAAGCGCTTTCCCCTGCCAGATACTTTACAGCTCCTCCTAACGCGCTGTTTCCAACAGCTTTGATTTTACCGGAAAGTTCTTTGGGCAGCAAACCCACACCAAAGGCCTTCTCCAAATTCATTTGATAGCCGAAGCCCCCCGCCAGATATACGGTATCGATCTCATCAAAAGTAATCCCATGACAGCGGACCAGCGTCTCTATTCCGGCACGGATTGCCGCTTTTGCCATTTGAAATTCCCGCATATCCTTTTGGGTAAACAGGATTTCTCTGCCCTGGGGATCGGCAGCAACCGGATACCCCTGTTCAAAATATTCCTCACAGAGCAGCCCCGTGGCATCGGATAGTTTTGACTGAAGCAGTTCAAAAACCAGTGCTACCACTCCGGTCCCGCAGATACCGATGGGCGGCTGATCTGCGATGGTCTGAAGCCGGTTCCCCTCCTTATTAATTTCAATATCACAGATGGCACCTGCAATGCTTCCGACACCGCAGGAAATATTACCACCCTCAAAAGCAGGTCCGGCTGCAGCGGAGGAAACTAAAATCCGGTCTTTATTGCCCACGGCCATCTCACCATTCGTGCCTAGATCAACTAACTTTCGCCTGATCAAAATCACAGGCCAGCAGACCGGCTACAATATCCCCTCCTACATATGCTGAGATGCCGGGAAGGATGGTTACCGGAATACTCAGGTAATCACTTCCCATGACTTCTTCATAAGGAAGCGTCAGCGTACTGATATTGACCGGCGTAAAAGGATAACTGCCCAGCCCCTGACAGGAATATCCCAGCAACAAATGGCCCATGGTGGTATTCCCGGCAATTACGATCCTTTTCAATCTGTTTTTCGGAATCTCGGCCTCATGAAGGATACGCCGGATCAGCTCCAGAAGATCATCCTGAATACTTATTCTCAGAAGCTCCCGCTTTCCGTCATTGGACGCCTTTATTCTTGATACAACATCCGTTCCATAAGCTCTTTGCCGATTGATTGCAGAGTCTGTCAACCGGATTTTTTTACTTTCAAGACCAACCAGACTGGTGGCAATGGTGGTGGTACCGATGTCAACTGCGACTGCATAATCCTCATCCGCCTTACCGTAACCGATGCTTTCCTGCCGGTGCTCCGTGATAATTTTAAAATCCGTCTCCCTGCCCGAAACCAGCCGGATGATGCAATCCTTTTTGGGATAGGCTTTACAGGCCAGCCGGTATCCCTGCTCCAGCTCTTGCTCCGTTAGTTTATTCCGATCAAACGAGGTTATTTCAAGCTCTCCCTCCAGAAGCTGAAGCTTACACTTTCCGCAGGTTCCTCTGCCCGCGCAGTCTGCACTGAGATAAATGCCTTGTCCAATCATCGCATCCAACAAACTCGTCTCTTCGGTATAATTAATCAGAATCGGTTCTCCTCTTCCCGTGATAGTAATCCGGCTCATCCGTTTCCTCCTGTCACTCAGTCATGTATTTATCCTGGTAAAACTCTTAATTCCTGTTGCTATCATACTTCAATTGTCTTCCTGTTTCAATAGTTATTCCTTTACTACTTTTGTCGTAGCTTTAATCACTCTTGTTATCCATCTAATAAGGATGAACAACAAAAAATGATTCTACAACATGTTAAATATTGACAAGCCGATTCCCCAGTGATACCATGAAAGCATAATAGCTTACAGAATTTTACGAATAGGTGGATTAAGTACATGGCAGACCGTTTTTTGACGGACGAAGAGTGCGCTTCGTTCGGAGAGTACGTTAAAGCACGCAGGGAAGTGCGCGGAAAGTCCATTCGTGGGCTTGCTCAGGAACTGTTCCTGACACCAGCATATCTGAGTGACATTGAGAAAGGAAACCGATATGCGCTGGAAAAATATCTTGACAGGATGGCTGAGGTACTGTGTATCAACGGGGGATGACCTCTACACTTTTTATGATTTGGCGGGTAAAAGTAGGAATAATCATTACCCGGATCTGGCAGAGTATATCGGGAAGACGGAGATTGTACAGGAAGCTTTAAGACGTGCCCGTGACCTCAACATCTCCATTTCACAGTGGCAGAACTTCATTGACGAAATTAGTGGTACGAAGAAAATACAGGAGTAGGCTATGATGAGGCAATCAGTGTGTTTACCTATGTTGATGGTCATTATGTCAGACCGCACTGTTTTAATAGTGGATATATTCGGAAAGACCAGACATTTTCCATCAGTATAAAGGATACATTAGTTGAAAGTACGCTCAAATCAGAATTTAAGAAGGAACTGGAAAGAGGAAATTTTTTGCCTGTAGACTCACATTTTTGCTTTAAACACCCTAATTACATACCCATAGAGAAGAAGGTCAGACTGTTTTAACAGATTATGCCTGATTCCATAGGGATGAATGTTGCCAAGTCTTCAATTTGAAGATTCAATCTCTGGACAAATATGGAGAGGGGTTTTGCAGGATGTGTTCTATTTAGGAATGCTGCTTCAAATATAGTTTTTGAAGCCCATTACTCATCTGACATTAAGGATAAGCCAAACCAAGCAAATATGATAAAGCAATATAATACAGAGTTACTGAATGTGGCTAGAATGCTACCAGTGACGTTTTCAGGGACACTGAATGCTTTAATCGATTGGTCTGGGATGACTGAGGAGGAACTGGCAGGTGCAGCAAGCATTAGTGAGAAAACGATTCAAAGATTAAGAAATGCAGAGCCAGACAATGTTACAATAGAAACAGTGGTACAGCTGTCGATTGGTATGCAGTTACCACCTGTATTAAGTACTTGTTTGTTAAAGGCATCGGGTAAATCTTTTATGATGACAGAGCAACACATCATGTATCAATTCCTGTTGAATACCTGTTACACAAAATCTATTCATGAGTGTAATGATATGCTGGAAGCACAGAATTTAAAGCAACTTGGACGGCAGAATAGAATAACATAATAAAATTTATTGTTGTGGTCGAACATGCCATGTCTGTCTGTATTCGTTATTCAAGAACAATAGCAATCAAAAAAAAAGAGTCATGAAAATAAGCTTGTTTTCATGGCTCTTTTTTTATTGCTGTGTCAGCAAAAATAGGACATCCCATGTCCGAGCAATTTTAGCTGGCACACTTTAAAATTAGAGCATAAATAAAAATTCATATAGACCTGACAGAGCGCTGGGAAGGTGGATATGACCATATTGCTTTAGAAGTAGCTGCCATTATGACAGTTATGGAAAAGCAGATGGAAGTACCCCTATAATTTCCTGCGCTCTTTTTCTAATGCCTGGTCTTGGGATACTTCTATCCAAGGTCAAAAGGTATCTCCCTTACCTCAGTCTCTCTCGGTCGGAAAGAGAGACAATCTATGGAAATCAGAGTAAATCAAGAGGAACAGGTATTAATCCCAATGATTATTGATAGGGATTCAATCGAAGAACATGGGATGATCGCGGGTGTTAAGAAATCTCAGATTAGAAAATGGAGAGTAGGGAACAGATTAGTGGATGTGGTGTTAGTTCCAGGAACTAAGGCACAGTACGATGCTGTAATGAGTTCCTATTCAGCAGAGTTTAAAGCAGAGGATCGTGACAAACGCTGCGAGGTAAGCAATGGAAAAGGAAAACTGATTCGCTGCCCAGAAAGTAATAAATGCAGTCAGTGTCCATACGCCATTTCATTGGACAAGAAGAATTTCGGAACATTAACCTTCAGTTGCCTGTCAGCAGAAAATGAAGATGGAGAAGAGTCAGATTTCGAAGCTGTAGCACCAACCACATATGGTGCAGCAGATATCTATTTGGGTATGTTAAATGAACTCATTAATCGCGTAAATGAGATCGACCCTAACTACGGTAAGATACTTCAGTTATTATCTGATGGATTTAGCCATAGGGAAATTGCGGATGAGATTGGAATGGGAAAGAGCACAGTCACAGATAAGGTGACGAAAATTAAAGCAATTGTAATTGATTTACTTGATAACATGATTTAATTCAAATGGTAGCAGCACTATATGGAATCGGTGTTGCTACCATTCCGTTTTAATCTTTTCTATAAAACGCAGTCTCAAAGCCATCAGCTCTTAATAATAGACCTTTTATCCATGGAGGAGTTCTTCCCATCTGTTCACAGATAAAATCCAAAGATTCTTCCACTGGACATTCGATAATTAATTCATCATGAATGTGGCCGCAAATGAATGATTGGGAGAGGGTTTGCATCGCATAGCTAAGGATATCTCTTGAAATAGCTTGAACGATATTCTCTACAAATTTAGCACCGTATGATTCTATTCGCCCCCACTTCTTTGTTGCCCCGATACCTTCGTAGGTTACGGCTTCTCCACCAAATCTGTTTATACCAATCTTAGGCTTTACATAAGTCAGCTTTCTTCCGGAAGGAAGTTTAATGAAGAGCATACCGCTTTGATAAATAAAATAGATGCCATGGGTTTCGGTAGTCGTTTTCTGCGTAACTGCTGTTTTGACAGCCGTATCAACGTCCCACCAAAGCTGTACAATATTGGGGTTTGAAAATCTCCATGCATCAACCAGGGGTTGTAATTCCTCTTCAGTAATTCCCATATCTAAGGCTCCCATGGATTTAAGAGCACCACACGAACCGCCGTATCCAAGAGCAAGTTCCGCTATTTTACCTTTTTGGCGAAGGTGACTGTTTTGACCATGCTTTTCAACTGGAACACCAAACATTGCAGAAGCACTTGCACAATAAATATCTTCATTATTTGCAAATACTTTATTTCTCCACGACTCCTGTGCTAGATATGAGAGCACCCTTGCTTCAATTGCACTAAAATCTGCCACAACAAGCTTATATCCAGGTCTGGGCACGAAAGCGGTGCGGATAAGCTCCGATAATACTTCGGGGACAGAATCATAAAGCATTTGTAAAGCTTCAAAGTTACCGCTTTTAACAAGTTCACGGGCTGGCTCCAAATCCGGCATATGATTTTGTGGGAGGTTTTGTAATTGAATAATACGACCTGCCCATCGGCCACTACGATTTGCTCCGTAAAACTGGAACATTCCTCTTGCCCGCCTGTCAGTGCATACGGTATTTTGCATCGCCTGATATTTCTTAATACTTGACTTGGCAAGCTGCTGACGGAGAATGAGAACATCAGCTAGTTCCTCTGGAGCATCCTTTAGCATTTCTGCTACAGCTTTTTTACCAAGGGTTTCAGTCTCCAGCCCATTGTCAGATAACCATTGTTTCATCTGTATTACTGAATTAGGATTATCCAGATTAGTTAACTTCTTCATTTCTTCTGATAGTTCTTCTTTGGAACGTTCATACATCATAATCGCCTGTTCTACGATATCCATATCAATAGCAATTCCTCTATCATTTATCTTTTGGTCTAAATGATATTCTTTCCAAACAAACTCTGGAACAGGAAAATGGGCTAACTTCTTTTGAATAGACATTTCAACTTCAACATCCTTGCGGTTGTAGGAGATGAATGTATTCCATTTATCTTCGTCATGCATAGGAAGATTTCTAGTCCGACCACCGTTTGATTTCGTAGGCTTGCATGGAACACAAAAATAGCGGATGAGGTCTTTTCCTTCTTTCATTTTCTGTTCTTCCAATCCAAGAACTGCTCCTACACCTTCAAGAGATAATGGTAATCCAAGATATGCCGACCATACCATCGAGCATCTCCACGAGGATGGATCCAGGTAATTATCGACCGTGTCTTCACTGGTACTGTAGCTACTGAAATATTCAGGATAATTTCTTCTAAGCCATTCAGACAAACAGATACGTTCAAAAGCAGCATTATATGCCCACTTTATAACTTCTTTGTCTGATAGAGCAATGATTACCTCTGTAGGAATTTTCTCATTATTAGCTAGATCGATAACGACAACCTCACCACCATTGATGGAGTAAGCAAAGAGAAGTATTTCAAAGTTGGGTGACTCTGCATATTTGTACATACCGCATTTCTTTAGATCCACATCAGAATATGTTTCGATATCGCAACTCATATATTTTATTTCAGCCATCCAAAACTCCTCCCTAATTTGATGCGAGATATTGTTGATGAAGAAACACCATACATACTAGCAAGCTCAACTCCTGTAATTCCACAGGATAAGCCAAAACGAATATTTTCAACATCGTCAGTCGATAATTTTCTCCATCGCCCCCCATCTTTATATACATCAAGAATATTTTCTGTACGTGTACCATATCGGAGATTGCAGACACGATTATCGGTAGGAATACCATTTTCGTGGAGAACTTCACAACCGTTAGGACAAGGACCTAAGAAGGTCAATGCAATTAATTGATGTACTGGTTTCCCAATGCCACCACGTCCTAATACTACAGAAACATGACCACTTTTACAGAATCGTCCTGGCTTTAAGATTCTGCCGTGAATCATTCTGTAAAAATCATGTCCTGTGAAATGACATTTACCCCTAACTAACCGATCTAGACTTTTAATACGTCCCATTGTGCTTGCCTGATATTTTCCTTCAAACCCAGGTATGTCTTTCCATATTTCTTCTATCATATTCACCATCCTTAATGTAAAAGGGCGGCAGCATAGCCACCGCCCAAGTCAGAGATTAATGGGTTACTTCTATGAAAGAAAATCATCATCGTCATCTGTAGAGAAATCATCCTCTGCACGAGATTTGCCGCCCAAAGGTTCCCCGTCTGAAATCTTCTGTAGATTATTTAAACCACACGCAATTCCACGATTTCCATTTGAATTGAAAGCATACAGATTGATGGAAGCTCTACCATATACTCCTGAATAAACTTCAGAACGGTCAAGGACTGGATTGCAATTTGCATCAACAATACCCGGTGCAGTAGCACTATTGGCATTGATGAAATATGCATTTGCATAAGTAGGGTCATCTGGTCTTTCTACATCGCCATCACGAAGAGGAGTTTTAAGAACGGAAAGAGCAGGAACTGTTTTACCATTACCCTTTAACTTTGACTCGCCTTCCTTATACGCTGCTTCAATGGCTGTCTTTATTAGCGCAACTGTCTTGGTATCAGACTTTGGAATTATAAGGCTAACGCTATACTTCGGTGTACCTCCATTGATTGACTTTGCATCCCATACATTTGCATATGACCATCTTGTTTGTGGACCGGTAATCACTTTCGTTGGATTTGCTACGTTTGACATATTATTGTCCTCCTTATTTAAAATCAATTTGTGCTGTGTTAAATTCCGGACGCTTATCATTCTCCGGAACAAGAGTTGGTTTACCTGGAGCCTTGATTACAAGGCTTCCTAGAACTTCTTCGAATTTCTTTTTGCCAAGAACTGAAGTCATGGCTGTAATACCTAAGAGCTTATTTTCGTATGGGTCAAAACCTGCTGATGTAACTGCATCTGCAACCGCCTGTTCATCGGTGTATTTTCTGGTTGAGCGTCCCTCAACAACTTTAAAGCCATCGTACTTTGTGCCACTAAGTGCTTGTTGTAATGCATATTCCTTTATGTCATTGACCCAGGTGACAAGGTTATCTACCTTGGTGAGAATAACACTTATTTCTGTGTCATCTAAATTGGAAGGCATCTCAAAGTCATACTTTGCTAGTTCAAGGTTGTACTCGGCACGTTTACGACAGGTAGCCTTAATCTTACAGAACTGGCAGTGGTCACCGGCCTTAAATTCACCCTCACCTGCATAGGCCAGTTTTGCTATAGGGGAGAGTACTTCATTACCCCAAGTTATTAGTTCTTCCTTTGACAAGGTGTAGGTGCTGATATTGTCCCTTCGTGGTTGGAAGATTGTCATCTTAACGGTATCGATATCGTAGATACCATCGAAGAGTTCAATAGCTCCAAGAGCATAACACATCATCTGTGGGTTCTCTTCAGCTGACACCAGTATTCCAAGTCCGTGTTTGTAATCGATGACTTGAAGAATACCATCAGCAACGATTACACAGTCACCTGTTCCAAATCCATTCTCTACATATTTAGAGAAATCGAGACGCTGTTCAATTAAGATTACAGGATCAGAACAATAGAGCTTTGCTTCCGCCAATTGCTCAATGACGAATGAAGCGTATTCTTCAGCACAGATTTCCATCTCTCCATTGTAGAAATCCAAATTCTCCGTAGGGTCTTTTGAGTTTATGCCGAGTGCCTGTTCTAATTTAAACTGACAGAGGCTATGTGCATCGGTACCCTCTTGTGCATAAGGACTGGATTTGTTATCTTCTTCAGCACATAACTTTGCCGAAGGTGGGCATTGCAGCCATCGGTGACTGGATGAAGCGGAGAGTAATGCATGCTTAGGCATTTCCAAACACCTCCGCATCTGCGAGTAAAGCTTCATAATCAGTCGGATTAATGTCGGACAGTTTATCAGCTCCATACTTTAAAAGTAGTGCTTTGATATCGGCTGTGTATCCACTGCGGGACTTCTCCGCAAGGATTGCTCGGACATCCGTAAGAGAGATTGATTTCTTTGCAGGTTCTGGTGGTACTTTTGTCGTAGCCTTCTGATTCTTAGACTTACTTGTAGCTTTTTCTTCTACATCCGTAGAAAAAAGTTCTCTTAGAGTATCTGAAATTCCAATTAAGATTTCACCACATCTTTTTAACTCATCAAGTTCCGCGGATAGTTCGTTCATCTTACTCATGCTTGTTTTCTCCTTCCTTGTTTGCTTGTTTTTGCTCGGTTAATTTCCTTGCAAGTCGCTTTGAAATAACACTAATTGCGATTAGTACATCAGCAAGTTCTTCATCTAAACCGATGTCCTGCTTGCTATCTGCACCTGCAGTTGATTCAGACTGCATAATTAGCACCGCCTTTCCGAGGGTTTATTACCTCTCAATTTCCTAAGGACAAAAGTCTGAGCTTTGGACGGGTAATCTTAAATCTTTTTGAAATTCTTTTCTGACTCATATCCCTCCAACTTCCTAAGGACAGAAAACAAATAAATGGACGGATAGTTTCGAAGCTTTTTCTACTCGGTTTTTGGCTTATATAAAGGAAGCGATTCTGAAATAAAAAGTTTGCAAAGTGTCCGTCCAAAAACGAAGGTTCTGTCCTTAGGAAGTTAGAGGGATATTTTGTCCTCGAGTATTTTTAAGGAGGTGAAACCTTTGGGAATCAGTTTTTATAACTCAGAAGGCTACAAAGACCCTGTACCCTTTGAAGCGATCAATGGCATAGAGCGTGAAGAAAGAAAGAGTAATTACAGACCACTTGTTTATATCTGCTCTCCTTACGCTGGAAATGAGAAATGGAATACAATGAAGGCCAGAGAGTATAGCAGATTTGCAGTAAACATGGGAGTAATACCAATTGCCCCACATCTGTTGTTTCCGCAATTTATGGATGAAGCCACCGAGAGGGAATTGGCAATGTTCATGAACATGGTACTGCTGGGAAGATGTGCAGAGTTGTGGGTTAATGTAAAGTCCTTCATTATGTCAAATCACTCCCTTAAAGTATTGTAAAATCAATAAACAAGTCTCAAAAACTTCGCATAACAAACCTGTATAATGAAAATGCAAGCGATATGACTTGACTAAAAAAATGGAGGTTTGTTATGAGCGAACAAAGACACACCATATCCGAACTTGTGGATATGGCAAGGAACGAAATGATCCGGCTGCAGTACAGTCACTTCACCGTTGAGAATTACTCGAAAGTATGGAGAAATCTGCTGAAATATGCCGCTGAAAAAGGTGTTGCATATTTCTCGGAAGAATTTGGAGAGCAATTTCTGCGGGACCATTACAAATACGAACATGGATATTTGGAGCGAGAGCACAGAATAGTCCAGCCGCCAAGAATGGTCAGGGTGTTGGGACACTATCAATTACATGGGGTAATCATGCATGAGCGGCTCAATAGCAAGAAAATGCAACCGCCCGAAATATTTGCCCCGGTAATGCCCGATTTTTCAAAGTATTTAGCCGAATTGGGCTTGAAAGAAGGAAGCGTAGATGTTGTGACCAGAAATATTGTGCGTTTTTTGGAGTTCCTTTCGGTAAATCAAATCACCCGGCTTGATCTAGTGACTGAAGCACACATCACCGGATTTGCCGCCACACTTTTCAGGTATTGCTCAGAAACCATAGTGTCTTACTTTGGTTCGATGCGGCATTTTTTCAGATTTTTGCATCAGAAGGGATACCATCAAAAGGATTTATCTATTGCTGTGCCCCGGCATTTATCGCGTCAAACACGATCTATCCCGTTCATTTGGAGCAAAGAGGACGTGGAGAAGTTGCTGGCAGCGGTTGACCGGGCGAATCCTATCGGGAAGCGAAACTATGCAGTACTGCTGCTTGTGACCAAGCTCGGTCTGAGAGACAGCGATGTTCAAAACCTTAAGCTTGGCGATTTGAAATGGGAAAGAAATTACATTGAACTTGTTCAGGTTAAAACCGGGAAGAATGTCACGCTACCCTTGTTGGATGATGTAGGGTTGGCTATTATTGATTACCTCAAATATGGCCGGCCTGTAAGTGAATGCCCTCATGTCTTTTTGAAGCATGTTCCGCCATATGACAGGATGCATGATTTTACCAGCATCGTGTACAAATATATGAATCTGGCTGGAATCAGCGTTAAAAACGGAACCCCGCACGGATTGCACTCGTTGCGACACACGATGGCGAGCAGGCTTTTGGAGCGAGATGTGCCGTTATCCACAATATCAAGCATTTTAGGACATGCCGACTTAAACTCCGCAAGTGTGTATCTGTCGATTGACATGAACAATCTGTTGAAATGCGCACTGGACCCGGAGGAGGTGTTCGTAAGTGAAAATTCCTGAAAAATACATGGAATTCACCTTCTCCAGCCCTATATCCGAATGTATAGAGAAATTCATCGCACAGCAAAGGGCAATCGGATTCGTCTTTAATGACCAGTCGAAGCATCTGCGTAGCTTTGACAGATTTGTCTCCACGCAAAACTGTCCACCAAACACACTCCCAAAAGAGCTTGTGAATATGTGGATAGACAGCCGTCCAAATGAAAAACCCACGACCCAACGAAAGCGCGCCAACCTGATAAAGCAATTGGGACAGTTTATGGTAAAAAACGGTTACGAAGCGTATATACCGCCCATCACCGTCACAAGAGCTATACCGCCGGATTACATTCCATACATCTACACAAACGAGGAATTGGCAAGGTTTTTTACGGCAACGGACAATCTGCCTCGTAGTTCCGCGAGCAATCGCAGTCTTGCCGCTCCGGTTTTCTTCCGAATGCTTTACGGCTGCGGGTTGAGAGAATCAGAGGGAAGAAAGCTGAGAGTACGTGATGTTGATTTAGAAAAGGGTACGCTTGCGATTAATGCTACAAAACTGGGAAAAAGTCGACTCATTCCTATGGCACCGTCCTTGTTGCAGCGTTGCAGGGATTACAGCCGCCAAGTCCATAAGCATTCTAATCCGGATGATTTTTTCTTCGCACCTTCCAAAGGCGGGATGTACAGCAGAGGCGCTTTTCTCAGAATGTTTCACGAAAGTCTGAGAAAAGCGAAAATTCCTTACGGCGGCAAAGGAAAAGGCCCCAGGATGCATGACATGAGGCATACCTTCGCTGTCCATTGCCTCAGAAAATGGTCCCAAAATAGCACAGATATAACAACGGCGTTTCCTTACTTAGCTGTATACATGGGACATTGTGATTTGCGGAGTTCTCAATATTATCTCAGACTGACATCCGAGCTGTTTGAGCATATCACTGATTCCCTTAATGAACAGTTTAGTGATGTTATCCCAAAGGCAGGTGATGTCTATGAAAACAACTGATTTTTCTAAGTATCTGTCTGACTTTCTGGGCGTCTACTTGCCACGGGGAAGGAACATGAGTTCTCATACAATATCGTCTTACTGCGACACGTTCAGCCTATTTCTGCGATTTTGCAGGGATGTGAAAGGAATCAGAGCGGACAGGCTTTCCTTAGCCGACTTCAACAGTGATCTGGTTACCGCTTATCTGAAATGGATCGAGACCGACAGAAAGTGTAGCGTGTCAACCAGAAATCAACGGCTGGCTGCGATTTGCTCTTTTGTCCGATATGTTCAGATTGAATCGCCGCGACACATGTTTGAATTGCAAAAAATTCTCGCGATACCATTCAAAAAGGCAAAAGAACCCGTAGTAAGCTATCTTTCCGCAGATGAGTTGAAACTTCTACTGGAACAACCCGATACCTCGTCCATTTACGGAAGGCGCGACTTGGTTATGCTGAGCGTTCTGTATGATACCGGTGCAAGGGTACAAGAGCTTGTGGATTTGACGGTTAGAAATATCCGCCTTGAAAATCCGGCCCACATCACCCTGACGGGCAAGGGTGATAAATCAAGACAAGTTCCTCTGCTGCCAAAGACGGTTGATTTACTGCGCCAATATCTTGCTGAAATGAACCTGAGAACACCAGACAAGCTAGATTATCCGGTGTTTACCAACAATCAAAAAAAGAAGTTTACCCGTGCTGGTGTCGCATATCTTTTGGACAAATACGCAAAGATGGCGAGAACCTACAATCAACTGATTCCGGAGAAGGTGACCCCGCATATGCTTCGCCATACCAAAGCTATGCATTTGCTGCAGGCTGACGTTAACATTATTTATATTCGAGATATTTTGGGGCATGTCGATGTCGCGACAACGGGTGTCTATGCCCGCGCCGATACAAAAATGAAGCGTGCCGCGTTGGAAAAAGCTGATGACACCAAACTGCCAAGCTCTATCCCGCCATGGGCGAAGGATCAGGATTTATTAAACTGGCTCAAAAATTTAGGAAAGGATGTGTAAATCATCAATTATTATGCGAAGTTTTCTTGCCTCAAAGCCTGTGTTTCAACAGGCTTTAAGATTCTACTTTTCATAACAAATCTCTTTACATTAACCCAATTATGTGAAGCTTCACATAAGTGGGTGTTTGGAGGAAGGATATCGGAAGGTATGGCAGCTGAAATTCTAAGAGCCAAACGAAAACGCATGAGAATCCGTTATTTTACGGAGGACTTTAAGGAGGTGACCAGATGAAGCAATTTACTTTGTATACATCAGACAGTGTGGGGAGCCAAACAAATTGCGTTTATCCTCATAAGACAGTTATTACAGATGAAGTCTCTTTGAAGCAAGCGGCTACACATGACCATGTTTCGGCAGAATATAAGGGTAATTATCGTAGCAGCATGAATTTCATTCAGGCAGATAATGTACCTCTCGATTGTGATAATGATCATTCAGATAATCCGGATGACTGGGTAACACCACTAGAAGTTGCGTTTGCCTTCCCTAATGTTGCTTTTGCTGTTGTATATAGTAGAAGCAATATGCTACAGAAGGACAGTAGGTCACCACGTCCAAGATTTCACGTGTTCTTTCCAATACCTCCAGTAACAGATGCAAAAGTATACTCAGCGTTAAAAAAGGAGATCACATCGTGTTTCCCTTATTTTGATAACAATGCTCTTGATAGCGCAAGATTTTTATTTGGAACAGCCAATGCTGAGGTAGAACTCTACAGAGGAGATAAAAGTATTGTAGACTTTCTGCAAGATAATAAATTTGAAGAATGGGATAATTCGCAGGATGAAGTACTAGAAGGAAATCGAAACAATACGATGTCGGGTATAGCAGGTAAACTCGTTGTTCGTTATGGGAACACCGATGAGGCATATGCTATTTTTCTAAAGAAGGCAGAGAAGTGCAATCCACCTTTGGAAGAAACAGAATTAAAGACTATATGGAACAGTGCTGTAAAATTTGGGAAATATGTATCTTCTCAGGAGAGCTACATTCCACCAGAACAGTACAACACAGATATGAAGTTAAAGCCGGACGATTTTTCCGATGTAGGTCAGGCGATTGTTTTATCAAGAGAATATTTGGAGAGTTTACGTTATTCGCCATCCACAGATTACATCGTCTACAACGGAAGCTACTGGGAGGAGTCAAAGCCAAAGTCTCAGGCAGTGGCACAGGAACTAACAGCAAGGCAGTTGGAGGAAGCGGAAGCAGAGATGCAGAAGGCTACGAATGAAATGCTGCAAAATGGTGCTTGGGAGATGCTTGTTGCAATGGGACCTAAGAAAGCAGCATCAGCTTTTAATGAACAGCAAAGGCATTCCTTTGAGAAATACCAGACCGCACAGCTTTATCGCAATTATGCCATTAAGCGTCGCGATTCCAAATACATCTCATCTGCCTTAAAAGAAGCTCGCCCAATGTTGGAGATAGAGCAATGTAATCTGGATGCGGATGAGTTTCTATTAAATACACCATCCGGAACATATGACCTACGTAAAGGATTAGGTTCTGTTATGAAGCATGATCCACTTGATTTTATTACAAAACAGACAATGGTGGATCCTGGTACGGAAGGAGAAGATCTATGGGAAGCAGCTCTGAATACATTCTTCTGTGGCGATTTAGATCTCATCCATTATGTTCAGGAGATTGTAGGCCTTGCTGCCATAGGAAAAGTATATGTGGAAGCGTTGATCATTGCCTATGGGGAAGGTCGTAATGGTAAGTCAACCTTCTGGAATGTAATTGCTAGAGTACTTGGTTCTTACAGCGGTAATATTTCTGCTGATATGTTGACAGTTGGATGCCGTAGAAATGTAAAGCCGGAATTAGCTGAAGCAAAGGGAAAGAGATTGATAATTGCTGCTGAGATGGAGGAAGGAATGCGCCTAAATACATCAAATGTGAAACAGTTGTGTTCTACCGATGAAATTTACGCAGAGAAGAAGTACAAGGATCCATTCAGCTATATTCCAAGCCATACACTGGTGCTTTATACCAACCACCTTCCTAAAGTAGGCGCTATCGATAGAGGCACCTGGCGTCGTCTGATTGTAATTCCTTTTAGTGCAAAGATAGAAGGCAACGCAGATGTGAAGAACTATGCAGATTATTTACTTGAAAATGCAGGAGGCGCAATTCTTTCTTGGGTGATTGAAGGTGCTACGAAGGTAATCGGACATAAATTCAAGATTGAAGCACCAGAGAAGGTAAAGGCTGCAATTCAGTCATATAAGGAAAATAATGATTGGCTTTCACATTATCTAACTGACTGCTGCGAAGTGGATAATTCTTATAGTGCAAAGTCTAGTGAAGTTTATAGCTCATACCGCACTTATTGCATGCAGGTGGGTGAGTTTATTCGCGGTACAGCAGATTTCTATGCAGCGCTGGAAACAGCCGGATTTGACCGTAAAAGAACCCGTGATAATAATCTAATTCTGGGACTAAAGCTGAAGCCGGAATTCCTTGAAGTATAAGGCTTTTTAACTATGTGTGGAGGTCTATGGAACTTGATATATAAACTTTCTTATAGGGGTAAAAAAATAGCCTATATATAAAGTTATAGAATCAGCCTCCAAAGACCTCCACACCCCAATAATCTTGATGGAAAGGTATGCGAGAAAATGCGTGAGAAGACTATAGAACAAAAACTTGTTGTAGCAGTTAAAGCCAAAGGTGGTATTTGCCCGAAGTTTACATCACCTAGCTTTTCGGGTATGCCGGATAGATTGATATTACTTCCGGGAGGAAAGCTTGGATTTGTGGAAGTGAAAGCACCTGGTGAGAAACAAAGACCGTTGCAGCTTACTAGACATAAGTTACTTTGTCAATTGGGATTTAAAGTATATGTGTTAGATTCGGTAGAAAAGATCGGAGGGATTATTGATGCAATACAATCCACATAGCTACCAGCAATATGCTATCGAATATATCAAAACACATCCCATTGCAGCAGTCCTTTTAGATATGGGTCTGGGAAAAACAAGTATTACTCTGACTGCAATAGTTGACTTGTTATTTGATTACTTCGAGATACACAAGGTTTTAGTGGTAGCACCGTTAAGAGTGGCAAGAAATACCTGGTCAGCAGAAATAGCCAAGTGGGAGCATCTACAGGATTTGAAGTACTCCATAGCAGTTGGAACAGAAGCCGACAGGCTTACGGCACTAAAAGCCAAAGCAGATATTTACATTATCAATCGTGAGAATCTTCAATGGCTGATTGAGAAAAGCAATCTTCCATTTGATTACGACATGGTTGTAATCGATGAGCTATCTTCATTTAAGAACTGGCAGTCAAAGAGATTTAGAGCTTTTATGAAGGTAAGACCAAAGATAAAAAGAGTAGTAGGACTCACAGGAACACCAAGTAGTAACGGTTTGATGGATTTGTTTGCTGAGTTCCGTGTGCTTGATATGGGTTTGCGTCTTGGAAGATTCATTACCCAGTTTCGTAATAACTACTTCAAGCCAGATAGAATGAGTGGTCAGATTGTTTATAGTTACAAACTATTGCCTGGAGCTGAGCAACGGATCTATGACAAAATATCGGATATTACGATTTCTATGAAATCCACCTACTATCTGCAGATGCCAGAACTAATTAATTCTAACTATTTAGTATATCTGGACCCAGAAGAACAGGATTTATACGATGATATGAAAAGAGATTTGATGCTTCCTTTTCGTGACGATGATGATATTACAGCAGCAAACGCGGCAGCACTTTCAGGGAAGCTTTGTCAAATGGCAAATGGGGCAGTGTATTCCGATACAAATGAAATCGTGTATATCCACGACAAAAAACTGGATGCTTTGGAGGATATTATTGAAGCAGCAAACAGTAAGCCAATCTTAGTGGCTTATTGGTTTCGACATGATTTGGAGCGTATCACAGAGAGGCTTAATAAATTAAAAGTAGAATTCACACAGCTGAATACAGACAAAAGTATCCAAAAATGGAATGCTGGTAAGCTTCCTGTAGCATTAATACATCCTGCGAGTGCCGGTCATGGCCTTAACCTCCAATCTGGTGGATCCACCATAGTCTGGTTTGGAATGACATGGTCCTTGGAATTGTATCAACAAACAATAGCAAGGTTGTGGAGACAAGGGCAGATAGAAAATACCGTTGTGGTGCAGCACATAGTTGCCGCTGGAACGATTGATGAGAGGATTTTAAAAGCATTGTCAGAAAAGAACAATACACAATCCGCATTAATCGATGCTGTAAAGGCTAATCTGCAAATCTGAGACAATCTGAGTAAATCCGAGGGAATAAAAATTCTAAAATCGGAGGTACTGTTTATGTACAAAAACAATAGTCAAGCTAAACCTTTTATAGTTGAAGATGGATTTTCCAATCTAGCAAATGCCATTATCATACAGGCAGTTAAGGACTACCGAGAAGCAATCCATTTCCTAAAACACCATCCACATACTCCTGATCTAGATACTGAGGAAGCGAAAAAGGATATTCGAAAGATTACTCTGCTAAATAATATCATTAAAAATGAAGGAGAGCGGGATGATGTAGAACGCTTTTTCCGTTCCGGTTGGTTTGGGGAGCTCACTGCTCTGGATGGTGATGTTCTATTAAAGCAGATTCGTGAAATGGAGGTGGGCTAATATGACTGCTTTAGATTTTCTTAGCCAAGCTTACCGACTTGATCTTCGCATTGATAGTAAGCTTGAACAGCTTGCTTCCTTAAATGAACTGGCAACAAAATGCACCACTACTATCAGCGGTATGCCTCGTAACCCCAACCATAACGTATCCTCTATGGCAAATGTAGTTGCAAAGATTGTGGATCTCCAAAGAGAAATTGATCGTGACATACATCAGTTAATGGACATTAAGCGGCAGATTGCTGCTAGTATCAAAGCAGTCGAAAATAAGGAATACCAGACCTTGCTTGAGCTTCGTTTTCTTTGCGGCTGTACATGGGAGGAAGTTGCTATCAAGATGGGTTATAGCATTCAGCATACTTATCGAATGCGTGATAGAGCACTAAAGAAGGTTGTTGTTAATGCAAGTGGAGAGTAAAGGAGAGTTGATGTTATTGCAGAATATAGTATAATGGTATTGTAGAAAGTATAGACACAGGCCACCGCAGGAGAGATCCTTGGTGGCTTTTGTTATGCCCAAAAATGAGGTGAAGCAAATGCCAAGGAAACCTAAGCGACCTTGTTCATATCCTAGCTGTCCTGAGTTAACTGATGGTCGCTTTTGTGAGGAGCATGCAAAGAAGGAAGCATCACGGTATGAAAAGTATGACCGTGACCCTGAAACAAGAAGGCGTTATGGTCGAGCCTGGAAGCGCATTCGAGATAGTTATATTGCAGCTCACCCTCTCTGTGAAGAGTGTAGGAAGAATGGAAGGCTGACACCAGCAAATGAGGTACATCATATCTTACCACTTTCAAAAGGTGGAACTCATGATAAAAGGAATCTGATGGCACTTTGTACTCCTTGTCATTCTACTATCACTGCAAGAGATGGGGATCGTTGGAGAACCCGGTAGGGGGATGAGAATCTCCACAGCTTTTCAATTGTGCAACGGGCGTGGGGCATCACGCAAAAAAAGTCCAGTTCAAACGGGGGATTAACCCCTGCAAGTCAAGAAAGGAGCAAAATGTGGCGAAAGACGGAACGAATAGAGGAGGTAGACGAGTTCGTGCAGGTGATAAGCCACTACCACTTTCTGATAAAATAGCAAGCGGCAAAGCAGCAAAGATTTTAGAGGTACCAGACCTACAGCCTGAAACCGTATTTAAGATTGATGAACCAGAGGGAGTCGTAGAATTGTACGGAGAAGATATGCCCGCTCCAAGTGATTACCTTAGTGCAAAGCAAAGGGATGGTAAGCCGTTAGGTGCAGATTTATTATACACGGAAACATGGAAATGGTTGAAAGAACGTGGGTGTGAGAAGTTCGTCAACCCTCGATTGATTGAAGCCTATGCTCAAGCATTTACACGTTATATCCAGTGTGAGGAAGCGATTAGTACATACGGACTTTTAGGAAAACATCCAACCACAGGTGGTGCTATAACAAGTCCATTTGTACAGATGAGCCAGTCGTTTCAAAAGCAGGCAAATCTCATATGGTATGAGATTTTTGATATTGTAAAGCAAAATTGCACCACATCATTTGTTGGAAATCCTCAAGACGATATTATGGAGGCTCTTTTATCAGGAAGAAAAGGTAGGTAACATATGACTCTTACTATGTTTTTAAAGCAACTAAAAATGCAAAGAGATAGATTAACAAAGCAACAATTTAAAACAATACGTGGGCAAGCAATTGCGGGAGATATTGTTGGTGCAAATAAAGGTCTTATAAAATTACTAAGCCGGGGGTGATTATTTTGGATAAAGAAAATAAGTTTACACAGGAAATGAAGCAAGTTGAAGTATCAAAACTTGTACCGTATGCAAATAATTCAAGAACCCATAGCAAAGAGCAAATAAAAAAAATACAATCAAGTCTTAGGGAGTTCGGTTTTGTGAATCCGATTTTGATTGATAGAAAATATAATATTATAGCTGGCCATGGTAGATTGTTAGCTGCGAAAGAAGATGGCTTAGAAACCGTGCCTTGCGTATTTGTAGACCATCTAACGGAAGCACAAAAGAAAGCCTACATTATTGCAGATAACAGGTTAGCTGAAGATGCAGGATGGGATAAAGATTTATTGGCCATTGAACTGGAAAGTTTACAGGAACTGGACTTTGATATCGACCTTTTAGGTTTCGATGCAGCTGAATTAAATACACTATTAAACTCTGCTGAAGATGTAAAAGAAGATAATTTTGATGTCGAAGAAGAGCTAAAGAAGCCTACATTCTCAAAGCAAGGTGATTTGTGGATTTTAGGTAGGCATCGTCTTTTATGTGGAGACAGTACAAAATCAGAAACATATGAAAAATTGATGGATGGTAAGAAGGCAAATCTAATCGTTACCGATCCTCCGTATAATACGAACTATGAAGGCACTGCAGGAAAGATACAAAATGATAATCTTTCGTCAGATGCCTTTTTTAATTTCCTTTTTGATAGTTTTAGCAATATGGCAAAGGTTATTGCTAATGATGGTTCCATTTATGTGTTCCATGCCGATACAGAAGGACTTAACTTTAGAAAAGCGTTCTCTGATGCAGGATTTTATTTAAGTGGTACCTGCATATGGAAAAAACAAAGTCTTGTTTTAGGAAGAAGTCCATACCAATGGCAGCATGAACCAATTCTCTTTGGATGGAAGAAAAAAGGGAAACATCAATGGTACTCCGATCGAAAGCAAACGACTATCTGGGAATTTGACAGGCCGAGTAAAAATGCGGATCATCCAACGATGAAACCAGTAGCACTTATAGCTTATCCAATTGGAAATTCCAGTTTAACTAACTCAATCGTTCTTGACCCCTTCGGAGGCTCTGGAAGCACACTTATTGCTTGTGAGCAGATTGATCGTATCTGCTATATGGTTGAGTTAGATGAAAAGTATTGTGATGTTATTGTCAATCGATATATTGAGCAAGTCGGTAATTCAGATGGTGTACTTCTTCTAAGAGATGGTATCGAGTATAGGTACCATGATATATCGGAGGTGACTACCAATGAGTGAAGAATGGAAGCCTATATTAGGCTTTGATAATGAATACCATGTAAGTGATAAAGGCAGGGTATTTAGTTTACGAAATAACACTGTGCTCCAACCAAAAAAGACAAAAAAAGGATATTATAGAGTAAGCCTTTCTGCAAATGGAATAAGAAAAGACTGTATGATTCATAGGCTCGTGGCTGAAGCTTTCATTCCCAACCCAGTAAAAAAGTTAACAGTGAATCATATTAACGAAAATAAACAAGATAATTGTATTGAAAATTTAGAATGGGCAACTCAAGCGGAACAAAATATTCATGGTACAAGAATTGCTCGTGTTATAGAAAATACAGATTATAAAGCAAGAAATATAGACTATAAAGTCGTTGCAGCAAAACATGATTACAATCAAATTAATAGAAAACAAATGAAACCCGTGCTTCAGTATGATAAGCATGGGATTTTTATTGCTCGTCACGAGGGGGTAGCTGCAGCATCGAGAAGTATTGGAGTAAATGCAGGGCATATTTGTTGCTGTCTCAAAGGGAGGAGGATTAGTTGTGGTGGATATCAGTGGAAATATGCATAAACAATTAACACTATGTTCTCTTTTTGATGGGAGTGGAGGCTTTAGTCTTGGAGCAATTTTATCTGGCATTAAGCCAATTAGTTGTTCAGAAATTGAACCATTCCCTATTAGAGTTACCTCAAAGCGAATGCCATGGATAAAGCACTTAGGAGATATTAGCATTATTAACGGGGCCGATATAGAACCAGTTGATATTATAACGTTTGGCTCACCCTGCACCGATATGAGTGTGGCAGGGAAAAGAGCTGGGCTGGACGGAGAACAATCCGTCCTTTTTTATGAAGCGATACGGGTTATTAAGGAAATGAGGTGCAAAACGAATGGACAATATCCAAGATTTATCGTGTGGGAAAATGTCCCCGGAGCATTCTCCTCAAATAAAGGAGAGGATTTTAGGGCAGTCCTCGAAAGCATCGCAGGGATTAAAGATGAAACCATATCTATTCCTAGGTCTGACAAATGGCTTAATGCAGGAGAAATCGTGGGAGAAGATTACTCCATCGCCTGGAGAGTGTTTGATGCGCAATACTGGGGAGTACCCCAACGAAGAAAACGTATCTACCTTGTCGCAGATTTTACAAGTAGGAGTGCCGGAAAAATATTATTTGAGTCCAAAGGCTTGTCAGGGTATTCTTCGCAGAGCATCAAGCCGTGGAAAGGAATTACCATTAATGTTAATGATGGCACTGGAGAAACAGGCACAATCTGTCTAAATGACCAAGGTGGGAATCGCATGGATATAACAGAGGACATGACTTGCACCCTTCGAGCTAAATCAAACCACCCTCCACTTGTATTTGAAAATCACTCGCAGGATAGTCGCTATGTGGGACCACTTAAAACAGCTCAGACCGTTCTTGCTACGTTTGGTACGGGTGGCAATAATCAGCCTTTTGTAATGGAAACACCAAAGACATTAAAAATACGGTGTGGCTGTGAAGGTGGAGGTAAAGGAGCCTTAATACAAGATAATAAATCTGCTACGATTTCTTGTAATAACGATCAAACCTTATTCGTTCCTACTGCTTATGGAATTTGTTCTAAGGATAGCAACTCAATGAAATCTGATAATCCTCACAGTGGTATCTATAAGGCAGAGACCTCACGTACGGTGGATTGCAACGGTGGAAATCCATCCTGTAATCAAGGTGGTATTGCTGTGGTTGCTTTGCAAGGATCGATGATTGGGAGAAAAGATTGTAATGGACCACGTGGGGAAGGTATGAGCGAGGACATTTCTTTCACATTAAATACCGTGGATAAGCATGCTGTAGTCTATGCCATTGATAGAGAAACCTTTAATTGTGGTCAGAACTTTGCAAGAAACTTAGGTATACACAATGAAGGAATCGCTTCAACACTAAATGCGCAGGGACCGAGTGCAATAGCAACTCCAACCTATTCATCCAGTAAGGCATCCTTCTTTACCAGTGTAGAAACAGAGCTTGCAAATACACTTGTGGCTACAGATTATAAGGACCCACCTTTGATTAATGTTGTAAAGACAGCATCTGGCAAAGAAGTGTTTGGAACAATTGCTGCCAGTATGGGTTCGAAGCAGTGGCTTGGTAATCAGGAAGCCTTCAGTGGCGATTATCATATTGTAGAGCCTGAGTATATTGTAAGAAGGCTGACACCTACAGAATGTGCGAGACTTCAAGGATTCCCTGATTGGTGGTGTAGTGATCTTGAAACAAAAGACCCTACGGAAGAAGAAATTGCTTTTTGGATGGATGTCTTTGAAACACATAGAAGAATAATAGGGAAAGCTAAGAAACCAAAAAGTAGAAAGCAAATTATCAAATGGTTGCAACGTCCTCACTCGGATTCAGCGGAATATAAAATGTGGGGCAATGGTGTTGCTCTTCCTAATGTAGTATTTGTGCTTTCAGGTATTGATTATTACACACAAAATAATAATGACTAATTCCACATTATTAACTTGCAATTATGTGCCTTTAGAGTGATATATGTAAGTGCAAAAAACAAGGAGGATTACATGATGGAAGTTAAATACAACGCCATAGGTAAAGAAAGAAAATCATTAGTCACGGCTATTTGTGATATCACAGGATTAAAATCAAAATACAAAGGAATGCCAACCTATGCATATGAAATTGATTATTTCACAGTAGACAAGGAAGGTACACTTATTTTTGATGATAGGGCAGATAGTAATGAGATTGAAATATTGCTTGAGAAACTTGGTGAAAAAGGCTTTGTGGCGGAAATAACCGAAGAATCAAACAATGCTACCAATACTACAGAAGAAGCGCCACAAAGCGAAACTGTGGGACTTACAGTGGCAATGCCTGCAACCTACTTTGATGAAGGCACCATGGAAAACCTACAGCACATCATCGAGGCAAAAGGAAACCTTATCAAAAAGGCACTTGGAATAGATAGCCTTCCGATTCACAAGGATGATGAGAAGGTTTCTTTCCCTTGGTTCTCATTCATGCCTAATGATAGTGATATGGTTGCAGCCTACACACACTTCATTTACAGCATTTGTGAAATGGCAAGAACCCAAAAACGCATCAGTGCGAAAGGGAAGGCGGTAGACAATGAAAAATATGCATTCCGCTGTTTCCTGCTTCGCTTAGGCTTTATTGGTGACGAATACAAAAAAGAACGCAAAATTCTACTGCAGAACCTTTCGGGTTCATCCGCTTTCAAAGGAGGTGTCAAGAATGAGATTTTCAAGTAGAGAAGAAGTTGAAAGAATTCGAAAACAGTATCCTATCGGTATTATGGTAGAGCTAGTGCAGATGGATGATCCACAAGCACCACCAATCGGAACAAAAGGGATTGTTCATGCGGTTGATGATGTTGGAAACTTAATTATGAAATGGGAGAATGGATCAAGGCTGAATGTAATAATAGGTGAGGATATTGTGACAATTATTCCTGCCGTAACAACTATCTGTTATGGCAGAAAGGACACTTGGAAGACAAGAACCGAGGCAGAAGAGTTCTTCCTTAAAGCTATGATGCTGAGCGAAGGCAGTGAACGGGAACGATACACCAAGATTTATACAGAATTGAAAATGGGAATGATAATCTGCATCGACGAGGAGGAGTCATGATGGAAAAGACAATAAAAAAGCAAATTTTAGCTATAAGGGATACAGGTGAAACAAATATGTTTGACATTCCTGTTGTTATCGACATTGCGGAACGTGATGGGTATTATGAATTGATTGATTATCTATCGGAACATAGAGATGATTATGTCCGCTTCATTCTTACGGGTGAAGTCAGAGAATAAAATAGCTTACATTTTTGGAAGGGAATCCTGTTATGGGGTTCCTTTTTCAGTGTTCACTGGGAGGTGGCGGCGATACGAAAACTAAAGACATACAAGCCGACCATCTTCAAAGCAGATGGTTCGGTTTATAATCAGGATTCGGCAGATACAGCAGTAGCCTTTATAAATTGTTTAAAACACACTAAAGGAGAGTGGTACGGTCAGTCATTTGAATTGATTGACTGGCAGGAACAGATTATTCGAGATTTGTTTGGTGTTATCAAGCCGAATGGTTACCGTCAATTTAATACTGCTTATATTGAAATTGCTAAAAAGCAAGGAAAGTCAGAACTTGCGGCAGCAGTAGCATTACTGCTTACTTGTGGTGATTATGAGCATGGTGGAGAGGTATATGGCTGTGCTTCTGACCGTCAGCAAGCCTCAATTGTTTTTGATGTGGCAGTGGAAATGGTAGAGCAGTGTCCGGCACTAAAAGCTAGAATAAAACCTGTACTTTCTCAAAAAAGATTAATGTATAAACCACTTGGGAGTTTCTATCAGGTTCTTTCTGCTGAAGCATATACAAAGCATGGTTTAAATGTTCATGGAGTAGTATTTGATGAGCTACACGCTCAGCCAAACCGACAACTTTTCGATGTTATGACTCACGGTTCTGGAGATGCAAGAAAGCAACCACTATATTTTCTAATTACTACTGCTGGAAACGATCAGCATTCAATATGCTATGAAGTACACCAAAAGGCAAAGGATATTCTAGAAGGGCGAAAGGTTGACCCTACATTCTACCCAGTCATTTATGGTGCAAATGAAGATGAAGACTGGACAGATCCGAAGGTATGGGCGAAAGCCAACCCCTCAATGGGTATTACTGTAGATATAGAAAAGATACAAATCGCTTGTGAGAGTGCAAAACAAAACCCTGCGGAAGAAAACCTATTTAGGCAGCTTCGTCTAAACCAATGGGTGAAACAATCAGTACGTTGGATGCCTATGGAAAAATGGGATAAATGTTCATTTGCAGTAGATCCTGAAAGCCTTAAAGGTAGACAATGCTATGGTGGGTTGGACTTATCATCAACTACGGATATAACAGCATTTGTTCTTGTCTTTCCACCAGAGTATGAGGACGATAAGTATATCGTTCTTCCTTATTTTTGGATACCAGAGGATAGCCTTGAATTAAGAGTGAGGCGAGACCATGTACCTTATGACATATGGGAAAAACAAGGTTTTTTAAAGACAACAGAAGGAAATGTAGTGCACTATAGCTACATTGAAAATTTTATAGAAGAGTTAAGCCTGAAATATAACATTCGAGAAATTGCCTTCGACCGTTGGGGTGCAGTTCAGATGGTGCAGAACCTAGAAGGTCTAGGATTAACAGTTGTGCCATTCGGTCAAGGATTTAAAGATATGTCACCACCAACGAAAGAATTGATGAAGTTAACTTTGGAAGGGAAATTTGCTCACGGAGGGCACCCGGTACTTCGATGGATGATGGACAATATATTTATTAGAACTGATCCTGCTGGTAATATCAAACCAGATAAGGAAAAGAGTACAGAAAAGATAGATGGCGCGGTTGCAACAATTATGGCTCTTGATAGAGCCATCCGCCTTGGTGGAACCAGTAATTCTGTTTATGATAATCGCGGGTTAATTGTATTCTAATTATTCGGAGGTGATGCTTATGAGTTTATTAAAAGGAATGTTCAAATCAAGAGATAAACCACAAAATCGTGTGGGTAGTTCGTTTTCATTCTTATTTGGTGGAACAACAGCTGGTAAAACGGTTAATGAGCGAACTGCCATGCAGACAACGGCAGTATATGCATGTGTAAGAATACTAGCCGAAGCTGTAGCAGGACTTCCACTACACGTATATAGATATCGTTCGGACGGAGGAAAAGAAAGAATACCTTTCCATCCGTTGTATCACCTTCTTCATGATGAACCAAATCCAGAGATGACTTCATTCGTGTTTCGAGAAACACTTATGAGTCATCTTTTACTTTGGGGTAATGCTTACGCACAGGTAGTTCGAAACGGGCGTGGGCAGGCGATTGCACTTTACCCTCTGTTACCAAGCAAAATGGATGTTAGCCGAGCATCAAATGGAGAGTTAGTATACAAATATTATCGTGATGTTGAAGAGAGCAGTAATAATCCAAAAGGTGGCTATGTCACACTCCGGAAAGATGAAGTTCTACACATCCCTGGTCTTGGTTTTGATGGTCTTATCGGCTATAGTCCCATAGCAATGGCTAAGAACGCGATCGGAATATCACTAGCCACGGAGGAATATGGAGCAGCATTCTTTGCTAATGGTGCTAATCCCGGCGGAGTATTGGAGCACCCTGGTGTAATTAAAGACATACAACGAGTCAAAGATAGCTGGAATAGTGCATACCAAGGAAGTGGAAATGCTCATAAGGTTGCTGTATTGGAAGAAGGCATGAAGTTTCAAGCCATAGGTATCCCACCTGAGCAGGCACAATTTCTTGAAACACGGAAGTTCCAGATTAATGAGATTGCAAGGATATTCAGGGTGCCTCCTCATATGATAGGTGACCTTGAGAAATCAAGTTTTTCCAATATAGAGCAACAGTCACTGGAATTCGTAAAATACACCCTTGATCCTTGGGTGGTCCGCTGGGAACAGGCATTACAGCAGTCACTACTTTTGCCTTCCGAGAAATCATCACTGTTTATTAAGTTTAATGTGGACGGTCTTCTTAGAGGCGATTATCAGAGTCGTATGACAGGTTATGCCACGGGTATTCAGAACGGATACTACTCAGTCAATGATGTAAGAAGCCTTGAGGATTTGAATATGCTGTCAGACGAGGACGGTGGTAATTTACATTTTGTTAATGGAAATATGGTAAAACTTGCGGATGTCGGAGCAGCATATCAGAAAAACACAGGAGGTGGCGATGTATAGCCAATATGAAATGAGAAGTGACTACATGGTTGGGTATCTGAAGTCTGGACAGGAATTTCTGTTTGATGTTAATGACTTTGAAACGATACAACAGTACAAATGGGTTTTTGATAATGGTTATGTACGTATGTCTCCTACCCATGGAAAACGTGTTTTTCTACACAATTTTCTGTTGGGTTCAGGACGTGGAGATGAGGGTTTGTTCGTTGATCACATCAACCACGATAAACTTGATAACCGTAGATGTAACCTTCGAGTTGCCACAAAATCACAAAACGGTATGAATCGTTCCCTACAAGCTAACAGCACGACAGGCTTCATTGGAGTAAGTTATATGCCACAAAGAGGTAAATACAGAGCAAGAATAAAGAAAGACGGTCGAGAGCAGCATCTCGGCCTTTTTATTACTGCGGAGCAAGCAGCAATTGCCTATGACAGTGCAGCCATACGGCTTCATGGCACATTCGCTTATACAAATTTTGAAAGGAGGCAAATAGCCAATGAGAAAATTTTGGAACTGGGTGCGAGATGAAGCCACCGAGGATCGTACTCTTTATCTTAACGGAGAAATATCTGACGAGACTTGGTGGGGTGACGAAGTAACACCTAAAATATTCAAGGATGAGTTAATGGCTGGCTCTGGAAATGTCACGGTATGGATTAACTCACCCGGTGGTGATGTATTTGCCGCTGCACAGATCTATAACATGCTAATGGATTATGTAGGAAGTGTAACCGTAAAGATTGATGGTCTGGCAGCAAGTGCGGCATCGGTCATTGCTATGGCTGGTGGTGATGTATATATGTCCCCGGTATCCATGCTTATGATCCATAATCCTTCGACCATAGCCATCGGAGACAGCGAGGAAATGCTCCGTGCCAAAGCTTTGTTGGATGAGGTGAAGGAAAGCATCATCAATGCATATGAACTGAAGTCTGGGTTAACCCGAACTAAAATCTCCCACCTTATGGATGCAGAAACATGGATGAACGCAAACAAAGCCATTGAGCTTGGTTTTGCTGACAAAATCATGTTTACGGAAGATGAAGAGCATATCCCAATCGATACAGGGCAAGGGCTTATATTTTCCCGTGCGGCTGTATGTAACTCGCTACTTGGGAAAATTCCTAAAAAGCAAAAACAGAAAATAGGAACCCCAATAGAGTCGCTGGATAAGCGGCTTTCTTTAATTTCTCACTAATTTAAAGGAGGAAATACAATGAGTAAAATTCTTGAATTGCGCGAAAAGCGCGCTAAGGCATGGGATGCAGCAAAAGCATTCCTTGATACGAAACGTGGCGGTGATGGATTGTTATCCGCTGAAGACACTGCAACTTATGAAAAGATGGAAGCAGACGTTGTGGCTCTTGGTAAGGAAATCGAGCGTTTGGAACGTCAAGCATCTATCGACCTAGAACTGTCGAAAGCAACCAGTAACCCTATTATGAATCAGCCAACAAGAACGGGAGAGGAAAAGACCGGCCGTGCAAGTGCTGAATACAAAAAGGCATTTTGGAACGCTATGCGTGATAAGGTCAGTTATGATGTAAAAAATTCTTTGACGATTGGTACCGATTCTGAGGGTGGATACCTTGTACCGGATGAATTCGAGCGAACCCTAGTGGAAGCACTAGAAGAAGAGAATATCTTCCGTAGACTTGCTAATGTTATCACGACATCTTCCGGTGATCGAAAAATCCCAGTTGTTGCAAGCAAAGGAACTGCAAGCTGGGTAGATGAAGAAGGAGCAATTCCTGAGAGCGATGATAGCTTTGGTCAGGTATCCATTGGTGCTTATAAACTGGCAACCATGATTAAAGTTTCTGAAGAATTGCTAAACGATTCTGTGTTTAATCTTGAAAGCTATATTACAAGAGAGTTCGCACGTCGTATTGGTAACAAGGAGGAGGAAGCCTTCTTCGTTGGTGATGGAACAGGTAAGCCAACAGGCATTCTAAATGCAACAGGAGGCGGTCAAGTCGGTGTTACTACAGCTGGAGCAATAGCTATCAATCTGGACGAAATGTTAGATCTGTTCTACAGTTTGAAAGCACCATATCGTAATAAGGCTGTGTTTGTAATGAACGATGCTACGGTTAAAGCCATCCGTAAATTGAAAGACGGAAACGGACAGTATCTATGGCAACCTTCCATACAATCAGGAACACCAGATACCATTCTAAACCGTCCTCTTTACACCTCTGCATATGTGCCTACTATTGAAGCAGCAGCAAAGACCGTAATATTTGGTGACTTCAGCTATTACTGGGTGGCTGATCGTCAAGGAAGAGTATTCAAAAGATTAAATGAACTCTTTGCCGTTACAGGTCAAGTAGGATTTATTGCTACTCAACGTGTTGATGGCAAGCTTATCTTACCAGAGGCTGTTAAGGTGCTCCAGCAGAAAGCGTAATGGAGGTGCGATATGAGTTATAACACGAAGAACTACATGGAACAAGGCGGCGAGAAATTAGTAATTGGTGGAACATTAGAAATCTTAGAGGGAGCTTCAGTAACAGGGCTCCCTATTGCTGAAAATCAAGCGGACAGCACAGCCACTGATGTCGCTGGGGTGGTTACGGATTTCAATGCCTTGCTAGTCAAATTAAAAGCTGCAGGACTAATGGAGGCTGACTAAAGGAGGTTGGTGATATGGCAGTTGCAGACAATCTCTTGCCTAAGGTCAAGGCGAACTTAATCCTAACGCATGACCAAGATGATGATCTCCTTATTGGTTTTATCACTGCAGCATTGTCATATGCCCAGAGTTATCAGCACGTCTCTGAAAGCTATTATGAAACCAATACCATGCCACCTACAACAGAACAAGCAGTGATAATGCTGTCGAGCCATTTCTATGAAAGTAGGGATGGTTCGACGGCTGGTTTCTTCGCTGATAGTGTACAGGCGGGTCAACAAGTATGGAACACAGTGAACTTACTTTTACGTCTTGACAGAGAGTGGGGTGTATAGCATGAGCTTTGGAAAGATGAATACCTTTATTGATATTATCAGCACCGTGCCAATTAAAGATAAGGAAGGCTTTTCTATAAAGGGAGATGACATACTTGCTAGTGTACGTGCTTATAAGGAAGATCGTCACAGCAGTGAACGGTGGACAAATATGGCTTCATTTTCTACTGCCTCTTGCCTATTTCGGTTTAGGAAAATTTCTGGTCTTAAGGTTACAACAGAAATGGTCATAGTCTGTGATGACGGTAGATATCAAATTTTAAGTGTAGAAGATGTAAGAAGCCGTGGGATGTATATTGAGGTTTTAACTGAAAAGATAGAACCAACTGTGAGGTGATGGATATGGCAAGAGTAAATATCAAGATGCCAGAAGAATTTCTTTTAAAGGTATCCAGGTTATCTGACCAGACTGATGTAATTCTACCTAAAGTTTTAGAGGTTGGTGGTGAAGTGGTTCTGGCTAAAGTCAAAGGTAATCTTAGTAAAGCAATCGGCAGGGATACTAAATATTCATCAAGAAGCACTGGTGAACTGCTATCCTCATTGGGTCTTTCTGGTGCAAAGCAGGATAGAGGCGGCAACTTCAATGTGAAAGTTGGTTTTGCAGAGCCACGATCAGATGGAGAAAGTAATGCTAAAATTGCTAGTATCATTGAATACGGAAAGCATGGTCAGCCTGCAAAACCCTTCTTGAAACCAGCGAGAACTACATCTAGAAAGGCTTGTATGAATACTATGATAGCCAAGCTAGAGGAGGAGATTAGTAAGATATGAATATTTTAGAAGAACTGAATACCCTCATAACCGCTATACCACTCCCCGTTGAAACCGGGGTCTTTTCAGGTTTAGCACCGGATGAGTATGCTGTGATACTTCCTCTTTCAGACATCTTCGAAGTCCATGCGGATAATCGTCCAGGATTTGATGTGCAGGAAGCTAGGATATCTCTGTTCTCAAAAATTAATTACTTAGAACGGAGAAGGCAGCTTACACAAGCTTTACTAGATGCAGACATCACGGTGACAGAACGTCGGTATATTGGTCACGAGGACGATACCGGATATCACCATTATGCCATCGATGTGGCAAAAAACTATAGATTGGAGGAGTAAAATATGGCAACAATCGGTCTTGATAGATTGTACTATTCAAAAATAACTGAGGATACAAATGGTGAAGAAACCTATGCTGTACCTTCAGTTCTTGCAAAAGCTATTACTGCCGAACTCTCGGTGGAGTTGGTAGAAGCAATTTTATATGCGGATGATGGTGCGGCCGAGGTCGTGAAGGACTTTAACAGTGGCACACTCACTCTTGGTGTAGATGACGTTGGTCCAACTGTAGCGGCAGATTTAACTGGTGCGACTACAGACGACAACGGAGTATTAATCTCAGCAAGTGAGAACGTGGGAACCCCTGTCGCGGTAGGATTTCGTGCTCAAAAGGCCAATGGCACATACCGATATTTTTGGCTATACAAAGTGATATTTGGATTACCAGCAACCAACTTACAGACAAAAGCAGATACCATCACATTCTCTACACCCACGATTGAAGGAACGGTAATGAGAAGAAACAAGCTGGACGGTATGGGAAAACATCCATGGAAAGCAGAGGTCACAGAAGGTGATGCAGGTGTTTCTTCTGCAATTATAACAGGTTGGTTTACGGAAGTTTATGAACCAGTATATACACCTGAACCGTAGGAGGGAAAATGATGGAGAATGAGAGAAGTGCAGCTATCAATATTGGTGGAAAAGAGTATGAACTTATATTAACTACACGTGCTACAAAGGCGATTGCTGGTCGATACGGTGGACTTGAAAATCTTGGTGAAAAGCTGATGAAGTCTGAAAACTTTGAGATGGCACTGGATGAGATTATATGGTTAATTACAATACTTGCAAACCAGTCTATCTTAATTCAGAATCTCAGAAACAAGAATTCGCCAGAAGATTTGCTAACCGAGGAAGAGGTAGAAATCCTAACCACACCATTTGATCTGGCAGAATATAAAAACGCAATCACAGAAGCCATGTTTAAAGGTACGAAACGTAATGTGGAAAGTGAAGAAGAAACATCAAAAAACGTGGAAGTCGGGTAACAGACACTGAAGTCTTTACCCGGCTTTTTTACTATGGAACAGTTCAGATGGGCATGAATGCAGAGGAATTCTGGCTCATGCCAATTGGACTGTTTTTTGATTTATGGACCTGTCATAAGCAATGGCACGGAATCGAGAAACCAAGAAGAACTCGAACGATTGATGATATTATTCCACCAGGTATATAAGGGGAGGTGATGGCATGGCAGACAATTTTGGATTAAAGATAGGCGTTGAGGGAGAGCGTGAATTTAAGAAGGCACTTTCTGAAATCAATCAATCCTTTAAGGTTCTAGGAAGTGAAATGTCTTTAGTAACCAGTCAGTTTGATAAAAACGATAAATCCATACAGTCGGTCACTGCCCGGAATGCGGTTCTGAATAAAGAAATTGATGCACAGAAAGATAAAATTTCTACCCTTAAGGCTGCTCTTGATAATGCCACTACCTCGTTTGGTGAAAATGATCGTCGTACCCAAAACTGGCAGATACAACTAAATAAGGCTCAGGCAGAACTAAATGGCATGGAGCGTGAATTAGAGCAGTCTACAGTCGAAGCGGATAATCTTGGAGATGA
This sequence comes from Mobilitalea sibirica, assembly GCF_015999265.1. Taxonomy (GTDB): domain Bacteria; phylum Bacillota; class Clostridia; order Lachnospirales; family Lachnospiraceae; genus Mobilitalea; species Mobilitalea sibirica. The sequence goes on from NZ_JAEAGR010000010.1 coordinate 63,466, forward strand.
ACTTGAAGACTCGGGCAAAAGTGCAGAAGATGCTGGTGGTAAGTTTGATAAGCTCGGTGGCATACTGACTGGTATTGGTGTAGCAATGGGTACAGTTGCTGTTGCAGCTGGAGCTGCTGCAATTAAGTTAGGTAAAGAAGTAGTAACCCAATTTGGTGAGTTGGAGCAAAACCTTGGTGGCTCAGAAGCAGTTTTCGGTAAACACGCTGCTGCGATTCAGAAAAGCGGAGAGGAAGCCTATAAGAACCTCGGTGTCTCCCAAAGCGAGTATCTTGCGACTGCCAACAAAATGGGTGCATTATTCCAAGGTTCCGGAATCGAACAACAGAAAAGCTTAGAGCTTACTGAAAAAGCAATGCAACGTGCTGCTGATATGGCATCCGTTATGGGTATCGATATGTCTTCTGCTATGGAAGCGGTCACTGGTGCGGCAAAAGGCAACTTTACCATGATGGATAATTTAGGTGTTGCGATGAACGCTACAAACATTGAAGCCTATGCTCTCTCAAAGGGGTTGGATTTCACATGGAAAACTGCAACGCAAGCAGAAAAAGCTGAAGTTGCAATGCAGATGTTCTTTGAAAATACAGAGCAGTATGCTGGAAACTTTGCGAGAGAGTCAACGGAGACAATAACGGGTTCTATTGGATTGTTACAAGCTTCACTTGGCTCATTTACTGCTGGACTTGGTAATGCAAATGCGGATATGACAAATCTGACTGAAAATCTCGTTGATGCGTTCCAAGCTGTTGTCGCTAACATCGTGCCAGTTTTAGAAAATATCGTAATCGCATTACCGACAGCAACAGGTGCGATTCTAGAAGCGGTTGCAGATTTACTTCCTATGCTTCTTGAAACTGTCACAAGTATATTCACGCAGGTATTAGAAACAGTTTTGAACCTCTTACCTGAACTAATTCCGGCAGCGGTTACTGCTCTTATGACGATTGTAGGAGCGTTAATTGAAAATCTTCCGTTACTCATAAGTGCAGCAATACAGCTGGTAACTGCGCTTGTGGAGGGTATTAGCATCGCCTTACCCCAACTTATACCCGCAGCAGTTTCTGCTGTTATACAGATTGTTCAAGGACTGATTGATAACTTACCTCTGATCCTAGATGCGGCTTTGCAACTAATATTAGGGTTAGCACAAGGCTTAGTGGAAGCTATACCACAGCTTATTTTAGCTTTACCAACCATTATCTCAGCAGTAGTGGATTTTTTAATCGAAGCTATTCCCCAGATTATTGATGCCGGTATTCAGTTATTGACTTCATTAGTAACAGCACTCCCTACGATCATTGATGCAATATTAAAAGCAATTCCAGAAATCATCGACAATATTATTAATGCAGTTATTGATTCCATTCCAATGATTATCGATGCGGGCATCCGTCTTTTAATATCGTTAATTCAAGCATTACCACAGATTATTACGACAGTTGTAGCTGCGATTCCAAAGATTGTAACCTCATTAGTAGGTGCAATTGTTGATAACATCGACCAGATCATTCTTGCAGGCGTTCAGTTGTTTATAGCTCTGATTGAAAATCTTCCACAGATTATTGTGGAAGTAGTAAAAGCAGTACCGCAGATCATCAAAGGACTTATTAATGCATTCTCTGATTATATAAGTGATATGTCCGATATGGGTGGTGATCTAATTAAAGGACTATGGCAGGGGATATCAGATGCGGGAGCGTGGCTATGGGATAAGATATCTGGATTTTTTGGAAACGTAGTTTCAAAAATTAAAAACTTCTTTGGCATTTCATCCCCATCAACATTATTTGCAGGACTTGGACGCAATATGGGTGAAGGTATTGGTGTCGGATTTGAAGATGCGATGGAGACCGTATCAAGAGATATGCAGAATGTGATACCAACAAGTTTTGATATGAATTACAGAAATATGGTAGGACAGGGTGGTGTAAATGCCGCTGGTGCAGGCATCACACAAAACATATCCGTTGTTACACCTAAGGCTTTGTCTGAAAAGGAATTGTCCAGGGAATTTAAAAACCTATCACGTAAATTGTTACTAGAATTATAAGGAGAGGATGGCTATGGAAGTTACCTATATTAACTCGAGTGGTGAAAGCATCACGCTAAATCAAAGCCGCCCATTTTTCATTACCAAGATAGACGGTACAGGAAACATACGCCAGACCGTTAATACCTTCAAGGCACCGGAACAGGACGGTGCTTTTTATGTGTCATCTACGATGGATATGCGAAACATTATATTAGAGGGTACGATTATAGCAAATACATCGAATGAAGCATATGAGCTGCGTAAAAGCTTCCTAAGATTATTCAGCCCTAAGAAGTCGGGAGTTATTAGATATCGTGAGAGACAAATTTCCTGTGTTGTTGAGGAGGCTGTATTATCAGTCTCCTCAAGAGAGAGGATACCAAAGTTCTTTATAAGCCTACTATGTCCAAACCCTTTCTTTGAAACCTTGGATGATGTATGGCATGACCTTGCTTCTTGGGAGCCTTTGCTAGAGTTTGAATTAGAGATACCGGAGGAAGGCATCGAGTTTGGGATGAGACAGCCAAGTCAGATCATTGCAGTGGATAATTTCGGAGATGTACCTTGTGGTTGTGAAGTTATATTTAGAGCATTAGGGCCAGTTACTAATCCAGAGCTTCTACTTATGGATACTGGTGAGTATATAAGAATTCTTACAACAATGAATAATGGGGATGAATATCATATATACACTCACTTTGCTGAAAAAAGAGTAATAAGCATCATAAATGGTACAGAAAGCAACGCCTTTTATTTATTAGATACATCCTCTAATTTCTTTCAGTTAGAACCCGGCATGAATAATCTTCGCTATGATGCATCGGCGAACTTGGAATTATTGGATGTTATCATAAATTTCCGTCCACAGTTTTTGGGGGTGTAGCATATGGAGTTATACGTATTTAATCAACATCGAGCCTTAATCGGAATTGTAGAGTCATTTGAATACCTACGATGGACTAGACGTTACTCCCAGTGCGGGTCGTTTGAATTAAAGGCCAATGCATCCACTGAAAATGCAGCATTACTTCAGGTGGGAAATTATATCTGGAAGAACGATGATGAGGAAATTGGATTAATCGAGTTTCAACAACTATCTCAAACAGATAGCGAGATCATTATAGTTAGTGGAAGGTTTGCGACAATACTGTTAGGACGAAGAATTATCTGGAATACGGAGAGGCTGAATGGTGACTTATCAGCTTGTATAGGACAATTAATAAACAACAATGTCATATCACCATCTGATCCTGATAGGCAAATAACAGATATTAGTTTTTCGTCACCTAATCTAGATATCCCAGTGAAACAGCAAGTGTCGTATACCAACCTTTTAGATAAAATACAGGAACTATGCACAGCAACATCCGTTGGAATCAAAACTATCTTTTCACCAGAGTCTGGTCACTTAACGGTCACCTTGTATATGGGAACATCATCTCAAGCTGTGTTTTCAAAGGAATATGATAACTTACTGGATCAAACATTAACAAAAAACACAGCAACTTATGCCAATACAGCTAAGATTGGAGGAGAGGGAGAAGGTGAGAATGGTCGTATTTTTGAGTATATCTATAACGGCGCTGGGGAAGAACGAAGAGAAGTATTTGTAGATGCGAAGGATCTTCGTGTTGCAGATTTTCCAACGGACTATGATGAGGCATTAATCCTTCGTGGTTTGGCAAGACTCTCAGAGTTTTCCATGTCTCATTCCTTTGATGTGATTGTCAATAACCATAGTAACTTAACCTATAAGACGGATTATGATCTCGGTCAGGTGGTACAGGTTATTTCAAAAAAGTGGGGAGTTACGATGACAGCCCGTATTGAAGAAGTGGAAGAAAGCTATGATGCAGAAGGACAGAGCATTAATGTAACCTTTGGAAAGGCTGAGCTTACAATTGCACAAAAACTTAAATCTGAATTTAGCCAAGTACGAACATCTCTTGGAGCTCCGACAGGCCTTACTGAAATGCTCGGTGAATCAAATGAGTGGACTGATCTTCAAAAATTCTCAGGTGGTGTCATGATTAGTTCTGCTAGACTTGCTGCAAATACATCAACAGCAGGAGGTAATGACCCAACGCTGGCAAAATACTACCATGTTGCAAGGGTTGTCATTAATGGTTCATTTAATCGTATTGCCTTTAAGTTCGATTATATTGGTACTGGAACAACTCCCAAAATGGGTACCATTGAAGGATATGTTTATTCTACATCATCTTTCTCGACCATATCCATTCAATCCTTTGTGCAAGCTTATACAAGAGATAAAAGTCCATTTTTACCGACTGATATCAAAGTAGTTAAGTCCGCAAGTTCTACTAAAACAATATGGGATATCTATGTTTGGTTATCAGACTATGGCACGGCATATGTAAATGGATTATATGCACTTACTGAATCAGGAAATCTTTTAGCTGACCCCAGAAATGGAGACCTACTTCTTGTGGCTAACCTGCCTATTGTATCAAGTACATTCACTTATGAAGGTGAGAATTTTACGGTAACAGCTATTGATAATGGAGTTGTAAGAACATCTACTTATAGCGAGAAAGGTGAGTTTAATTCGATACAGTTACCGAATCGAGATATAAGTCTTACGTCGTCCGATAATCCGTTACAGATCGGTGTATCTGGTGGAGTAAATATGGTCTTTGGCGGTAATGAGATTATGACACGAAATAACGGATTGTCATCGCCCATGTATTTAAATCTAGAGGGAGGTCCCGTTTGTGTTAATGGAGACGCTACCACAGGTATTATTTATGGTGGAGATACTGGGTGGCAGTTTGTACAGGATGCAGAATTTCAGAATGGTTTTACAGCTTATATAGGAGGAACAGCACAGCGGCCTAGATACCGAAGAGTTGGACGGGTGGTGCATTTATTTGGTGCATGTTCTCCGCCTACTGGTGCTACCATAAACTCGGCTTCAGCGACGAGTATGTTCACATTGCCAGTAGGGTTCAGGCCAAATTATGATTTTCGTACCTTATGTCAAGGCTCAAGTACGAATAAGTGGCTGTTTGTAGTAGGTGAAAACGGACAATGTACTGCAGCACGTTATGGTACTAACGAGTATGCTTCGAACATCACAGGTAATGAGTGGCTTCCGTTTAACGTATGTTTTTTAGCTGATCCGAGCTAACATATATTAATGAAGGAGGGTTTTGTTATGGAAAAGAGTGGATTTTTCAACTCTTCGAACGGTGACCGGATTTACGATGCCACTGATTTTGCTACCTATTTTGGCAGCTTAGTTTCGAATGGCATATTTTATAAGGATACTACAAATCTGCAAGTGACTCCAGGTTCTGGAATGGCAGTAAATATAGCAGTTGGAAGTGGTTGGATTAACGGATATCATTATGAGAATACAGCAGTGCTTAGCAAGACACTAGAAACTGCAAATGGTTCCTTCCCAAGGATTGATCGAATTGTTATGCGATGGAGCTTTCTTGAAAGGAATATCGTTGTAGCAGTTCTGACTGGGACAGCAACCGCCTCATCAAGTGCTCCTGCTCTAACACGTAACACGGATGTCTATGAATTGTGCCTTGCAGAGGTATTGGTTCCGCAGGCAGCTACGTCTATAACTATAGGAAATATCACGGATACGAGATTGAATTCTACTTTATGCGGAACAGTGAATTCACTAGTTACAGCAGTGTATGAGTGAGGTGAGTAAGCATGGCAAATTACCAAGCTACAAATGCATGTACTTGGCGTGATGGGAGATATATTCCAGGCACTACGCAAGATATAAGGCAAGGGGTATTTGAAGATTTAGGTCAATGCGTCGGTGTTATGATATTTAATCTGACATCTATACGAAATCAATACCAGGACTATTACCCGACAAGTGCGTCCCTTGCACTTACACGAACAGGAGCTGGTGCCTGGGGTAGCGAGCGCACGATGACGCTTTATGCTGGAAACCAAACAGGTATCCCGTCTTTGAGCTCTTCAACGAATATAAATGCTCCTCGTCCAACCAAAGTAAGTTCTGCCTACAATTATGATATCTCTGCAGGGCAGGGTGATAAAATAATAAATATTTCAACGGCATTGATTGATTCCATAGGAAGTGGAGCTAGTAATTGCCTTTTTATAGATGCAGGGTCGAGCACAACTCATTACATGTCTTTTATGGGGAGAAACGACCTTACAAAGATTGTACTAACAGTTAACTGGGAAAGCCGTACGACTGCAGCTAGTGCACCAACGTCATGTTCACTTAGTAGTACACTAGCCGAGGGTAATGTAACCCTATCCTGGAGTGGTGCTAAAGCCGGAACAAATAATGATATATCATCCTATGAAATTCAGTACAGCGATTCAACAAATAACTCTACTTGGGGGAGTTGGACAGCGCTTACTGTTATTAATTCTACTGTTACTAGCGGAAGTTTGTCAGTCTCTCCTCCATCTACCAGAGGAAACTTTCGAAGATTTCGTATCCGTACACGTGGTACCGCAGGTAGTTCCTATTACTCGGGATGGAAGATCTCGTCAAATACCGTTAGGAAGAATACGCTGCCATCTGCTCCTACAACAGCAATAGCCTCACCTGAAATTCACAGCAATGAGACTATAACACTAACTTGGTCTGGAGCAGCAGGAGGAACAAGTGCAATTAAAGGCTATCAGATTTCAAGCCGAACATCCACTGATAACAATACATGGAGTGAATGGGATGAACTCATAACACTTAATCTTAATGCCAGTAGTGGTAGTTATAATCCCGTAGTAACTAATATTTCAGGAACCTATACGCAGTTTCGCATTAGAACCGTTGATGTTCTCGGGGCTATTTCAACAGAGAAAATCAGCAATAGTATTTTATGTAATATTACAGCTTGTGGTGAACCAACCGTATTTTCTTTAAGTACCACTGTAGCTGAAGGAAGTCTTACGCTTTCTTGGAATGGAGCGACAGCGGGAGCTGGCAATGCAATTATAGGTTATGAGATGGAGTTTAGCGATTCTAGTGATGATAGCACTTGGGGTATATGGAGTTCGCTTAAAATAGTGATGACATCTGGAAACAATGGATCAACGAGCGCGTCTCCTCCATCAACACGTGGGTATTATCGAAGGTTCAGAATTCGTACACTGGGAACAGCAGGTAGTAATTATTATTCTAATTGGAAGACCTCAGCAAACAGTGTTCGTAAAAATATTCTACCAACACCACCTTCGATCTTAACGGTTTCGCCGACTTTATATGAAACTCCAACTGTAGCAATAAATTGGAGTGGAACGCTACCTGGTACCAGTCCAATCAAACATTATGTAATTCAACGCAGTACTTCATTTATGGGTAATCCACCATGGTCATCATACGAAACATTGGCAACGATTGCATCTAGTGAAACATCTGGTACTTACGTAGCGGAAGCATCAAATTTGCCTGGTACATCAACAAGATATCGTATCAGTGTTACAGATACACTCGATGCAGTTTCTGCTTATGTAACTAGTAATATAGTTAGGAAAAACAGTCCTCCCACAGCACCTAAAATCGAATGCCCAATATCTGGCAGAACAACATTCAATAGAACACCACGATTTATGATCACAACGGGTATAGAGCCGGATGGTCAGACGCAGATTGTTGAAGTAAGACTTAACTCGGGTGCGTGGTATAGCAGTGTTAATAATCCTGAGATGTTCTCTACTAATGGCTATGTTGGAGATAACACAAAAACGGTATTTAAAGCACCAACGTTATCATACGGAAGTCATATGGTGACCATTCGGTGCTTGGATAGTGACTTGATGACATCAAGTGCTGAGATTGTAAAAACATTCAATGTTCAGCCATCACCTTTTGAGTTAATTATGGCAAATGTAACTACGGTTAAGGCAACGCATATTAATGCTCTTCGTACGGCTGTTAATACCATTCGTGAATTCCACTGTCTGCCTCCGATTGTATGGGGAGAAGAAATCATTTCTTCAAAAACCACAATAGAAAGGTGGCCACAACACATAGAAGAGCTTCGCGCTGCACTTGAACCGGTTATCACTAAAATTAATGAGTTTGATGATACATCTACTTTTGACATACCACCAGTAGAATGGATATCTTTTGGTATAGGAAGGCCAAAGGCAGACGTAATGACACAGCTACAAGAATTGATACTGATATTATAATGTTATAGCGCTCTTGATAACCAGGGGCGCTTTTTGTTGCAAAAATAAGATTGGAGGATTAGAGAATGAAAGAGATATGGAACAAGATACAAGCAGCATTGACGATCGCTGGAGGGTTTGTTGGTTGGTTTCTAGGTGGTTTTGATGGCTTTCTCTATGCGCTCATTACCTTTGTTGTAATTGATTATATAACGGGCGTGTTATGTGCAATCATTGATAAAAACCTTTGCAGTAAAATAGGAGCTAGAGGCATCTTTAAAAAGGTGCTTATTTTTGTATTGGTAGGTGTGGCGCATGTGCTAGATACAAATGTTTTAGGAGTTGTAGGTAATACAGATACAAATGTTCTGCGTACAGCAGTGATTTTCTTTTACTTAAGTAATGAAGGAATTTCTATTCTCGAAAATGCAGCTCACATCGGATTGCCTATCCCGGAAAAACTTAAGGATGTACTAAAACAACTGCATAAGCGAGAAGAGGACGGTTCGCAGGAGGAAAAATAATGATTGATTTAACGAAAGTAGCAACAGTGTTCATTGGTCGGCGCGGTGAGCATCACTATAGAAATATTGAATTTGATGTATCTAACCTATTGGAAGATAAATACTCTGGAGCATCATTAAATGCTATTTACAAAAGACCAGATGGAATTGCATATCCGGTGGTTACAAATTATGTTGATGGTGTCCTAACATGGTCACCAAGTGCAACAGATACAGTACTTGTCAGTGTTGGGCGGTTGGAAATAAGAGTTACAGACGGTGATGTGGTAGGAAAAAGCGTTCGAGTTTTAACTGTAGTCGAGGATGCTTTTGTAGACGGGATTGCCGAGCCACCGGAACCTCCTGCACAAGAATGGCTAAATCAAGTCCTATCGGCATTATCCGCACTAGATGTTGATGAAATAAATAGTCTACTTAATCTCATCTATGGCTTGCTAAATAACAACTATGATTTATTAAACACCACTCATGAACGATTAAATGATACCTATGGTCTGCTTACCACTGCGTACGATTTAGTTGATGATAACTATGAACTTCTAACTACTATTCACAATCGGCTAGAGGATAATTTACACTGTTAAATACTACACATGGTCTATTAAATGATAACTATAATTTGCTTAACACTACGCATGGTCTAATACAGGATATGCGTGACACATTATACACGCGAACTGGTATTCTTCCCAACCATTTGCATCCGATAGAAACTGCTACAGAACCGGATTTAATTAGCCGAAGAGGAGTCATCACCTTTGCAAGCATAAATATTGGCAACAACGTAGTAATCGGCACGGTGACATATACCTTTGTTATAGCTTTGGGCAGCCCTGCTGCAAACAATGTGCAGGTACTAATCCAAGGTACCCTTCGCAATACTGTCAAGAAACTTGCAGAAGCTATAAGGGGCATCCAAGATGTAGCAAACATTGTTTATGGTTCGGGAACATCGCCAAATCCGGCTTGCACAGCTTATTGGACGAGTCGGATTTTTTCCATAGGTGATATTACCATTCCTTCTGGAGAGAGCCTGTTTTTATTGGAAAGAGCGGAAAATGCGACGTTACCATTGGCGCTTACATCTACTGCAACTGCTACAATCAACGCATTCACCAGAGCAAGCTATTTAAGATATGTTCTTAACGGTAATGTTACCGGAGCAGGCGGTTCTAATAGTGTTCGGGGACCTTTACAAACATTATTGCCCATTGGTAGCGTAGTTATAGGAGGACAGGACGGATTGCTTTATCCAACGGCTTATGATTGTCATTTGGTTACCCTTTGCCGTCAATCGGATACAAGTGAAAAAGAATTAGATTTATATATCTCAAATGATGAAGTGAACTTTACTAGAATATCACGCAGCACACCGATCGGTGCTGATAGTTCAAACGCTGGGTTGCATACTGATATTCAAATGCGTCAAGGCCGAGTACCTTCTGGTTATGGGCTGTATATCAGTATGGGAAGTGATGGTACATCGGCTAGTGCTTACTGTGATCTGAAATTTACCTATCATCTGTACCCATTAACTTTACCAGCCAATTAAAAATTATGAGGTGATAATATTGAATTTGTATAAATTGATACTTACGAAAAACGCCTGTTATAAAGCAGGTAAAACCATAATACCAAAAGGAATCATGGTTCACTCCACTGGAGCAAGTAACCCATGGCTTAAACGTTATGTTGGTCCTGATGATGGACTCCTTGGCAAGAACCAATACAATAACCACTGGAATCAGGATAAACCAGGTGGAAAGCAAGTTTGTGTCCATGCCTTTATTGGTAAGCTGGCGGATGGCTCGATAGCTACCTACCAAACGTTACCTTGGAACCACCGTGGATGGCATTGTAGTAGTGGATGGAAAGGGTCAGGTAATGATACACATATCAGTTTTGAGATTTGTGAGGATAACTTAACCGATAAAACATACTTTCGTAAAGTGTTTAATGAAGCAATAGAACTTTGCGTGTATCTTTGCAAGCTATATGGTCTGAATGAAAATAATATCATCTGTCACAGTGAAGGATATAAACTCGGTATAGCCAGTAACCATGCAGATGTGATGCACTGGTTTCCAAGACATGGTGAGACCATGGACTCTTTTAGAAATGCAGTAAAAGATGGGCTTATGGCAGAAGAGGAGAAGGAAGAAAAGAAATACTACCGGGTTCAGGTCGGTGCTTTTACTTCTAAATCTAATGCTGAAGACTTGCTAGTCAAAGCTAAGAAGGCAGGATTTGTTGACGCTTATATAAAATATATTTGATTACATTAACACCCGAGGAGTTAATTAAACCACTTCGGGTTATTTTTATGCTCTTTAGGGAGACAATTGTAAAGCCTTACTAATTATCGACGGCTTATTCAACATATAGTAGATTTTTTTGTTCAATAGCGTATCATTATGTGTTAAAATAATAGCAGTAATAATGGTATCTCGTAAATTTAAAATTTTGCTGTGGGGGATAAATATGGATGAACATAAAATTATTAGTCTAATCAAAGCTTCGGGGCATTTGCCACAAATACCGAAAGACTTCGGTGAAATATTAAAAATGCTTTTAGAACCTGTTGAATATAATATAGACCAATGTGTTGAGAATTTCTCACGTTTTCCTCAATTAGAAGTTGCTCTGATACAGGTACTGAATTATAATTCTAAATTAAATCGTGAAATAAAGACGGTTAAAGATGCTATAAACTATTTGGGAGCTAAAAATGCAAAAATCATAGCAATATCTTATGTTACAAGATTGTTATTACCAGATAATAAGGGAAGAGCAAAGCTCTTCAAAAATAACCAATATTGGAAACATTGTATTGGAACATCACTTGCTGCCTATATGATCACAGATGAAACTAAATTATGTAATAAAGATAAAATGTTTACCTATGGATTAATTCATGATATTGGAATAACGGTATTGGATATTTGTTTGCCAGATTATTTAGATAAAATTTATGAGTTACAACTAAAAGGAATACATCAAATTGTAGCAGAAAAAATAGTTCTAAATGGATTAACGCACGCAGAGGTTGGTATGTGGATATGTAAAGAATGGGGCTTACCCGATGAAATAGTAGAAGTGGTTGGTTTTCATCATTCGCCATTGCTTGCTGCAGAAAAATATGTAGATGAAGTTAAAATAATGCATTTGGCTGATTCTATCAGTACAAATTACTATGAAAAATTATTAGGTAATGATACTACTTTCATTTATGCTGATAAAATAATGGAAGCATTAAATGTTGATAATGTATTTATTGATAATATTATAAAGAAACTGCCATCTGAAATTGGTAAATTGAGTAGAAGGATTATATTGTAATTCCTATTATAATAAATTCAATAAATTAGTGTTTCGCCACGTGGAGACCGTTTCTCTGCTAGAAGCACAGTAAAAGTGAGACTTCAGATATTCATATAGAAGAAGAGAAGCAAGAAAAGAAAGCCAACGCTGAAACAATGCTTGCCAGGATCAAGTATACTGGATTTGACGATGCAAGCATTAAAATAGAATAGTCTACTGTTAAAGCCGCTGGGTGATTTATTTCACATGGCGGCTATTTTTTTGTGAAAATTTCCGTCCAAATCAATAATTTCTGTCCTTAGGAAGTTAGAGGGGTAATTCCTCAACGATTGGAGGTGCTATATCAATGACGAAAGAACAGAAATTACAAATTGCAAAACTACGTGCTGAAGGATACGGATATATTAGAATTGCTCAAGCGCTTGGTGTTTCAGAGAATACTGTAAAGTCTTTTTGTAGAAGAAACAATTTAACGGGTAAGGCAATAGTGGATACAGCAAAAATTCAAGTGCACGTAGCTGATGGAATACACTTTTGTAAGCAATGTAGTGTTTCTGTAGAACAAAACCTAGGTAGAAAAGAGAAGAAGTTTTGCTCTGATAAGTGCAGAATGGAATGGTGGAACAACAATCTTGATAGGGTAAAGCGAAAAGCTGTGTATGAATTTACCTGTCCTCACTGCAAAACGCAATTTAAGGTCTATGGTAATTCCAATAGGAAGTATTGTAGTCATGAATGCTATGTGGCTGACCGATTTGGAGGTGGCAAGGATGAATGATGAACAGTTTCGGAATGAAATGCTGTATCAAACCACAATGCGTCTTGCAAAGGACCTCTTAAAACAAGGAGTTATTAATAAGGAAGAGTATAGGCTAATTGATACAATTTTTACCCAAAAATACAGTCCATCTTTGGGTTGTTTATTTTCCGACATTAACTTGATAAGTATTTGATAGTACGGGAAAATGTATCACTGACAAGGAGGAATTTTATGCTGAAAATAAGAAAAATCGAGCCATCTCTTCCAAGTATAGAGAAAAGAAAAAGGGTGGCTGCATATGCCAGAGTATCTATGGACAGCGAGCGATTACTTCATTCTCTGTCAGCACAGATTAGTTATTACAGTTCCTTAATTCAGAAGAATACTGAATGGGAATATGTAGGAGTATACGTCGATGAAGGAATAACAGGAACTGATACAAAAAACCGTATAGAGTTCAACAGATTGATGCTTGATTGTGAAGCTGGGAAGATTGATATTGTGCTTGTAAAGTCGATCAGCCGATTTGCAAGAAATACTGTAGACCTCCTCGAGACGGTTCGACATTTGAAGGATATCGGTGTTGAAATCAGATTTGAGCGAGAGAATATTTCTACATTTTCAGGAGATGGAGAATTACTCCTCACACTTCTGGCATCTTTTGCTCAGGAAGAAAGTGAGAGTATATCAAGAAATGAGAAGTGGGCAATTAAAAAGAAGTTCGAGAAAGGTGAACCAAATACATCACTTCGCACTTTTGGCTATGACTGGGATGCAGAAACTGGCAAGTGCACTATAAATGAAGAAGAAGCCGTTTGGGTTCGTTATATTTACAATCAATACTTAAACGGAGCCTCTATAAAAGGTCTTGCCAAGGATCTCGCAGAGAAAGATGTTACAGCCTTAAGAGGGCAATCGTTAGGAAGAACTACAATCAGACGGATTCTCACTAGTGAAACTTATGTAGGTGATATGATTTTACAAAAATACTTTTCTCCAAGGATACAAAAACCGACAGTTAATAAAGGAGAGGTTCCAAAGTACATGGTTTCTAATGCACATGAAGCAATCGTTAGCCGTGAAGACTTCGAAGCGGTTCAGGAAAGGCTTAACAATAGGGCAAGAACAGCTACCAACGCAGGATACGAAAAGACATTCTTTGCTGGAATGGTTAGATGTGGACAGTGCGGATACGCATGCAACCATGTTGAACGTAGCAATCATAAAGGGCGTTATATTCATATAGAATGCAACAATCGGAAAATAAAGGAGTGTGATTTACTGCCAATCAGGGAGTATGAACTGAAGGAGATTATGGAAGGCATTCTTGGAAAAAGAGACAACCTAGAAAAAATCGTAATGTATGATGACCATATCGAATTTTGTTTAAAAGGCGGTAAGGTCAAAAACTACATAAGACAGTATCCCAAGGGTGGTTATAACAAGCATTGTTTTTCAAGAAAAGTACAATGCGGAGAATGCAGAAGCATATTTGTTAGAATGAATTGCTCCAGGAAGGGATACGACAAGTGCTGGATGTGTGCAGCTAAGAAAACTGATAAAGATACCTGTTCCATAAAGTACATCACAGAAGATGAGCTTATAAAGGCGAGCATCAACATTCTTGGATCGGATGACAACTATGAAATGAGATTCTATTGCGAGATTGAAAAGGCTGCGGTATTCAATGACCGGGTAGATTTCTTTTTCAAGAAGGGAGATGTAAAGATATGGCAAAGAGAGTAATGGTTATCCCGGCATCCTTAAGACAATTTACAGCAGAGCCCATCAATACGAGAAATAAAAGAAAGACTGCTGGATATGCTCGTGTTTCTACCGATAGTGAGGAACAGGCAACAAGCTATGAAGCCCAAATGGATTATTACCAAGAATACATTAAAAGCCGTGAAGATTGGGAATTTGTAGGAATGTATAGTGATGAAGGTATCACAGCAACTAACACCAAACACCGAGACGGCTTTAATCAGATGGTTGAAGATGCTCTGGCAGGTAAGATTGATCTAATCATTACCAAGTCAGTCAGCAGATTTGCTCGAAACACCGTAGATTCGCTTACAACGGTGCGAAAACTGAAAGAACACGGGGTTGAGATTTATTTCGAGAAGGAAAATATCTGGACGCTTGATGCCAAGGGAGAGCTTCTAATCACAATAATGTCTTCGTTGGCACAAGAGGAAAGTCGTAGCATTTCAGAAAATACAACTTGGGGGCAGAGAAAGAGATTTGCAGATGGTCGGGCTAGTGTTGCTTATAAAAATTTCCTCGGTTATGAAAAGGGTTTCAAGATAAATGAAGAAGAAGCAGAAACGATAAGGTTAATTTATAAATGGTTTCTTGAGGGGCATTCATCATTTGCTATTGCAAGGAAGTTAACAGACAGAGGAATTCCAACGCCAATGCATAAGAAAAAATGGCATGCTAGTGTGGTTACGAATATTCTCAAGAATGAGAAATACAAAGGGGATGCCCTTTTACAGAAGTATTATACTACAGACTTCCTTACTAAAAAGCTTAAGAAGAATGAAGGAGAAATTCAACAGTATTATGTTGAAGGTCACCACGAAGCAATCATATCTCCTGCAGTGTTCGATCTAGTACAAGCCGAGCTTCTCAGAAGAAACAGTTCGAGCAGCAAGCACAGCGGTGTTAGTATTTTTTCATCCAAAATAAAGTGTGGAGATTGTGGCAGTTGGTTCGGTTCTAAGATATGGCATTCTAATGACAAGTACCGTAAAGTGATATTTCAATGCAACAATAAATTTAAGGGCAAGTGTAAATGCACCACGCCACATCTTACCGAACAGCAGATAAAGAATATCTTCTTATCGGCTTTCAATAAGCTGATGCCGGAAAAGAATGAGATATTAGGTAATATGGAGATTATTATCCAAACCCTGTGCGATAACAAATCTCTTGAGGAGCAAGTCAGAGACTTGGAGAATGAGATTGCGATACTTGTAGAGATGACTCAAGACCTCATTAGACAGAATGCACATATAGCGCAGAACCAGGAAGAGTACCAGAAACACTACGAAGGCATGATTGAGAAGTACGAATCTAAAAAAGAAGAGTATGATGGCTTACAGATGAAAATTAGTGAAAGAAATGCAAAGGCAGAAATCCTTAGAAAATACGCTTCTTGTCTTGCAGAGCAGAAATATGCTCTTATAGAATTCGATGGTAGCCTTTGGAGCGGATTGGTGGATTTTGTAACGGTCTATAATAAAAAAGATATCAGAGTTACATTTAAGGATGGAACGGAAATCACAGTATAATAGGCAAAATATTGACTGGGGAATCCCCGATCTTTATTTGTAGCCTGAAAGGCTTTATGAAAAGGTTACAGAAACAGGAACAGCTGATTGATGAATTTGACAAGAGCCTTTGGAGTAGCCTTGTAGATTTCATAACAGTATTTAATAAGGAATATATACGTATCACCTTCAAGAATTGAATGGTAATAAAAAGATTAAAGTGAGGTTTATGTAATGCTATTATAAAAGTTCCCAATTTGCGAAGCATTTTGTGCATTTTGAGCAAATTGGGAATAAGAGCATATAATTAATTTACAATTTTATTGAATTGGTAACTTAATAATGTTGAAAGTTGCAGCAATGATTGAAAATAGCGGCTGATAATAGCTTCGTAAATTCCAAAAATTTGTAGCTACTAAATCATAATCAAGGATAACGTCATCTGATGCCTTTATTCTTCGGGCATCTATAAACCATACTATATGTTGTTCATTACCTCCTTCTGAAGTCTTATCATAATAAACATACGGTGTTTGAGATACTTCATCAAATTGAATTACTGCTTTTTGTCCATATGCTAAATTAATTACAGAATTAAGTGACATTAAATTTGCTGTTGAGCCAGGCTTATGTGGAATAATCCAATCTATCCCAATTAGAGGTTCTCCAAAAGAAATTAGTTCAGGTGAAACGTTGCTAATAATATTTTCAATAAAAGAGCTTATTAATGAAATATTGCTTACAGGTGCTGGTGGCTGTATACGCTTAATCCAAATATTTTCTAAGAAGATTATCCTATCAACAAATAAACTTATACTATTATAATTAAGATTTAAATCAGTGTAATCATTAGAAGTGATAGTTATCTTAAAAATGTATCCCTCATTTCTTAATATTGCTGATATCTTTTCAATGATATTAAGGTATATACTTTGATTGTAATGAGTTATATTACTAATTATTAAATTAGCTCCCATATATCCTTTATACCTTAAAATATGAAGCACTTCATTAATCAATTTTTCTTGCAATTCATTATCCAATAATAACTCATAAAGAAACTCGGTATTTATTTCCCCTGATGGTGAAAGTGCAGAAATCGCTAATAAAGGAATTGTATCATATTGCTTTGCCATTTTAATTATAGTAGTATCATCAAAATCACTAATTAAACCGAAGTTATCATCAACAATTCGATAGTCATAAATAGAAATGTATGTCAAATAAGGCAAGCCTTATTTTTTTGCCTTCCTTTGATGAGGGGATTTGGGGTGTAATGGTTGAGTATGTAACAGTATTTATAAGAAGAAAGTGATTTATACTTTTAAAGGTGGAATTGAGATCATAATTAATTCATATACTAATAATGAATATATTTTAGGGTGTTAGTATGATTATTCATGTAGTGCAATCTGGTGAGTCAACGAATGAAATAGCTAAGAAATATGGCGTATCAGAGGAGAGGTTAATATTAGATAATGAAATACAAAACCCACATAATTTGGCTATTGGAGAAACTCTGATTATCTTAATCCCTCAAGTGACTCATATTGTTCAAGAAGGGGATACATTATACGGGATAGCGAATTTATATGGGATTACAGTGTTGCAATTATTGAGAAACAATCCGTATCTTTCAGGTAGGAATTATATTTATCAGGGAGAAATTATTGTTATTAGTTACGAGAACGAAAAAGTAGGTAAACTTTCTACCTATGGTTATGCTTATCCATATATAAATACAGATGTTTTAAAAAAGACATTACCTTTTTTAACATATATTACAGTTTATAGTTATTCTTTTACTGATGAAGGAAGAATTAATGATATTGATGATAAAAAGATAATTGAACTAGCGAAGCACTACCAAGTAGCGCCTATTATGATGTTAAATGCAGTAGATATTAACCAAATCAGTGAAAGTAATGTTATGCAGAATTTATTAATGAGTCAAGAGAGCCAGGAACAATTGATTTATAATGTGCTTAATATTTTAAAGTCAAAGGGATATTATGGCGTTAATATTAATGTACCATATATTTTTCCGCAAAATAGAGGTAATTACGTAGATTTTATTAGTAAACTTTCAAGTGCATTAAAGAATGAAGGATATACAATTGTATTTAATACATTGAGTCTAAGTTCATTTGAAATAATGACTGGTATTGTATATGAGGGTTTTGAGTATTCAAGACTTATTCAATATATAGATGGTTTATTTTTAATGACATATGAATGGGGCAATTATATTGGAATCCCTACTGGTATTATATCTTTTCAGAATATTAAAAAATATGTTCGTAATATGGCAGAAATATTTCCGACAGAAAGGATGTGGATAGGTTTACCAATTCTCGGATATCTATGGGAATTACCTTTTATCCTTGGAGTATCAAAAGGACTAGTAATTACTAGTAATGCAGCAGTAGAATTATCTAAAAATGTGGGTGCTACAATAAATTATGATGAAGTATCCGAAACTGCATATTTTCAATATATACTAGATAGAGAATATATTGTACGGTTTAGAGATGCTCGAAGTATTAATGCATATATAAATTTAGTAAATGAAACTGGGTTAAATGGAATCTCGATCTGGAATATAATGCAATTTTATCCTCAGCTATGGTTAGTAGTAAATTCTCTTTATGAAATAAATAATATTTATGAAGACAATGATAATGTTTAAATCACTATTAACAATCTGGCCATAGATTTAATATATGGAATACGTGTTCAAATTCAGTTTTATCTTAGAGATTTTTAAAAATTGCAGATGGGGATAGAAGCATTAATTCTGTTCTCTCAGCCGTAAACATAGTAATGCACACTGTGCGGTATCGTTAAACCGTGGGGTGTGCATTTTTTTGCCCTAAGGGGGTTCATCGTTTAATTGTATCAATATCGTTGCCCTAATGAATAGTTATGGACATCCTCACGATGAGGTTTTAGAGAGGTTAAAGGAAACAAAGACTCAGGTTAAAATTACATATGAGAGTGGGGCTATTATAATAAAGACAGATGGGAAGAGGATGGAGATAAGTGATTATATAAAAGAATAGGCTGACAACGGGATGGGCTGACAACGGGACGGCTGACAACGGGACGGGGTTATTGACACTGATAAATAATTTACCATGGAGGTGTTTTTTTGCCAAGAGTAGCAAGGATTAAAAGCAATAGTGGAATATACCATATCATTATGAGAGGAATAAATCGACAAACTATATTTGAAGTTGAAGAAGATTACGAAAGGTTTATTCAAACAATGCAAAGATACAGAGAGATATGTGAATATAAGATATATGCTTATTGCTTAATGGGTAATCATTTGCATTTATTGCTAAAAGAAGGAAAGGAACCACTAGAGACAGTCATGAGAAGAATATGTGGTAGTTATGTCTTTTGGTATAACAAAAAATATGGAAGGGTGGGGTACTTGTTTCAAGATCGGTTTAAGAGCGAACCTATTGAAGAGGATGAGTATTTTCTCACTGTACTTAGATATATTTTTCAAAATCCTTTAAAGGCATGTATGGTTACTAAAATTGAAAATTATAAATGGAGTAACTATATTGACTATATTCGAGGAAGTAATCAGACTGAGATAGACTTTGTGCTGAATACTTTGAATACAAATAGAGAACAAGCAATAAGGCGATTTATTGAGATTATAAACAAGGACAACGATGATGAATGTCTGGATATATTGGAAAAACAGCGGTTAACAGACGATGATGCAAGAAATATAATAAAGAGACATTGCCAAATTGACCATGTCATAGATATACAAAAATTTGATAAAGTTAAAAGGAATATGTATTTAAATGACCTGAAGGAGAGGTATGGCTTATCAATTAGACAAATTGAAAGATTGACTGGAATTAGTAGGGGTGTAATACAAAGAATATGATGTGTCGACAACCCCGTCCCCTTGTCACTCGTGATGTGTCGACAACCCCGTCCCCTTGTCACTCCGTCCCCTTGTCACTCGTCCCTTTGTCACTTACCCTTGTCACTTATATATTATTTAACTTTATATCTAAAACATCTGCAGAAATTTGTTGTTTCTCTAAGATGTGATTGATTCCTTTGGTTATGTCCTCATTATAGATGGAGATAAGATTAACGATTAGTTCATTTTTTGATTTCTGTGGTAATGTATCTAAAGCAGCTGTAATCATTTGGATGGGATAATCCTTCATGTCCATCAACAACTGACCTACTTTACCTAATTTATTATCTTGTTTCGATATATCCTCCAAAAGCTTTGGCAATAAGCTTTCTATTAAGGCGTTATAATTAATTTCATCCAGCAGCAATTCTAATTTTAACATTCACTCACCCCTAACTATATTTTTTCAATATGAAGCTTTTTAATCTTGATCGGTATATTTTCTTTTTTTAGAAGATTGTTTAGCTCTTCTGATATTTTTTCTGAATTATTATCAATTAGGAAAGCTGAGATCTTTTCTTTTGCAGGCAATATGCGAATTCCCGTTTTCACGAAAGAATTATTAAACTGGTCCGGAAGCAATTTATCCGCTAAGGTGTTAAAATCTATTTGATCAACTTTGATGTCAATTTTCAGCATTCGTATCCCCTCCCCGTATCATTTCGTTCTATTATACTATTATATGACAATTTCATGTAATGTAACAGGTGAATAGTCTATTTCATAAAAAAAATATAGAGTTACCCATTTTATCTAAATTGAAACGACGATATGAAACGGATATTTTGTATACGTATCCTTGTTGGCTTATTTATTAAGCAGGCAGACATTTATATGATATGTAGGTAAATGAAATTTTTTGAAACAAAGACTAATAAACTAATGGATTGTCATAGAAAGAGAATTGTTATATGATTTAGTCAACATAATCAATATATATTTGGGATTTTTATTATATGTTTGCTTATTAAAAAGCACATAAGGATGAATATAGATTCAACAATAAAGCGAATAAACTCGCACACTGCGTTATCGGTTTGTCTTATCTAATATGTTAACATCTGGTTATAAAACGTTAGGAGGTATCATAATGGCAACAGTAAAACTAAAAATAGCAGAGTTAAGAAAAGAAAAAGGGGTAGGACAACAGGAATTAGCAGAGGTACTAGGGGTATCTTTTCAATCCGTAAGCAAATGGGAAACAGGTACTACGATGCCAGATATTACACTTTTACCAAATGTAGCAGAATATTTTCAGGTATCTGTAGATGAATTATTGGGTCTGAAACCACTGCGACAGCAGGCATATGTACCGAGAAATACAGACAACCGTGATTATTGGAATGATAAGAAGGGTATGTATAAAAATCGTAAATATTTTTGGAATGATGATTACTTAAGATTTCTTGTGAATGATGTATGGAAGATAGACAAGTCGGTTAATGTGATTGATTTTAGGTGTGGTGAGGGTGATATTGGGATGCAATTACTTGATATGCTACCCGAGGGGAGTTCCTATACAGGAGTTGATAATGAGTATTTTACGAATAATGCAAGGATAAAATATCATAATACTGAATTCAATGCCCAGTTTTTCTCGTCTGATTTATATACCTTTGTAGCAGATAATAAATATGATGTTGCCATAAGTCAGGTGGGATTACGTCATCTGAACAGGCCAAAAGAAATTTTAAAAATAATGAAAGCTTCTGTCAAAAAGGGAGGCCTTATTGTCTGTTTGGACGTGAATCGGGAATTCGAGCAAGACGGACTTTATATTGATGGTATGGATTATGAATATCTTTGTACCGCCTTTGACTTTCATAAGATATGGAAGAAGGAATTGGAATGTGAAGGCAGGGACTATGCGATTGGTATGCGTCTGCCGTTTTATATGAAGCAATTAGGACTACAGGGTATCGATATCCGTATGAATGATAGAATAATATATGTAGATCCCGATATGGTGGATTACGAGGAAATAGTACAGGATTTTATTGAAATTCAAGGTCTTAACCAATCCTTTTCCGTAACGGATCAGGAAAATACAATTGAATATTTTATGAGTCGTGGAGTTGATAGAGCTCAGGTAGAAGCTTATATCACAATGAGAGCAAAATTAGCTGAGTATTTTAAGGATGCAAATACAAAAAAATCTTTTCTTAAAGTTCAGGGTTTACTTGTTACATATGGTCGAACATGACCAAAACTAATAAATATATAAAAGGTTAGAGGTAGTAGAATGTCAAAGAGGGGTTTTGTTCCTGCGGATATACATGAATTTAATGAGGAAAGCCTTATTATATTAAAGAAGGCACAGTCAGATCTTTTGTATCTGCTGGAGCAGGGCTATCCAATCAAAAGTGCCTCTACCTTCGTCGGTAATCATTATATGCTCAGTGAACGCCAGAGACTGGCTATCGTCAGAGCAACGGCAACGAGGGATGTTATCAGTGAAAGAAGGTTGAAGCTGTGTGAACATATTCCGGAAGGGAAGGTGGTATTACTGGATGGGCTAAATCTGATTATTACCTTGGAGGTGGCTTTATCATACTCAACCTTAATTCGTTGTATGGATGGAACGATACGGGACTTGGCAGGGCTTAGAGGGACTTACCGGCTAATTGATAAAACCGATGGTGCAATTTTGTTGATTGGAAACATGCTAAGAAAGATGATGATAGGTCAAGCATGCTTTTATCTGGATTCTCCGGTATCCAATACCGGCAGGCTAAAGATGCGAATTCTTGAGCTGTTAAAGGATTTTCCTTATGAAGTTACAGTGGAACTGGTTCATAATGCAGATGCGATCCTCAATAAGAAGAAGTATGTAATAACCGGAGATTCCATTGTATTAAATCGTTGTAACAGTTGGATTAATCTTGTGGCTCAAATCATCGATGAAGAACTACCGGAACTTAATATTGTGGATTTTGGTATAGATGATTGAACTTATTGTGTATCAGTCTTTTGAATATTTCGAGGAGATCCAAACCCTGCGAACTCCTTGTAAGCTGGTAAAGGTAACTCAGCGCTGTAAGAGGAATTAAGGCTCTTGATCTAAGATTGATAGTACTGATTAATAATTATGGGTTATTACTGATTAATCATATTGGGTTTTGCTTGAATAAATCATTCCTATGTGCTATATTACCCAATAATATTTGTTAAGGAGGGGCTTCCTATGAAGTACTATGTGGTGGATGCATTTACTAAGGAACCGTTTCACGGCAATCCGGCCGGTGTATGTTTACTGGAGGAATGGCTAAGTGATACATTGATGCAAAATATCGCTTATGAGAACAATCTGGCAGAGACAGCTTTCTTGGTGAAAAGGGACGGATATTATGACTTAAGATGGTTTACGCCTGAGGTGGAGATTGATTTATGTGGTCATGCTACATTGGGAAGCGCCTTTGTATTGATGAATTATGTGGATACTACAATGAAACAGGTGAAGTTCCATACGAAAAGCGGGTTACTGAGCGTAAACCGAAACGAAGATATCTTTACATTGGATTTCCCCTCAAGAAAGCCCGTAGCCTGTGCGGTGCCGGATTTATTAGAAAAGGCCTTGGGGGTTAAGGTATTGCAAACTTATAAATCCAGAGATTTGCTTGTTGTAGTGGAAGACGAAGATGCGGTCGCCAATCTTGTTCCGGATTTTTTGATGTTGAAACAGATAAAAGATACGTTCGGATTTATCATTACTGCGAAAGGTAAGGATTGCGATTTCGTCTCAAGATTTTTTGCACCAAATGCTGGAATTGATGAGGACCCGGTTACAGGTTCCTCCCATACAACTTTGATACCATTTTGGAGTAAGAGATTATCTAAGACGGAGCTTTTGGCAAAACAGCTTTCCAAAGAGGAGGAACGCTTTACTGTAAAGATTATGAAGACAGGGTGGAGATAGGAGGATATGCAAACCTTTATCTAAGTGGTGAAATTCGTTGTTAAAATAGAATTTCCCCGATAAAAAACCTGAATCGCTATCTTTCATTTGATATATAGATATAATGAGTTGTTATTCTCTAAATTCTGATCAAAACAGGTTAAGCGAATTTATCAACTCAGATTAAACCACATACATAGATTACGATATAATATATCAAAATTATTTACAGAGCAATAAGGCATGTTCCATGAGTAATTGGACTAAATATAATATTAATGTATGATAATCTGCTTTGAAAGTTTCTAGCTTTTGAGGCGGATTTTTCATATCTATCTTTTATTATCAATCATGAAATGCATGCTACCTCTAAAAAATAATTACCATAAATTCAAATAACTTTTCTTATAATATTGGGTTAGGTGGGATAATTCACATGCCTATCTTTTTCTTTACAAATAAGATAATTAGCCTATAATTATATATGTGTAAATTATGTTTTTACATATAATAAACCATAAGAATAAGAAAGATACAAGCAACATAATAGGAATGAGATCACTGATAAGACAATACGATACCTATATAGAAAAGAATATTAATCTGTAATAAAATGAAAAGAGGAGGGCTCATTATGCAATTAGACCAATTGTTAGAAAAGCTTGATTATACCTGTATTCAGGGAGATGTTCATACATTAGTCACAGAGTTAGTGTATGATACCAGAAAATCATTGATAAAAGACTGTGTTTTTGTATGTATATCCGGAGCTAAGCATGACGGACATGATTATATAGATGAAGTCGTGAAGAATGGTGCAGCAGCTATCGTTGTTGAGAAGGATGTTGTTCTTCCTAAGGATGTAACGGTAATTCGCGTGGAAAGTACCAGGGAGGCATTGGCAGTTATGTCAGCAGCCTATTTTGGTCACCCTGCAAATAAAATGATAACAATCGGAATTACAGGAACGAAGGGGAAGACGACAACTACTTACATGGTAAAGTCTATTCTTGAAAAGGTAGGAATTAAGACCGGTTTGATCGGAACCATTGAGAACATTATTGGAGATGATGTAATACCGGCCAGTCATTCTACTCCGGAATCATTTATAGTTCAGCAGACCTTTGCGAAAATGGTAGAAGCCGGTTGTGAATGTGTTGTTATGGAGGTTTCCTCTCAGGGTCTGAAGCACAGCCGTGTATCCGGTTTTACGTTTGATTACGGAATTTTTACCAATATTGAGCCGGATCACATTGGTGGTGATGAGCACAAGGATTTTGAAGAATATTTGGAATGTAAAAGTAAATTATTTAAGCAATGTAAGATTGGATTAATCAATAGGGATGATTCTCATTTTGAGGAGATACTGAAAGGACACACCTGTGAGGTAGAAACTTTTGGTTTTTCAGATCAAGCGGACATTCAGGCTAAGGAGGTTCGGTTACTGAATAAGCAGGGATACTTAGGAATAGCATATCGGGTTGAAGGTCTTATGAATTTTGATGTAGAACTTAATATTCCGGGTAAGTTTAATGCATATAATTCTCTATGTGCGATTGCCCTATGCAGCCACTTCAATGTATCCGTAGATAAAATAAAACAAGCATTGGATACTGTTAGAGTTAGAGGAAGGGTAGAACTGGTTCCTGTATCAGATAAATTCTCGGTTATGTTAGATTATGCCCATAATGCCATGAGTCTGGAAAGCTTGTTGACCACCTTAAAGGAATATCAGCCAAAACGGCTCGTATGTGTATTCGGTTGTGGAGGAAACCGTTCCAGAGACAGAAGATTTGAGATGGGTGAGATATCCTCACGCCTTGCTGATCTCACCATTGTAACCTCGGATAATCCAAGATTTGAAGAACCGCAGGATATTATTAATGACATCATTGTTGGAGTAAAAAAAGGTCCCGGTCAATATGTGGAGATTATAGATCGAAAAGAAGCCATCCGTTACAGTATTGAACATGCTTTGGAAGGAGATGTCATTGTCATAGCCGGAAAAGGACATGAGGATTATCAGGAAATTAAAGGCGTAAAATATCATATGGATGACCGGGAATTGATCAGAGACGCCGCTGAAGGATTGTAAATAGGTGACAACTTATAGTAAGAGCAAGAGTAATTATTATATATTCATATAAATACGATAATGCAATTTTATTAGGAAGATAAAAGATAAAGATAAAGACAAAGATTGAACTTTAAAAACACGAAGGAGGGCATAAAATGTCGAAACAGTTGTATGCTGATATCATAATCGATATTTCCCATGAAAATTTGGATAAGACATATCAATATGCCATTCCGCAAGAATACAAAGAGACAGCAGTAATCGGGACCCAGGTTATGGTACCCTTTGGAAGGGGAAATCGCTTCCTTAGCGGATACATCATTGGAATCAGCGATGAACCTAAGATTGATAAAGGGCTTATAAAACAGATTAGTCAGATCGTTCCGGAGGCTACCGTGATAGAAAGCCAATTGATACATCTTGCTGCATGGATGAAAGAAACCTTCGGGGGCACGATGAACGACTCATTAAAAACAGTGCTTCCGGTGAAAAAGACGGTCAAGATCAAGGAACGGAAACGTATATGCCTGAATATAAAGGAAGAAAAGTTTACTGAGGTTTATGGGGAAAATCTACGTAAGAATAATCCGGCCAGAATCCGGCTACTTGAGGCATTACAAAAAAAGAATACACTTGATTATGATGAAGTTATTCATAAATTAAAAATATCCCGTAGTACACTACAAGGCTTGGAAGAACAAGGGGTTATAAAAACGGTAGCTGAGCAGATTTACCGTAATCCGATTAAGCTGGAGGATACACCGTATCAATCGGTTAATTTAAATGAAGATCAAAAAAGAATTGTAGAGAATATCCTACAGGATTATATAACCGGAGTACGTGCTACTTACTTAATCCATGGTATTACCGGAAGCGGTAAAACCGAGGTGTATATGGATATTATTGATGGGGTTTTAAAACAAGGGAAACAGGTGATTATGTTGATACCTGAAATTGCCCTTACCTATCAGACGGTTATGAGATTTTATATAAGATTTGGCGAACGGATCTCCATACTGAATTCAAAGATGTCCCATGGGGAGAGATTTGATCAAAGCGAGCGGGCCAAGGCAGGGGAAATTGATATCATCATTGGTCCCAGGTCCGCACTTTTTACACCGTTTAAAAATCTTGGTCTGATAATTATCGATGAGGAGCATGAAAACAGCTATAAAAGTGAGACGACTCCCAAATACCATACAACGGATGTGGCTATTAAGCGTGCCATGATGGCAAATGCATCCGTTATTTTGGGCTCTGCAACCCCATCTTTGGAAGCCTATCACAAAGCAGAGCTGGGTGAATATAAGTTATATACCTTAACCAAAAGGGCGAAGGAAGCAATACCTCCTAAGGTTTGGGTCGTAGATTTGAGGGAGGAATTAAAGAATAAGAACAAATCCATATTTAGTCAAAAACTAAAGGAGTTAATCTCTGAGCGTCTGTCAAAAAATGAACAGATTATGCTGTTTTTAAACCGCAGAGGATATGCAGGCTTTGTATCCTGCAGAAGCTGCGGGCATGTAGTGAAATGTCTCCACTGTGACATATCCTTAACTTCTCACAACAGTGGTAAGTTAATTTGTCACTATTGTGGTCATAAGGAGCACCTACCGCAAAAGTGTCCTGTCTGCGGATCAAAATATATTGCAGCCTTTGGTACCGGAACACAGAAGGTGGAAGAGTTCGTAAAAAAGGAATTTTTCAATGCGAGAGTACTTCGAATGGATACGGACACCACGAAATTAAAGGGCGGACATGAAAGAATCTTAAAAGCATTCGCACAGCAGAAAGCGGATATCCTGGTAGGAACCCAGATGATCGTCAAGGGTCATGATTTTCCGAGAGTTACCTTAGTAGGTATTATAGCAGCTGATTTATCCTTGTATGCAGGGGATTTCAGAGCTGGGGAAAGGACCTTTCAGCTATTATGTCAGGCGGCCGGAAGGGCAGGAAGGGATGCGTTACCCGGAGAAGTTGTAATACAGACCTATCATCCGGAACACTACAGTATCACCTGTGCGGCAAAAGGAGATTACAAAGCTTTTTTTGAACAGGAGATGCTATATCGAAAATTAATGAAATATCCGCCGGCGGCACATATACTGCTGATACTCATATCCTCTAAGGAGGAAGAGAAAGTAGAGAAAGCTGCACAGTTTGCCGGAGAAGCAATTAAGGAATGGATGAATCAAAATTCACAGGAACTTCAAGTCATAGGACCAGCTCCTGCCGGAATTGCTAAGGTCAATGATATATATCGTAGGGTGATTTATATGAAAGATGAGGATTATCAAAACCTCGTTAACCTAAAAAATTATTTGGAGGGATATTATAGTTATTCAGAATATTTTAATAACTGTAATCTTCAATTTGATTTTAATCCAATGAGCGGATATTAAACAAGCTTAAAAGAATGTAAGGCTACTACTGGATTTAGAAAAGTTTCGCTTCTATCGCCAGCATTAGCATAATGATAAGAAAGTATTTATGATTAGATGGTATAAGATAATATAATCTTTTTTATAAATACAATATAACTTGAGCAAATTGATACACGAATAGAAAGGAAAGATGGATATGGCAATCAGAAATATTAGAGAAATAGGGGATAAAGTTTTAGAAAAGGTATGTAGAGAGGTTAAAGAGGTTGACAAAAAAATAATAACACTAATTGAGGATATGTTGGATACCATGTATGAGGCTCAAGGTGTTGGTCTTGCGGCACCTCAGATTGGTGTACTTAGAAGAGTTGTAGTTATTGATGTATCCGAGGAAGGCGATGATCCTATCATATTAATCAATCCTGAAATACTGGAAACAGACGGTGAACAGATTGGTGATGAAGGATGCCTTAGTGTTCCCGGTAAGATTGGTACTGTGGCCAGACCTAATTATGTGAAGGTTCGGGCATATGATACAAAGATGAAGGAGTTTACAATAGAAGGAACCGAGCTGCTAGCCAGAGCTTTATGCCATGAAATTGATCATCTAAACGGAGAACTTTATGTGGATAGGGTAAACGGTGAACTCCGAAGCACCTATAATACGGAAGAAGTGGATGAATTAGCGTGATTTAATACCCTATGAAGTCGAGATGAAGATATGTCTATTCACAAGAGAGGATACATTAGTGGATAATAGAATAAACATTATGCCTATGAGGTTTATAAAGATAATCATTAGCAGCTTATTAGAATTATGAAATTTTAGTGAAGGTTTTACAAAACCATAGACTTTTTACATCTCTTCTATATAATAAGATAATAAAACTACAACAAGTTATGAATTGTTAGCTAGTTTTGATTTAACAAATACAGATGGAACTATGGTTTTAAATAGACGAAAGGATTGTTGACAATGAAGTTAATATTCATGGGTACGCCTGATTTTGCAGCGGTAATTCTTAAAAAAATGATAGAGGTTGGTCATGAAGTGATTGCGGTAGTCACGCAACCGGACAAGGTAAAGGGGAGAGGTAAGGAAATGAGCTTTCCTCCGGTAAAAGAGGTTGCCCTAGAGCATAATCTTAAAGTATATCAGCCTACGAAGGTTAGGGAACCGGATTTTGTTCAAAAAATCAGGGAAATGCAGCCGGAGGTAATTGTGGTAGCCGCCTTTGGACAGCTCTTACCGAAGGAACTGCTTGATATACCTCCTTATGGATGTATTAATGTACATGGTTCTCTATTACCAAAATACCGTGGAGCAGCACCAATTCAATACTCTATTATTGATGGCGAAAAAGAAACCGGTATCACGATTATGTATATGGATGTTAAGCTGGATACCGGAGATATGATTTTACAAAAAAGTCTAACCATAGCTCCGGATGAAACAGGTGGTAGTCTGCATGATAGGATGGCTGTTTTGGGGGCGGATTTATTGGCGGAGGCACTGGATCAGATTAAAGAAGGTACTGCTAAACGAATACCTCAGGATGATTCCAAAGCTACCTATGTTAAAATAATTGACAAAAGCATGGGTAATATTGATTTTTCCCTGTCAGCAGAACAGATTGAGAGACTGATCAGGGGACTTAACCCTTGGCCCAGTGCCTTTACTCATCTGGATGGAAAGACTTTAAAGCTATGGGTTGCTCAGGTGGAGGATACCGATGTGAAGGCTGAGCCGGGAGAGGTTATTGAGATTAGGAAAGATGCCATCGTGGTTATGACCGGGAAAGGAGCCTTAATTCTTAAGGAACTTCAGTTGGAAGGTAAGAAGAGGATGAGCGCCGATGCATTCTTGCGGGGATATTCCTTATCCAAGGGAACCAAATTGGGAAGGAATTAGTCCGAAAATCACTTTGTATATGATTGTACTGTAACCTAACGAGCGGTGAATTAATATATTTAACGGTCGAAATAATTTTTTTCATAAACAATAAGAGTTAGAGTTAAAGTATGGAAGATAATCAATATTTAACTATTTATTAATGAATGAATAGTAGTAAACAAATAATACAACATGAATTAAGAAGTTGATCATTAATATTTATGTTGAGAAATGATACAGAAATTCTGGAATTATTTATACAATGTTATATTGTTGTACAAAGAATAAAATAACATAAACTAATAACATAACACATAGAAAAACAGAAACATTTTAAAAAAAGAAAGTAGGTGTAATTATGGGATATTATTTTCCTTATTATTTTGATCCGACTTATATATTAGTAATTATCGGAGTGGTTTTAACCTTGGCAGCTTCTGCAAGAGTAAGATCCACCTATGCGAAGTATTCCGCTGTCAGAAGCATATCTGGGATGACAGGAGCGCAGGCAGCGGAACGATTATTACACGCATCCGGTATCTATGATGTTCATATTGAAAGAGTATCCGGACATTTAAGTGATCATTATGACCCAAGAACTAAGGTACTTCGATTATCCGATTCCGTATACGGGCAAAATTCTATTGCAGCGATTGGCGTTGCAGCTCATGAGTGTGGACATGCGATTCAACATCAGCAGGAATATGCACCGTTAAGACTCAGAGGAACTCTGGTGCCGGTAGCTAATTTTGGATCGAGGATGGCATGGCCAATTATAATTGTAGGTGTATTACTAGGAGGTTCCAGTACTCTGATTAATATTGGTATCATTTTATTCTCTGCCGCGGTTTTATTCCAGCTGGTAACCTTGCCGGTAGAATTTAATGCATCAAAAAGAGCTGTGGCAAGACTTGGCGAAACAGGGATTTTGTTTGGTGAAGAGCTGGATCAGACGAAAAAAGTATTAAATGCAGCAGCTTTAACCTATGTGGCTGCAGCTGCAGCAACGATTCTACAGCTACTTAGACTACTTATTTTATTCGGAGGAAGAAATCGTGACTGATAAGGTAAATGCCCGGGAAATCGTTCTTGATATGTTAATTGAAACCATTGAGGGGGATAAGTTTAGCCATAGGGTATTAAATCATACCCTAAAGCGTTATCAACACCTGGATAAACAGGAGCGAGCCTTTCTATCCCGTATATTTACCGGTACTGTCAAACGATATCTTACCTTGGATTATATTATTAATCAATTTGCTTCTTTAAAAGTATTAAAAATGAAGCCGTTGATACGTAACCTCCTAAGGTTAAGTGTGTATCAGTTTTTATATATGGATAGTATCCCGGAGTCTGCAATCTGTAACGAAGCGGTTAAGTTGGCGAAAAAGAGAGGTTTTACGAAGCTTTCCGGCTTTGTGAACGGAATACTTCGTAATATTGCCAGGAATAAGATGAATATTGCATATCCCGATCCTTCAAAAGATTCGATTGCTTATCTGCAGGTTACCTATTCCGTTCCGGAATGGATTGTAGAACAGCTTCTTGGTCAGTACGGCTTTGAAGTAACAGAAATACTTCTGGCGTCTTCCCAGAAAGAAAAAGAAACAACCATCCGATGTAATCAGAGTAAAATTACACCCGGTGAACTTAAAGATATACTTTTAAACGAAGGTGTTACTGTCATAGACAATGAGATTTTAGATTATGCTTTTCAGATCAAAGATTACGATTACATTGATAAGCTAAAAGCGTTTCACCTGGGATATTTTACGGTTCAGGATATCAGCTCCATGCTGGTCTGCCAGGTGGCAGGACTTAAGAAAGAGGATTATGTCATTGATGTATGTGCGGCACCGGGGGGAAAGGCGCTACATGCAGCTGAAAAATCAGGAAAGGTATCTGCCAGAGATTTAACGGAATATAAGATTGGCCTTATAGAACAGAACATTATACGGTTAGATCTTCATAATGTGGAGACAAAGATATGGGATGCAACGGTTTTAGATGATGCGAATATCGGACAGGCCGATGTCGTAATTGCAGACCTCCCCTGTAGCGGTTTGGGAGTATTAGGGAAAAAACCAGACATTAAATATAAATTGACACAAAATCAACAAAAAGAACTGATAGATTTACAAAGGAAAATACTAAGCATTGCTAAGGATTATGTAAAACCCGGCGGTATACTTATCTACAGTACCTGTACCTTAAATAAAGAAGAAAACATAGAAAATAGGGATTGGTTTTTAAAGCAATATGAATTTGAACCGGAAAGTCTGAATCCTTATCTCCCTAATAACCTACATTATGAAACTACAGCACAGGGTTATCTTCAGTTGGTACAAGGAGTTCATCCTACGGATGGTTTTTTCCTTTCTAGGATGAGAAGAAGATAGAAGGTTTGGATATAAATATAATTCGTAAGATATCATTTAAAACTGCTTTATATAACAACTTTATAAAAATCTATTGATTTTTTTATGTATTTATAAAATGAATAAATCAATAAAAAAACCGAATAACGAGCTTTCTAATGGTTGATAGTTGGAAATAAGTCATACTATATATATGACAGAATAGGAATGTTAAATGGAAAATTTAGATATTAGATCTCTTTATATAAATGAATTGGAGCAGGAACTTAAAAAAATTGGACAGCCGGCCTTTCGGGCGAAACAGATTTATGAATGGCTCCATGTTAAATTAGTAAAAGATTATGATGATATGACGAATCTGCCAAAACAATTGAGAGATGAACTGAAAGAAAAATTCCCTATTGTATCTCTAGAGAAAGTAGATGCTTTACACTCTGAGACAGATGGAACGATTAAGTATCTTTTTCGTCTAATGGATGATAGGGTCATTGAAAGTGTATTGATGAAATATCGTCATGGGAATAGTGTTTGTATTTCCTCCCAGGTTGGCTGTAGGATGGGTTGCACCTTCTGTGCATCTACCATAGGAGGGAAAGAGAGGGATTTACTTCCTTCCGAAATGCTGGATCAGATCTACCGTATTCAAACGCTTAGTGAAGAAAGAGTTTCTAATGTGGTAGTAATGGGTACGGGAGAGCCCCTAGATAATTACGATAACCTGATTCGGTTTCTAAGAATGTTAACCGATTCAAAAGGTTTAAATATCAGCGCCCGTAACATAACCGTATCAACCTGTGGAATACCGGACCGTATTCGGGATTTTGCAAAGGAAGGTCTGCCTATTACGCTGGCACTTTCTCTTCATGCACCGAACAATGAAATAAGGAAGAAACTAATGCCAGTAGCAAGGCAATATGATCTTAATGAAGTTATGGAAGCGTTTCGCTATTATTATGAAAAAACAGGTAGACGACTGACCTTTGAATATAGTCTGGTTGAAGGTGTGAACGACGAAGAAGAACATGCGAAGGAGTTGTCAGCCTTAATCAAAGGCCTAAATTGCCATGTGAATTTAATTCCTGTAAACCCAATCAAAGAAAGAAATTATAGGAAAACAGAGAACAAAAAAGTGCAAATTTTTAAAAATATACTTGAAAAAAATAGAATTAATGTTACTATTAGAAGAGAAATGGGCGCGGATATCGATGCAGCATGTGGACAATTAAGAAAGAGTTATATCGATAAATTACGCGTTTAGGGGTAATGGGCAAAACGAGGAGGTGCAGGCTTGAAAGCATTTTCAATAACTGATATTGGAGAAAGCCGGAAGATAAACCAGGATTATGTCTTTTGCGAGGAGAAACCGGTCGGTAATTTACCGAATTTATTTATCGTAGCCGATGGTATGGGTGGACATAATGCGGGCGATTATGCTTCAAGATTCTGTGTTGAGTTTTTTACACAAAAGATAATGGAAAGTAGTCTTACATCTCCGGTTACAATGATAGAAGCTGCTTTAAAAGAAACCAACGATATCTTACGTAGCAAAGCACAGGAGCAGATTGAATTAGAAGGTATGGGAACTACCTTTGTGGCAGCGACCATAATTGATAAGATCATGTATGTCGCCAATATAGGTGACAGCAGATTGTATGTGATAGGAAAAGAAATGTTACAAATTACAGAAGACCATAGTCTGGTGGAGGTCATGGTAAAAAACGGGGAGCTCAATCGAAATGAGGCTAGGGTTCATCCGAATAAAAATATCATTACGAAAGCCATTGGAGCAAACGAAACAGTAGAGCCGGACTTCTTTGAAGTGAACTTAGATGAGGGAGATATTGTACTTATGTGCTCGGACGGTCTGACGAATATGTTGGAGGACGAGACAATTGAGAGGATTATCAGAGAAAATGATGATCCCCAAGCGGCTACAGAGACTTTAGTAAAATGTGCAAACCAGAATGGTGGAAAAGACAATATAGCGATCATAATTATAAAAGTATGAAGAAGAGGTGAGAAGTAATGTTAAAACCTGGTATGTTTATCAGCGATCGATATGAGATTATTGATAACGTCGGTTCAGGCGGAATGGCAGATGTCTATAAGGCAAAATGCCACCGGCTGAACCGTTTTGTTGCCATAAAAGTATTAAAACCGGAATATTCCAGTGACAAAAGCTTTGTAAACAAATTCAGGGGTGAGGCACAGTCTGCTGCCGGTTTATCCCATCCTAACATAGTTAATGTATATGATGTAGGTGATGACGGCGGTTTACATTATATCGTAATGGAATTGGTTGAGGGTATTACCCTGAAGAGATTTATTGAAAGGAAAGGAAAGCTTGAAGTTAAGGAAGCAGTCGGTATCGCAATACAGATTGCTCAGGGTATGGAAGCTGCCCATGATAACCATATCATTCATAGGGATATTAAACCCCAGAATATTATCATCTCAAGAGACGGTAAGGTTAAAGTAACGGATTTTGGTATAGCCAAGGCTACAAATTCAAATACCATTACTTCCAATGCCATGGGTTCGGTTCATTATCTTTCACCGGAACAGGCAAGAGGCGGCTATAGTGATGAGAAGAGTGATATTTATTCTTTGGGTGTTACTCTTTATGAGATGCTATCTGGAAAAGTTCCGTTTGCAGGAGATAATACCGTATCTGTTGCACTTCTTCATATTCAGGGAGAGGCAATGCCTCTTCGAGAATTAGATCCCAGCATTCCGGTCAGTATAGATAAAATTGTACTTAAATGTATGCAGAAGCGGCCTGAAAGAAGGTATCACTCTGCATCTGAACTGATTTTAGATTTAAAAAGAGCAATTGCGAATCCGGACGGAGATTTTGTTCAGATACCTGCCTTTGTCGCAAGTGATTCACCGACGATTAATATATCCGATGATGATTTGGGTAAAATAAAGAATGGAAATTATCATACGAATGGATACCATGATGGGATGAAGGAATCTACCGGGAAAATAGCAAATGAGGAAGAGGATCTGGATACCGTTGACACCAAGATAGAAAAATTTTACCTGGCAGGATATATTATAACGGCAATTATATTGTTTGCCCTTATCGTATTTTTAGTAGTACGTTTTGTATTACCGAAGGGTGAAACTGAACCTTTTTCACCTGAACCGACACCCCAGGCAACTTTATCACCGACACCGACATTAACACCGACGCCGGAGCCGGACCCTACGGCTGCTACTTATAAAGTTCCTCAGGTTGTGGGTCTTACCTTTGAAGATGCAGAGGATACGATTTTAGCTAAGGATCCGGATGCATTCATCAAACGTTTTGAAGATTATTCAGACGAATACGAAAAAGGTGTCGTTATGCTGCAATATCCACAAGCAGATAGGGATACAATATATAAATCCGAAGTTTTGTTAACTATCAGTCTGGGACCGGAATCCTTTGAAATACCTTTTGTTTACGGATTAACTGAAGCACAGGCGGAAAAGAAGCTGGAGCAATATGAACTTGACCCTGTAGTTGATTATGTAAGCAGTGATACGATTCCTAAGGATCATGTTGTTTCAACGGATCCGGCAAAAGAATCCTTAGTGGTTAAGGGTCAAACAGTAAAAGTATATATCAGTACCGGGCCGGAGAATAATCAGGTGGCAGTACCTTTGTTAACCGGTTCTACCCTGGAAGACGCTACTAAGATGTTAACGGATCTTGGACTTAATGTTGGTAATGTCAGCGAAGAACCGTCAGAAACCTATGAAGCTGGAATTGTAACATATCAGAGCACCTCGTCCGGGGAGCTGGTAGATGTCGGTACTTCCATTGATATCTCTGTTAGCACCGGACCGACAGGAGTGGAAACCGATGGTGAGAGCAGCAATGTAATACGCTATATTGGTGATGTAACAATAGATTTAAACCCGTATGAATATGGCTATGGGGAAGATGATTTAGAAATCTATTTGGAACTGGAACAAGGTATTTGGAAAACGAATTTATATGAGGAAATAACTCCTCAGGATAAATTCCCATTGACAATTACAGATATCGAGGGTGAAGATGAAACGGTCGGAATCGTTCGAATGTATGTAGACGGTGTTCCGTTCGTAATGCCGGGTGAAACTAAGGCATATGAGTGGTATGTAGAATTTGAGGCTGTGGAGGAATAGCTTGAAGGGAAAGATTATCAAAGGTATAGCAGGATTTTACTATGTTCATGTACCCAGGGAGAATATAATTTTTGAATGTAAGGCAAAAGGAATTTTTCGCAATCAAAATATCAAACCCCTGGTTGGAGATGATGTAGAAATTGATACCAATGATCAACCGGAAGGTATCGGTATTATTACGAAGATACTTCCGAGAAAGAATGATTTAATCAGGCCGGCTGTTGCAAATGTTGACCAGGCTATGGTAATATTTGCAGCGGCGGAGCCTGCTCCGAATTTAAATCTATTAGACCGATTTCTTATCATGATGCAAAAGCAGAAGGTATATACGATTGTATGTTTTAATAAAAATGATATCGTATCAGAAAAAGAAATGATATTATTAAAAGAAACTTACCTGCGTTGCGGTTATGAAGTTATTAGTACAAGCATGTTAAACAAGGAAGGGTTACCGGATATTACGCAGCTAATCAAGGGGAAAACCACCGTGTTAGCAGGGCCCTCGGGCGTCGGAAAATCCTCCTTGATTAATGTTTTACAACCGGATGCCAATATGGAAACCGGGAAAGTTAGTGATAAAATAAAAAGAGGGAAACATACCACGAGACATTCCGAACTAATCTATGTAGAAGATAATACCTACATTATGGATACCCCGGGGTTTAGTTCTCTTTATATCAATGAAATTGAAAAAGATGAGTTAAAAGATTATTTTATAGAGTTTAATGAATATGAAGACAAATGCAGGTTTATCGGATGTATGCATCTGAATGAACCGGGTTGCGCTGTTAAAGAAGCTCTTAGGGAAGAAAAAATTAGTAAGATAAGATATGAAAATTATGTTGATTTGTATAAAGAGTTAAAAGATATCAAGAGGTATTAGTGTTACATCTTTATACTTTGATATGTAAGGAGGACAACATGATAAAACTGGCTCCATCAATATTGGCAGCAGACTTTAATAGATTGGGAGAACAAATCAGTATAGTGGAAGAGGCAGGTGCCAACTATCTTCATATTGATGTAATGGACGGTAATTTTGTTCCAAGTATTAGCTTCGGAATGCCGGTAATAGCTTCGATCCGAAAAAAATCGAAGCTTATTTTTGACGTTCACTTAATGATCGAAGAACCCATAAGATATCTGGAGGTTTTTAAGGAAGCCGGAGCAGATATCATTACCGTACATGTGGAAGCATGTCAGGATTTGCATAAAACTCTGACACAAATTAAGAAATTAGGATTAAAGGCAGGAGTAACATTAAATCCTGAAACATCATTGGAACGTTTAGGGCATGTTCTTGGAATTGTGGACATGGTATTGATTATGAGTGTGAAACCTGGTTTTGGCGGTCAAAGCTTTCTGCCGGAAACTCTGGATAAAATAATAAACCTTAAGAAAATAGCCGTTCAAAACGGTTTTAATTTTGATATAGAGGTTGATGGTGGTATTACGAAAGCGAATGTTATCGATGTACTGAAGGCAGGAGCAAATGTAATTGTATCCGGAACCTCTGTGTTTGGCGGTAATATCAAAGAGAATGTAACGGACTATCAGAATATATTTGCTGAATTCAAACAGGGGATTTCATAAGTGAGAAAGAGTTGGTTTTATAGATGATTAAAGTGTCAAAAGT
Source organism: Mobilitalea sibirica (assembly GCF_015999265.1). Lineage (GTDB taxonomy): Bacteria > Bacillota > Clostridia > Lachnospirales > Lachnospiraceae > Mobilitalea > Mobilitalea sibirica. The sequence goes on from NZ_JAEAGR010000010.1 coordinate 101,899, forward strand.
GCTGCGCACTTGTTTATTGCTATCCTATAACTCTATTACAAGTGGACTTGTATAGCGTTATAGGATAGCAATAAAGCACCTTCGGTGCTTTCGACACTTTGATTAATATTCTGGAACAGAGGATTCGTGATGATATGAACGAAAACAATAAGACGATCAATAATAACATATTAATAATCACCGGTGGACATGTAGACGAGGAATTCTTAAAACATCAGGTTTTAAAGACACCTTATACTATGGTGATTGCTGCGGATCATGGATTAATTGCAGCTGATCAGCTGAAACTCTCCCTGGATTATATTGTAGGCGATTTTGATTCGGTTTCTCATACCCTTCTTAAAAAATACCAGGAGATATCGACACCCATTAAGACATTTCCAACGGAAAAAGATAAGACAGATACGCAGATAGCAATTGAATTAGCGTTGATGCATAATCCTTCGAATATCGATATAGTTGGTGCAACAGGAAGCAGAATGGATCATGTACTGGCGAATATCCACCTATTGATGCTTCCAATGCAATTGAATGTCAGTGCCGGTATGATTGATTCTAACAATAAGATATATCTTAAGAATAAAAGTTTTACAATAAAAAGAAACAATCAATTTGGTAACTATGTTTCCTTAATTCCCTTTACAGATAAGGTCACTGAGTTGACACTTAAGGGCTTTAAGTATCCTCTTAACAATGTTACTCTGATAGCAGGTAACAGCCTTGGTATCAGCAATGAAATAATAGAGGAAGAAGCATTTGTTGATTTCTTAGAGGGAAGTCTGATCGTAATCGAAGCAAGAGATTAGAGGCTAAGTACTTAAATATGTATTTTTAGAATGAAAAGAATAAAAGTAAGTATAAGCAGAACATGAAAATATGATCTAATAACATTTAGAGTAGAACATTCTTAACGGTAAGTATTAATATAACAGTTAGAGTTTTATGATTAATAAGATATAATCTAATATTATAAATAAATAAGAAACTGTGTAAGGAAGGAAGACACCAATGAAATTAGGTATTGTGGGTTTACCCAATGTAGGAAAAAGTACACTTTTTAATTCTTTAACAAAGGCAGGTGCAGAATCTGCCAATTATCCCTTTTGTACAATAGATCCCAATGTCGGAATTGTTCCGGTTCCCGATGAAAGGTTAAAAGTTCTGGGAGATTTATACCACTCGGAGAAAGTAATTCCGGCCACAATTGAATTTGTTGATATTGCAGGATTAGTAAAAGGAGCCTCTAAGGGTGAGGGACTGGGTAATCAGTTTTTGTCCAATATTCGTGAGGTAGATGCGATTGTTCATGTGGTTCGTTGCTTTGATGATAGCAATGTCATTCATGTGGATGGTTCTGTAAATCCACTGCGGGACATTGAAACTATTAATTTAGAGCTGATATTCTCTGATATAGAGATTTTGGAAAGAAGAATAGCCAGAACCTCCAAGGGAGCGAAAAATGACAAAGCCTTAGCAAAGGAATTGGAGTTATTGCAAAGATTAAAGGCTTACTTAGAAGAGGGTAAAATGGCAAAAAGTTTCTCTGTAGAAGAAGATGAACGGGAGCTGATGAAAGACTATAATCTTTTGACGGATAAACCGGTAATCTATGCGGCGAATGTAAAAGAAGATGATCTGGCTGACGAGGGAGAAAACAATGAGTATGTGAAAGCAGTCAGAACTTTTGCTGCAGAAGAAAATTCTGAGGCGTTTGTTATATGTGCTCAAATTGAACAGGAGATTGCTGAACTGGACGACGATGAGAAAAAGATGTTTTTGGAGGAACTAGGACTTAGTGAATCCGGACTTGAAAAACTAATTAAGGCAAGCTATCGTCTCTTAGGTCTTATCAGTTATCTGACCGCAGGTCCGAAGGAAACCAGGGCTTGGACGATTACGGTTGGTACCAAAGCACCTCAGGCTGCAGGTAAAATCCATACGGATTTTGAGAGAGGCTTTATTCGTGCAGAAATAGTAAATTATAAGAACCTTGTAGAGTGCGGAAGCTATAATGCGGCTAAAGAAAAGGGACTGGTACGTTCTGAGGGTAAGGAATATATTGTTCAGGACGGAGATGTAATCCTTTTCCGCTTTAATGTATAAATGAAATGAAACCTATGAGAAACAATATCTAACGACGAAACTTTGATATAATTGAAAATATTATGAAATGTGGTGAATTGAATGGAGATGTTATTAAGTACCAGTATCAGATTCCCAAACCTGGGCATAGAACTTCCTAATGTACCGTCCGGTATTAATGTATTTGGGTTTCATATAGCTTACTATGGAATCGTGATTGGTATAGGAATGCTTGCAGGTTGGTTGATTGCCGAATGGATGGCAAAGAAGACAGGACAGAGTACGGAAATCTATCTGGATTTTGCTTTGGTGGCTATCGTTGTTTCCGTTATATTTACAAGACTATTCTATGTGTTATTCTCCCTGGATGAGTTTAAAGACAATCCCTGGGAGGTATTTAACTTAAGAAGTGGCGGTCTCATGATATATGGTGGTATTATCGGTGCGATTCTAACGGCAATTGTATATACCAGAATAAAGAAGTATTCCTTCTGGCTCTTAGCGGATACCGGCTGTATCGGATTGGTTACGGGGCAGATGATTGGCCGTTGGGGGAATTTCTTCAACCGGGAAGCCTTTGGAAAGTATACCGATGGATTATTTGCGATGCAGCTGGATAAAAGAGATGTTCCTTATGATTTCAGAATGTCCGAACCAAACCTTCTGGATAAATATGCAGGAAAGGAAGCGGCTTATGAAAGAATTATGGAAATTAGGAATAATCCGGCATTCGTGGATGGAATTGAATATATCCAGGTCCATCCTACCTTTCTGTATGAATCCTTATGGAATCTTGGTCTGTTAATCTTTTTAATCGTATTTACCAAACATAAGAAATTCGATGGTGAGATAATTATGTTATATTTGGCCGGGTATGGTATGGGAAGAATATGGATTGAAGGACTACGAACCGATCAGTTATTTTTATGGGGTACCTCCATTCCGATCTCACAGCTGTTGTCCGGTGTACTGGTAATAGCATCCTTTGCATTTATTATTTATAAAAGAAGTAAGAGAAAGAAATTATCAGCTTAAAACCTTATATCGGGACTAATTTACTATATTCGAGGGTTTTAACAATATATTGACATATTTTGTTCGATTTTTATGCCGAACACAACATATTGTAAATTATTATAAAAAAAGCGCAGAATTCCTTATAATTAAGGACATTCTGTGCTTTATTTTTTTTTTTTACCCTTGATATATTCCCAATTTTATAATAAAATGTACCTATAAGTGGAGCGAAGTGGTGAAAAGTGGTGCAAATGTCCACTAAAGTGGTACGAGCTACCTGATAACCAAGAGTAGTTTGGCCATACATAAGGATTACCATACTAACCACTATGACAGTAAATGGTATTGAGATATAAGAGGGTGCGCCATATGTTTATGGGGGAATTCAATCATTCGATTGATGCAAAAGGAAGAATTATCATACCATCAAAATTCCGGGATGACTTAGGTGAAGATTTTGTGATTACTCTGGGTTTGGACGGATGTCTTTTTGTATACCCGAATAAGGAATGGCAAATCTTTGTAGAAAAGTTAATGACGCTTCCGGGAACTAAAGAAGCAAGAAAACTTCAACGTTACTTTATGGCAGGAGCCGCTGCATGTGAAACGGACAAGCAGGGAAGAATATTAATACCGGCGAAACTTCGGGAAAGTGCATCCCTGGACAAGGATATTGTATTTGTAGGCGTTTTAAATAAAATTGAGATTTGGAATAAGGAACGTTGGGAAAGCAATAACGATTATGATGATGTAGATGCGATTGCCGAACACATGTCGGAATACGGAATAAGCTTTTAAGGAGCTAAGATGACATTTAAACATATATCAATCTTGTTAGATGAAACAATTGAACATTTAAATATTAATCCTGAGGGTATCTATGTGGATGGAACCTTAGGAGGTGGAGGACACTCCTATGAAATCGCCAAAAGACTGACCGACGGAAGGCTGATTGGAATTGATCAGGATGAAGCAGCGATACAGGCAGCCAAAGATCGACTCTCTGATTTTAGGGACAAGGTAACGATCGTCAGGAGCAATTACAGTGAGATGGGCGAGGTATTAAAGGAACTGGGAATACCTAAGGTGAATGGAATTTTATTGGACCTTGGTGTTTCATCTTATCAACTGGATACTCCGGAGAGGGGATTTTCCTATAAGGAGGATGCTCCTCTTGATATGAGAATGGATACCAGAGCATCAATAACGGCTAAAGATATCATTAATAACTATAGCGAAATGGAGCTTTATCGTATTATTAGAGATTACGGAGAAGATAAATTTGCTAAGAATATAGCGAAGCATATCGTTCGTATGAGAGAGGAAAAGCCCTTAGAAACCACCTTTGAACTGACAGAAGCTGTAAAGGCGGCAATTCCGATGAAACTAAGAATAAATACCGGTCATCCTGCCAAGAGAACCTTTCAGGCAATTAGAATAGAGCTTAACAAAGAATTAGATGTGTTAAAGGACACTCTACAGGATATGATAGATTTACTTTCCCCCGGGGGAAGATTGTGTATTATAACCTTTCACTCTTTGGAAGACCGAATTGTGAAAAGTATATTTAAAACAAATGAGAATCCTTGTATCTGTCCACCCGGCTTTCCTGTATGTGTTTGTGGAAAAGAGCCGAGCGGCAAGGTGATTACCAGAAAACCCATTCTTCCTTCTATGGAAGAAATAGAATACAATAAAAGATCAAAAAGTGCAAAGTTAAGAGTATTTGAAAAAAACTGATGAGAAAGACATGAGTAAATTTGTTTAAATGGAAGTAAACAAATGACAGTAATATGGCATAAGGTAGCGGAAAGAGGGGTTTATTGCATGGAGGCGAACAATAAACGATATCATCAATATGGGAAAGTACGGACAAGCTACGTGGAAGGTAACACAGCCCGTAAACTAAATGCTGTGCCAGACATAAGGAGAGAGGAACAATCATTTGAAATTCCTTCTAGACGTCGACAGGAGCACAGATATCCAAGGGCCTTAACCGGAATGAATATAGCTTCCCTTTTTGTGCTTACGATAGCGATTGTAACAACCTTGTATGTATGTGTGGATTATCTAAAGTTGCAGTATAATGTAAGTCGAATGGAAAAGAATATTATTACTCTGGAGCATACACTGACAACTTTATCAAATAGTAATGATGCTGCTTATGAACAGATCAATACAGCCTATGATTTGGGATACGTATATCAGGTCGCTGTAGAAGAGTTGGGAATGGTATATCCTGATAAGAATACCGTAATCACATACCAAAGCAGTGAAGATAGTTATATCAGACAGTTTGAAGATATTCCTGAATAAAATCTTGCAGAAGTTACGAGGTTAATACACTATGGAAAAATCATCAGCAAAGCTTATAAAAAAATTCTCATCACGAATGCAAGCAAGGCTTTTGCTTGTATTTTGTGTTATTACTCTTTTGTTGGTAGGATTGATTGGCAGATTAGTATATATCATGCAAACTGACGGTGAACGTTATGCCAAGCAGGTTCTATCCAGACAATCTTATGTGAGTGCTGTATTGCCTTACAAACGAGGCGAAATACTTGATCGGAACGGAACCGTACTTGCCCGAAGCGAATTAAGATATAAGTTAATACTGGATCCCAAAAATCTTTTAATGAACGCAGAGTATATACCTCCAACCTTAATTGCATTGAAAGATCATTTTAATATCCCAGAAGAGACCGTTCGGGAAATACTTGATAAGAGACCGAACAGTCAATATACGATTCTGGCAAAAAATCTGAATTATAAGGAAATGAATGATTTTAAAGCTTTCATGGAAAAGAACTCAGCTGTGAAGAGTGTATGGTTTGAGGAGGAATATGTTAGAACGTATCCCTACGGTACACTTGCCAGTGATTTAATTGGTTTTACTTCTACGGATAACAGGGGATTTTTTGGAATTGAGGAGTATTACAATGAGGAACTTAACGGAACTAATGGCAGGGAGTACGGTTATTACGACTCATCTTTAAATATTGAAAGAATTGTTAAGAAACCGGAAAATGGTCATTCAATTGTTACTACGATAGATTCTAATGTTCAGAGAATTATACAAAAACACATCAAGGAATTTAATGAAGAAACCGGAAGTTTAAATATCGGTGTTCTCGTAATGAACCCCAATGACGGGGGCATCATTGCCATGGCTTCAAATAAGGAATATGACTTAAATAACCCAAGAAGCTTAGAAGGAATTATCCCCGAAGAAGAATTGCAGGCTATGACACCGGAACAAAAGCTAGAAGCGCTCAATAAACTATGGAGAAATGATGCAATCAGCAGCGGATACGAGCCGGGTTCCACCTTTAAGCCAATTACGGTTGCTTCTGCTTTAGAAGAGGCCATAATTAACGAAAACACAACGTTTCATTGTGATGGCGGGGAAGAGGTTGGTGGATGGTACATAAAGTGTAGCAATGTAAACGGCCATGGAGAGGTAACCCTTGAGGAAGCCTTAATGAAATCCTGTAATGATGCTTTGATGCAGATTGCTGCAGCGGAAGGAAGAGATATCTTCTATCGTTATCAAAATTATTTTGAGTTTGGAAGAAAGACCGGAATAGATCTACCCGGTGAGGAAGCCGGTATTATAACTGCACTTCAAAATCTTAATGCAACAGAACTTGCTACAGCAAGCTTTGGGCAGACCTTTAATGTAACAATGATTCAAATGGCAGCGGCATATTCCTCTCTCGTAAACGGAGGAAAATACTTTCAGCCCCATGTAATGCAACAGATTATTAATGATTCCGGAGCCACTGTAAAACAGATGGATCAATTGTTAATAAGACAAACAGTTTCTAAGGAAACCTCTGAATTCATTCAAAAAGCCATGTATCAAACCGTAGAAGTAGGAACTGCAAAAGGTGCTAAGGTAGAGGGCTATGCAATTGGAGGTAAGACCGGTACAGCGCAAAAGTATCCAAGGGATGCAAAAACCTATCTGGTTTCTTTCTTAGGAGCAGTACCTGCGATTAACCCTGAGATTGTAATTTATGTTATCATTGATGAACCGCAGAATGTTCCCAGACAGGATAACAGTTCTATTGCAACAGAGTTCGCCGGTAGAATCTTAAAAGAAATTCTACCTACGCTGGGAATTTATCCTGAGGGAGAGATCGACTATCTACTTCCCACGAATGAGGAGGATCAAGATAATAATAACGATGATCCGGATAATAATGGGCAGGATGATAACACGGATAATATGGATAATACTAATAATACAGATAGTTCAGGGGATACACAGACAGATAACGGTCAAAATAATGAAACCTCTGGTTCTGATTCCGATCATAACGACGGAGATAATTCTGCTACAGATGATGCAGATGAAGTTGGTGATATATCCGGTGAAGGTAACGCAGATGTTACTGGAGAAACGGAGACAAATACGGAAACAGATACTAATACAACAACGGATTTGAACACGAATACGGACATTTCCGAAGAAGAGTTAATAAATTCGGAAGGAGAAATGGAGGATGATGAGTGGTTCTTCGATGAAGAAGAGTTTAATGGAGCCGCAATTGGACCAATGGATGAATAAAGACGTTACATTTGTAATAAAATGAAACGATAAGATATACAAGGTTTGGTTTGAATGGCAAGAAACAGGACCTATAACAAAAAAAATATATTGGTGGTGGTTAGTGTTGTAATACTGGCTGCCATTGCTCTTACAGGAAGACTGGGATATCTGATGATTGCAAAATCGGAGGATTATGCAGCCCGTGCAAAACAACTACATGAAAGAGAACGGGCGATAAAAGCAGAACGGGGAAGTATCTATGACAGAAACGGTGTTGAAATTGCTACCAACAAACCGGTATGTACAATCTCAGTCATACATAGCCAGATAACTGACCCGGAACAGGTTATAAGGGTTTTATCCGATTTGCTTGGCTTGAGTGAAGAAAGGGTAAGAAAAAGAGTCGAGAAGGTTTCCTCCATTGAACGGGTGAAATCCAATGTTGATAAAGAAATAGCAGATAAAATCAGGGAATATGACCTGAATGGAGTTATGGTGGATGAGGATTATAAGAGGTACTATCCCTATGGTAGTCTGGCATCCAAGGTGATCGGTTTTACCGGAAGTGACAATCAGGGTATCATAGGCCTTGAAGTAAAATATGAGGAAAGCTTGAAAGGAATAGATGGTACGATACTTACCTTAACCACTGCTTACGGTGTTGAGATACCGAACGCGGCAGAAGACAGGATTGAACCACAACCGGGGAATGATTTACATTTAAGCTTGGATGTAAATATTCAAAAATATGCCGAGCAGGCTGCCAAAAAGGTGATGCAGGCAAAGAGTGCGGATAATGTTAAGCTAATTGTTATGAATCCGCAAAACGGTGAATTGTACGCAATGGTAAATGTCCCTGAATTTGATTTAAACAATCCTTATACGTTAATTGATGAAATCGTGAAGGAACATGAAGGAGAGCAAATCACTTCAGAAAAAATGAATGAGCTTCTTAATGGAATGTGGAGAAATGCCTGTATCAGCGACACCTATGAACCAGGCTCTGCATTTAAAATAGTGACTGCTACGGCAGCCTTAGAAGAAAAAGTGGTTGAACTAGATGATACATTCCATTGTCCCGGATATAAACGGGTTGAGGACAGGATTATCAGATGTCATAAGGCCGGTGGTCATGGCACACAGACCTTTGTGGAAGGAATTAGAAATTCCTGTAATCCGGTATTTATGGAAATCGGCGCAAGAGTAGGCGTTGAACGAATGTATTATTATTTTGACAAGATGGGATTGTTTGATAAGACCGGGGTGGATCTTCCGGGAGAAGCCAATTCCATTATGCATAAAAAAGATATCATTAAAGCAGTTGAACTGGCGACCATGTCCTTTGGACAGTCCTTTCAGATTACACCGTTACAGCTATTGGTAGCATCCAGTGCTGCGGTAAACGGAGGAAAACTGGTAACACCTCATTTTGGGGTTGAAATCAAAGCTCCTGATGGAAGGACAGTTAAGACCTTAAAATATGACACAGAAGAAGGAGCAGTTTCTAAGGAAACTTCGGATATTATGAATGAACTTCTTGAATCGGTCATTTCTGACGGCACCGGCAAAAGGGCATATCTTCCCGGTTTTAAAATTGGAGGAAAGACAGCTACTTCGGAGAAGCTTCCCAGAAGGACCGGAAGATATATCTCCTCCTTTATCGGCTTTGCCCCTGCGGATAACCCGCAGGTAATGGCAATCGTCTTAATTGATGAGCCGGTTGGAATTTATTATGGTGGTACGATTGCTGCACCTGTGGTTGCAGAGCTTTTTGATAATATACTTCCTTATATGGGAATAGAAGAAAGATATACAGAGGAAGAACTTCAAAAATTCAATGTCGGAACATTCCAGGTTCCTAATTTCGTTGGGAAGACAAAGAAGGAAGTGAAGGATCTGTTAAAAGTATATGAATTTGGGGAGATATATTCTCCGGGTGAAGGGGAGACGGTTATGGAACAATTTCCGCTTCCGGGGGAAACGGTTGAGAAAGAGAGCGATTTGATTTTGTATTATAATTAATATTGTCAATTGAAATGTTATAAAGTATAATAGCTAAGTTAATAATACAAAAAAGAGTTTCTTGAAAATAGGTGTACTTAACAGTGCAACAAAAGATTATCACGTAAGAAATTGTGCCTATTCCCAAGGCAGATAGGAGTTAACATGAATTTTGCAGATTTTAAAGTAGTATTACCGGCTATTATTTCCTTTGGAGTTTGTGTGGTTTTATGTCCACTATTGATACCATTTTTAAAAAGGTTAAAATTTGGTCAATATATTAGACAGGAAGGTCCGGAATCCCATTTAAAAAAGTCAGGAACGCCTACTATGGGTGGAATTGTCATTGTACTTAGTGTAGCAATTACTTCATTAATATATTTAAAAGACTATCCGGATATCGTACCTGTTCTGTTCGCAACAATCGGATTTGGTATTATAGGCTTTATGGATGACTACATAAAGGTGGTAATGAAACGCTCTATGGGATTAAAAGCCTGGCAAAAGCTGTTAGGTCAGATTCTAGTCACTGCAATATTCGGATATTATCTGATTAATTTTACGGATGTAGGAACAGCTATGTTAATCCCTTTTTCCGGAGGTAAATATCTGGATGTCTCTTATATGTTTTTGCCGATGTTTTTTATCGTGGTATTAGGAACAGTTAACGGATCTAACTTTACCGATGGTCTTGATGGTTTAGAGTCCTCAGTTACGGTATTAATAGCAACATTTTTCACGGTTGTGGCAATCGGAGTAAAAAGTGGTATCTCGCCGATTACCGGAGCGGTGGCAGGAAGTCTTTTAGCCTTCCTGTTATATAATGTATATCCCGCCAAAGTATTTATGGGTGACACCGGTTCCCTTGCCTTAGGAGGCTTTGTTGCATCGGCGGCTTTTATGCTACAGATGCCTCTGTTTATATTGATTGTTGCTTTGGTATATCTGGTTGAGGTAATGTCTGTTATGATGCAGGTTGGCTATTTTAAATTAACCGGTGGAAAACGGATATTTAAAATGGCTCCTATCCACCATCATTTTGAGCTTATGGGATGGGAAGAAACAAGGGTAGTTGCTGTATTTTCTATCATTACAGCTGTACTTTGTCTGGTTGGTCTTATGGGTCTTAACTAATTAGTAAAGATATTAGGAATAATACGTAGGCAATATTAAGATATCTTTTCAACAATGATACAGTAGTTTCTTATTATTAAAACTGATGAACCGGAGGAATAAGTATGCAGCTGGGGGAAAAAAGGGTTCTGGTATTCGGTGCCGCAAAAAGCGGTATCTCTGCAACAAGGCTGTTACAGAAACAGGGCGCATTTGTAATATTGTATGACGGTAATAAAAAACTGAAACTAGAAGACTTTGAAAAAGAATTTGATATAAAGCATAATTTTGATTTGATTCTCGGGGACTTATCAGACGATCAAATCTCTACCATCGATTTACTGGTTTTGAGTCCGGGAGTTGCCATAGATAATCCCGTGGTTGAACGGATTAGAGCAAATAATATACCAATCTGGGGAGAAGTTGAGTTAGCGTACCGTTTATCCAAAGGAAAAATAATCGGTATCACTGGTACTAATGGAAAGACCACCACCACAGCCATGGTAGGAGAAATTATGAAGACCTATTTTTCACAGGTTTATGTGGTGGGAAATATCGGATATCCTTATACAGATATTGCTTTGGAGACATCCGATAACAGTGTAATTGTAGCTGAATTAAGCAGTTTTCAATTGGAGACAATTCATGAGTTTAAACCTATGGTGAGCGCCATATTAAATATTACTCCGGACCACTTAGACAGACATCATACGATGGAAAATTATATTAGTATGAAGGAGAATATTGCCAAAAACCAGACGTTATCCGAGGTATGTGTACTTAATTACGAGGATGATATTCTTAGAAAAATGGCTGACAGACTTCCAACCAATATATTGTTTTTCAGCAGTGCTAGAGAACTGAAAAACGGAATGTATCTGGATGGGGATGACATAATCTATAGTCAGAATGGTGCGAAGCAAACGGTATGTAATATAAATGAACTGAGGATCTTAGGAAAACACAGTTATGAAAATGTTATGGCTGCCGTAGGGATTGCAATTACCATGGGTGTACCAATGGATTTAATTAAAAAAGCTGTAACCTCATTTCAGGCGGTGGAGCATAGAATAGAATATGTAGAAACGATAAACGGAGTTACCTATTATAATGACTCCAAAGGTACGAACACAGATGCCTCCATCAAAGCGATACAGGCGATGAATAGTCCTACGATTTTAATCGGTGGAGGATATGATAAAAATTCTGAGTTTGATGAATGGATCGAAGCCTTTGAAGGAAAAGTAAAATGTCTGATACTACTGGGGCAAACCAGAGAAAAGATAGCGAAGGCTGCCAGAGAATATGGTTATGACAATATTATTATGGTAGATGGTTTAAAAGAAGCAGTAAAGATTAGTGCGCAAAAAGCCGAAGATGGGGATGCTGTATTATTATCTCCGGCTTGTGCCAGTTGGGATATGTTTGATAACTATGAGCAACGAGGAAAACTATTCAAGGAATATGTCAGGGAAATGCTTTAATAAAGCGGGAGTGTTGAAGGATGAGCAGAACAGCAGGAGAAACGAATCGAAAGAAAATGCATAGCTACTATGACTACAGCTTATTATTTCTGACACTCTTTCTTGTGTGCTTTGGCTTAGTCATGATTTACAGTACCAGTTCCTATAACGCCCAGAGGGTTTACGGCAATGCCACTCATTATCTGGAAAGGCAGGCTTTATTTGGCGGGGCGGGAATACTCATTATGCTGCTAGTATCTAAGATAGATTATCGTCTTATGATAACTAAACTGGCCGTAATAAAGATAAAACCGGTTACACTACTGTATTTTCTGTGTATCATATTACAAATATACGTTTTAATCTTCGGAGATGTCATCAATGGTGCGAAGCGTTGGATTAACATGGGCGCCTTGGGAAGATTTCAGCCCTCCGAGTTAACGAAGATAGCTGTTATAGTTTTTACTGCGTACATAGTAAATCTGGCTCCAAGAAAACTAGATAGATTCCGTGGTTTTTTAAGAGTGGTTCTGTTTATTGCCCCTTTACTGGGTCTCATCGTAATCGAGAACTTTTCGACCGCTCTAGTTGTCGGTGTCATAATGGTGGCAATCTGCTTTGTAGCCAGTAAGAAGAAGTTTTATTTTATTATATCAGGCCTGTTAATGGCAGGTATCGGGTCCATGCTTATCTTCTTTGTATCCTATCGTTCTACCCGTATAGATGTATGGCTGAATGTGGAGACCCATGAGAAGGGTTATCAAATCTTACAGGGGCTTTATGCAATCGCATCGGGAGGAATCTTCGGAAAGGGTCTGGGAGAAAGCATGCAAAAACTGGGCTTTATTCCGGAATCTCATAACGATATGATTTTCTCGGTTATTTGTGAAGAATTAGGTTTGTTCGGGGCAGTAGCCCTGATCTTACTTTTCATATTATTGATATGGCGTATCTTCATCATCGCCATAAATGCACCGGATTTATTCGGTGGACTGATTGCTACCGGTGTCCTTGCCCATATTGCAACTCAGGTTTTAATCAACATTGCGGTTGTTACCAATTCAATACCATCTACCGGTATTCCGCTGCCGTTCATCAGCTACGGCGGAAGCTCGGTTATGGTTCTTCTCTTTGAGATGGGAATTGTACTCAGTGTCTCAAATCAGATTAAAGCGGAGAGATGAGGTTCACCTTTCACGCGGACAAAGGAGATTTCATATAGTAGTATTATATTTCCTTAATTGTCTGAGGTGTGCTATGTCGAGTATCAAGGTTATCGGCGGGGAGCAATTAAAGGGTGAGTTAAGAATACAAGGTTCAAAGAATGCAGCATTACCGGTTATTGCTGCAACAATTTTGAATAAAGGTATCACAAAACTTAATCATTGCCCCAAAATACTTGATGTTTTTCATATGATAAAAATATTGGAGGAACTTGGATGTAAAGCCGCATGGGAGGGTAACACCTTGTATGTGGACTCGACTACAATACTGAACACCTCCGTTTCGGAGATGTCAGTAAGTAAGATGAGAAGCTCCATATTATTCTTAGGAGCATTACTGGGACGGTGCCATGAGGTAACAATTGCTTATCCCGGAGGCTGTTCCATAGGGAAACGGCCGATTGATTATCACTTGTCAGCCATCAAAAAAATGAATGTTTGTCAGGAGTTTATGGGTGAAGAGGATAATATAATCCATTGTTACACGAATGAGATTATCGGAAATGATATTTTTCTTGAATTTCCAAGCGTTGGTGCGACACAAAATGTGGTATTATCTGCAGTGCTATCTGAAGGAGTTACCAGGATTTTCAATGCTGCTAGAGAACCTGAGGTTACTGAACTATGTAATTACCTTGTGGAAGCAGGTGCAAGGATTTGCGGAAAAGGTACAGCCTTTCTTGAAGTGGAAGGAGTGAAGAAGTTACATGATGTGGAATTCACTCTTTCGCCGGACCGAATCGTTGCAGGAACATATATGACAGCGGTTGCTGCTATTTGTGGAGACGCATATTTACTTAATACACCGACGAGACAACTTGATACGGTAATCAGAATGCTTAGAAAGGTTGGTTGCAACCTTGAATGTATGGATGATCAAGTGCATGTCTTTTGCAGACAAAGGCCATTACCAATCGATACACTCATCACAAAACCGTATCCCGGATTTCCTACTGATATGCAATCGCAGATGCTGACAGTATTAAGCATGGCGAATGGAAAAAGTACTATAATAGAAGAAATTTTTGAATCAAGGTTTCAGAATGTAAAAGAACTAAAGAAGATGGGTGCAATCATACACCTCGAGGATAAAGGGAAAAAAGCTGTAATATCCGGTGTAGAAAAACTGCACGGAGCAGTGGTAGATGCCCATGATTTACGTGGAGGCGCAGCCCTGGTATTAGCCGGTCTGGCTGCAGAAGGAACAACAATTGTAAGAGAAGCAACAAGTATTGAGCGAGGTTATGAAGATATCTGCAGAGACTTATCTATCTTAGGTGCAAATATCAAGTTTTGCAGCGAGAATGCTTCATAGGAGGCACGGGAATAATATGAACAGGAAGATGCAAAGGAATTCTAATAGTGTACGAAAGAGGCTTTTGTTAAAAAGCATCAAAGCTTTTATTTTTATCGGACTTCCCATTATATTATTTGGTTTTACCTTTCAATTAAAGAATCTTACAATACAGGGGTCGTCCCGTAATACTCCCGAACAGGTAAAAGAACAGATCATTAAGACAAAACTGGATTCCAATGCATTGCTTTTATATCTGAAATATACGTTTTTTACGGATGTACAAATTCCTTTCGTTGAAAAGGTTGATATGGAACTTTTGAGTAATAATACAATTAAGGTCCGTGTATATGAGAAGATGGTAACCGGCTGTGTGGAGTTTATGGGTGAGTATCTGTACTTTGACAAGGATGGTTATGTTGTGGAAAGTTCTTCGAAACGGTTAGAGGACATCCCACAGATAATAGGACTAAAGTTTAATAAAATCATATTACATGAGAAGCTTGAGGTACAAAAGGAGGATTTATTTGATGTCATCCTGAATCTAACCCAATTAATTGAAAAATATCAGTTGGAGGTAGATACGATCAGTTTTAACAACAGATACGAGATTACATTACAATGCGGTGACATCAAAGCCCTAATTGGGAAAAGAAGTACCTATGATGAAATTATTGCAGAACTTAGTGGGATTTTAAAAGAAGCGCAAGGAATGAAATTGGACAAGCTGGACTTAAGAAATTTTAAGGATGGTAAGGGAACAATTATTGCGATACCAGAAAATCCGACAGATTAGATAAAAAATTCCGAAATAATTCATAAATTTTAAAAATTATGCTTGATTATTTGGGAATTTAAAGATATTATATATATTAGGATTAGGAAAACACCATAAATTGTATGAGATAAGGAATTTGTCCCATGATAATGTGGTTTTTCGTTGGAAATGGAATAATATATCAAAGGGAAATTGAAGAGTAAAATAATAGAAAAGATCACGATGAAGGAGGAATTGACCTTGCTTGAGATAAGAACAAATGAGGCGGATGCAACTGCAAAAATACTTGTAATTGGGGTAGGAGGAGCAGGTAATAATGCCGTTAATCGAATGATAGAGGAAAATATCGTAGGTGTTGAATTTGTTTGTGTAAATACGGACAAACAGCATCTTAAAAACTGCAAGGCTCCGCAATGCATTCAAATCGGTGAAAAGCTTACGAAAGGTCTCGGAGCGGGGGCGCAGCCGGAGATTGGACAAAAAGCTGCAGAGGAAAGCAGGGAACAATTAGCTGAACTTATAAAGGGAGCCGATATGGTTTTTGTTACTTGCGGTATGGGTGGCGGAACCGGAACAGGTGCAGCTCCTATCGTAGCGCAGATAGCAAAAGAAATGGGAATATTAACTGTTGGTATCGTGACAAAGCCTTTTAAATTCGAAGCTAAGACCCGTATGACCAATGCAGTCAGTGGTATTGAAAGGTTAAAAGAGCAAGTAGATACCTTGATTGTGATTCCGAACGATAAATTATTAGAAATTGTTGATAGAAGAACTACGATGCCGGATGCTTTAAGAAAAGCAGATGAAGTATTGCAACAGGGCGTACAGGGTATTACAGATTTAATTAATGTTCCGGGACTTATTAACCTTGATTTCGCGGATGTGCAGACAGTTATGAAGGACAAAGGCGTGGCACATATCGGAATCGGTCTTGGTACCGGTGATGATAAATGTGTTGATGCAGTAAAACAGGCAATCACCAGTCCCCTTCTTGAAACCACCATACAAGGTGCTTCTCATGTGATCATTAATATATCCGGAGATATCAGTCTGGTAGAAGCCAATGAAGCGGCTACTTTGGTACAGGAACTTGCAGGGGATTCTGCTAATATCATCTTTGGTGCTATGTATGATGATACAGCGCCGGATACTGCGACTATTACGGTAATTGCAACTGGTTTAGATGGTAGATCAAAAGAAATGGTTAAGACTCCTGAATTTTTAAGACGCCAAACACCTAACTCTACGGTTAGACCATCATTAAATTCCGATCTCGGTTTAAACAGAAGCTTTACAGCAGGAAGTACATATAGCGGACAAGCTACTCAGACCGGTCAGACCAGTCAACCAAGCTATCATACAGATCCTTCCAGAAGGCCGGTAAGCCAGCCAGGTAAAGCACCGTTAAATACGAATACAGATCCCGGCGGCATCAAAATTCCTGAGTTTTTACAGAAAAATCGACACAATAAATAAATTCGTTTCAATAGAAAAATCATTTTACTTAAGAGATTTAGGCTGTCAGATTATTTGATAAAAAATAATCTGACAGCCTTTTTTGTTGTTATTACGTGGATATTCCAAAAAACTGTAAAAAAAAGTAAATGAAAACTAAAAATCCAATACCAGAAACTGACATATTTTGGATACGAAACAAGTTATAATCGATATGTACGTTGGACGTAAAAAATATAGAGCACCGGCACTCAGTAACTCCTTTATTTTGTATCATTGCAGGGAGAGATTGTACATAAAAACGGAGAAAAGTATCTATATGGAGGTTGAACAGCGTTACTGTTTACTCTCACATAATAATTGGGCACAATGATTTCGATAAATGATTCCGAAAAGGAGTATTTGCATTCGTCAGTACTTTAGGTTCTGTATTTTAAAAACTTATGTACTGCTACGTAGTGCAACTAAGAGACAACGGCTCCGCGTCGGAAGCCTTTGTCGAAATCATATCCTCTACTTTGACTGGGTAGTAACAGTAACTGAACAGATATTGTATTAAATTTCTCGTGCAAGTATAATACGATATCTTGACAGCTAAAACGTCTGAGCACTAAGTTCTAGATAGAAATTGGTCACACAATATGACCTTTCCTTGCTAAACCAAATTAATTTACACTAGGATGTTTGACCTGGATTGCATGGAGGTGAAATTTGTATCTTGAGGTTTATCCGGATATCATATTTATCCTGAATTTTATCGTTGATTTCATCTTGATTTTTACTTTAAAAAAGGTGAATCGCAAAAACAGCAGTTTATTTCGTATGGCTTTAGCAGCTGGATTAGGTGGTTTATCAGCTGTCATTGTAGGTGTTTTTTTATGGATGAATATGCTGCTTCGATTCTTATTGCTGTACATTATTACATCTATACTTATGATATTCATTGCCTTTGGCAGACTTAAGTTTATGGATTTGTTAAAGCAGGTAATTGTATTAAACCTAATTACATATTTTGTGGGTGGACTTATGAATTCTATCTATTATTACACTAATTTTCGATTATATCTGATGAAATTGGGAGAAGGTATTAGCTTTAGCAACATATCATGGAAATTCGTAGGATGCGTATTCCTTATTCTAATTCCTGTTGCTGCCCTTATTATATGGATGCTTCGTTGGTATAAAAATAATGTTCCCTTAACCTATGAGGTGGAACTGGTGTTGGATGGACGTAAGATTAACACCAGGGGACTTTTGGATACAGGGAATTGTCTTTATGATCCGATTTACAAAAGACCGGTCATGGTAATGGAAGATACACTGATGGAGGATTTATTATCATCTGAATTTCGTAAGGATATCGAAGATGCAAAACACTATTTGGAGGGAGATGATTACGAAACCAATCAGTGGAATATGAATGCGAAACATTTACTTCGTCTCAGATTTATCCCATATCAATCCGTTGGTAAATCAGGAATGATGCTGGGTATCAATCTGGATAAAGTTTTAATACATACAGGTAAGGAAACAATCTGTAACGAGAAGGTTATTGCAGCAATCTGTGACTGCCATCTCTCTACGAAGGATAACTATCATGTGATTTTACATAAGGAGCTTTTGTAAATGATGAATAATTGGGAGGTAATTTATGCTTTTAAAGTTATCAATACAGAATAAATTTCAGTTTCGGATGATTCCCGATATTAGGACTATCTTATTCGGACAACGGGGAGAAATCCATTACATCGGTGGTGCAGAAGTGTTACCTCCGCCGCTGGATCCTGCCAGGGAAGCTGAAGTAATCAGTCAACTGGGAACGGAACGGGACACTGAGATGAAGGCAATCCTGGTGGAACACAATCTGAGACTCGTTGTTTACATAGCCAAAAAGTTCGATAATACAGGAGTTGGTGTT
Source organism: Mobilitalea sibirica (assembly GCF_015999265.1). Lineage (GTDB taxonomy): Bacteria > Bacillota > Clostridia > Lachnospirales > Lachnospiraceae > Mobilitalea > Mobilitalea sibirica. The sequence continues at coordinate 120,798 of NZ_JAEAGR010000010.1, forward strand.
GAGGATCTAATATCCATTGGAACCATAGGTTTAATTAAAGCAATCAATACCTTTAATCCGGATAAGAACATTAAGTTGGCAACCTATGCTTCCCGTTGTATTGAGAATGAGATACTGATGTATCTTAGGCGAAATAATAAAACTAAGCTGGAGGTCTCGATTGATGAGCCTTTGAATGTGGATTGGGACGGGAATGAGTTGTTATTATCGGATATCTTAGGCACTGAGGAGGACGTAATCTATCGTAATATTGAAGAAGAGGTAGATCGTAAGTTACTACGAAAGGCGTTGTCAAAGCTTTCGGAGCGGGAGCGTATTATCGTAGATTTAAGATTTGGCCTTAATACAGAAGACGGAAGTGAGAGGACGCAAAAGGAAGTGGCAGACTTACTTGGTATTTCACAGTCGTACATATCCAGATTAGAAAAAAAGATTATTAAGAGATTAAAAAAAGAAATGGTGCGATTCGAATAATAGCATTCGGGAAAGAATTAGTTTAAGAGAATGAATAAATCATGAATTAATCAATCTTAAAAAGTGAAATAAATTTATTTCATATATCTTAAACTGATTCTGATGAAGTTGGTAATTATTTCTTAAGTCTTAATCGTATAAACCTGAGCCAAAAAGTGAATCATTATTAAATGAAAAATGATATGATTCGGAGGTTTCGTTATGGCTCTTTATAAGGTTGAGATTTGCGGTGTAAATACATCTAAACTGCCATTGTTGAAAAACAGTGAAAAGGAAGAATTGTTTCAAAGAATATTAAGTGGGGATAAGGAAGCCCGTGAGTTATACATTAAGGGAAATTTAAGATTGGTATTATCCATTATCCAACGATTTTCCAACAGCAATGAAAATGTTGATGACTTATTCCAGATTGGCTGCATCGGTCTGATGAAGGCAATAGATAATTTTGATATAACCCAGAATGTGAAATTTTCTACCTATGCGGTACCTATGATTATCGGTGAAATCAGAAGGTATCTGCGGGATAATAATTCAATTCGTGTCAGCCGTTCCCTTCGGGATACTGCTTATAAGGCTATTTATGCGAAGGAGGCTCTGGTTAAGAAGAATGAAAAAGAGCCAACCATCAGTGAGATATCCGAAGAAATCGGTATCAGTAAGGAGGATATTGTATATGCTCTGGATGCCATCCAAAGCCCGGTGTCCCTTTATGACCCGGTGTACGTGGAAGGTGGCGATGCCCTGTATATTATGGATCAGGTCAGTGATAAGAAAAACAGGGAAGAGAACTGGATTGAGGAAATCTCCTTAAAGGAGGCTATGGAGAAATTATCCCCGAGGGAGCACAATATAATTAAGCTTCGATTCTTTGAAGGTAAGACGCAGATGGAAGTTGCCAAGGAAATCAACATTTCACAGGCACAGGTAAGCCGTCTGGAGAAGTCTGCTCTGAAAAATATGCGTAATTATCTGGTGTAGAAAGGTGATTTTAATGTAGGAAGCATATGATAAAATCAGCGTAAAGTTATACATCTGGTATAATATTAACCTTGATTTCCTGATAGAAGGTTTCTTATTTATAATTCTCTTGTTCTATGTTAAGATATATTCATAAGTCGAATGCATTCTATGTATACTGTAATGGACGATTTCTGATTATTACAATAATGCATCTAACTACGTATATATAATGAGCGAGGGATAAAATGATGAAAGATACCATGCTGAAATACTTCAAAGAAGTTTATGGAGATTGCGAAGGTGTAAAGGTTTATTTTGCTCCGGGAAGAGTGAATCTAATCGGAGAACATACGGATTATAACGGTGGGCATGTCTTTCCCTGTGCGTTAACCATTGGAACCTATGCTGCTATACGTTTACGTAAGGATCGAAACTTACGTTTCTTTTCCATGAATTTTAAGGAAAAAGGAGTAATCACTTCATCCTTGGATGAATTGATTTATCATAGAAAGGATGATTGGGCAAATTACCCCAAGAGTGTACTTTGGGCATTTGCCCATCATTCTGCTTTGGAGAACCCTACGGATTTGCCCTATCAGGTTCATTACCGTAGTACATATGATAAAACGAAGGAAAATCTTAAGAGTAATTCAAATGATAATATTAATCGTAATTTAGATGTGAATTTACATTATTATAATAATGATAATCCTATTGATAATATGAATGATAAATCAAATGACAAGATAAAAGAAGAGGAACAGGTAGATTTTTTAGAATATGGAATGGATGTTGTGTACTTTGGGAACATACCGAATAGCTCGGGACTTTCTTCCTCTGCCAGTATCGAAGTATTAACAGCATATATGATTAAGGATTTATATCAGATCGATATCGATTTAACGAATATAGCATTACTATGCCAATACGCCGAGAATAAATTCATTGGAGTCAACTGTGGAATTATGGATCAGTTTGCCATCGCCATGGGCAAAAAGGATCATGCAATCTTTCTTGATACCGCTGATTTAACGTATGCGTATGCACCGATTGATTTAGGAGATGCGAAGCTTGTCATTGCCTGCAGCAATAAGAAGAGAGGTTTAGGTGAGTCAAAGTATAACGAACGAAGAAGTGAATGCGAGGAGGCTCTGGCAAGACTACAGATGGTGTTAGATATACAATCCTTAGGTGAATTAACGGAGAAAGAGTTTGAGACGTATACAGATGTGATAAAAATATCTCATGGTGGTACGCAACAATTATCTCAGGGCGGTACGCAACAATCGAATGATATAGATAAAAAACAACAGGTTGTGACTCCTTCTCAGAAAATTGCCATAGACATACATGATAAGGAAATGAAATCAAAATCAAATCAAGATTTATTAAGTACTGGTCAAGATGCGTTTTTAGATGAAACCTTAATTAGGCGGGCAAGGCATGCGGTATATGAAAATCAAAGGGCGATTCAGGCAGTAAAAGCCTTGAATGACAAAGATTTAGCTACCTTTGGAACACTGATGAATGCTTCCCATGTATCACTTCGGGATGATTATGAAGTGACTGGCATAGAGTTGGATACCTTAGTTGAAACCGCATGGAAACAAGAGGGTGTTATCGGTGCCAGAATGACCGGTGCCGGTTTTGGGGGCTGTACGGTGAACATCGTAAAGGATGCTTATATTGATAGATTTATCGAAGAAGTAGGAAAGGTTTATGAGGAAAGGATCGGTTATAAGGCAGACTTTTATGTGGTTGAGATAGGGGACGGACCAAGGGAATTATAAAGTAGTGAAATTCAATTATGAACATATAATATGGAATTAAAAAACGTAGAATAATTATATTTTATTCTACGTTTTTTATGTTGATAAAAGTAGTAATAAAGATAATTAAGGAAAATTCTCCACGATATATAAAATTAGTAAAAGTTTTTATATTTATATGGATGAGACATTATATTTCGTATAAATATATGGAATAAATTAGAATAATATGGTAAAATATCTGTGATAAATATCGTGAGGTATCAATTAAACATAAATTCTATTATAAGGGGGTAGTATTTTGTCAAGAAACAAGATAGTAAGACATATAATTTTATACGTTATTACAGCTATAATATTAGTTAATGTATTTCCTGTAAAACATACGGAAGCATCATCTAAAAAGTATCTTATTATTATTAAGCAGCAAGACGGATCCTATCAGTATTATGAGGATATGGCCGTTGAAAAGAATAATAATATAATGATAAAGGTAAAGCCCTTTGCAAAGGCGGCAAATATGAGTTATAAGAATGGAAATGGGAATGGTAAAGGATGTATTATATCAAATCATTTTGGCAAACTAATTTTTACTAGGAATTCAAGAAATTATGTTCTAAAAAGTGATGAGTATTCGATTGATTATATATCGAATTATAAGCAGTGTATCATTGATTCTTATAACACAGTGCATTGGTATACATTGTTTTCTTTAATGAGGTGTCGATATTTTAGTGCAGAACGTGCTCCGGAATTTAAAGCACAAGGTTATTCAGGAGTTATTGTATATAATAATTATGATCGGGATATAACACTTCCAGGCGCAGTCAAAAACGATAGCCCTGATATAACTCCGGAAATCCATGATTTGATGAGAATTGACCAGACAAATAAAACACAATGTATTACAGCATATTATCAAGCTAAAAATGGTCCAAAACAAGTAGAGCTCGATTTGACAAAAGTTCTTTTAACATATCAAAAGTATGGGCTTCCAAATGATGGGGTATATGGATTTGGTAATTGTAATAATAATATAGAAATAAAAGGAATAGATAAAGATGGGAAATCAGTAGGAATAATCAAGACTGATGGAAAAGAGTTCTTAATTGATTTTCCACAGGCAGTGCGACTTAAAATTACTGGGGATATTAAGAATCTAATCATAAGCTTTTTTCCGGTAAAACCAATAATTTTAACTAAGTCAGAAGTACTTTCTGTGAATGATATTGATTGGATTTCACACGATGGATATAGTTGGCAATATTTTATACTCCCAGAATATACTCTTTTTAACATGTTTAATTGGAATTATCAGGTTCCAATCCATTTAGAATATAAAATTTTAGAAGTTGGAAACTCAGATTCCTTTAATTTTACAGGGGCATTTAAATCATTGACGCTATATCTGGAGAATTCATTGGAGGAACTAAAGGATAAAGAGGATGATATATTCTTTGAATTCAAAATTATGGATAAGGTGATAGATTTACCAAAAGTAATTGTATATGATGGTAATAATAACTCCATGTCATCTAACTATGAAACAGAGTTAATTAAGATGATGGATGCTTTAAAGGAGGTAGGTCTTAATACTTATTTTCCTAAAGATAACTGGATAAGTCAATTAAAGGTTATGGTTAAAGATGGAATTGAAACTGGAGGTGCATCTAATATATCAATCCGGCCTGAGGATACGGATATGAATAATTCATATGATTATATTGTTCATCTCCATGAAATGACACACTTTTACGAAGCACAAAAAGCACATTATGGGTTTCTTATTAAGGCATGGGTGGAAGGAAATGCAATTGCTTTAAGCGAAAAAGCCTTAGAATATCTAGAGATTGATGATGATGGATATTATGAGAATGATTTCAGACTGGATGTGTTAGAAGGCGTAGATAAACAGGATTTTGAAAAGTATTATTTAGAAGTTGATGGACATGAAGCATATGCTATTGGATATCATTTTAACAAATACTTAAGAGATTACTATGGGGAAGATATTATTTTTCGAATTCATAAAGCAATATATGATGATGATACTACTACTTCGTATTATAAAAATAGTGAAAGCGATAAAGGATTTATAGACTGTATTAAATCGGTTACCTCCCAAACTGTATTTCAGGATTTTGCTGAGCAGTATCTGAAGTAATTATTTTAATAGGCAGTTTACCTTTAATAATATGCTCCGATTGTGGCAGACAGTTGATATTAAAAACTGTTTATCGTAATAAGGAGCATATTTTTATTATGGAATAATAGAATATTACTCATACTTTTATAATCTTTATGGAAGTAAATAAGATAAGAATACTACTTTATGTTTTACAGAGTTTATTTTAGTATTGGATATTTAAGCCAAGTATTGTATTATATAACTGTCCGATTACTATTATTAGAATGCAAATAATAATAAAACAATTAAAATACTGAATGTTTTTTTGATTTGACAGCTGTTTATAAATTTAGAGAAAAGTTTCTTGATGAACTTGAATATTTCTGTCAGTACAATAGAAAAACTTTATGGGAAAGTGATTTGACTATATTAATCAAGCATAGATTGATGAAAGGAAAGCTTATGAAAAGAGTTTTTTTTTTATAATTTCATTCGTACTAATCGTATTTATTCCATCGTGTAGTTCTAAAAATAACGTGGAAAGAACGGTTGATGATAGCATGAATAAAATCAACACGATAACTCCTACGACTACAATTGGCCAATCAGAAATCACATTAACAGATGAAGAAACGTTGAATGTAGAGGAATTATTAGATTATAAACAGATTAAGAAAAAAATTGATGCATTTGTGAAGGATTTAGATTCAAATAACAATTTAAATAAAAAAACAGTGGAACTGAGCGGTGTATCAACCGAAGGAGGAGAACTAAACGGATATTATTCAGTGGATGAATTAAAGTATATCACTGCCGATATCTATGGTGAAATGGGCAGATTACATTATAAGATTTATTATGTTGATACGTCTGTCATCTTTATAAATAAGCTTTTAGTTAATTATAGTGAGCCTATCTATGTGGAAGGATTTAAGGAAACGGATTATAAAGAAGAGAGCTATGTTATAATTAATGATGAAATATATAATTATAATGATAAATTAGATATTGTAAATGGAGAAGTGGCGGATAAGTATATAGCTATGCTACAGGAATATGAGCAAATTATTGATCATGACATGGTCAATAAAGATAATAATAAAGATGATAATAAAGATGATAATAAAGATGATTATAAAGATATAATTGATTAAATAATCCGTTCAAATAATATATCTTAGATAAAGGAGATCAGAATGAAATACACAGATTTACTTAAAATGACCATCAAATTATATAACGAAGGTAAGTACATAGTGGCATATCAATTTTTAACAGAAAGTGCTAGTAAGGTTACCGATCATGATGCACACATTTACATGCTACGGTTTTGTATCGCCAGTATGGCAGGTCTTACTGATCAGGCATTACAGATTATGAAGGAAGCTATTATCGATAAAGGCTACTGGTACTCCTATGATTATCTTTATGCGGAAGAGGATTTATTATCAATTAGAGACCACAGTGATTTTAAAGAGATGGCGAAAGTTTGTAAGGAAAGAGAGCTGGCTGCGAAGGAGCTAACGGAATCAGAGCTTGTGATCATTACACCGAAAGAATATAGCCAACAGAAGAAGTATCCCTTAATGATGATCCTTCATGGGAATGGTCAGAATAACAGGATAGCCAGAGAGGATTGGTTAGTTTCTGTCCAGAGTGATTATATTCTGGCTTTTCCTCAGTCCTCACAGGTACAATTTTCAGATTCCTATGTCTGGAATGATTATATAAAGGGTTGTAGGGAAGTGAAAGGTCATTTTAATAGGGTCTTCACCGAGTATTCTGTTCATAGGGAAGATGTGATTATTGGTGGTTTTTCAGCCGGAACCAGAACCGCGCTATATTCTGTTTTAAATGATAGTGTGAATGTAAAAGGACTCATACTGAATGGTTGTTGGCTACCGGAACTGGATGAGTGGAAGCCTCTATTTGATAAACTAAAGAACAAAAGAATTAAAAGTTATATTACTTGCGGTGATCAGGATGAGATTAGTCTGGAGAGTACCAAAAAGCTAGTGAATATTCTTAAAGAAAAGGGAATTGATTATAAATATAGACTTATTAAGGATATGGGACATGATTTTCCGGAGAATTTTAATGAGTATATGAGAGAAGCGATAGAGTTTATTAAATAGATATTATAGATTGGGCATGTTTTTTCAACAGGGAAGAGGTATTCTAATAAATCGATTGTTCAAAAAGCATATTAATATTGATATTACTATGTAATGTGATTTCAGCATGTGATAAGGAAGAAGAACCAGCCAGTGTTGATAGAGAGTGATGAAAGCACTTCATAACCGGAGATACAAGTTATAATTTAGGTCAGCTTTGCTGACCTTTTTTGTGAAAGATTATATCAAATATCTCTTGGAAACATATAAAAAGTTGTGTATCATAGAACTAACGAATAAAAGATATCATAAATAAGTGAAGGAGTCGATGAACATGAACGAGGTTATGCAACAGATAAAGGAGAGAAAATCCGTCAGGGTTTTTAAAAATAAACCAATACGAAACGAGATAAAGAAGGAAATCATAGGTTCTGCTATGGAAGCTCCAACAGCAGGGGCTATGATGCTATATAGTATATTGGACATCAAAGACCAAGAGCTAAAGGATACCCTTGCCGTCTTATGTGATAATCAACCCTTTATTGCAAAAGCTCCCATGGTACTTATCTTTCTTGCGGATTACCAGAGATGGTATGATGCCTTTTGCTTCGAAGACTGTAATCCCAGAAAGCCGGGAGAGGGAGATGCTTTGTTAGCCTGTGCGGATGCGATTATAGCGGCCCAGAATACGGTGGTAGCTGCCCAGTCTTATGGAATCGGTTCCTGCTACATCGGTGATATTCTGGAAAACTGTGAAGCAGTAAGAGAGCTATTGGAGTTGCCGGAATACGTTATACCTGCCGCAATGTTGGTATACGGTTATCCGGTAGAAAGTCAACTGGAGCGTAAAAAACCGGTACGCTTTGAGAAAGAGTACATAGTTTTTGATAATAAATATCACAGAATTACGAAGGAAGATCATGAAAAGATGCATCGGATTAGACATGAAAAGGCCGGCCTTCCGGATAGGAATATGAATGAATATCTAAAGGCTTTTTGTAACCGTAAGTATATGTCGGATTTTTCATTGGAGATGAATCGTTCGGCTTCAGAATATCTTAAGAATTTTAAAACAAATGACAAAAATGATATGAATGGGTAACAACATATCACTTTCGTTATTAAAATGACTGTTAATAATATTATAGCCATAAATAAAAAACAGGACATAGGCAACCCCTATGTTCTGTTTTTTATTTATATAGTTTGTGAAGAGTTAAATGTGTATTGTATAAGCAATTTTACTGAGAGAACACGTTTGCTTATTATTGGAATTCTATGTTGATCCGATTTTATATATTCTTAGATTTGTATTAAGATAGAAGAGGTAAATTATTATAATTAGAATAATAGATAAGTTATTTATAAGATGAATTGAAATTTTATATTTGTTAAAAAGCTAACAGAATATGATATGATAGTTAGGTTTTTGTTAACGCATAATTTTGATATATAAGGTAAATTTATGTTGACATTAGAATTGGGAGCCATTATAATGGCTATAAATGATAATGAATATCATTACCATATTATGTATTATGGTTGCAGGAAATGGAGGTTAGAGTATGGTTCGCCTATATACAGATGATATATCAATCGGTTACGGAGAACGCCTGGTGGTTAAAAACTTAAGCATCAGTATACCGGATCACAAGATTACTACGATTATAGGCTCGAACGGTTGTGGTAAATCAACATTATTAAAAGCGATTAGCCGAATCATTCCTCATCAATCAGGGGCAGTCTATCTAGATGGAAAGGATATCGTGAAGGAGAACACGAAAGTCCTAGCCCGTAAGATGGCTATATTACCCCAGACACCGGAGGGCGCAGCCGGTTTAACTGTGGGTGAATTGGTATCATATGGACGGTTTCCTTACCAAAAAGGGTTTGGAAGGCTTACAAAAAAGGATTATGAGGTAATTGAATGGGCCCTGGATGTAACCGGTACGAAGGATTATAAACACAAAAGTGTGGATGCTTTATCCGGAGGGCAAAGGCAAAGGGTATGGATAGCAATGGCTTTGGCTCAGGAAACAGATATTATTTTGTTAGACGAACCGACGACGTATTTAGACATGGCACATCAACTGGAGGTTTTAGAGCTTTTGAAAAAGCTTAATGCCGAACAGGGAAGAACTATCGTGATGGTGCTTCATGAGATAAATCAGGCCGCCCGATTTTCTGATTATATTATTGCTCTTAAGGATGGTAATATCGTGAAAGCAGGAGAGTGTGACGAAGTCATAAATCGTGAGGTATTAAAAAAAGTATTTCACATTGATGCTCAGATAGGACGGGATCCCAGGTGGGACAAACCGGTATGTATTACATATAACTTAATTAAAGGAGAAAAAGAAAATGAAGAAAACTTGGATATTAATAACTATTCTGCTTATCAGTGTGCTGGCTTTTAGTGCCTGCAGTAAGCAAAATTCAGATACAAAGGATGCAACAGATGTGAATGAAACTGAGACTAAAACAGACGCAAATAACAAGACAGAAGCAGATGACAAAACAGAAGATACGACAGTTGTAGAAAATGCTGATGATGAAAATCAGACTGCTGATGCAGCACTAACAATAATATATGAATCCGAGGAAGGACCTATTGAGGTTCCTGCTGACCCGAAGAGAATCGTTGTTCTTAATTCTTTCGTTTCAGGTAGTGTTATGGCTTTTGATACAGATATTGTAGGTGTTGATTCCTGGGCGATGGCAAATCCCAGATATGCTCCTTTCCTTGAGGAGGCAGTGGAAGTATCCGATCAAGGTCTGGAAAAAATTATTGAGCTTAACCCAGACCTTATCATAGCTGCACCGACCAATAATAACATTGATAAATTAAAGCAGATTGCTCCTACGGTGGTTTATACCTATGGGAAAGTGGATTATCTGACTCAGATATTAGAGGTTGGTAAGCTTTTAAACCGAGGTGAAGAAGCACAGGCATGGATTGATGACTTTAAAGCCAGAGCACAAAAAGCGGGAGAGGATGTAAAAGCTGTCATTGGTGATGAGGCAACGATTTCTGTTGTGGAAAGCTTTGAAAAACAGCTTTATGTATTCGGTGATAATTGGGGTCGTGGTACCGAGATTATCTATCAGGAGATGAAACTTAACATGCCTGAGAAAGTCAAGGAAATGGCTCTGGAAGCAGGCTACTATGCATTATCTCCTGAGGTATTACCGGAATATGCGGGTGACTATGTGATCTTTAGTAAGAATGCCAGTGCAGATAATTCTTTCCAGGAAACAGAAACCTATCAGAATATTCCTGCTGTGAAGAATAACAGAGTATTTGAATTTGATGCAGCAGAATTTTATTTTAATGATCCGATTACTTTGGATTATCAATTACAGGCCTTTACGGATTATCTATTAGGAAGCGAATAATCCGCTTACAGATGATACATTGGTATATCTAGCATTTAACATATTGATTAAAAGGTCAATATCTAAATATAGAATATATAATCAAAATAATTTTCATATAGAAGATTGATTAATCGAAATCTAATAGTAATTTTAGTGTTTATATTAAATATATAACAGGATATTACTACGAAGGAAAACAAAAGAGAGGTGAGGATGGTATATGAAAAATATAAAAACCAAAGCGGTCAGCCTTTTTGGTATAAAACTAATCCTGGCAATCATATTTTTCATAGGTTCCTTTCTTGCGGCGATGGTTTTTGGAGCTGCCGATATATCAATTAATGATGTATGGTTGGCTCTTACGACAAATTCAACGAAAGATAGCGTTCTCATCCTCAAGGAAATACGTTTACCCAGAGAAATCGCGGCAATCTTTGTGGGAGCTGCCCTAGGAGTATCGGGAGCGGTGATGCAGGGTCTTACCAAAAACCCTCTGGCAGACCCGGGACTTTTAGGCCTTACGGCGGGAGCTAATGCGGCCCTAGCAATAACCATTGTCTTTTTCTCTACAGCGAACTATCTGACGATTATGATTGCTTGTTTTATCGGTGCAGGTATTGGTGCTATCTTAGTCATAGGAACTGGGTCAATTCGAAGGGGTGGCTTTTCCCCTCTTCGGATTGTACTGGCAGGTGCTGCGGTTTCTACATTTCTGCAAGCAATTGCCGAAGGAATTGGAATTTATTTTAAGATATCAAAGGAAGTATCTATGTGGACCTCCGGAGGACTACTTGGAACTTCATGGGAGCAGTTAAGACTGATAGTTCCTTTTATTGTAATAGGTATTTTGATTTCACTGATGCTGTCAAGGCAGCTTACCATACTTAGCCTTAGTGAGGAAGTAGCAGTTGGGTTAGGACAGAAAACAACGAAAATCAAACTAATCTTATTCTTTGTCACCATATTACTGGCAGGGGCTTCGGTTGCTTTGGTTGGTAACATGGCATTTATAGGACTCATTATTCCTCATATTGTAAGAGCTATTGTTGGGACGGATTATCGTTTTATTCTGCCTATGTCAGGGGTTCTTGGTGCATCCTTTTTACTGCTGGCTGATACCTTGGGAAGAACGATTAATGCTCCTTATGAAACCCCGGTAGCAGCAATCGTATCTATGCTTGGATTTCCGTTCTTTCTTTATATTGTACATAAAGGGGGGAAGGCATTCTCATGATAGAACCCAGATTAATAAGAAAGCAACGAATTATTTTCGTGACTTTGCTTCTACTAATTATTCTAACAATTGGAATAGGAATGGGACTGGGGTATTCATCCCTATCCTATGATCGGTTATTGCCTGTTTTATTTGGTAATGGAACCTTTAAAGAAGAGTTTGTTTTATATCAGGTCCGCCTTCCAAGAATGATAATTACTCTGCTAGGGGGTATGGCTCTATCATTATCCGGTGCAATATTACAGGGTATTACCAGAAATGATCTGGCAGACCCCGGAATTATAGGTATCAATTCGGGAGCCGGAGCAGCCATTGCAGCCTTTTATTTATTCCTTCCAATCAATGCTGCTTCCTTTGCTTTTTTACTTCCGGTAGTAGCTTTTTTTGGTGCGATGCTTACAGCAATTTTCATCTATGTTTTATCTTTTCGAAAGAACCACGGCTTTGAACCCATTCGGTTGGTATTAATTGGAGTCGGGTTTTCCATGGCACTGTCAGGACTGATGATTATTATGATTTCATCTGCGGAGCGGATGAAGGTAGATTTTATCGCAAAATGGCTCTCGGGTAACATATGGGGAACGGACTGGCCTTTTATCCTTAGTATCCTCCCTTGGCTTATTATCTTAATTCCATTCACCATATACAAAGCGAATCGTATTAATATCTTAACATTAGGCGATCCGGTAGCCATCGGAGTTGGGGTAGCTGTAGGAAAGGAACGTTTCATACTATTACTGACCGCAGTTGCATTAGCGGCTTCCGCCGTATCTGTAACCGGAGGAATAGCCTTTATCGGATTAATGGCACCCCATATTGCGAAAACACTGATTGGACCCAGAAATCAATTATTCATACCCATTGCCATATTAATCGGTGGATGGCTATTATTAATTGCCGATACCATTGGGCGGCAGCTTCTGGATCCACAGGGGATTCCTGCAGGTATCATGGTTGCTTTGATTGGAGCACCGTACTTTTTATATTTATTACTTCATAATAATAATAATACTTAAAGAAAATCAGAAAGACTCTTATCTGCCAAGGAAAGAGTCTTTTTGCATATCGTAGATATGCGCTTAACTTGTACCGCATGATGTGTTAAAGTATAATATGGAAGAAATGAGAAAAGACTAAAGATAATACTAATATGGAAAGGAACATTAAGATGACAGGAGCGCAAACGAATAAGAGCATTTGTGTATATAATGAAATCGGTAAGCTAAGAACCGTTCTTCTTCATCGGCCCGGACAGGAAGTGGAAAATATTGTTCCGGATTATCTGAGAAGACTGTTGTTTGATGAAATTGTATATCTGGAGCAGTCAAAAAGAGAACATGATCAGTTTGCAGATTTACTAAGAGACGAAGGGGTAGAAGTGGTTTACCTGACGGATTTAATGGAGGATATATTAGGAGATCAAAAGATTCGAGAGGAATTCCTTAAGGAGTTTATGATAGAGGGAAAGGCAGTCACCAGGGGTCTCCAAGAAGCTCTAACGGAGTTTTTTGGCGGTTTATCACCAAAGGATATGATTGATAAATGTATTGCCGGCGTTCGTACCAATGAACTAAAGCATATTAAACCGAAGTCCTTGGGAGATATGGTTAAAAACCCTTACCCATTTTACTTAGATCCTATCCCAAATCTATATTTTCAAAGGGACCCATTTGCATCGATTGGAAGCGGTATATCCTTAAATGTAATGTCCAATGAAACAAGAAATAGGGAAACCTTATTCGCAAAATATATCTTTAATTATCATCCGAGATTTCAGGATGCAAAGAGGTGGTATAATAGGGATAAGACGCATCCAATCGAAGGTGGAGATATACTGGTATTATCAAATAAAGTGGTAGCTATCGGCATCAGTGACCGAACTGATCCGACAGCTGTAGAACGAGTGGCTCATCACTTATTATCTTCGGAGGAAGGGTTTGAAACGGTTCTTGCGTTTGATATTCCGAAAAAGAGGGCATATATGCATCTGGATACTGTTTTTACTATGGTAGATTATGATCAATTTACGATTTATCCGGGAATTGAAGAACCATTGGATGTGTACAGTATAACGAAAGGAAAAGAGAATGAACTGCATATAAGATATGAATATGAGGATTTAGCCGTAATACTGAAGGAGCATATGAAGTTACCGGCGGTAAACTTAATTCGATGCGGAGGCGGTGATCGGATTGCTGCAGCCAGGGAGCAATGGACGGACGGAAGCAATACCCTAGCCATTTCACCGGGTAAAGTAATATGTTATAATCGTAATTATATTACCAATGAAGCATTGAGAAAAAACCGAATTGAGGTATTAGAATTTGACTCCTATGAACTGTCAAGAGGCAGAGGTGGCCCAAGATGTATGAGTATGCCCCTCATAAGAGATTTATTATAAAATATTTATCGATTAATATGGATAAGAAGATCATGTTATAGTAAAATAGTAAGGTAACAAGCTAACAAGGATACAAGGGTATATCCAATATAATAGGAATATGTTTACCATAGGATTTGAACGAAAAGAAGTATATTCTAATACTGTGAAATAAAAACTTCATAACAGTTTGTATAGATAGAATTGGAAAGCGACTTACAAAAATGTGAGGTTAATAAACGAAAAAGAGGTGAAGGATATGAAACAGAATTTAAGAGACAGAGCAATAAAAAACTTTGATTTAAAAGGTCGTTCGTATGAATTCTACAGCCTTAGAACACTGGAAGAGGAAGGATATGATATTAAGAAGTTACCTTACTCTATTAAGGTATTATTAGAATCCGTATTAAGGCAATGGGATGGCCATGGAATAACAGAGGAGCATATTAAAAATCTGGCCGGCTGGTACAGGGATGATACCCAAAAACAAGCAGAAGTCCCCTTTAAACCGGCCCGTGTTATCTTACAGGATTTTACCGGTGTTCCGGCTGTTCTTGACTTGGCAGCTATGAGGGTAGCAATGGCAGAAGCAGCAGACAGCCAAGGCGGTAATCATACATTAGATCATAAGGAAACTATGATTGATAAGATCAATCCGGAGGTTCCGGTTGACTTAGTAATTGATCATTCAGTACAGGTCGATTACTATGGAGCATTATCCTCCCTGGTGGAAAATATGAAGCTGGAGTTTCAACGAAATAACGAAAGATATCAATTTCTTAATTGGGCAAAGAAAGCGTTTCGTAATTTTACCGTAGTTCCTCCAGCAACGGGAATCGTTCACCAGGTTAATCTTGAGTATCTGGCACAGGTTGTTATAACAAAGAATGAAGAAGACCGATCGATCGTATACCCGGACTCACTTGTCGGAACAGATTCCCATACTACTATGATTAATGGACTTGGGGTACTAGGCTGGGGTGTCGGTGGAATTGAGGCAGAAGCCGGAATGCTTGGCCAGCCGTCTTATTTTCCTGTTCCGGAGGTAATCGGTGTGAAGATGACTGGGGAGCTGCCCCTTGGGGCAACAGCAACGGACCTGGCACTGCGGGTTACACAGCTATTAAGGCAAAGAGGTGTCGTCGGCAAATTCGTGGAGTATTTTGGCAGCGGTGTATCGAATTTATCTTTAGCAGACAGGGCGACCGTAGCGAATATGGCACCGGAATATGGGGCAACCTGCGGCTTCTTCCCAGTAGATGAAGAAACCTTAAAGTATCTGATACTTACAGGGCGCTCACCGGAGCATGTAGATTTGGTTCGTGAGTATTTAATTCAGAATGATATGTTCTATCAAAAAGATTCTCCTGAACCAGTTTATACGGAAGTAATTGAACTGGATTTATCAACAGTTGAAACCTCCCTTTCAGGGCCGAAGCGTCCTCAAGACCTAATACCACTGGGACAGATGAAACAGGCCTTTATCGACTCCGTGACTGCGCCCCAAGGAAATCAGGGACACGGGCTTTCAGAAGAGGAATTTAATAAAGGGGTTAAGGTCACACTGGCTGATGGCAGAGAAAGTCTTATGAAGACCGGTTCTATCGCCATTGCCTCCATAACCTCCTGTACCAATACCTCGAATCCATCGGTAATGTTGGGGGCAGGGCTTCTGGCGAAAAAAGCGGTGGAGAAGGGACTTAGAGTACCGGCTCATGTTAAGACTTCCCTTGCTCCCGGATCCAAGGTGGTATCCGGTTATCTGGAAAGCTCCGGCTTACAGTCTTTTTTAGATGAACTGGGCTTTCATATCGTAGGCTATGGATGTGCTACCTGTATCGGTAATTCCGGCCCTTTGCTTCCGGAGATAACGAAAGCGATTACGGATAATGATCTGCTGGGTGCTTCCGTACTGTCCGGTAACCGGAATTTTGAAGGTCGGATTCACCCTCTGGTGAAAGCAAATTATCTGGCTTCACCGCCCTTGGTTGTTGCCTATGCTTTGGCCGGTACGGTTAACATAGATTTAGAGAAGGAGCCCCTTGGTAAGGATACGCAAGGAAATGAGGTATATCTTAAGGATATCTGGCCGAACAAGGAAGAACTTAACGAGATTATCAGTAAGCATGTAAAACCGGAATTATTCCAAAAAGAATATGAAAAAGTATATGACAATAATGATATGTGGAATGCCATTATGTCAGATGAAGATAAATTATATGCATTTGATGAAACGTCCACTTATATACAAAATCCTCCCTTCTTTGTAGAGTTATCCAAAGAACCGGGTAACATTAAGTCATTATCCGAACTACGGGTAATTGCAAAATTCGGGGACTCAATTACAACCGATCATATCTCCCCGGCAGGAGCCATTGGTAAGAATACCCCTGCCGGCAAGTATCTAATGGAACATGGGGTAAAAAATACGGAGTTTAATACCTATGGCTCCAGAAGGGGTAATCATGAGGTGATGATGCGGGGAACCTTTGCCAACATCCGTATCCGTAACCGAATTGCACCGGAGACAGAAGGAGGCTTTACCACCTATTGGCCAACCGGGGAGGTTATGCCGATATATGATGCCTGCATGAAGTATAAGGAAACAGGTACCGGATTAGTTGTACTGGCCGGCAAGGACTATGGGATGGGCTCTTCCAGAGACTGGGCAGCGAAAGGTCCCAGCTTATTGGGAGTTAAAGTAGTGATAGCGGAAAGCTTTGAGAGAATTCACAGGTCCAATCTAGTTATGATGGGCGTTCTGCCTTTACAATTCACAGAAGGTCAATCTGCAGAAAGTCTTGGACTAACCGGAGATGAAGTGTATGAAGTAAAACTAAAAGATACCGTAAAACCCAGAGATACCATTCAGGTTACTGCTAAGACCTCTGAGGGTAAAAGTATTGTGTTTGATACAATTGCAAGATTTGATTCAGCAGTAGATGTGGATTATTACCGTCACGGTGGTATTCTTCAGATGGTCTTAAGGCAAAAGCTTGCAATTGAAGAGTAACATAATTCACTTTCACATGGATGAGTTGTCATACAATAAAAATTTTTGATAAAGAAGGCGGGAGATGGGATCACCTTAATACATTTTGGAGAACCTATTTGACGATTTGTATTACCTGATACGAATATGATGTACGTATTAAGAAATCAAATCATCGAATGTGTGTAATTCAACTTAAGTATGGTGACCTTATCTCCCGCTTTTTTGATTAGATATTTTGTACGAACGACCCATTTGTAAATGAAGTTTATCTTTATTATGGTTGAAATCCAAATCAGTTAATACGACCAACACTACACTGAAACATCTTGAAGAAGCAATTGACTTATAGCTGCAGGTTTTAGTTCAAAGAGTATCTCATAATTTATACCAATGAAGCAAAATAATAGCTTGGCAAATAGTTGGAATTAAGATATTCTATAAAAGTAGAATATATATTGAGAATTTAATAATGTGAATTATTTAAATAATATGGATTACATATAGAATTGTGTAGATTATGAATGAATGGTTAATCACATAATGAATAATTCATAAAGTATGGTGAATGCAATAATAATTGTATTCCTAATGAATAGTGATTGCATTATATGTGTATTTCAGAAGGAATGAGTTAACCTGTAAGAAGTTTAACAGAGAACAAGTCTGTGGTAAGGAACGAAAAATGGTGGAATAAATCGCTATGAATAATATCCGTATTAGTGTGAGGGTGGTTAAATGAGGAGAAGAAAAAAGGATATTTACATAGGTATGTTGCTGGGTTTTGTATTGTCTATCATTATGATGGGTGCAGGATTCTATGTGTGGCAACGGATGAATAGAAAAGAAGCGATTGTTTCGAATCCTAATCAGGTCACCGCTCAGAATGATATGGAGAGACTAGCGGCACATTATGATGATCAGGAGACAGTTACACAAGACTCGAACTATATTTTGGAGGGCACTTGGAACCGGCAAGGAGATACCGAATTTAATGGTTCAGAACTTACGATTACGTTACAAGAAGATAACTTATTTGAATTTTCCTTTGACGCCTATAATGGTAGCCATATAGGTATGACAAAAGGGGTTGTCGGGTTGAAGAACGATCAAGCAGTTTTTCAGGACGATGAGTACGGCTATACAATCGAATTTCATATAATAGAAGATGTGCTTTCAGTGAAGACAACAGATTTTATCGGAGTTATGGGCATCGGTGTTACGATAGACGGTGATTATAAAAAAAGAGTACAAGAAAAAACAGGGACTGATTTTATACAATTGGGTGTTTTTAGTGACAATTCCCAACTGGAAGCATTCAAAGACTTGGTAAAAGAGGACTATGAGCTGTTTCAAAGCGTCTATCAGCTTTGTTATCAAACAGAAGACCTGGATGGCTTCATGGCACAGGTTTTCACAGGTGGGGTTCGAGGTTTGTCTGCTGTTATGGAAGGGATCATTATGGTTGGACCGGAACATACCTTTTGGGCAGCGTTGATTGATGGAGATGTAGTAAGATATTATACTAACAGTTCCCATAAGGATACCCTGCCGGTAACAATTGATTGGTGGAGAAGGGACTTTGACCACCTGGATGTGGTTTTGGCTCAGACAGAGGGACGGGTTAGTAGGCTAAATCTGGAGATATTAAAAAGCCAGGGCTTTGAACCGATGAAAGAGCACTCTTTCTTTATAGAATATAAAGAGTTAGGAAGTGTCGAATTTATCTCAGGAGTTATCACAGAAGAAGGCAAGGATAAACAACAAGAGAGAGATGCTGTTGTTAATAATAAAAAGGCTGAGTATTATCTTGTGGATCAGGATGGAAATGTAGTATATAAATTTCCTACAGCAAAGGTGGGAGATTATGTGCGTACCAGAGCTGTCTCTTTTCAAAATCTTGATACTTTGGTTGGTGAGAATACTTCTGAGAATACTTCTGAGAATGCTGTGAAAACTGATATTGTTGATAATACTGAGAATACTAAAGATACTGAAAATATTGAAAATACTGAAAATACTGTCGAGAATACTGTTATTTCGAAAACTTTGAATAATGTGGATGTGAAAGACATCATTATAATTGAAGAATATACGAATAAAGATAAAAAATATGGGGATATACCGTTTCCGTATTGCCGAATCTATGATTATAATGACTTTGGTTTTACGAATGTAACCAATATATATGAAGATATTAACATAAATAATAAAAATGAAAATATTCTTATGATTATGGAAAATCTTCAGGCTATACAACAGAATTTAAATCAAAACGAGAATACTGAATTGGTAGATGATCTCCTTAATGTAAAGGAAGGTCAGAATAATATAGCGGATTTAACAGATCAAGGTATGACCATATTCTCGGATCAGATAGTTACGATTGATACAAAGAAGTGGGGTAAAGTCCGTCTGATTCCTGGCCATCATAAGGGAATAGGAATGTATCTGCTTCGCTTATATCTGGTTGATGATACAGGTATGATTTTATATCAGTTGCCGGAACTTGCCACGCGGGATTGTTATAATGTATCAGATATTATTTATCAGGACATGAATATGGATGGAAGTAAGGATATTCTAATCATAGCGACTTATACCTCCGGTTTTGGCACCGATGGGATCACTCCAACTCCTTATAGCAATCTATATTTGCAGACAGAGGACGGATTTGCAAATGTAGAGATCCTTGATAAAGAAGTGAATTATCAGCTGATGAAAGAGAAGAAGAGTATCAATTTTGCGAATATAGCTGAAATTTTTCAAAAACTTGAACAGTTCGCAGAGTAATATTCTAATCTTGCCAGCTCCAAGCAACCTAGGATGCCCTGCTTATCGTCTAAGGTGGCAGATACTATATAATTGTCAATATCATTAAGTTGCGGGGTTTTGATATATCCGTTCAACAACTTGAGTACTTGATCACGAATAAGGGGATAGAGCTGTTTTTGCTTCATGACACCACCACCCAGAACAATTTTATGGGGAGAGAAGGTGAGTATTAGATTAACTATACCCTGGGCGATATAATATGCTTCGATTTCCCATACTTTTTCATTGGATTGTAATTTATAAGCTTTTGTATGATATCGTTTTTCGATGGAGGGACCGGAAGCTAAGCCTTCCAGGCAGTTAGGATGGTAGGGACATACCCCTTTAAAAGTATCTTCGGGATGTCTGTTCATAAAGATATGACCTGCCTCCGGATGTAGCATTCCATGTAGTAAAGATCCATTTAGATATACACCGACCCCGATTCCGGTTCCAATGGTGATATATACACCGGAGGATAAGTCTTTGATACTTCCCCAGATTGCCTCACCTAATACGGAAGCATTCACATCGGTATCAAAGCCAATAGGAACTGAAAGGGCACTTTTTAAACTTCCAACAATATTATAATCTGACCAAGCTAACTTTGGAGTAGAGGTAATATAACCATAGGTTTTCGACTTGCGATCGAGATCAATCGGTCCAAAGCATCCAACTCCTAATGCATCGATATGTTTCTCTTTGAAGTAGGAAGTTATTTTAGGGATGGTTTCAGAAGGGGTATTCGTTGGAATAGAAACTTGTTCAAATATCTTACCTTTCTCATCTCCGATTGCCATTACCATTTTGGTTCCGCCTGCTTCTAATGCTCCTAATAACATATTTTATCCTCCATAAATTTATCTCTTAAAACTATATTATCTTATATAGGATATCATCCTGATAAGTAAGTTGCATACATCCGTTAAATCCAAAAAAGATACGTCATATTTTCACATATATTATATTATAAAATCGGCTCATTGTCAAGTGTTGGGGTGTGATTCATTTGAATCATGCCCCAACACTGGTTTTAGAGCTATTTTTATGTTTATAGGTTCTATAAGGTGTTTTAGGGTGCACTTAATAAGCCTACCACTATTT
>NZ_JAEAGR010000011.1 GCF_015999265.1 Mobilitalea sibirica
TTTTGTTGCACTCAAGGTTGGCGTAACCTGCCAATGCATAAATTCAGGGTTAAAATATTTGCTTTTTCAATGTTCAAAGGGACATATTTTTTTATATCAGTTTTTCATACCAAACTTTACACTACCATTAGTCATGGTATTAAAGAAGGTATGGGAAGAAGTATGGCAACCATTAAAAAAGCAGTTCAAGCCGGTTACTGGCATCTGTACCGATATAACCCGACTTTAAAGGAGCAGGGAAAGAATCCGTTTATCTTAGATTCTAAGGAACCATCAGAAAGCTTCCGTGACTTCATTATGGGACAAATTCGTTATAGTGCACTGGAAAAGACTTTCCCTGAGCAGGCAGAGGAATTATTTAAGCAAGCAGAGAGATTAGCGAGAGAACGCTATGAAATCTATAAGCAGATAGCTCAACAAGAACCGATTACTGTCTAATAATAAGGATTTTGGTTATAAAATATAGCAGGATATAATATGAGATTGTATAAATTAAAATTGAGATAGTAAGATAAATATAAACAGGATAGTATATAAAAAGGGCTGTTGTATCATGGATATGCTGGGAGTATGCTCTCAAAAGATTCATTTGCAACAAGCCTTTTTTATGATATAGGATTAGGGTGTCACAAGGACTATAATAAAGTAACAAACGTCAATTTACACAATTTTAGTTATTGAATTCGTGAACAAAACACAGTTTATGTGCAACACGCTCTCGCTTAGATGAAGTACAAAGTGGTACATAAGACCGAACACACGCGAACTAAGTACGAACGACTTCATAACAGTTGCTCATTAAACTGTGTTTACTTCACTTTGAATAGAGAAAGCTATGTGCAAATTGACAAATTCAAGTTAAAAGAAGGCTTTTGACACCCTAATCGACATAGATAATTCCTCCGAATTCCCTATATCATAAAAATTGAAAGAAACGTAACAGATGTCATGAAAAACCAATATTTTAACATAGTTTTGGTATCCTTGGAATCAATGGAGAACGGAACCTTTTTCTTCCGAATTAATTGGTAATATATAGGTAATTTACTACTATTTACATGGAGGAAATCGACAATCCTTCTTTGTTTTCAATAGATTTGTGGTATAATGAAACTGTCTAATGAAATCATTTTATGTGGTCATTTTAAAATACAATTGAAGAGGGGTGGCATTGCGTGATAGGATTATCAATGAAATCCAGTACTACAACAATGAGCAGTGAAAAGATCCAAGTAGTTTATAATCTTATTTTTAAGAATGCCTTGTATAGTCTTGAATGTTACAAGGAAGGAAACAATAAAACGGACCTTAATAATTATTGCCTTATAGAAGATATCACAGATGATGAAGGAGAAGCAGAGGCTTTTCTCTATACCATGGTGAAGGGAAAGGTTTTTCCGATACATATCAAGGATATGGTAGAAGACTATTTCAGAGTCTAAAACTTATCTTTCTGAGATTTTGTCATATCAAAAACAAGTGCGTTTCAAATTATACCATAGATATAAGATTATGGCTACATAAGATTTACCATGACTTAAAAAAAGACTGTCCCAAAGAGGCTGTTGCAAAAATGTAACTTTAGGGTGTATGACTTACCTTGTACACCCTGCTTAACCGTTTTTCAACAACCTTTATGCAACAGTCTTTTTTTAATACGATTTTTTATATAGGGTAAATAAAATAATAGTTCAAAAACGACCTATACTAATTTATTTTCACTTATAATTAATAATCTTAAATATGCATAATTTAAGGGAACCAAGGGAAAATATAGAGGTACGGATTTTTATTAGGAAAGAAGGAAGTTTATGGAGAACTTTATTAATTCCTCACTGATTAAGGAATTATTCTCTCAAAGTAATGATGTATTAGTAAGGCCAATTAAAATAAATCAAAATAATATAATAATTCATATGTTTTGTGTGGACGGATTAATTAACCAAGCTTTATTGGATGAAGCACTACTGCGCTCCTTAAAAATTGATCCATATCTGGCGGAATGTAGGACCGAAAGAGAATTAATGGATTATCTACTGGGTGGAGGAGCTTACCATGTTTTTACAAAGGAAGAAAAGGATTATAACTTACTGCTAAAATATGTGCTAAGCGGTATGGTTGCATTTTTATTTGATGCTGAACAAAAGGCAATTGTATATGATATCAGAATGTTCGAAAAAAGATCGGTATCCGAACCTCAGGAAGAAGGAGTAGTAAAGGGTGCAAAAGATTCTTTTATCGAAGTAATGAGAATGAATACGGCATTAATCAGAAGAAGAATTCGCTCAGAATATCTTGTAGCAGAAAACCTAAGTGCAGGTAGAATATCAAAGACCGATATGGCTTTACTATATATCAGTAATATCGCCGATATCAATACTGTCAACCGAATAAGAGATACCATCAATAAGATTGATATTGACAGTATCTCAACACCTGCGTTTATTGAAGAATATCTGATTGAAAATAAAAACAGTATATTTCCACAGATTATGTATACCCAAAGACCGGATCGGGTTGCGGCAAACCTCTCTGATGGAAGAATTGCATTAGTCGTCGACGGGCTTCCTTTTGTGTATCTGTTACCTTGCCAGCTTCCGATGTTGTTACAATCACCGGAGGATTATGCCAATCATTATCTTCTTGGATCTTCCCTTCGAATTATCCGATATCTTGCTATGATTGTGACAATATTCTTACCCGCATTTTATATCGCTGCCACGACCTATCAGAATCAGATGCTGCCTGTACAACTGGCATTATCTGTGCAGGCGGCAAAACAAAATGTTCCGTTTTCTTCCGCATCGGAGATTATCGGACTGCTTATTGCCTTTGAAGTATTAATAGAAGCCGGCTTAAGATTACCGAAGGCAATTGGAACTGCCCTTTCAATTCTTGGTGGTATTGTAGTTGGACAATCGGCTGTAGCTGCGAATTTGGTTTCACCGGCAGTCGTTGTAATAATTGCATTATCGGGCATAGCAGGATTTGTAATGCCGAATCAGGATTTAAGTAACGGAATTCGCTTAATCCGGTTTCTTATGGCGATATTGGCTGCATTTAGCGGATTTTTCGGGTTGGCAATAGGATTAATCCTAATTATTACACATTTATGTAGTCTTGATAATTATGGGGTAGCATATCTATCTCCATTTGTCGACGTGGAGGGTAGAAATCAAAAGGATACTTTGTTTCGTTTTCCAATACGGTTTTTTCTAAGAAGACCGGAGGATATTGCTAAGAAAAATAAGAAAAAACAAAAAGAACAGGAAAAGAGTGTTTAGATGAATAAAATATTCTTACTTTTATTTCCGTTATTACTCTGTGGTTGCTCTCATGATATGAATCGAAGAGAGATTGATGAAATTAATATTGTTTTGGTTTTAGGTATTGATTATACGGAGGATGAGTATACCTTAAGTGCCTTATATAAAACCGGTGGGGGCGCTGATCCGGAACAGGGAGGCAGTGCAGACCAAGAGGAGATAGCAGAGGGGTCCGGAAAAACTCCTTATGCCGCCCTAGAAGACCTGAAATTAAAGAATAAAAAGACAATAACCCTTGCCCAGACAGGAAGTTTTCTAATCGGAGATTCGGCTGCAAAGAATGGGATTGATACTTGTCTTGATTTTTTGTCACGGGATGAAACCATCAAGATGGAATCCTTAATTTTTGTTACAAAAAGTATAGATGCTAAAACATTTATCAAGAAGGGTATGGAAGCAAAACAGAAGATACACGAGGATTTAGAGGCAATAAAGCAAAAACAAAATGAGATGTTCACCAGACTGGATAACACACTGGTAAATCTCTTAAATGAAATGAAACAAACTAGTTCCAGTATTTTGATACCTTATCTAATCTCGGATGAAAGTAGTTTTTTGATAGAGGGGTATACAGTTTTGGATCAGATGAAACTTAAAGATTATTTAGATAAGGAAACCTCTACAGGTGTAGACTTCATTCGAAACATAATAAGAAGACATCCTATATTTCTTGAGGAAGGAGTGGGATTGGAACTATCTTATACAAGTACGGATTTAAAGACACATTTAAATGATAAAGAAGTTACAGTTATTATAAATCATGATTTTGAAACAATGATTAAAGAGGTAACTACCGAGGAAGATATATTTACCCGGAAGGGTCTAGATAAACTTACTCAGGCACAGAATGAGTATATTGTAAAGCTTTTAAAAAAGGCCACAGATTATTCAGTTAACAGTGGTTCTGATATTTTACAGATAGCCCGTTTGGTGGAATATAACCATGTTAGGGAATGGAAGGATATGGAGAAGGATTGGGTAGAAATAATACCGGACATTGAATATCAATATGTATTAAATTCTAAGATTGATAAATCTTTTATCCTGGGAAATGTGAGGTAAACGAATGATATATATTTTTGGGGTTTTATTGATTTATACGTTAATTAGAGAAAAAGATACACTGTTTCGAAAAAAACGTAATATGTTATTATTCTTATTTCTATCTTTTTTAGGGGGATTTTTGGGGGTTGTTCACATGCTTTCACCCCATGTCTCCAGCTTAGTATATATTGTAGAAAAATATATAAAATGAGGTGATTATAATGAACAAGGAAGTATCAATCAGACAAATAGCATACACGTATCTGTTTTTATCATTATCTCCGATACTTCGGCAGATACCATCCGCTTTGGCAGGGGAAGCAGGAAAAAGCGGATATTTAAGTCCTCTATGGTCAGTGCTTGTAATCCTACCGCTTACGGGGATTGTCATTATTTTGCTTAGGGAGTTTCCCGGGTTAAGCTTTTATGAAATAATGGAACAATTGATTGGAAGGTTTCTTGCCAAATTAATCATTTTAAGTTATTTGATATGGATTTTATTATCAATAACAGCTAAGATTAACGCATACTCTCTTACGATGCAATTTACCTTAATGCCCCATACCAGATCGAATTTTTTTATGGTTATATTGATTATATTAGTGTTTCATGCGTTAATGCGAGGTATGAAAACAATTTTTAGATTTTCAGAGTTTACCCTAGGTCCAATTCTTGTATTGTTTGGCATCTTATTCTTCTGCGCTCTAACCAGACTTCGAATGGACTATTTGCTTCCGGTTTCGACCATAAATTTACCTACAACAATGACTGCATCGAAAAATGTGATAGCAGTGGGTGGGAATATCATCATTGTGTTGTTTTTTGCTGATAAATTAGGTATAACCATATCAAAACAACAGATGAGAAAGCTTTGGTATGCAGCTGTAGTATTTATCGTCCTCTCTTTTGTTATTACTATATTTACTTTTGGTATTACCGGAGCAGATTTAGCCACAAACCTTCCGTTTCCTTTCTATATTACAGTGAAAAGTATATCTTTCTTTAATATATTTGAGCGGTTTGAAGTATTGATTACTTTAATTTGTATTCTTTCAGACTTTATTGCGGTATGTGTTTCAGCGATTATTTTATACAGATGTTTTATGTGGCTATTTCAATTAACTGAAATTGGCTATTTGTTTGTACCCTTAGCTATGATTGTTTATTATCTGACTTATTTTATCAGTAGTACGCAGTTTGAGTTTGATTTTTTATATCGTTATTTCATAGTCAATTCCAATATGATTTTCCAATATATCATACCTGCATTGATCGGTATTATTGGATTACTAAAGAGGAAGAAGATTGCAAAGCAATATTAGGAATGTTAGCTAGATTATATGAAGAGGGCTGTTTTATATATAGAAAGTGTAAGATGAAACAAGACATTGGTTCCCCACACACTCGTTGGAGTACAACTTCTATGAATTGTCTGCTTGGTTTACGTACATGAATGTACATAACAGTCAAACAATTTTATAGAAGTTGTTCACCAAATAGTGTATTAAGTGAAATCCAATGTCTTATTTCATCATTTTATAGTATAGAATAAAACAGTCCTTTGTACGTTTAAGCGATTAGATATAAAGTAGACGAATTCTGAGTCTGGTTTAAACAAAAGAGATGTATATCATCCTTTATAGTATAGATCGAAGAAGAACTTAGCACGTAATAAGTGATTTATGAACTATAATAAAGTAGGCAAATTTTTCGCTCGGTTTAGAACATATGGTATGTATGATTATCACTTTATGGTTTAGATGATGCTATAGTAGGTTGATCAGGACATCTCATATACTTTTATTAGTTAATGATTACTCGTAGATGTGTATCTTGAATTCATCGTCATCGTATTTATAGATACTATGATTAATGTAATGTTCTGCAATTGGGTCAACGAATTGATAAACTCTATGATATTCCTTGGTTGCTTGATTTTTAACGGTTTCACATCGGTTGTGATATAGAAATAGGATTAGGTCATAGCAGTCAATCCAGATTTCTGCAAGGGCTTCCTTTTGTGATTCATCAAAGACTAATTGAAGACCAAAATGCAAATGAGGGGTACGGATATTATTGGAGTTTTCACTGGTGCTGTAGCCGGTTCTTCCAAGATATCCGATGACATCCCCGGCCTGAACGATGCTTCCTACTTTTAGAGATTTATTGAAGGGGAAATTTTTACGCAGGTGGGCATAATAGTAATACCTTTTTTTATCAAAGCTTCGAATTCCGATTCTCCAGCCACCGTATTGGTTCCAACCAAGGGCCTCAATGTAACCGGATTCAACAGCGACGATTGGTGTTCCTACCTGACCCATCATGTCATGTCCAAGATGCTTTCTTTTAAATCCATAGCTTCTGGATACACCAAAGTCATCAAAATGACTATAGGGATAATATTTTGCTATAGGTAGAAAGGCTTTAAGACCATACTTTTTTTCCCACTTCTTACCTCCCGGACTTGCTTCGTCCGGCACTTCTATTTTATAATCGCCGACCATACCGCCAAGGACAGCTCCATAAGCCTCTAAATAATAATCATAATGTTTCATTCCATCGGTGATGGTTTCCATTGTTTCCTCTTTATCTCTTAACTTTTTCACAAGATCATTCATATGTTTTTCTCTATATCTGGAAAAATCTCCACCATACTTCGTACCCAGATATGCCAGAAGTTCAATCCAATTCAATTTCACTTCCTCAGTCTGGGACTCAACATCATATTTATAAGCCTTGACTAGGGCTTTATAGCAAACATCAAAATTGACCCATTTAATAAAATCCTTTTCTGCATCATACATGGATGCAAAGATAGCGGCCTTCTCCTCAAAATTTTGTTTGATAAGAACGGAAGAAAAAAAACATAAAAGAATTAATTCATAAATAACAATATGCTTAAATTTAGATTTAAAAACCATAAGGGTACAACATCCTTGTATTGAAACTTGTAACATTTTATGTGATAAATGAAACAAGTATAACTAAAATTCGCGAAAACAAAGTGAGCAATTAAGTAAGTTACGAGCGCCAAAACTGCTTTAGCAGTTTTGAGGACAACAAAATACACGCATCATCAAGCTTGCTTGAATGATTGCGTGTATTTTATTGTCCTTTAGAAGCTCTAAAAGAGCTGAAAAGAAGGCGCTCGTAACGAAAAAGGAAGCGAACGAGACCGCGATCCACGAGAAAGAATTTCGAGTGGATGAAGCGGAGTCATGCTTGAATGAAAGCGAGTATTTTATTATCGCTTGAAAGCTCTGAAAGAGCTGAAAAGAAGGCGCTCGTAACGAAAGAAGAAGCGAACGAGACCGCGATCCACGAGAAAGAATTTCGAGTGGATTTATATTTATTCAAAGATATCCCGTAACATCTTTTTATGATTTTTAAAATATATATTTACCTTATCCTTTGATTCATCATAGGTTGCCAATATGACTTCCTTAATATTATCAACATGATATTGCTTTAATTGTTCCTCCAACCACATAATATTTTTTCCGGTGCTTTTTAAATTATCTTTCATAACTTTACCATCGATGATAATATTAGAAAGGGGAACGCTTTGTATTACGTCAATGTTTAAATCCTTTGGTGTAACCGGCTGGTTTTTTGTCATTGGCAAGACACTTATATTACCGTTCGTTTCAAGATATATTGTGTGGACCTCTTCTAGATTATAATACCCACTGATTCTGCAAACAGATAATAATTCATCAATATCTAATTTTGCTTTTAATAAATTCTTTTCAAATATCTGACCATTTTGATAGAGTAGTATTGCCTGACCTTCAAAAAATCTTCTTAAATATATGGATTTACATGTCATATAAGATACAAAAATAGCAAAGAAAGTATAAATCAACATAGAAACCAGAGGTTCTATAATACTATCAGTTGATAGAATAGCCATCTCACCGGCAATAGAACCTATCGCAACACTGCTTACATAATCAAACATACTTAACTGAGACATTTCCCGATTTCCCATTAACTTTGTAACAGTGAATAATGCAGTGAGGGATACCAAGGTTGAAACAACAATTTTCGTGATACCCATAAAATCCTCCAAATGTAATTTAAATCTAGAAACATATCTAATAAATAGATCTTTCTTATTAGAATGACCAAATAAATAGAAAATATGAATGAGATCGCGTATGCTTTTTAATAAAAAAGCTGTTACATAATGAATAACGCAGCAAGGTTAGCTATCCCTTTATGCTTCGTTATACATCATGTCAACAGCTTAAGAAGATAAGTATTATTTAATTCTTATCAAGTACATCATTACATTCAGGATGCCTTTGAAACCATTCTCTGGCATAACTACAGGAAAGACGGGCTTTTAAATTGTTTTCCCTTAAGTGAGAGACGGTTTCCTCCATAAGCTTACCTGCAATCCCTTGGCCTCTTAAGGAAGGGCTTACATAAGTATGATCGATGATCACGGTATTATCGGAATGGGTCGGAAAGGTAATCACGGCCAGCATTTGATTGTCTTCATCAACCATATAGATACGATTTTTCTCATGTTCAAACATTCATTCATCCTCCACAGAAAAGACCATGCAGTAGGTGCGATGGTCTAATATAATTAATCCTTATTTATTACTCATCTTTCAGGTCAATTACACTAACCGGACAACCATCTCTGGATTCTTCAGCTCTTTCCAGTGCATCTTCAGGAATATCTCCTTCAATCGCTACAGAAACATCATCTTCATTATAACTAAAAACCTCCGGACATAAGTCAATACATAAACCGCAGCTGATGCAACCATCTTGATCAACATATGCTTTCATCGTTTATTTCTCCTTTCATGGTATAATACAATTCTACTATATTATTATAAATTTGGAAATGTATTATACAAATTATATGAAATTAGTCTGCAAAAATTAAATTGAATTAATCTCAATGTTTGTTTTTATAGGAACAAAATAAGGTTATAAAACAAAGTAGTAAATACAAAGTAACAAAAACAATGTAACAAAATATTGTATGTTATTTGACAGTAAAATAAAATACCGATACAATAAATCATACTAGACTTATATTAGACAAATTATAGAAAGGATAAATCGTATGGAAAAAGAATATTTTCGTCCGGGTAATATGCTATATCCAATTCCTGCAGTGATGGTCAGCTGTACAGATCAGAATTTAAAACATAATATTATAACGGTGGCATGGGCCGGAACCATCTGTAGTAATCCTGCAATGGTGTCTATCTCAATCCGTAGGGAACGATATTCGTATCAGATGATAAAAGATAGTCAGGAATTTGTGATTAATCTTGTAACACAAGATTTAGTCAAACAGGCAGACTATTGTGGCGTAAGATCCGGTAGAGATGTAGATAAATTTAAGGAAATGAAACTGACACCCATACAGGGTAAAGAAGTAAAGGCCCCACTGATCGGAGAAAGCCCTGTAAGTATCGAATGTAAGGTAAAGGATATCATTCCCCTAGGAACCCATGATATGTTTCTAGGAGAAGTAGTAAATGTAGCTGTAGATAAAAAATATATGGATCAATCGGGAAAATTCAATCTTAACAATTCGAGACTGATTGTATATTCCCATGGTGAATATTATGGATTAGGTCAACAGCTAGGTAAATTCGGCTATTCAGTTAAGAAAAAGAAGTAAGTGCTTTATAAAATTAGCATTTTGCTGTTTAGAATAAACATGGGAGTCTGTATCCTAATCTTTCGTAATCTCTACAGAAGGGACTCATACAATGCTTGAACTATAGTCGTAGGAAACGAGTACCTCTTAAGAAAATGTGAAGAGCCGGATAGTACTCCCATGAAAATACGCTTATATATTAATTCTATCGTAATTTAAGGCTTTTTTATTGACCCGGTTTACCTAAGTTTGCTTCAAAGTAATTTAGTAATCGGACCGGAGATTCCAGCACATCCCTACCTACATATAAAGAGCGGTCCGACTTTGTCATAACTGCCCATTTTACTAATGTAATGGTTCCATTAATTATTTCGATTGCTGTTATACAACGGGGATGAACACAACTACCATCATTAAAATAAAGAGACTCCCCGACATTAGGAAAAACAGGACGATGGGTATGACCTGTGATTACCATTTGGTTTTGTTTTTTTGACCAATCTATTAATCTTTTCTCAACTTTATTTTTCTTTTCATAGTTTTTTGCTGCACTGGTTGGGTCCTTTATCCCGATTAATTCTAACGGCCTCCATAGATAACGCACTAAAAAGCGGGACAACCTCCAAAAAGTATCGTTTAATATATCCGCTTGATGACCATGGGTGAGAAAAATTGTATAATCTGTGTTAATATAATTCAAAATCAAACCTTCTAAAAATTCTATTCCGGGGAACAGTGCAATTGTGGAGTTTACGCTATCGCAATAGAATGAGTAACATTTTGTTCTTGAATATCTTGGTTCTCTTTTCACGATATCATGGTTTCCGTAGAGCATATATAAGCGTCCGACTCGGTAAAATTGTGACATAAGCCAAAATGCATCACTATGGGTATTGATAATATTCTCAATTTTTCTGTTTTCCCATAACTCATCTCCGTCGCCTAACTCTATATAAGTATAACCTCGCTCGTAGTAATAGGATAGTGCCGCAAAAAACAGATTTTGATTTGCAAGGAAATTATCAGTCCAACCTCCATCACCACGATGGCAGTCACTCATAATAACAATTTTGGAACTGTCGTCAAAGGGAAGAACCTTAGATGAAGCTAGTACTTGGGATAATCGTTTTGAAGTAGACATTCCCTCACTCCCTTCATTCTTCATCCTTTTCGATAAAATCTTTAATTTTATTGTAGGCTTCGAATACTTTACGTGTTTTGCCAATATTTAAAGCACGGTCATACATATCCGGTGATTCGCTTCGTAATGCAGTCAACTTATCTACTGTATCAGTGTAAGCCTGCGTTAGCTTATTATAGGAATTACAAAAAGATCTGTTGTTCTTTTGAGCAAGAAACTCTGTTAATGGTTTTCTGGTAAATGGTTGCGGTGTATGAGGTTTATCAAAATGGATAAATACTCTTGGCCCTCTTACAGCAAATTCTTCTTCTGTATAACCTGCCTTCATAAGAGCTTTTGCGAATGCAACCGCCATAGGATAATCATATAAATCCATAATGATATCCATCGTCAGCTCTGATGGGTAAGAAAATTCACCCAATTTAAATCCCGTAATCCACCAATGGTAAGCACTTCTGGTAAATAATAGATTACCGTTTTTGCGAAAGGCGAAGGACATATTAATACGATCCTCATCCTTAAGTGCAAAATAAAATGTCCCATTGAAAACACCCGGAATATTTAGATCCGGACCGGTGGTATAATATACACCTACCTCGCCTCCGGTGGTCATCCCATATTGACCTTTCCAAAATTCAATGAGCCATTTTTTTCCGGCATATTCAAAATAAATCGGTTCACAATCTATAATCATGCTAAGTGTTGCACTAGCTTCGTCATAAAGTCTGCAATAGCCAAATTTCCTTTGCCATCCGTCCATAAGTGAATAGAAAAAATCCTGTAAAGGTTCATATGCAAAACCGAAGGGGGATAGATCCTTATTTAATATGGCCAAGCGTTCAGGATTGGTTCCTATAACATCGGTAATCGGACGGATTACTACCGGTTCTTGTTTCTTCTTTTTCTTTTTTCTAATCCGGTAGAAGATAGATACAATAAAAAGTAAACCCAATAAACCGAGAATAACTAATACTTTATTTTGAGTATATAAAAGCCAAAGCGCAGAAGCATTTACTATACCTGAAATCAGACTACCTACCTGTATTTCTAACATTTTATCAGCTCCTTTCATCATGTTATATATCATCATATTCGTGATATACCTTTGTTGTTAAAAATAATAAATTGCAGGAACCATATATTTTTTGAAGTTTGAAATAAGTATAGGAATATAATTATAAGCTTAGAGAATCCATCCAAAATGCTTTTAAAACATAGAATAAAGCTATGTGGTTGTGTGATCATTGAACAATGAGATATTGACATATGTCAAATAAGTAGTATAATTGTGTTGTTTGAAAATTACCTATAATATGCAGGAGAGGTGAAAGGATGCCAAGGCCTAAAAAATGCAGAAAAGTATGCAATTTACCGGATAGTGATCAATTTGGTCCTCTGAATAAGGCGCAGTGTAATAAACAATATGTAACCATGACGGTGGATGAATATGAGACGATCAGATTAATTGACTTGCACGAATATACCCAGGAGGAATGTGCCAACCAAATGAAAGTGGCAAGAACAACAATTCAGGCAATTTATAATGATGCCAGAAAAAAACTAGCCCAGTCATTGGTAAACGGTAATCTATTAAGAATTGAAGGGGGAGATATTCTTGTTTGTGATGGTCTTGATAAATCCTGTTGTAAAGGTAATTGTATAAAAAAGAGTGACTGATTTGTTACTAAAATCAAAGTAAAAGGAGATAAATGATGAGCGAGAACTGTAATATGAACTGCAATTCCTGTGGTGTGGATTGTACAGAAAGAAAAACAACGAAACCGGATTTTAGCGTACAACCCCATGAATTAAGCTGTATTAAAAAAGTTATCGGTATTGTAAGCGGCAAAGGTGGTGTCGGAAAATCCCTGGCAACCTCCCTTCTTGCGGTAACCATGAACAGAAGAGGGTATAACAGCGCCATTTTAGATGCGGATATTACCGGACCCTCCATACCCAAAGCCTTTGGTATTAAAGAAAAAGCAATGGGCAATGAACTTGGTCTTTTACCGGTGAAAACGAAAACAGGAATCGATATTATGTCAATTAATTTGCTACTAAATAATGAGACAGATCCGGTTGTTTGGAGAGGACCGATTATTGCAGGTACTGTAAAACAATTTTGGTCCGATGTTATATGGAATGATGTGGATTATATGTTTGTT
The DNA here is from genome assembly GCF_015999265.1 of Mobilitalea sibirica. Classification (GTDB taxonomy): domain Bacteria; phylum Bacillota; class Clostridia; order Lachnospirales; family Lachnospiraceae; genus Mobilitalea; species Mobilitalea sibirica. The sequence goes on from NZ_JAEAGR010000011.1 coordinate 13,312, forward strand.
GATATGCCTCCCGGTACAGGAGATGTTCCCCTAACAGTTTTTCAGTCCTTGGCTGTTGATGGAATTATTATAGTTACCTCTCCTCAGGAGCTGGTATCCATGATTGTATCAAAGGCAGTCAAAATGGCTGAGATGATGAACATACCGATATTAGGTATTGTTGAAAATATGTCTTATTTTAAATGTCCGGATTGTGATAAAGAATATCCCATTTTTGGTGAAAGCCATATAGAAGAGCTGGCAAAAGAACATAAAATTCCAGTATTTGCTAAGCTTCCGATTGATCCGAAGCTGGCTGCTGCCTGTGATAAAGGAATGATAGAGTTATTTGATGGTAACTGGCTTGACCCTATTGCAGATAAGTTAGAAAAGTAAACTTATCTGACTAACTCAATCGCATCGTGAAATCCTTCTGAATAGATGATTTCATAATCCTTCGTGATAAAAACACCATAGGTGTCCGGAATATCAGCAAGTAATTTTAGTCCTTTCTCTAAGCCCAAAGCAAAACAGGAGGTACTGAGACCATCACCATCTACTGATTTGTTCGATATGATAGTTACTGAGATTAAATCATTCTCATAGGGATAACCTGTTTCAGGATTTAGTATATGGTGATACAACTTTCCATCTAAAGAAAAGAAGCGCTCATAAATACCGGAGGAAACCACAGATACATCGGACAATTTCATGACTTCGATTGTTTCGTTCCTGTCTGCAAAGGGTTTTTGTATACCAATATGAAAGGGAGAACCATCGGGTTTATTACCGATGCATAATATATTACCCCCTAGATTTATCATTGCACTTTTTACGTTTTTGGATTGAAGATATTCCTTTACTCTATCTGCGATATAACCTTTCGCTATGGCACCAAGATCAATACGGATGTTTTCCTTCGAAAAACTTAATTCATTACCGTTTAATTGAATAAATTCATAATTTACCAGCTGTAAAGCATTATTTATATCATCTTCTGAGGGAAGGATAGGACTTAATCCGGTAAAATTCCACAAAGAACTGATTGGTGCAGTCGATATGTCAAAGGCACCTTCGGATAGTTTACTGTAAGATAATCCGTATGCAAGTAACTGGGAAAGCTCATTAGAAATTTGGCGTGTTTTCCCGTTAAAAGGAACCATACTATGGTTTAATGCATATAATTCACTGTCTTTCGCAGTACGGCTATAGATTTTTTCATAATGACGGATTAAGTCCATGCTTTCATCCAATAGGCTTTCTTCCTGCTTATCATATATGGTAATAGTAACTACGGTATTAAGGAGGAAAGCAGTTTTTGTTATATATGCTGATGTATTTTCTTTAGACCTTTCAATCGGGTTTAATCTAGAACAGCTCCAAAACATTAGAACGGATACAAGTATAAACAAAAAGGTTATTCGATGCTTCTTAAGTTTCTTTTTGTTTTTGTATTTAGTTAAAATATGCGTTTGGTCATTAGGTAACAATCCGGTAAATGAACAGAGAGCATGCTTACCATGCTTTTTTTGTATGAAAGGAATTTGAATTTTTAATATCATAGTTTCACCTATTACACTAATATTTTCGCTAGACTTTTCATAATATGGATACTATTTTAATGTGAAATAAATAATAAATAGATCTATTAAAACATTTCACGCTATCTTGCATTCATTGTATTTTAGTAAAATTAATGTGTCAAGAAAGAACGATTGTACTGGGATTTCTGGTAATAATTATTACCGGATTACAGGCTAAAAAGTGGAGATTTACTTGACTTTTTCCTTTGTTAGTATTATTATTGACAAGATATAAGTAGCTATAATGATAGATAGGATTATAAGTTTTCTTAACAATATCGAGAGGCTGGTATAGAATGAAACAAATAACTGAGCAACAAAAACGGAAGGATGATACATCGAATCAGCTGATTAGAAAACAAGATATTATTTTGATCGGTGCGGTATTGTTCCTTGGTTTAATAGTATTTATTGTTATGCAAATAACAAAAACTGAGGGAAGTAAAGTAAAAATATTTATAGATAACGTAGAGTATAAAACCTTAGATTTAAATATAGATATGACAGAAAAGGTGGAGCTTGACAACGGAGAATGGAATCTGTTTGAGATAAAAGATGGGAAAGTAGATATGCTTGATGCTAGCTGCCCGGATAAGATTTGTGTTAATCACAAAGATATTCATTATAATACAGAAGATATTACCTGTCTTCCTAATAAAGTGGTACTTAAAATTACCGGTGGTGAAGAGAACGAAGTCGATGCTGTGGCCAATTAATAAGGAGTTAAGATGAAATCAAAAAAAGTTGCAACCTATGGCCTGCTAGTTGCATTGGCCTTTATATTAAGTTATATTGAAAGTCTGATTCAGATCCCCTTTGCTGTACCCGGTATAAAATTGGGACTTGCCAATCTTGTAGTAATAACGGCTTTATACAGTATGGGAGCAAAGGAAGCTTTTGTTTTATCTTTAATACGAATATTACTCGTCGGATTTACCTTCGGTAACCCGTCTACCATGATGTTCAGTCTGGGTGGTGGATTACTCAGCTGGGCTCTGATGTCAATATTTAAATGGAGTAAGCTTTTTAGCATTGTCGGAGTCAGTATCATCGGAGGAGTATCCCATAATATCGGACAGATTTTAGTAGCTATCTTTGTTGTTGATAATATTAATTTGTTCTATTACTTACCGTTTTTATTGGTTTCCGGTGTTGTAACCGGAACGTTAATCGGAATATTAGGTGCTATGATTGTGAAAAGGATCAGAAACATATTAAGATAATATAATCCACAGAGAATAGGGAGTAACCATGGCGAAATTATATTTCAAATACGGTGTTATGGGCAGTTCAAAAACAGCGCAGGCATTAATTACGAAATTTAACTATGAGGAACGAGGTATGAAGGTCTGGCTAATTAAGCCGCAGATAGATTCTAGAGATGGGGAGGGTATCATAAAATCCAGAATTGGACTTTCATCAAAGGCTTATGTACTTCATTTTAAAGAAAATGTTTATGATACGTATAAAGAACTATCGGAACCGGTTGATGTTATCATAGTGGATGAGTGCCAGTTTATGTCTGAGGATCAGGTGAATCAGTTGTCTATGATAGTGATTGATTATAAGATACCTGTGTTATGTTTTGGTTTACGTACGGATTTTCGTACCAAGATGTTCCCCGGCAGTAAACGGTTGTTGGAGATTGCTGATTCCATTACCGAGATTAAAACGATTTGCTCCTGTGGAAAAAAGGCTACGGTAAATGTGAGAATGGATGAAAATGGCAAAATTATAACTGAGGGTGAACAAATACTAATTGGTGGAAATGACAGATATACGCCGATGTGTTATCAATGCTTTATTGAAGGACAAAAAAATCAAAGTAAGAATAATTTTAAATTTTTGGAATAATAACAATGAAAATAGGATGTTTATACTCTTGATATGAGTTATCATAAGATTTCAATTCATCCGTTAATGAAAGTAAGTTAAAGCATAAGCGGTTTATCATGCTTTTCATTAACGGTTTTTTAATGCAAAGAGATATGTAGCCATGGATACACATTTTGTTTTATTTTTCATCTATAATCACAGTAACAGAGAAAAACAAACCATATAATTTAGATAACGGGAGGAATTGAGAATGATAAGAAAGATTATACAGATTGATGAGGAATTATGTAACGGCTGCGGTTTATGTGTTAATGCATGCCATGAGGCAGCGATTGCTCTAGTAGAGGGAAAAGCAAAACTACTTAGGGATGATTACTGTGACGGACTGGGCAATTGCCTTCCGGTATGCCCTACCAATGCCATCAGCTTTATAGAACGGGAGGCACTTCCCTTTAATGAGGAAGAAGTAATGCGTAATCAAGAGATGATTAAGAAGGCTTTAGAGGAAAAAAAAGAGAAGGAACAATCAGACCATAAACAAGATATTCCCTTTAGCGGATGTCCCGGTTCAAGAATCAGAAATATGAATCATCAGGCAGCTGCCAAGACTGAAAATGCAGAGTTAAATAACACTAATGAACCTGCTCCATCCATGCTAAGACAATGGCCGGTTCAGATTCAATTGGTGCCTGTCAATGCGCCGTATTTTGACGGAGCTGATTTATTGATTGCAGCGGATTGTACAGCGTACGCTTTTGGTGATTTTCATCGTTTTATGAAAAATAAGATTACATTGATTGGCTGTCCTAAATTAGATGACGCAGATTATGCCAATAAGTTTGCAGCGATCTTATCAAATAATCAAATTAAAAGCATTACTGTGATTCGGATGGAAGTACCCTGTTGTGGCGGTATCGTCCATGCGGTAAAAACAGCCATGTTAAACAGCGGGCAGATGATACCCTGGAAAGTGATAACCATATCTACAGATGGCACCGTATTAGACGAAAATTAATATTGTTTAAAACATAGATAAGTAGTGATTTCATTTCTTTATAGATGAATGATAAGAAGGAACCTAGGGTTAATTTAATGCACTATTTGTAGAACAGCTTTTATGTTTTGTTTGACTGTTACGTATATTGATGTACGTAAACAGGCTGACAAATCATAGAAGTTGTACTCCAACCAGTGTGTGAGATGACCCTAGGTTCCTTCTTGTTTATAGGAAAAGACTCATGTTTTTTATTTTGCATTAATGGATATTTATTATTAAGTCATCCTTCAATCGGATTGTTTTTCGTAGGACAGTGACAATTGATATCTTCATAACATATCTTTGTAATATAGAATAAAGAAGGGGATTATTATGGATGAATATCAAGAAAACCGTATGCCTTTAATTGGAGATATGGCACCTGCGTTTCATGCTGTTACTACGCAGGGTGAAATAAATTTTCCGATGGATTACCTGGGTAGATGGGTAATTTTGTTCTCACACCCGGCAGACTTTACCCCGGTTTGTACAACGGAATTTATGACTTTTGCTTCTATGATAAATGAATTCAAAGCTTTGAACACGGAGTTAATTGGGTTATCGATTGACTCTATCTATTCTCATATTGCATGGCTTCGAAAGATTCAGGAATTATCATGGAAGGATATCAAGCATGTTGAGGTTACATTTCCCTTGATTGAAGATATTACTATGGATATATCGAAAAAATATGGAATGCTTCATCATATGTCTGATACGCAGACTGTTAGAGCGGTCTTTATCATCGATCCGGAAGGTAAGATTAGAGCAATACTATATTATCCAGCATCTACGGGGCGTAACATAGAAGAAATAAAGAGAATGATTATAGCATTACAAAAGGCAGATTGTGAAGGAGTGGCCACGCCGGCTAACTGGATGCCTTGTGATGATGTGATTTTACCTCCGCCGGGTTCCTGTGGTGCTGCCAGAGAACGATTGGAGAGAATGGATGAATATATGTATTGCATAGACTGGTTTTTATGTTTTAAGCAGTCTAATTGTACGCCCTGTGATTATGAATATCAGTCACATCCTCATTATTTGCCTGATTATCCGAATCGGAGCAGAAATTTGTATCATAGGTAGTTATAGATTCATGTAACTTAGGGATAGAGATTTTTCATAAGTGTTTTTGATTTTTTAAATCATAAATGATATGAAAGGTCTCTATTTTTATTCATGGTATATAATGAGGCTTACAAGCTTATAATGTGTTGTAAACACTATAAAGAGCAATACCAATAAGGTTAATGTTGCAATTTTATAAATAAAATATTGCATCATTATATACAAAATAATGCATCTTTATAATGTATATAATTTCATTTACCTATTAGGGTAGGTTAGTATAAAATTTTCCGAGAATGATAAAGATAATAATAATTTAAAATATATGGGAATAATAAATTTTTATTACAACATTTTGTAGTTAGTGGTTGAAAATTTTAGCAGATTTAGTATAATGTAGATAACGGTGCATGTACCGAAAAAAAGATGGAGGGAATTTTTTTATGAAGAAATTATTGTCTTTATTATTAGTTTTAGCTTTAGCAGTAAGTATGCTGGCCGGATGTGCCGGTAAGGATGAAACTTATGAAATCGCACTTATCACAGACAAAGGTAACATAGATGATAAGTCATTTAACCAGGGTTCCTGGGAAGGTGTTGTTGAATTTGCTGAGGCGAATAAGATATCTCATCAGTATTATAAGCCGGAAGAGGCTTCCGATGCAGGATATCTGGCTAAAATCGATGATGCGGTTGCCGGTGGAGCTAAAGTTGTGGTAACTCCCGGTTATCTATTTGAAGTTGCAGTTTATGAAGCTCAGACAAAATATCCTGATGTTAAATTCATTCTGTTGGATGGTTCTCCTCATACAGCTGACTGGTCAACTTTTGAGACAAAATCCAATGTAGCTAGTATTATGTATGCAGAAGAAGAATCCGGTTACCTGGCAGGTTATGCCGCTGTTAAAGATGGTATGAGAAACCTTGGTTTTATGGGAGGTATGGCGGTACCGGCGGTACAGGCCTTTGGATATGGATACTTACAGGGTGCAGAAGTAGCTGCTGCTGAATTAGGTCTTGCCGATGGTGAAGTATCAGTTATTTATCATTATACCGGCAACTTCGAAGAGAATGATACTAACAAAGCAACTGCAAAGACTATGTATCAGGAAGGTGCAGAAGTAATCTTTGCATGCGGTGGTTCCGTAGGAAAAAGTGTTATGGCTGCTGCATCCGAAGCGGATAGAAAAGTAATCGGTGTTGACTTTGATCAAAGATATGACAGCGATACAGTTATTACATCAGCTATGAAGGGCCTTGGCGCTTCAGTTATACAAGTACTTGAGGCAATCTATGACACAGATAAATGGAATGACTTTTCCGGTAAAACAACTTATTTTAACGCAACTAATAATGGTGTAGGCCTTCCTACCGAAGTAATCGGTGATACAAAAGGTGATGCCTTCGATCGTTTTGATACCTTTGACAAAGCTGCATACGATACGGTATATGCAACCTTAGTGGATGGTACTGTTGATCCAATTCGTACTCTTGAAGTAGAAGATCCTAATGGTGTTGCTACTGCAGATGAGTTGGTTAACGGTTTAGGTCTTAGTAAGGTTGCTGTTGAGGTTAGATAGTAGTCACTATAGTAAATAGCAGACATATTGTCCTGAGCCTTATGTATAAACTTTGAAAGGGGAAAGACAAGGTCTTTCCCCTTTTTCAATAGTTAGTAAAAGTGTAACTACATTTTAATTGTTACGACGAATTAGAACTCAAGGGCTTTGCCCTTTTCGTACACGCTACGCTTATCCATAAAAGACAAAACTCTTTATTGTGCAAGCACATAAATCGTTCTGTCATATGGACTAAGTTTTGTGTAACTACATTTTAATTGTTACGACGAATTAGAACTCAAGGGCTTTGCCCTTTTCGTACACGCTACGCTTATCCATAAAAGACAAAACTCTTTATTGTGCAAGCACATAAATCGTTCTGTCATATGGACTAAGTTTTGTGTAACTACATTTTAATTGTTACGACGAATTAGAACTCAAGGGCTTTGCCCTTTTCGTTCACGCTACGCTTATCCATAAAAGACAAAACTCTTTATTGTGCAAGCACATAAATCGTTCTGTCTTTTATGGACTAATTCGTCTAACGTGGAGGTTAATGTGGAGAATTATATTATTGAAATGCTCAATATAACAAAGGAATTTCCAGGTATTATCGCCAATGATAATATTACGCTCAGGCTTCAAAAAGGTGAAATTCACGCTTTGCTTGGGGAGAACGGTGCCGGTAAATCTACCCTTATGAGTGTTCTTTTTGGCCTTTATCAGGCAGAAAAGGGCGAGATTAGAAAAGACGGCAAAGTAGTACAGATTAATAATCCGAATGATGCCAATGCCTTAGGTATCGGGATGGTACATCAGCATTTTAAACTGGTAGAGATCTTTACGGTATTAGAGAACATCATTCTCGGTGTTGAGCCTGATAAGATGGGCTTTATTCAAAAGAAAGAAGCCAGAGAAAAGGTTATGGCCTTAAGTGAAAAATACGGACTAAAAATCAACCCCGATGCTTTGATTGAAAAGATTTCTGTCGGTATGCAGCAAAGAGTTGAAATTCTTAAGATGCTCTATCGTGAAAATGATATATTGATCTTTGATGAACCTACCGCAGTTCTTACGCCCCAGGAGATTGATGAGTTGATGGAGATTATGCGGGGGTTTGCAAAAGAAGGGAAATCAATTCTGTTTATTACTCATAAATTGAATGAAATAATGGCTGTTGCAGACCGTTGTACGGTACTTCGTAAGGGTAAATGCATCGGTACAGTTGATATAAAGGACACAACGAAAGAAGAGCTATCGAAGATGATGGTAGGCCGTGACGTTAATTTCAAGGTTGAGAAAGAAGACTCCAAAGCAAAGGATGTAGTGTTGGCCGTTAGAGAGGTAACTGTTCCTTCGCAAGCTCATAAAAAAGATGCTGTCAGAAACGTTTCTTTTGATGTTCGAGCCGGAGAAATTGTCTGCCTCGCCGGTATTGATGGCAATGGTCAAACGGAATTTGTATCTGCCTTAACCGGTTTGGAGAAAATGAGTGGAGGCAGTATATCTTTATGTGGAAAAGATATTACGAAAGCATCCATTCGTACCAGGTCAAAATCCGGAATGAGCCATATACCAGAGGATCGACATAAACATGGTCTGGTACTGGATTATAGTTTAGAAGAGAATATGGTACTTCAGCGTTATTGGCAGCCTAGGTTTCAAAATAAGGGCTTTATCAAGCATCAGGAAGTACGTAATTATGCTAGGGATTTAATAAAACAATATGATGTCAGAAGCGGACAAGGACCGATTACCGTCGTGAGAAGTATGTCCGGAGGTAATCAGCAAAAAGCCATCATAGCCCGTGAAATAGATAAAGAGCATGAGCTTTTGGTTGCGGTGCAGCCAACCAGAGGGCTGGATGTGGGAGCAATTGAATATATTCATAAGCAGCTGGTTGCTACCAGGGATGCGGGTAAGGCGGTTTTATTGGTATCTCTTGAGCTGGATGAGGTTATGAACGTAAGTGATCGGATTTTAGTGATGTATGAAGGTGAGATTGTCGGTGAACTCGATCCTAAGAAAACAACCGTGGAAGAGCTGGGACTATATATGTCTGGTGCAAAACGGGACGTAGCAAAGGAGAATGGGAATGCAAAATAATAATCATGCGCAAAAAGCGTTTTCAATTCATAAAATTACAAAAAGCAAGTCGTTTTCAGCGTTTACCTCTGCCTTATTAGCTATCTTCTTAGGACTTGTAATCGGTTTTATCGTAATGATAATTGCGAACCCGGCAAAGGCTTTTACAGGATTTCAAACCGTCCTTTTTGGTGGTTTTTCCCGTCTTGGTAATGTGTTTTATTTTGCAACACCGATTTTAATGACCGGTCTTGCAGTAGGTTTTGCATTTAAAATGGGACTTTTTAATATCGGTGCATCCGGTCAATATACTATGGGTATGTTTTTTGCCCTGTATGTAGGTTTTATGTGGGATCTACCGGATGGAATCCATTGGATTGCCTGTATCATAGCCGGAATGATTGGTGGTATGATGTGGGGATTTATTCCCGGTGTTTTTAAAGCATTACTTAATGTAAATGAAGTAATCACCTCAATTATGTTTAACTATATCGGAATGTATCTGGTGGATATGATGATACAGGGAAATGCAACCATGTATGTTGCATCCACAACCAGAACAGCATATTTACCTACATCTGCACAGATACCTTCTCTGGGAGTTCGAAATTCCAGCGTAAATGTATCCATCTACATTGCTATTTTTATCGCCATTGTTTTATTTATCATACTGAACAAAACAACCTTCGGTTATGAGCTGAAAGCTACCGGCTATAATAAGCATGCCAGTAAGTATGCAGGCATGAATGGGACACGAAACATTATACTTACAATGGTAATCGCCGGGGGATTGGCAGGTCTTGGTGGAGCATTTGCCATCTTGGCACCGGCAACGATACAAGGCAGTAGTATGACATATGAGCCGATCAATATTATTGCTGCCAACGGTTTTAACGGTATCGCCGTAGCATTGCTTGGTAATTCTAGTCCGATTGGAATTATCTTTTCTGCAGTTTTTATCTCTCATATTCAAAGAGGCGGTTCTTTAACCAGCTTATATGGATATAAACCAGAGATTATTGATATCGTTATTGCTATTATCATATATTTCTCCGCCTTTTCCATGTTGATGAAATCAGCAGCCAGTTCCTTTCTTCGGAAAAATCGAAAGCATGTACAATCAGAAGATGTTGATCCTCGGATTAATTCAGAAGGGCCTGCTTTAAAAACAGGCGTGGATTTACCGGATAAAGAAGATATGGATGATGATGTATATATTACAGATGTTACGGATACATCAGTACCTGAGAATCATGAAATAAAAAATCATGGTTCGGGCAGTGAAGAGGACGAGCTTATGAAACACAAGGGACAGGATATTAAGGATTCTAATCCAGCAGAGAAAGAGGAGGTCTAAATATGGATATTTTGTATTATCTAATTCAGAATATGCTTCCGGTTGCAGTAGCTTTGCTTTTAGTTGCCCTTGGCGGAATGTTTAGTGAAAGAAGCGGTGTCATCAATATTGCATTGGAAGGTATTATGTTATTCGGAGCTTTTATTGGTTGTGTTTTCGTGTTTTTTATCGAAAAAACTCCCTTAAAGAGTCAACCGCAGATGATTTTACTCTTAGGTATGGTGGTTGCAGCTCTAGCCGGATTGTTATATTCTATGTTGTTGTCTTTAGCTGCAATTAATATGAAGGCAGATCAAACGATTGTAGGAACTGCGCTGAATATGTTGGTTCCGGCAGGAGTGCTTTTATTCTCAAAAATGTTTTTCTTTAGCGATGGTGTAACGACCAATACTAATTTTTATATAAGAAAAATCCCGCTTCTCGGGGATATACCGGTGCTAGGCAAACTGTTTTTTCAAAACACATATTTAACAATATACGTAGGAGCGTTATTATTAGTTATAGCAACTATTCTGTTCTATAAGACCAGTTTCGGACTGCATCTTAGAGCCTGTGGAGAACATCCTCATGCTGCTGATTCTGTCGGTATTAATGTTTATCATATGCGTTATGCAGGAGTAGGGTTATCCGGCATTCTAGGAGGAACCGGCGGATTCTTCTATGCAGTAGGTATTATGAACGGAAATGCGAATGGACATACGGGAGTCGCAGGCTTTGGTTTCCTTGCATTGGCAGTTATGATCTTCGGTCAGTGGAAACCGCTTAAAATTTTACTGGCCGCTTTATTCTTTGCTTTTTTAAGAACTTTGGCATACTCGGTAGCGTTAATTCCATTCTTACGGGCATTGAATATTAACCAGACCTATTATAAAATGTTACCGTACGTAGCTACTATGGTGGTTTTAGCCTTTACCTCCAAGAAATCCCGCGCACCGAAAGCGGAGGGTATCCCTTATGATAAGGGTATGAGATAAGCTGTTTCTCAGGAGTGATTTTTAATGACAATTAATATAATGAATTTCTGATAGTATTTAGTATAAAGTTATATTAATAAAATATAAAGTATTAATATGATAGGATTTTTACTGTAGAAAAAATATTGAAGTAAGTATTGAAGAAAGTATTGAAGTAAAATATTGAAGTAAATATAATGGAGTAAATATATTAAAGTATATGGATAGGGGTCCTGCATAAATTGCAGGGCTCCTATCCATATCAATGATGTAAGACGAATTGAATTTATTTTTTATTTCATTTTTTCCCAGTCTTGACAGGTAAGAAACAGTTTTATATAATTGCTTCTGCAAGCAGAATATAAGTTACATAGTATATACAAAGAGGTAATCATAATGAATATAGAGACAAAAAGAAACATCGGAGCAAAAAGCGCTTTATTCGGAGCTTCACTTATTTGGGGAAGCTCCTTCCTTATTGTAAAAACATCCATGGATGTGATGGATCCTCATGTATTACTGGGATTACGATTTATGACCGGATGTTTATTGCTGGTGATTATATTTTATAAAAAACTTAAGGCTTTAAATATGGATTATTTAAAAAAAGGTGCAATTATAGGGATATGTTTATTTCTAGGTTATAGCTTACAGACAATTGGAATTACCGGCACCACCCCCGGTAAGAATGCATTTCTTACAGCTATTTATTGTGTTATCGTACCATTTTTATATTGGATTGTTGATAAGCATAAGCCGGATATATATAATTATACTGCTGCTATTATCAGTATAGTTGGCATTGGTTTGGTGTCTTTAAACGGAGCTTTCAAAATTGAGTACGGAGATGCCTTTACTTTGGCAGGAGGAATTTTTTTCGCCGCCCATATGGTGGCGGTTGCAAAGTATAGTAAGGATAAGGAGCCGGTCTTGATTACCATACTTCAGTTTTTTTATGCTGCTGTATTTTCCTGGATTATAGCATTTCTTTTTGAAGATATGCCAAAATCCATTAACATGGAAACGATTAACGGATTATTATATCTATCGGTATTTGCTACAATGATTGCTCTGCTATTACAAAATATCGGACAAAAGTATACGAAACCGGCTCCGGCTTCCATTATTCTAAGTCTGGAAGCAGTCTTTGGGGTTCTTTTTTCTGTTATCTTTTATAAAGAGGAGATTACTCCTAAGCTGTTACTTGGTTTCTTTTTGATTTTTGTGGCTATCATCATTTCTGAAACAAAACTATATTTTCTTAAAAAGGATAGAAAGAGCTTGGAGCTAATATTAGAAGAAAGTAATAAGTATTAAGAAATTTATTAAAGAAATAAAAATAAGCACATCAACTTTTATTTGTGAAGGTTGATGTGCTTATTGAATAATAACATCATAACTAATATTGTTTAAAATATATAGAAATAGAATATAATTAAAATTATTTATCTTTTAGTAAATATTTATGGATGATTTCAGTGACACCATTTTCTTTACAGCTAAGCTCTGTGATAATATCAGCTTTTTCCTTCACGGTGTCCAGTGCATTTTTCATAGCAACACCCAGTCCTGCCATCTGAAGCATTGAGATATCATTTTCACCATCTCCGGCAGCAATCGAGGTCTGAAGTGGATAGCCGAACAGTTTGCACACATATTCCAGACCCAGTCCTTTACTGGCATGAATGGAGGTATATTCTAAGGTGAATTTACTGGAGAATTCAGCGTTTAAGATACCATCTACATAGGGTTCCAGATCTTCCTTAAACCGTTCCATCTTTGGCTTATCCTTGCTTAATAAAAAGAACTTCAAAGGAATTTCTTCTATTCCGAGATCCGGTTTTTCCATATCTACTAACTTACAGGTGCATCCCTCTTTTTGATACCATTCAAATTGATAATCATTATAATTAAAATAAACCAGATTTTCGGTATATGCGTGGCAGGTGAATTCATATTCGTAAGCTTTTTCAAATAAAAGTTTAGTTAAATCGAAAGGTATCGGTACGGTATGAAGTGTATTTTTGGTAAGATTATCAACAATATGTGCACCATTTAAGGCAACGGTATAGGATTCTCCGAATTCATCCAGTTGTAATTCCTTGACTGTACGTAAAATCATATCTTTATTTCTACCGGATGCAATGGAAATCTTTTTACCTTGCTTACATGCATAAGTAATTGCTTCTTTGTTTTTATCTGATATTCCATAGGGTTCTTGCTTTAAAGTTCCGTCCACATCTAAAAATAGTATATTATAGTTCATGAATAAATCCTTTCTAAATTCCTATGTTTATCAACTACTTTATGATACAGTAATTTTTTGCTATAGGTTTGGTTTACATCGTCTGCTTCCTTATTATAAAGGATAAGCTTAGAAAATCCTATACCCAATTTCAGAGTATTTCATCTTCGACTACTATTTTATATCACATATCTGATGTGTTCATAAATCATAGTTATAAAAAAGATTTTCATTAATAAAAAGCAGTTGTATTTAAAATAAAAGTTGACACAAGGAAAGTTAGTTTTATAGACCCAAAAAAGTTGGCTTACTGTCACCAATATAATGAAATTTCATATGATATAACATAGAAATCACTTTGCACTGCAAAGGCAATCTATATGCCAACCAACAGTACAATCTGATCAGGCGACGATATGAAAGCATAATGCTATTTTATAGATTGAGTTGATAGTAACATCGTGCAGCCGGGCTGTATTACAGCAGCAGGTTTCATCAGCCTGCGGGACAGTAGTTTACGCTAAGTGTTCCGTAGGTTTTTTTATGTCCATTGGAACACATTATCCGTATTTCATGGGTTTAGGAGGTTTTGATGATGCAATTTAATGGATTAACCATGAAGCAGGTAAAAGATTTACAGGCCAGATATGGTCGAAACGAAATAAGGAAAAACAACAAAGGCAAGGTTATTACTAAAATAAAACATATCATAGATGAACCGATCTATCTGTTATTATTATCGGCAGCGATTATATATTTTTTTCTAGGGGAAGCCTCCCATGGTGTTATAATGATAGCATTTGTTATATTTGTAGTAGGAATAGACATGATACAGGAAATGAGAGCAGGGGTAACTTTAAAAAGAATAAAAGATATCTCTACACCGAAGATTAAAGTGATTCGGGAAGGACAGAAAATGATGATCCGCAGTGTTGAATTGGTTCCCGGAGATATTATGTTTATATCGGAAGGGGTTAAAATACCTGCCGACGGTAGTCTCATATATACGAATGGATTATGCGTTGATGAAAGTATATTAACCGGAGAATCCGAAGGAGTATGGAAAAGTTCTATCCCTGAGAATTTGTGTTTATCAAGAGAGCTTCCCCAGGATGATTTCTTTCGAAGAGACTATTGCTATACAGGAACCTTGGTTATTCTGGGGGATGGGGTTATAAAAGTAGAAAAAACAGGTAATGATACGGAATATGGTAAAATTGCAGATAAAATAATAAAAGCTCCACTAGAAAGTACATTACTGCAGAAGCAGTTGAAAAAGCTTGCTAAACAATGTACTTATATCGCAGCGGTACTGTTTCTCTTAGTAAGTACAGTTACTTTTTTTCATCGCGTGGAGTCTTCGCTTATTACCCGATTAGTTGAAAGTTTTCTCGCAGGCGTTGTACTGGCATTATCTATGGTACCGGGGGAATTTCCAGTGATACAATCGGTATTTTTATCTATGGGTGCTTTACGATTAGCCAAAAAAAATGCCTTGATTCGTACGCTTTCTGCTGTAGAAACCTTAGGTGCAGTATCTGTATTATGTGTTGACAAGACAGGAACAATTACGAATAACCGGATGAAGGTACAGGAATTCTGGACCCTTGATGGTATATTTGATAGCCTTTGTAGGGCATTAATATTATCCTGTAAGGAGAATACTTATGATCCAATGGAGGTAGCAATGTTAGATTTTTGCAGCCTTCAATTCCAAAAAGGTAAGGATGATGTAGAATATGTAAAGGCCTGTATGCTATCAAACCAGCATTCCGCATTTCTTAGGGAATACGCCTTCACCAACGAATTAAAGGCAATGGGGCAGGTTTGGAAATTTACGAATCGTATTTCTATAGCTGTAAAAGGTAGTCCGGAGACAATAATACCCTTATGTATGTTATCAGAAGAACAGATGCTTCAGGTTGATAAAACCATGAATGATATGTTGAAAAAAGGATTAAGAGTGATTGCTGTCGCTGATTGTAACATTAAGAATGAAAACGAAATCCCTGATAGCCTCACAGAATGTAAGCTATATCTAAAAGGTGTTGTTGGATTAACCAATCCTCCAAAAGAGAATATTGATGAGCAATTACGGATGTGTTATAAAGCCGGTATTAGAATTATTATGATTACAGGGGATCATCCTCTTACAGCTGTTACCGTTGCAAAATCAATAGGTATTCATAATCCGACTCATTATATTACCGGAGATGAGATAACAAAAATGTCAGATGATTGTTTAAGAAAAAAGGTAATGGAATATAATATCTTTGCCAGAGTACTTCCCTTGCATAAAATGCGAATTGTGAAAGCTTTAAAAGATAACGGAGAGGTCACGGCAATGACCGGAGATGGTGTAAATGATTCACCTGCATTAAAAATAGCAGATATTGGAGTTGCTATGGGAAAATATGGTTCCGAGGTTTCAAGGGAAGCGGCAGATCTGGTTTTATTGGATGATAATTTTTCGACAATCTTAGATTCTGTATGCGATGGTAGACGTATCTATCAAAATATCAGAAAAGCAGTAGGATACACTTTTGCTGTTCATATCCCTATAGCCTTATTATCATTAATTATTCCTTTGCTCAATATATCACCGAGGGCCCTGCTGTTATTACCACTTCACATTGTATTATTAGAATTAATTATGGACCCAACCTGTTCTTTTGCACTGGAACGGTTGCCGGCTGAAGGTGATATTATGAATAAAGCTCCTAGAGATCCGAATGAGTCTATATTTAACGGTAGACTTTTGTTAAAAAGTGTTCTACAGGGTATTATGGTGTTTGCCGGAAGTTTTTATTTGTATTATGGTTTGCTACGTTCATCATTCTCACCGGAAGTAGCCAGAACAGCAGGCTATGGAGTTCTTGTCTTAGCAAATATTTTCCTGGTTATTACGAATAGTTCTGATTCGGAATCAATTTTTAAAATTCTAAATAAACTAAAAAAAGAAAAAGGAGTATGGATTGTAAACTTAGTGACATTAACGGAATTGTTGATTATGGTATATTCTCCCTTAGCTAAATTATTAAAATTTTCGCCCTTACCAACAAAACTATTTATATTGATGGTTATGGTATCCGCTTTCTCCGTGTTCTGGTATGAGTTTTATAAATTAATCAAAAGAAGAAAAGAAAGGGATGATTGAACTTCTGTCAAAACTATGTTATTATTATAACAAACACGTATGATTAAAATATTGGAGGATCACTATGCGGGTATCAACAAAGGGAAGATATGCTTTAAGGCTAATGCTTGACTTGGCCATGAATAATACCGGAGAGTATATAACCATCAAAAGTATTGCTGCGAGACAGAATATTTCCGAAAAATATCTGGAGCAGATCATATCCATATTGAATCGAGCCGGTTATGTAAAAAGTATTCGGGGTGCCGGAGGGGGATATCGTTTAGCAAAAGAACCGGTTGAATATACAGTAGGGATGATTCTACGGTTAACGGAAGGTAATATTGCACCGGTAGATTGTATTGATGGTGATATCGAGGGATGCGATAGAAGTAATGGATGTGTAACCAGAGAAGTGTGGAAGCAATTATATGATGCAATTTTAGGTGTTATTGATCATATAACATTACAGGATCTGTTAGACAGACAGAAGAATATGGTACCCTTTGATTACTCTATTTAAAACATAGATAAGATAAAAAAATAGTATGTATTGTTAATAAAAAACAAAAAAATATATTTTTTTATATAAACCCACTTGACAAATTTATCAAGTGGGCTTATTATTATTTCATAAACTAAATCATACTAAATAAGTATGAATACTATGATAAAAATATATATACAATGTTTTTCCCACATTTCCCTTAGATTGCATAAGTTTTTTGGGAAAACAAATACTAATATATATTTATGGAGGTCAAAATATGGGAATAGAGAAAAAACTTAGATTTGAAACATTACAAATTCACGCTGGACAGGAAAATCCGGATAGCGCCACTGGAGCCAGATGTGTTCCGATTTATCAGACAACATCCTATGTTTTTGATGATTCAGCTCAGGCAGAAAGAAGATTTAACTTAAGTGAAGGTGGAAATATATATACCAGGTTGATGAATCCGACTAGCGATGTATTTGAGCAAAGAATAGCTGCATTGGAGGGTGGAATAGCAGCCTTGGCAACAGCCTCCGGTTCAGCAGCAATTGCATATTCCATTCAAAATATTGCCCATGCCGGAGATCATATCGTAGCGGCTCAGACTTTATATGGCGGTACTTATAATTTATTTGCCCATACCCTAGATGAATTTGGTATAACAACAACCTTTGTGGATGGTGATGATGTTAATAATTTTGAGAAAGCCATTCGACCAAATACGAAGGCTATCTTTATTGAAAGCTTAGGAAATCCTAATTCCAGTATTATAGATATCAGAAAAGTTGCAGATATCGCACATAAAAACGGAATACCGTTAATTGTAGATAATACCTTTGCAACACCATATCTGCTTAGACCAATTGAATATGGAGCGGATATTGTAGTTCATTCAGCTACAAAATTTATTGGAGGACATGGAACCTCCATTGGAGGCGTTATAGTTGACAGCGGTAAATTTGACTGGGAGGCCTCCGGTAAATTCCCATATTTAACAGAACCGAATCCAAGTTATCACGGAGTACAATTTACAAAAGCTGTTGGTGCAGCAGCCTATATTATAAAGATACGAGTTACCTTAATGAGAGATACCGGTGCAACCATAAGTCCTTTTAATTCCTTTTTGTTCTTGCAAGGACTGGAGACCTTATCCCTCAGGGTTGAAAGACATGTATTAAATGCGCTGAAGATAGTTGAATTCTTAAATAACCATCCTATGGTTGAAGTGGTAAATCATCCTTCCTTACCGGATAATCCATATCATGAATTATACAAAAACTATTTTCCTAAGGGTGGCGGTTCTATCTTTACATTTGAGATAAAAGGAGATGCAGAGACAGCGAAAGCCTTTATTGACAAACTCCAGATATTTTCACTTCTGGCTAATGTTGCCGATGTAAAATCCTTAGTGATTCATCCTGCCAGTACAACGCACTCACAGATGAACGCGGAGGAATTAGCCTCCTCAGGTATAAAACCCAATTCCATTCGATTATCAATCGGAACAGAGCATATTGACGATTTAATTGAAGATTTAGCACAGGCACTTAATAGTGCAGAAAGGAAGTAATGTTATGGGAGGAATAAAAAAACGAATTACGGAATTAATAGGGAAGACCCCTATGTTGGAGCTTACTAATTATAATAAAATTCATGAACTTAACGCTACGATTATTGCTAAACTTGAATACTTTAATCCCGGAGGAAGTGTGAAGTGCAGAATTGCCAGAAAAATGATTGAAGAGGCAATAAAAAGCGGAGAAATTAATCAAGATACCGTTATCATTGAGCCTACCAGCGGTAATACCGGGATTGGTTTATCCAGCGTTTGCGCTAGCTATGGACTTCGTGTTATATTAACGATGCCGGAAACAATGAGTATCGAGAGAAGAAACCTGATGAAGGCATATGGAGCTGAGCTGGTGCTTACCGAGGGAGCTAAGGGTATGAAGGGGGCTATTGAGAAAGCCAATGAGTTAAAGAAGGATATTCCGAATAGTTTTATACCTTCGCAATTTGAAAATCCCAATAATCCCAAAGTTCATGAGGAAACTACCGGTGTTGAGATTTGGGATGATACCGAAGGTAAAATAGATATATTTGTTGCAGGAATCGGTACCGGTGGTACGATATCCGGAGTAGGAGCATATTTAAAATCAAAAAATCCGAATGTGAAAGTAGTTGCTGTTGAACCGGCTGATTCTCCTGTATTGTCAGAAGGTCGGGCAGGAGCTCATAAAATTCAGGGAATTGGTGCAGGATTTATTCCAAACACCTTAAATACAAAAATATATGATGAAGTAATTACAGTAAAGAATGAAGATGCCTTTGAAACAGGCAGAGAAATTGCGAAGAAAGACGGTGTTTTGGTTGGTATATCTTCCGGAGCGGCCCTTTGGGCAGCTACCCAGGTAGCAAAAAGACCGGAAAATGCGGGAAAAAACATTGTTGTACTTTTACCGGATACCGGTGAACGCTATCTCTCAACTCCAATGTTTACAGAAGCATAATATAATCGATTAAATATCATGGAATATTATAAAAGCCGTTACGGTTATAAGCATTAGATTTTAGTATCTTATGCTTAGTAAGCCGTAACGGTTTTTTGTATTAAAAAGAGAACCTGAGTTGGCTTATTATTGAATACTTAAAAAGCGTGTTTTCAACCTGTGGTGTGACGTGACATACTTATTCTAGAAAATAAATTATAGATACTGTTCTTGGCGATCAGGATGTGGGTGCTATCTATAATAACAGAATTGTTATTCGGTTAGAATTGGAGTTTTTCAAACAATTGATGAGGTGGCCCAACCCGGAAAATTGTACATATGGTGGAGCAAAATGTCTTATGGTTCTGACGATAATATAACCTGATATATAAAATCAACGATGTACCGCAAGTAACATATATTATAATAAGAATCATATATAAAGGTTGTTGGTTAGTATGGGAAAAGTTATATTGGATCCCGGCCATGGCGGTAATGATCCCGGAGATATCTATCAGGGAAGAGCAGAAAAGGATGATAATCTAAGACTGGCCCTAGCAATTGGGGAGATACTAAGAAATGAAGGCTACGAGGTATCATTTACGCGAACCGATGATACTTATGTTTCTCAACTGGATAGAGTGAAAATAGCAAATCAAGAGGAGGGAGATATTTTAGTATCTATTCATCGTATTATCGGTGAATTCGAATCTCCGTCTCCCTGGCTGGGTTTTTTCATCTATTCCGAAGGAGGCTTAGCGGAAGATACGGCAAAAAATATAGGGAAAGAATTAGAACCGATCTCATTTATTAACTATGGGATTAATGTTCGAACAGATCTACCATTGCTTAGACAGGCGCAGATGCCTTCGGTTATGATTGGTGTAGGAAACTTAAGTTCGGAACTAGATAATCTGTTATTTGATACACAATTTGATAAAATCGCTTTATCTATTGCCAGGGGGATTATGAATTCTCTGGAGGATAAAGAGGCTGACAATGTCTTGCATGGTAACTCGGGTACAGAAGCCAGAATAAATACTAGCGATAAGGTAAGAACATGCATTTATCGAATTCAGATTGGATTATTATCCTGTTACAATGATGCACGAAACCTTCAAAAGAAATTTCTTTGTATAGGTTATCCGGCTGAAATAATTAAGAATGAAAAATATTATGTGGTATTGGTTGGTTTGTATCATGATTTAACGCAAGCGGTACAACAAGAATTAGCTCTACGATGGTTAGGATATAATACTTTAGTGGTATCGGTATGAGAAGTGAATGAGAGTATTATAGACCATAAATAAATTTATGGATGGAATATAGTACTCTCAATTTCAAGGTTATTAGATGAAGATTTTCCGTATATCTTAATTATTGCTTACATGGGTTTACTTATGTATTTGTTGTAAGGCTTACTTATATAATTGGTCACTTGACTTGTAAATTGATATCATTTATAATTAATTGAATATCATTTATGGGATAAAAGTAAATGTAATGCCGGGTGAGTGGGCAGGAAAGAGTGTGTTACCTATGTTAAAAAGTATGACAGGCTTTGGGAGAAGTGAAATCTCAGGAGAAGACCGTAAGATTACCGTAGAAATGAAGGCTGTTAATCACAGATATTGTGATATTTCTGTTAAAATGCCCAAAAAGCTTAGTTTCTTTGAAGCCGGTATCCGAAATGTTTTAAAACAGTATATCGGAAGAGGTAAAATTGATGTCTTTATTACATATGAAGATTTTACCGAAAATAATATCTGCGTAAAATACAATTCTGATTTGGCAAAAGAGTATTATACAAATTTAGATAAAATGAGTAAAGAATTCGGGATAGAGAATGATATAAGAGTATCCGCTTTATCCAGATATCCTGAAGTGCTAACCTTGGAGGAGCAAACCATTAATGAAAAAGAGCTTTGGCAATTGGTGGAAGATGCTGTGAGAGGTGCTGCCGAGCGCTTTGTTGAAACCAGAATAGCCGAAGGGGAAAATCTAAAACTGGATATTATATCCAAGCTCAATGGTATGTTATCTTTGGTTGAATACATTGAAGAGAGATCTCCGGAAATTGTTACGGAATATCGTAATAAACTTATGACGAAGGTAACAGAACTACTTGGAGATACCAGAGTAGATGAAAGCATGCTTGTTACAGAGGTAACTATATTTGCTGACAAGATCTGTGTAGATGAAGAGACAGTTAGGTTAAGAAGCCATATCGCAAATATGAAGGATACTTTGGAAGACAGTGATAATGTAGGCAGAAAACTTGACTTTATTGCACAGGAAATGAATAGGGAAGCCAATACAATTTTATCAAAGGCAAATGATTTAGAGGTTACCAATAAGGCAATTGACTTAAAAACAGAAATTGAGAAAATTCGTGAACAAATTCAAAATATCGAATAGCCAAGATTGAAATGAGGAATAACTTTGAATAGGTTAATTAATGTAGGTTTTGGAAATGTTGTGAATTCCAATAAAATTATTGGTATTATCAGTCCTGACGCGGCACCGATTAAGAGAATGGTACAGTCTGCGAAGGATAATGGCATGGCAATTGATGCTACCTGTGGTAGAAGGACAAAGGCAGTAATTGTTACGGAAAGCGGTCACCTTGTATTATCTTCTTTGTTACCGGAAACGATTGCAAGCAGGGTTAATCAAAAAGAGCATGATATAATAAAAGAGCAATCAGACAATCAAAAAGAAGTGCATAATGAAGGTAGCAGGGCGAATTAGCATAATATATGTATTTATATTTACAGAAAGATTATACAATAAACAACTTATATATAAAAAACAACAAAAATAATTGCTGTAATAGGAAGGAGTTTTATAATATGTTGCATCCATCATATACGGATTTAATGAAAGTAGTAAATAGTGAGGTAGAACCGGGTGAACAGCCTGTAGTTAACAGCAGGTATTCTATCGTTATTGCAACAGCAAGACGTGCAAGACAATTAATTAATGGGGCGACACCATTGGTAGATGTCACTTATCCCAAGCCCTTATCTATAGCAGTTGAAGAATTAAATCAATCAAGAGTTAAGATTGTCGGAGACGATGAAATGAGCGAAGACGATAAATATAATGTATAACACGATGTATCAAAACCGTATGGAACACGACTGCGAGTATCTCCTATGTGTATATAACAGGATTTAAATCGCGAGGTGCGAGCAATATGCATGTCGTCATGCAAGAACTATTGCTGCATATGCGAAAAATATAGCACTTTCATATAGAAATAATATGAAGGTGCTTTATCGTGTATGGAGAAGTTGATAGGTTAAGTCAGGAAGGAAGTATTTTTATGGATTTTGAGCATGATCAATACAATAAAGATGATGAACTTAATAGTCTGGAGAATCAGAGTACATTATGTGACGAAGATTATAACGAAACAGAAGATTTTGAATATATAGAACCGTATGATGCGACTTCTACAGTTAATAAGAAATCATACGGTGGAGTAAAGAACCTATTGTTGGATTTGATTTTTTATGCAGCACTTATCTTTGCCTGCATTTATATTATTCCTAATTTCGTATTACAGCGAACAATTGTAGATGGTTCTTCAATGGAAAGCACATTATCCAATGGTGATCATCTCTATGTTGAAAAGCTTTCTTATCGTTTTGATATGTTGGATCGATTTGATGTCGTTGTATTCTATCCCTATGGAAGAGACAGTGATGAGTATTATGTGAAACGTATTATCGGTCTCCCCGGAGAAACAGTTCAAATAAAACCAAAGGAAGATAACAGTGAAATCTATGATATTTATATCAATGGGGAAATCCTTGAGGAGAACTACGGAAAAGATCCAATTACGGACCCCGGCAGAGCAGCGGAGCCAATCATTTTAGATGAAGATGAATATTTTGTTATGGGAGATAACAGAACCATCAGTAAAGACAGCAGATTTTCGGTCGTTGGCAATGTTGAGAAGAAAAATATTGGAGGACGTGCATTTTTCAGAGTAAGTCCATTTAAGAAGTTTGGCACCATAGATTAGTACAAATTCTACTTTTTATCACTTGCTTTTTACATTGGAATTGGGTAGAATAGATAATGTTCGAAAGGCTGGAAAGATATTATGAAAGTAATAAAAGATCATATCAAATCCGGAAGCTTTAAACCCTTTTACCTTCTATATGGGAGTGAAAGCTATTTAAAAAAGCTTTATAGAGATAAATTAAAAACAGCGATTCTTGGTGACAGTGATGATATGAACTTTAATTATTTTGAAGGTAAAGATGTCGATCAGAAGAAGATTAATGAAATAGCCCAAACCTTACCCTTTTTTCGTGATAAAAGGCTAATAATCATTGAAAACAGCGGCTTGTTCAAAAGTCAGAGCGAGCTTAGTGATCAACTTATTCATATGCCGGATAGTACCATACTCCTTTTTATTGAGGAGGAGGTAGATAAACGCAGTAAAATGTTCAAAACCGTCAGAGATCTTGGAACTATAGCAGAGATGAACGGTCTTGATGAAAAGAATTTAAAACTGTTCGTGGTTTCTCTCTTAGAACAGGAGGGAAAACGGATTGCTGAGAGTACAATAAACTATTTTCTGGAAAAAACCGGCCCGGACATGGCAAATATTAAGAATGAAGTCGATAAGCTGGTTGGATATATATGGGATCGAGCTATTGTGACACCGGAGGATGTGGATGCAGTTGTTACTACGCAGATAACCGGTAAAATATTTAATATGATAGATGCAATCGGCTCAAAGCAACAAAATAAAGCATTAGAATTATATTATGACCTGCTATCCTTACGAGAAAAGCCTATGTCCATCCTTTTTTTAATCACCAAGCATTTTAATACCCTATTACAAGTGAAGGATTTATTCAGAAGGGGCAGTAACCCTTCCTCGATCAGCGAGATGGTAGGAATACCACCCTTTGCGGTTAATAAGTATATTGGGCAAGCTAAGAATTTTTCATCCGGTCATCTTAAGGATGCTTTGGAATTTGCCGCTGATATGGAGGAACAAATAAAGACCGGTAGGATGATTGATAAAATAGGTGTAGAACTTTTAATTATAACTTTCAGTACCAGAAAGATAAGCTAAATAGAGTGAGTAAGGAATGGATGAATTATACCACAAAATTCAATAATATACAGTGTAAACTGTATCATTATAAATATGGAGACGTATCGAAGTGGTCATAACGGCCCTGACTCGAAATCAGGTAGCCCGCAAGGGCTCGTGGGTTCGAATCCCACCGTCTCCGTTACCAGGGGGTGTCGCACTATTGTGCGGCACTTTTTTACGTTAGAGATGTTTATCACACAGTAGGTCTTACTAAGGGTAATTATTATCCAACGAAAGACACGTTTTCACTCTGATGCCGCTCTAAGCACAAGAAAGAAAAACCAAGTAGTAAATATTTAGAATGAGTGGTAAAATATATTTATATTTTTAATAATATTATGAAACCTTGGTATATATTTCATCGTCTAATAGTCGATAGGAAAGAGAAATTTCCAATAAAAGAAAGGAGATTTATATGAAAAAAGCAATAACCTTGCTATTAAGTGGTGTGATTTTAGCTACCTCGATACCGGCAGGTAACAGTAGAGCTGATATGATGGCTACAAATGAAATAGTTGCAGATTCCGACATATCCATATTACCCATGCCGGAGAAGCCATCGAGGGGAGCGTTAGATCCGTCACAGGATGCTTTGGAGGCTGCGATCAAAGCAGTGAAGGGAAAAATAACAATTCCTAAGGAATATTCGGAGTTTGATTACTATTTTTACGGATCCACTTCCTATGCAGATACTTATTGGAACTTGACCTGGCGTAATCCGAAAGATTCAAGTTATATCCAGGTAAGCTGTGATAAAAACAATCATATTACACATTACAGTAAGTATGATTATTCTGCGAAGAGTACCGGTATCCCCAAGTATCTTAAAAAGGAGTTAAAAAGCACAGCAGATCAGTTTATAAAACAGATTGCTCCGCAAATCTCTTCTAAGGTGGAATATTTGGATGCGAATTATGAAAGTATCTATAGCGGTACCTATAATTATTCTTATCAAAGGAAGGAAAATGGAGTAAGTTTTCCGGATAATAAGGTAAATGTATCGGTTAACAGTGTTTCAGGAGAGGTTATGAGCGCTTCTGTTCAGTGGCTTTATGATGTCACTATTCCAAAGGCAGATACCAAGCTGACCAAAGAAGAGGCAGCCAAAATCATCGGTGAAAACCTAAAGATGGAGCTGGTATACAGAACGGATTATTATCGTATCTATGACAGTAATAAAAAGGATTATGTGCAAAAAGCTTATTTGGTTTATGAACCAAATCCCGGATATATCTCAGTTGATGCCAAGACAGGCAAAGTTTATTTGACCCGGTCAGAGTGGATTGATAAAACCAGATATGCAGGAAGCGGAGACTATGAAAAAGAGGAAGCAGTCAATGATATGGCGAAAACAGCTTCCGATGTATTAACAGAAGAAGAAATAGCTAAAATCAATGAACTGGAAGAACTGATCACGAAGGATAAAGCGATAGAGAAAGTGACGAAAAATTCTTATCTTTATATCGATAAAAATCTAATGTCATATAACGCTTACTTAAATAAATCCTATAACGGAAATAAAGAAGCAAATTATGTCTGGAATATAGAACTCAGAGACCCCAGGCCTGTGGATTATGATAAGGATAGTAAGTATTACCGAGCCTATGCCAATGCACAGGTCGATGCAAAAACAGGTAAAATACTGAGCTTTAAAGCCAGTCTTGACAGTAATTATAATGATAAGAACGGAACCTGGAATGAAGTAAAAATTAAATATAATAAAGAGGAAAGTCAGACCAAACTGGAATCATTTTTAAAGAGCCAGATTAAGGATCGCTTCACTAACTCAAAACTGGTAACTATCAGTGATGATTATGTCGCCTTTTATAAGAATGATGAACCGGTATATGGCGGATACCAATATAAATACAACAGAGTAAATGAGGGTGTGATTTATCCTTACGATCATATTTATGGAGCCGTAGACGGAGTCAGCGGTAAGATCTATTCCTATCGTTCTTCCTGGAATGACAATGTAGTGTTTGAATCACCAAAAGGAGCTATGTCTTCGGAGAAAGCATTTGAACATTATATTTCAAAAGAAGGGTACCAGTTGGTTTATGAAGTCAATGAAATTAATATCTATGATCCAAGTTATAAGGGGGAATCAAGATATTATGATGATTCAGAAGCTTACAGTATGAAATATGAGGTTCGTCTGGTTTACCGTCCTGATGTTAATCCTGCTTTGATTTCTCCGTTTACCGGAGAACAGTTGACTTATGATGGGAAAGTATACAAGAAGATAAAACCTTATTCCTATCTGGATGTTGCAGACACGAGGGAAAATCGTGAAATCCTTTTGCTTTCTGATATGAACATCGGTTTTGAAGGTGAGTATTTTTATCCGGAAAAAGAAATAACAGAAGCTGAACTAATCGGTTTGATGGAGAAAGTTGGCTATGGATATTATACAGAAGAGGATAAGGCAACTGAGAATAAAGTTACCAATGAAGAGTTAGCAAAGAGCTTTATCCAAAGACTTGGACTAGAAAAAATTGCAGCAATCAATGGAATTTATAATACTGGCTACCACGATCAGTCAGAGATACGTTCTGATGCGATTGGGGCAGTAGCATTAGCCAAAGGATTAGGGCTGATGACCGGAGATAATAACAATTATTTCTATCCTAAGAAATATGTAACCAGAAAAGAAGCAGTTCATCTAATCCTTAATTTTATTAAGGTTCAAAGGGATGGAATCTATTAATTAAATGTAAAATGATAGGCAAATAGTATGTTATATAAGTAGAAAGGCTGTTTCCTATATTCAATATATGGATAAGACAGGACTTAGGATTTCCCCTAATGCATTTCAACGAGAGTGTGTGGGAACCCTAGGTCCTGTCTTTGGTATATCTTTTATAGGAAAATAGCCATCACCAACAAATGTACACATGAAAAAGGGAATGTAGCAAATCACTACATTCCCTTCGTATATTATTAATTAAGCAATATTATTAACAGCCTTAGTGATACGAGAAATCTTTCTAGCGGCTGTATTCTTGTGATAAACACCTTTAGAACTAGCCTTACTGATTTCAGAAACAGCAGAAACTAAATTTGCTTTTGCAAGATCTTTATCACCTGCAGCAACAGCAGCATCTACTTTTTTCACCATAGTCTTAACCTTAGACTTGATCGCTCTATTTCTGGCAGCTTTTTTCTCATTAACTAAAATTCTTTTTTTAGCAGATTTAATGTTAGCCAATATTCCACCTCCAAATTATTAATATTTAATTGACCAACCATTTCACCAAGGACAACAAATTTTGAGAGTGAGATGCCAAACTTGGGTTTGGTTGTTTCGATAATTGTTTCATTAAGATCCGGACACGGACGTTCTTATGAAAACATACTATTATATAGTAGTATATCCGTTACATTCTGTCAATACATATTTTTGAAAAACTTTGTAGAAAATAAGTTTAAATAAAATATTAATTGAACATTGGAGGAAACAGGACATGTTAAGAAAAGTTAGAACCGACTTGGCATTGGAAGTCAGGGAAAGCTTTCCCCAGGATGATGTGGAAATTAGGGGAGTTGCACTAACCGAGGAATATGATGAGAAGAGTAAGATACGGGTTACAACCGTAGTGATAAAAGATGAAAAGGGAGCTAATGCAATGAAGAAACCCATAGGCACTTACATTACCATAGAAGCTCCTGAACTTAGTAAATCAGACGATAGTTACCATAAATCTGTTTCTGATGTGATTGCACAGAATTTAATGAAGCTGTCAGGTGAACTGAAAAAAGAGGAGATATTGGTTGTAGGCCTTGGGAACAGGGAAGTAACGCCGGATGCCCTTGGTCCGCAAGTGGTGGATAATTTATTCGTGACAAGGCACCTAATTAATGAATATGGTACTGAGTTTAGTGAAAGGAATAGACTTGGTAATGTCAGTGCCATATCTCCGGGTGTTATGGCTCAGACCGGAATGGAAGCACAGGAAATTATAAAGGGAATTGTAAAGGAGACAAAACCGAAATTACTTATTGTTATCGATGCCTTAGCTTCCCGCAGTGTAAGTCGCTTAAATACCACGGTTCAGATTACCGATACCGGTATCAGTCCGGGTTCCGGAGTTGGTAACAACAGAAAGGCATTAAATGAGGAAACGCTCGGTACCAAAACAATTGCTCTGGGAATTCCTACTGTTGTGGATGCTGCCACTATTGTAGCAGATACCTTGGAAAAATATATGCAAAACAGTGGATTTACGGAAGAAGAAGTTTTTAAGTTTATCTCCGAAGTGAATGAACAACATATTGATAACATGTTTGTTACACCAAAAAATATTGATGATTCCATCAAACGTATTAGTTATACGGTTTCGGAAGCTCTTAATTCCTGCTTTTCTCAAACGGTTTAGAACTGTTTTAAAGCAGTTTAAGAAACTCTTAAATTATGAACTTTGTTGGACAGGGTAATAAAACCAAGCTAAATGAATATAATGAATCAGGTTATTGGGAAATTATATTCCTGGTTTGGAGGCAGTAATGAGAAGGATGAAGATGAGGGACAGGAGACGACTACATCTGGGGATATGGACCCTTATTATAGTAGGGTCGATATTTTTATTGCTACGCCTTGTCGCCCTGTCCTTTTCAAATGATGTAGGCCAAGCTAAGAGAAGTATCGGTTCTGTTATAATGTCAGGTTTATGTATCAATGTGTTTGAATCAGGTTCCTCTTTATTAAATTACGTAACTGAGAAAGAGGAGACTGCATATAAATTTCCGGTTAATCTGCTCTCGGATGAGTTTGCACTACAAAAGTATATGAAGGAGTCAAACTCATATGCTGTATTGTTACAAAACAGCAATCCATTTGTGATACAGGGTATACATAATAGAAAAGAGGAGAAAGTAAATAATAAAATTAGTTTTTATAACATATCCACTAATCAACTAACAAAGGATTATATACTTTCAAATGGAGCGATGTTTCATCGCAACGATTCTTATGGTAATATAGATTTTCAGTTTGCTAAGAACAGTTCAGGGAATTTTACTTCGAATGAATTACCTATAGGAGTGATTGGAGGAGAGTTTTATTTTGAAGAAACCGAAGATAAAGAAACAAATGGCGAAGGCTCAGCTATCGATACCATGCATACGAACGGTAGAGTATCTTTTACGTTAGATCAGTTAAAAGATACCGCATTTTTCGTACGTAATTTTTATATTATTGATCAATCAACGAAAATAACAGAGGGTCTGTTCGATGCAGAAAAGCTTCTAAGTAAAGACATGACATTGAAACAAGAAAATAATGCTCCTCAAATATTAATCTACCATACCCATTCTCAAGAAGCTTTTGTAGATAGTCGAAAGAATGTAAAAGCAGATTCCGTAGTTGGAATTGGATCTTATCTGACAGATATACTGGAAAATGAATACGGTTATAATGTTATACATGATACCTCCTGCTATGATGTCGTAGACGGAAAACTTGATCGAAATTTTGCATATAATTTGGCGAAGGACGGGATTGAAAAATTACTAAAGAAGCATCCAAGCATTGAGGTGGTTATTGACTTACATAGAGATGGGGTTGCGAAGAGATCAACCATAATTGATGGAAAAGAAACAGCGCAGATTATGCTGTTGAACGGATTAAGCAGGGATCAAAACGGACCAATCACCCATCTTGACAATCCATATCTCTCGGATAATTTGGCTTTTAGCCTTCAGCTCCAGATGAAATCTCTTGAGTTATACCCGGGACTCTTTTATAAGAATTATCTGCAATGTTATCGCTATAATATGCACGTTAGACCAAAATGTATTCTAATGGAGCTTGGAACCCATGAAAACACCCTACAATCGGCTAAAAACGCAATGGAACCCTTTGCCGAAATACTGGATGCAGTATTACAAGGTAAATAAATCCATACAACAATTTAATCAGCTTGTAACTCCAAAAAGGGTATGCTATAATGATGTCTGGTACAACGCAAGCTCCAATGGAAAAAACGTTTTGTAGCCATTAGTAAGGCAAGTTATAAAGTGACAGAATATGAATATTAAGTTTAATTAGAAAATGATATGTGATTTTGTAATAATAAAATATTTAGAGATGCGTGAAAAATAGTCACTATAAATAAGATAATAAACAGAAATAATGAAGATATATTGTACACAGGAGGAGTAAGATGGCCTTAGACCAAAGCAAAATCAGAAATTTTTGTATTATAGCTCATATTGACCATGGGAAATCAACCTTAGCAGACCGGATAATTGAAATGACTGGATTATTAACAAGCCGTGAGATGCAGTCACAGGTTCTTGATAATATGGATTTGGAACGGGAGCGCGGAATTACGATTAAAGCACAAACCGTAAGAACGGTCTATAAAGCAAAGAACGGTGAAGAATATATCTTTAACCTTATTGATACCCCGGGGCATGTAGACTTTAATTATGAAGTATCCAGAAGTCTTGCAGCCTGCGAGGGAGCCATTTTGGTTGTCGATGCGGCCCAGGGGATTGAAGCACAAACTCTTGCCAATGTATATCTGGCACTTGATCACAACTTGGATATAATGCCAGTTATCAATAAGATTGATCTTCCCAGTGCGGACCCGGAGAGAGTAATTGCGGAAATTGAAGATGTAATTGGTCTGGAAGCCCAGGAGGCACCTTTAATTTCTGCCAAACAAGGAGTTAACATTGATCAGGTACTGGAACAGATAATTGAGAAAATTCCTGCACCGTCAGGAGATCCTGAAGCACCCTTACAGGCTTTGATCTTTGATTCCATTTATGATTCCTATAAAGGTGTCATTGTATTTTGCAGAATCAAGGAAGGCAGGGTAAGAAAGGGAACCCAGATTAAGATGATGGCTACCGGTGCGACTGCAGAGGTGGTAGAACTGGGTATCTTTGGACCTGGTCAATTTATCCCTGCAGAAGAGCTTTCGGCTGGTATGGTTGGTTATATTACAGCCAGCTTAAAAAATGTCAAGGATACCCGGGTTGGAGATACGGTGACGGATAAACAGCGTCCCTGCGCAGCGCCGCTGCCGGGTTATAAAAAAGTTAATCCTATGGTATATTGCGGAATGTATCCCGCAGACGGAGCAAAATATCCGGACCTTCGGGATGCCTTGGACAAACTTCAGTTAAACGATGCATCCCTCCAATTTGAGCCGGAAACCTCCGTAGCTTTAGGCTTTGGCTTCCGTTGTGGCTTCTTAGGACTTTTACATCTTGAAATTATTCAGGAGAGACTGGAACGGGAATATAATCTTGATTTGGTAACTACCGCTCCCAGTGTTATCTACAAGGTTCATAAAACAGATGGACAAGTAATTGATATTACGAATCCTACGAATCTTCCGGAACCTACCCAGATTGATTACATGGAGGAACCGATGGTATCGGCAGAAATTATGGTAACAACTGATTTTGTGGGTGCTATTATGACTTTATGCCAGGAACGAAGGGGTATTTATCTTGGTATGGAGTACATGGAAACTACCAGAGCCCTACTAAAATATGAGTTGCCCTTGAATGAAATTATCTATGACTTCTTTGATGCTTTAAAATCCCGTTCCAAAGGATATGCCTCCTTTGATTATGAATTGAAGGGATATGTTCAGTCAGAGTTGGTCAAATTGGATATCTTAATTAACAAAGAAGAAGTGGATGCTCTGTCCTTTATCGTCCATGCAGAAAGTGCTTATGAAAGAGGCAGAAGGATGTGTGAAAAGCTTAAGGAAGAAATTCCTCGTCAGATGTTCGAGATACCAATTCAAGCAGCCATAGGTAGCAAAATCATTGCCAGAGAGACCGTGAAAGCCATGAGAAAAGATGTATTGGCGAAATGTTATGGCGGTGATATAACAAGAAAGAAAAAACTCTTAGAGAAACAAAAAGAAGGAAAGAAGAGAATGCGACAGGTTGGTAATGTAGAGATACCTCAGAAAGCATTTATGAGTGTTCTAAAATTAGATGACGATTAAAAGTGATGATTAACGATTGATAATTATTATTATATGATTAAATGAAGGTTACTAAGAATGGTTATATGCTTGATTAAGAGCAAATTAACCATTCTTTTTATACAAGATTAGTAATAAATCTAAAAAAGAAGTTTAACGGTTATCCTACACGAAAAAGACTATCGGTGATTCTAAAGTTTATTATTATGAATAACTTATAAAATTATTAATACATAAAAATTATAATAATGAAGATGAAATAGAAAAGAAGACAACAAATAAGATAAAGATAATAAATAAGATAAAGTCGATAAATAAGATAAATAAAATATATAAAATATAGATGAAATGAATGATAATGATATTGGGAGCTGCGAATGAACAATCTTAATGGGAACAATTTTAATGAAATAAAAGATCATATTGATCAAAGAAAGAGAAGAGATTTGGGATTATATATTCATGTTCCCTTTTGCAAAAAAAAATGTGATTATTGTGATTTCTTATCCGGTCCGGCGAATAAGGAGATACAGAAAAGATATTTTGAAGGACTTATGAAAGAAATTGTAAGCTATAAAGGTGGAAATAATGATTATCAAGTACCTACCATATTTATTGGAGGCGGAACTCCTTCTGCCGTGGATGCTAACTATATCAAAGAGATTTTAGAGACGGTTAGGAATGTATTCTCTATCAAAAATGAGCCGGAAGTATCGATTGAAGTGAATCCTGGAACTGTCAATGAGGAAAAGCTAAACATCTATAAAAGTGCAGGTATCAACAGAATAAGCTTTGGTCTACAATCAACGAATAATAGGGAACTTAAACTTCTTGGAAGAATTCATACTTATGAGGAATTTGTCGATAATTATCATTTGGCAAGAAATTTAGGATTTCATAATATCAATATTGATTTGATGTCTGCTTTACCGGGGCAAACACTTGCTTCTTGGGAATTATCACTTCATAAGGTGTTAGCTTTAAATCCGGAACATATTTCTGCCTATAGCCTGATTATTGAAGAAGGAACTCCGTTTTATAAACGATATGGGAATAATCATGAATATAAGAAATCTGATAAAATAATAAACGAAGAAGAACTTCCGGATGAAGAGGAAGACCGTAAGATGTATATGAGGACGAAGCAAATATTACAGGAACATGGGTATCAACGATATGAAATATCCAATTATGCAAAAGAGGGCTACGAATGCATACACAATAATTCTTATTGGACAGGAACGGAGTATTTAGGCTTAGGACTAGGAGCATCTTCTTTGGTGCAAAACGTACGGTTTCATAATATTACGGAACTGAATCAATATATAAAGACGTGCAATAAATTTTACACGAATGAAGAAAATGCACGATTTAAGCATGATAGAAACGTGTTTACCAGTATTTTGAAAGATTCTGTCGGTATAAGGGAAAACCTTCAAGTTTTATCGATAAAAGACCGTATGGAGGAATTTATGTTTCTAGGTCTTAGACGGGATAAGGGAATCAGTAAGAATTATTTCTTTGAATGCTTTAATGTAAGTATTCATACAATATTCGGAGAAGTGATTGATCATTTAATTAAAAATACTTTACTTATTAGTGAAGGGGATAAACTGAAGTTATCTGAATATGGGGTTGACATTAGTAATCAGGTATTATCACAATTTTTACTTGATTGATTTTGATTAAAGGGGCTGTAGCCCCTTTTTTATAATTTAAAATATACAAATACAATGCACAAATTATTATTATGAAAAAAAAGTAAAGTAATTAAGCGATTTGACGATATACACAAGAATGTGTATCTGATAGAAAATAGATGTAGCAGTCAGACGGGTTATAATCTTAAGCATCTGGCATATTACATAATAGCTCCTTTTTCAGAATAAAGATTATAGACTCGACAGATATATAATACAAACAAATTATATAATGAGGATTAGAGCGGTAGCTCTTTTTTAAATGAAATTAGAGCTAAATTATCAGACGGTTTTATTTGCAATCTTTTTATTAAATTATAAAATATCCTTGACAAAAGAAAATGATAGTGATATTTTATATGTAGATATTAGCACTCTATCAAGGTGAGTGCTAACAAATACAAAAAGAACTTTTATTTTAGAATAAAACAAAAGGATTGAGGTGGGTTTAGTGCAGGAACTGGATGAAAGAAAATTAAAAATATTGCAGGCGATCATCCATAATTATCTGGAAACCGGAGAGCCTGTAGGTTCCAGAACCATCTCAAAGTATACGGATTTGAATTTAAGTTCTGCTACGATACGAAATGAAATGTCTGATCTGGAGGAAATGGGTTATATTGTTCAACCTCATACCTCAGCAGGAAGAATTCCTTCGGATAAAGGATACCGTCTTTACGTTGATATGCTTCTAAAGGATAAGATGAAAGAAGTAGAAGATATGAAGGAAATTTTAGTTCAAAAGGCAGATCGATTGGAAAGTTTATTACAGCAGGTAGCAAAGCTTTTGGCCGTGAATACAAACTATACTACCATGGTTTCCACACCTCAATACAAAAAGAAAGTGAAATTCCTTCAATTAACTGAGGTGGATGATAATCAATTATTGGCTGTCATCGTTTTTGAAAGAAACATTGTAAAGAATAAAATTATACAACTATCAACATCCTTAAATAAAGAAACAATATTAAAATTAAATATTGTTTTAAATACATTTTTACAAGGCTTGGATTTATCAGAAATAAACTTACCTGTGATAACCAAGATGAAAGAACAGGCAGGCGATTACAGAACAATTGTCAACGATATTCTTGATGCCATTATGCAGGCAGTATCGGAAGAGGATGATATTGAAATATATACTTCCGGTACAACTAATATATTAAAATATCCGGAGTTAAGTGATAGAGAAAAGGCCTGTGAGCTCTTATACACCTTAGAAGAGAAAAAGATGCTTACAGAGATCATTCAGGATAAAATGGATGGTGAAGAAAACAGAGGTATTCAAGTTTATATTGGTGATGAATCCCCGGTGAAATCCATGAAGGACTGTTCCGTTGTAACGGCCACCTACGAGATTGAAGAAGGAGTATATGGAAAAGTAGGTATCATTGGTCCAAAACGCATGGATTATGAAAAAGTAGTGTCTACACTGCAAACCTTGATGGTGCAGCTGGATGATATATTTAAGAAGAAAACTTAGGCAGGAAAGGTGGTAAAGGATAGACTTGGAAGATAGGGATAAGGCAATTGAGATAATGAAAGCTGCCATGGAAAAGGAGAAAGAAATGAAGGAGCAATCATTTGAAACATTGAATGAACAAATAGACCCGGAGACAGATACGCTTATGAATGATTCTAATATAGCAGCTTCTGAGGAAGGTGATAATCTGGTTGAGGAGGATACTGAAATCGATACCGATACAATGCAAAATACTGAGGAAGTAAATGATGAGGAATCGAATGCCGTGGATGCTTCCGGTGAAAAGCAAGAAAAATCAATGAAAAACTTCTTTAAAAGTAACAAAAACAAGGAAATGACAGCTAAAGATCAAAAGATTGAAGAATTAACGGATCGATTGATGAGAAACATGGCTGAATTTGATAACTTCCGCAAACGTTCAGAAAAAGAAAAATCTCAGATGTATGATATCGGAGCGAAAAGTGTTATCGAGAAATTACTTCCGATTGTAGATAATTTTGAGAGAGGATTGGGAACAGTTAGCGAGAAGGAAAAGGGAAGTGCCTTTGCCCAGGGAATTGAACTAATCTACAAGCAGTTAGTCAGTGCTTTAGAAGAAATCGGTGTGAAGCCGATTGAAGCGGTAGGCAAGGAATTTGATCCGGCTCTTCATAATGCTGTGATGCATGGAGAGGATGAAAATCTCGGTGAGAATATTATATCCGATGAATTTCAAAAGGGTTATTTATACCGTGATATCGTAGTAAGACACAGTATGGTTAAAGTTGTGAATTAAACGGCTGTTTATATAGGTGGCAAAAAGCAGTCGTATTTCAAATAGGAATTGAAGCAATAGAAGATAGGTTTATTTGTTGATTAATTAATAATAATATAGGAGGAAAAAGACATGGGAAAAATAATAGGAATTGACTTAGGTACCACAAATTCATGTGTTGCCGTTATGGAAGGCGGAAAGCCAGTAGTTATTGCAAATACCGAAGGTTCCAGAACGACTCCGTCCGTAGTCGCATTTACCAAAACAGGTGAAAGATTGGTGGGCGAGCCTGCCAAACGTCAGGCAGTTACCAATTCAGATAAGACGATATCATCCATCAAAAGACATATGGGTACTGATTACAGAGTTAAAATCGATGATAAGAGATTTTCTCCCCAAGAAATCTCCGCTATGGTTTTACAAAAGTTAAAAGCAGATGCAGAAAGCTATCTGGGTGAGAAGGTTACGGAAGCAGTTATTACTGTACCGGCATATTTTAACGATGCACAAAGACAGGCAACCAAAGATGCAGGTAAAATTGCAGGTCTTGAAGTAAAAAGAATTATCAACGAGCCTACAGCCGCTGCACTGGCTTATGGTCTTGACAACGAACATGAGCAGAAAATTATGGTTTATGACCTTGGTGGAGGTACTTTCGACGTATCCATTATTGAAATCGGTGATGGCGTAATTGAAGTTTTAGCAACCTCCGGCGATAATCGTCTTGGTGGTGATGACTTTGATGAGAGAATTACCAGATATATGATTGAGGAGTTTAAGAAGTCCGATGGTGTGGATTTATCCTTAGATAAGATGGCATTACAAAGACTTAAGGAAGCTGCAGAGAAGGCGAAAAAGGAATTATCTACTGCAACCACAACTAATATTAATCTTCCGTTTATTACTGCCACTGCAGACGGACCGAAGCATTTTGACTTGAACTTAACCCGTGCAAAATTCAATGAATTAACTCATGATCTAGTGGAAAGAACAACAGCACCGGTACAAAATGCCTTAAAGGATGCAGGTATTTCAGCATCGGAACTTAAGAAAGTATTATTAGTTGGTGGATCTACCCGTATTCCTGCTGTTCAGGATAAGGTAAAACAGCTTACCGGTCAGGAACCTAGCAAGACCTTGAATCCTGATGAATGTGTTGCAATAGGTGCATCCATTCAGGGTGGTAAATTAGCAGGCGATGCAGGTGCAGGAGACATCCTCTTACTGGATGTAACTCCGTTATCTCTTTCCATCGAAACCCTTGGTGGTGTAGCAACGAAATTAATTGAGAGAAATACTACTATTCCTACCAAGAAGAGCCAGATTTTCTCCACAGCTGCCGATAACCAGACTGCGGTTGATATTAATGTAGTACAGGGTGAAAGACAGTTTGCGAAAGATAACAAAAGTCTTGGTCAATTCCGTCTGGATGGTATTCCGCCGGCAAGAAGAGGTGTTCCTCAAATTGAAGTAACCTTCGATATTGATGCTAACGGTATTGTAAATGTATCTGCGAAGGATCTAGGTACCGGAAGAGAGCAGCATATTACCATTACTGCCAGCTCTAACCTATCCGATGCTGATATTGATAAAGCAGTGAAGGAAGCAGCAGAATATGAGGCTCAAGATAAGAGACGTAAGGAAGCAGTTGATGTAAGAAACGAAGCAGATTCCATGGTATTCCAGACAGAAAAAGCTTTAAGTGAGGTTGGCGATAAGATTAGTGAAAGTGATAAAGCAACCGTAGAAGCAGATCTAGCAAGGTTAAAAGAATTGGTTGAAAAATCCAACCCTGAAGTAATGAGCGAGGGTGAAGTGGCTGACATTAAAGCGGCGAAAGAAAAATTAATGAACGATGCACAGGCGTTGTTTGCTAAATTATATGAGCAGAGTGGTGCTGCCGGAGCAGGAGCAGGTCCTGATATGTCCGGTGCAGGGGATGCCGGAGCTTCCCAAAGCTATGCCGGAGATGATGTGGTTGACGGCGATTACACAGAAGTATAAGAATTTTATTTATTAGATCGTATCAATGATATGATTTGAAACTGTTAGTCAATCAATATGGTCATTCCACTGCCTATAGATTTTGATTAATTGAATTAAGGCAGTGGATGATCCATAGTAAATCTGTAAAACCCTTTTTATTGAAGTCTACACTTGTAGTACTCATTCTTTTAGATAAATCGTAATATGTTTATAGAATTCTTGACGAAACAGTGAATTTAAAGTAAGATAGTAAAGATTTTAATATGGATTTTAATAGGTGGTCTAAGAGGCTGCCTATTTGCCTATACAAAAGTTCTGGCTATGAAAGGTGAAGGGTAAGATGGCAGATAAGAGAGATTATTATGAGGTCCTGGGTGTCAGTAAGACAGCTACGGATGATGAGTTAAAAAAAGCATACAGACAACTTGCAAAAAAATACCATCCTGATACCAACTCCGGAGATAAGACGGCTGAGGCTAAATTTAAGGAAGCTTCGGAAGCCTACGCGGTGTTAAGTGATCCGGATAAACGCAGACAGTATGACCAATTTGGACATTCTGCTTTTGAAGGTGGAGCCGGAGGGGCCGGAGGTTTTGATTTCAACGGTTTTGATATGGGAGATATCTTTGGAGATATCTTTGGCGACTTATTCGGAGGACGGCGGGGACGCTCAAGCAATGGACCAATGCAGGGCGCTAATCTTAGGACCGCTGTCAGAATTACCTTTGAAGAAGCTGTATTTGGTGTTGAAAAGGAGCTGGAGCTTACTCTAAAGGATGAATGTTCTGTCTGCCATGGCAGTGGAGCAAAACAGGGAACCCATGCGGAAACCTGCTCTAAATGCGGTGGTAAAGGTCAAGTTGTATATACGCAGCAATCTTTATTTGGAATGATTCGAAATGTACAAACCTGTCCGGATTGTAAAGGGACCGGTAAAATCATCAAAGAAAAATGTCCTGAATGTTATGGAAGCGGCTATATTAACAGTAAAAAGAAAATTAAGGTATCAATTCCTGCGGGTATTGACAATGGACAGAGTGTAAGGATTCGTGGAAAGGGTGAACCGGGAACCAATGGTGGTGGCAGAGGAGACCTTTTAGTAGAAGTACAGGTAAGCAGACATCCGATTTTCCAACGTCAGGATTATGATATATTCTCGACAGCACCTATTTCTTATGCTACGGCAGTTTTAGGTGGAGACATAAGAATTAGCACCGTTGACGGAGATGTAATTTATAATGTAAAACCGGGAACTCAGACCGATACCAAAGTTCGATTAAGAGAAAAGGGTGTTCCGACCTTACGTAATAAGAGCATCAGAGGGGATCATTATGTCACTTTAGTTGTTCAGGTACCGACAGGATTGACTTCTGAACAGAAAGAACTTTTGAAAAAATTCGATGAAGCAATGACAGGAAAAAAAGATCATAACGAAAGTGATGAGAAGGAAAAAGGAAAGAAAAAATTCTGGAAATGAAGAGAACTGTTTCGGTAAATTTAATATAATGAGATTAATTATTTCATAATCTATAACAATCAGAAGTAAAAGCAAAAACTAAAAAAACTATAACACTAATAATCAAAACTAACTAAAAACAATATAATAAACAATACAAAAACAAGAGAAGATAAGCATAAATGAAAGTTGATATGCTTATCTTTGGATTTGTATTAAATTGGAGAGCGCTATGAAGTGGACTAAATTTACCTTAGATACAACAACGGAGGCGGTTGACTTAATCAGTAATATGTTAAGTGAACTGGGAATAGAAGGAATTGAGATTGCTGATAAGATTCAGATTACAGAAGAGGAGAGAAAACGTCTGTTTATTGATTTTCTTCCGGAGCTGGGAGAGGATGATGGTACAGCAACAGTAAGCTTCTATATCGAGGCTTCCGATGATTCTAATAAAATTCTTCGTGAGGTAGAGGTAGGCTTAAAGGAACTCTCCGAATATGTTAATATTGGCAGTGGTAATATCCGGATATCCGACACGGAGGATAAGGATTGGATTAATAATTGGAAGCAATTTTTTAAGCCTTTTCGTATTGATGACACAATTGTCATAAAACCTACTTGGGAAGAGCTAACGGAACATAATCCTACAGATATGGTGATTGAAATTGATCCGGGAACCTCCTTTGGTACAGGAGCTCATGAAACAACAAAACTATGTATCTTAAGTCTAAAAAAATATATGAAACCCGGATACATGGTATTAGATGCCGGTAGTGGTAGTGGTATCTTATCGATCATAGCTAGTAAATTTGGAGCTAACTATGTAATCGGTATGGACATTGATCCTCTTGCTACGGATGCAGCGATTGAAAACGCCAGAGTGAATGGGCTCAAACCTTCAGAGCTGGACCTGCTAAAAGCTTCGGAGTATCATTTTGGATCAGATAATTCGGATATAACAGATAAAATCTCGGGCGGATTAGTATTCGTTACCGGGAATATTATTGAGAATGATATGCTTCGAACTCAGTTAGGACAAAATAAATATGATATTGTAGTTGCGAACATATTGGCAGATGTTATTATTCCTCTTTCAAAGGTGATTGGAGAGAATATAAAACCCGGAGGTATTTTTATTAGTTCTGGAATCATTAATACTAAGGAAAAGGATGTAAGAGAAGCCCTTCTTTGGAACAGCTTTGAGATTTTAGAAGTGAATAAGATGGGTGATTGGGTTTGTTTTGTGGCAAAAAAATAAGAACTAGGTTGTCATTATTAAGATGGGGAACTCTATGTGGACGAATGTCCATATAGTTAAAATACTCCCGGAGGTATCGATTGATGATACTTCCGGGAGATTTTGTTATATATATAATATGATAATTAGGAATGTATTCGATGTAGAGTTTTATAATTAATCCTTAAGCCCTCTTATTCTATTATTTTAAAGGTATCAAGCATTGCTTTCATACGGGCTCCATATCCTTCCTCAGCCTCAACAAAATATTGAGTTTCAATCGCGAAGGTATTGCTTTCCGTTTTTATTACATACAAGTTTCTTACAGGAGAGTTCCATTCATTTCCCGTCCTTAAAATATAATGTTCTGCTTCGTAATCACCGATCATAACATTGTCAACTTCTTTTTCGCTTTCTTCTACAGGAATACGACCATCGGTATTTGGCTCTGTTGTAACCCCGTTAAAGTAGAGTAAATCATTATTAATTTCTTCATCACTAACTGTTCTAACGATTAGGTATACAAAAGGATAAAGCTCCGGATTGAGATTCTCGGTCATATAAATGTCTGCATCTTCGGTATGGCCAATTTGATTGAAACGCTCTATATCATAAACCATCTGATAACCCAATCTGCTTTTATAGATTCTACCACTGAATTCTTCCTCCATACCCTCTAAGATAATGGTATATTTTTGGGGTTTTCCTTCCGCTTTTGATGTATTATCGTTCCCTTTATCTGCTGAAGGATCGTCTGAGAGTTCTGTGGTATTTTCCTCATTCGTTTTATCATCAACGCTTGAGGGCTCCTCCGAAAGAGCAGTGTCCTCTGATGCATCATCTTCGGGACGGGTAATATCTTTATTATTTTCTTCCGTCAGAGTTACAGGATGTTTCTCAACCTCGGCCTTCGAGCAGCCATAAAATGTTAAGAATGAGATGGATAGGATTATAAGTATAAGAGATAATTTTTTCATAAATATTTTCTTCCTTTCAATATGTTTGTGATAATGTCTTTACTGATTATCTAAATTTATTGTAAAGGACAGATATATCCGACAAACATAAAAGTTGTAACAAAGTTGTAAATTAAGCTTATCACTTAGTTAGTAAAGTAGCAAATATTTGATATATAGATACATAAACTGAGTTAATAACATAATACAACCTACCGTACAATGAGAGTACAACACTTCTATTATAAATGAATAAAGAAGTTGAGGATTAGGATAAATAGTCGAATTTAATTCTTATGGTGGTTCCTTTCCCTTCCCTTGAATGAATGGATAATTGTGCGTTGTGAATATCTGCAATGTTTTTGCATATGGATAAACCTAAGCCGGCTCCACCGGTTTTTCTAGATCTTGACTTATCGACCCGAAAAAAAGGTTTTATTACTTGATCGATTTTATCTTCAGGTATGCCAATCCCATTATCCGATACTTCAATAACCGGTTTCGATGACTCTTTATAAGCCCTGATATGAATTCGTCCACCCTCCGGCATAGCTTGTATACTGTTTTTAACCAGGTTACTCAGTAACATATGAATTAAGGTACGATCAATGTGCAGATCGGTTAGATGGTTTTCGGTATTCCATTGTATGTTATGGTCTTTTAACATAACATCAAAGGTATCCTGTAGATCTGAAAGAAGATTATTCACATTCACTTTAGCTATGTCCGGTTTATGCTCCCTTGCCAAAGTGAGGGTCATGAGCTTTGTATAAATATCTTTCATTCTTCTTGCCTGGGTACGTATATTGCCAGCGGCCTTTATTCTCTGTTCCTCTGAGGCGTTGGCATTTTGTAAAAACTCGGCGTAGCCTTGAATGGAGGTAAGGGGTGTATTCATCTCATGGGATAAATCATCGATGAATATCTGAAGCTCTTTGGCTCTGTCTTTTAATTCCTGTGTTCTGTTTTCTACAGCAGATGCCATTTTATTAAAAGCAATTGCAAGATCGTTAAATTCATCCTTGGTACCGGGAATACGGACACTATAATCTCCTTGAGAGATAGAGACAGCGCCTTTTTGTAACAAATGGATGGGTCTGGTAATCCATTTGGAATAAAGATACGAAAGTAGCCCTAGTAAAATCACCAATCCAAAGGATAGTAAAACGGTTAGGCGTATGCTTATTTCTCTTGCAGTATAGATTTCATTAATTTCTCTCGCATAGAGAAATACAGTCTTTTGATCGACCGGTAAACCGGATACCATGATAAAATGCTTCCCATTCTCTTCAAAAACCTGAAGCATCTTTGTGTTTTCTTTTACCGATAACAATTTATCATAGGCGTCTTGTTCGATTTCGGTGAAACTATTATAAAGATATTGTCCATCCTTATAAAACATCAGATGGATTCCCCTTTGGGCATAGTAGTTGCCATAACGATTAAGTAAAGTCACCATAGTATCAATAGAAGAAGCAGTGAAATCCATATTATTACCTATTGATGAGGTGATAAACTCAAATTCATTCAATGAACGGTCCTGCTCCTGCTTGAGATTGGATAAATGATTTCTATTTATGATAATAACAGAACTTACTAGTAGGGTGGTTAAAGATACCAGTAATATGCTTAAAAATATTCTGATCCAAAGCTTCATTCCTTAGGAACCTCCAAACGATACCCGTATTTATATACGGTTTTTATCACATTATCCCAATCCAGTTTTTTTCTTAGTCTTTGAATGTGCATATCAACGGTTCTGGTCTCACCCATATAATCATAACCCCATGCGGCTTCCAGCAATTGTTCCCTGGTTAATGCCAGGTTTCGGTTTTGTATGAGGATTTCCAATAGAGCAAATTCCTGAGCGGTAAGGTCTATCACCTGATTATCTTTATAAACTGCTCGTTCATCCAATCTTACTTCAACATCCTTGCAATGAAATATATCGTTGGAATTACCGCCTCTTCGCAGTACCACTTCAATTCTTGCTAATAATTCAAGTGTATCGAAGGGCTTTATAATATAATCCTCTGCACCCAGCTTCAGACCTTTTACCCGATCCGTTAAGGAACTCTTAGCGGTAAGGAAAATGACCGGAATACGTTTATCTTTAAATTTCTCTAAGAGACTAAAACCATCGATACCAGGCAACATAACATCCAAAAGGCAAAGATCAAAGCGATTTGATTTTACTGCTTCCAGGGCTTCGTATCCGTCAAAAGCCTGCACTCCGGTATGCCCCACCATAGTTAGATTCATATTGATTAAGTCGCTGATTGCTTCTTCATCTTCTACGATAAGTATGTGACCCATAAGACTCCCTTCTATATTACATTGTAATTTTAATTTACTAGTATAAACTCATTGTATCACAT
This sequence comes from Mobilitalea sibirica, assembly GCF_015999265.1. Taxonomy (GTDB): domain Bacteria; phylum Bacillota; class Clostridia; order Lachnospirales; family Lachnospiraceae; genus Mobilitalea; species Mobilitalea sibirica. The sequence continues at coordinate 58,170 of NZ_JAEAGR010000011.1, forward strand.
TTTATATACTTGTACAGTGTGTCAAAATAAGAAGACCCTGAAAAAGAATACATCTTTTTCAGGGAGTATGTGAAGCATTTAGAATGATACTACATATTTGCGATCGTCCTATATTTATAAAACAGAATTTATACGCATATATAATGAAAGGACAAATAATTCGTTATTTACGAAATCGGGGATTAGTGAAAGCATAGATTGTACTTCCTATTGTAAGAATTACGATAATTAATGTCATTAGAATTACTAACCATGTAATATCAAAAACACCTGCAATAATTGCCAGCACCACAAAAAATATCACTTGAAAGAGTAAGGAACCGTAAAATTGGCTTAATTTTGCAGCATCATATTCATCCTTCTTAGATTTGGGAAGTATAAGATATAATGATATAAGATTAGCGCCTTGTCCTGTTTTTAAATAAGCTCCAAGTAACAACATAATAATTAATATGGCACCACAGAAAACCAATCCTTCTAAGTCAAGGTTCATATTCAATCCTCCTTGTTTTGCTTCATCTATACATAGAATAGCATAACAAAGGGTTAGAATCATTAATATAAGATTAATTTTTGGAGGTTATTTGCAGCTCATCCAATAATAGTGAAATTAACGGTTGAACATATGTTCTTTTTGTAGTATAATATTGTAGGACTTAATATTAGATTTACAAATGTTTCATGTTATTTAATCTTTATAATTACTGACATTAAAATTTAGATAGCATATAAAATTATGTTATTCGTATAAATTAAATTAATAACCAAGGAGAACTCTCATGCATCGTTTTTACGTTACACCGGAACAAATTCAAGGAGAAACCATTCTAATTACCGGACCTGATGTCAATCATATAAAGAATGTTCTACGGATCAAACCGGGGGAGGAAATCGTAATTTGTAATGGACAAGGAAAAGATTGTTATTGTATAATTAATAGAGTGTCCGAACGGGAAATTGAAGCAAAGATCAGTTCTGTCAAGGAGACAGAGACTGAACTAAAGACAAGAATTACTCTGTTTCAGGGATTACCGAAAAAGGATAAGATGGAGCTGATTATTCAAAAGGCTGTGGAGCTTGGTGTTTATGAAATAGTTCCTGTTATGACCCATAGAACGGTTATAAAGCTGGAGGATAAGAAGAAAGAAGAGAAGAAACTGGAACGATGGCAGTCAATTGCTGAAAGTGCAGCGAAGCAGTCCGTTCGAGGGATCATTCCGAAGATTTTGCCGGTAATGTCTTACGGAGATGCTTTAAAAAAAGCGAAGGAGATGGATTTGGCTGTTATTCCCTATGAGAATGCGAAAGGGATACAGTATACCAAAGAAATCATGCAAGACCTTATAAACCATAAAACCATAGGTGTGTTTATCGGACCGGAAGGGGGATTCGAAAAAACGGAGATAGAACTGGCAGGAGATCATAATATAAAGCCTATTACCCTTGGAAGAAGGATTTTACGGACGGAGACAGCCGGCTTTGCTGTATTATCCATGATGATGTTAAATTTAGAGGAATAGATGTATCGTGGCATAGATATTATGAATGACTGCATAGAATAAGAAGGGTTATTTTATGGGAGGTAAGCGATAATGGAAATACAACTCTGGAGAGAAATACTTGATCCATACGGTTTGGCAGTGAATGAGTTGGTGGTAAAGTTTAACCATATTATTGAACAATATAAACATGTGGGAGCTTATTCACCGATTGAGCAGGTAACGGGCAGGGTAAAGACAATATCGAGTATCCTTGAAAAATCACAAAAGAAGAATATTGACCTTAAGAATTTTGAAGATAAAATTGAAGATATCGCCGGAATCCGTATCATATGTCAATTTGTTGAAGATATCTATAAAGTGGTTGATATTATAAAAAAACGGTCCGATATGAGAATAAAGAGTGAAAAAGATTATATCGATAATATGAAGAAAAGCGGATATCGTTCGTATCATATCACTGTTTATTATAATGTTGAAACCTTACAGGGTACAAGGGAACTTCAAGTGGAGATACAGATCCGAACGTTGGCAATGAATTTTTGGGCTACGATTGAACACTCTCTTCAATATAAGTATAAGCAGAATATGCCGGAGCACATAAGGGAGAGATTATCTTCCGCAGCAGAGGCGATTCTTATTCTTGATAGAGAGATGAGCGTAGTCCGTGATGAGATTATGGATGCACAGAATTCATTCACAATCAAGGCCAATATTGTTGCTGATATTTTGACCAACATACAAAATCTTTATAAAGTTGCCAATAAACAGGAAGTAATACGGATACAAGATGAATTCTTTCGGATTTATCAGATTGGTGATAGGGAACAATTAGAGCAGTTTAGTAAAGAGCTGGATATGATTTCGGAACGTTATCATGCTCAGAGCTTAAGATAATTCGCATATGTTTTCACGCAACCAAATTAACCAATCTATATAAATAGAATTAAGTTCGCAAAGTTGCGAACGCGGTACCTTAATTTACATGAGCATCAGGTAATGGGGCTGTAGCATATCCATTATGCAGCAGCCCCATTAAGGAAGTCAAATAAACGGAGTGAGAGAATGAATTTACCTAAATTATTTGAGGACAGAATGAGAAACCTTTTAGGGGATGAATATGAGGAGTATTTAAGTTGCTACCATAAACCGCATTTTGGCGGTTTGCGGGTTAATACTCTAAAATTAACTCCGGAGGAATTCGAGGATATCTGTCCTTTTTCCATTCAAAGAATACCATGGATTCAGAACGGATATTACTATGACACCGATATGCAGCCTGCTAAACATCCCTACTATTATGCGGGCTTATATTATATACAGGAACCCAGTGCCATGACACCGGCCAGTTTACTACCGATTGAGAAGGGGGATAAGGTACTGGATATCTGCGCTGCACCGGGAGGAAAGAGCACGGAGCTTGGTGCAAGGCTTGGAGGAGAAGGACTTCTGGTATCCAATGATATCAGCAATTCCAGAGCGAAAGCTCTGTTGAAAAACATTGAGCTTTTTGGTATTAGAAATGCATTAGTGTTAAGTGAAGCACCAAATAAACTTTATGATTATTTTCCGGAGTATTTTGATAAGATTTTAATTGATGCCCCTTGTTCAGGGGAAGGAATGTTTCGAAAAAGCCCTGCAATAATGAAAAATTGGGAGCAATATGGTGTGGAATACTATAATAAACTCCAGAAAGAGATTATTCATTTTGCAGCCAGAATGTTAAAACCGGGTGGTTATATGTTATATTCGACCTGTACTTTTTCACCGGAAGAAAATGAAGGAACCATATCGTATCTATTGGAGGAATTTCCGGAGTTTCGTGTGGTAAATGCGATACCGGATGAAGCTACCTGCAAAAAATTAAATATATCTTATGATGGCTTTGATTATGGTAAGCCGGAATGGGTAAATGGAAAAAATGAACTAAAAAATTGTATCCGACTATGGCCCCACAGGATAGACGGGGAAGGTCATTTTATTGCTTTGTTAAAAAAAGACGGTGTATACAATGGGAAAACGACAGCTTCAGATGCCGATGATAGGAATATACAAATGAAATCATACAAACAAACCGGATCGAAGAAGTCTGACAATATGATGTTATCGGAAGAAGCAATAGAATTTCTTGATGATATTAAGCTAACAAATTTAATGTTCGATCCTTCCACCAATCCTCTTAAGAATTATGCGGTCCATAATGAAAAGGTTCATCTGATGCCGGCGGGGTTACCGGATATTAAGGGTCTTCGTATCTTAAGGCAGGGCTTACTTTTAGGAGAGATGAAAAAACAGAGATTTGAACCTTCACAAGCCTTAGGAAGTTCTCTTAGAAAAAACGAATATGATAAAATAATTAATTTAGACAGCAAAGATATGGAAGCGATTAAATATCTAAAGTGTGAATCACTTAACCTAAACGAAGATTATAAGGATGGATGGTATTTAATCTGTGTAGATGGTTATTCTCTGGGTTGGGCTAAATTAACGAAAGGCAATTTTAAGAATAAATACCTTCCCGGTTGGCGATGGGTATAATATTCTAATCTATGAATAGAGTATTTCATAAAATAATATAAGAACAGTAACGAAAGTTATGGTTTGTGCAGTTAAATTAGTCAATACGATGATGGCTAATATAACTAACAATAATGATGTAAAAATTTCTATCATTTATTATGAACAAGGTTGGTAACAATATGTTAAAACAAATCAGGCTGGATAAATATCTTGCAGATATGGGGATAGGTACCAGAAGTGAATTAAAACTATGGATACGTAAAGGTAAAGTCAAGGTAAATGGTACTATATGTCCTAAGCCCGAATTTAAGATTACAATCGATAATGATGAGGTATGCTTTGATGGTAAGGAGATAATCTATCAAAAGTATATGTATTATATGCTTCATAAGCCTGCAGGAGTTGTTTCGGCAACGATAGACAATGTGAATAGAACCGTACTTGATTTGATAACGGACAAGCAAGGTAAGGATCTGTTTCCTGTAGGTAGACTGGATAAGGATACGGAGGGACTGTTGCTCATTACTAATGATGGTGAACTGGCGCATCAATTATTAGCACCGAGAAAACACGTGGACAAAACCTATTATGCGAAAGTCAGAGGTGAAGTCACAGGGGAGGATATAAGAGCTTTTGAAGCAGGTGTTAATATTGGGGAGGATTATATTACTTTACCGGCAAAGCTTAATATCCTAAAGAGTGATTTTGTTTCTGAAGTGGAACTTACCATACAGGAAGGAAAATTTCATCAAGTGAAGCGGATGTTTGAAGCGGTTGGGAAAGAGGTTATATATCTGAAACGGATGAGCATGGGAGGGATATCTTTAGATCCTAAGTTAGCTCCAGGGGAATACAGATTATTAACGGAGAAAGAGATAGAACATCTTAAAAGTAATAACAAATAATAGATTAATTGAAAAGAAATCAAAAATGACGGCTGATCAAAATTGCGATTTTTATTTAGATGATTAACAATATGTAAAAATGATGGATGTTGTTAACAGGAAATGATATTGGATACATTCGTTTGTTTCACTTAATTATTATACATGCAGAGAAAAGATAAGGAGAAATTATGTTAAAAGACATAGATGCAGTAATTTTTGACTTGGATGGCACACTGGTAGATTCTATGTGGATGTGGGAAAGTATTGATATTGAGTATTTAAATCGATACGGGATAGAGCTGCCGAAGGATCTGCAAAAATCCATAGAAGGAATGAGCTTTTCAGAAACAGCGGTTTACTTTAAAAACAGATTTCAATTATTAGATAGTCTGGATCAGATAAAAAGCGATTGGAACAAGATGGCTTGGTATAAGTATGAGAACGAAGTACCAATCAAAGAAGGAGTGAAAGAATTCCTTGAATATCTTAAAGAGGAAGGAATTCCTGCAGGAATTGCTACAAGTAATTCAAGAGAGTTGGTTGATTTAATCATCGAGAAGCATGGATTAAAGGAATATTTCAAATCTATAAGAACCTCTTGTGAGGTAGATAAGGGGAAACCGTCTCCGGATATTTATTTATTAGTAGCGAAGGATTTAGAGGTGAAACCGGAAAGATGTCTTGTATTCGAGGATGTTTTACAGGGGGTTATGGCCGGAAAGAATGCGAACATGAAGGTATGTGCTGTTTACGATAAATATTCAGATAAAGATCAGGAACAGAAAAAAAGGCTTGCTGATTATTATGTACACAGTATGAAAGAGATAGTATTATAGTAATATGTTTTCTGATGTATTTATGATTGTTTCTTTCGTAGACCTAACTTATTCGTTTACTATATAAAATAAAAAGATACCGATTAGGATATAAGAAGCGTATTACTTTCCAATTAATAATCAAGATATGAGGTTTAAAATGAAACAATTCATTGTGAAAGAGAATGAAGCAGGACAGCGTTTGGATAAGCTTTTATTGAAAATCCTTAATAAAGCACCGAAAAGCTTCATCTATAAAATGTTAAGAAAAAAAAATATTGTACTTAACGGAAAGAAAGCAGATGGATCTGAGCTTTTGATGATAGAGGATGAGATTAAACTTTTTTTGGCGGATGATACCTTTTTTAAGTTTTCCGAAACAGTGGCTACTACAGATGTAGAATGGGATCTATCAATTGTTTATGAGGATAAACATATCTTAATTCTTAATAAACCCTTAGGTATGTTATCTCAAAAAGCAGAAAGAGAAGATATCTCTATGGTGGAGCATATTACGGCATATTTATTAAAAACCGGACAACTTACCAAAGAAGATCTTCAAAGCTTTAAACCGGGTGTGTGTAACCGATTGGACCGTAATACTAGTGGATTACTGATTGCCGGTAAATCTCTCTTAGGATTGCAAAAGATGTCCGATATTTTAAAAGAACGGACTTTAGATAAATATTATCTTTGTATTGTATGTGGTAAAATAAGTAGTAAAAAGAGAATAGAAGGCTATCTTTCAAAGGATGAGGATAAAAATGTTGTAAAAATACATTCACAGGAGAGAGAGGCTTCTGAGTATATCTGTACGGAATATGAACCACTACAATATGCCTATGATATAACAGATTATAAAAAAGAGATAATGGAACAGCAGAATAGGCAGAATTATCAGAAAACCAAGACATATACCTTATTGCAGGTGAAATTAATCACAGGGCGTTCTCATCAGATACGTGCGCATCTGGCAAGTATCGGACATCCTTTGATAGGTGATTATAAATATGGTGATCGAAAAGTTAATGATTACTTTAAAAAGAAGTATGGATTAACCCATCAGCTCCTTCATTCTCATCGTATTCTATTTCCTACTATAAAAGGGGAGATGTCCTACCTATCAAAAAAAGAGTTTATGGCGGATATTCCTATGCTGTTTTGTAAAATCAAAAATGATCTGTTCAAATGAAATGAAAATTTCTACATGATTATTTATTTCTAATAATATATTAATATCTACAGCAATATAAAAAATCTAAAGCGATATTTATATCTAACGATATAGGATGTTTCCTATAATTCTTGTTAACTCGTTAAGATGAAATACTATTAAAATAGTAATGCAACAAAATATCAGATGGATAAATTTATACATTTATTTAAGCATATAGCCAATGAAAAAAGTATACTTCTTCACTGATTTATATATGGAAAGGGGTTTTTATATGCCTTCATGGAATTCAAGAGGACTGAGGGGTTCGATGCTGGAGGAATTAATTAATCTCACGAATACGAGATACCGTGAGAAAGAATTAGCGTTAATTCAGAAAGTTCCCACACCAATCACGCCAATTAATATAGATAAAGATAACCGACATATTACTTTAGCATATTTTGAGCAGAAGAGTACCGTCGATTATATCGGTGTGGTACAGGGGATACCGGTTTGCTTTGATACAAAGGAATGTGCGGTTGATACCTTTAACATAGGTAATATTCATGAGCACCAAATTGAGTTTATGAAGGAATTCGAAGCTCAGCACGGAATTGCTTTTTTGTTAATTTATTTTAAAAAAAGAGACATCTATTATTATCTGACTTTTGAACGTTTACTAACCTTTTGGAACAGAGCGTTAAACGGTGGCAGAAAAAGCTTTCGATTTGATGAACTGGATCTTACATATCAGATACCGATACAAAACGGTATCTGCGTGCATTATTTGGAGGTTCTTAAAATAGATTTAGAGAGAAGAGAGTAAATTTTCATAATATTGGTTGACATAGTCAAATGAATGAACTATAATGGAAAAACATATTAGTATGGTAGCGAATTATCACGTTACCATACTAAAGTTCTAATTAGGGTATATTTTCTTAAGAAGTACATACGTTATCCTTGAAATAAATAAAATAGAAAACAATACTAGGAAATATAAAATTAATAGAACATTATGTTAAAGAAGCAATGTACACAATGAAAAGGAAAGGCTTGGTGGTATCATGAAGGATAAACTATTACATACGCCGGAAGGTGTCAGGGACATTTATAATCAGGAATGCGAAATAAAATTGAAGTTGCAGAACAATCTGCATCAGGTCCTGAAGCATTTTGGTTTTCGGGATATCCAGACACCTAGCTTTGAATTTTTTGATATATTCAGCCAGGAGAGGGGAACGGTTGCCTCTAAGGACATGTATAAATTCTTTGACCGAGAAGGTAATACCTTGGTTTTACGACCGGATATTACGCCCTCTATTGCCAGATGCATAGCAAAATACTTTAAAGAAGAGAATATGCCAATTCGCTTATGTTATATGGGTAATACCTATATTAATAATGTCGGATATCAGGGTAAGTTGAAAGAGGCAACTCAATTAGGAGCTGAATTGATTAATGATGACAGCATCGATGCAGATGCCGAAATGCTGGCTTTGACGATTGAATGTCTTTTGCAATCCGGTTTAAAGGAGTTTCAATTAGAGATCGGTAATGCGGATTTTTTTCGTGCTTTAATTGAGGAGGCCGGTTTTGAAGAGGAAGATGATGTTACCAACCTCCGTATACTTATTGAAAATAAGAACATGTTCGGTGTTGAAGAAATAATTATGGCAAAGGATATGAGTCCGGAGCAGAAGGAAATATTCTTAAAGCTACCGGAGTTGTTTGGCACCTTGGATATTTTAAAGTATGCGAAGGAACTGACCAAGAATGAACGGGCAGTTCATGCTATCGAAAGATTGGAAAAACTGTATGAAATTTTAACGCTATATGGATTTGAAAAATATGTCTCCTTTGATCTTGGAATGTTAAGCAAATATAACTATTATACAGGAATCATCTTTAAAGCATATACCTATGGAACCGGAGATGCCATAGCAACCGGAGGCCGTTATGATAATCTGGTTGGCCAGTTTGGAAAGACAGCACCGGCAATCGGGTTGGCTATTGTAACGGATCAGTTAATGCTTGCTTTATCCAGACAAAAACTGTTACAGGAACCAGAGGCACAGGATACTTTGATTTTATATACGAAAGACTACCGAAAACAGGCAATCGCTTTGGCTGGTCACTTTCGTAAGGATGGAATAAATACATTACTACAGTTGTCGTATGATAATCTACAGCTACAAGAGCTGATTGATTATGGGAAACGTATGAATTTTGGAGGTATCTTACAGCTGAACAGTGACACTGAGATTAAAGTAATTGATATAACCACTGGTGATATGAAATCAGCCCAGCTGAAGGAGTTTCTTACTTAGTAAATTGAATGATGTATGAGTTGATTTTTGACTGAAATTATTGAAAGGATGGGATGGATGAGATATATTACAATGGCTTTGGCAAAAGGCCGATTAGCGTTAAAAACTATGGAAATCATGGAAAAGATAGGTATATCCTGTGAGGAGATCAAGGATAAATCCTCGCGTAAACTGATCTTTGTGAATGAAGATTTGAAGTTAAAATTTTTCCTGGCAAAAGCTAGTGATGTTCCTACTTATGTAGAATATGGTGCTGCAGATATTGGAGTGGTCGGAAAGGATACCATTCTTGAAGAAGGCAGGAAGATGTATGAGGTAGTGGATCTGGGTCTGGGAAAATGCCGTATGTGTGTAGCAGGTCCGGCATCAGCCCGAGAGCTTTTACATCATGGTGAATTGATACGGGTAGCGACCAAATATCCAAATATCGCGAAGGATTATTTCTATAATAAAAAGCATCAGACCGTTGAAATTATCAAATTGAACGGTTCTATAGAACTGGCTCCGATCGTCGGTTTATCGGAAGTAATCGTTGATATTGTAGAAACCGGATCAACCCTAAGAGAAAACGGGTTGGAGGTATTGGAAGAAATCTGTAATATATCTGCCAGAATGGTCGTTAACGAAGTTAGTATGAAGATGGAAAATGAACGTATTACCAAAATCATTAAAGATCTAAAGGCTGTATTATAATCTTTGTTTGAAAGAAGTGCATTAGATTTAAGTTAAATATAATCGCATATAATAATCACATTCATAGTAACTAAAAGGTTTAATATTGTAGCATGGATAAAATATAACGAACATATCATTCATATTCTGAAAGGGTTGGGGAAGATGAGAATTATCGAGCTTAATGAAACAACAAAAAAGAATATATTAGAAAATCTGTTAAAGAGAAGTCCGAAACAATACGGAGACTACATTGAAGTAGTAGATAATATCTTAAAAGAGGTTCAGGATCAAGGAGATCAGGCAATATTCTCTTATACAAAGAAGTTTGATAAAACGGATATTAATCAAATAAACTTGAAGGTAACAAAGGAAGAAATCGAAGAAGCATATCAGAAAGTGGACGAAAAGGTACTGGATGTCATTCGTAAGGCAATTAAAAACATTGAAGCCTTTCATAAGAAGCAAAAGCAATACAGCTGGTTTGATACTTCGGAGGATGGATCCATCCTTGGACAGAAGGTGACACCACTTTCCATGGTAGGAGTTTATGTACCCGGTGGAAAAGCGGCATATCCTTCCTCGGTATTAATGAATGTAATTCCGGCTATTGTTGCAGGGGTAGGTCGTATTATCATGACAACCCCGCCGGATAAAGAGGGAAAGGTAAATCCCGGTACTTTAGTGGCTGCGAAGGAAGCAGGAGTGACGGAGATTTATAAAGTCGGCGGAGCTCAGGCGATTGCTGCACTGGCCTTTGGAACAGAAAGCATACCTAAAGTGGATAAAATTGTAGGACCGGGCAATATCTATGTAGCCCTTGCAAAAAAAGCGGTATACGGCCATGTAAGCATTGATTCTGTTGCCGGACCCAGTGAAATATTGGTGTTGGCAGATGAAACCGCCAATCCTAAGTTTGTAGCAGCGGATCTGTTGTCTCAGGCAGAACATGATGAATTGGCTTCCTCAATTCTGGTTACCACCAGTAAAGAATTGGCAAATCAAGTATCTGTGGAAGTGCAAAAATTCGTAGACCGATTGCCCAGACAAGAGATTATGCAAAAATCCCTAGATGATTTTGGATATTTATTAGTTGCTAAGGATATGAAAGAAGCGATTGAGGTAACGAATGAGATAGCTTCCGAGCATCTTGAGATTATGACAAAGGATCCCTTTATGGTTATGACCAAGATAAAAAATGCCGGCGCAATTTTTATTGGCGAATATTCCAGTGAACCTTTAGGAGATTATATGGCAGGACCAAATCATATTTTACCAACCAATGGTACGGCTAAATTCTTCTCCCCTTTAAGCGTAGACGATTTTGTTAAGAAATCCAGTATTATTGCTTATTCCAGAGAAGCTTTAGAGCCTGTCTATAAGGACATAGTTACCTTTGCGAATTCGGAAGGCCTTACTGCTCATGCTAACTCCATAGCCGTTAGATTCGAATAGGACTAAGTATGAAATTTATAATGTATACGATTAAGCATAAAATATTTATTGTTCAATTAAGTTAGTGATAATGACTTTGTATAATTTAAATTGAGTTTGACATTTTTTTCACTTATTGTATAATTATATAAAACAGAAAGGATGTACCATATGGAGAATAGAAGTGCCGTAATTAACCGTAAAACCAAGGAAACCGATATTAATCTTGAATTGGATATCGATGGATGCGGTAAAACCCAGATAGAGACCGGAATAGGTTTCTTTAATCACATGCTGGACAGCTTTGCCAGACATGGTTTCTTCGATCTAAAACTAAATGTTAAGGGTGATTTGTATGTGGATGCCCATCATACAATTGAAGATACCGGCATTGTCCTGGGTCAAGCGATAAAAAACGCACTAGGATCGAAACAGGGTATCAAAAGATATGGCTCATTTATCTTACCAATGGATGAAGCTTTGGTTTTATGTGCCATTGACTTATCCGGACGGCCCTTTCTGTCCTATGAACTTGATTTTACCGTAGATAAGATAGGTTATATGGATACTGAACTGGTGAGGGAATTTTTTTATGCTGTAAGCTATAATGCAGGGATGAATTTACATATTAAGATGTTAAGCGGTTCAAACAATCATCATATTGCAGAAGCTGCATTTAAAGCCTTTGCCAAAGCTTTAGATGAAGCCAGTATATTGGACACTAGAATACAAGGTGTATTATCTACCAAAGGATCGATTGACTAAAAATTACAATATAGAAAGGCATGGTTAAAAGATGAAATTATTTCCGGCTATTGATATAAAGAATGGACAGTGTGTCAGGCTTCGTCAGGGAAGCTTTCGAGATATTTTAGTATATTCTAAGATGCCACTAAAAATAGCAAAAAAATGGGAAGCTTGTGGAGCTTCCTTTATCCATATTGTAGACCTTGACGGAGCCTTAGTAGGGCATTCCGTGAATGATGAAGTTATAAAAAGCATTGTAAAAGAAGTAAAAATACCAATTCAGGTCGGTGGTGGGATTCGGACCATAAAGGATATAGAAAATAAGCTTTCCTTAGGAATAGATCGGGTTATTATCGGGACGAAAGCCGTGAAAGATCCGGGCTTCATTAAAGAAGCGGTACTTACCTTTGGAGCAGATAAGATCATTATCGGAATTGATGCTAAGGACGGTATGGTTGCCATTGAAGGTTGGGAAAAGCTAAGCAATTATCAGGCGGTTTCCTTAGCCCTTGACATGAAAAAAATCGGAATCAATACGATTGTTTATACTGATATATCAAAGGACGGGATGCTCCAGGGACCAAACACAGCCCATACCAAAGAAATGGTAGAAGCAACCGGTTTGAATATTATAGCCTCCGGTGGAATTTCTTCTTTGAAAGATCTGGAAGTACTGCAGGAAGCCAGAGTGTACGGCGCTATTATCGGAAAAGCATTATATGAGAATAAAGTAGATTTAAAAAAAGCTGTTACTATGTTTGAGAAGTAAGGCTTCAGGAGGTTACTATCATGTCTTATAAAAAAATTATACCCTATATTAACGCAGAAAACGAAGTTCTTGCCAATGTTACAGAATTGGCAAAAGAATACTCCTATGGGGGAGCCGATGAATTACTTATTTATAATTATTCAAAGGATGAAAAATCCAGGGAGGAGTTTCTGTCACTTGTTAAAGAAATTTCGAGATTAGTCGATATTCCTCTCATCATCGGTTGTCATATTAACCGAATGGAGGATGTAAAAAAGGCGCTATATACCGGTGCTTCCTCCGTATTAATTCGATTGATGCAGCTGAAGGATCAAAACTTAATAAAAGAAGTTTCTAACCGCTTCGGTTCTGATAAAATCATGATTGAACTTGATATGATTGAATATATTGATAAAAACGATAAACAATTATTAAGTTATTTAAAAGAACAAGGGGTAGGCAACCTATTATTTAAGCACGTAGCATTGACATCGAAAGTTTTAGAAGTGATTCAAAATGCCCCGATACCTGTAATCATTAGAGATAGCTTAGTAAGAAATGATATCGGTAGCCTTATTTCTCTGAATAATGTAATCGGAGTGGCAACCAACTTCTATGAAAATAAAGATATTCTGAAAGCGAAGCATGCTTTAAAGGAAGAAGGAATCAGTGTTAATACCTTTGAAAGTAAGCTTCCTTTTTCCGCATTTAAAACAGATGACAAGGGTCTTATTCCTGTAATCACACAGGATTTTAAATCCGGTGAAGTATTAATGCTTGCGTATATGAATGAAGAAGCTTATAATAAGACTATTGCCGGTGGCAGGATGACATACTGGTCAAGAAGCCGGAATTGCTTATGGTTAAAGGGAGAAACTTCAGGTCATTTTCAATATCTGAAAGAATTATCCTTGGATTGTGATAAAGATACTCTCTTAGCCAAAGTTTTGCAGATTGGTCCGGCTTGTCATACCGGAAGTAAAAACTGCTTTATTACAAATCTGATGGAGAAGGAACATAACAGTAAAGATCCTTTCCATGTATTCCAGGATGTATATCAGGTTATAATGGATCGTAAGTTAAATCCGAAAGAAGGTTCTTATACGAATTACTTGTTTGATAAAGGACTTGATAAGATTCTAAAAAAATGCGGTGAAGAATCAGCAGAAATCATTATTGCGGCTAAAAATCCGGGTGCAGAAGAGCTGCGTTATGAGATCGCGGATTATTTATACCACATGATGGTACTAATGGCGGAGTGTGGACTTGACTGGAAAGATATTACCCAGGAATTAGAGCATAGAAAATAAGCAGTTGTTTTTATAAAAAAACGTAGTAAAATATAGTTACGAATTTTTGTTCTATTACAAGAATAAAAAGGAAATTCCCTATATAGGAGGCAAAGACAAGTGCAAAAATATGGTGTTAACGAACTGAGAAAAATGTTTTTGGAATTTTTTGAAAGCAAGGGACATCTGGTGGTAAACAGTTTTCCGTTGATCCCACATAATGATAATAGTTTATTATTAATAAATTCCGGTATGGCTCCGCTGAAGCCTTATTTTACCGGGCAGGAGATTCCGCCTAGAAATCGGATGGCAACCTGTCAAAAATGTATTCGTACCGGAGATATTGAAAATGTAGGTAAGACAGCCAGACATGCCACCTTTTTTGAGATGCTTGGTAATTTCTCTTTTGGAGATTACTTTAAGCATGAAGCTATCGCATGGTCTTGGGAGTTTTTAACCGAGATTGTCGGACTTGATAAGAACAGGCTTTATCCATCCGTTTATGAAGAAGATGATGAAGCCTTTGAAATCTGGAATAAAGAGATTGGTATAGCACCGGAAAGAATATATCGTTTGGGTAAAGCGGACAATTTCTGGGAGCACGGAGCAGGTCCTTGTGGACCCTGTTCTGAAATCTATTATGACCGCGGTGAAAAATACGGCTGCGGCAAAGTTGGTTGTGAAGTGGGCTGTGATTGTGACCGCTTTATCGAGGTATGGAATAATGTATTTACCCAGTTTAATGGGGACGGTAAAGGCAAATATACAGAACTTGAAAGCAAGAACATTGATACCGGTATGGGTCTGGAAAGATTAGCGACGGTAGTTCAGGATGTCAGCTCTATCTTTGATATTGATACCTTTAAAGCAACCCGTGATAAAGTATGCCAAATTGCTAAAGTAAGTTATCAGACGAATCCGAAGACGGATGTATCTATCCGTCTGATCACTGATCATATCCGCTCTGTTACTTTTATGGCATCGGATGGTATCATACCTTCCAACGAAGGTAGGGGTTATGTATTTCGAAGACTACTTCGTCGTGCTGCCAGACATGGAAGATTACTGGGTATCGAAGGCAGCTTTTTAGCAGAACTTGCAAAGACGGTTATCTTAGAATGTAGGGATGGTTATCCTGAATTAGAAGAGAAGAAAGAGTATATCTTAAAACTTTTATCCATTGAAGAGGATAAATTTAATAAAACGATTGATCAAGGCCTTAGCATCTTAAGTGATATGGAACAGGAATTAGAGAAAAGCAATTCCAAAGTCCTTTCGGGTGAAGATGTATTCAAACTTTATGATACCTATGGCTTTCCTATTGACTTAACAAAGGAAATCCTAGAAGAGAAGGGTCTTGAAGTGGATGAAAATGGCTTCAAAGAGGCCATGGAGGTTCAGAGAGTAACCGCGAGAAGCGCTAGAGGAACTACGAATTATATGGGAGCAGAAGAAACGGTTTATCAGCAGATAGATCCGGCAATTACTTCGGAATTTGTTGGATACGATAACCTATCTTATAGCTCAGAAATAACAGTTTTGACAACTGATACAGAACTGGTTGATGAACTGGTAGCTGGCCAAAAAGGTACTATAATTGTTAAGGAAACCCCGTTTTATGCAACTAGCGGTGGCCAGGCAGCGGATAGTGGTGTTATTATTACAAAGGATGCCCGTTTTGAGGTAGAAGACACCATAAAACTACAGGGCGGCAAAATAGGTCATGTGGGTACCGTTATACAGGGGATTTTTAAATTAAATGATCAGGTAAGCTTACAGGTTAATGCAGCACAAAGAGCCGCAACAGCGAAAAATCATAGTGCAACTCATCTGCTACAGAAAGCTTTAAGAACGGTACTTGGAAGTCATGTGGAGCAGGCCGGTTCCTTAGTAACAGAGGATCGTTTGCGTTTTGATTTTACTCATTTTTCTGCGTTAACACAGGAGGAAATTGAGAAAGTAGAAGCCTTGGTTAACGAACAAATCGATCATAATATTTTAGTATATACCCAGATTATGAATATTGAGGATGCGAAAAAAGAAGGAGCTATGGCATTATTCGGAGAAAAGTACACGGATAATGTACGCGTTGTAACCATGGGTGAATACAGCAAGGAATTATGCGGAGGAACTCATGTGGCAACAACGGGAGTCATCTCTGTATTTAAGATATTGTCAGAGACTGGTATTGCTGCCGGAGTAAGAAGAATTGAGGCTCTTACTGGCAATAATGTATTCGCATATTATAAGGAATTGGAAAATGAATTAGCATCAGCTTCTAGGGCTGCAAAAGCAGAACCTGCACAATTAACCGGTAAAATAGAAGGTTTCTTAGAAGAGATTAAAGCCCTTCGCTCGGAAAACGAAAAGCTTAAGTCCAAATTAGCGAATAATTCTTTAGGTGATGTAATGAATCAGGTTGTTGAGGTGAAGGGTATTAAATTACTTTCTGCTAAAGTTCCTGAGCTTGACATGAATGGTTTAAGAAATCTTGGTGATCAGCTGAAAGATAAATTGGGTGAAGGAGTTATCGTACTGGCTTCCTCAACGGCGCCGGACAAGGTAAGTCTACTTGCCATGGCAACGGATGGTGTAATGAAGCAAGGCGCCCATGCCGGTAATCTGATTAAAGAATTAGCAGCTTTGGTTGGCGGCGGTGGCGGCGGTAGACCAAATATGGCACAGGCCGGCGGTAAGAATGCAGCAGGAATTGATGCAGCAATCGCGAAAGCAAAAGATGTTTTAAGTAGTCAATTACAATAATTCCAGATATAGGATAAGCAACAGGTTTTCCTGTTTTCAATTGAAAAAGCAGTTGACGAAATTGTAAAATATGTTATAATCATTTTAGTGCTATTCAAAAAATACCCAAACAGTTGTATACGCACAATACACAACTGGAGGGAGGTTAGGTGTGAGACGATGTCAAATGTAGTTGTTAAAGATAACGAAACATTAGATAGTGCTCTCCGCAGATTCAAAAGAAACTGCGCGAAAGCCGGTATCCAACAGGAGATCCGTAAGAGGGAGCATTATGAGAAGCCCAGCGTAAGACGTAAGAAAAAGTCTGAAGCGGCTAGAAAACGTAAATATTAATTAAAATCAGCACCACCCGTCAAACGGGTGGTATGCTCTGAGGCTATAAGCCTCTGTTACCGGCCAGCGCCTAAAGACGCTGGCTTTCACTTTGTTCAAGCCACTACGCCATTGTCTCCTTTGCCGCCCCTGAAGGGACGAACTGACTACCGGCTACCCCTTAAAGGGGTCCTCATATTCTTTTACACTTAATTTATCACGTAATATATCTTGCTTTTCTTGGTCTTGTATATACTTTTTAATGGTTGCCTCATTTAGTCCTACTGTGCTGACATAGTAACCTTCTGACCAAAAATGTCTATTTCCAAACTTATATTTCAAGTTTGCATGCTTGTCAAAAATCATTAGTGCGCTTTTTCCTTTTAAGTATCCCATAAAACTTGAAACACTATATTTAGGTGGTATACTCACCAACATATGGATGTGATCGGGCATTAGATGCCCTTCTATAATTTCCACTCCCTTGTAAGAACATAATTGCTTTAATATATCTCGAATACTTTCTTTGTATTGATTGTATATTATTTTTCGTCTATACTTAGGAGAGAACACAATGTGGTACTTGCACATCCATTTTGTATGTGCTAAGTCATTCGTTTTGTTTGCCATGAAATCACCTTTCCTTTGTTATAGTAGTAGCCTGAACAACTCTATTATAACTGAAAGGTGATTTTTTGCTATAAGCAAATGGCCAACCACCCGCATAGCAGGTGGATTTATGCTTCGCATAGCTCATTTCTCTTTTGAGAAACTCGCTTTATGCTCAACAGGCTAAAGCCGTATTTAAAGACTTCCAATGAATATCATTGGAAGTTTTTTGCGAGTTAAATAATTTCATGTTATGTAGGGGCATATGAACATATTTTATTATAGGGGCATATTTTCATTATCCCCTCTGAAGATTTCCTGATCCGCTCGCGCCAGTGGTCCCTATGTAGAGCAGGGACCCACTGACAGGCGCATAGCTACTCAGTAAATCTCATAGGGGAAGAATGAACAATATGCCCCCTTTCATTTATTGGCTAAGAAGTTATTATTTACAACATATTTTCATTATCTCTCTGAAGATTTCCTGATCCGCTCGCGCCAGTGGTCCCTATGTAGAGCAGGGACCCACTGACAGGCGCATAGCTACTCAGTAAATCTCATAGGAGAAGAATGAGCAATATGCACCCTTTCATTTATTGGCTAAGAAGTTATTATTTGCAGCATATTTTCATTATCCCTTTGAAGATTTCCTGATCCGCTCGCACCAGCGGTCCCTAAATAGAACAGGGACCCACTGACAGGTGCATAGCTACTTAGAATATTTCTTCGGAGAAAACATTTCATATGCCCCTTTTCATATATTGGATAAGAAGTTATTGTTTACAACATATTATTATAGCCTCTGAAGATATCCTAATCCGCTTGCGCCAGTGGTCCTTTTCATTTTTTATTAATTGTTTATTTTAAATTTTCCTGACGAATAGTCTACATAGAGAGAAAAAAACATATATTATTAACAGTATCTGCTAAGGATTTAAGGGGGCTCCCATGGGCAATAACTTGAAATCAACCCATAAAAAATTTAAAAAGAATTCTAAGAATACATTATACCAAGGCTTAGACACGAAAAAGAAAGCAAAATCCAGTCAAAAATTATCTTGTCTTGAGGAATTATCGAATCGTCTTAATCTTCCGGCTGATATTTTAGCCGGGGCTCCAATTATTACTGCTACCGGTAGAAATGAAATATGTCTGGAAAATTATAAGGGTATTATTGAATATAACGGAGATTTAATTAAGGTTCAGACGAAGGCATGTAAAATATGCATTGAGGGTAAACATTTAAATATACTCTATTTTACAGAAGATGAGATGCGTATTACAGGGTTCATTCAAGCTATTTACTACCAATGATAGATAGATTTAAATGTTGGAGGTTATCACATGTTAATAAAACTGGTAAACTGGCTTCGAGGATATCTAATCGTGCAAATCCGTGGTATATCACCGGAGCGGTTTATTAATTTATGCAGTTATAAAAAGATATTTATTTGGGATATCAGTAATAAGGCAGATATTTACCAATTTAAAATCACAGTAAAAAATTTTAAGAATTTAAAACCGATTATAAAAAAAACCGGTATTGTACCTCGGATAAATCAAAAAAGAGGGTTCCCTTTCTTTTTGTATCGAAACAGAAAGAGAAAGGGTTTTTTTATCGGAGGCTTTATCTGTATCTTGCTAGTATACATCATGTCCTTTTTTATATGGAATATCAGTATCCTCGGAGGCTCTAAGTATACACCGGAGGCTATGGTTAAGTTTCTGAATGATAATAAGGTCTATACCGGTATATTAAAAAAGAAGGTGGACTGCCAGGAAATTGAGGAAACCATAAGGCTTGCTTATAAAGATATCGGTTGGGTATCTGCAGAAATCAAAGGTACCAGACTAATTATTAAGATTACAGAAACGAATATGCCGGCTCCGGCTGAAATAGCGATTGCTCCCAGTCATATGATAGCAACGAAAGATGCAATTGTACAGAAAATAATTACAAGAACCGGTACCCCTATGGTAAAGCCGGGGGATGTAATTAAAAAAGGGGATATCCTAGTATCAGGTATTATAACCATTAAGGGAGATTTCGAGGATATCTTAGATTTAAAGCCTGTGATTGCCAGTGCAGACATTCTCTGTAAATCTTACTATGATTATCATGAAGAATTTTCTATGGACTACATAAAAAAAATATTCACAGATGAGAAGAAAAAAGGGTATTATTTTACGCTTCTGGGTAAAAAAATATTTTTATATAATCCTAGTAATTCCTATAATAGGTATGATATAATTGTTGAAGAAAATACCCTTCATATAACAGATACCTTTTATCTGCCGTTACGGTATGGTACGGTTACGGCAAGAGAATATGTACAAAAGGAGAGTACCTATTCACAGGATGAGGCTATTGCAATTGCAAAAGCAAGATTAAAACGATATTTAGACCGATTAATTGAAAACAATGTTTTAATTATAGAAAATAATGTTACAATATCAATAGAGAATAACACATGTATTGCTAAGGGTAGAATTATTGTAGAAGAACCTGCATGGGAATACAAAATAGTAGATGAGAGTGAGTGGAGGATTGAACAGCCGGATGAGCATAATGGAGACAATAATTGATATACCGGCCGAACATGAAAGAAATGTATTCGGTCAATTCGACAACTTTGTAAAAATCATAGAGAAAACCTTAAATGTAACGATCATAGCAAGAAACGGCGAGATTAAGGTCGTAGGAAGTGCAGAAGATGTTGTTAAGGCTAAAAGCGTATTTGTACAGCTGTTAGAGCTTTCCAAACGGGGCAATACCATAACGGAACAAAATGTCAATTACGCTTTATCATTATGTTTTGAATCAAAGGAAAGTGCGATTGTGGAGATTGATAAGGACCTAATCTGTCATACGATTAATGGAAAGCCAATAAAACCTAAGACCCTTGGACAGAAATCCTATGTAGATCAGATACGTAATAAAATGATTGTGTTTGGTGTAGGACCGGCAGGAACCGGAAAAACCTATCTGGCTATGGCGATGGGAATAACGGCATTTAAAAAAGATGAAGTCAATAAGATTATATTAACCCGTCCTGCAATCGAAGCAGGTGAAAAACTTGGTTTTTTACCGGGTGATTTACAAAGTAAAGTAGATCCGTATCTAAGGCCTCTTTATGATGCCCTTTATCAGATTATGGGTCCGGATGCTTATATTAAAAACACAGAAAAAGGTTTGATTGAAGTGGCACCTTTAGCTTACATGCGCGGAAGAACACTGGACAATGCCTTTATTATTTTGGATGAAGCACAGAACACCACACCGGCTCAGATGAAGATGTTTTTGACCAGAATTGGCTTTGGTTCAAAAGTTGTAATTACCGGTGATATGACCCAGAAGGATTTACCGAACGGTACGAAATCAGGACTTGATGTAGCTATTAAAGTTTTAAGTAAAATTGAAGATATCGGTTTTTCTTATCTGACCAGCCAGGATGTTGTAAGGCATCCACTGGTTCAAAAAATTGTTAAGGCTTATGAATCTTTTGAAGAAAGACAAAAGCGATATGAACTAAAAGGCCAGGAGAAAAACAGGAAATTTAACAGATTAAATTATAAATCTGAAAAGATCAGGGGTAACAGATATGAAAAAAGGTAAGATGGAAATAAGTAATGAGATTACAATGGGTGTAGAAACGATAGGAGGTACAATAAATCAAAGTAGTCAGGAAAATGATAAGAAACATATTCGTAATAAGAAAGCTTTTTTGACTGCTTTACCGATCTTATCTCTTCTGGAAGTAACCTTACTGGGTGTCGCTCGTAATGCATCAGGGATGGATACGATTAAAATGGGTATACTAACATTCATTCTTACAGCAGCTGCTATATTTTTTATCCAATTTCAGGAGGATGATTTTCTTAACAAGCCTTATGCAAAAAGCATTATTTTAATCAGTTATCTTGGATCCTTAGGTTTAATTATGATACCCTTTTCACCTGAACTATTCAGTTTTTGGATGCTTGGAGCCCTTCTGGTTGCAATGATCATAGACAGTCGGCTGGGAATGCTGTTTTATTTTAATCTTACTTTTATCCTAGGTATCAGTATATCTCTTCGTCCGGAAACAACGATTCAATTATTGATTATGGGAATACTAATGGGGTTATTGTCTACTTCCTTAAAGCAAAAGGCTACTGTAATATATGCTGGAATTATTATTTTATCAACAAACATTACTCTGGCTTTTATTATTAACAATTTTGTTTTTGAGACAGGTACAAATTATAACTATATAACATCATTTTTCAGTATCTTTGCGGTGCTTGTTACCGCCTTTTTATTGTCATCGTTCTATTTCAGACTAACGAAAGATATAGTACCTGTGATAAAAGAAGAGAAAGAAAATGAAACAGTTGCCGAGGTAGAACCGGAAGTTGCTGCGGGAAAAGTTTCCGGTGAAGTGACAATGATGATGGTTTCAGAAACGCAGGAAGCATTGGATACTCAGCCTTATGATAGGGATGTCCGGACAAGCTACGAGCTGTTGTTGGGGGAAGGCAATGAGATTCTATTAAGGATGAAGGAGTTTTCGGAGACACTTTATTCACACTGTATTATGATTGGAGAGTTGTCTTTTAAAGCAGCAAAAGAAATTGGGGCGGATGAGATGCTTGCAAAAGCCGGTGGTATTTATCATGAGGCCGGTAAGATTAATGGTAAAAACTATATAGAAGAAGGACTAAAATTAGCGGATGAATATTCATTTCCCAAGGAACTTCGGGTGATTATGAAACAGCACAATATCAAATATGAAAAACCAACTTCGGTCGAAGCGGCTATTGTTATGCTCTCAGATAACGTGGTTTCTACAATAGATTACATAAAGAAAACTGGAGATAAAAAGTATACGGTAGAAAAGATAATCGATAATATTTTTAAGATGAGAATGGATAAGGGAACCTTTGATGAATCTGGAATATCTGTAAAGGATTATAAGATACTGAAGGAATTTTATATGAATGAATTTAAGCATATGGAGATTTGACTCGCATAAAAAGAGATAAATGAAGCCTAGAATATGATGCCGGTAAGACATAGAATCTTAAAATAATTTAAAGAAAAAGTAAAATTTTTTATACTAAAAATCTTTAAGTAAAACTCTTAAAATAGTAATATTTATAAATAAATAAAAATCCTGATTTATGAAGGCTTGAAAGTTGTATGCCAATTTACAAAGATAGCTTGGAAAGGCGGTGTACCTGATTGACGTTTCAATTTAATTATGAAGCTATAGAACCATCGGAATTTGCATATGAGGAAATGATTCGTAAGGTAATAGAGGCTTGTCTTGATTATGAAGAATGTCCCTATGAAGCGGAGGTTAGTATTTTAATAACCGACAACACGGTTATAAGAGAGATTAATAATGAGTTTAGGGGTATAGATGCACCTACGGATGTTTTATCATTCCCGACGATTGAATTTTTGAAGGCCGGAGGTTTTAATGAAATTGATGAAAACACAGGGAATTATTTTCATCCTGATACAGGGGAATTGCTTTTGGGAGATATCGTAATATCAATGGAAAAAGCAATACAACAGGCCAAAGATTATGGTCATTCACTAGAAAGAGAAATCGCTTTTTTGACAGCTCACAGTATGTTTCACTTAATGGGTTATGACCATTTGACAGAGGATGATAGTAGTATTATGGAAATGAAGCAAGGTCAGGTACTAAACCAACTTCAGATATTAAGATAAAAATGTTTGATTTCACTTAAGTAGACAATAGTTTAATTTAATCTATTTTGGTGATTCTATATTTAAACTTATGGAAAGGTACGGTTAATACATGAAAAAAATAGCTCTTAGCTTACTTGTTATATTAATGATAGTTACATTAATAAGTTGTAAAAAAGATGACACGGATAATAATGGTAGTGCGATTAAGGACTACGTTGAAGATGATAATAAACAAAATGATATAACTCCTACACCCACACCCACCAATACACCTGAGGTCGAAATAACGGAAGTTCCGGAGGAGATTAGTCGTGAAGGTCAGATGAGAAGTTTTCTAACCGGTTTATGGGTCCCTGAAGAGGTAGGAAAAAAACGTCCCTATGCAATTCAGTTTAGTAATTTTAAAACAGTTTCAAATCAAAGCGGAATTGAACAGGCTGATATTTTGTATGAAGCTTTAGTTGAGGGTGGTATCACAAGACTACTGGGAATCGGTGAAAACTTTACCGGGGATCGCATTGGATCTGTTCGGAGTTCAAGACATTATTATGCAAGTTTTGCCGATGAATATGATGCCATCTATATTCATTATGGAAAGACGAAATATGCGGTCAGCAAACTAAAGGAGTTGAAAATTAATAATCTGGATGGTGAGACCGGAACCGACGGTAATGTTTTTTATCGGGATAAGACCATGAGAGCGCCTCACAACGCCTTCACCAGTCTTGACAGAATATTAAGAGGTATTGATAAAAGAGGCTATCGGACGGAGTATGAGGAAGGATATGAACCTCATTATTCATTTTATAAAGAGGATACGGATTTTGAAGGAGATACAAGTGCCAATAAAGTAACAGTCAAATTCTCCCCTTATACGTCCCCTTATTTGGTTTATAACAATGAGGACAAGCTTTATTACCGTTACCAATTCGGAGGAGTCCATAAAGATTCCGTTACCGGAAAGCAGCTGGCTTTTAAGAATATCATTATTCAATTCGTTAAGCAATGGGATATTGACAGAAATGATTACCAAACCATGGAGCAGAAGGATGCCACCGGTTCCGGTTATTATATCTCAAATGGTAAAAAAATCAATATAACCTGGAAGAAGAATGAAAAAAACCGTTTTATGCGTTATTATGATGAAACCGGGCAGGAACTTACGATGAATCCCGGTAAAACTTTTATTGCTATATTTCCGAATGATCGTACAAAGGATGTAGTATTAGAATAATTACCGATGATAAATTAAAGGAGAAAGACATGGCTACAAGAAAAAGCAGTAATCATTTTTTGGTGCAGGGCAGTATTTTGGCGGCTGCTTCCCTGATTGTTCGAATCATAGGATTAATATACCGCATTCCAATGCAGAGAATTATTGGAGATGAAGGAATGGGGTATTACAATTATGCTTTTGAAATTTATAATATTGCATTAATCCTATCCTCCTACAGTTTACCTTTGGCAGTTTCAAAACTAGTAGCCTCCAGAGGAATTAACAGGGAACATAAAAATGCATATAGAATATTCTTATGTGCTTTGGGTTTCGCTACCTTGGTTGGTTTGACAGCTGCTTCGATTATCTTTTTTGGAGCCGAGTTTTTTTCTACTGTTATTAATAATGATCCTAACGCAGCACTTCCTCTTAGGATTTTAGCTCCAACAATTTTTGTATTCTCTGTTATGGGTGTCTTTCGTGGCTTCTATCAGGGTAAGAATACAATGATCCCTACCGCAGTATCTCAGGTATTAGAACAGGTAATTAATGCGATTGTCAGCGTCATGGCAGCTTATCTTTTAGTCCGCAGTTATAGTGCGAATATTAATATAGCCGCTTATGGAGCAGCCGGCGGTACCATGGGAACTTTGATCGGAGCGATGGCAGCTTTGTTATTCTTAATGTTTGTATTTGTATTATATAAACCATACTTGAATAAACAAATGCATAATGACACATCCAGATACTTGGAATCCTATACCGATATAATTAAACTATTAATATTAACAATATCACCGATTATTTTAAGTCAGACGGTATACCATATTAGCGGATTAATTGATAATTCGTTGTTTGGTCATATTATGGCTACGAAAGAGGTTACACACTTTGATGAAACTGTGTTAACCAACATTCTTCCTGATCGGTTATATTCTGCTGAAAACAGAAGAGTTTTAATCGGAATTTACAGTAATAAATACCGATTACTTACGAATGTTCCGGTTGCGATTGCATCAGCAATAGGAGCTGCCATTATTACCAGTATTTCAGCAGCTAAGGTGAGAGGAATGGATGGGGTGATTCGAAGAAAAACCCATGCGGCCATTAAATTTAACATGTTAATCGCTATTCCTTCCGCTGTTGGAATGGGCGTTCTTGCTTCACCGATTTTACAACTTTTATTTAAAGATGCGAATCAATTATCCGCTAATTTTATACGATTAGGTTCCATCGCCATCATCTTTTTCTCCCTATCTACCGTATCTACGGCTATATTACAGGGGGTAAATAAATTAAAAATTCCGGTGATTAACTCAGCTATTTCCTTAGGTATTCATATTCTTCTGGTATTTATATTACTAAAGTTTACCCCACTCAGTACATATGCCCTTGTCATCGGCAATGTTACCTTCGCGTTAGTGGTTACCATTCTAAATTGGATATCCATAGAGAAATACTTAAATTACCGTCAAGAAATCATTAAAACATTTTTAATTCCTTTTGTTAGTGCGGGATTAATGGGTATTGCAGTTTATTTTACTTATGAGGGTTTGATTCGATGGACTGGAAATAATACATTATCAACGCTACTTTGCATAGGAGCAGCTATCATAATTTATTTTGCTCTAGTTATCTTCATGAAGGGTATTGAGGAAGATGAACTGACAAATCTTCCGAGAGGAGAAAAAATTATACATTTGTTAAAGAGACTACATTTACTATAAATGTATAAATAAGTAAATATTGGAGAATAATATATGCCAAAGGAGGGTTTCTAATGAGACTCAGAAAGGCATATATTTATCTTTTAAGTTTTATAAGTCTATCTGTCATGTTCAGTACATGTTATTATCTCAGCTACAAACATGCTCTGAATGAATTTAATCGGCGCGCTATTGAAAGAAACCTGGAATTTGTCGGGTTACAGGATAATACTATGCCGACACCGAGCGTGAAAGAAGAGAATAATGAAACGGTATCTGTGAATGTACAACCTGATACGATACTACCGTCAACAAAATACACACTTATGATATATGATATAAAATCCGGAACAAATGAAAAGTATGAACAAAACCCGCCGGGATATCTGGTTGGGCTAAACAGAGAAGAGGTACTGGAATATCTATCGGAATACATGAGTGATTTAACCTTATCGGAATACAATAAGGGTTTACTTTCCTATGAACTGATCGAATTCTCAAGTGAAGCGGTGGTCCTTAGAAAAAGTTATGACCCTGATATGGTTCCGTTTCGTTTTTATGTTGCCGTTAAGGATGGCTATGTTGTTGTGTATAACAGTGATTTAAAATCTGTGTTTAGTTATACCCATATAGAAGCAAAGAATTTACCTGAAGAGGATCGGATAGAACTAAGTAAAGGGATCTATCTTAATAGTATAGACGAGGTATATTCTTTGTTAGAAAGCTACTCGAGTTAGTAAAATTAAAAATTAATTAAGTGAATCTAAAGAAAGCCTTATAAAAACAAGAAACGCTTGAAATAATGTCTCCGGTAAAATATAATGAAACAAATATTAATTTGATTTTTATTATTTAAAATCAAAGGTTATTTGAAATCAAAAGTATTTTCATACAAATAGTGATTTCGATTTAAAAATATAGATTACTATTTGTAAGCGAACTGTTTATTATTTACTAACAAGTTTATTTCTAAACACAAATTCAATTGAAATAAATTTGGTTCATCAGGAGGCATTTTAGTGAATTTTGATGTTATCATTGTCGGTGCCGGAGCATCCGGTCTTATGGCAGCCATCACGGCTGCAAGATGTAACAGATCGGTGCTTGTGATCGAACAAAAAGACAAGGCAGGAAAAAAAATATTGGCAACCGGTAACGGAAAGTGTAACTATACAAATCTTGTCCAATTACCGGAATGCTATCGCAGTAATGACAGCGCATTTGCAATGAAGGTGCTGTCTTGTTTTGATGTTCATAAAACTATTAATTTTTTTCGGGAGCTCGGTATATATCCCAAGGAACGTAACGGTTATCTTTACCCTAATTCAGAGCAAGCGGTCAGTGTAGTTGAGGTGCTGTTAATGGAGTGTGATAGACTGGGGGTAACATTTGTATATGAAGAAAAAGTCATTGAGATAACACAGCCTTATTTTACTGTTCAAACAGAATACATTGGAACGGATACAAACAATAAGCTTAATTCAAATGTTAAAACCAATAATATAAAAAGTTTACAAAAATCGAATAGAAATTATGTGAACCAAAATAGACGGAATTTAAAAACTCATGTAGATAATAAAAACCATGTTATCAGAAAGAAATATTATGGAAGAAATTTGATTCTGGCAACCGGTGGATGTGCATCACCTAAGTTGGGTTCTGACGGAAGCGGTTATTCACTTTCGAAAAGTCTCGGACACTCTGTCATAAAACCTCTTCCGGCCTTGGTTCAGTTAAGAGCCTCGGATAAATATTGCAAGACCTTATCCGGTGTGCGTTCTGCTGCGAAAGTAACTGCGTTTATGGGGAATTCTAAATTAGCTTTGGAAGAGGGCGAAGTACTATTTACGGATTACGGTATCTCGGGTATACCTGTTATGCAGATGAGTCGTTTTGTTGCAAAAGCTTTGGATCAAAAGCAAAAGGTTGCGTTAGAAATTGATTTTTTTGCTGATTTATCGATGGAAGAGGTTACTCGGTTATTAAAGGAGCGAATTTCATATCATATGGGTAAAACTTTAGAGCAAATGTTGGTTGGTTTTCTTAATCATAAACTGTCCTATATCATGATTAAGGAAGCGAAATTGGATCCATACCGGCCTTGCAACACTTTAAAAGAGCATGAGATTATCTTACTAACTAAGCAGATTAAAAGCTTCCATATGAATATAATTGATACCAACTCCTTTGAGAATGCGCAGGTATGTTCCGGAGGTGTTGATACGAAAGAACTTAATCCGAAAACCATGGAATCAAAACTACTTAAGAATCTTTATTTAATCGGTGAATTGGTGGATGTAGATGGTACCTGCGGCGGCTATAACCTGCAATGGGCTTGGAGTTCAGGTTATCTGGCAGGACAAGCGGCAGGAATGAAATAAGATAATGTAATTATTAGATAATTATATTGAGCCTAAATCAAATAATAAATGGAACATAAGTAAGAAATAAGGTAGATAGATAATACATTGTCATTAAAATATACAGATAGTGAACAGTGATTAAAATATTAAGATAAGGAATTGTCATTATAATATACAGATAGTGAATTGTTATTATAATATATAGATGATATCATTAGCAGAAATAATAAGATGAAAGAATAACAGGAAAATAGCAAGTAACAGATTATGAGAAAGGTGTTTTATGATACGAATATCACAACTTAAATTACCTATAAGACATACACAACAGGATTTGGAACAGGCCGTATCCAAAGCTCTTCGTCTGAAAGCAATACAGATCGATCAGATTAACATTGTTAAAAAATCCATAGATGCCAGGAAAAAAAATGATATCAGATATATCTATACCATTGATGTTACTTTAAAGCAATCGGAAGGATTATACGAGCCAGAGGTAATCAAACGAAGCAAAAACGTAAATGTAGCTTACTCGGAGAAATCAGAGTATACATTTAAACCTTCCGGACAGAATAAATTAAACCATAGACCGGTTGTTGTCGGTACGGGTCCGGCCGGATTATTTGCTGCATGGCTTCTGGCCAAACACGGTTATCAGCCACTGGTTATAGAAAGGGGCGACGAAGTTGATAAACGAGTGAAAGCCGTTAAACATTTCTGGGAGAGTAAAGCCTTAGATCCGGAAAGCAATGTGCAGTTTGGGGAAGGGGGTGCCGGAACCTTCTCGGATGGAAAATTAAATACGATGGTGAAGGATGCTAACAATCGATATCCACTCATCATGGAGACCTTTGTAGCTCATGGTGCACCCTCCGAAATCCTATATTTGAACAAACCCCACATTGGAACAGATAAGCTTCGTAATGTGGTAGAAAGCATGAGAAAAGAGATTATACAGCTGGGTGGTGAGGTCCGTTTTCGAACCAAGCTGACGGATCTTTTCATTGAAAATAATAAACTGGTTAAAATCGAGCTGAATCATAAGGAGGTAATATCCTGTGAAGTGTTGATATCGGCCATTGGACATAGTGCAAGAGACACTTTTCTCATGTTCTTAAAACGGGGACTTATGCTTTCACCCAAAGCCTTTGCAATTGGCCTGCGGATGGAACATAAACAAAAGATGATCAGCCAGTCTCAGTATGGTGATGCTTATATTCATCTACCGGCGGCTGACTATAAGCTGACACACCAAACAAAGTCCGGAAGAGGAGTCTATTCCTTTTGTATGTGTCCCGGAGGTTTTGTGGTAAATGCCTCATCGGAGGAAGGACATCTTGCAGTGAACGGTATGAGTAATTATAATAGAGATGAAGAAAATGCCAACAGTGCCATAGTTGTAACTGTAACTCCGGAGGATTTCGGAAAGAATGAACCCTTAAGCGGTCTTTACTTTCAGCAAAAATGGGAGGCCCTGGCTTATAAAACAGGTAACGGGGATGTTCCAATCCAATTATTTGGTGACTTGTTAAGAAACAGAGAGAGTGTTACAATAGGTAATGTTACACCTAATTTAAAAGGAAAATACCGTCTGTCAAATTTAAATAATTGTTTGCCGAACTTTGTGTTGGAAGCAGTCATAGAAGGAATACAGGCATTTGATCATAAAATCAAGGGATTTGCTGAAGAAGAAGCTATTTTATCCGGAATTGAAAGCAGAACCTCATCCCCGATTAGAATTCACCGGGATGAAGCTTTTGAAAGTAATATTAAGGGCATTTACCCTTGCGGAGAAGGTGCCGGTTATGCGGGAGGTATCACCTCCGCTGCCATGGATGGAATTAAGATATTCGAAACAGTTGCTTCAAGATTCTTACCTATTTAAAATAATGAAATTCCACAAATGATAAACAGAACGTGCAAATGAAACAAATAAACGCTTGTTTCATGCAGTAAAAGGAGTATGTATGCAGGGAAGAGAAACATTAAAAGATAAAAAAAGAATCGTAGTTAAAATCGGTTCATCTTCTTTAACCCACAGTGAGACCGGAAGTCTGAACTTAGATAAGATGGAACGGTTGGTTCGCATCTTAACGGATTTAAGGAATCAGGGAAAAGATGTGATTTTAGTAACCTCAGGAGCAATTGCAGTGGGAAGAAAAGCATTGGGTCTTTTGGAAAAACCAAAGGAGAGATCTGTGAAACAGGCCTGTGCGGCGGTTGGTCAGGCCAGACTTATGATGGTATATCAAAAGCTGTTTTCTGAATATAATCAGATTGCTGCCCAGATACTTATGACAAAATACACGATGATTAATGATATCAGCCGAAATAATGCAAAAAATACCTTTGGAGAACTGTTTCACATGGGTGTTATTCCGATTGTAAATGAAAATGATACCGTATCTACGGAAGAACTTGATCTGGATTTTGGTGATAATGATACATTATCTGCCATCGTAACGGCTCTGGTGGAAGGTGATCTTTTGATCTTACTATCCGATATTGACGGATTTTATACAGATGACCCCCGTGAGAATAAAGATGCAGAGCTGATCTCCTGTGTGGAAGAGGTTAATGGTCAGCTTATCAGTATGGCAAAGGCCTCAACCGGTGGATCCCTAGGTACCGGAGGCATGGCAACTAAGGTGTCAGCTGCCAGAATAGCAACAGCATCAGGAGCTGATATGATCATTGCCAGCGGCGATAATGTTAGAAATATCAATTATGTTCTGGATGGGAAAGAGGTAGGAACCTTATTCAAGGCAAAGAAAACCAATAATTTTAATATTATGGATTACATTACAACAAAACAGTATCAAAAATAGATAGAAGGGATAGAAAATGAATAATTCACAAATTGACAGAATTAATGAACTTTATCGGAAATCTCAAAGCGAGGGACTAACAGAGGAAGAAAAAGAAGAGCAGTTAAAGCTTCGAAGTGAATATATCGCTAACATTCGAAGAAATCTTCGGGGAACCTTAGAACAGGTTTCTTTTGTTAATCCCGACGGAAGTATCACAAAGGCCAAGGATAGGAAGAAAAACAAAGAAGAAGAATAAAGCCTTTAAAAAATCATTTTAATTATATCGGCTAATTTATATACATCCGCTATATAAGTTATCTAAGCAATTTTATATAGAGATAGCATAATAATCGATTAATGAAAGGTCTGTCCTATTAGGAAGGAAATGATAACGAGATGACGAAAGACATGATCCGTTCCTTTATGAAACAAGAAAGAAATAACCTTACTGAGCAACAACAGGTAGC
This sequence comes from Mobilitalea sibirica, assembly GCF_015999265.1. GTDB lineage: Bacteria > Bacillota > Clostridia > Lachnospirales > Lachnospiraceae > Mobilitalea > Mobilitalea sibirica. Next base: position 90,217 of record NZ_JAEAGR010000011.1, read on the forward strand.
ACTAAGCAGTGCTATACATAGAAAATTATTTGATCTTGATGAATATATTAATTGCGGTATTCTATTTTCTTATATTTCTTTTCAGACAGAGGTGGACACGAAAAAGATCTTAGAACAAGCATTCAAGGATAAAAAAAGAGTTTTTGTTCCAAGGGTTGAGGGAAAAGTTATTAATTTTTATGAAATTCTTAATATGAATAAGCTAAAAGTAAGTAGCTATGGAATATTCGAACCCGATGTCGAAGATAGTAAACGAAAGTCTTATCAAGGTCATGGTGATATGAAGAATTGCAGAAAGCTTATGCTGCTGCCGGGATTGGCTTTTGATTTATACGGTAATCGTATTGGTTATGGCGCCGGATACTATGACCGTTATCTAAGGGAATATCAGCAGGAGGGATTTGTTAAAATTGCACTGGCTTATGATTTTCAGATTGTAGATAAGCTGATTCCCGAGATATATGATATGAAAGCGGATATCATCATTACACCTTCTAGAGTAATACAATGTAAAGAGGATTTAATTATATGAAGAAGGTATCTGAAATGTAGGGATGAAAGAGCGACGGATTGATGCTAGTATAGATAGGTGAACCTGACCTATTATCTGGGAATTATCTCTGCCAAGAATTTTATTATGGAGATAAGATTTGCTAAGGATACATTATATAATAAAACAGGGCAGGAAAGCTATGTATAGTAATTTTATTATTTAATATAGAGATATGGAAGGAGGATTCATATGAGTTATTTAGAAGACATAGGAAGTAAGGCCAAAGTTGCAGCTACTGCTTTGAATCTTATGTTACAGGATGATAAGAATAAAGCACTTGCTGCCTGTGCCGAGGCTTTGTTAGATGCGCAGACTGAAATTCTGGATGCGAATGTAATTGATGTAACAAACTCGGAAAAGAACGGTGTAAAAAGTTCACTGATTGACCGACTTCGACTGTCCCCTCAAAGATTAAAGGCTATGGCGGATGGACTGATAGAAATCTGTGCTTTACCGGATCCGATTGGTGAAGTTATCTCCATGAAGGTACGCCCCAATGGGCTTAATATTGGTCAAAAGATTGTACCGCTGGGTGTAATAGGAATTATATACGAATCAAGACCCAATGTAACGGCAGATGCCTTCGGTTTATGCTTTAAAACAGGTAATGCAGTTATCCTAAGGGGTGGAAGTGACGCGATTCATTCTAATAAAGCCATTGTAAAAGCTCTAAGACAGGGATTAAAAGCTAGTGGTTGTACCGAGGATGCGGTTCAATTAATTGAAGATACCTCCAGGGATACCGTGAAAGAATTTATGCGTATGAATAAGTATCTGGACGTTTTGATCCCCAGAGGAGGAGCCGGCCTAATTCAGTCGGTTGTTGAGAACAGTACCGTTCCCGTAATCGAAACCGGTACCGGTAACTGTCATATATATGTTGATGAGTATGCTGATTTTACCATGGCATTGGATATTATCGATAATGCAAAAACCCAAAGACTTGGCGTATGTAATACATGTGAATCCTTAGTGATTCATGAAAAGGTAAGCAAGGAATTCATTCCGCTGTTATATGAAAGACTTCATAGGAAAGAAATTGAAATCCGGGCGGATGAAAGAGGTTGCGCTATAACGAATGGCTGTATACCTGCCAACGAGGAGGATTACTCAACCGAGTATTTAGATAAAATTATCTCCCTTAAGGTGGTCGATAGCATAGAAGAAGCAATTGCTCACATCAATAAATACAATACAAAGCATTCCGATGCAATTGTGACTAAGGATTACGATCATGCCATGAAATTTCTTAATGAAATTGATGCTGCTGCGGTATATGTTAATGCATCAACACGATTTACCGATGGCAATGAATTCGGTTATGGAGCCGAGATTGGAATCAGTACACAAAAACTCCATGCCAGAGGTCCGATGGGATTAAAAGCGCTGACCACTACAAAATATATTATTTTCGGGAATGGTCAGATAAGAAACTAGTTCACAAAAAATTAGAAAGAGGGTAAGTAAATGTCTAGAGAAATTTATGATTTACCGTCAGGAGATGAATTAAAGAATTTTTTAAAGAAATTTAAAAAAATATTTGTCTTTTTGGTTGGTATTATTATTGTGGCTGTACTTGGTTTTGGTTCATATTATACAATTAAAGAACAGGAACAAGCAGTAGTAACAACCTTTGGTAAAGCAAAAACAGTAAGTGAAGCAGGTCTTCATTTTAAGATACCGTTTATTCAAAAGGTGCATAAGGTGGATACGACCATTCAGGGCTTTCCAATTGGTTATGATATGGAAACCGGTCAATCGATTGAAGATGAATCTATGATGATTACGTACGATTATAACTTTGTTAGTGTTGACTTTTACGTGGAATATAAGGTATCTGACCCGATTAAAGCCTTATATGCTTCCGAAGACCCGGTTACGATACTAAAAAACATAGCTCAAAGTAGTATCAGAGCCACAGTAGGAAGCTATAAAGTGGATGACGTTATTACCACAGGAAAATTTGAAATTCAGTCAACAATCAAGGAATTGATTGTAAATAAACTTCTGCAAAGAGACATCGGTATCCAGTTAGTTAATATTACTATTCAGGATTCTCAACCTCCTACAGAACAGGTTATGGTAGCTTTTAAAGCAGTTGAAACTGCAAAACAAGGGAAAGAAACAGCAATCAATAATGCGAATAAATATAGAAATGAAAAACTACCACAAGCTTTAGCTGAAGTAGATAAGATTTTACAGGAAGCTGAATCAACAAAAGCCAGAAGAATGAATGAGGCGGAAGCTGAAGTGGCAAGATTTAATGAAATGTATGAGGAATACACGAAGTATCCGCTTATTACAAAACAACGTATGTTCTATGAGGCTATGGAGGATATTCTTCCATCCTTAAAGGTGGTACTTGATAGTGGAGACAGCGGGGTTACGAAGTTTTTACCTTTAGAACCGATTATGGAAGGAGGCGCTAACTAATGTCAAAGAAAGCAAGAAATATATCAGGTGTTATAGTTTTATTGTTAGTAATTGCCGGTGTTATTGTGTTGTCTTCCTCCATCGTTATTACAAAGGAGAATGAGTATACCCTAATAAAACAATTTGGTAAGATTGATAGGGTAATTGACAGTGCCGGACTTTCCTTCAAGACACCATTTATTGAGGAAACTCAGGTTTTACCAAAGCAGGTACAATTTTATGATATGCTGGAATCCGATGTTATAACAATGGATAAGAAGACCATGGTGGCAGATAACTATGTATTATGGAAAATTGAAAAGCCGATACTTTTTGCACAAACCTTAAATTCAAGCGTGGTTCTTGCAGAAACCCGTATTGACACAACCGTATATAATTCCATGAAAAATGTTATCAGTAGTATGGATCAGGCAGATGTAATCAGCGGAAGAGATGGTACCTTAAGCGCTGCAATTATGAAGAATATTGGAGATACTATGCAGCAATATGGTATCAACCTGATTTCTGTAGAAACGAAACGATTGGATCTGCCCAGTGACAATAAAACGGCTGTATTTGAAAGAATGATATCAGAAAGAGACCAGATGGCAGCTACTTTCACTGCGGAAGGTGAATCGGAGGCACAGATTATTCGTAATAAAACGGATAAAGAGATTGCTATCAGTATCTCTGATGCGGAAACCCAATCAGCCAGAATTGTAGCTGAAGGTGAAGCGGAATACATGAGAATTCTATCCGCTGCTTATTCAGACCCCACAAGAAGTGATTTTTATACCTTTATCCGTTCCCTGGATGCTGCCAGAGCTTCCTTAAGCGGGAAGGATAAGACCTTAATTTTATCAGCCGATTCTCCGATTGCTCAGATCTTTTATCAGGTTGAATAAGAGATAGATTATGTTATTGGATTAGGGTGTCAAAAGCCCAGTAATAATATGATACGTAAATTTGCACAATTTTAGTTATTGAATTCGTTATACAAACATAGTTTATTAGCAACACGCTCTCGCTTGGATGAAGTACGTAGTGGTACATAAGACCGCAAAACACGCGGTCTAAGTACCAACGACTTCATACAGTTGCTCATTAAACTATGTTTGTATAACGTTAAATTAAGAATGTATATGTGCAAATTAACGATTTCAAGTTTAAAGAAAGGCTTTTTATACCCTAAACTTTATAGGGTCAAAACAGATATGAGTTTATGTATAAAGAGAATAATATATCTATTATCTGATATAAATTAAAATAAAAGAATATATATAAATTATTTGATTAGTAATCCCGGTTAATTCATATAGAGAATAAATAAATCATATAGTAGGATTAAGAATATTTGTGGAGCCTGAAGATATGATTGTGAATCTTTTAGAACCTGTATATGATTATGATAAATTTATATCGGATACTAGGAAGTTAACCCAACAATATCAAGGTATTATAAAACATGTCACGATTGGACGGTCCCATGACAATCGTGACATCGTTATGCTGGGACTTGGTATAGGAAGTAAGTTTATAACCTGTGTTGGAGGAGTACATGGAAGGGAAACCATTAATCCTATTGTGTTAATGAAAATTATAGAATATTATGCAGAGCTTTATACGAACTATAAAAGGCAAAAACAGGAATTGTTTCAACAATTAAGTGGATTTTTTACTAATTTAATATCAGAATATGAACAGATGATTTATGGTAGTTGTATTTATGAACTTTTACAAACTTATACCATCCTTTTTGTTCCACTTTTAAATCCGGATGGATATATGATATCATTATTAGGATATGATAGTATACGTAATGAAGAATTAAGATTAGAAGCTATAAGTAAGGATGAACTACACACAGAATGGAAATATAACGGCAGAGGTATCGATATTAATCGCAATTTCCCGAGCCGCTTATGGCGACCAAAAGGTACACAGGACCATCCTGCCAGTGAACATGAAACAAGAGCTTTAATTAAAGTATTCCATCAGTACAAGTCTGAGGGATTTTTAGATTTTCATTCGAGAGGAAAATCAATTTATTATTATAGAAGTATGATGTCTGACATATATAATGAAAGACAACTGCGAATTGCAAACAAATTACAAGAAATAACCAACTATGAATTGGTACCCCCACAAGATGAAGTGGAAGCCGGAGATAGTGGAGGAAATACCGTTCATTATTATTCTGAGCGTTTTTATAAAACGGCATTAACGATTGAAACCGTTGATGATGATGCTGACTTTCCCCTTGATGTTAATTACCGTTTAACTACCTTTGAAGAGTTAAAGCTGGTTATTTTCAAGTTTGGAAGCCTGATAATATAAGAAAGAATGGAGTTACAATGGAGAGAAAAGAAACTAGTATAAATGAACTTGAAGCAGCAAAGCAGCTAAATATTATAACTGAATTAAAGGCCAGATTTGACCAGGAATTTGAAAAGACAGGGAAAAAGAAAACCTATCATATCGAAACTTTTGGTTGTCAGATGAACAGCCGTGATTCTGAAAAAATATCCGGTATCTTAAAGCAGATCGGTTATGAGGAGACGGATACGGAAGATGCGGATTTCGTATTGTTTAACACCTGTACCGTAAGAGAGAATGCCAACAACAGAGTATATGGAAGACTTGGTTATCTGGGTAAACTTAAGAAAAGCAATCCGGATATGATAATCGCTGTCTGTGGATGTATGATGCAGGAAGCATCCGCTGTTGAAAAAATTAAAACCAGCTACCGATTTATTGATATTATCTTTGGAACCCATAATATCTTTAAGCTGGCAGAGTTATTGCAGATACGTCTGGATTCCAAACGTATGGTAATTGATCTATGGAAGGATACTGAGTTAATCGTTGAGAACCTACCAAATGATCGTAAATATAGTTTTAAAGCAGGTGTAAATATTATGTATGGCTGCAATAATTTTTGTAGCTATTGCATCGTACCTTATGTAAGAGGTAGAGAAAGAAGTCGAAATGCACAGGATATCATAGATGAAATCAAAGCCTTTGCAGAGGATGGGGTTGTGGAAATTATGTTGCTTGGGCAAAATGTTAATTCCTATGGTAAAACCCTTGAGGAACCAATTACATTTGCAAATCTCCTTCAAAAAATTGAGGGAATAGATGGTATAGAAAGAATTCGTTTTATGACTTCTCATCCCAAGGATTTATCCGACGAACTAATTGAAGTTATGAAAAACAGCAAAAAAATCTGTAATCATCTTCATTTACCTCTGCAATCCGGCAGTTCCAGGCTGTTAAAAATTATGAATCGAAGGTATACAAAAGAAAGTTATCTGGAATTAGTGAGTAAAATACGCAAAGCCATGCCGAATATTTCATTAACAACGGATATAATTGTAGGATTTCCGGGAGAAACTGAAGAGGATTTTAAAGAAACCTTGGATGTGGTTAATAAAGTTGGATATGATAGCGCCTTTACCTTTATCTACTCCAAAAGAACAGGTACTCCTGCGGCAACCATGGAGGGTCAGGTAGAAGAAACGGTAGCGAAGGAACGGTTTGACCGTCTTCTCAAGGCAATTCAAGCCGGCTCTGCCAAAGCAGCCGGAAAGGACGAGCATACCATACAGAAGGTGCTTGTGGAAGAAATTAATGCGCAGGATTCTTCACTGCTTACCGGAAGGCTAAGCAATAATTTGTTAGTTCATTTTCCCGGGGATCAATCCCTCATCGGTAAAATAGTAGATGTCTATCTGGAAGAAAGTAAAGGCTTTTATTATATGGGCAAGCTTATCAACTCATAATTATGCAAAAATTCAGTGACAAAACATTATGAGAAGATTCATGCATTTTGTCTAATAAATAGGTAATTACTCACAATTTGCATATAGAAATTAATTTTTGTTTTATGAAAACGTATGAAATATAAGCATTTCTAAAGACATCTAAAATATGGCATAATATATAAAATGTTTGTTCGAATACTTGACATATTAGTAAAAACAGTATAAAATTTATATGTTGTATTAACTATGGCTGTTAAACTACTATAGATAGTAGTTATTCGATTATCGATGCAAGTAGTTTGACATGCATTGTACAATGAAAACTTAATAAGGAGGTGCTCCTGTGTCAGAGGTGTTAAAAATAGTCATTGCTATTGTTATAACCTTGGTGATTGTAGCTACTCTTACTTGGAAGTTTGCGATTGCTTACCGCATGAAAGTTTATGAAGCGAAGATAGGCAGTGCAGAGGAAAAAGCAAGAGAAATCATAGATGAAGCTTTAAAAACAGCTGAAACTAAGAAGCGCGAGGCCTTACTCGAAGCAAAAGAAGAATCTTTGAAGGCAAAGAACGAATTCGAGCGGGAAACTAAGGAACGAAGAGCAGAGATACAACGCTATGAAAAAAGGGTTCTAACTAAGGAAGAAACATTAGATAGAAAGACCGAAGCACTGGAAAAGAAGGAAACCAAACTTTCCGCGAAAGAAGCGGAGTTGGACAAAATCAAGCAGGAAGTGGAAGAATTCCACGAAAGACAACTGCAGGAGCTGGAGAAAATCTCTGGACTTACCTCCGAACAAGCTAAGGAATATCTGTTAAAGACTGTTGAAGAAGAAGTTAAACATGAAACGGCAATGTTAGTTAAGGAAATGGAAAGCAGAGCAAAAGAAGAGGCGGATAAAAAGGCAAAGGATTATGTGGTTACAGCAATTCAAAGATGTGCTGCAGATCATGTTGCTGAGACAACAATTTCCGTTGTTCAGCTTCCTAACGATGAAATGAAAGGTAGAATCATTGGTAGAGAAGGACGTAATATCAGAACTTTAGAAACAATGACCGGTGTAGATTTAATTATTGATGATACGCCGGAAGCTGTCATTTTATCAGCATTCGATCCAATCAGAAGAGAGGTAGCAAGAATTGCCCTTGAAAAACTGATTGTTGACGGTAGAATTCATCCTGCCAGAATCGAAGAAATGGTAGAAAAGGCTCAAAAAGAAGTTGAAGTTATGATACGGGAAACCGGTGAGGCTGCTACCTTAGAGGTAGGAGTACATGGAATACATCCTGAACTTATAAAACTTCTGGGCAAGATGAAATTTAGGACAAGTTATGGACAGAATGCTTTAAAGCATTCCATTGAAGTAGCTATTTTATCCGGCTTACTTGCCGGGGAAATCGGAGTGGATGTTAGACTTGCAAAACGCGCTGGTTTATTACATGATATCGGTAAATCAATCGATCATGAAGTAGAAGGTACCCATGTTCAAATTGGTGTTGACTTATGTAGAAAGTACAAAGAGTCACCGACTGTCATTAATTCGGTGGAAGCACATCACGGTGATGTGGAATTCCAGTCATTGATTGCATGTATTGTTCAGGCAGCTGATACAATTTCTGCAGCAAGGCCGGGTGCAAGACGTGAAACCTTAGAAACATATACCAACAGACTAAAACAACTTGAGGATATTACCAACGGCTTTAAAGGGGTCGATAAGTCATTTGCTATTCAGGCTGGTCGAGAAGTTCGGGTAATGGTAGTTCCGGAACAGATAAGTGATGCAGACATGGTTTTATTGGCTCGTGACTTATCTAAAAAAATTGAAAGCGAATTAGAATATCCAGGACAGATTAAAGTAAATGTAATCAGAGAATCCAGAGTTACTGATTATGCGAAATAAGAAGCGAAATTAAAGTGAAATTAATTAGAGGTGTATCACAAATGGTAATATATTTGTGATACACCTCTTTTTTCTGTGATAGCATTACGATGTTAAAAGCCTTCTTGGCAGAATTCATACATGTCACCTAAAAAAATCACTTCTAATTTTATTAATATATTACATAAATAAGCCAATTGATTGGAAATATTGTAATTATACAATAAAAGACATCATATTTCTACCAAATAATGCATCTAATAAAAATAAACTTGAAAAGTATATTTTAACAACAATAGTACTTAATATTATCGATTTGTGCACAAAATGCACAATATTTCCGTTTGACACGGACATATGACGTTAGTGCAGAAACTTTTTTTCATTTTTTTCTATAATTTTATTGCATTATTAAAACTTATATATTACAATGTAAAATAAATTCTTGAAAAGTACTACATTAGATTATAAAAATATAGGAAGGTACAATTATGGCATTAACACTATCAAAGAAAGCACAGGCAGTAAAGCCTTCTTCGACCTTATCAATTACAGCTAAGGCGAAGGAATTAAAAGAAAAGGGAATTGACGTAGTGGGTTTTGGTGCAGGTGAACCGGATTTTAATACGCCTGATAATATTTGCGAAGCTGCGATTGAAGCTATTCATGCCGGTTTTACAAAATATACCCCGGCAGACGGAACTTTAGAATTAAAGAAAGCGGTATGCGAGAAATTCCTGAAGTTTAACGGATTGAGATATGAGACCAATCAAGTGGTAGTAAGTAACGGCGGTAAACATTCCCTTACGAATATCTTTACTGCAATTATAAATCCGGGTGACGAAGTTATTATTCCTGCTCCCTATTGGTTAAGTTATCCGGAGATTGTTAAGCTGGCTGACGGTGTTCCTGTTTTTATTCGTACAGATAAGAGTCAAAATTATAAAGTAACCGCAACACAGATAGAAGCTGTATGCACGGATCGGACGAAAGCTTTGATATTAAACTCGCCAAATAATCCTTCCGGCATGATATATACAAGAGAAGAACTGGAAGCAATTGCAGAAGTGGCTGTAAGAAAAGATTTTTATGTTGTATCCGATGAGATGTATGAGAATCTTATCTACGGTGATGATCATCCGGTAAGTATAGCATCTTTGAATGATGAAATATATAAAAGAACAATTACCTGCAGCGGCGTAGCAAAAAGTTATTCTATGACCGGCTGGAGAATCGGTTACACAGGCTCTTCGAAGGAAATTGCTAAGTTAATGAGTAGCGTACAAAGTCATCAGACCTCTAATCCCAATTCCATAGCTCAAAAAGCAGCTTACGAAGCACTTATGGGTTCACAGGATTCTGTTTTTGCCATGAATGAGGAATTTAATAAACGTAGAGATTATATGTTTGATAGAATCTCCAACATGAGATTACTTTCAGCATTAAAACCTCAGGGTGCGTTCTATATGTTTGTTGATATTAGTGAAACTTTGGATAAGGAATACAAGGGAACGAAAATAAATACGGTAAGTAATCTTGCAAAAATATTAATTGAGGATTTTAATGTTGCGGTAATTCCCTGTGATGATTTCGGTTTTTCGGACCACATTCGTTTGTCTTATGCCATATCCATTGAACAAATTAAAAAGGGACTTAATCGTATTGAAAAATTATTAAATGAATTAAGATAAGAAGAGAATATCAAATTTACATAGGTAGTGTTTTATTAAATTTCGATAAAACACTACCTATTTTTTCATTATTATGCTAGAATAGCAATAAATACAATAAAAGACTGTTAATATCCATATAAGTTAGATATTTACATATGAAACAGATTAAAGTATATTATTTTTATAATATATGGCGCAAAGTCGAATCAAAGTTCAAGGTTAGACTATATTGACTTCATAAGGTGAATAAAGCGGTAAGCAAGTATAAAGAGATAAAAGATAAAAAGATAAAAAGAGTATCTCGCTTATACATGTATAAATTAAACTTTTGATATACACAGATTATATTAATTGATTATGAGAGAAGATATATATAAAAATAGATGGAAAGAAGGAAATGATATGGCATTATTCGGTTTTATTGGTGTAGGAAATATGGGATATCCTTTACTAAGGGCTGCTATCAGATGCTTTGGTGAAGAACAGGTTACTTTTTTTGATGTATCCTTACAACAAAGAAATAAAGTTACAGAGGATACCGGTATCCCCTGTGCGAAAGATAATATAGCTGTAGTTAATAATTGCAAGTATCTGGTTTTAGTGGTAAAACCGCAGTATTTTACTGATGTATTAAAACAAATTAAGGATTATGTCAAAGAAGATCATGTTATAATCTCTATTGCAGCCGGTATAACGATCGATACAATAAAGTCCGAACTTTATGGCTCTATCCGCATTGTTAGGGCTATGCCCAACACTCCGGCTATGGTTCTACAGGGAATGACAGGTGTTAGCTATTCTAAGAATGATTTTTCTGGGGATGAACTTGAGACGTTAGATCGATTTTTCCTTTCTTACGGAAAATATGAGGTGTTTGATGAGCGGTTAATGAATGCTGTGATTTGTGCAAATGGCAGTTCTCCGGCTTATGTATATATGTTTATTGAAGCCTTAGCAGATAGTGTTGTAAGTTATGGTATTCCAAGGGATAAAGCCTATATATTGGCAGCTCAGACAGTTCTTGGAGCAGCTACCATGGTGTTAGAGACAGGAGAACATCCAGGAAAACTAAAGGACAATGTCTGTTCCCCCGGAGGTACTACCATCGCGGCGGTGAAAGCCTTAGAAGAGCATGGGTTAAGAAATGCTGTGATGAAGGCTACCGACGCCTGTTATGAAAAGGCAGTTTTTCTTACAAACACAAATAAGTAAAGAGAAATAGATTGGTACGAGATACATTTCCAATAATTCTACAAATGTAGTATATTGTTATATTTTATTATATTAATAAAAGAGGAGTAAAACATGGACCAATATAAGAGACTTAACAGAGAATTATCCTTTAAGGGTAATATTATAGATTTTTACAGTGATACCATAGAAATCAACGGTGAAAGGAAAACAACCTTTGATTTTATTCATCATAACGGAGCATCTGCAATGATACCGGTAGATAAGGACGGAAAAATTCTAATGGTAAGACAATATAGAAATGCTATTGACAGTTATACCCTTGAGATTCCAGCCGGCGGATTAAATAAAGGAGAAGATAATTTAACCTGTGCCATTAGAGAATGTGAAGAAGAGACCGGATACATAGCCGGAAAGGCTCATCACTTAATCGATATCTATACAACGGTTGCTTTCAGTAATGAAAAAATCAGTATATTTTATACGAATGATTTAACCCCATCAAAGCAAAATCTTGATGAAGATGAATATGTTACGATTGAAAAACATTCCTTAGACGAGATTATTAAGATGATTTACAATGGAACCATTCAAGATGCTAAAACAATTGCCGGAATTCTAGCTTATAAAACAAAACAGACCACAGATAAATAGATCGCTCTTAATGATACCTAAAGCTTGTTCTATTTTTTTATTTCTGTCATATGTATGGATTAAGAGAAGGTATGATATCATCCATATAAGGAGCAGGCTATGAAACAATTGAAACTACAGTTACATCGATTGAGTGCTTTACAACTGGCGATTATATTATTAATACTGGGCTTGTTTATCGGTATTTTTTTTGCTAATGTTTTTCGAAATTCTTATCAAGAGCAAATAAATGAATACCAAAATACGGTTTTTCAAAGCGTAACAACGAAGGATATTAATTACTCCGGATTATTCACATATGTACTAGGTAAGAATTTTAAAGAATTTGCTTATTTTTGGATGTTTAGTATTACCATTCTGGGTATCCCGTATATGGCATATAAGATATTTTCGTTTGGTTTTTCAGCAGGCTTTTTTATCTCAGCCGTCGCCATGAATTATGGGTTTAAAGGAATACTCTTAATTCTTGTATATATATTTCCCCATGGACTGATTTATCTCCCGATTGCTATGTTTAGTTTATATAAAGGATATACACTGTGTCAAACCGTATATTTTGACAATAGAAATTATCTTGGCAGTATATTTAAACTTGTCAAACCGTATTTGCTTATTATATTATTGTTAGCCATAATTTTATTGGCCGGCAGTTTTCTGGAAGCGTATATTGGAGCTTTCATATTAAAGAAAACATTGGGCTTATTTGTTTAGTCCATGATTAATAATTTCTACAATTGATATTAAGAACATTCAATTGGTATAGCAAATGAGGAGGTAGGAAATGGAATTCTATATCGGCGATTTTGTTACATATCTGAAAGAAATAAAACATGCTTCCCACAATACCGTACAGGCTTATCAGGCAGACTTAAAAAGACTGGAGAGTTTCTTAATGAAACAAAATATTACTACGGTACATAAAATAAGTGAGACTTGTTTGAATTCTTATGTATTGTCGTTGGAAAAAGAGGGACTATCCCCAGCCTCCGTATCTAGAAACATTGCCTCCATGAAAGCATTTTTTCTATTCTTATTAAAGAAAGGTATGATAAACGGTGATCCTTCTGAAAGGATAAAACCACCTAAAATAGTTAAAAAGCCACCACAAACAATACAGACTGATTTAATAGACAAGCTGTTAAAGCAACCGGATGTTAAAACGAAAAAAGGGATACGGGACAAGGCCATGCTGGAGTTACTATATGCAACAGGAATGAAGGTAACACAACTTATTTCTATTCGGCTTTCTGATATTAATCTGAATGGCAAATATCTGACCTGTAGGGATAAAAAAGAAAGAAACATTCCGTTCGGCAAAACTGCAAAAGAAGCCATACAACAGTATTTAGCGATCCGACAAGAGGAATTTAATAAACAAAACAGTGATTTGTTATTTATGAACACTTCAGGAGAGCAGTTAAGCAGACAGGGATTTTGGAAAATACTGAAGGGCTATGCGAATGCGGTAGGTATCAAAAATGTTAATCCAAATGCGATACGTCATTCTTTTGCCGCACATTTATTAGAAAATGGTGCTGATCTTGTAAGCGTGCAGGAATTTTTAGGTCACTCTGATATTAGTACAACACAGCTATATTTGAATCATAGCTATAAAAACAGCAGAGAGGTATATTTAAATACTCATCCGAGAGCTTAATGATAAGTTTATTCATTATTTATGAGCATTCAAATGAGTATCATAATGAGCTATACATTGTTATAATTTATGTAGACTTTTACAATTAGAATCGTACTAATTAAGTTTCAAACCGGATATATGAAACACTTTATTTAAATATAATAAGGAGCATTACTTCTGTCTTTATAAATGAAAAGATAGAAGTAATGCTCCTTATTATATAATATTACATTTGTTTTAATATCCCTTATAACGATCGATTACAGACCATCAGCTATGGTATAAATAAGTTTTTCGGAATCCTTCCAGCCAAGACATGGATCGGTGATTGATTTTCCATAAATACGGTTATCTACTTTTTGTGTTCCTTCTTCAATATAACTTTCAATCATAACACCTTTAACTAATTTTGCTATATCAGAGGATACTCTGCGGCTATGAAGAACTTCTTTTATGATACGGGGTTGTTCTTTATACAGTTTATTGGAATTCGCGTGATTAGAATCTATAATAGCAACAGGATTATCAAGATCTCTTTTCTTATACATATCAACCAATCGGATCAAATCCTCATAGTGATAATTTGGTATAGACTGACCATGTTTATTAACCGCACCACGTAAAATTGTGTGTGCCAAGGGATTTCCTGAGGTAATTACTTCCCAGGTTCTATATAAGAATGTGTGACTTGCCTGGGCTGCCACTACAGAGTTAAGCATTACGGAAAAATCACCACTGGTAGGATTCTTCATACCGGCAGGGACATCCATACCGCTGATGGTAAGACGATGCTGTTGATTTTCTACGGAACGGGCACCGACAGCGACATAGGAAAGGATATCTTCAACATAAGGCCAGTTTTCAGGATATAACATCTCATCTGCTGCGGTTAATCCTGTTTCGGCGATAGCCCGAAGATGCATCTTTCTCATGGCGATTAAACCTTCCTGCAAATCCGGTTCTTTTTCAGGATCAGGCTGATGTACAATACCTTTATATCCTTCTCCGGTCGTTCTTGGTTTGTTCGTATATATTCTGGGTATTAAGATTAATTTATCCTCAACCTTTTCCTGAATCTTAGAAAGTCGGGATATATAATCGCATACCGCGTCTTCATTGTCAGCAGAACACGGGCCAATGATAACCAAAAATTTATCGGAAGCACCGGTTATGACATCTTTGATTTGTTTATCTCTTTCTTTTTTACGAAGGACATCCTTGGCCGGTAGAGGATATTTTCTAACCAGTTCTTCCGGCGAAATTACTTCTTTTACAAATTTAAAACTCATTCTATCAAACTCCCTTTTGTTAATTGATTTATTTTATACTTTTTTTATTGGTACGTCAATCCAATATTACAAACATAGTGAAAAAATTATAAACCTAATGAAAAATCAGCAAAAATTTCGATAAATCGAAGGATAGCAACATCTGTTTTATATGATTCATATAATTTTATCCTATTTTAGAAATAATCGAATCGTTTATAAGGAAAAATTTCGGTAATGGGATAGGATTTCTTTCTATTCTATAGTATAATAATTGGCAATAAGGATATACCATACTAAAAACATAAGCAAAACACATCAAATTGAAAGACCGAATAATGATTAATGGAGAGAGTGATTATGATGCAAATGTATGATTTAATTGATAAGAAGAAAAAGAAAGGCAATTTAACCCGTGAGGAGATTGATTTTATTATAAAGGGATATACGGATGGAACGATTCCGGATTACCAGATGTCAGCTTTTCTGATGGCAGTATGTTTAAATGGAATGAATCAGAAGGAAACTGCAGATCTGACCATAGCGATGGCGAATAGCGGAGACCGAATGGATTTATCAAAGATTACCGGTGTTAAGGTTGACAAACACAGCACCGGTGGTGTAGGTGATAAAACATCCTTGGTTTTAAGTCCCATGGTAGCATCACTGGGTATTCCAGTGGCTAAGATGTCGGGTAGAGGTCTTGGTCATACAGGAGGAACGATTGATAAATTAGAAAGTTTCCCCGGATTTTCCACCTCCTTAACGACGGACCAGTTTATCGCTAATGTTAATAAAATCAAGATGGCTATTGTTGGACAAACGGCAAACCTTGCCCCGGCAGATAAAAAAATATACGCCTTAAGAGATGTTACGGCAACGGTTGACAACATATCATTAATCGCTAGCAGTATCATGAGCAAGAAATTAGCTTCCGGTTCCGATGTAATTGTTTTAGATGTGAAAACCGGTAGTGGGGCATTTATGAAAAGCTATGAGGATTCCCTGGCATTGGCAAAGGAAATGGTGCAAATCGGTACCATAGCCGGCAGAAAAACCTATGCCGTTATCACGGATATGAATCAACCCCTTGGGAACATGGTTGGTAATAACCTCGAAGTAATGGAGGCAATTCATACCTTAAAGGGAGAGGGGCCTGCAGATCTTCTTGAGGTAAGTCTGACCTTAGCTTCCTATATGTTACTGGGAGCAGGAAGGGCTGCTTCGATAGAAGAAGCCAAAGAACTACTTAAAGAAACAATAAGTAGTAAAAAGGCACTTGAAAAGCTGGCGGAATTTATAGAAGGTCAGGGTGGTAATTCGGAGGCAGTTTATAATACAGACCTTCTTGAGAAAGCAAAGATAGTGGAAGAGGTTTATGCACCGGGGGATGGATATGTAACCTATATTCATACGGATGAAGTTGGTATGACTTCCTTACTTCTTGGAGGAGGCAGAGAAACGAAAGATAGTATCATTGATTTAAGTGTGGGAATAAAGATTCATAAAAAATTAGGAGATCCGGTCCTGAAAGGGGAAGCCCTGGCAACTTTGTATGCCAATGATCAAAATAAGCTTAATAGGGCGAAAGCCAGATTATTGGGTGCCTATGTAATTGGTAAGGAACAGCCGGAAGAGAAGCCATATGTATATGCTGTGGTGACAAAGGATGGCGTTCTACAACTGTAGATCACATAAGGTGACAGTATGTCCGTTTCACATATAAATCATTCAGTGAAAACGTACAATTAATATTGTATGAAATATTCAATAATCCCTTTTCTTTTCATAGAATTATATTAGGAATATATTTATTCTCTAAATTCTTTTATGATAAGAAAAGGGGTTATTTTATGTTTAAATACTTACCTCACAGAAAGAAAGGCTGTGCTCTGTGTAATCTTTACAAAACGACGATCATCATTGTTGCAGTCATATTAATATTGAATCTAATCGTTATGAATACCTCCGTATATTTTCGTAAAACGATACAGCTACCTTTTTCTCTACATTTAAATAAACAAGATATCATATTAGCGAAGGGAGAAGAAGCGAAGCTATTCGTTTATGGAATTAATAAACGGGTATCCTATTCATCGACTAATTTTCGTGTAGCTGGAGTTAATTTTAATGGAAGAGTTCATGCTTATCAGACCGGTAAAACCTTCATTCTTGCTAAGGTAGACGGTAAGATATTAAAATGCAGAGTTCGGGTTATTGATATCAATAAGGACCGACTGTCTCTTTATGTGGGTGATGATTATCGATTGAGAATAAAAGGCATCTTTTCCATTCCGGAATGGAAAAGCAGTAATAAGAAGGTGGCAACGGTCAGTATGTTCGGTTATGTGAAAGCAAAAGAAAAGGGTACTACGATAATATCTGCGAAGGTGAAAGGTAAAACGATAAAATGCATTGTAAAAGTAAAATGATTTTCATATTTGAGACAAATTTATCGGAAGGATTGTTCTATTTTTATATGGCATGGATTAAAATATTAATAATAGTATTTTACGGAGTAAAACATGAAAAAAATCAGTGCCATAGTAGTTATATGTTCCATGATTTTAATGTTGTTTTCAAAGGATTTTATTGATGCAAAAATAAAAAACACTTCACCGGACACGAAGGATGAGGTAGTCCCCGTTGCAGCTATGGTGGATGCACAACTTAATATCACTTCCCCATCCGTAGCATTAATTGAAGGTTCTACCGGTACTTTGATTTATGAAAAAGATAAGGATGCGAAGCTTAGACCTGCCAGTATAACAAAAATCATGACACTATTACTAATTTTTGAAGCCCTTGAATCCGGACAGATAAAGTTAATGGATGAAGTATCTGTAACAGAGCATGCCGCTTCTATGGGAGGGTCCCAGGTATACTTAGAACCATACGAAACCCAAAATGTAGATACCTTGATAAAGTGTATCAGTATAGCCAGTGCAAACGATGCCTCTGTTGCCATGGCTGAGCATATTGCCGGGTCTGAAGAGGAGTTTGTAGCCAGGATGAATGAAAGAGCCAAGGAATTGGGAATGAACAATACAAATTTCGTGAATTGCTGTGGACTCGATGAAGATAATCATTATTCTACCGCTTATGATGTAGCATTGATGTCCAGAGAATTAATTACGAGATTTCCTCAGATAAGTAACTATTCCACGGTTTGGATGGATACCTTTGTACATACTACGAAGAAAGGAAAAACAGAATTTGGTTTAACCAATACCAATAAATTGATTAAATCCTATACTGGAATTACCGGTTTGAAGACCGGTTCCACAAGTCTTGCTAAATATTGCTTATCGGCTACCGCCAGAAGAAATAATATGGATTTAATTGCCGTAGTCATGGCTGCGCCGGATACAAAGACCAGATTTCGAGAAGCTGCTAAACTCTTAAACTACGGTTTTGCTAATTATTCCGTATTTGTTGACGATAATACAGATATTACCTTAACGCCTGTCAGAGTGATAAAAGGTGTGCAGGATAACGTTCAGGGAATTGTGGGAGGTAAGTTCTCTTATCTGTGTGGTAATGGTAAATCCTCCTCCAACATTCAAAAGGAAGTAAATCTATTTGAAGAAGTGAAAGCTCCTGTAGCTCCAAATGATAAAATAGGAGAGATTATCTATACCTATGAAGGAGAGAAGATTGGAAGCATTGATATATTAGCTTCCCATGAAGTAAGAAAGGCCGGCTTTAAGGATTGTTTTGTAAAAGCGTTAAAACGGTACTTCTTAGCTAATTAAGGATATGACAATATGAAAACTAATTAAGAAGGCGATTTATGTTATAGTAATTGATGGGCTGTTCCTTTAGATTTCCAATAAATAAGACGGTGCTTAGGTTTCCCACACACACTCGTTTGAGTACACATTTCCTGCTGTGTTAGCCTGTTTCGTACATAAATGTTCGTAACAGTCATAACTATGTAGGAAATCTGTTCACCAAATAGTGTATTAAAGGAAATCCTAAGCACTGTCTTATTTATCGTATGTTATCTTTTGAAACAGCCCAATATTTTATGAAAGTATATGTGAGTATGAATTCATCTTGTATATTGTGAATGAATCACATGGGAAATTAATTGGCATTGTATATCGGAGGATGAATTTACTATTCGTTATTCTCGGTTTTCAATCTATGTTTCGATGTTTTTATAAAGGCCGCATCATAAGTAACTTATTGACACTTCTTTCGCTACCTAGTATAGTATATTATAGCGTAAATACGCAGACGGTGGGGTATTAAATTGACGCTAAAATGAGCTTTGGATGGAACATATCTTACTGAAAGGGGCAAATATGAATTATATCATTATAATATTAGGACTTCTTATCCTTTGGTCCCTGATTGAACAAAAGCTTCTTGTCACCTCGTCCTATGAGCTTACAACAGATAAGTTAGGTGGTAATGAAACGATATCATTTGTTGTACTGGCTGATTTGCATAATCATACCTTTGGTAAAAATAATAACAGATTACTTAATGAAATAGATAGATTATCTCCGGAGTTAATCATAATTGCTGGAGATTTGATTACAAAAAGAATGAAATGCATACCTGGGAATGCCCATAGGTTAGTTGAGGAATTAGCAAAAAAATATAAAATATATTATGCTTATGGGAATCATGAAGAATATTTTGAGGCTCTTTGTGCTTCCGAGGATAAAACAGAAGCCGAATTATATTCTAGCTGGAGAGAATATAAAGAAAGGCTAAATCAGATAGGTGTTATCTTTCTAGATAATAACAGTTGTCTTATTCATAAAAACAACTTAAGATTTCGAATAACCGGACTCACTCTTGGTATTGAGCATTATGAAAAACATAAGAAAGTGGATTTGACGAATGACATTATAGAATCAAAAATCGGAAAGTCCAAGAAGAAACTATATGAAATTCTAATTGCTCATAATCCGGTATTTTTTCAAAGCTATGCCGGGTGGGGTGCAGACTTAACATTGTCAGGTCATGCCCATGGAGGGCTAATTCGATTGCCCTTCCTCGGTGGTTTAATTTCTCCTCAAGTTAAATTCTTTCCGAAATATGACGCCGGATTGTATACTGAGGATAATAAAGTGATGATTTTATCAAGAGGATTGGGTTCCCATTCAGGTATGCTACGGCTGTTTAACCGACCGGAATTAATTCATATAACATTGAAAGGATAAAGAATTACTTACGCATAAAAGTATAATCCTAAAGTTTAAAAGATTTGCTATCATACAGCATTTTTTGATAAAAATGATAAGTAGTACGTACTTATATTAAGTTTGACAAGGAGAGAGGAGTACTATGAGTATACCGGTAAAATTGGAGGCATTTGAAGGTCCGCTGGATCTATTGCTTCATTTAATCGATAAAAATAAAATCAATATCTATGATATACCGATTGTGGTAATTACTGAACAGTATTTAGAGTATATCAAGCAGATGGAAGCAAAGAATCTTGAAATCATGAGTGAATTTCTGGTTATGGCAGCCACCTTAATCAATATCAAGTCTAAAATGTTACTTCCGGTTGAAGTTACAGAAGAAGAGGAGGAGGTTGACCCAAGACAGGAACTGGTGGAACGGCTTCTTGAATATAAAATGTATAAATACATATCGGAAGAATTAAAGGACAAGCAGTTGGATGCATCCAAAGTGATGTTTAAGCCTCCGACCATACCGCCGGAAATTGCTGGCTATAAAGAAGACATTAATGTGGAAGGTTTATTATCTGATTTAACTTTGGCGAAGCTTCATGAGATTTTTAAATCCATCGTAAAAAAACAGGCAGATAAGATTGATCCCATAAGAAGTAAGTTCGGTAAAATTGAAAAAGAAGAAATCAACTTATCTGCAAAGCTGATACAGATACAAGAATACGGCATATTACATAAAATATTTTATTTTCGAAGTTTACTAGAGGCACAGAATACGAAGATGGAGATTATCGTTACTTTTCTAGGTATTCTTGAGTTGATTAAAATCGGAAGGATAAAAATTGAACAGGAAAACAGAACGGATGATATTAAAATAACGTATCTGGCTACAGACATAATACAAATGGAGGAGGTCGGCTTTTAATGGAGATAAAACAGGTAGAAGCCCAAATAGAGGCAATTTTATTTACGATGGGGGAAGCTGTGGAGATCGAACGAATTGCCGGAGCCGTTGACCACGATGAGGAAACCACAAGAAAAATAATACATAATATGATGGATAGATATCAAAGTGAAGAGCGCGGTATCCATATCATTGAACTGGATGGTGCTGTTCAATTATGTACAAAACCAAGTCTTTACGAATCCATTATAAAGATTACTCATATCCCAAAAAAACATGTATTAACGGATGTTTTATTAGAAACCTTATCCATCATAGCTTATAAGCAACCGATTACAAAGCTGCAGATTGAAGCTATTCGTGGAGTGAAATCGGACCATGCCGTGAATAAATTGGTGGAATATAATTTGATCTGTGAAATGGGACGAATGGATGCACCGGGAAGACCGATATTATTTGGTACAACCGAAGAATTCTTACGATGTTTCGGTCTGCAATCTCTGGATTCGCTTCCGGTTATGAATCCTGAGAAAATCGAAGACTTTAAAATAGAAGCAGAAGAAGAGGCACAACTTAAATTGGATATCTAACTCATTAGATGAGATTTTTTAAGAGTAAAAAAATTAAAAGACGGTCATAGGAAACCCCCACTTTATAAATAGTGTATAAGGTGACACCTAGGGTCGTCTTATTCATATTATTTATTTTGTATTTAGCTTTTCTATTAATTATCTATATAATTTGCTCCATATCTTTAAAGCTTCTGTCGGATTGGTTGCAGGAGCCACGATAAAATCATCCATATATTTTGAATCCTTTGGTTGAAAAACAAACATGTCGAAATCTTTCGAGGCGTATAACCTACCATAATTTCGTATGGTTGTTTTACCGTTGAGGCCTTTTTCATAATAGATGATATTTATAACTATGATATCCATATCTAACATTTGCATATAGAATTCATATTCAAATTTATCTATATGAATCGGTATCGCTTCAATGAGAGTACTCCATAAAAATAGTTAATTGTAAAGAAGGGTGAATAATATTTCCCTTTGATTATAAAATTTGTATATCTGAAATTTGGATTTTTAGGATCACCTGAGAATATAGCTGCAGGATAAATATCATCCACCTTTTTCGGGATATAGGATATAATAATCGTAGTAATAATCAATGACATCATCAGGAATAGGATGAAACTGATATACTTCATTATGGATTCCATACGATCCTTCCTTAAATATCTAATATACATATGGATAAAAAAAATCGAATTATGTAATTTGCTTCTATTATAGAAAAGTCATTTCGTGATTGCCATGACATATTTGGAAATGTTTGCTAGTGTGAGATCAATATCTTTATATTAATAGAGAATTCCTAAAAATATACTGTGAGTGGTGAAAGTTAAAGAAATTTAGACTTTTGTCACTTTTTTTGATAAAAACTAGGCTGATTTGCATGTTTTGAGTATGTTTGTTATACTATAATAGAAGTAATCATTGTCACGATTTCGCGAATAAACAGATTAAGCCCCAAAGCAAAGCTTTGTGGCTCGCGTTACACTTATCGATTGGAATAAATAGGTTTTCTCATGCAAGCATGGAAAATCATTGCCGCGTTATCGCGAATAAACAGCGAAGACTCCAAATCCTTCGGATTTGTCGTTCGCGTTACGCTTATCAATAAAAGCTAAGAATTTTCTCGTACGAGCACGTAAAGTCATTGCCGCGTTATCGCGAATAAACAGCGAAGACTCCAAATCCTTCGGATTTGTCGTTCGCGTTACGCTTATTGATAAAAGCTAAGAATTTTCTCGTACGAGCACGTAAAGTCATTGCCGCGTTATCGCGAATAAACAGCGAAGACTCCAAATCCTTCGGATTTGTCGTTCGCGTTACGCTTATCAATAAAACCCTATGAATTTTTTTGTGCGAGCACAAAAATTCATAATGCCGCGATTTCGCGAATAAACAGATTAAGCCCCAAAGCAAAGCTTTGTGGCTCGCGTTACACTTATCGATTGGAATAAATATATTTTCTCATGCAAGCATGGAAAATATATTTTTCCATCGATTAATCTGTTTATTCGCGAAAATAACACTAATACTAAACAAGCAGTTTACAAATGCTAAAAATAATGCTTGCAAGTTTGCATACATTTTTGTATAATAGTCAATGCTGTTATTATTACATAAACAGCTTTTACTTTGAATAGAAAGGTTGTGATGTTAGGGTTGGATAAAAAGCTTACTTTATATGGCTTTAACAACCTCACAAAGACACTTAGCTTTAACATTTATGATGTTTGCTATGCAAAAAGTGAGAGGGAACAAAGAGATTACATTGCTTATATTGATGAGCAGTACAATTCGGAACGTTTAACTAAAATTTTAGTTGATGTTACTGAAATGATAGGTGCACATATTCTTAATATATCGAAACAGGATTACGATCCGCAGGGCGCAAGTGTAAACATATTAATCGCAGAAGGCTCCTTGTCCTCCGGACATATTGATGAATCCTGTAACCAAGGCAAATATTTGATTAACCCAAGAGATTCGGTACATGCCCATCTGGATAAAAGCCATGTAACCGTTCATACCTTTCCTGAGCATCACCCTGATAATTCAATCTCTACTTTCCGGGTTGATATTGATGTATCTACCTGTGGAGAGATTTCACCGCTGAATGCACTGGATTACTTAATCGGAAGCTTTGATTCCGATATTATTACCATAGATTATCGTGTCAGAGGTTTCACCAGAGATCTGCACGGTATGAAATACTTTATTGATCATGATATAACCTCTATTCAGGATTATATTGATGATGTTACCTTAACCAGATATGATGCGATTGATGTTAACGTATATCAATCAAACATTTTTCATACAAAAATGTTGATTAAAGAAATTGAATTACAGCATTATCTATTTAATACAGATGTATACGAATTACCACCGAAGCAAAGACTTGAGATTACAAACAGTCTTCGTAAGGAAATGATAGAGATTTTTAGTGGCATGAATATTTATTAAGATAGGGGAATCACAAATGACATATACACAACAAAATTCACCTATACATGAAGCATTAGTGAAGCATAAAAAGAACCGGGTAGTACATTTTGATGTGCCCGGTCACAAGGGAGGAAGGGGCAACCCTGAGCTCACACAGTTTCTAGGGGCGGAGTGCCTCAAGGTTGATGTAAATTCTATGAAACCCTTGGACAATCTAATCCACCCTACATCAGTTATAAAAGCTGCAGAGGAACTGGCCGCAGAGGCTTTTGGTGCAGAAGCAGCTTTTTTTATGGTCAACGGAACTACTGCGGCAGTACAGGCCATGATTATGTCCAGCTGTAAGGCAGGAGAGAAGATTATTATGCCGAGAAATGTACACAGAAGTGCTATTAATGCGCTTGTTGTATGTGGGGCAATTCCGGTCTATGTAAACCCCGGAGTCAATCGTAATCTTGGAATACCGCTCGGAATGTCGATAGAAGAAATCAAGAAAGCAATTACTGCCAATCCGGACGCAAAGGCTATTTTCGTAAATAATCCGACTTATTATGGGATTTGCTCTAATTTAGAAGAAATTGTATCATTAGCACATGATAATAATATGCGTGTTCTGGTTGATGAAGCCCATGGAGCTCATTTTTACTTTGGTGAAAATTTACCGATTAGCGCTATGGCTGCCGGTGCAGATATGGCTGCGGCAAGTATGCATAAAACAGGGGGCTCCTTAACACAAAGCTCCTTCTTACTGTGCGGTAAGGGCGTGGATCCGGGTTATGTTAGACAGATTATCAATCTTACGCAAACCACCAGCGGCTCTTATTTATTGATGGCTTCTTTAGATATCTCAAGAAAACATATGTATCAGCATGGGAAAGAAATCATAGAGAAAACCATTGATTTATCGGATTATGCAAGAAATGAAATTAATAAATTGGGTGGTTATTATGCATTTTCTACCGAAATAATAAACGGAGATACGATATATAATTTTGACCGTACCAAGCTATCCATCTATACTGGTGATATTGGTCTTGCCGGAATCGAAGTATACGATCTGCTTCAGAGTGAATATGATATCCAAATTGAGTTTGGTGATATTGGTAATATACTGGCTATCATTTCTGCGGGGGATCGGGCTTTTGAAATTGAACGTTTACTATCTTCTTTATCTGAAATTAAAAGACGCTATGGCAAAGATAAGGTAGGTATGCTAAACCATGAATACATTGATCCGGATGTTGTATTAACTCCGCAGACGGCGTTTTATAGTGATAAGAAATCCATATTATTAAAAGATAGTCTTAATCATATAGCCGGTGAATTTGTCATGTGTTATCCTCCGGGAATCCCGATTCTCGCACCGGGCGAACGAATTACCAAGGATATTATTGATTATATTATCTATGCTAAGGAAAAAGGCAGTGTGTTAACCGGACCAAAGGATATGAAAGTGGAATATATCAATATTGTTGATTGATTTTACGAAATGACGTCCATGAACCGGAACGATATATACAACTATAATAAAGCTATACTAAATTGTGAATGAAGCATGTTAATCATTATTTATTTACAAATGATATTTATATTGAATTTGTTGTACAAAGTTTTGTTCCCAAGGAACAGAAACAAATTTGATATAAAATATATGGAAAGGCAGGGTTGATTACTATGGAATTGTGGTTTACGGAACATCATACGGAACATGTTAAATTCTCGATGAAGGTAAAAGAACAGCTGGTAAATAAGCAAAGTGATTTCCAACATATTGCCGTATTGGATACAGAAGAGTTTGGACGGGTATTGACACTAGACGGATACCTTATGGTTACTGAGAAGGATGAGTTTATCTATCATGATATGATTGTTCATGTTCCAATGGCAACCAATTTAAATATCAAAAAGGTTTTAGTGATCGGAGCCGGAGATGGAGGAACCATACGGGAGCTTACCAGATATCCTGGAATTGAACATATTGATATGGTAGAAATTGATCCTATGGTGGTTGAAACCTGTAAAGAATATATACCTCAGACTGCCTGCAGTCTGGAGGATAAAAGGGTTCATATCTATTATGAAGATGGGCTGAAATTTGTTCGGAGAATGAGAGATGAATATGATTTAATCATTGTCGATTCGACCGATCCTTTCGGTCCGGGTGAAGGACTATTCACGAAAGAATTCTATGGTAATTGTTATAATGCTTTGAATGACAAAGGAATACTGGTCAATCAGCATGAAAGCACTTATTATGATGAATATGTGGAAGCCATGAAGAGAGCGCATCAACGTATTAAGGAGACCTTCGCCATAGCTAAGGTATACCAGGCCCATATTCCTACTTATCCCTCCGGGCATTGGTTGTTTGGTTTTGCCTCCAAGCATTATGATCCTGAGAAAGATTTAGATGTGGAACAATGGAATGCGTTGGGTATTAAGACAAAATACTATAATACAAAGCTTCACCTTGGAGCCTTTGCACTACCGAACTATGTAAAGGAGCAGTTGAGTGAATATGAATAGAAACATCCATACATTTATTGCATGTGATCATGAATATGAAGATAGTGACATTGTTTTATTTGGAGCACCCTTTGACGGTACCACATCGTATCGACCAGGTACCAGATTCGCCAGTGCTGCCATCAGAAATGAAAGCTATGGAATAGAAACCTATAGCCCTTATCTGGATATGGATTTATTAGATAAAAAGATATTTGATGCCGGAGATTTGGAGTTCGGCTTTGGTAACACAGAGCGGGTTTTAAACACAATTGAAGATATGACAGCCCAGATTTTAAAGGATAATAAAAAGCCTATCATGATTGGCGGTGAACATTTGGTAACCTTAGGGTGTGTCAGGGCAGCGACAAAGAAATTTCCGGACCTTCATATCCTTCATTTTGATGCTCACGCAGACCTTAGGGATGATTATCTGGGAGAAAAGTTATCCCATGCCAGTGTCATGAGACGTTGTCATGATCTTGTTGGAGACGGTAGGATATATCAATTTGGAATTAGAAGCGGTGATAGGGAAGAATTCTTATGGGCAAAGGAGCATGTATTTATGCAGAAGTTTAACCTTGACCATCTGGACGAGGCTGTGAAAAACTTAAAGGACAAGCCTGTTTATCTGACTATTGATTTAGATGTTTTAGATCCTTCTGTCTTTCCCGGAACAGGAACACCGGAAGCCGGTGGTGTATATTTTCCGGAATTGATAAAAGCTCTTAATCTGGTCTTTGGGTTAAACATTGTAGCGATGGATATGAATGAACTATCACCAGTTTATGACCAAAGCGGTGCATCGACTGCGTTGGCTTGCAAGCTTCTGCGGGAATTACTATTACAGCTATAGTGATTTTGATGATTTAATAATTATTGATTTTTATGGAACATTAATACAAAAGAGACTTTATGATTTGATCATAAGTAAGACAAGGAGGAATTATTATGGGTAGAGCTTTAATTATCGGAGCAGGAGGCGTTGCCAGTGTGGTGGCACATAAATGCTGCCAAAATCCTCAGGTATTTGAAGAGATTTGTATTGCCAGCCGTACATTATCAAAATGTGAAGATTTAAAGGAAAAATTAAAAGGAAGTAAGACGAAGGTTTCTGTTGCTCAGGTAGATGCGGATAAAACAGAAGAAGTGATTGATTTAATAGAGAACTATAAGCCAGATATTGTAATTAATGTAGCATTACCGTATCAGGATCTGACCATTATGGAAGCTTGTTTAGCTACCAAAGTGGATTATCTGGATACTGCTAATTATGAACCGATTGAGACTGCAAAGTTTGAATATAAATGGCAATGGGCTTATAAGGAACTTTTTGAAAAAGCGGGAATTACAGCTGTTCTAGGCTGTGGTTTTGATCCTGGTGTAACCGGAATTTTTTCTGCTCATGCTCTAAAGCATCATTTTGATGAAATTCACACCATTGACATCTTAGATGCCAATGCCGGAGATCACGGCTATCCTTTTGCAACGAATTTTAATCCTGAGATTAATATCCGGGAAGTGACAGCGAACGGAAGCTATTATGAAAACGGTAATTTTGTAGAGACCGAGCCAATGGAGATTAAAAGAGTCTATAATTTCCCGGAAATTGGCGAAAAGGATATGTATCTACTGCATCATGAGGAACTCGAATCCTTAGCTCTTAATATTCCCGGAGTAAAAAGAATCCGCTTCTTTATGACTTTTTCCGAACGCTATCTTACCCACCTTAAGGTATTAGAGAATGTAGGTATGACGTCAATTGAACCGATAGATTATGAAGGTCATAAGATTGTTCCACTACAGTTTTTAAAAGCTGTTCTTCCCGATCCTGCATCCTTAGGACCAAGAACGAAAGGAAAAACCAATATAGGCTGTATCTATACCGGCACAAAAGACGGGAAAGAAAAGAAGTATTATGTATATAACGTATGTGACCACGAAGAGTGCTATAGAGAAGTTGGATCACAGGCTATATCCTATACCACCGGTGTTCCGGCTATGATTGGTGCCATGATGGTAATGACCGGTAAATGGAAGAAACCCGGTGTATTTAACGTTGAAGAATTTGATCCGGATCCTTTTATGGACGCTTTAAACCAATATGGTTTACCCTGGCAGGAAAGCTTTGAACCGGAGATGGTAGACTAATTGGATCGGATGAAGAATAGAATGGAGAAAGCCATGAATATTGACTTTACCAAAGTCGCAACACCATCTTATGTAGTGGATGAAAAACTTTTAATAAAGAACCTGGAAATATTAAAATCTGTTATTGATCAAACCGGTTGTGAGATTTTACTGGCTCAAAAAGCTTATTCCATGTATGAGACCTATCCTTTGATTGGTGAATATATCAGCGGGACAACAGCCAGTTCCTTATTTGAAGCAAAGCTTGGATATGAGGAGATGGGTAAGGAAGTTCATATCTTTTCACCGGCATTTCGTGAGGATGAATTTGATGAGATTATGTTCTTATGTGATCATATAGTATTTAATTCGATCCATCAATGGAATAAATATAAGGATAAGGTAACCTCATTTTATAAGGATAAGCAAACCGGTAAATTAAAAGATAACAATGAAATAAATCATGATAACAACTCTGTACAAAGGGATAAAATCTCCTGTGGACTTAGAATTAACCCGGAGTATTCTGAGATCGAAACAGATATGTATAACCCTTGCTTTGCCAACTCCCGTTTTGGTATTACTCTGGAAAAACTCCAGGGTGCTGATCTGACAGGGATAGAAGGATTACATTTTCATACTATGTGTGAGCAGAATTCAGATGTACTGGAAAGAACCTTACAGGTGGTAGAAGAGAAGTTTGGATCTTATCTAAAGGATATGAAATGGATTAATTTTGGCGGTGGACACCATATCACTAGAGAAAATTATGATATAGATACGTTAGTAAAATGTATTAATCATATGAAAAACACTTACAATTTACAAGTATACCTAGAACCCGGCGAAGCAATTGCTTTAAATGCAGGATTTTTAGTTACCTCCGTACTTGATCTATTAGAAAACGGTATGCAGCTGGCGATAGTAGATACCTCTGCTGCCTGTCATATGCCCGATGTACTCGAGATGCCTTATCGTCCCAATATCATAGATTCAGGAACCTATGGACAATATGAGTTTACCTATCGTCTTGGTGGTCCTACCTGTCTTGCTGGGGATGTGATAGGGGATTATTCCTTTCAGGAACCTTTACAAGTAGGAGACAGGCTGATATTTTGTGATATGGCAATCTATACTATGGTTAAAAACAATACCTTTAATGGAATTAATTTACCCTCTATTTATCTTCATACAAAAGAAGGTGAGATGAAACTAATTAAAGAGTTTCGTTATGAGGATTTTAAAAGGCGTTTATAATTGGTTTAAAATCTAAACGATATACAACCATTCTCAACAGGCTAAAGCTTAACATAAAAAAGGATGAAATCAAGCGACAATACGCTTATTTTCATCCTTTTATATTTTTTGCTTATTCTTCGACTGGTTTATACCAGTTGATTTCACCGGCTTCTAAGGCTTCTTCAAATGTTTCTTTAAGCTTTGGTGCTTTTCCGCCATAACGATAATAAAAGCTGTAAGGATATAACGGTTCAGGGTTTTCAACGATGCTTTCAGTATCAACCGTAGCATCTTCTCCTTCCCGTACTTTTCGTGCAACGATAACCGTACGATAATCCTTCACTTCATAGGAACAGGTAGATAACGTAACAATCTGGTCGTTTTCATTAATATCAACATCATCAATATGATAGATAGAGCGAATACGAAGCTGATAGATAAAGTTTAAGAAATCCGAAGAATTCTTAAATTCGGAGCGGGTATAATTAAAAAGTTCTTCTTTTTTGGTACTACCATTAGTAATCACGTATGCGAATATTTTCCATTCACCGGTATGATAGATAGTATCAAAAGTAAATACTGGATTCTCCTTTATAAATTCTAGTTTTTTATATTTTAATAAATGATGAAACATGTCATTGGAAGAGGTCATGTTATGTCCATGTATTACGAGATTTTGAGAATTTTTCTCGACAGAGGATTTGTAATCTAAAAATAAGCTTCCAGCCTTAAGATACCTTCCATCCCAGCCTTTATCCAGATAATACTCCGGTTCTCCGTTACTGGATTGCATAACAGGATAATCTATATTAGTACCGGGAACATTAATCCAGCCCTTGATATCGGAATTCTCATCAAGTAATGGCTTAAAACTTATCAAACGACCATATTGGTCCCGATTTGGATCGGAGGTAGGGGTAGCATTTTTTGTAGACGTTTTATTAGTATCAGATGAACTTTCCTCGGACAAATCATCCTTAGAATCATTTTGATCTGAAATAGCAGGTGTGATTGCTAACGTTGGAGTAGGATCCGGTCTTTTATATAAACTCCTAGCTTCTTCTGCCAATTTATTCGACCGATAGGGTTGTACAAATACTTCATTAATAAATAGCGCAGCAAATACTATAAATCCCAAGGTAAAGGCTATGCGAAGAATTTTAAATATGTCGATTTTCTTTTTAATATCTTTAGAAGTTTGCGTGTCTGTGATATCGTCCGAAGCTTCTTGGTCCAGAATTGATTGATCTATAGTTTTCTGATCCGTTGTTACTTGATCCTTATGTTCTTCTTGAATTATGTACTCATCGT
Organism: Mobilitalea sibirica; assembly: GCF_015999265.1. Taxonomy (GTDB): domain Bacteria; phylum Bacillota; class Clostridia; order Lachnospirales; family Lachnospiraceae; genus Mobilitalea; species Mobilitalea sibirica. Next base: position 121,521 of record NZ_JAEAGR010000011.1, read on the forward strand.
TGATCATGTTTTCGTCATATGGATCAGGAGTGTTATTTTCATTTACAATTTCGGAACTGTCTTCGTTTGCTATGCTTTGTGAAGCTTGCTCAATTCCTTTTGAAATTTCAGTGATGGTTTCTTTTTCTGAATCGTTGTGATCTACCTCATGAGAAGATTGATTTGCATCATTTAATTCTTTATCATTGCTGCCATTAATTATGTTCTTATCCTCAGACATTTTAATTCCCCTTCTCGTTATCGTTTTCAGTAATTTTATTATACATCCATAAGATATTAGAGTAAAGATGTTTTTAGCCTTATAAAATTACTGCAAGGTTAGGTTTCATTTTATATATTAATAATGAAAAATATGAATAATCTGGCTCATTTAAAATAAATTTAAATGAAGGAAAAGTATGGGATGATGTATGTGAAAAGAAAATACGGCGCAGTAATTCCTTGCCTTGCATTATTAATCCTGTTTTCAACAGTTAATTATAATAGTCTAAAGATTTATTATGATGAAGTGTTAGAAAATCCGGGATTAATGATCGAAGACTTTGAAGAAGAATTAAAAAAAGAAAATATCCGTGCCCAGGAAAATGAGCAAAAATATCAGAATATGATTGACCCTCCTGAAAACAGTGAAGCAAGGGAACCGACTGCTGAGGAAAATGATGTAGTGAAGGATCTGAATTTACGTTCCCTATCAGCCTTACTTATGGATGCTGATAATAACCGGGTTTTATATGAAGAAAATGGATATAATGAGATGGCGATGGCAAGTACTACTAAGATTATGACCTGTATTGTTACCTTGGAAAACGGTAATCTGTCGGATGAAGTTACGGTATCTGCATATGCAGCTAAGATGCCGGATGTCCAGCTAAACATTCGTGCAGGAGAAAAATATTATCTTAAAGATCTGCTTTATTCACTTATGCTGGAAAGTCATAATGATGTTGCTGTAGCGATTGCAGAGCATGTAGGCGGTTCGATAGAAGGATTTGCTACAATGATGAATGATAAAGCAAGATCCTTAGATTGTAATAATACGAACTTTGTTACGCCAAATGGTCTGGATGCAGAAGGGCATTATACAACAGCTAGAGATCTTGCCATAATTGCAAGCTATGCTATAAAGAATAAGGACTTTATTGATATAACCAATACGCCTTCTTATCAATTTAAAGAGATAACCAAAGGTAGAGGCTTCTCGGTCTCTAATAAAAATCGTTTTCTATATATGATGGACGGAGCCATAGGAGTAAAAACAGGGTTTACCGGACGGGCAGGGTATTGTTTTGTAGGTGCAATAAAAAAACCGGATAAAACCTTAATATCCGTTGTTCTTGGTTGCGGCTGGCCTCCAAACAGAAGCCTTAAATGGTCTGAAACAAAGAAGCTTATGTCATATGGAATTAACAATTATGAAAAAAGACAGATATTCGAGAATGTAACTTTGGATCCAGTCTATGTAGATGACGGTCAGGTGAAATTTGAAAACCTAAGTCTAGAAGGAGATCTGTCCTTACTTATGAGAAAAGATGAAAAAGTTCATATCGAATACGATATACCGGATAAGCTACTGGCACCGGTAGAAGCAAATCAAATAGTTGGGTATGCCACTTATTATATTGACGGAAAGCCTTATGAAAAAATCCCAATCTATACGACCGAAGCAATCAAAAAGATTGACTATCCGTTTTGTTTAAAAAAATTACTTGGTTTATGGAGTTTACAGTATTAATAGGATTATGGTGTCAAAAGCCCAGTATAATCTAATACGTAATTTTGCACAATTTTAGTTTTGAATTCTTTATATAAACATAGTTTGTTAGCAACACGCTCTCGCTTGGATGAAGTACGTAGTGGTACATAAGACTGCAAAACACGCAGTCTAAATACCAACGACTTCATACAGTTGCTCATTAAACTATGTTTGTATAACGCTGAATTAAGAATGTATATGTCAAATTAACGAGATATAAAAATCAAAATCCTATGATTTAACGATAAAATTACAATTTTCGTGATTTGAATCAAGGAATCTCTAGTAAGACATGGTTATAATACACATTGAATGAAGAAACTATATAAATAGATAGAACACATATTTTGGAGGAAATTATATGGGAAAGAAAATAACAGATAAAGTAACTTGGGTAGGTAAAATCGACTGGGAACTAAAACAATTTCATGGTAATGAATATTCTACTACGAAGGGTTCATCCTATAATTCTTATTTGATACGGGATAAAAAGACTGTTCTAATTGATACAGTATGGCAGCCCTATGATAAAGAATTTGTAAAACGCTTAAAAGAAGAAATAGATTTAAAGGAAATCGATTATATTATAGCCAATCACAGTGAAATTGATCATAGCGGTGCTTTACCGGAATTAATGAGAGAAATACCTGGAACTCCAATCTACTGTACCGCAAACGGAGCAAAAATACTGAAGGGACATTATCATGAGGATTGGAATTTTGTAACCGTAAAAACCGGTGACACATTGGACATTGGAGAAAGTACGCTTACCTTTGTTGAAGCGCCTATGCTTCACTGGCCGGATTCCATGCTGACCTATATGTCCGGCGATAATATTTTGTTTAGCAATGATGCCTTTGGACAGCATTATGCAACGGAATCTTTATACAATGATATGGTAGATCCTTGTGAGCTTAATGCGGAGGCATTAAAATACTATGCCAATATTTTAACCCCTTTTAGCAGGTTTGTTACGAAAAAAATCAAGGAGGTTCTCGATTTTAATTTACCTCTTAATTTAATCTGCACCAGTCACGGTGTTATTTGGAAGAACAATCCGACTCAGATCATAGAAAAGTATCTGGAATGGGCAGATAATTATCAGGAAAATCAAATCACAATTATTTATGATACCATGTGGAATGCCACCAGAAAAATGGCAGAAGCTATCGCGACTGGCATTGTAATGAAAGATCCTACTGTAACGGTTAAACTGATGAATTCATCCAAAGAAGACAAAAATGATATCCTAACAGAAGTATTTAAATCCAAAGGAATTCTAATAGGTTCACCTACAGTGAATAACGGTTATCTGCACTCCATAGCAGGTCTTCTGGAAATGATGAAGGGTTTAAAGTTCAAAAAAAAATATGCCGGAGCTTTTGGAAGCTATGGCTGGAGCGGTGAGGCAGTAAAGTTAATAGGTGAGGAATTACAAAAAGCAGGTTTTGAATTAGTAAAAGATAACCATAGAAGCTTATGGGTGCCGGATGATACGGAAATTGAAGTGTTAAAAGAGTATGGTAGCAACATAGCAGAGCAGTTTCAATATCGAGTAGAAAAAAATAATAATTGATAACAAAAAATCTAGTGCAAAAAAATATTTAAAATTTTTTTAAATAAGTGAAACCTTTTTGCCACTTAAATCGTTTAATTGGTAGTGGAAAAAATATGTATCAATTAAAGGAAGTGGTAAAAATGAAGAAACTGGTACTTAAATATCGTATCAGTAAATTTAAATGCTTTGCAAACGGGCTTTTATTTGCAGGTATTACATTAATTGCATTAATCTTATGTGTTTCTGATTTGACAAACAATACGTCATCCAAACATGCTATGTTTCCATTTATGATAGCCATTATCAGTCTGTTAATGGGGTTTGTTACAATGTTTTATCATAGAAAACAACCAAGAACCAGGTAAGGTAAGAATTGATTTATCATCGAAACTAATAGATCTTAGGGCTGTCGCATAAATTGTGTTATATGAGAAAGCGGGGTATGGGTCCCCTTTAATACACTATTTGGTGAACAACTTTTATAAATTGTTTGACTGTTACGTACATTCATGTACGTAAAACCAGGCAGACAATTTATGAAAGTTGTACTCCAACGAGTGTGTGTGGGAACCCATACCCCGCTTTCTCATTAATACATCATTAGTGCGACAGCTTAATGCTAAAAGTTTACTCTTGGAATTCAAAATAACGCATGCTATTGTGATAAGATATATCCTGAACTATCTTTCCAAGAATTTTCATATCTTTTGGATATTCACCGTTTTCCACCCATTTACCAATAAGATCGCATAGAATTCGTCTGAAATACTCATGACGGGTGTAGGATAGAAAACTTCTGGAATCCGTTAACATACCCACAAAGTTACTTAGTAGGCTGAGACTGGCTAAAGTTATCATATGGTCAGTCATTCCCGCCTTATGATCATTAAACCACCAGGCAGAACCATGTTGTATTTTTCCGATAGCAGAAGAATCTTCAAAACATCCCATTACCGTATCGATTGCTGCATTGTCTGTAGGATTTAAAGAGTAAAGGATGGTTTTAGGCAACTGATCCGTAACATCTAGGGCATTTAAAAAATCAGCCAGACTTGCTGAGGAGGTATTGCTGTCATCAATGCAATCAAAACCGGTATTTATTCCGATTTTTTTATAATAACGGGTATTGTTATCTCTTTTCACACCATAATGTAACTGCATAACCCAATTTAGTCTATGATATTCTTTACCGACATAAAGCAGAAAGGCTGTCTTAAATTGTAATTCCTCTTGTCGGGTTGGAAGCTGACCCTGTAATCGTTTCTTCATTATTATCTCTATCTCATCCTCAGTAGCAGGAGAGTACATAACAAATTCCATACCATGATCCGATATCTTACATCCCATAGAATCAAAGTATTCAATTCTGTTTTTTATCGCAGCACATAAGGATTTAAAATCCGTAATTTCCACCTTGCTGATCGCGGATAACTTATCTAGGTAGGTTAAAAATCCGGCTTTTTCAATGTTCATTGCTTCATCCGGACGAAAGGCCGGGAGAACCGTAGCCGGAAAGGTCTCATCTTCTGCAATGGCTTTGTGATATTCTAAAGTATCAATCGGGTCATCGGTGGTACATAAAACCTTTACATTCGAATTAATAATAAGTTTCTTTGCGCTCATGTCCGGACTTTTTAATTTCTCATTACAAAGATTCCATACTTCCTCAGCAGTCTCACTGTTAAGCGAATTCTGATATCCAAAATATCTTTGTAGCTCCAGATGGCTCCAATGGTATAAGGGATTTCCTATGGCACGTTCCAGTGTCTGGGCCCATTTCTGAAATTTCTCCCGATCTGTCGCCTCTCCCGTTATATAGCGTTCCTCAACTCCGTTTGCGCGCATCAGACGCCATTTATAATGATCAGCTCCGAGCCAGAGCTGTGTAATATTCTCAAATCGGATATCTTCAGCAATTTCTTTCGGTATGATATGGCAATGATAATCAATAATCGGCATCTGTTTCGCATAACTATGATATAGTTGTTTGGCTGTTTCTGTGGACAGTAAAAAATCCTTGTCCATAAATGATGTCATAGGAATACCTCCGTTAAATAAAATTTTGATTAATTATAAAGCGGGGAGGATAAGAAGTCAAGCCACTGTACGATATGATATCGCTGAATATTTGCGGTATGATGATGTAGAAATCAGTTGAATTTTATATGAAATTTACTGCTTCATTCTATAATAAATTATTTGTTTCTTGTCCTGTTTCATACTTGACGAGAGGTAGGAACCGTCCTATACTGTTAGAGAAATAGAATTCAAGATTTTAACAATAAAGGAGAGAATAGAATGGCTAAAGTTATTACGATGGGAGAAATTATGCTTCGTCTTTCCACTCCCGGTTTTCAGAAAATAATTCAGTCAGACAGCTTTGATGTAAATTATGGCGGAGGAGAGGCAAATGTTGCAGTATCACTAGCTAATTACGGACATAATACTTATTTTGTAACAAAAGTGCCGAAAAACCCGATTGGTGACAGTGCTGTTGCGGCATTACGTAAATATAATGTGAATTGTGATTTTGTGGCTAGAGGCGGCGAGAGACTTGGTATTTACTTTTTAGAAACCGGTGCTTCTATGAGAGCTTCTAGTGTTGTTTATGACCGTGCACATGCAGCGATTGCTGAGGCTGATCCTTCAGACTTTGACTTTGATGCTATCTTTGACGGCGCTGACTGGTTCCATTTCACAGGAATTACTCCTGCCATCAGTGATAAAGCAGCTGTACTTACCGAAGAAGCGCTTAAGGCTGCAAAACAAAAGAATATAACTGTATCCGTTGATTTGAATTTCCGTAAAAAATTATGGTCCTCTGAAAAAGCACAGAGAGTAATGACGAATCTGATGCAATATGTGGATGTATGTATCGGTAATGAAGAAGATGCTGAGAAAGTGCTGGGCTTTAAACCGGGTAAAACTGATGTTACCAGCGGTGATTTAGAGCTTTCAGGCTATCAAGATATCTTTGAACAGATGGTTAAGAAGTTTAACTTTAAATATGTCGTAAGCTCTTTAAGAGAAAGTTATTCTGCTTCCGATAACGGATGGTCAGCCTGCATCTATGACGGAAAAGAATTCTATCACTCCAGAAAGTATAATATCCGTATCGTTGATCGTGTAGGTGGAGGAGATGCCTTTGCCAGTGGTTTAATCTGTGGTCTCTTAGATGGGAAAAATATGAAGGATTCACTGGAATTTGCTGTGGCTGCTTCTGCCTTGAAGCACACCATACCCGGAGATTTCAATCTGGTATCAAGAGCGGATGTTAATACATTAGTAGGCGGAGATGCTTCCGGTAGAGTACAAAGATAATCAATTAATTATTCGTTGTTTAATTAAAATATATAAAATATTAGGGATAATCTACTATTAGGGATGGATTATTCCTATTTTATGTGGTAGAATTTTAATTATATTAACAATATATCCACATATCTATTATATATATTTGGTTTTATATTGTTAATTTAATAAAGACTAATCTTTTTTTAACAAAGGAGAATAATTATGGGGCATACGACAAAAAAATCAAATGTAGGAATAAGGAAAAAAGTAATATTAAAACTATTTACCAGTATCCGTGTGAAACTTACGTTATTTTTTCTGATACCTGTAATATTTATCATTATTTTAGGTATTTCTGCCTACACCAGCTCAAAGAATGCTATTGTAACAAATTATACAGAAGCAACCATAACTTCTATTAAGAAAACCGGTGAATACTATGGAATAATTCTACAAAACGCAGAGGATAAAGCTCTTCAATTAGCCAATGATAGTCTTATCAAACAATATTATACTGGTAAATATTCAGATGATATATTGGAAGAAAGTAATATATACAGATCCATCCGAAGTAACGTTACTACGATGGCAACTTCTGACAAATATATAGAAAACATAAATATTTTCACTAATTACGGACAAGCCATTAACACTTTCGGATCATTTGACATTACAATAAATCCTTATGAGGATTTTAAATCAACAGAGGAAGCGGGGTTGATTGATAATAAGTCAAGAATCAATCTGTGGACCGGTTATCATAAATATGTTGATGAGAAACTTGAATTAGATAATAGTAAATATGCCATAAGTCTTTCAAGACAATTTTTAAATAATTCATCAAAACCGATTGGTTACATTATAACCGACATATCCATGAATGTTATTACAGATGCGATGAAAACGTTGGAGCTTCCCGAGAACAGTTTTTTCGCATTCATCTCACCGGACGGTAGAGAAATTACTCTAGAGGGTGATAGTGAGCAGCCTATTTTTTTTGATAAATCTTATTACAAAGAAGCGTTTTTGGCGGAAGAAGAAAGTGGTCATGGTTATTATGATTTTAGCGGAAAAGAACATTTATTTATATATTCGAAAGTAGGTTCCACCGGTGCAATGGTAGGTGCACTAATTCCTTCTTCCTTTTTGACACAACAAGCGGATATGATTAAAAATTTAACAATATTACTGGTACTAGTTGCATCAGTTGTAGCAGTTTTAACCGGCATTTATGTTGCTTCCGGTATTGGTAGAATCATTCATAAGATAATGAAAACCATGAATGCTGCCTCCAAGGGTGATCTTACCGTTTCTTTAAAGACAGGAAGAAAGGATGAGTTTGGTGTCTTGTCAAACAGCATTAATGATATGATCAGTAATATGAAAAATCTGATTATGAAAGCTTCTTCTGTAAGCCAAACTGTCATTGGATCAACAAAGAATGTTACCCAGAGTTCTGAATTATTACTTGTAGCTTCCAAAGATATCTCGGCAGCAATCTCGGAAATTCAACAGGGAATTACGCAACAGGCCGAAGATACGGAACAATGTCTAACACTTACAGATGAACTAGCTTATCAAATTAACGGCGTTCATGAAAATGGTAATGCCATTGCAAAAATTGCAACAAACACCAAAACAGTTGTAAAAGACGGTATTAGTGAAATTGATCGCCTAAATCATGCGGCAAATGCAAATATACAGATAACCAATGAAACTATAAAGAATATAGAAGAACTTCAAAAAGAATCGAAAGCAATTACAGATATTATTGCTGTAATCAATGATATTGCAGAGCAAACGAACCTATTATCTCTCAATGCTTCCATTGAAGCTGCCAGAGCAGGTGAAGCTGGAAGAGGTTTTTCAGTTGTAGCAGATGAAATTCGCAAGTTATCCTTAAAATCTGTGAATTCTGCTGCCGAAATTGAAAAGATAATTAATAAAATCACTGCTAAGACACAAAGTACTGTAAAAACTGTAATGAAGGCAGAAACCATATCGAAAAAAACAGAAGACAGGTTGACGAATGTTACAAAATTATTCGAAAATATTAATGTCCATGTGGATGATCTAATTTCTCAGCTGGATATGATAGCAGAAGGTATTAATGATATTAACAAATCAAAGACGGATACCTTGCGAGCTATTGAAAGCATCTCCGCTGTAGCAGAGGAAACATCAGCATCTTCCGAAGAAGTAGATGCAACCGCTCAACAACAGCTTGAAGCTGTAACAAGATTAAACGAAGCTGCGAAAGCCCTTGATAAAGATGCATCTGATTTAGAGGCATCAATCCGGCTATTCACAATAGATTAATCGAAATTATTATCTATTTCTAAGTAATATTTTCGTATTACCCGAATTAATTTTAATAAGGCATGATACTCTTATCTAAAATCTTATGGGATGTTACAAAGATGAAGAGTATTGTGTCTTATGTCTTATTCATGAGAAATTTAAACGGATTGTTAGTTTATCTTGTATTCAAATGTAATCAAGTACTTAATTAGAACATCGTAGAAGATGGACTTCTATAGATATTATAGAAATTGGACTTGATTATTTTCTTTGAAACTATTATTATATAAAATGTCTGATAAAAGCTATTTATAAAATGGAGGATATACGACATGAAAAAAATCAAAAAATCAAATGCAATTAAACATAAAGAACCTATGGCTATGAAAACAAAAGCTTTATGGTATTCCTTAGGAGGAATTGCATTATTAGTTATCGTGATTTTAATTATAATCGAAAGTGCAAGTGGTAAAATTGTTGTGAAAAATGATACCAATCTTAATTTAGAATATGTAAAAGCTTATTTTGTTGGTGTGGAAGGACCTATTAGTGATGAAATCATTAATCTAGAACTGAATTCCGGGGATGATTTCTCAGAAAAGTTAGCAGAAGAGTATAAACTTTTAGGTATGGAAGCTAATCTAGAAATACGTTTTAAATTTGAGAATCAGGATGAACTATTCGTAGATGCGGGTTATTTCAATGATACTTTTGATGGAAAAATAAATATTGACTTTACGCAGGATGATGATGACTCAATAAAACTAAAAGTTAAGGCAAAAAATGGTCTGTTACCATCTCTATTAATTCAATGTAATGAAGTTCATAAGATAAATTTAGAAGAGGGTATAGTAGAAGAATAAAAAGTAAAATGATTTGCACTTTGGTAATCATAAGGGTTCATCCATAATGGATATTACCCTATCATTACAAGGTGCAAATTCTTTATAAATTATAAATGGAGGTAAGAGATGATAAAGTTATATGACAAAGGTGTTTATCTATTGAATGGCGCCGAAATAATTGAAGATCATGTTAATGTTTTAAGTGAACTAAAATCAAAAACAGGAACCCAAAATATTAGCAAAGAGGATGCCAAGGAAGGAACCATGGCATATGAAATATTACATAACCATAATACGTCAAGTAGTAAAGATAAATTAAAAATCAAGTTTGATAAATTGACTTCCCATGATATTACCTTTGTCGGAATTGTTCAGACAGCTAGAGCCAGCGGGCTTGAAAAATTCCCGGTTCCCTATGTACTTACCAATTGTCACAACAGCTTATGTGCCGTTGGAGGTACCATCAATGAAGATGATCACATGTTTGGTCTTTCCTGTGCGAAAAAATATGGAGGTGTGTATGTTCCACCTCATCAGGCAGTAATCCATCAGTATGCCCGCGAAATGCTGGCTGCCGGCGGTAGTATGATACTTGGCTCCGACAGCCATACCCGTTACGGAGCTTTGGGTACCATGGCTATGGGAGAAGGCGGTCCTGAAATTGTAAAACAGTTGCTTAGCAGAACCTATGACATCAATATGCCTGAGGTGGTTGCTGTATATCTGACCGGAACACCAAGAAAGGGTGTTGGTCCTCAGGACGTGGCATTAGCTATCATTGGAGCGGTATTCGCCAATGGATATGTGAATAATAAGGTAATGGAATTTGTTGGAGACGGTATCAAAAATCTAAGTGTTGATTTTAGAATCGGTATTGATGTTATGACTACAGAAACCACCTGTTTATCATCTATCTGGGAGACAGACACACAGGTTAAAGATTTCTATGAAATTCATAACAGACCTAAGGATTATAAGGAGTTAAAACCTAAGGCAGTTGCTTATTATGATGGCATGGTATATGTGGATTTATCACAAATTAAACCAATGATTGCAATGCCGTTCCACCCGAGTAATGTATATAGCATTGATGATTTAAATGCAAATCTGTATGATATTCTGGATGAAGTAGAGAAAAAGGCTCTGGTTAGTCTGGATAATAATAAGGTGAAATACTCTCTGAAAGATAAAGTAAGAAACGGTAGGTTGTATGTGGATCAGGGAACAATTGCTGGGTGTGCCGGCGGCGGTTTTGAAAATATCTGCGATGCTGCTGATATCTTAAATGGCAAATACATCGGTGCAGATGAATTCTCCCTAAGTGTATATCCTGCCAGCCAACCGGTATTTATGGAACTGGTGAAGAACGGTTCTATCGCCAAATTAATGGAAACCGGTGCAACTATTCGAACTGCTTTCTGCGGTCCTTGCTTTGGTGCTGGGGATGTTCCGGCCAATAATGGCTTTAGTATCCGCCATACCACCAGAAACTTCCCGAACAGAGAAGGTTCTAAGATTACCAATGGCCAGATTGCCTCTGTAGCCTTAATGGATGCCAGATCCATTGCTGCAACAGCGGCTAATAAGGGTTATTTAACCTCCGCAGAGGATGTGGATGTTAACTTTACAAAACCGAAATACTTCTTCGATAGTAAAATATATGATAACCGTGTTTATAACGGAGTAGGAAAAGCAGATCCATCCGTTGAAATCAAATTCGGTCCCGGTATCGTTGACTGGCCGGCGATGACTGCCTTATCGGAAGATCTAATTCTTAAGGTGGTTTCCGAAATTCATGATCCGGTTACGACCACCGATGAGCTAATCCCATCCGGTGAAACCTCTTCTTACAGATCCAATCCTTTAGGATTGGCGGAATTTACACTATCCAGAAAGGATCCTGCCTATGTGGGCCGTGCCAAAGAGGTACAGAAAGCAGAAAAAGCAAGAATAGCAGGAGAAGATATTATTGCTGCTAACGGTGAGTTAAAAGAAGTATATGATCAGATAGCAACGAAATTTAAGATTGATGAGAAAGTAACTCAGATCGGCAGTACCATCTATGCAGTAAAACCCGGTGATGGTTCCGCCAGGGAACAAGCTGCTAGCTGTCAGAAGGTTCTGGGTGGTTTCGCTAATATTGCTAAGGAATATGCAACGAAGCGTTATCGTTCCAATCTGATTAACTGGGGTATGCTACCATTCCTTTACGATGGTGAACTTCCCTTTGCTAACGGAGATTATATCTTTGTGAAGGACATTAAAAAAGCCGTAGCAGATAAAGTGTCCGAAATCAAAGCTTATGTAGTGAATAAAGGAATGAAAGAATTCACCTTAAGGCTTGGTGAACTGACTGATGATGAGAGAGAGATTATTCTTAAGGGCTGCTTAATTAATTACTATAGAGGATAATATAAATTTTATATTATATTCTAATGATAAGAGCATATTGCACACCCAACTGATTTAGTTAGGATGCAATATGCTTTTTATGTAAAGAAATAGTGTTATCCTATATGTTAAATAGGATTAACAAGGATAATTTTTCATAATATGAGTTGTTACCATAAGGTAAATATTGTATAATCTAATATAACATTTTATTTTCATAATAGATTGACGGATTTTAGTACAATTAAAGTTATTAGTTGTTCAGATATTTAGTGATATCATTTATTTAATTAAGTAAAGAATGAAAGGTTGATAAAACCATGAAAAGAATGATGACTGTTTTAATTATAATGGTAATGCTTGCGTCAACCACTTCCTGCAACAAAGAAGAAAAGACAATTAGTGCCATAGGAAGTCCAAATTATCCAAAGAGTGTATCTTTTGATGACTTTGATGAAAATAAAAAAATCAGAAATGATAATCCGGTAGATGACGCTTTTTTATTGTCTCTTAAGGATTTTTCTTATCGCACTGCGTATCAGATTTTAAGTCAGTCAAAAGGAAACGTTAATTATTCACCCTTAAGCCTTTATTATGCCCTGGCTCTTGCAGGAACCGGTGCTGAGGGTAAGACAAAGGATGAATTATTACAGTTGCTTGGAACACAATCTTCGGAGTTATCGAAACAGTGTGGTAATTTATACCGACTGTTATATAAAGATAATGAAATATCAAAATTAAAAATAGCTAATTCTCTATGGCTTCATAATGAGGTACGTTTTAAGGAAGCATATATTGACAATGCGGTAGATAATTTCTATTCCAGTTTATTTAATTTGAATCTTTCAGATCCGCTTTCCAAAGACTTAATGACTAAATGGATAACAGAGAATACCAATGGATTAATTTCTCCGGATATCAAGATAAATCCGGAACAGATAATGTCAATCATAAATACCATTTATTATTATGATGAATGGGTGGATCGGTTTGATAAGAAAAAAACAGCTCCCGATCAATTTTACCCGGATGCTTCCTCAAAGGTTACCTGTGATTTTATGAACAGGACCTTTGCCTCCCATTCCTTTTTAGATGGGGATGGCTTTACCCGGTCTTATCTTAACCTTAAAAACAAAGGGAACATGGTGTTTATATTACCGGATGAGGGCATTGATATAGAAGAATTATTAAGTCGTTATCAACTTTCTGATTTGTTTGAAGAAGAGAATAGCCATCATGGTAAAGTGATTTATCAAATACCTAAGTTCTCCTTAGACAGCCGGTTAGAGTTACCGGATATGCTAAAAGACTTGGGAGTTCAAACCGTATTTCAAAAGGATGCAGATTTCTCGAATATTACCGATGGTCTTGCTTATATCAGCAGTATAACGCAACAGACTCATCTTTCAATTGATGAAAATGGTGTAGAGGCGGCTGCCTTTACTGAGCTGGATTATGCAGGAGCCTCGATGCCGAATGGTACAGCTCAGATGATACTAAACCGCCCGTTTATCTATGGAATAAAAAATAACGGAGTCTTACTTTTTATCGGGATATGTAATAATCCCTCTAACACAGAACCTGTCAGTATCGATGGAAAGACTTCTGAAAATGAAGAAAAACCGGATAAAACTACGCCAAAGGTTAGTATTGGAAGTCCCTCTGATATTAATAGTGATAACAATGATAAAAATAATAACTATGATAAAAATGATAGTAATGATGAAACAGGTATAGAAGATAATAATGAAGTGGATGAAACTATTGAGCCTACGAGTGAAAACCTGGTTGAGTATGATGAAGCGAATTTTAAGCTTGAGGATCTTTAAAGGATTAAAAAATTTTTTCATTGATGTAGATTTGCAATATGAAATCAGTGGTACACAAGAAAATCCTGTTTTTTATAGAATTAATAGTGAATATGATCTTAATATGGATAATCAACCGGACAAAATAGAATTTTTTCTAAACGGGACTTTAAACAAGCGTAATAAATCACCTTATATAAAAGTGAACGGTATAAAGTTAGATATTTATATGGATTACACCTATAACGGAGAAGTCGGAATTCTTGATCTTGATGAAAAGGATGGTTTTATAGAACTGGCTTATTTGGATGAAGGACCCAGTGGTGATCCTCATTATGTTTTTTATCGTTATAACGGAACAAGCTTGTATGAACTGGGAGAAATTGATGCTTATTCCTTAATGGACGGACAGGGACACCTGATATCAGGCTTTCACCTATCTGATGTTCAACCGGTATTTTATTCTGCTTGGTATGAAATTATGGATAATAGATTTGTGAAAAAGAATCATGATCTTTCAGAGTATATAGGTAAGAGCTATGAATTTAATGGTGGCGAAGCTTACTTTATTCCCAAAGATAATTTAAATGATCCTCTAGAACTTCGATGGGAATGGGAAGCAATTAAGAATTTTGAGCCAACCACACTTAAGCTGTTAGATATTCATATTCCTTATGATCGGACTTTAAATTTTTATCTGGTAGAATTTCCGAACGGTGAGAGAGGACTCCTTTATTTCTGGATAGGAGATTAGGCGATAATTTAAACTTTTGAAACAGTCTCCTATTTGAATATTTCTTATATAAACAAAGTTATATTTAGTCATTCGCCAGCCTGATGTTCTTCCACTTACCTTTTTTCCAGCGGATTAAGAAGATGACCGCACGGATGTCCTCATCCAATGCCATACCGATCCATACACCCACAAGTCCAAGGTTACAGACAACTCCCAGGAAAAACCCGAAGCCCACGGCAACCGCCCACATGGATACGATTCCTACCATCATGGGGAATTTAATATCACCGGTAGCCTGCAGAGAACGAACCAGTGTAATATTTGAGTTTTTACCTATCTGAAGAAATATCTCAACCAGAAGTATTGATTTACCCAGTTCTAACACTTTGGGATCAGTAGAAAACAAGCCATATAAGGTATCACTGAAGATAAACATGGTTGTGGATATAACAATAGCAACCAGTACACTATTTCTTAAGGTTCTCATTACCCGTCTGTCAACCTTATCCACTTCACCGGCGCCCATATAATTACCGATAACAACTTGTGAGGCCTGACCGACAGCATTAGCATATAGGAAAGAAAACCATGCTAAGGTTTTGGTAAGTACCATTGTATTTACAACATAGGGACCAACGGCTCTACTCAAGGTATTGGCAATTTTAAGTATCGATGTCATAGCCATGGAATAGCTAAGAGATTCACCGCCGGAGGGGAGTCCAATTCCAAGAAGTTTATGAAGCTCCACCTTAGGAAAGGGCTTTAAGGAACGAAAGGAAATTCGGGTCTCGAATTTTTTAGCAAACATATATAAGAACAAGATTACTCCGACAAGTCGGCTTAAATTGGTTGCCATAGCGGCACCAAAAACTCCCATCGCCGGTATAGGCCCAAACCCATGAATGAATAATGCATTACCAAGTACATTCACAATATTCAGTGCCACGGTAATTTTCATCGTATCCTTCATCATTCGATTAGATCTAAATATCGCAGAGAAGGTTGCTATTATGCCCTGAAGGAAGATAAAGCCGCCGACTGTTTTGATATATACTAAGGAATCCTTTCGGATTTCGCCCGGTATGTTCATAAAATCAAATATCTGATTAGAGAATAATAGGATGATAAGTACAATAACTGCGCTGAAGATAAGATTAACAAATACAGATAAGGTATATATTATTGATATTTTATGTTTGTTATTTGAACCGATGTATTGGGCTACCAGGATTGTTGTTGACATACTAACAATAGCAAACATAATTAACAAAAGATTAATAATCTGATTTGCATTCCCAATGGCACCAACAGCATTCTCTGAATATCTGGTTACCATATACTGGTCTACATTTCCTACCAACATTGTAAGAATTAATTCTATAAATATCGGCCATACCAGTTTTACCATCGAAGCTGGTTTATTGGGATCATGATTCATTTTTCTGTTTATAAGTCTATTAGTTTTAATTTTTATTGTCATTATGTACTCCTGTATCAAAATTAGTGTTATAATTAGTCATATATACTCTTAAATGTTGTTTTACACAATGGTTTATATTATATTACATTTGTAATATATTTCAATAGCATATTATAGAAATAAACTTTTTCGATTGTAAATGTATAATAATCATTGAAATAATATTAATTAATTTTTATCTCTGGTTGCAATAATGAGATAGATAGTGTCAACATTTTTGTGTAAATAGATTTATGAGTACTTCAGGTTAAACATCTCCTGAAGATCATCATAAGCCATAGCAAAACCCCTGAGCTTTTTGGTAGACCAATTATTATTGTATTGAACA
>NZ_JAEAGR010000012.1 GCF_015999265.1 Mobilitalea sibirica
TGTTCAATACAATAATAATTGGTCTACCAAAAAGCTCAGGGGTTTTGCTATGGCTTATGATGATCTTCAGGAGATGTTTAACCTGAAGTACTCATAAATCTATTTACACAAAAATGTTGACACTATCACGGTTTCGGTTTCTATATCTATTAAGTATATATAATGTTACATATCTACTAACATATAGACACTATTCTATGCTTTTTTCATATCTCCAGGTATAATCAGGTATTAGCTCCTCATCTTCTTGGGGCAAGGTTATTCGAGTTAATATTTCCATATGGTTTTCTTTGATGATTGCCTTTCTGTTTTCCCAGTAATCATAATATTCTGTACTTTGATAATTATACTCAGGCCATATCATATTCCATTGATTATTCTCAAGTATCCACTTACCTCCATAGCAGGATTCCCAGCCCTGATAGATGGTACATCCACCATAATACAATTCTACAGTAGTGTCATCTACACTAAGTAAATACTCATATACATCTGCCGGAAATGATAGTAATTCAGTTACCATTTCTTTCTCTGCTTCATCGATTATAGCAATATAAATTGGCTTAAAGCCGGCAACATGAGCATTACTCTCCTCCTCAATTACTACAACTTTACCATAACTGCTTCTTTTGGTGTCAATGATTCTGAATGTCCTAAGTATACCACTTTCTTTATCTACGGCTAAGTAATAAGTATCTTCGGAGAAAAATTCATACTCAGGAAATATTAGCTGTAACATTCTTAAATCAGTCAAAGGAGAGGTGGTTTTATCTGTATGATCGGATATTTCTTCCTGCTCTTTGGTTTCGTTCTCTTTGGTTTCGTTCTGTTCTTTTGTATCGTTCTGCTCAGAAAGGGATACTAAAACAAGAATGAGTAACAGAATCAGAATAGGTATCTTTGCTCTCATTATTTTGAACATTTCAATTCCGCCTTAATTGTTTTTATATCATCTTAAATATCCCAGCTGGGTAAAATAAGCATGATCCATTAACTATATCTTATAGCTATCATTATATGAAATCAACCTATTTATTAACGATCTATTATTCTTTAATCTTATTCAAAGAAACAATTAGAGCAGTATTCATGCCTACTCTAGACTAGCTTAACCTATAAAAGCGTGTGATGAGTCATCACACGCTTTTATACCCATATATTTTTGAGGTTCTTGTTCACGCTCGTAAAATTATGCTAAAACTATCATCTTACTAACTTAATTCATCCTAATTACTTAGTTGTTCTAATCTCTCAGTAACCTGCCTCATCATATCTGTATATTTCTCTTGCTTTGCCCGCTCCTCCGCCAATTTGCTTTCCGGTGCCTTGTTAACGAAGTTTGGATTAGAAAGCATACCGTTTACTCGCTTTAATTCACCTTCAAGACGTTGCTTTTCCTTCGTAAGTCTTTCAATTTCCTTCTCGATATCAACCAGATCGGCAAACGGTATATAGATAACAGCTCCCGGAATGACTGTAGATACAGCATCCTCTGGTATACCTGCTTTATCCTTCTGAATTAAAACCTCATTCGCATATCCAAGTGTTGCAAAGAATACTTTACTTTCGGTGAAAATATCCCTGATCTTATCGTTATCGGATACAACGATAACCGTTGCTTTCCTGCTCGGAGGAACGTTCATCTCGGTACGTACATTACGTATTCCTTTCACAGCTTCCTTAATCAGTTCTACTGCTTCCGACTCCTTATCATATTCTCTGTTACTATTATATACAGGCCACTGGGAAATCATGATAGATTCCTCATTATTTTGACCGGACATTTCCTGTAAAGTACAGAAAATCTCTTCCGTAACGAAAGGCATATAAGGGTGAAGCAGTTTTAGAGAAATCGTAAGTACATGCTTTAACGTCCATAGTGCTGCCGCTTTCGTCTCATCGGTTTCACTATATAATCTGGGTTTCACCATCTCAATATACCAATCGCAGAATTCCTCCCAGATAAAATCATAGATTTTTTGAACCGCTATACCAAGTTCAAAGGTTTCAAGATTTTCCGTTGCTTCCTTAACCAGGGTATTTGCTTTTGACAAAATCCACTTATCAGCAACAGTCAGTAACTTCTCATCGATTGTTTCTCCGATGTCTGCCTTCTCCAGATTCATCATAATGAAACGGGAAGCATTCCATACTTTGTTGGCAAAGTTTCTACTTGCCTCAACTCTCTCCCAGTAAAAACGCATATCATTACCGGGAGCGTTACCGGTAACCAAGGAAAGACGAAGAGCATCTGCGCCGTATTTATCAATAATTTCAAGAGGATCGATACCATTACCCAAGGACTTACTCATCTTACGACCTTGGGAGTCTCTAATTAACCCATGAATTAATACCTTACTGAAGGGCTTTTCTCCCATCTGCTTATAACCCGAGAATACCATACGGATAACCCAGAAGAATATAATATCATATCCGGTTACCAAGACATCCGTGGGGTAAAAGTAATCCAGGTCTTCTGTCTTATCCGGCCAGCCCAAGGTTGAGAAAGGCCACAGGGCGGAGGAGAACCAGGTATCCAAGGTATCCTCATCCTGTCTCAGAGTGGTATGACCACATTTCGTACATCTGGAGGGCTCTTCTTTCGCAATAATTATTTCGCCGCAGCCGTCACAGTAATAGGCCGGGATACGATGGCCCCACCAAAGCTGTCTGGAGATACACCAGTCTCTAATATTGTCAGTCCAGTTAAAATATATCTTATCAAAGCGTTCCGGTACAAACTGGATTTCACCGGATTTTACCGCCTCTACTGCCGGTTTAATAAGTTCATCCATTTTAACAAACCACTGCTGCTTTACTAATGGTTCAACCGTAGTGTTACATCTGTCATGCATACCAACGTTATGAACATGGTCCTTTACCTTAACTAGCAGACCCAACTCCTCCAGATCCCTAACCATCTGCTTACGGGCTTCATAACGATCCATTCCTGCATATTTTCCACCATTTTCATTAATTGTAGCATCATTGTTCATTACATTGATTTCAGGCAGATTGTGTCTTTTGCCCACTTCAAAATCATTTGGGTCATGAGCAGGGGTTATCTTAACAACACCGGTACCAAACTCCTTATCTACATAAGTATCTGCAATTACCGGAATCTCCTTATTAAGTAACGGGAGAATAACCTTCTTACCAATCAGATGCTGATATCTCTCATCCTCCGGATGAACGGCTACTGCCGTATCTCCGAGCATTGTCTCCGGTCTGGTGGTGGCAACTTCTACGAAACCGTCTTCTCCGGCAATCGGGTATTTGATATGCCAAAAATGTCCTGCCTTTTCTTCATGCTCAACCTCTGCATCGGAAATGGTTGTTTGACAAACCGGGCACCAGTTAATGATTTTAGAACCCTTATAGATATAGCCTTCCTCATATAACTTAACGAATACTTCCAGTACAGCATCGGAACAGCCTTCGTCCATGGTAAAGCGTTCTCTCTCCCAGTCACAGGAGGAACCCAGTTTCTTTAGCTGGGAGATAATCCTACCACCATATTCTTCCTTCCACTGCCAAGCTCTATCAAGAAAGCCTTCTCTTCCTAAATCTTCTTTTTCAATACCTTCTTTACGAAGTTGTTCTATTATTTTAACCTCGGTTGCGATACTGGCATGATCGGTTCCCGGCTGCCACAGGGTATTATAGCCCTGCATTCTTTTAAGACGAATGATAATATCTTGCATGGTATTATCTAAGGCATGGCCCATATGGAGCTGTCCTGTAATGTTTGGCGGGGGAATCACAATCGTAAAGGGTTTTTTGCTTTTATCGACTTTCGCATGAAAATAATTCTTATCCATCCATTTCTGATACAGTCTCTCTTCTATGTCCTTGGGATCATAGGTTTTAGCGAGTTCTTTTTTCATAGTAATCTCTCCTTCTACTCAAAGTGACGGTGCTTTCGTATCGGAAATATATTTTTATTCCGGTTATAATTTTCAAGAATCACTATGCATCAATTTTGTAACGAAAGCAGTCTGTCGGTGTGAAGCGACATCCATGTCACTCACACCTAAAATGTCCCTCCATGGACATTTTCCAGACTATTCGTCACAAAATCTCTGCTAGTGCTTCTACGAAAATTATAAAGTCGTACAAATTTATTTCCGATACGCAAGCACCTGTGTATTGAGAATTTGATGAATTATATACGAATTAAATATGCATATAATCCTATAATGAAAAACTATCAATACACCGTTAGTATAGGGCGCATTTTCCTATACAATAAAAAAGGTTCTGCGTCTCAAAGGACGAAGAACCGTGGTACCACCTTTATTTATGACCATGCATCGATTAGGTAAGATGCTTTTAGGTCAACTCAATGCGTCTGTAACGGGACATCCCGGCAATTCCTACACACCACAAGGCTTCAGATATGCTGTTCAGGAGCTACCGTAGGTAAGCTTGCTTTAGACCACCTTTCAGCCGGTGAGTGGCCCTCTCTGGTAAGCGGATCTTATCTATCCCTCTCCATCATTACATTTACCATATGAAATATTAGTTATATACTATGCAAAGATTTTCATAATGTCAAGTGTTTTTTCGATTTATAATTAGTATTATATCTGTTTTCTTACAATTTTATAATCATCACTTTGTTGATAATAGGGGCAATTATAGAATGTATTTCGTAAAAACTGAGACATTTCATCCTCATCTAAATTGGCCTGGCATACATAACAGTCATAGTCTTCATCGAAGTAATAATTATGACAGCTTTCACAAATTGTTGTATTATTTATCATATTATATATTCCATTCTTTTTTTGTAAATATAAAATTCATTCACTATGCGTCATCTAGTGATATCATATGTTGTCT
Source organism: Mobilitalea sibirica (assembly GCF_015999265.1). GTDB lineage: Bacteria > Bacillota > Clostridia > Lachnospirales > Lachnospiraceae > Mobilitalea > Mobilitalea sibirica. The sequence continues at coordinate 4,846 of NZ_JAEAGR010000012.1, forward strand.
TTTATAGCTGTTTCGTTAGTAAAATCTCATCATAAAACATTTTTCCGGTGTTGACAAATCCTAAGTCTTCATATAATTTTAATGCCACCTTATTCTCAGGTTCTACACTGGTGTAAAACAAAACATTTCCATGGCGTAGTTGAACCAGATCAAGCAGCTGTAACAAAGCTTCTCTTCCATAACCCTTTTTCTGATGTTTTTCATCTATCATTAAGCGGCACATACCCCACAGTTGAAGCTCATCATCATAGTCATACATCATAAATCCTACCATCTCATCTTCCTTATATATAGCTAAGGGATATAGATTCGCTTCATAAGCCGCTTGCGCAAGGGAAAATGCATTTGGCGCAACATAGCTCTTTTGACTGTCATGAACTTTTAGGTTAACACAGGCGAGCCAGTTATCCGACGTAATTTCTTTTAATTGAATGTTCATATTTTATCACTCTTTCCTCCACATTAATACTCAGCTTCAAATACGTAGATTAACGTAGAATCCATAATACCCTTTCTTCTTCTAGATTTTGGCTATTTATCTATGTACTTTCTTATAATATCTAATAATTTCTCCTTCTCCTTTTCCGGTACCCATTCACTCAGACGTGCAGCTGCCACCGGGATCTCCCATTTTTTAATATCTTTCATAGTAAGACCGGAAATTCTTAGATATTCTTTTCTATAGTTTTGATATATCCAGTTTTGAAGTAACTTAATAACATATCCAACAACCTTGGATATTCTGGGAACCTCAGCATATTTTAACATTAGACAGGTACGGGCAACATCAGCTTTGTAATCACCTACACAGGCTGTCATCCAGTCAATAATATATTTTCTTTCCTTATTAATAATTATATTATCAGGATGAAAATCAAAATGACATAAGAAATTCCCCTCCGGCAAGGTATCGATGTACCTAAAAATCTTTTCTTTGTCTGAATCAGACAGCTCCGTTACCTTTTTAATTTCAAACCTTAGTTTATCCTTAACAGAATAAATCTGAAAATCTACTTCTTGTTGAATTTCTTTATGGTAATGTGCTAATAATTTTGCTTGTTTTCGAACCGTCCATACTTTTGCCAACATGCATTTGAGCATAGTGATTCCGTCTACTTTTTCGTATATTGCTCCTATCCTTCCATCGGTATGAACGACTTCATAAGCTTTAGGGCAAACTCCTAATAAACGGCTCACATTTTGTGTAACGTAAAATTCATGTTCGCATGCCTCCTTGGGTATACCATCACGATAAAGCTTTAAGATCCTATCCGGAGGTATCTCATATATTTCAGCCGTATTACCTTGACCGATTAATCTACCTTTTTCTACTTTATTACTATTCTCCATAATTACCTCTCTGTGTATATTATTTAATACATTGGCCCTGTACAGAATGAACTACAAGGCTCTTTTGCATTATTTTCATCTCTTTGTTATCATTATTGAGTAATGAAATCCATTCCATAATTCTCTATATTCCTGTTAATCATCCAGTCTTTTCTTACCAAACCAATACCATAGGATTGGTTGATAGCCCAATTTACTATACCATTTATCTAAATAGGTATAATGAATGTAGGATTCATCGCAACCGTTCTTTCTCAGTTCATTGGTTCCATGGGCAACCATCGCAAGGCCTATTCCACAACTTCTTTTACTGGGAATTACTCCGACACAACCAAACATTCCTACTTTATTGTAACCATTACTACATAGGGTTGTATCATCAAAGCTTAATATCGTAAACCCTACACAGGTTCCGTGCTCCATTGCCACATAAATAGGTAAATCATATTCAAAATATGTAACCCAGTCTTCCTCCACTTCTTTTACAGCCTTAAGAAGTTCGGTCTTATCTTTCTTCGTCCAATATTCAAAGGATATATTTTTAGGATATAGCTCTATATTTAAGTGTTCCAGATTATAGTTTTTTAATTGCATAACCATCTCAAGACACCCATTATTCGCCGTATAACCAAACTTTTCAAAGAAATAATTATGTTTCTCTTGCCATTCTTTTTCTGTCGTGGGTGCACCGAGAAAAAACTTTGACGACGTGTCTCCAAGAACGATTGTATTATATCCTTTCCTCTTAATAAGCTCTTCACTTTCCAGTAAAAGATGCCGTCCATAGCCCCTGTGCTGATATTTGGGAGCTACACATAGCAATAGAATGTTGTTATCTCGTACAGCCGAAAAACCGATCAGAATATTATCCTCATGTTTTGTTATAATATTACAATTCTTATAATCAAACAGGGAATAAAAAATATCCTCTGTGATGGGAATACTAAAAAAACACTCTTTAAAGAGATTGAATATTTGACTTTTCATTTCTATCCCTCATAACCGTATTATAGATCCATATCCAAAATGTGAGAATTGGGCTTTGACCACTGGAAACACAAATTGATATATCGTGTATTTTACCTAATCTTACAACGATTGCACAGCCTACCGCTCTTTATCTTTGTTCCGCATTTTTCACAATTAAACCAGGCATCCTTTGACTCTTCTGAAAATTCTAAACGGTCCTGTCTGACCCATTCTAATAGTTTGGTTGGTGCTACATCATTCACTTCTGATATCTGGACTATGGTCGCCCTCGGATGAGTCATTATATAATCTCTTACCTGCTCAAATTTCTCTTCATCCTCCTTCACCAGTGGTGTTAAGGTGGCTTTCATATGTTTATTGTTTTGATCCTGTTCTTCCTTGGGTATCAATTTTAAGCAATCCGGACATAAATCGGGCCCATAGATATATTTAAACAGTCTTCTACAATTTTTGCAAACCTTTACTTCCATTCTGTCATCTCCCTGTTTTTTACAACACGTTGTTCTGGTTTTACATGTTATTATCCTTACTTGTTTTTATTTATTATAAATAAACATAAGACCTTTTTTATTATATGATACTAATCCTCTAACGATATATGATATCCTTGTAAGAGATACCCCACCTCATCTATGCAATCCGGGTATGCCTTTAATGTTTTCTTTATAGAATGAAGTGCTTCCTCTTTTTGCTTTGTGTTGGTATCCATGCCTTCTCTTAGTTTTTGTCTTCGTACATTAAGTCTGTGTCTGACCTCTACCATCTCTCTGTTATCTAAGATAGCTGAGGGTTGATAAATCCATATCTCTGAATCTTTGATATGAAACTTTTTCAATTCCTGAATCAATTGATTGTTATAAAACTCTAATAGCTCTGTATTGTTTTGATATCTTCTGGTCTCATCTTTTATCCTTACGTATTCTTCCCAAAGACTTTTTAAATGTTCATAACTATCCACCATATATTTGCTATAGCTATATTCTAGAAAGTTTCGGTTATTAACCGATTTAATCTTCACCTTATTCATTAGCATAATCTGTCTATTTTGTTTTATGCCTATCACTTTGAGATCATGGGTATTCTTTCTTGTCTCCATAAAAATGTAAAGAGAAGATGCCATTCCCATTAATACGGTCAGCAAAAACGGTAATGTAAGGTTAGCCTTTGTATAGTTTGACAGCAAAGCAAAAAAACCAAATAATAAAATGACGATAACAAATGTTGTAATTGAAATCCCCTTCAAATAACCCTGTTTATTAATAATATCTTTCTCTGCCTCTTGTAGCCCCTGCTTTTCCTTATCAAGATATTCGATATCCTTTTGAATCACTCCCTGGTACTGCTCACTTTCCTTTAGTGCGGCAAGTTCTTTCGGAATCTGCATTTCATATCGCTCCAGCATCCGGTATTGAATATCTGAGATATTAGAGCTTTTCTTCTGAAATTTAGAGCGTTCCTTGTTCAAATTAAAAATTTGACGGGCAGCATCCTCTAAAAGCTCTCTTTGCTCGGAAGGAATTAAATCTATCTTTTGCATATCCGTCAGATAGGAGGTAACTGCCTGATATTCTATCTTCGCTTCCTCAATACGGCGCTCACTTTCCGTAATTAATTCACAATTATCTTTAATGAACGTAATTCGATCGGATTTCGTACCCAAGCTTACAGACTTTTTTCCGTCCCTTGTTAAGGCAGTTAGCTTCGGCTCATTCTGCCCAATATCTTTTTGTCTATTTCTTGCTTTTTTAGACGAAAACAATCCCATGAATCCCATATTTTTCTCTCCTGTACCAACCATTCTTTGGTTTTTTAAAGTCTTTTTAATTCTGTCAAACAGATACTTCTATCATGCGATGAAATTACTTTTTTGTTTAATAATAGGAGTTGCACATGCTGATTTTATTTAAGCCACTTCATAAAGCTAGGCCTTAGCTATTTCTGACCAGGGACATCCAACGTTCCAATATTCCTTCTGCTTTTTGATGAAATTCATGTATTTTACCGGCTATCCTCAAGTTCTTTAAGTGCTTGATTTCATCCATCATATCACTTTCATTCGCTTCTTCAATCTCCCTATCCATCTTTTTTAGTAATTCTTCCTTTACATCATTACTTATCTGATACTCTTCACATTTTTTACAAAATAGATCTATGTTATTACTAAGTCTAATAGAGTAAAGATAATGTAGCAGGGTTTTTTCCCTATTATTTCGCTCATAGGCTTCCCGAAAGATATCAATTGCCTCCTTGCTACCCTTACTATGTATTATGGCAACCGCCAGATTATGCAAAATATCCCCGTATTCCTCCGGCGTAAGGCCTATCACTTCATCGGAGTTTAAAATTCTTTCATATTCACCTGCCGCCTCAATATATTGTTGATTTTTAAGGTAGCTGTTCGCCCGAATGAAATTCCTCTTTACCAGGGGCATATCTGCAATTTCATCAACCATTTTTAAGATGCTTTTAATCTCATATTCCGAATAATAATCCGCACTACAAAGAATCGCTGTTACCAATGTTTTCAAATCTGCGTTATTCTCTCTTAAAACCCGTAGCTTCTCTGCCCGATGAGTTAAGTTGAGCTCTGCACCAATCCAATCAATAAGAGCCTCAGAAAACATATCCTTATCTATAAAATAGATTTGCTTCCAGATATAATAGCATAGCTCTTCAATGGAATAGATACGGATACCGGTTGTTGTAAAAACATATGGTCTTGTTGTTCTTAAACCGCTGCAAAGTATCATCTTGCCCATACTTAATTTCCTCTCTTCATCAGATATCTAATAGATATTCCCAAGTAAGTCCGCTCGGAGGATAAAGATCCCCAAAACCCAGATCAGTTACCCTGATTTTAACTTTGGATTTATCAATACATGTCAAATTGATTTCCATTCTGGTCATTCTATTTGGCCTGTCAGGAAGCTTCGTAATCTGAAATCGTTCCCGTCTTATCTCTCTGGTCATAATATTACGAAATACAAATTCCAGCTCCGTTTCATCATCCGGTATTACCTCAATGGTCTGATCAATATCATACCATGGGATTGCTGCATCAGTTAAGGCAATCTCCTTCATAGAGGCATCAGAGTAAACTCGTATCCATACCGAACTTACAATCATCTCATCATTTAACAGAATGAAATCACTCAGTTTACAATCTCCAACCAGCTCCTTTGCCGCAAAACATGCACCCTTTGTATACAAATTATGTCCTAAGAATACTCTTCGACCTGTGCAAAGACTTTTTATTACCTCATCGGCCCAATTACCTTCAAATCCCTTACCGGTAAAATAAATCGTTGAAATTATCTGTTTATGTAATACATTATTCACTATATTTTCAAAGATATAGCTTATATTTAAACCATTTTCCTTTAGCATGGAATAGCTTAAGGTATCTGTAAACTCTTTTTTTTCCATACCCGCAATCATAGGTGTTACCCTACGATTAATACTGATTTGGTAATAATTTAAGCTGTTCTCATTAAAATCAAATAAAGCTACATCATTTACCCATAAGGAACGGTCCTGACTTAATGCAAAATACATATAGGCGCTGGCATGGCTCATGATAACAGCCCTGTCCTTTAAAATACCAAGTATCGATAATGCTTCATAGATACCTTCCACTACAACAGGCTCCATCTCACGAACTGTTATAACCAATTTTGTAATCGTATCTGTCGGAAAATAATTCTTAATCAGAGTTAAAGTCTTTCTTAGGAATTTTTCCATAAGATCCACACCGGATAACCTTTGTTCATAAACTTCAATCTGTTCTTTGTTACGAAGTCTGGAAATAAGCCCATCGATAAGGATACCCTCGTCATTTAAGGAACCGTTAATTGCTTCTTTACCATAATACCACAACCTTGTATCATTTTTTATGAAGAGGGCTGTTGGTATCAGGCTACTTTCTTCCTCTCTTTCATTTTGACAGATCGGAATAGGTTCAAATGTTTTATAACTATAACAACTTATTTGAGAAAAATCTTCACACAAATCATAGCCTACGATTAATTTTCTTTGAGTTTCCATACTAATCTCCATTCATCTTACACCGAAACTTTAGTCCTTAACACAATATCTGCAAATCGATTTCTTGAGTTATCTAACATATATTGAATCTGGACATCCGCTAATTTAGGGGTTCGAAATTTTTGGATATGATATATTCTGATTTAATATAATTCTCCATTAGCTCCAGTAATGTCATTTCATCCTTCATTTCCATTGCCATAAGCATTAAATTGATCTGATTAAATTTTGACTCTTCCTCCTCAGGTACTTCTTTGTCGTAATGTACATGAAAACTCTCCGTAATTGTCACATCATCCTCTGATTCCTCGGTGATATAGTATTGCAGTACTTCATTATAAAAGAGCATAAATTCTTTTACATGTATCCCAAGAAAAACATTCGGCAACCGTTCCGTAATATAATCATTTTCGCTATCATTTCTCAATATTCGATAATGAATATAAACCTGTTTTTTAATATCTGTTTTATACTCAATGTAACACTTATTTATGATCCGTTCCGGTAGTTTAACAAACTTCTCAAATTCAGGGAAGAAGGGCAATACAATACCCTTTTTCTCCAATCTATGTAGATGAAAATCTATGAAGCTAATATCTGTTTCTGAGAGTTCTTGATTTTTTGCATTATATTTTAGCCAAGCAAAAAGACAGATGTCATTTTCTTCATAGTTTATCTCCCGTCTCATTATAGGAAACAGCTCTTCATTGATCACCCTGTCATGCACCAGATATTTATAAGCATTGTAAGTAAGATAAGCCTTAACAAGAATCCGATTCGATACATTCTTATAATATTCTTGAAAAACCATAAAGCTATCCTGAACATAGCTTTCAGCGAACAGCATATGAACTAATAATCTCTCCTCCAGTTGATGGGTCTCCATCTCAAAACCTTTCGCCGCTTTCCATATGGTAAACATAGCGGCAGTGGGACCATGATAATAAGCTACAAGATATTTTAAGATAGTATCATCATACTTACCATGGATAAATACATAGTGACATAGATTTAATAGAATATCCTTTTTAGAATCCATCCCGGTGTGGGTTAACCATCCGGAACACAGCTTAACCAGACGGTTTACTGCAACTCCCTCAAATCCAAAAGTTTCTAAGGCCTCCAATGCTTTATCATAGTGTCCCCGCATAACCATATATTCTAAAAATTTAATCCGTTCTTTTGTTTTAATCTTGTTTAAATCAAGACTTAACAGATACTGTTCTAATAACTCTTCATTATAATTTTCAAAATAGTATTCTATTAATGTCATCAAACAGCGTATAACATATGCTTCCTTTAAGCCATCAATTTCTAAAACCTGCTTTCGTAAAGAAATTGCATGATCCGTTAATACCCGGTTATTGTGATATCTTTCAAAAAGATGTAATAGAAGCATTGGATGATTGCAATAAGGGGCAATACAGTCTTCATAATCCTCCGGTGGTAAAAACGATTTCATCTTATAATCGATGGAAGCTGTATATCGGTTTCCAAAGGCATCAGTAAAGAAAATCTCCGCATTCTTATTAAACAAGGTAATGATTGCTTTCCCATGTATTAAGGGTTGGCTATCTTCCTCATCTAATTCCTTATGAAACACGGTAACTCCTACCATATTGGGATTCGTACAAACCAGCTCATGTTTGAACATGATATGAGGAAGAAGATTGGCCACCTCTGCATCCACCCTTTCCTTATCGATGAACTCCTTATATAAAACAGCCAAATCCCTGCTTATGTTATGCGCCTCCAGTTGTTTTCTCGCAAATACCTCCATCTTTTTATAATAAGAACGGTAGATAGCTTCAATATTATCTTTATTTTTTATAATATTTGCATATAAGAATGCCAACTTTTTTTCGTTAATATTGCTGTTATAAATAAAGTAAAGCAGTACCGGTTGCGCCAAAGTTACTTCGGCCTCATCATCAATTGAATACATATAATATTCATAAAGTTCCGTGATACGAAGTTGTTCTTCTACCCCAAGCCGATACCATTCAAAGTATTTTGACGACCTTTTTAATCCTTTAATTAATATGCAGCATATGGCGGACAGTATCTCTGTATCTTTATACTCCCGGTATAACCTTGTTAATCCTTTAAATATAACCGGATGAAAATTTTTCAACTTATTTGCCAGATAAGTATATTGTTTTACTACCTCCGTGGAAAGGAGCTTGTATTTAATTCCAAAGTTCAAAGCCTGAATCTCAAAATATCCTAATCCCCGCAATTGAAACGGTTCTTCGTTATAGATACAGACTGCTTCAAAATACAGGATAGGACTATGGCATCCAGCCACCAACTGTTCCTTTATATCTGCTAATTTAAGGCTTTTATTCTTATCATAGCGTTTATCCGTATAGAGTAAAAACCACAAAATTCTCCAATCAAAGTTTCCACTGCTATAAAATCTTCTAATGGTATCTGTAACATAACGAATCGTATCTTCATCCTTATGATAAAGTGCATCCAAATACAAATAAGCACAATACTCTACAGTCGATTTTTTACGTAGGATCACTTCATTCTTAGCTAATTCCTCAAGCAGCTGACCTGCTACTTTGCTTTTCCCGGAGATAATCGCTAGATGTATCTTCATAAGGCCGACTAAATTACTATCTTCCCTTACAGTTATCTTCTCCAATAAATCCTCCGTTTTTACCAGATAATCCGTTAAATGTATCCGTTCAGTTCGAAAATCCAAATAATTTTTCGTTAGCAGATATTCCATCTGCCGTATGGATCTATGCTCCTTATTATCTTCTCCACCCTTGTGGTAGCTGCAAACCACATCAACTATAATTGTCTGATGGACTGTCTTGATCCATATTCGCCCATAATTTTTACCGGGTCTCATAAATTCCGGATTTAAAACATAGGAAATCTGGTGTGTATTCCCTATGAATCGGTCGGCCCATACGAATTTTTGTTCTAACTGAATAAAGGGTACATCTGTACTTACCCTTATCTCCGCATAGCCCCAATGATCTTTGGTTAGGATAAGCTTGTCCATCAATTCATCTTCATTCACACTGTACTCTACCAAAGTTTTGTCTATGCTTAAAAATATCTTTGATTTTTTATGTATCGCAATTAGAAATTCCTCTAAGGCTTGGCTGGTTGAAATGCTTTTTACAAGGTTTTTATAAGTTACTTTATATTTTTCATCATCCCGTAAGATAACCCTCTCAAAATCCTCACTGCGAAATACTTTCTTCGCTTCCGTCCAATCCATCCTTGCCAAGTTGGTAAATTGAAACAAATCTCCTACCTTACCGACGGAGGTTAAGCAATACGGTGCTTCCACATGAACTGAAAACGGTAAGGATCGTTCTCCGCAGTCGCTAATAATATTAACTTCACCTTTTATTGTATCTCCCGGATTTAAATAAGCTGCATTTAATTGATAAGTGAGCGTATTGATGGCCCCGATAAACGTATTGTTCTTCAAAGTAAAAAATCTACTGGAGGAGTATACAACACCTTTCATCTTTCTGTTAATGCTATTACTGATTGTAAAGCTGCCTTCATATGACTTCCCTGACTCGACATTTATCCTGATTTCCTCCACAGATAAATTAATATAAGGCTGCTCGTATTCAAATTCCCCGTTTGACAAACGCTCAATCTTTTCCTTCAATCTATCACCCCAGCTTAGTATTATTGCAATTTAAATAAAATCGGATATAATAGAAACAAGACTTATAAACCAAAATATAACTTGTTACGAATAATTATAATCGAAATCCCTAAAAAAATCTAGTCTATGGAGCCTTTTTTTGGCAGTATTAACAGATATACACTCCATAATTACGCATGAATTCATCGTTATTTTTATTTTCTAGGAATAAGGACCTATCTTAATATCTAACATTCTAACAACCATTAAGATAAAAAGACAGATAAAATCAGTATTATCGGAAAGGAGCATTATGATAAGACATACGGATCATTTTCACGGAAGTGATTTAGAAACAATAGAAAAGGTATATGGTATAAAGAAGGAGGAAATTGTAAGCTTCTCTGCGAATGTAAATCCTCTTGGTATTTCCCCGAAACTAAAAGCTACTCTTTCAGAGCGAATTGATGCAATCATGAGCTATCCTGACAGAGATTATACTTCTTTGAGAAACAGGATAGCTGAATATATAAGAGCGGAAGCAGATGATATTATTGTAGGAAACGGTTCTACCGAGCTAATCTCTTTATTTATACAGATCAAGCATCCAAAGAAAGCATTAATCGTAGGCCCCACTTACTCAGAATATGAAAGGGAAGTAGCCCTGGGAGGAGGCAGTACTCTTTATTACCGTCTGGAGGAAGAAAATGATTTTATTCTTGATATCCCCTCCCTTGATAAAGAACTGACCTCGGATGTTGAACTGCTTGTAATCTGCAATCCGAATAACCCAACCTCTTCTGCCATATCAAGAACTGATATGCGAAAAATTCTTGACATCTGCAAAAAGAAAGGTATCTTCGTGATGGTTGATGAAACCTATGTTGAATTTGCTGAGGATATTCGGGGAATTACATCTGCTCCTTTAACCAATTATTATAATAACCTGATTATACTTAGAGGCATTTCCAAATTCTTTGCCGCCCCCGGACTGCGCCTCGGTTATGCAATCTGTGGGAATGCCGATCTGTTAAAGGAAATGAATCAAAGAAAAAATCCATGGACGATAAACAGTCTGGCAGCGATCGCCGGAGAGATTATGTTCGCTGATGAAGCATACATTAAGGAAACCAGAACGCTAATTGCTAATGAAAGAAAACGTATCTGCTCTATCCTAAAGACAAATAAAAATGTAAAATGCTTTAATCCGATTGCAAACTTTGTATTGGTAAAAATACTAAAAGATGACATAACCTCCCTTGATTTATTCGAAGCAGCCATAAGAGAAGGGCTCATGATCAGAGACTGCTCTACCTTCCCATTCTTAAACAATAAGTATATCCGCTTCTGCTTTATGACACCGGAGTTAAATAATAAGCTACTTCAGGTATTGCTGGAGGTACTGAAGTAAATCTATCTCCAAGTAATCGGAAGAGGCTGTTTCATATTTTAGTTCTGTGTAAAGATAAGACAGAACATTGGAGGCACCACACACACTCGTTGGAGGACACATCCCCTATTTTGTTTGCCTACTTCGTACATTAATGTCCGCATTAGGCAAAACAAAACAGTGAATATGTCCGCCAAATAGTAAGGTGCCCCCCCATATTCTGCCTTATCTATATCGTTTTCTAAGCATGAAACAGCTCTGTTAACCGTTTCTAAGATTTGCAGCTAGTACCATCTTTCTTTATAGAAGAAGCTGAATTTCACATTCTTATGTTCTAAGGATGTATGATTCTCTATTCTGTAATAGACTCTAAATATCTCTTCTCTTGCCAAAACCTTATCAATTCTTGTTACGCATCCATTCAAACTCTCAATATGGTTATGTATCTTTCTTATACACCTTCTTACTCTCCATAGCTTTTCGTATACAAATACCAGCAACAAAAATACAATGACCCATAGCATATCATACACCTCTCTCCTATCTTCCGTGTAATTATCTTGTTATATCTAAAGTCATTATTTCTATACAATTATTTCCACATTATTATACACAAGATATCTTCTCCATTCAATGATAATCCGGTGGGTTTGTACGATTTATTAAAATAAAATTAAATACTCTTTTTTTATTAAATCTTTATTGACTTAATATACCATTGTGCTATAATACAAAATCATTAGGCACCTAATTAATTTGTACATAAACTATAAAGGAGATGCAGCATGGAACAAGAAAGAGAGGATATTAAGAACTTTATTGATGCATTCTCGGAGGTAATTAAGTTAATTCATCAACGCTCCTATGATAATCTGGATGAGCTAAAGCTTTATCCCGGGCAGGCGAAACTGCTGGCTTTGATTAAAGAACATGAAGGAATTACCCAAAAGGAACTCTCAGAGAAGAATTTTGTTAAACCTGCCACCATAACCGGAATGTTGAATAAATTAGAGGCGAATGGGCTGGTTAAGCGTATACTTGACGAAGAAGACAAACGTATTATGAGGGTCTATCTTACTGATGATGGCCAAAGATTAGCCAAAAAGGGTAAAGAGTTTCTATTCAGTCTAACAGGACAAATGCTCAAAGGATTTACCGAAGAGGAAGTAAAATCCTATCTTATGTTATTAGATAAAATCAAAAGAAATTTGCAGGAATAGCCATGAAATAAACACAGCACAAGCAAAAATATCAGAAAGGAAATATTATGTTTATTATATTAAAGCATCTTAAGAAATCGGTAGCTGCTATGCTAACCGTAACAATCCTGCTGATTTTGCAGGCTTATTGTGATTTATCACTACCTACTTATACCTCTCAAATAGTAAACGTCGGAATTATGCAGGGCGGAATCGAAAGCCCGGTTCCTGAAGTAATACGACAATCTGAATTAGATTTATTAACCTTATTCCTGGATGAAGATGAAATAAACACCGTATACCTCCATTATTCTCCTATGGAACAAAGTCAATACAATACCACGAAATGGTCTGATTATACCAAGAAGTATCCCGTGCTTAAAACGGAGAACCTTTATATCTGGGATAAGAATGAGGAGGATCGTCTGGAAACTATCCTATCCATCCCAATGATGCTTACCTTTGGTGCCAAAAACCAAAGCGAAGAAACCTTAGCAATGAGGGATCAGCTTCTCTCCACTCTGTCACCCGAGATAGTTAATGAAGATATGGATTTACTATCCATACTATCAATACTGCCTCCTCAACAAAGATCTTCTATTGTTAGTGGGATGAAGGACGCCATAGCTCAGATGCCGGAGATGATTGTCACTCAATCAGCGATCACCTACTTGAAAGCGGAGTATGAAGTGATTGGTGTTGATGTGGATCAGCTACAATCTAATTATATTTTATTGGCAGGTCTGAAAATGGTCGGTCTTGCCTTAGCAGCAACCCTGGCCTCCATATTGGTGACCCTGTTTGCTGCCAGAATCGCAGCTAAAATGGGAAGGGACTTAAGAAGCAGAACATTTCAAAAGGTATTATCCTTTACCAATACAGAGATGGATCAGTTTTCCACTGCCTCCCTTATTACAAGAAGTACCAATGACATCCAGCAGGTTCAGATGCTGGCGGTAATGTTAATTCGAATCGTAATCTACTCCCCAATTTTAGCAGCCGGCGGTGTATTTAAGATCTTAAATACAAATACCTCAATGGCATGGACCTTAGCGGTTGGTGTCGGTGCAATTATGACTTTAATCACAACCCTAATGGTTGTTGCTATGCCCAAATTCAAGCTGATGCAGAAATTAGTTGACCGGATTAACTTAGTAACCAGAGAAATTCTAACCGGATTACCGGTTATTCGGGCGTTTAGTACCGAAACCCACGAAAGGAAGCGTTTTGATAAAGTAAACATAGATTTAACGAAAAATCATCTGTTTGTTAATCGTGTTATGACCTTTATGATGCCGGCTCTTATGTTGATTATGAACCTGGTCTCCATCTTAATTCTATGGGTTGGAGCTGATAAAATCAACGGTGGGACAATGCAGGTTGGTGATATTATGGCTTTTATTCAATATACCATGCAGATTATTATGTCCTTCCTCATGTTAACCATGATATCCGTTATTCTTCCCAGAGCTGCCATATCTGCAAAACGTATCGATGAAGTTTTATCCGTTGAAACTGTAATTCATGATCCGGAAACAGAGGAAGAACCCATAGATAAGAAGAGAAAAGGACATCTGGAGTTTAACAATGTAACATTCCGTTATCCAAATGCCAAAGAGGATGTATTATCGGACATCAGTTTTGTTGCAAAACCGGGTGAAACGACGGCCATCATCGGCAGTACCGGCAGCGGTAAATCCACTTTAATTAATCTGATACCCCGGTTTTATGATGTAACGGCCGGAAGCATCCGTATAAATGGTGTAGATATCAGAAAGATGAAACAAAATTCCTTAAGAAACAAACTGGGTTATGTTCCCCAAAAAGGAGTTCTATTCTCCGGTTCGATTGAATCCAATATCGCCTTTGGCAAGTCCGATGCCACGAAAGAGGATATAAAATCAGCTGCCAGAATTGCACAGGCTACTGAATTTATCGAAGCAAAACCTGAAGGTTTCAATGCTCCGATATCACAAGGAGGAACCAATGTTTCCGGCGGGCAAAAGCAGAGGTTATCCATAGCAAGAGCCATTGCTAAAAACCCTGAAATCTATATCTTTGATGACAGTTTTTCGGCTCTGGATTATAAAACCGATTCCGTACTTAGAAAAACCTTGAAAGAGGAGCTCACAGAAAGCACCGTTATCATTGTAGCTCAAAGAATTAGTACGATCATGCATGCAGAGCAGATTTTAGTACTTGACGAAGGGCGAATTGTTGGTAAGGGAACTCATAAGGATCTACTTAAAACCTGTGAGGTATATCGTCAGATTGCATCTTCCCAATTATCAAAGGAGGAGTTGGAATATGAATAGAAAAGAGAAAAGACTCAATGAAAATCAACAACACGGATCCGATATATCGCTAAATAATTCCATACAAGAACAGCAGTCAATGGATTTAGATGCAGGACAAAATCCTTCAAATACAGCACTGGAACAAACCCCAGTTAGTATGGAACAGCAGCCAAGTCCGGCTGCCCCCGGACAAAAGCCTATAGGCTCTGCCCCCGGCAGACGCCCCATGGGCCCGGGTTTTGGCCCTGGAGGAATGGGCCGTCCCGGTGAGAAAGCTAAGGATTTCAAAGGCACCATGAGAAAGCTTACGGGTTATCTATCTAAATACAAGCTAGGCTTTTTGATTGTGTTTCTTTTTGCAATAGGCAGTACTGTATTTGCTATTATAGGTCCTACCATTATGGGTAATGCTACCACGGAGATCGCCAATGGTATCGTAAGCAAAATTGGCGGTGGAAGCGGCATCGATTTTAGTAAACTGGGTAGAATTTTGTTACTACTCATCTTCCTGTATTCGATATCCTCCCTATTCTCTTTCATCATGGGTCTGCTGACAACAGGTATTGCACAAAAGGTATCCTATAAGTTTCGAAGAGAAATATCTGAGAAGATACATCGGATGCCGATGAACTACTTTGATACAATGAATCATGGTGAGATTCTATCCCGGGTAACCAACGATGTTGATACCTTAAGCCAAAGCTTAAATCAAAGCTTAACCCAGCTGATTACCTCTGTTATCAGTATCATAGGTATCTTAATCATGATGCTTCGTATCAGTGTTGCCATGACTTTGCTTGCTCTTATGATTATGCCGGTTTCTATGCTTATCATGAGTAAGATCATCAAAAAATCACAGAAATATTTTAGCCAACAACAGGAATACTTAGGCCATGTCAATGGTCAGGTGGAAGAAGTATTTGGCGGTCACAATATTGTGAAAGTATTTAACAAGGAAGAGGATGCTCTGAGAGAATTTGATGAGCAGAATGCGAAATTATATGAATCCGCATGGAAATCACAGTTTCTCTCTGGTATGATGCATCCGATTATGCAGTTTGTCGGTAATATCGGTTATGTAGGTGTTGCTATCCTGGGTGGATACCTTACCGTTCAGGGAAAGATTAAGATTGGTCAGATCCAGTCCTTCTTCCAGTATATCCGTAGTTTTACCATGCCAATCGGACAGCTTTCCCAGGTGGCGAATATGTTCCAATCCACAGCAGCTGCCGCCGAACGGGTGTTTCAATTTTTGGAGGAAGAGGAAGAATCCGAGGCTCCAAAAAATGCGAAATCGATCGAAGGCCTAGAGGGTAACGTAGAATTTAAACAGGTTTATTTTGGTTATCATCCCGACAAAATTATCATTAATAATTTTAACGCAAAAGCTAATAAGGGACAAAAAATAGCGATTGTAGGTCCAACCGGAGCCGGTAAGACTACCATAGTTAAGCTGTTAATGCGTTTTTACGATGTAAACAGCGGTGAAATTTTGATTGACGGACACAATATCAAGGATTTTGACAGAAATGAATTAAGGAAGATGTTTGGAATGGTGTTACAGGATGCCTGGTTATTTAACGGAACAATCATGGATAATATAAGATACTCTAAACTAGATGCTACGGATGAGGAGGTAATCGCTGCTGCCAAAGCCGCCCACGTTGACCATTTTATCTTAACTTTACCTGACGGTTACCAGATGGTTTTAAATGAAGAAGCCAACAATGTGTCCCAGGGTCAGAAACAGCTTTTAACCATTGCTCGGGCAATACTGGCTGATCCCAAAATTCTAATTCTTGACGAGGCGACCAGCTCGGTGGATACCAGAACCGAAATCCTAATTCAAAAAGCAATGGACCACTTAATGAAGGGAAGAACCAGTTTCATCATCGCACACCGACTTTCTACCATACGGGATGCTGATTTAATTCTGGTCATGAATGAAGGAGATATCGTAGAACAGGGTAATCATGAAGAACTGCTGGCAAAAGACGGTTTCTATGCGAAACTGTACAATTCACAGTTTGAAAGAACAGCATAAACGAAGAAAGTGGCAACAGCACTTTTGGCGTTTCTGAGGTGTTGCATAATTGGTATGACGGGAGCAATATAAACCTATAATTAAGGAGGAGGTTCACAATGGAAGCAAAATATCAGAAATTGGGTATTACCTTATCATCTGAGGAAAAGAAGCAATTACTTGAAGAAATTGTCTATTATTTTGAAACAGAGCGGGATGAGAAGCTTGGAATCATTGGATCTGAAAATATTCTGGATTTCTTTATGGACACTCTGGGTTGCTACATCTATAACAAAGCACTGGATGATACGAAACTATGGTATAGTAAAAGAATGGAGGACATCGAAGGAGATTTCTATGCCTTATATAAAAACCTTAATTAATTTCGTTATAGTCATCTTAGAAGAACCAACGAAACGAAATAATCGAAGCGTTTAGAAGAGTCTGTTGAAAATTGAACACAAGGGGTCTGACTTACCGTAATACACTGTTTGACGAACATGTTGTTGATTTTGTCTGCACAAAGCGAACAAATATGTTCGATAAGTGCAGACAAAATCAATGATATGTCCTTCAACCTGTGTGTGAGGTAAGTTATACCCCTTGTCACTTCGATTTTCAACAGACTCTTTCGTTACACTGATGATTCTTACATAAAATTTCTCTCTGATTACTTCCCATTTTTTGATGCTTCAATCTGTTCTGCAAGATCATTTAGATACACCCATCGCTCCATTTTATCCTCCAGTTGCTTAATCAGAACACCTTTCTTTTTCATAAGCTCATTTAATTTGGAATATTCGGTTGCGGATTTCTCAATCTCGATTTCTGTCTCTTCGATTTGATTCTCTATCTCAGCTATTACTTCGTCAATCGTTTCAAACTCTCTTTGTTCCTGATAGCTGAATTTAAGCTTCGTATCTCTCTGCTTCCAGGTGGCTGTTGCGGCAGATACTTTTTCTTTAGAAGAATTCGCTGCTTCCCCTTTATTATCCATAGCTTCTAAATCAAGAATTTCTCTGGCTGCTTTATAATCCGAAAAATTACCTTCATATTGTCTGATTACCCCATTGTCTTCGAAGGCAAAGATCCGTGTCGTAATCTTGTCCAGAAAATAACGGTCATGGGATACGGTTACTACAATTCCAGAGAATGTCATCAGATATTCCTCTAGAATATTTAAAGTCTGAATATCCAGGTCATTGGTGGGCTCATCCAGAACCAAAACATTGGGTGCTTCCATCAGTACCTTTAATAGATACAATCTTCTCTTCTCTCCCCCGGAAAGTTTGGCTATGACCGTATATTGCATGGAACCGGTAAACAGAAATTTCTCACACATCTGGGATGCCGTCACCGTACCCTCCGAGGTCTGTATATACTCTGCTGTATCTTTAATATAATCAATTACTTTTAGACTTTCATCCATATATTCATTTTCTTGAGAAAAATACCCCAGCTTTATGGTACTTCCCATCTCTACACTACCTTCATCGGGAACTAACTTACCGGTAAGTATATTAAGTAGGGTAGATTTACCGCAACCGTTTGGACCGATAATGCCAATCCGGTCTCCGGGTAACAGGATGTAGGTGAAATTCTGAAATAATACTTTACCGTCATAGGCCTTCCCAATTCCATCTAATTCAATCGTCTTCTTACCCATTCGGGATGATAAGGCATTTATTTCAACTTTCCCGTCCGTCTCAATTACTTTCCGATCTCTTAACTCTTCAAAGCGTTGGATGTGTGCCTTTTGCTTTGTAGACCTGGCTCTGGCACCTCTTTGCATCCACTCTAACTCAACGCGAAAGAGACTCTTGGCCTTCCTCTCTGAGGCAAGTTGCATTTCCTCCCTCTCAGCCTTTAATTCAAGAAACTTCGAATAATTTGCTGTATAGGAATAGATGCTTCCTTTATCAATCTCAATAATTTTATTGGTTACCTTGTCAAGAAAATACCGGTCATGGGTTATCATGATAAAGGCACCGCGGTATTTCGCCAGATAATCTTCTAACCATTCCGTCATTGTGCTATCCAAATGATTGGTGGGCTCATCCAGCACCAAGATATCTGCCGGTGTAAGAAGCGCCCTTACTAGAGCAACCCTCTTTTTTTGACCTCCGGATAGCACTTTGGGTGTTCCTTCCGGATCGGTTATACCCAGTTTTATCAGCATTGCCCTTGCTTCACCCTCCAGATTTCGGTACTCCTCTTCTGCCTTCTGACCCTGAACCACATTTTGAAGAATATTCAAATCCTCATCAAATACCGGAGTCTGGGACAGATACGAGATCCTAACCTTCTTTCCTTTCGTAACAACCCCATCATCAGGCTCTTCCAGACCCGCTATTATTTTTAACAGTGTTGATTTTCCTGTTCCGTTAATACCGATGACTCCGATTTTATCTCCCTCATTAATACCAAGGCTTACATGATCAAAGAGCATTCGTTCTGTGTAGCTTTTACTCATATTCTCTATTGTTAGTAAATTCATAATTTCTGAACCTTTCTATCGCATATCCATTTATGTCTGTTTATCGTATCATAAGAACCTATAAAAGTCTACAAAGAAAGAACAAGGTCAATCTTACAGAAACCATAATGATCAATCTACTATATAATAAATTGTATATACATATAAATGTATATGAGGATGTTGTAATATGAATATGTCTGGGTTTTAACTTACCCTTAATATTCATTTTACAACATCCCCGTTTATCTCAGCTTTTTCAAAACATATCGATTATCCTCATGGATATAAGTAGCTATATAATTAACACCATTCTTGTATTCGATGTCTTCATTAGCCAAATGAACCGAATCATAATAATTCTTCGTATCCGCATCCGCCGGGCCGCTAATTTTAATACCTATATTCAAATTCTTTCCTTCAAAGATTTGTGGAACATTGGCGGTTATTTTTAGAGTATCTTCTGACATCCCTTTTATAAGGTGAATTTGTTCTTTATCACATTGGAATTTTGCCACAATTCCGTTATTTTCAATGATCAGCCAGGTTACATACTCTTCTTTTATGGCTGAAAACCCTGTATTTTTTACTGTTATTTTTACATCGAATTGCTTTTTTATCTTTAAATCTTTTGGGAGTGTTACACTTTTTAAGCTATATCGATACCCCAATCGGTTGTTGATATCATCAAAAGCGTTCCTCCCATTCAAAGTTTCTTTCTTCCAGCTTTCTAGGACCTCTTTATTATATCTGGAATTTAAGTAAGTTAGATTTAGCTTTTCAAATTCCGCTGTTGCATTTGTTGCGGAGGAAAATACACTAACTTTTGGCATCTCGCCTCCGTTCATATGATGTGACATATTTTTTGAAACCCACTCTAACTCCTGAGTACGGGAATACTTCGGATCATCGTAGGTACCCATATCACTGTCCGTTGACAGTAGTGCATCATTGTGAAAGCCTAGCCTCTGAGTATCCAATCCTGCTTCTAACGCATCCCGAATAAACCTCGGCCTTCTTACATTTATAACTATGTTGTTGTCTAGATTTTTTATCAATTCACCCAGAATCGTATTTCTGTTTTTCTTACTTTGTTGTTCCTCCTCCGGTAACAGATTACTGTGGTGCCATTCACCCCAGGGTCCTAAAAACCCTGCCTGTACACAGAGGATATTACTTCTATATTCATTTACTATTGGAGCTATCTGCCTAATATGACCCAGAGTAATTTCGATATCTTTGGGATCTTTATATTCATATTCTGCTTCAAACCCATAAGCTGCACGAAATATCACTTTAATCCCATATTCCTTGGCTGTTTCCAAAGCTTGTCTTAATTCCTCAAGCTTTTCTAAACTGATTGGTTCCCTTACATAATCTTTGATATCATATCCCATCAAAGCCAGCGTGATACCTTCTTTACGAAGTGTTTCCAATTTACTGATCCTGCTACTGTCAAACTGAATATAAAAACCTCGTGCCGGGTTTGTCAGGGCCTCCTGGCTTTCTGTAAATAGTAATTTAATTTTTTTAGCATATAGTATCATATACATTAATCCAAATATGAAAAGCACAATCACTAATGCGATGATTATTTTTTTCGCTGTACTCATCAATCCCTGGGACCCCTTTTAATCACTTATTCACCGAAATCTCCGGTGTATTCAACCAAAGCTGCACTATAAACACCTTCCACTTCTGAAAGAAGAGTTACAAAGGAGGTGTTATCCACTTTTGCTTTCACTTCAACGGTTAATTCTGTCTTTCCACCAAGTACTGTTTTATTTTTCAAAACATGTTTTACGTTAACAAGTATTTTTTGTACATCCTCATTTGCTTCGTTTTTGAATTTTACAATTAACAGATAGACTCTAGCTGTATTTTTATATGTAATTAATAGAACATAGATTACTGCGATAACAAAGGTAGATAAAAAGGACATGAAATAAAGCCCGGCTCCACAGGTAATACCGATTGATATGGCCCAGAATAGAAAGCCTACATCTAAGGGGTCCTTGACCGCTGTACGAAACCGTACAATTGAAAGGGCACCTACCATGCCTAAGGATAATACGACATTCGAACTGATGGTAATAACGATAAAAGTAGTGATAAGAGAGACAAGTACAAGCAGTATATTAAAATTGTTATTATAGATGATACCCTTATAAAACTTCCGGTATATAAAATATATGATCATTCCGCAAAGGAATGACGAGATTAAGGCCATTAACACATTCGGTATCTGTAAATCCACCGCATTCCCTTCCATAAAACTTTTTTTGAATATATCTGAAAAACTTTTCATACTTGTGTTACCCTCCTATTTAATTTCCTACACATCACATATTTTGATATGGCGCACTTTTGTGCTTTGGATATTTGAATCAGATCCCATATGTATTTTGGGATAAAGTCATCATATTTTACTTCTAAAACCATTAAGCCCTGAGGTAAAACTTCCATTGTCTCATATTCTTCACCAAACATATCCAGAGAAAAAAGAGAAGCAGATATATTTTTATCAAATGTTATCCTTACGTTTCCAAGGTCGGATACATAGGCTTCTCTCAGATATTCAACAACTGTAACCGGTGCAAGCAATCTGGAATTATGATAAGCGTATAGTTCTTTGCACACTGCTTCCTTCCGGTTTAATAAAAAATCATATTCATCATTTAAAATCCGGTTGTATTCTTCCCGATTTAATGTCGCACTTTCCTTTGCAATAAAGCTATCGAATTTACTCTTGCACTCTAGTTTAATTATGTTATCACTTCGATCATAAATGCGTATTCGGTATTTACGACGAAATCTTGTTCCATTCACTTTTTGTTCCAGGGCTGAATGAAATACATCATCAAAATACAGACTACTGATCAAATACCCTTCTTCATCCACCATATTCTCATCCGGCTTTAGGAGATATCGAAACCGTTCTCTTAAGGTTCGATAGACTTCGTCTGTGATATAATATTTTAACTCATGTCGTAATTTATGATTTTGGTATTTCATAATCATGTCCTCCTATTACTGCAATACAACCTGCCGAATTCCATATTTGTAGACCTTCTGACTTTCATTTTTATAATAATCCAGACTGATCTGTCTGTTTCCTTCACTATCAGTTGCAGTAACTTCCAGATAATACGTACCCTCAGGTATTGGTTTTGTATAAGCATAGTATGTGTCAACGATTCCCTCTTCACTAAATACAATATCCTGCATTGTATGATCCCTGGCCAAAGTAATGCCATAGGTAATCAAATCTCCTTGATAATCATGGGAGGCTTCCCACCGAAACTCGGTAGTCGTTTCTTTTGTCCGC
Source organism: Mobilitalea sibirica (assembly GCF_015999265.1). Taxonomy (GTDB): domain Bacteria; phylum Bacillota; class Clostridia; order Lachnospirales; family Lachnospiraceae; genus Mobilitalea; species Mobilitalea sibirica. The sequence continues at coordinate 27,571 of NZ_JAEAGR010000012.1, forward strand.
TCCGGTTCGCTGACAAAGAAAGGCATAGGATATTTTAATGAACCGGAATATTTCTCATAATTTAGTTGTATCTGCTCATAAAACTGATCATGGTAGTCCTTGTATTCACTGGGATCCATGGATGAAATCAAAAGATCCGGAGGCAAATACATCGTCTTGTTTAATACAGTTTGATAGGAATTAAGTAAATTTTCTACCCTGCTTTTTGAAAAAGCAGTTTCCAGCAGTTCCTCGACTTTTTTTGTTAATTTTTCTAAATTTCCATTCTGCTTAAAGTATCTGCGATGCAGCTGTACTCCTGTTAATCTTTGTATTCCTTTTAAGGTATAAGGAGTTGCATTTGTTGATTCGAACTCTCCAAACTGAAAGGTACCGTCATAATCCCAGGGAAGAAAATACCAGGTCAGAGAATTCGTAGGATTATATAAAATGTAGTTATGTGATATTGTATCTTCATTTCCTAAGAGGATATTACAAGCTAACCAGGTAAGATAATTCTCCTCATTAAAATATGTGGTAAACACCTGATGAAAGTCTTTGTTTGGATCATTGACCTCTTCTAGCATCTTTAATATCTTTGAATGATCTTTCCCTTCCCTTATGGAGAGAACACTTTCAAATTCTTCTTGATTATAAGCCGGGTCATCAACGTTCTTTAACTGGGGTGTCAGTCGAAACTCAAAATTAGTTGCCTTATATAAAGTACCATTATCATCAAATCCTCTTATTCTCAGATAATTTTTATTTGGCTGTTCCACATGGGTATAAAGTCCATAGTATTCATACTCCTGATTATCGGCGGGTAACGATGCATCCCTTATATATACTACCATAAAGTTCGTTCGAAGACTTGCTATGTTCTCAATACGGGACATAATATCCATGCTGAATTTATTGGCAATCTTACTGTCATCAAATTGATGCTTATTTAAATTCAAAACAGATTGTCCGTAAAAGGTATCTGCTCCGTCTTTCATCTTAATTCTATAAGATTTATAGGACGCACCCCTTGAGGAATTACCTCTTACTTGAATGGTTGCATTCACTGAATTTATATTTTGATTTTGATTTAGCTCATCCTTTTCATTCACAATCTGTACATTGGCATTCAAAATCGGATTATACTTTTTATCCAATGATTTATGTAAATCAAAAGCCGAAAAGTTTAGGATATCGCCCTCTTCATCTTCCGTAGGAAATACTGTTATATATACTTTGGTTAACTTCTTCGGATCTTGGTCCAGATATATGTTTTTATTTTCTCTAAGAGCTGCCCCGTTCAACAAACTACTCTCCAGGGTCCAATCATCCATAATCACATCTGATGAGTATAATTCTTCTGTATCATATTTTGTATTTTGATATAGCATATAGAACGTTATAACCGATATAACCATGAGACCTAGTATAATACCGCTGATTGTAGTGTTTTTTAACTTCATAAGATACACGCTTCCTTCCTTGCTGCCTACTTTAAAATACCGCAGAATATATTGGCATTAATATCTTTTAATATATACTTTAATCTTAAAAATGCATAGATCCATCCGACAATAGCTCCGGTCAAGGGAGCGATTGCATAATAACCATTGCCTAATTTAATCGCAATTAAGGAGGCTATTACTGTTACACCAAAAAAGAGTGCGGTTGCTATAAAGCTACCGAATTGATCTGAAAAATAATATAGAAATACAACAGTAAAATACATTGAAAATATAGCATAATATGCAATTCCCAGCAATAAGAAAAAGTCTAAGGTTAATCCGCCTATCCCTAACATGGGAAAAAACATAACAGATAAACAGGTTAAAATTATCGTTATGATAAGCTGTATTTCATAGATAAAAAACAAGTTGATATGTATGGTATTGTTCATGTTTTTTCTGGCTTTTTCAATGACGGCATAGTTAGCATTGTTTAATGCCATCACGTACAATTTATATTTTTCAAAAAACTGTGTTTCCACTTTTACCGTATATATCACAATAGCAGAGAGGTTAACTATGACTGCTAAAAAAGTGGCCATATCATAGGACGGTGCAACATGAAACAGAGTAACCACGGTTGCTATGTCAGAATAAAACCAAAATATAATATTGGATATATATAACCCCAATACATAGAACAAACCACTCAAAAATAATTTAGGATATTTTATGTAATACTTAAGAAACTCAAAATATCGGTGATTTGATTTTTCAAAAAATGTTATGATATAGTAAATCAAAAATACGTTAATAAGCAAAAAGCCAAGAGCTAAACTGTAGATAATACAGTTAATTACCGATAACCCCATATACCGTTGAGCAATAAAAAATATTGCTACAGCGGATAAAAGTCCTACAAAAAAGGATGCTGTTATTTTGGCATATTCTTTGATTGCAGAAATAAAAGTCATGATACAATAGGTTACTGTTATCATAATACCAAATAAATAATATCCAATAAGAAATACCGGATTAATGTCATATTTTGCAAATAAAACAATACATATAATGAAATTAGGAATTGCTGCTGCAAAGGAGCCGATCATTATGGTTCCAAACATAGTAGCGGGAATATATTCATCTTTTTCTATGAATATCATATCGGATATAAAACGGGTACTGATTGTATTTAGGGCTCCGGATATCATGGTTGCAAAAATAAACAGATAAAGACTGGCAGAAGAAAAAAATATTTGCTCCTTATAGGGTACATCGAATATATTCATCACATATCGAATTCCCAAGAGTAACAACATAAACATGATCGTAGGACCTATCGTTGTCATAGAAGCATAAATGACACCCTTGACCTTGCCGTGAATCGTTTCATCCTTAAATATTTTTCTTAGTTCAAATCCTACGCCTGCCATGAAAGGCTCCTCCCATTTCTATATACATGTCTTGATATTGATTTAGGAAATTCTCTTTTTGGTAATATTTCATTACTCGATTACAACCGATATCACCCATTACTTTTCTAAGCTTTTCATTCGTTGCTAATGAAATAATCGCATTTGCAATAGAATTAATATTCATCACCGGAACAATAATTCCAGCTTGCCCTAATTGATCGGAAGGACTTCCATACAGAAGTTCCATGCAGCTGCCAACATTAGTACAAATCTGTGGAATTCCTGCTGCCATTCCTTCCAAAACAGCCAGGGGCTGACCCTCACTGATGCTGGTTAACAGCATGATATCTAACTTAGGAAGGTAATCTGTCACATTAACTCTTCCTTCAAATACTACATCTTCGATACTCATCTCTTCAATTAAAGCAACACATTCCTTATAATATTCCAAGTCCTCATCATAGGGCCCTAAAATGAATAATTTAAGATTCGGGATCTGCTTTTTGGCAATATCATAAGATAATAAAGTTGTCTTTATGTCCTTAATCGGTACTACTCTGGCTAGGATACCTATATGAATAAACTCGTTCTTTTGCTGTGTTCTTCTGGGGATTAGACTAAGCTTATCTGCATCTATTCCATTGGGTATAATCCTTATTTTTTCTAACGGACAGCCCAGTTCCACTTGTAGGGTCTTATTGGTTTCAAACAAAGAAATCACTTTATCGGCTTGTTTGTAAGCAATACGGGAAAGCTTATTAAAAAAGTCAATCCAGATTTCTTTATAGATACCTACGACCCAATCAGATTTAATAATCTCTTCTTCCCGTTCTCTGGTATAAATCCCATGCTCCGTCAGCAGAAAAGATTTCTCAAACAAGTGTGAGGCTACACCGCCAAGTACCCCGGCATAACCGGTAGATACTGCATGATATACATCCGCCTTCGGTATCTCATGGGATAATATATATAGCAACGGAAAATACATGGACCTGATATTCCATAAAAATGTGCTAAACGTAATTCTTGTATAAGCATTCTTATAGATTTCTACAACGATATCAAAGAAATCCTTGCTCATAATAATATCTGTAAGACGTTCTCTATGTATCTTGAGAAATTGCAATATATCCTCCCAATTTATCTTATCATTGGATTCCATAAGAAAGGTTTTGAGTATGGCTTTATCCTTGGTATCTAATTTGATTTTTTTATGTTTATTTACAAACTTGATATCATTTAAATAAACCGTCTTGACTTTTACTATATTAGAAGGAAGTTCATATTTATAATCTTTCATTTCCTCTCTGCTGGTAGCAATGGACCAGATGACAAATTCAATATCCTTATGTTCACTAATCAACATCTGTACCCAACCGGATACTCCTCCCGCAATATAGGGATAACTTCCTTCACAAATGATACATACCCGCATAGTAACCAACCCTTCCGGTAATTTATAATAACGCCTTTATTAACATAGGATAACTCTCACAAAACTTCTATGTTTCGTACATTATTTTTCCAAATGAACTCTATAAATGTATTTTCTGTCGCCGTTTATACTCCTATTGATAAAATATTATAAGCTCCGGCTCTATTGCTTCTATATAATAATAACTGTCATTAATTTTCGTCGCTTGTCCGCCGGACAGTTCTTTGATATTTTTATAGCTTCTTAAAAAAAAGGCTTGTCCGCTTCTAAAATCACTACAGTAGACCTTAATATAATCTTCTTTATATTCCACCGACATTTTAAGGCTATAATAAGCCTTCGTATTCTTGGCACTCTCAGATAGGGTTTTTGCCTTTAGCCATGATGTCGTCCCAAAATAAGCCTCTGCCAGATCATTAAATTCATCACTTAACCGGGTCCAGCTACTGTCTTTCTCCTGAAATAACGTACGTATATTAAAACTATGGGAAACTACTCCGTACAGTGAAAGCCCGGATAAAAATTCATAGAACATTCCATGGCTTTTGCTAAATCCTGAACTGATTACAGGATAGTGGACGAAACTATCCTTAACTTCAAACTTCTGAATCGTCTGCGTTGTTTCATCTCCCTGGTAAAATCCTCTTACTGTATAGATCCCACCCAATACCTCGCTTACTGTTTTTAAAATATCCTGATTTGTTTTCCCATATAATACAGAATACCCGCTGATTTTATAGTTGGGGAACATTCTTTTGAACTCGTTATAATAGTGTGACAATAAATTCGTACGAAATGAACTTGAATTAGAAAAGTCTCCTTGTAGAATAACTTCTCCATGATAACGAAGAATTTCCTTTAGTAAATATTTTGTCAAACGTTCGTTTTCCAACAAAAGATTGTTCTCTTTATCAACAAAGCTTAAGATACCTGCCGTATATTTTATATCATACCTGGAGGAACTTCTTAGAAGCTCCGGCCATAAAACATCTCTTAAAAACGACTCTGCCCCTCGGCCATATAACTGATTGGACTTGATATCATCCATACTTTGGATAGGAGGAAACTCATCCAAATAAACCGTTTTTACACCGATTACCGGATAGATTAAGTCTCCCTTTAATTCTCCTAAAGCACTGCTAAAAAAACCCCCGCTGCTAATGTTATCCATCAAAGAGCCATTGATCACTACTACCTTTCCTCTTTCATAGCCGTGACTATATATCATCGGTACTTTGTTCGTATCCTCCATCAATACGTTTACCGAAGGATTCAGCGTTAAATTTGAAGATGAATTATATCCACTATAATCAAAAGTAATCTCAGGATAGGGCATAAATTGTCTGTTTATATGCAATTGTTTCGTCTCAACCGGTGTTCCCTTCTCCATAATTCCCCATATCGGATAAAGATACGAATCCTTAGATCCCTCAGGAAGTCCCGCAGCAAAGAGTACTTTTCCACCGTTACTGATATAGTTTGCCAATTGCTTTAAATCCATAACCTTGCTTGGTGTTTTTGTACAAATGATTAATATAGGTTGTTTTATCAGATCATCCTCGTTAATGATTATCTTTTCACTAAACTTAAGTTTCATATAGGATAATGCCTGCTTAACATTCGTTATTATATTTTTTTCGTACTCATCTTTAGCATCCCCTACAATATAATAGATATCGGTTTTCATTGTTTCAGGTAGTGATGTCTTAACCAAAATTAACTCATCCTGAAAAGTATTAATGTCCTTTGTGGGTTCTGTTGTATAATTACTGACATTAAATAATAAAAAAGCAATTGAAATCGTAGTTATGATAATAATGATTAAGATTAACCGTTTTGTAGATAACATACAGGTCACCCCCTCGCAATCCAGAATCTAAGCTGATCGAGTCCTATTGCCGACAAAACCACCGTTGAATTTCTTAGTCTTTGTAATACCTTATCAAATTCATTTTTATTTTGAAGTCGATAATAAATCTCTAGAAGACGCATGTATATATCTTCATCTTCAAATTCACTTAACCTATTTTTTGCTACTTCTTCTGCTTCATATAACTGATTTAATTCCAGATAGAAATCTATCAAATGAATATAGTCACTTTCTAATGTAACCGTTGAATACTCATTCATTGTTTCCTGTATAAGTTTTATATACTTATTCATTTGTATAAGTCGATCCCTACTGGAGAGTACACCGCTATCAATAAAGTTATATAGTTTATCCAGATAATCTCTACGTTTTTCAGGTGATTCCTTACTCTGAAGAAATACAGTTTCTGATTTTTGAAGCTCATTTCTAAGTTTTCTAGCTATTTCCATAGTTGCAGCTGCAGCATAATGAGAGGTTTCTGAATCACTGTCCTCAAGGGCTGACATTGTTACTTTGTAATTGTCAGCCATATTCCCTTTTAGTAATTCTAGTAAAAGATTTCTTTTTTCTCCGGTTTGACTTACCGCTAAAGCCTCATCGAAAGGAACTATATTTAATTCCTCCTCCACTTTCGGTCTGGCGGCATAATCTTCTCTTAACTTCATTGATATAATATCATCCTTGTTATATAAATTAGTCTTATGTATCATGCGAAACATAAAATGAGGTATATAATAAATTGCAAATCCAAAAACGGGTACAATAAAAAACATTGTCCCAAATAAAATTCCCTGTTTTTTGTCTTTACTTTTCAAAAGAAAGATCAAAGTGAAAATAGTATTTAGAAAAATAATAAAACCGATGATCTCCATCCTTACCCACTTTCTTATGTTCATAAAATAAATTAAATGAAATATATGTATCATTATAAATTGATAATTTCTGCCTCAATATCATTTTGTCTTAGTCGCTCTAATACGTATCCCACTTCATCAAAGGAGGTATTATTCAGTAATACAAACAGTTCCCTTTTCTCATTAACTCCAAAGAAATCTGTATTGCGGGTTGAATTTACCACCTTATAATAGGTATCTTTGATATCTTCTTCTGCTTTTAGTTTAATAATACTGTAGTCTGCAATTCCTTTTTTCTTACCTTCCTGCTTGATTTTAATGAGCTTTTCAAACTCCTTCGCATTTAATATCTCCGTTTCATCAATATACTGCGATGATCGGACTGCAGCCTCATATTCCTTTGCTTTTGCTATGGAAGATGATATCAACACAGTAAGGGTACGGAATAAGTTTAGTTGATATAAATTAAGACTTTTAAACTTCATTTTATTAATTATGATAATAGCAATGCATTTTCCCTCATGGAAAATCGGTGCCGCCAAAGAGGGCTCCTGATCATCCCATTGGGAACCGATAAACAATTCATTGCTATTGATCTTGTCCCTCATAGCGGGATATTCCTTTAGGTTGATTGATTTACCTTTAAAAACCGCATCCGGTTTTGAGGATGCAATCAGACGAATATAACTGCTCTTTTCGTTACCAAGATATACTGCTACCGTATCCGTATCCATAATATCCTTAATAACATCAATTGCTTCTGCAAAGATTGTCTCGGGTTCCAGAACGGTCAGTCTACTTATGATGGAATATAATTTAGGTAAACTTGTTTTATAGGTTAATATCCTCTTCTCATACTCACGTTTAATTAATATATTATCTTCATTAATTTCTCTTATTTCCTGATATTCTTTCCTTAAATACTCGTACTCCGTATCTTTCTCCTGTAACATAGTACGATAATGATCAACAGCATAGCCTACTGCAATTCCCATAAATATATATCTAGCCAGGGTCATAATAAAGTCTATATTCGTTAACACATTTAAGATATTCCATCCTGCGATACCATGTTGCCCCAGATAAAATCCAAAAGATAAGATTACCGATAGCATGGATTGGCGAACACCAAGTAATAAAGCGATTAAGATGATGTAAATCGTCATGACGTCCATAGTTTTCAAAAAAGAATGATTTGAAAACAGCATAGTTATAAGCGCGAATAGGATAAAGACAATTATGTTCTCCAGGGAAATTAATATTGGTTTCTTTGGGATTATTCTTCTTATTTTTGGTATTTCCGGTTCTTGTTGGTAGGTTAAATTCATATCGCTCTGACTTATGACAGAAGAAAATCTATGGTAACCTACCCATTCCAGTTCGGATTTGATCTTGTCCGCGTTCATAGCGTAGGAGATGATTTCCCCCTCATATGGTTCAATCTTTGCATTGATTTTCAGAGTTTCTTTTAATATCACAGCCACCTGATATTCACTCAGTGCATCCGAACATCCAACATTATAAATGAAGCTTGGAGTATAGTCTTTGGCCCGATAAATAGCTTCCACACAATCTTTAATATGAATTGGATAGAGGATTTTATTCTTATTCGCTTTATAGATACCCTTTCGATAATAGTCCTTCACAATATTCGATACAAAATCCTGCTCTTCCTCCATAACATGGGTGCCATATATATTTTCCAACCGTAATATCACTGCATTCATTTGATGTTTTTCATGAAAACCCATTACCAGCTCTTCACCGATGCTACATAATTCCCCTTTGTAGGTAGTTGGATGCTTTAAATCCGTTTCTTTATGAGTAAGATTCCCTACCGAATATACTTCATTGGTGGATAGGTAGATAAACTTATTAACATTGTGAATACTGGAAAGGTTTAATATATTTAATAAACGAGATAAGTATTCATTGGTGTCAGTACAATACTGCCAGGTTTCTTTTAGGAATATGTCTCCAGCAAAAATAACAACATCCGGGCTAATACTTGAAAAAATTTTCTTTAGCCCTATGTCGTTACTATTATACTTATACCATTTATAATGCAGTGCAGGCTTTGTATATTTATCAAAATCCTGTTTTGCAATGATATATACTTGATCCTCTTCTTTCACTAATCTGTCTACCAGCTTAGAAGCCAAAGAGTTACAAGTACCAAGATAAATAACTTTCATCAATATATTCTCCCGTGAACTATCAAGCAATAATAAGTCAAATAATCCTGTACCTTTTAAGCTATTCTTACATATTTTACCATGCTAATGTTTAAAACGCAATAAAATACAAGTATTTTTTTGTCTATTGATACTTAATTTTGTAGTTATTTGTTCATTATAACAGATTAACTGATAAAAAACAAAAGAAGCTCAAAATGAAACTTTTGGGAAAATAATAAGGGATTGTTACAAACTTATAATTTTTGCAACAACCCTTATTATTGTCTGTATCATTTTGAGCCTTTTATGGTATATCTATCTGCTTTTTTATTTTTTTATAATTTCTTCTCTGCCCGGGCCGTTAGACACCAAGGTAATTGGCACTTCCAGCTCCTTTTCGATAAACTCAATGTATTTTTTACAATTTTCGGGCAGCTCTTCATAATTTCTTATGCCTCTAATATCCTGTTTCCATCCGGGCAGATACTCATAAATCGGTTTTGCTTTCGCCAGCTTAACAGTTGTCGGGAAATCCTTCGTTACCACTCCGTCTATATCATAGCCGACACAAACCGGAAGCGTATCCAGATAACCAAGTACATCTAGAACCGTTAGTGCCACCTCCGTTGCTCCCTGCATTCTACAGCCGTAGCGGGACGCTACTGCATCAAACCATCCCATTCGTCTGGGTCTTCCTGTGGTTGCACCGAATTCACCGGCATCTCCACCTCTTCTGCGTAATTCATCTGCTTCTTCACCGAAGATTTCACTGACAAATTCACCAGCTCCAACAGCGCTTGAATATGCTTTTACAACTGTAACCACGTTCTTTATTTCATAAGCAGGAATTCCTGCTCCGATTGCACCATATGCTGCTAAAGTAGAAGAAGAGGTAACCATCGGATAAATTCCAAAGTCCGGATCCTTAAGAGCTCCCAGTTGTCCCTCTAACAGAATGTTTTTACCTTCTTTAATTGCATCATGCAGATAAGCAGATACATCACATACATAAGGCTCTACCATATTTCTATATTCAATCATCGTTTCATATAATTCATTCGGATCAATTGCAGGCTTGTGATAAAGATGCTCTAAAATAACATTTTTTAATTCACATACTCTTGCTATTTTTTCCTTCAATACTTCATCATCAAAAAGCTCAGATACCTGAAAACCGATTTTCGCATATTTATCTGAATAAAATGGCGCGATGCCGGATTTGGTTGAACCAAAGGATTTACCTCCCAGTCTCTCTTCCTCATACTGATCAAAAAGTATATGATAGGGCATCATAATCTGTGCCCGATCAGAAACCTTAATATTTGGCTTTGGTACTCCGAGATCCACCAAAGATTTGATTTCATTAAATAAGTAAGGGATATTCAGTGCCACTCCGTTACCGATAACACAAGTCGTATGTTGATAAAAAACGCCGGATGGAAGTAAATGAAGAGCAAACTTACCATAATTATTGATGATTGTATGCCCTGCATTGCTGCCGCCTTGAAAACGTACAATAATATCCGCTTCCTTGCCTAACATATCGGTGATCTTACCTTTTCCTTCGTCGCCCCAATTCGCTCCTACAATTGCTTTTACCATAATGAATCCTCCTTGGATGATGCAAATAATTACTATTCAAAGTGATACTCCTTATTTAGTATCAATCTGCATCAAAATCTGTATTCTTATTACTTCATAAGTATATATCACTTGATTATATAAGTAAAATCAATATATATTATGCATTGCATAACGAATACTTATACCTCATAAATTAATAACCAATTTTTATATCCGTTCTACTGTTAATTTTATTCGCACGGTATGCAATTGTTAGTAAATAATGCTATAATTAGTGAAGGTAGATAAAGATTTTCGTTTATCTCATAGAAGAATTTGCTAAAGAAGAAAGAGGATTTAGACATGATTATTGCGAAAGCCACACCGGCCAGCTTAGATGCTGTATATGAGATTGTTCATACAACAATAAAGAATATTTATCCGAATTATTATCCTACAGAAGTCGTTGATTTCTTTCTGAATTATCATAACACTTCGAAATTAGAAGCTGACATTAATAATGGTAATGTCTATGTATTGTCAGTCGACGACATATTTGTCGGAACCGGCAGTATCATTGAATCGAATAATATCGGACGACTGTATGTGAAACCGGAATATCAGGGCATGGGATACGGCAAAATAATTATGAACGACTTGGAAGAAATTGTTGCTTTAAATTTTGACACCGCTGTGATAGAAGCTTCCTTGCCGGCCTATGATTTCTATCTCAAACATGGCTATAAGCCTATGGAATATCATAAATACAAAGTAGAAAACAACCGAATCTTGTGTTACTACATTATGAAAAAAAACCTTAAAAACAATATAGATAATGAAATGGGAAATGCATGAAGCAAAGTAAAAAAATTAATTTTTAATTAAGAAGAGTGGAATCTACGTGCCTGTTATACTCTCCCAATAGTTACGCAACTCCTCATCCTGCGCCTTCGCTTCCTCTACTTCTTTGTTCGTCATTTTTATTAATTCCTGTACATCGGCATCGTTATTCCTATCATCAAAGTATGCTTTTAATTTTTCATCCATTGGCTTATCATTGATCTTTAATTCTCCCGTATGATCCGTAACCACCAATATCTTAGAAAGATTAGGAGCTAAGGTTGTGATACCAGTTATTTTTGTTTCATAATAGATATACACAATGTAAACGCCTTCTTCGTAACTTTTTTTTATATAACATTTGATATTGCGATAATCCTCTTCATACATTGTATCTTTTTCCAACTGTTCCAGTGAAATTATATTCATTGGATCATTCGAAAGGCTTTTTAGTTTATCGATATCAAGATTAATCTTTGCTGCAAAATAATTATAAACTAATTCTTCTATTTCAGGATATCCGTCTTCTTCTATCCCATATACCTGATATTGATTTGAGATCGGCGAAAGTGTTGGGTCTACTTGTGATGTTGACGGTATTGCTACAGAAATCGTACTTTCATCCTGTTCATTAGGAACAGAAAGATTCTTTTGCATCATTTTATCCTTATTAGAATCTACTTTCTCTATCCGATTCATTTCTTTCATGTCCAATGTTTCTTCTGTCCCGGTTTTCATCTGGCTTAAGGATAGTGCAATGATTCCAATTCCCATATTTCCCATAATCGTGAGTAAAATAATTTTTTTATGTCTTAATTTCATCTGTTCACCTCAAATTACTTTCTAGATTGCTTAATTACTTCTGATGGGTATTATACCAATATTTGTTACATAACACAATCAATATTTAATATATTTGTAATATTTATTTAATATAGCAACATATTTATTAATATATGTGTAATATTTAATACAACCCTTATACTCATGTATATGTGTGGATGTTTGATACAATACAAACTTCTATGAATCGTTTATATGACTTATGTTATGTATATAAAATCTGTGTTACGAATCATAATTCAAGGGATTGTTCCAAAAATAAATAATGGGAATATAATTTACCTTTCACAGATTGAAGGATATTTTACGATTTTGTATGCCTTGTTCAAACACTTCTGTTCGCACTCGGTATAACAAAACCAGCAACATGTCCTCATACAGTGTATTACGGTAAAATCATATTCCCAGCTTACTATTTTGATAACAGCCCTTTCATTTGCAATGGTGCCGCTTTATACTTATACATATAAAACAATATTTTTTTATTTTACGTTGTTTAATGATCCGGCACCAGTTAAAACATTCTGGTAAGACTGCCTCCCTCAGAAAGTCTTTCTACAATATCTCTTGAAGCCAACTCTATAAATTCTAATGTTCTCTCATAGCTTATATAAATGGGGTTTAAGCAATCATGTTTCTCTACAAAATATTTTTGGATAACCCAATTTCTACTGTTTGTTAATTCCTGTTCACTTAGCATATTTTTTATTTCGTACGATTTTACGTTCTCCAGTTTTGCTCTGATTTCCGCCATTTCCTTATAGTTGCTCATCAAAAGATAATCATTTCTGGTCATATCCTCAACAATTCTATGGAAAAATTCCCTGTCACTCTGACTAATTCCTAACGTCTTCATGGTTTCAACAAATTCATAGCGAAGGGTCCGCATATATAATTCGTCCGTAAGAATATGTACCACATAACCACGATACAGATCCAATACTCCTCCTTCCTTTTTTCTTGAAGTCAGAATAAAATCTGTAACCCTCTGATGAAAAAGCGCAAGATTTTCTTCTTTAAGAAACTCCATATCCCGAATATCGTCTCTAAGATGCGTATGCCTTTTATCCTCTCTCACAAAACCTTCCCTTGCATGAATCGCATCAGGAGCAATTGAGCCGGCATAGAACATCCCTTCCTCCTTAATAGTTCCTTTCGGTAGTAGCTTTTGTATTTCTCTGGCAATGATTAAATGCGCTGCAATTCCTGCCATACATACCTCCTAAATAAAAACTAGTTGTAGCATAGATTTATGAATATATTATTAACACTAATCTGCGACTTTCATAATCTATTTCGTTGTACTTCCAAAACCACCGTTTCTGATTTCTTCCACTTCATCATCTACGGTAATACCATACTCAACAAAGATTCCCTGCATAAATCCTGTGCCTTCATCAAGCATCACAGATTTACCTTCCTTACTGTCATTTGTAATTTTGCAGAAAATATGACCCTCATTGTCAGAATGATAATAATCACTATCAATAATACCCACCGTATTATTCATCTGTAAACGGTACTTAAACCCCAATCCGCTTCTGGGGTAGCACTTTAATACCCAGCCTTCATCTATTCTTACTCTGATACCGGTAGGTATTTTGATGGTTTCTCCCGGATTAAGAGAGAATTTTAAAGGGCTGTAGAAATCATACCCGGCAGATCCTGTTGTAGCCCTTTGGGGTAATTTGATTTTACTATAAATATTTTCTATATTTAATTGTACCTCATCCTCTATGTTATTGTGCGGATAGAAGGTATCAATCCAGCTTTCCCGAAACTGTTTCAAACTTACTTTTTCAAACTTAGCTATTCTCTTCATAGTATCCTCCAATATTTTTTGCTATATATAATAATTTCTGAATTTTAGTCTAAATGTTACAAGAACCCATCTGTTTACATCCAATTAAGTATCTATTTATAGGTTGTTGTACAGTGGATGTGACTTATCGTAATACCAAAAGATTATTTTGCATAAGCTTCTCATAATCCTAACATACCTAATAATTCTTTTGCTGCCTTGGAAATAGGATTATGATTTCCTATGATGATGCAAAAATGTCGTTTTGGAATTTCTTTTTCAAATCTAAGCTCAATAAGCTGGTTCCTATCGATTAGCTCTTGTGCAAAATCCTTCACCACGCAGCCAATACCCAGATTTCTTACGGCAAACTTAACTATAATATCACTCATGGCCAATTCAAACTCCGGCTTTAATCTTACATTATTCTCGCTTAAAAAATCATCCAGGTATCTTCGGGTACTGGTATTACGCTCCAGACATATGGTTGGAAGTTTTTCTAAGGACTGATATCTAAGTACCTCTCCTTCTAATTCCCGGAATCTGGAGCCTGCAACAAAAATATCTTGAATCTCTCTTACCCTAATAACCTCTGTCTCCGGTCTTGCCTGAAAGGGTTCACTTACAACTCCAAAATCTATCTTTCCCTCATATAGAAATTCTAAAGTTTCCGGGGTAGGCGCATTGGTTACTGTAACCTTGATTTTGGGAAACTTCTCATGGAATTTCTCCAGATAGGGAAGAAGATAAAATTGTAAGGTCATATCACTTGCACCAATTCTAATCTCTCCATTCTCCAAATCTAGCATTTTTCTAAACTGCGCTTCCCCAAGCATAATATATTCATAGCCCTTTTGCACATAAGATAATAGCACTTCACCCTCCGGTGTGAGCTTCACCCCTTTGGGTACACGAATAAAAAGTCTGCTTCCTAAATTCGTTTCTAATAGCTTAATCGCTTGGCTAACTGCCGGCTGAGAGATACATAGCTCCTCCCCTGCCTGTGTAAAACTTCTTGCCTTCGCTACG
Source organism: Mobilitalea sibirica (assembly GCF_015999265.1). Classification (GTDB taxonomy): domain Bacteria; phylum Bacillota; class Clostridia; order Lachnospirales; family Lachnospiraceae; genus Mobilitalea; species Mobilitalea sibirica. The sequence goes on from NZ_JAEAGR010000012.1 coordinate 42,822, forward strand.
TGATAAAATATTTTATAATATTCAAGGTCAATATTCATATAATATCTCCTTATGTTTTATCATAAATCTATATGCAATAATTATATCATCATCCTATATATACTGCAAACTTTAATATCCTTCGGTTTGTGTCAAGTGCTTATTCTGTCTATGGCTTAACTAATGATTGCTTCTTATTTTTTTCTAATCTAATTCTAATCCTGGAAATATTGCACAAAGGAGTTAAATATGGTAATCTGTATTTGACCAAAACAGTCAAACGTAAAGAAATAAACAAAAAATGGTATATGAGTAAAGGTAAAAGAGGTGATCCAGGTGTATGAAAGCTTCGAGAATCTGGAAGAGCAGAAAAAAATAAATATTATTAATGCAGGCTTTAAGGTATTCGGAGAAAACGGATACCAAAAAGCATCTGTCGATCAAATCGTGAAAGAAGCGAATATATCAAAGGGCAGCCTGTTTTACTATTTTGAATCAAAAAAGAATTATTATATGTATCTGTACGATTATTGTGCAGAGCGGATGAAACTCCTGATTGATGACCCGGGAGAAGATGGCCTTCCTGCCTATATCCAAAAAACAGATTTTTTTGAGCGTCTGGATGCCATTCAAAAGCTCAAGATGAAATATGCAATCACATACCCACATATAACTGAATTTATGAAAAAGGTAATTATTGAAAACTCTCCATCCATAAAAAACGAGATACAATCTTACAATTTAAAGTTAATAAAGGAACGCTTCGATCATTTCTTCTATAAGCTTGATCTACATAAGTTTAAAGAAGGGGTTGATCCGAAAATGGTGATGCAATTACTAATCTGGTGTTCGGAAGGATGTGCCAGCCAACTGTATATGAAAAACAGACTGGATCCCTCCATAGAGCGGGCTTCCCCCAATTTTCAAGAAATACTGGATTTATATAATTCCTATGTGGAATTATTACGTAAGAACTTTTATAAAGAAGAGTATCTATAAGTAATCGGCATTCAAGTATGCTGCATTGCCTGATATAGCAAGAGTAAGGTTTTTATGATTTAAATGGCAAACCCACCTTAATAACTAGGTAGGGATACCTCATTAACGATGAATAACTTTTAATATAGAAAGGGGATCAATTATATGTCCATTATTGTTATTAAAGAATTAACGAAAGACTACGGTGATCATAAAGGAATCTTTAATCTTAGCTTTAGCGTAAAGGAAGGAGAAGTATTCGGATATTTGGGTCCGAATGGAGCCGGTAAGACTACAACGATCCGCCATCTGATGGGTTTTCTAACTCCTGACAAAGGTACCTCCTCCATACTTGGTATGGATTGTCGTACACACAGTGCTGAGATTATGAAACAACTCGGTTATCTTCCCGGTGAGATCGCTTTCTTTGATGGAATGACCGGTATGGAATTCTTAAAATTCATGGGGGAAATGAGAGAATTAAAGGATACTACCTACCGTGATAAGCTGATTGAACAGTTCCAATTAGATACCAGCGGACGAATTCGAAAGATGTCCAAGGGTATGAAGCAAAAGCTTGGTATTGTTTCGGCTTTTATGCACAATCCCAGAGTCTTAATTTTAGATGAACCCACCAGCGGCTTAGATCCACTGATGCAAAAAACCTTTGCTGAATTAATTCTTGCAGAAAAAGCAAAAGGAAAAACCATTTTGATGTCCTCCCATAGCTTTGATGAAATAGAGCGGACCTGTGATCGGGTTGGCATTATACGAAGAGGTGATCTCGTTGCAGCAGAGGATATTCACATCCTAAAAGAGCAAAGAAGAAAAACTTATCTGGTAACCTTTGATGCAACCTCCTCAGCAGAGGAATTTGCAAAGCTGAAATGCTTCGATGACATAACCGTTAACGGTCAAAGAGCCAAGGTTAGTATCCTTGGTAATGTATCAAGTTTCGTTCATGCTTTAAGTAATTTTACTGTTCTGGATCTTGATACCGAAAACAGCAGTCTTGAGGATATCTTTATGCAGTATTACGGAGATTCTCAGGAAACTTCAAAAAGCTTATAAGACAGGGGGAAAAATATATGTTTAGCAAATCATTATTAAAAGCAACCATAAAACAAAACTATATTGTATTTCTAATAATTTTAGCAGTTATGATGATGTATATCACAATCATAGCCGGAATGTATGATCCATCAATTCAAGATACCTTGGATGAAATGCTTAAAATGATGCCGAAAGAACTGATGTCAGCCATGGGCTTTACCTCCTTTGGTAACACCTTATTGGAGTTTATATCCTCTTATTTCTATGGCTTCCTAATTTTATTGTTACCGATGATATATACCATTGTTGTAGCCAACCGCAGTATTGCTTCCCATGTGGATCGTGGTTCCATGGCATGCTTGTTATCCACTCCGAATACCCGTATGAAAATCGCTCGCACTCAAGCTTTCTTTTTATTAGTCAGCATCACCTTACTGATTGGTTTCCTTACTTTAGCAGGCGTAGGTATGAGCGTAATATTATTCCCGGGAGAATTGGACATTCCAGGCTTCTTACTATTAAATCTCGGTGCATTAATTCTTTACTATGCCTTAACCGGGTTAGGTTTCTTTGCTTCCTGCCTGTTTAATGACACTAAGAATTCCTTGGCGATCGGCGCCGGTTTACCTGTTGCTTTCCTGGTTTTACAGATGTTATCAAATGTAGGTGATAAAACAGATTTCTTAAAATACTTTACCTTATATACCTTATTCGATCCCGAGAAGATCGTACAGGGAGAAGGTTATATCCTTTCCTTTATTGTTTTATTCCTTGTTGCCCTGGTAACCTATAGTGGTGGATTATATGTATTCAATAAAAGGGATTTACCTTTATAATAAATAAATGTAATAATCCGGCCAAAGCTCTCAGGTATAAGCTAACTAACTATCTATAAATCCGTTATCAAAAATATCACCTGGTTTGAAATTCTCATCTAGCTTCTGTATGTTTTGTTGATATCTTTACCACTTTTTATCAACTCATCATAGTCGCTATGCTATGAAGATCATGCCAGGTGATATTATGTACTATAAAACCTATTTCCTAAGATTATTTAATTAAATATATCAAAACAGCAGTCTATTCACAAGTTCTTTCATATCAAATTACTCTAAATTTAGTTCCATGAATCCGACGGTAAATGGAAGATGTTCGAATTTCTTTGTACCGGTATGTCGAAATCCGTATGCCGTATACCAATCCTTAAGCCTAATGTTCTCTTCAACAATACCTATACCAATCCACTTTCCTCCTAGTTCCTTCACTATCTTTCGTGCTAAATCCAGTAGGGTTTTCCCATACCCACAGTGTCTATGAGATGGTGTCACCGTCAACTTCTCGAGATAATAACTTTCATTATCTGCTTTCTCAAGTTGCATAAATCCAATGAGGCTGTTATCACAGAATAATCCATACATAAGATTTCCTTTCTCCTTATCCGCTTCCAGTCGCTCTTTTTTAATAAAAGCGCCATTGGACGGACAGTTTTCTACGGTAATACCAAATTCGTTGGCAACTGTAAGAAAGCCTTCTCTTATGATCCGAACACATTCATCTAAATCTTGATTAACAATTTCCCTAATATGTAGAATCATACCAAACAACCTCCCTTATTAAATCCTTTTAATTATGTTTTTCCATTATAATCCATATATAATATGAAATCAACAGAGTTATCCAACTCTTCAATATTATTACACTATTGCATAACATAAATCGTTAAAAATATTGATAAATAAATCTTATTTATCGAAAACTAATCTTGAGGAAGACTTTCCTCAATTTTTAGGTTTCAGGTAATCGTTTGCCTGATTAATTAAGGGAGGCTAATGGATATTTAAGCTATAGGTATTACAAATTTATATGAGACAAGCTTTACTAAGATGAGTAACTGATGTGTTTTTTTGAAAGGCTGGTAAAAGATGAATCGAGTTCAGTACAATGTAAACGGCTTATTAAACAATCAGATAAAAACCCAGGTAAAAAATGTTTTGAAAGACGTAGAAGGTGTTAAAAATGTAAATGTTAACCTGGAAAGAAGCTCTATCGAAGTAGATTATAACAATACCGCGGATGAAAAAGAAATCAGAAATGGTATTGAGCATGTCGGATGTAGAATAATGTAACCTTAATCTCCCAACCCGCATCCATTCACTAAGCTTAATATAGCAGCTAATAAACGAAAGTTTTAGCTGCTATATTATTTTTTTATAAGGGATATTGCATGAAAAACTTAGAGAAGAAGTGCATAGAGTTCCCACACACCACTCGTTGGAGGATACATACTTTGATTTGTTTCCCTGTTTTACATACATTAATGTTCGTAACAGCCAAACAAATCAATGCATATGTCCGCCAAATAGTGTATTACGGGAACCCCATGGCACTTCTTCTCTTTTACTATAATATGATTAATCAATCCTTAAGGATATCATTAGTTATACTTTTATATCCGCTTTTAAACCTAATAAATCTTCGTTATCCCTGAGTATCGGATTTATAACCTCTTGAATGAATTCTTCTGTCTGCTCTTTTGACCTTCCGGTATACTTTGTCGGGTCCATCGCTTTCTTCAATTCCTCAAGACTCATATGAAAGGCAGGATCTTTTGCTATTAATTCCAATAGATTATTTTCGAGACCTTTTTCCTTCACATTCTTACCTGCCTCCATAGAAAGGGTCCGTATTCTTTCATGAAGCTCCTGTCTGTCACCGCCTGCCTTCACTGCTGCCATCATGATATTTTCGGTAGCCATAAAGGGAAGTTCCTGCATTAGACGTTTTTCAATCACCTTCGGATAAACGACCAGTCCGTCCACTACGTTTAAATAAAGATCTAATATACCATCAACCGCAAGAAAAGCTTCCGGTACGCTGATACGTTTATTAGCTGAATCATCCAAGGTTCTTTCAAACCATTGAGTTGATGCTGTAATTGCAGGATTAAGTGCATCTACTATCACATAATTAGCCAAAGCTGCTATTCGTTCACTTCTCATAGGATTACGCTTGTATGCCATAGCGGAGGATCCAATCTGATTTTTTTCAAAGGGCTCCTCAATTTCCTTTAGATGCTGTAACAAACGAATATCATTGGAGAACTTATGGGCGCTTGTTGCAATACCTGCTAGAACATTCAATACCCTGCTATCTATTTTTCTTGAATAGGTTTGACCGGATACCGGATAACAACCGGCAAACCCCATTTTTTCGGCAATTTTTTGATCCAGCTCTTTTATCTTTTCATGATTGCCGTCAAACAGTTCCAGAAAACTGGCCTGTGTACCTGTTGTACCCTTTGATCCTAGCAGTAACATACTGTCAATGGCATAATTTAAATCATCATAATCCAGTTTCAATTCCATTAACCATAAGGTAGCTCTCTTACCAACGGTGGTAGGTTGGGCAGGTTGAAAATGGGTAAAGGCTAAGGTTGGTAGCGATCTGTATTCCATAGCAAATTCAGAAAGCTTTGCCATCACATTCACCAGCTTTCTCTTTAAAAGCTTTAAGGCGTTTGTCATAATAATAAGATCTGTATTATCTCCCACATAACAGGAGGTTGCACCCAGATGAATGATACCTTTGGCACCGGGGCACTGCTCCCCGTATGCATATACATGGGACATTACATCATGACGAACCAGTGCTTCTCTCTCCTTGGCAACGTCATAATTAATGTTCTCCTGAAAGGCCTTTAACTCCTCTACCTGTTCCTCGGTAATACTTATTCCAAGTTCCTTCTCTGTCTCAGCCAATGCTACCCATAACTTTCTCCAGGTTTTAAATTTCATATCCGGAGAAAAGATATACTGCATTTCCTTACTTGCATAACGTTCCGATAAGGGACTCATATATTTATCATTACTCATGGTTATCTTTAGCAGGAAATCCAAAGAAACGGTATTTCCTACTAAATCTATCCCCCTTTCTGTTATTTATATAAAATAAAATTTCTGGTAAATTATTCTTGTAGTACCATAATTTCAAACTTATTATTACTTATCAGGTGCTGAACCGTATTCACCTTTTTAAATCCTATTTTGTTGTATAAGGCTATCGCTCTTTTATTAAATGTCGCAACCGTTAGCCGATATTTCTTCGCATTAAAATGATTTATACTATATTCGATACCGGATTTTAAAAAATCATATCCAAGCCCTTTTCCGCACAAATCAGGACGCATACCGAAACCTATATCCAAAAAACAGCTGGTATAAGCCTCTGTTTGTTTTACTGGTATTTGTGCTGACTTACCAAAACAATAATATCCGATTATCTCATTCTGGTTGTTATGTGCCATATAATAATCACCATTTAATAACTCTTTTATTGTCTCTTCATTCTCCTTAAAACTATATACAGCATAAATGTCCTCATATTCCCATTTTGCTATATGACATGCTGCATTAAGATCCATCGGTGATATTACATACATACGATAACCCCTTAACTAAATAACTTTAAAATCGTAAGAATACGACATAGGTTACTGCTCATATTCTCCACGGATATTCTCACTTGGTGGTTCAATGGGATAATTACCGGTAAAGCAGGCATCACAAAATCCCGTATCTCCCCCAAGCATGTCAGATAATCTTTCCACGGATAGATATCCCAAAGAATCTGCACCTATCAAATCCCTAATTTCCTCAACGGAATGCTTATGGGCAATCAGTTGGTCACCGGTTGGTACATCCGTTCCAAAATAACAGGGATATAAAAACGGTGGTGAGCTAATTCTTACATGTACCTCAGTCGCTCCGGCACTCTTTAACATTTTAACAATTTTAGCGCTGGTTGTTCCACGAACAATCGAATCATCTATCATAACAACTCTTTTTCCCGCCACTACCTCAGGAAGAACATTCAGTTTAATTCGTACACTGGAGGCACGCATGGATTGCTTTGGCTTAATAAAGGTTCTTCCTACATAGCTGTTTTTCACAAATGCCATGCCAAAGGGAATTCCTGCTTCCAGGGCATATCCCAAGGCTGCGGCATTACCGGAATCCGGTACACCGACAACAACATCCGCTTCTACCGGATGGGTCTGGGCTAATATTCTTCCCGCCATTATTCTTGAGTTATAGACACTAACGCCATCAAACCGGGTATCCGGTCTTGCAAAATAAATATATTCAAAAACACATTTAGCGATTTTTTGATTACAAAGGGATGTATCAGAATGAATTCCTTTTTCGTCAATCATAACAACTTCACCGGGTAATACATCACGGATAAATTCTGCATCTGCTGCATTCAGGGCAGCTGTTTCTGATGCTAAGATATAAGCGTTATCCCTCTTACCGATACATAAAGGATGGAACCCAAATGGATCTCTTGCACCGATTAATTTTCTCGGACTCATAATTACCAAGGAATATGCCCCGCTCAGCTTCTTCATGGCTCTTACAACTGCCTCTTCGGCCGTCTTAGAATTAAGTCTTTCTCTGGCAATATGATAAGCAATTACCTCTGTATCGATAGTGGTTTGGAAGATTGCTCCTGTATATTCTAGTTCTCGCCTAAGCTGTGGAGTATTTACCAGATTACCATTATGGGCCAGGGCAAGGGTACCTTTAACATAATTTAAAACCAAAGGCTGCGTATTGTGTATGCTACTTTCACCGGCAGTGGAATACCGCACATGGCCGACACCAATGTTACCGTTCAAACTTTCCATCTGCTCCGGTGTAAATACTTCGCTTACCAGCCCCATACCTTTGCAGGATCTCACTTTGCCCTTTGGTCCATTGGTATCACTCACTGCGATACCACAGCTTTCCTGCCCTCTGTGTTGCAGTGCAAACAGACCGAAATATATAGTGGAAACAACATCATTCCCATCCAAATCATAAACTCCAAACACACCACATTCTTCATGTAATTCGTCCGGAATATACCCGTTATTCTCTATCATCATGAGTTTTTCCATCCTCCCATTATAATAAACATCTATATCATTATCTGAATAAACATCATATTCTTCGCTATTTCTAGTTTCTATTCTATTGCTTATATTATTCTACATCAATAGTATATTTTTGTAAATGAATGTTAGATATTAGCAAGAGGCTGTTTCGAATCCGATTCCTATCCCTGTATCCGCTATTCACGAATAAAATCCTTATAGACTTTTATGTGAATGGACACTTTGATAGGAAACTCTTTCGAAAACAGCCTCATCTTATTCATTATTTTATACCTAACCTTTTAAAAACTTCCTGATAGGCATCCTCTACTTTACCTAAATCCCTACGGAAGCGGTCCTTATCTAATTTTTCATGGGTATTAATATCCCATAATCTACAGGTATCTGGAGATATTTCATCCGCCAGTATAATCTGACCCTTGTATCTGCCGAATTCCACTTTAAAATCAACTAACTCAATTCCACACTCAGCAAAATATCTGCAAAGTATCTCATTGATCTTAAATACAAGTTCTGTAATACGGTCTATTTCTTCCCGGGTCGCAATTCCCAAGGCAATTGCATAATAATCATTAATAAATGGATCACCTAATGCATCATCCTTATAGGAAAACTCTAAAGTTGGTGCAAGTAGTTTTCTTCCCTCTTCAATTCCAAGCTTTTTAGCAAAGCTACCGGCAGATACATTTCGTATAATCACCTCTAAAGGTACAATCTCAACCTTCTTAACCGCTGTTTCACGGTCGCTTAATTCTTCGATGTAATGAGTAGGCACTCCTTCTTTCTCTAAAATACGAAAGATATGATTTGTCATCTTATTATTAACAATGCCCTTTCCAAGAATCGTTCCTTTCTTCTGTCCGTTAAAAGCCGTCGCATCATCCTTATAATCAACGATATAAGTATCTTCCACATCAGTGATATAAACCTTCTTCGCTTTTCCTTCATAGAGCATTTCTAATTTATTCATCGCAGTGCCATCCATCCTTTACTATATTCTTCATATAATACCTAAGAAGCTACCCGTTACTCTTATAATTATAAAGGATGAAGGTAATTAAGCAATAGTTTTTTCTTGATCGCACGGCTATTTAGGGAATTTTGTCCATTTGCACAAAATATAACATAAAAAGCCACACTTTATCATCAAAATATAGATAGTTATCAATACATCTATAAATAAGACTTATAACTATCTATTAATTTGATTAATAACTGAATTTTTCAACAAAAAAGAGTGAAGGCCGTTTTAAATAAACAAAGGCAAATAATTAACCTAACACATAAATTGACGGACATAATTTCCATTTTGTATAGCTTGTTCGAACATTTTTGTTCGCAATAGTCATTACAAAAGCAGCAACATGTCCGTCAAACAGTGCATTACGGTAAAATCATATTCCCAGTTTAACTATATAGAAACAGCCCGTTATTCTGTCATAATTTGAATACTTTTTTTGCAACATTCTCTGCGGCATGTCCATCTTCAAGACTACAAAATCTCTCATAAAATTCATCATATTTTAACTTATATTCCTCATTGATATCATCGATGTTACGAATAGCTTCCACTACCTCCTCACTGGTATAAAGTAGGGGGCCGGGAACCTCCGTTTCGATATTCATATAAAATCCCCGCAGCATATCACGGTACTTATCCAGATCATAGGTATAGAATAAGATCGGTCTCTTTAAATTCGCATAATCAAAGAATACAGAAGAATAATCCGTTATTAGCATATCAGATATCAGATATAATTCAGATATATCATCGTATTTGCTTACATTATAAGCAAAACCCTCTAAACCGGTCACATCCAAAGCATCCGCAATAAAATAATGGGTCCTTAAAAGCACTGCATATCCATCACCCAACTCCTTTTTCAGCAGACGTAGATCCAACTTTAAAGCAAATTTATATTCCCCTCTTCCATAATACTCATCATCCCGCCAGGTTGGCGCATATAGTATGGTTTTCTTACCCTCCGGGATACCCAGCTTCTTTTTTATGGCTGCTGCCAGTTCTTCTTTATCCGGACTGTGTAGAATATCATTACGGGGATATCCGTATTCCAACATCTCTTTATCAAATAGAAAGGCACTTTTAAATACTTCGCTGGAAAATCGGTTCGCAGAAACCAAGTAATCCCAGACTCTGGATTGCTTATAAAATTGAGCCTTATAAAGAGGTGATGCTCCCATTACTTCCTCTTGGTCAAATACCAGTTTCTTTAATGGCGTTCCATGCCAGGTCTCTAAAAACACATTGCCTGCTCTCTTTTTAAACCATTCCGGTTGCCTTACATTAAAAATATTATACTTGCATCTGGCCATATAATAGGAATACCGTATACTGAATCTTTTTACCTTGGTTGGTCCGTATGGAATTTTGGTTCTTTTGTTAACCACCCAAATAAATCTGTATTTACCCGGATAGTTCTTACAAAGATATTCATAAATATATTTCGGACTATCCGAATAGCTCTTTCCGAAAAAGCTTTCACATATTACCCAGTTTTCCTTCATCGGCATCTTAATAAAATGCTTTAAATATAAATAATAAGAAAATACCCTTTTATTTTTCTTAATGCGTTTATATTTTTTTAATCCAAGACGAATATTTACATGCATCCTGGTCTTTTTTATATCACCCTTTAACAGACTTCTAACAATTCTTTTCTTATATCCTTTTAAAGAAGCGATGATGTTTGGATCAACCTCCTTCATACATTCCTGCATGATTGTAAAGTGTTCCTTCCGCCAAACTTCATTTTCACTTCTTCGAAGTCTCGGTGCATAAGTTCTTGTATAGTAAGTAATGAATTTATCTTCTAAGTATTTTGTTAGTACATGATTATTTTCAATTGATTGCTTTGTATTTTTATAGGTCCTTATATATTCCTCAAATCGATCAGATGCTTTTAACTGTGATAAAGACGGATAATGAATTGGGTCATTATGTCTTCTTTTTATATAAATTGCCTCTTCAACAAAGGAAGTAACTACGGCCAAATCCAGTGCCTTTAACATAAAGGGTGCATCTGAGAAGAAGATTAGGCTCTCATCAAACTCTATCTCATGCTGATTTAGGAAATTTCTACTAAACAAAACTCCAAGGACAGAGACATTTCTTAATCCCTTCCTTGATACAAATAAGTTATAATATGCCTCAGCTTTTCGCATAGTAAGTATGTTTTCAATATCTGCATCCTCAAATTGCTGTTGGATCTTAAAAATCCTTTTTTGTTTTTTTGTAAGTTTAACTTGAATTTCAGTCTCTTCTAGTTGAACTGCCTCCTCTAGCTGTTCCAATTGAACTGACGCTTCTTGCTGCTCTATCTGTTCTGTCTGGTCCTGCTCTTCTTCTATAGCTTCTTCCAGGTTCTTTTCATCAAGAGCTGCTAAGTAGACTTTTCTCCGGAACCAGGTGGAAGCTTTTCTTCCATATGTGAAATCAGCTCCCTGTTCCTGTGCTTCTTTTAAAAGCATCGGAAGGGTTCCGTTTATTATATAATCATCACTGTCTAAAAAATATACATATTCACCCTGTGCTGCTAAAAGACCTGCATTTCTGGATGCCGCAACCCCGCTGTGTCCCTTTAAATTCTCCTCTGCGGCCTTGTTACCAAATTTGCGGTCATGACTTACAGGCTCATTTAATTCAATCGTCCTAATATTAATATCTTCATAGGAACGAATTAACTCACCCAGATCTTCCTTAACATGATCTAGAACTAATACTGTCTCATACCCGGTCAAACCTTGATCTCTAATACTTTCAAAGCAATCCTCTAAAAAATGTATTCCTTTATGGAATGGAACTATAATACTTAATTTCACGTTAACACCTATACCTTTCCCCTACGGAGTAATAAAAAAAATATATAATTAAATACAATTCTCTTCCGCTATCACAAGTAGGTACTTTTGAGCACCTATAAATAAAAGTAGACATTTATATAAAGCTCTATTTTAAAGCTATTTTCTAAGAACAATTCCAATCAGCTTGTCCATAAATCCGTCATATAGTTTCTTCACAAATGTGCTAGAATAAACAATTGTAATTAAGGCTGTCATAAAAACAGAATACAGTAGATAAAGATAGGGTTGGTTATAAAAAACCTTCAACTTTTCCAATAACGGTATTGTGAACAAATGTAGGATATATACGGTCAAGGTACCGGTTCCAATCTTAGATAAAAGGCTTTTCTTATTACTCATCAGATTTATTATCACAGCTGTCATAAGCAGTGCTACTGCATATACAATCAAGCGAAAAAACATTCCCTCAAATTCTGAATTCTCAGGATATGCCTTTCGTAAATACAAAACCTCCACCTTAAATATATCATTGCCAACTATCCATGTTGAAAAACTCCCTACAGCAACAATTACTAATACAGAAATAACCTTGGGTAACTTCCTAATTATTTTAACATGTTCTTGTGTACAGTAATAACCCATGAGAAAAAAAGGAAGAAAACAAACTACTCTTCCTAAGGCCATATAATTGGAAAACTCCTTACTGTAACCACTTAATAAGCCTATAACAAAACTAAGAGGTAACAAATATCGGATTTTAATCAAATCCTTTAAGAAAAACTTCCATAAAAACAAGGCCAAAAGATACCATAGACCCCATAACGGCCGAAAAAAACGAAATCCAAAATAAGGTTCTCCGATGATAAACATCTTAAACAAATAATTAAATACATTCAAAACCAGATAAGGCATTAAGATAGCTTCAAATGCATTGTTTCTGCCTTTTTCCAGATTCTTTGAGAAATATCCGGACACAAAGGCCATGGCAGGCATATGAAAAAAAAACACAAAAAAGTAAAGGCTTTTTATCAAATCATACTTAGATATCATTGAAGTCAGTAAATGCCCCCAAACAACTAAAACAATTAATACTGCTCTCATATTATCAAAGACATAATCTCGTGGCAGTTGTCTATCCAATGATATGGGATTTTTGCTTACTGGTACCTTCATATACTTGGCTCCTTGTTTCTTATATTGCTCCCATTTTCTAAGTTTCTTAGAAAAAATTTTTTTCGTAATTAAATAACATAATGATTTTAGCAAAGAATGTCTTAGGATGCAATAATTATTATTTTTCTAGTAAATATTGTAATTTTGATTATTTGAAATTCACATAAATAAAAAACTAAAAGGACCGTCCCAAACATCCGTCTACGATATAATCGGTCCATCTCCTTTTAGATCATTTATAAGCCAACGTATTATGCCAGACAAATCATACGAAATTTTGCACAATTTGATATTCGACTTATAAGTCTAAAGAACGGAGTATCCCCCATAAATTGCAGTCGTAAATGCTTTGAAACAGCCCTTATGAATTAAGTATAAAATATTTGTATCTATTGTACCTATAAAATGGGACTATAAGTATATCATAAATAGAAGTATCGTGATTTACATGATAAGTAAGATATCATTAACCTCTTTCATGCTATCCTCCGGCAGATAATTCTTCTCCATTTTAACACCGTTAACATAGAATTCTTTATATCCGCTTTCAGCTCCGGATTCATTCTTAACCTTGATTGACAGCTTTTTACCCCGGAAGGTCTTTTCCATAGAGAATTCCCTCCAGTCACTCGGAATACTGGGAGCTATCGTAAGTCCGTTAAGATCCGGCCTCATACCCAAGATACCTTCCACGCATCCTACCATAACCGTGGACGCAGTACCTGTCAACCAGTGGACATGAGCTCTTCCTTCAAAAGGACTAGCAACACTTTCAACAAACTGTCCGTGAGCATAAGGTTCGATCACTCTGATTTCGGCATGATCATTCATTGACGCCGGACTGGACTCGGTAAAGTATTCAAAGGCACGGTTACCATGTCCCATCAGTGCTTCGGCTAGTATGATCCATCCCTGAGGTTGGGAGAAGATACCTCCGTTTTCCTTCGTGGTTGGATTAAATAAAATAGCAAGAGCACCCTCAAAGGCATGGTCCACATAAGGCGGTGCCATAACTCTGACCCCGTACTTCGTGTTCAATTCCCTGTGTACACTTTCCAAAGCCTTCTCAGCCTGTTCCCTCGTAGCCAGACCACTGATGACTGACCAGGATTGGGGATTTAACCACATGCTGGCTTCCGGATCTTTTTTCGAACCGATTACCTGACCATCTTCCTTAAATCCACGGATGAAGCGGTCATCCTCCCAGCAGTAATTGTTAATCGTATCCTTAAGTTCCTTTTGTACTCTGTCTATATATGCAATATATTCCTCATCCTTCTTATCCGTAGCGATATCCCGAATCACAGACATAGCATAATAAAGCTGGAGAGCCACAAAGGTAGATTCCCCTTTCTTACCAAGTCTTAAGCAGTCATTCCAGTCTGCATGAAGCCCTGCAGGCATACCATGTACACTTAGGCGCTCCATTGAGAAATTAATTGCCCTTTTTAAATGATCATATACCGTTCCTTCGTCCTTGTTGGCATATGGGATAACCTCATCTAAGAAGGCTTTATCTCCGGTCTCAGCCATATATTTATAAACCGTAGGGAATAACCACAACGCATCATCCGCACGATAAGCAGGATGACCTGTCGCCTGAACATAAGAGAAATCATCCGGTGTATCCTCATGTCCGGCATTATGATTAAATTTAACCAAAGGAAGACCGCCGCCATTATCCACCTGAGCGGATAGCATAAATACGATTTTATCCTTAGCCATCCCAGGATCCAGATGTATAATACCCTGAATATCCTGAACCGTATCTCGATAGCCATAGCCGTTTCTAAGACCGGCATAGATAAAGGAAGCAGCTCTGGACCAGATAAAAGTAATAAAGCATTGGTATGCATTCCAAGTATTTAGCATTGCATTAAAGCTCTCACTGGGAGTCTTAACTTGGAAGTTGGATAACTTACCATGCCAATAATTAATAAGTTCATTTAATTCCGTATCTATAACGCTTAAATCAGAATAATAATCGAGTATTTCTCGGGATTGTTTATCATTCTTTTGTCCTAACAAAAATACAAATTCCCTGCTCTCTCCCGGCTGTAAGGTCATCTTCGTATGAAGCGCACCGCAGGCGTTGGAATTATAATTTAAAGTATTGTCGCAAGCCCCCATCTCTACTGCAATCGGATTCCCATAGCTGCGATAACTTCCGATGAAGGACGATTTATTACCGTTATAGGACTCAACCGCTGCTCCTGCTAGGCCGAAGAATCTTTCCCTAAAGTTGGTGCCTTCTTCATTCTTTTGATCATTTTCATTGATCGTCTGTAATATCTTATTGCCTTTAAAATAGGTCTTTGTAATAAATAAAGTATATTGCAGATTCACCTGATCATTTTCATAATTACTTTCATTGGTAAATTCGATAAAACCAAAGGTCGAGATATTTCTAGGTCTGTCACCGGTATTCTTAACCGTAACCTTCCATACCTCATGGGTTTTATTAAGCGGAACATAATAAAGCACCTCGGAAGCGATATCCTTATACTGTGCCTTAATCTTCGTATAAGCAGTTCCATGGTGACAGGCACTCTGGTATTTATCATACCCTTCTCCCAAAGGTTTTCCCACTGGCTGCCAGGAAGCAGACCAATAATCCGTTTCATCGTCATCACGAAGATAAACATATCTCCCCGGCTTATCCTCTTGATTAAAGATGTAACGGGATATTCTTCCGTTAGCACCGCTCTTTACAAAGCTGTAGCCCCCTGCATTGTTTGATATGATTGCCCCGTATTCCGGAGAGCCGAGATAATTAGCCCAAGGTGCCGGTGTATCCGGTCTGGTAATCACATACTCTTTGTTTTTCTCATCAAAATAACCGTAATTCATATAACCCTCACTCCTTTATAATTATTTATATTGTTATGCAGAATACTCCTTTTCTTATCATCCTTTATCCATAGGCAATTTATCGCTGCGTTTCCTATCCTTCGGATATCTATCATTGCCCTTTTTTAAGATAGTTGAAATGATTTTTCCCTCATCTTTATGAATTATCCTGCTATAATCTTACTGTTATAATCTATATTAAATTAGTTAGAACCACCAAGCTTAGACTTATAAATTCTTCCTAAGTCTACTGTTTGAAAACATTCATTCGTGGTTCTTTTTTGTAATAAGCTCTTCTTAGCAGATAAACTTTATCAGGTTTATTTCCAGATTCTATAATTACCGCTAAGTGCAAGTAAAGCAAACAGATAAAGGCAATTATCATAATATCGGCGGTCTCCCTTTCGAAGCGGCGTATTCCAGAACAGTTCCACACATTCCTTCTGATATTTCCCTTTGCTGGCCAAGGATGCCTGTGCATTGGTTGCTATGATTGCAACCGGATGAAGCGCCTTCTCCTCAATAATTGAACCGTCTATTTCATAGATTAAATCGCTTTTCCCTTTCACTGTCTCACAAAAGAAGGTCTGTATCTTATCTGCACATTCGCTCTGCCATTCATCCTTACCAAACCATTCATAATCAAGACCCAGATTCGCCGGTACCCGGTAAGCATCGCTATAGTATCTTTCTCTGTTATCCTTCCTATAAGGGCTGCCATCATAGTGGGAATATTCCGGTGCAAGGCCGGTTACAGGATGACAGGCTTTGTGTAGATATTCCCTGCTGGCTGCGGCTGCTTCCTTCCAAAACTCCCGATCCTCCGGGTCTGCCCACTCTGCAAATAATTCATAGAAATGGGGCAGATGATAAGACGGATCAGTAAAATCACAATTTGGAATAAATTTTATCAATTTATTACTCGGTTCCCACATCGGATCTCCCGGGGTTCCGTTCTCTCCCTTATGCACACATTCGTGAAGGATAGCCTTCGCTTCTTTGGAATAATTGTAAATCCCTTCTCCGTCACCCCAGCGATGAGAGGCAAAGAATAAAGCCATTGCAAAATACTCTTCTCCGTCCGGGGCAGGACCTAGTGCATTCTTAGTACCGTCCGGCTGAACCGACCATGCAAAGTAACCGCTGTTATATCCGCTCTCCATCCACATATATGTCTTAGAAAAATTCCAAAGACGGTCAAATTCTTTCTTCCAATCCCTCTGAACGCACATCATCATAGCATAGGACATTCCTTCGGTTCTGGCATCATGATTACCCGTGTCCTCAAAATACGCCATGTCATTGCCAACCTCGTGATAGAATCTTTCCTCATCAGGACCATAGAATATTGTCTGATATGCTTCCTCTACTTTTTTCTCAATAGCATCTTCATCATAACCAAACTCTTTGAATAAATTTCTGTACTCTCCGGTATAAAAAGCACCTTTCATGATAAACTCCTTTCAAACCATCATTCGGTTTCATAGCGAATTTGTCCAGCTTAAACCATAACAATAAAATATTAAAATCGCCATCTTATCTTTGTATATCTCTTATATTCTAAAGTGTCTGTCATACCGATACAATGTCGTTACTTATCCTTTTTTTGTAATATCTGTTACTATTAACCTAACTTCTTGCTGCTTTACTTAAAATATCCTTTAATTCCTCCACAGTAAAGTTGTAATGCTTACTACAGAAATGACAGTTCACTTCGATTGTCTCATTATCATCAATCATTTCCTGAATATCCTTCTGTCCAATGGATATAATTGCTTTTTCCACCCTCTTTTTACTGCAATTACATTCAAAGGAGGCAGGAAACTTACCGGTTATCTCTAAGCCCAGTTCTCCCAGTATATATTCCAGTATCATTTCCGGTGTCATTTCCTTATCTAAAAGTTTGGTTATGCTGTCAATCTCGCCTATTTTTTTCTCAAGATGATCAATCACCTCTTCGGAAGCAAAGGGCATTAATTGAATGATAAAGCCTCCTGCCCGTCTGACGGTATTATCCTTATTCATCAGTACTCCCAGGGCAACACTGGAGGGTACTTGCTCACTGGTAACAAAATAATAAGTTAGATCCTCCGCAATTTCACCGGATACCAGATGGGTCTGACCGGTATATGGTTCTCTGAGTCCAAGATCTTTAATTACCGTCAAGACCCCGGCACCAATCGCTCCGCCTACATCCAGTTTCCCCTTATCATTAGCAGGAATTATGATTTCAGGATGATGGGCATAGCCCTTCACAGTTCCCTTAGAATCAGCCGTTACCGTAAGACCTCCTATGGGGCCGCTTCCCTTAATCTGAAGAGTTACCAGATCCTTCTCCCCCTTCATCATATTTCCCATCATTAATCCCGCCGTTAGAAGGCGTCCCAGTGCCGCTGTAGCTACAGGGCTGGTTCCATGAATATGTCTGGCGTGCTCCACTAACTCCCTTGTGGTTGCAGCAAAAGCCAGTATCTGTGACTGTGCTGCATTCGCTCTTATTATATAATCTGTCATATAAAATTCCTCCATATAATACATTATTGAAAGCACAATTCCTATCTGATACAGTAACAGTCGACCGTAATTATTATCTACTGCACTTTAAACTTCCATATGAATAAAACTTTAACACTGATTATTCATGAAACAGGTATGGCTACATGAATAATCTGGGTTTAATTCGAATCCTATGGAATATTTGATATTTCCATATGGTAACCACCTTACATCATTATCTGCCAAACCATTATTATTATTCGATAACCTCTTCATAACATTCCTTGTAGTATTAGATCCACATGCTATAAGTACTATCGAAATTAACAATCGAATAGATTGCTGTGCAAAACACATGCAACAGTAATCTTAGCTCCGGATATATGCGTAGCTTTTTATGACAGATTAGACCAATAGTTCACTGAACTATATTTATGAGGGAGGTCACTCCCGGGGCAGATATAATTTATCCTTCTGTCTTTTTTCCCGGGCTATGATATAAACCCTTTCGCTATCTGGTTTGGGTTTTTTTTCTGTCAGGGTATCATATGCCGCAACCCATTCCATACCTGCTTTCTCTATCAGAGCCTTTATAACCTCCAGATCATATGCTCTCCTGTAATGGGTTTCCTCATATTTCTTATATATTCCTGCATCTTCGTCCTGCGGAAGAAACAAGGTTAAATTCACTTCATTCATCATCTCATCTTCGTAATAAGTATTCTCCCAGATAAAACTGCCCTCTTCTCGGTTCTCCGCTATCGTATGATCTCCCAATATCTCCTCATATTCATATCTAGTATCCAGATCAAAGATAAATAGTCCGTTTTCATCCAGATAGTTATTGACTAGAGTAAATACCTTAAGAAGCTCCTCCTCCTGAAGGATATAATTCATACTGTCGCAGACGCTGATAACAGCAGCGACCGTTCCATAAAGCTCAAATTCCCTCATATCCTGACAGAGATATAAGATACCATCCTCTCGATCGGCACTTATTTGCCTGGCAATGGATAACATCTCCTGGGAATTATCAATTCCTATCATATCATAACCCTTGTCCGACATTAGTCTGGTCATACTGCCGGTTCCACATCCTAGGTCAAGCACTAATCCCTTATCAATCTTATGTTTTTTTAATAAATATTCTACATAATCCGCCCAAGAATCGTATGGTACATTGTCCATAAAGATATCATAAACGGATGCAAATTCAGTGTATGGTTGCATTATGGCAGCTCCTTTCCTCCTGGTCTGTAAAAATCGTGATTTATTAATTAACTATAATCATCCAAATATAGTGAACTACCACTCAGCTATAGCTAACTGGATATCAGCTAAATCGCTTTAAAATATAATCTTTCCTAACAAACTGCTAAAGTTACTTTTCTAGTATTATAACTGATTCTTCCTTAATTTATCAATGATTCTATATTTTACTGATTATCTATTTTATCATAATAAATTTTGCTAATCAAACGAAACATGCATCGAATTGTTTTCGATGTAGTGACAAAAGGACGGTTGCTGACAGGACTACCGGTAAATGGGATACCATTTTGAAGAGCCGGTTACAGTTTACTAGCACTTCTAAGGTATCTTCACTCACTTAAAGTAATCAGACCGCACAAAAACTCCTTACGAAATACAGAGAAAACCTACGCAGTAGCTTTCCTCTGTATTTCCCTCGTCAGACAGTTTGTGCTCGTGCGAATTAGCGCACGTCTGATTTTATCGTTCGCTCAGCTACCTAAGAATTGCAGGTAAACTGAAAATGCTTTCAAAACAGTATCCCATTACCGTCCGTCCTGTTAGCAACCTGTCTATCGATAATTTTAGGATACTAATGATGCCAAATGCTCTTTCTTGCCTTTCTCTATCTTAGCTTTTGCCATCGTTAGACCAACAAGGAATGTTACTCCGATGAATGGTTTCATCTTGTAAATCAGTAACATCCTTATGCTCAAACACAAAACTGGCGAGAAAAGTATTCCTCATGGCTCCACCAGACAGTCATTTCTTCTTTTTCCCACAGTTGTTTCGCCTTGATTTCACTAGATTTTATGGCGATTTATTTTTTATCATGCTAAAGCCTTGGTATTGCTGGCTTTCCTTTCATCGAAAATGAGTCGTATCTTGTTTGTGGTGTTATTAAAAAAATCCCCTTGTTGAAACAGCTAATAATCCTGTTTCATACAAGGGGAAAATTCTTATATTAAACTTTAGTTCTTCGGCAGGTAATTACTCATCTACCGATAACACTTTTTGTAAACTTAAGCCATCCTAAATGCTTATACCATCTTATCAAACATTTCCTTTAAAGAAGGATAGAGCTGTTTGAATACATCATATTTTTTATTGTATTTATCAACAATGGCAGCATCCTGTTCGGTTGTATCAATTACTTTGATCAATTTCGTGGTTGCCTCTTCTACGCTGTTATATTTACCACAGCCTACACAGGCAAGGATAGCCGCACCAAAAGCCGGGCCTTCTTCTGAATTGATTTTATCAACCTTAACGTTTAATACGTTAGCTATAATCTTACACCATAACGGGCTCTTTGCACCACCGCCGTTAATTCTGATTCTTTCAATGTTAACACCTAAGGATTTTGTAATTTCAAAGGAATCGCGAAGTGCAAAGGCAACGCCCTCAAGTACCGCCTGCGTCATATCTGCTCTCGTAGTATCCATTGTCATACCGATAAAGGTTCCTCTGGCATTGGGATTGTTATGAGGCGTACGCTCACCCATCAGATAAGGTAAGAAGTATACATTATTCTCTCCCAGTTCAGTGATGTCTTTTTGTTCTTTCGCATATTCCTTGGTTCCGATAATTTCATCCATCCACCACTTATTGGAAGCTGCTGCAGAAAGCATAACACCCATAAAATGATATTTACCATTCGCATGACAGAAGGCATGAAGGGCGTTCTGATCATCTACTGCAAAGTTTTCTGTAGAGATAAATACAACACCGGAAGTACCAAGAGATACATTACACTTGCCCTCGCCTACGACACCGGTGCCAACGGAAGCCACCGCCTGGTCACCACCGCCTGCAATTACTTTAACATTCTCAGACAAACCAAGATCCTTAGCAGCCTGTCCGTTCATATTACCAACCACCTGGAAGGACTCAAAAACCTTCGCCATCTGCTCTTCCTTCAGGCCGCAGATATCAAGCATCTCCTTAGACCAACGTTTATTCTTCACATCGAATAACAACATACCGGAAGCATCTGATACATCGGTACAATGTACACCGGAAAGCTTATATGCAATATAATCCTTCGGAAGCATTACTTTTTTAATTTTAGCAAAGTTATCCGGCTCGTGTTTTTTCACCCATAAAATCTTAGGAGCAGTAAAGCCGGTTAATGCCATATTCGCGGTATAGCTAGAGATTTTCTCTCTGCCGATTTCAATATTTAAATAATCGCATTCTTCTTGCGTACGACCATCATTCCATAAAATAGCCGGACGGATTACATTATCATTCTCATCTAAGATAACCATTCCGTGCATCTGACCGCTGAAACTGATACCCTCGATTTGTGATTTATCACAATCCTTAGTTAATTCTTTAATACCATCTACTAAAGCGGTATACCAATCCTCCGGGTTTTGCTCAGACCAACCGGGCTTCGGAAAATATAGCGGATATTCCCTTGTTACGATACTCTTAATGTCTCCTGCCTCATCCATAAGAAGAAGCTTAACGGAGGATGTTCCTAAATCTACACCAATGTACAACATTTGTGTTATTCTCCTTTCAAATCATAAATTTTCTTGGTATCCATACACCAGATTTATTGTATTTTCCTTCGTACCAATCATTGATTTGTTGATTAAACTATATCAGTTTAAATATAGCAATTAGACCAACCTATGTCAAGAGACATATAGCTTGAATCTTTTACGTTAATTAATCTATATCGTACACAAATAATTGTAACACATAAAAGTCATTAATATTTCATATTGTTCGCATAATTTATTGTATTACTTTATTTTCAAGAAAGCTTAAGATCTTCTCGCAGTATTCTGTATCCTCAGCCATTTTCTTATAATCACCATCCTTTAAAACCATATGCTCTTTGGAATAACGGAGCCAGGTCTCAACCTGGGGGTTCATTTTTTCTAATCTCTTCAGGTTTTTTACAGGTACCAGTGAATCTCCATCACAGGCTATTAAAAGTACCGGTCTTTCTTTTGCATTCTTAATCTGCTTGGCGGGTTTCATATGTTTAACAGCCTCATTTCCAAATTCCAGTTTCAAGGCAGCTTGTATGGAAGGTTTTACCAATACCCGAATAAAACCGGGAAAACCATAGCTTTCCATATGGTCAAGTACAACTTCTTCAAAACTGGAATACGCAGATAATGCAATTGCTGCATCTATCTCTTCAATCTGTCCTAAAGAGTTAATTGTAATGGCTCCACCCATGGATACTCCAAGTAAAACGATAGGAACGTCCTGGTATCTTGGATCGTTTCTTATAAAACGAACCGCCGCCCTCACATCCTTTACTTCTTCATAACCTAAACATATCCGATCGCCTTCGCTGTTTCCATGTCCTCGGACCTCCAGTAACAGGGAAGCATAACCTTTCTCCTTCATGAAAGCGGCATGCCCGTAAAAATACGTTACAGAAGGCTGCGTCATGCCTGATATATATATGATGATAGCTTTCGGCTGTTCCCGGTATATTTCAGAGGTCCATAACCGATATCCATCCTCCGTTATCAAATATCTCCTTGTTTCCTCAATTCCAAAGTCAGAAGCTTCATAAATGTCCTGTAACGGACGACTCTCCAGCTCATATCCCAGATAATTTACATGACGGTTTACAAATATGGGTATGACAATAAAGGGAGTTATCATAAGTAAAACCATGGAAGCCAGTAAGATAATTACCGTTATCTTTACAACGACTGCTTTTCTTGATCTTCCTATCTTCTGTCGCATATCATTCTCCAAATACAGTTTCTCTCGATACAAGTAATGATATCCAAAATGTCAAATTCAAATACAATCAAATCACAATCACTCTGCAATACTTTCACCGGATAAATATATCTTTGCAACAAGTCCATAATATGCTAATATTAGGTATATTAAAAATTTGTCAAAAGCATTGAGTGTTTTATAAGCAATCTTTTACTATGCAAGATATCTTACCATAGCGACAGATGGATTATTTGCAGAAATTGTGCACAGCAACTTTTTACACTATAATCAATAAATATATTTAAATAAAGGGTGACAATAATGGTAACAGGCAGTAAAGAACTTATCAGGGACATCAATACAAATCTTGTATTGGAGACGATCATTAACCATGCTTCTATTTCCAGGGCTTCCATCGCAAAGCATCTGGGTCTGACAAAGGCCACCGTTTCGGCTATTGTACAGGATCTGATTAACAGAAAACTGGTAATTGAAATTGGAAGCGATGATACGAGTCTCGGACGTAAACCCATTCTCTTAAGTCTTCATAAGAAAGCCGGATACGTGATATGTATTGATATCGGTGTAGATACCATCTCTGCGCTTGTTTCAGATCTTACCGGAGAAGACCTAAGCTTAAAACAGATTAAGACTCCGAAAAATATAACCGGCCTTGTAAATGTATTAATACAATTAATAGAGTCTATGAAACTTCCCAAGATAACACCTTATGGTCTGGTTGGCATAACCCTGGGTATCCATGGCGTTACTATGAATAATAAAGTTTCTTTTGCCCCCTATTATAATTTGACCGGTATTCAACTAGCAGAAGGCCTGGGGCAGTATTTTAATACACCTGTCTATCTTGAAAACGAAGCGAACCTATCTGTAATAGGAGAAAAAGCTTTTCAATATGATTATGTTAACATAGCGAATATCAGTGTACACTCCGGTATCGGACTGGGAATTATCATCAATAATCAGTTATATACCGGCTATAATGGTCGCGCAGGTGAATTCGGTCATACCATCGTTGAGATTGATGGCAGGCAATGTCCTTGTGGAAACCTGGGCTGCCTTGAACAATATGTATCCGAAAGGATATTATTACAGGAATTTGCAGATAAGAAGGGATTATCAGAAATTAGCTTTGATACTTTTAAGAATATGTATGAAGAACAGGACCCTGATGCAATTCAGATTATGAACCGATTTATCAAATATATGTCTGTCGGTATTAATAATATATTAAATGCCTATAATCCTGACATAGTTATTATAAACAGCTCCTTTACCATACATTTTCCTCAGGTGACGAAGCAAATTGAGGATGCATTAAAAAGCAAGATGAATAGCTATATCAGCATCTGTCCATCGGCACTACAGGATACCTCAATCTTACTTGGTGGTATCTGCGTAGCAATTAAGGGCTTTTTAGGAATTAAACACTTGAAGCTTAATCATGTCGAGTACAGGTCACAGTCATAAAGAGTAAAAGTTGTCCAATGCCAAGGGTTTACCCTTGGCATTTCCCATAATCGATAGGCTTCATTAGCTGCGAATTCCAGATGACGTAATATAGTTTCCACAGGCAAAGATGTTATGCTATATTAACAGTTAACTATAAACCTAACCTCCTATTGTAACAAACCAAAGATTGAATTTTTTGAAACCCTTCGCTTCGATACAATTGCAGTACTCTTTCATTCGTCGCATGTACGACCAAGCCTACTTTTACCACCTTATTTGAAAATGCAGCCTTGATTGCATATATCAAAAGATCTCTTCCTAAACCAAGACCTCTATATGCTTTATTAATACTTAGCCATGATATATAACCCATCTTGATTCCTTCATCTATATATATTTCTATATGAATCGTTTCGATTGGTTTATCAATGTAAAAAAGAGACTGACTAATAATTTCAAGCCAATCTCCACATATTTGCTATAGCGTCCACTCATGACATTGAATCTCATCAATTCTACGTTGCATAATTGTTGAGAGACATACCTAAACACTGTAACTTAACTTTCAGTCTTTCCCTCTTGGGTCTGTTGTTTTTTTAGTTCTCTGTTTCTCTTCGTCATAAGGCCACCGATACGTCCGGATTCCTTAGCCGTTAGTGATTTCCAACCATTTGTCATAACTTTATCCAAATAGCCCAGTTCACTAGCTATCTCATATTTCAATTCTTCTTCAGGTTTCAGATTATTTAAGTCGATTTCTTTTTCCTTTTTCTTACCCATAAACACACCTTCTGTCTGCAAGTTTTATTAAGATAAATTTGTCACTTTTCTAGAGTTTAACCAAATTACCTTAATCTATTCGAATTTCCTTGCCAAGATAGAGGGAATAGATAATCATCTCTTTTACTTTTTTCTTGAGAATCTGCTCTAAAGCTTTACGGTAATACTGAAGCTGGACTTGATAACGTTTTACAAAAAGAGATTCCTCATCCAGTCGATCGGATTTGTAATCAAGCAGTACAAGACCATCCTCTTCTTCAAAGAATACGTCTATGATACCCTGTATTAAGATCAATTCATTACTATCCAGATCCTTTTGTATTTCATCTGCAGGGATACCCATTACAAACTGCTTTTCTTTATACAGCTTACCCTTAGCCTGTGCAATACGCATTCTTTCAGCCACATCGCTCTGGATAAACTTAAATATATAATCTTGTTTTAACTTTTTAACTTCCTCTGTTTTTAATTGTTTTCTCTTTACCATATCATTTAATTGCAAGCTCAGTTCTTCCTTACTTCTAATATCATTAAGATCCATAAGCTCAAGCACCTTATGATAAAGCGTACCTCGATCCGTTCCGGAGGTTACTGTCTCTTGGTCTTTTAAAAACTCAGGGATGGTAGCCTCCAATTCCGGTTCAACCAATTCGGAGATTACTTCCTCAGAACTATCAGCTTCCGGGGAAGTAGAAACCACTGCTCCCTCATCACTGAGGAAGGGAGTTATCCCATTTGAATTATCTTTGTTTAACTCCAGATAGAGGTTTTCACTTTGCTCCTCATCAAGAAACTGCCCCAGTTTCTTTAGTTCGGAGACCGTCATCTTCACCCGCAATGAGGCTGCATTTTTGTAAGGATATATAAAGTTAAATCTTGTTTTAATTTCTTCTCGAATATCTGTATTATATACCTGCTCGGGGTTTAAGCTATTTAATTCTTCTTCATCCTTACTAAGAAAAACCTGCTTAATCAATTCTTCCTGTAGAAATTCATCCTTATGTAGGATACGAATTATAAAATCGTCGATCTGACAACAACCGCTCTGACCCAACTGATCCGTTAATCCTGACAGCTTATTCATAATCGCAGGTAGGATCAGATCCAGATAAGATTTGGAGGACATGATTTCATAAAAACTAAAGTCCTTTTTCACCAGCTCGTCTCTTGACTTTAGATATCCTGTCATAATCAGCTTTTCTTTCGCCCGGGTCATAGCAACATAGAAAACTCTAAGCTCTTCCCCCATATTCTCAATCTGAACCTTCTTTTGAATTACTTTTTTAAGTAAGGTTGGAATTTTCGTTCTGTTTTTACTATCTATATACTCCGGCCCAACTCCATACTCCGAATGAAGAACAATTTGATTTCTTAAATCCTGGGTATTAAACTGTTTACTTAAGCCTGCAACAAATACAACGGGAAATTCAAGTCCCTTACTTTTATGAATACTCATTATCCTTACTGTGTTGTCCTGCTCCCCCGAGGTTGACGCTTCACCAAAATCAACTTCGTATTTGTGAAGCTTCTCCATGTAACGGATAAAGTGAAACAGGCCTGTATAGCTACCTTTTTCAAAACGAACCGCTTGGGATACCAGCATATCAATATTTGCCTTACGCCTATCCCCTCCGGGCATTGCTAAGACATAATAATAATATCCGGTCTTTTCTAAGACCTCTAAAATCAGCTCATGAATTGGAATATATTTTACCATCCTCCGAAAGCTGCCTAGCTGAGTTATAAACTCTTCCAGTTTCTCACAAAGTTCTACGTCACTACCCTCCCTGACATAAGCATTCACCGCTGTATACATACTGCCAATTCGATGGGATGCCCTGATCATGGCAAGCTGTGTCGTTGTTAGACCGACGATGGGCGAATATAAGACGCCTGTCAGAGGAATATCCTGTCTGGGATTATCAATTATCCGCAGCATGTTGAGTACTGTCATAATCTCAATGGTTTGAAAATAACCCGTACCCGTATCCGCATAGGCAGGTATTCCCTCCTGCATTAGGGTATTCACTAATATTTCAGACCATCCTGACATACTTCTTAGCAATATTACAATATCCTTATAGGTGGCTTTATAATGCGTAAGCGAATCCCGATCAAAAAGCTGCAGACCGTTCTCCGGATCCACCAGTTCCTTAATTCTTTTTGCAATTGCCCTAGCTTCCAATTCCTTCTTTGTATAGACGATCGCCTCCGCATCTTCCTCTTCCATGACACTATCGCTTTCATAATCGATCGAATGTTCCATTCCCGATGGATTACCTTCCTGCTCTTTACTTGCTTTTCGTTCCTCTTCCGTCACCAGTATAAGTTCTACATGATTAGAGATACGGTCGATATAATCATATTTCTCTGCATCTGATTGTTCTGTATGAGTTTCCTCTGTATCAGATTCTTCCTTATTAAATTTTTCCGTGTCAGATTTCTCCACAACAGTTTCTTCGAAAACCTTTGTACTAATATTTTCATGCACAATTAGAGACTTATTCTCTGCATTCGCTAACAA
Organism: Mobilitalea sibirica; assembly: GCF_015999265.1. Taxonomy (GTDB): domain Bacteria; phylum Bacillota; class Clostridia; order Lachnospirales; family Lachnospiraceae; genus Mobilitalea; species Mobilitalea sibirica. The sequence goes on from NZ_JAEAGR010000012.1 coordinate 70,838, forward strand.
TTCTTCGAAAAGTTCACCGTATTTTAAGGAAGCCGCTGTATCATAAGTAATATCACCGACTGCCTCCGTCATAATCTGTTCAAATATCACATTAACACAATCAAGAACTACCCTCCGGCTTCGAAAGTTCTTGTCTAAATCAATTCTTTGATTTGGATTCACTTCTCCTGACGGCAGTATATCCTCTGTTGAATAGCACTTATATTTATTAAGGAAAATCTCCGGCATGGCAAGACGAAATTTATAGATGCTTTGTTTTACATCCCCCACCATAAAACGGTTTGCAATGCCAAGATGCTCTCTGGAGATAGCTTTTAGTATTGTCTCCTGTACCAGATTACTATCCTGGTATTCATCAATCATAATCTCTTCAAATTGTTCGGATATCTCTAAAGCCGCAAGGGAAGGAACTTTGGTGTTCTCCTTCTCTTCAACCAGAATCTTTAAGGCAAAATGCTCCAAATCATTAAAATCAATCAGATTCTTCTCGTCCTTTTTCTTCGCAAACTCCTCCATAAAATCCTGAGTGAGTTCAAACAAAACCTGCATTACCGGGCGGACAGCCTGCAGATCCTTTAACATCTCCTCGGGTGACTGGAAGAAATATTGACCGGCCAGATCCTTGATACCCTTTTTTACCTCTTCCCTTAATGCCTTGACCTTGTCCTTCAGCCATGGATAAACTCCATCCTCTTTCTTGCCGGATAATCTGGCATAGGTGATATCCTGCATCAGCGTATAATAATCCTGAAATGAGCTTGCTTTTTTTAGCTTCTCCAGTAACTCCCGGTCAGCAACCAAAGCGGTATTATAAGCCAACGGTCCACCGGGACCATTACATACTTCAATCGCCTTAGCATTAATCTTTTGTAGATCGCCAATTAAAACTACAACATTCGCTAGCAACTCCTGAATCCAAGTCGAAGCATTCATATCCTCTAAGGAATCCACCTCAAACATCCTTAGTTTATCTTGAAGCCATTCCTTCGGCCAAGGATCACTCATAGCAAATTGATAGAGCATAAGAATAAGCTCTTCCACCGGCGCATCGGATTTTGAATGAGAATAACTTTCGATAAACTCATGAAAATCCTCTCTTCCCTCTTCGTACCAACGCTCCAATACGCTGGATATTACATCCCCTTTCATAAGGGTGATTTCCGATTCTTCTGCAATTTTAAAAGAAGGGTCAAGATCAATCCGGTGAAAATAATTACGAATAACATTGAGACAAAAGCTATGTATTGTAGTGATTTGTGCACTTTGAAGCAGGGAAAGCTGCTTTTGCAGATGTTCATTGTCCGGTTCCTCAAGAAGCTTTTTGTCAAGGGCTTTTCCAATTCGGTCTCTCATCTGGGCTGCCGCAGCATTGGTAAAGGTTACAACTAGAAGACGATCTATGTCCATAGGCGCATCTCCCTCTGATATCATCGTAATGATACGTTCCACTAATACAGCCGTCTTTCCTGAGCCGGCTGCTGCCGAAACCAATAAATTCTTGTTCCTTGTATCGATTACTTTCTGTTGTGCCTTAGTCCAAGCCATAGATCCACCAGCTTCCCTTCTATCTGTGTATAATATCTGTATCATAATAAATATTACATGTTATTTTTCATGTATGTTTCAATTTTATATCACCTTTGCAATTTATCAAAACACATGAAATCCTACCTAGTATGTATAGAATAACCAGTCCATTTACTTATTGTGTTAACCAACTTAAGTATATAATCATTCTATTATTTTTATATTCCCTTTATATGCATGTAAGATATACCATACAATGACCGGTTTTGCTCAACCTAATGCTTGCATATTACAAAAGAGCTTTTAACAAATCTGTCCTTCGCTAAACTAATTCTACAAGATATTATGTTATTGCTCATCTCCCCAGATTTCTGCTTTGATTTCCTCCACAGATTTCTTTTCAAGATTTCGGTATGCATGTCCTGGCAATCTTAAATCAAAACCGCAGGCACTTTTATACTCACAGTAATCACAGGCAGTGCGGTTACCCATGCGATAGGGATTTAACCTGGTGTCCCCCTCAAGGATCTGCTTCCCATCCTCCACCAATTTTTGATTTACATAGGAGGCTAAGGAAGATAGCTGTTCCTTCTTAACCGTAGCAGAGCGCTTATTAAGCTCCCCTTCCTTATTGGTCTCGACTTGGATAATGTCCGATTTTACGCTAGCCCGTAAGCCCCCATCGGGTCCTGCCAGCTTTTGATCCATTAAACCGATAATCTGCTTATCTTCATTGATTAGTCCGTTCATCTTAAGGCTTTTAAATATCTCATCCTCTGCCTGTTCCGATTTCGCCACGATCGGATCATCAATATGATAATAGAAGATACCGGAAGGAACAATCTCCTTGTCCTGATACTTCTTCTTCAGATATTCTATAGCTGCACTAAGGTACACAGCTAATTGCTGCTGAAGTCCGTAATATACGCTTCCGATATCAAAGGTGGTATTGCCGGATTTGTAATCAATCACCCGAACATAGACCTTATCGTCTTCCTCATATAGATCCAATCGATCAATACGTCCGGTAAGAGCCATAATCGGGTCGGGGATGTGATAAAATGCCATCTCATAAGCCATCGGTTCAAATGCTCCCTGTTTGATCTGGTTACACAGAGCCCATAAGGTACGAATGGTAATCCGTTCAATTCTTTTAATGATATATTCATTTCGTTTGTTACTTTTTAAGAAGCTGTTCTCATAATCCTCTACGGCCTTTGCCACACTCTCAATTGCCCACGCAGTACGAACTTCTTCCGGTATTGTATGCCAGGTATATTCACTCAAGCTAATCCGCTTTGAGAATGCATCAATCGCATTATGAAATATATTACCGATGTCCGGAACAGCCAACTTATATTCCCGTCTTTCCTCCAAAGACAAACCATAGGTCATAAAATGAGCAAAAGCACAACCGGCATATCGCTCCAGTCTTGTTACGCTTCCCTTTAACTCCTCACCATACAATAATCTGGCTGCCTCCTTAGAGATTCCGTTTTCTTTATTGATATAAAACGCTCCCTGCATCAGCTTATGAAGCATGCGGTTGGTTTCCTCCCCTTGGCGGTAATAAAGAAATAATTCTTTCCATAAATCAGAAACCTTATTCCCATGATCTTCTCGTAATCCATGGGCCAGGTAGGAGATACCGTCATCCCTTAAAATATACTCCAAATCTTCCTTCGTCTCATCTTCATTTATAATCTTAATCTTAGGAAACAAAGATTTTAGTTTACCGATCAAAAAGGATGGATTAACGGATTTTCCTTCTCCGTTCACCTTATGATACGTTATGTATAGCCTGTCCTTTGGTTTCGTCATATTCAGATAGATATAAAACTGTTCTGTAAAGGCCTGTTGTCTCTTGGTTGGTGCTAATTCTATCTCGTGACTACATAATAGTTCTCTTTCACTGTCGGATAAAATGCCTCCGCTTCCGATGGCCTTTGGTATCATTCCTTCATTAACACCGATAAAAAACAGTACCTTGATATCCTTCAATCTGGTTCTTTGGGTATCACCGACAACGATTTCATCCACTCCGGGAGGAATTAAACCTACCGTTGCCTCCACAAGACCGGTTTCTATAATCTCCCCAAATTCTTTGAGGGTCAGATGCTCAGAACCCAGCAGTAGAACAATCTGATCATACAGCTCAATAACAATGCGATATATCTGTTCGTATTCCTTCGCTAATAAAGGCTGATTCGTATTGTTGAATTCTTCTCTGTATACCAGAAGCTTTCGTTCTATATCAAGTCGAATTCCTAACTCATATAAAGCAGTGGTATAATCCTTACAGGTTAAATCCCTGTCTTTCAAAACCTCATAAAGGGGCTGGATTTCTTTAACTAGCTTTGCTCTGATGGCATTGATACGTTCCAGGTCAATTGGTTCTTTACTCCGGTAAGCTCTGGAAAAGTTCTCTAGGTATCGTTTACTTCCCCGAATACCTGTAGCTAGGATATAGTTTTCCAATAAATCAATCTCTTCTTCTATAAGTTCCGATAATCCGGTTCTAAGATAACGGAACACACTTTCATAGCTGTAATCCTCCGCTACAATTGCAATCGAGGAACGTAAAAGTTCTGCAAACGGATTACCGAGTATCTTCTTTTTATAATCTATAAAGCATGGCATTCCTGCCTGTAAAAACATTCGTTTTGCGATTCGTCCATAGGTCTCTATATCCCCGGTCACCACAGCGATATCCTGATAACGGTATCCTTTTTCCCTGATCAGGGTTTTAATCTCTCTGATCACATAAGAAACCTCCATCTCCGTATCTTTCGTTGCATGAATACTGATCTCATCCTGCTCATCCTCATAGCTTTCATAAGGATAACGGAATAAATTATGCTCTAAGGATGCCAGGGCAGGAGACCTTAGGAACCGATAAGGTACCTTACTATCACTTCTTGCATCTGCATAAACCGGATATTCGATAGGGATATCATTTTCCTTAGCAATATGATACAACTTGGTAATCGTCTTTTTACTAAGGCTAAATATCTGATGCTCCAAAGCTTTTCCTTCCAAAGTTTCTCTTGGATCGATGGTAACTGTCACCATCACCTTCTTCGCATATGCCATCATTTTCTCCAGAAGTTTATATTGACATGGGGTAAAGCCGGTAAAACCATCCAAGCAGATCACACTGTTTCTCAGCCACTCAGAACGGTCGATTACCTTATTTAAGACCACCAGAACTTCCTCAGCGGTAATATAGCGTTCCTTCATATAAGTCTTAAAACCCTCATAGATTGTAAGGATATCATGAAGCTTCGCTTTTAATAACGTTTTTTTCTCCGATATTTCCATCAATTTATCAAAATCCTCAGGTCCGATATTATATTGATAAAACTCAGACAGTAAGGACTTAAGCTCATTAATAAATCCCAACTTATGTACATTGGAACCAAATAAAACCAAGTCTTTCTTTTTCTCTGCTACTACTTTACGAATCACCATGCTTTTACCGGTATCCTCTAAAATCGGGTATTCCTCTCCCCCAATTTCATCAAAAATCCTGTATGCAAAGCGCAAAAAACTTAAGATATCCACATTCATGACTCCGTGGTCCGGATGCATGGCTACGATATCCTTCTGCGTCTGCAGGGTAAACTGTTCCGGTACAATAACTAGATAGTTTGTCTCTGTGTTTATTTTTGATTGTTCAATCACTTCACGGTATAACTGATAGGATTTGCCTGACCCGGCACTTCCAAGAAACAATTGTAAGGACATAAAATATCCCTCCATCATTGGAATTAATTTGCATAAATTATTCACGTGTTTAATAATATATAATAAGATTAAGACAAAGAAGCAAATCATGCTCGGAGGATAGATATGGCAAAGACAAAAATAGTCGTTATCCAATTAAAAGAAATTATATATACGGTAATCTTTGTAGCATTAGGTATTCTTTTGATCCTACTCCTAATCTCCATGTTCTGGCCGGATAAGAATGAGAGTGCGCCAACTTCCGGCAATCTATACACACCGGGGAAATGGACCTCCTCCATTGAATTAAAAGATGCTGCAATTAATTTGGAGGTTGTACTGGATAAGGACCATATTAATTCCGTACAGTTAATTAACATGGACGAAACCGTAACCACAATGTATCCCCTCGTACAGCCCGCCTTAGAAGAAATTGCCCTGCAATTATACAATGACGTTCCGATTGACCAAGTAAAGCTTTCCGAGGACAGCCGATATACCCAGACGCTACTGGTTGAAGCCATTAAAACTGTGCTTGATAAAGCCAGTGCCACAGCAACGCCGACACCTTAATACTTACATAGCACCTTTCAGGGGATGCTGTAAAGCTTACTACCTCCGTAATGAGCTTTACAGCATCCTCAATCGCTTAGGCACATATTTATATGAAAACTAAATTTGTGTACTTACCGTAATGTTCGGCCATCTCCAAATTAACAATTCATAGTCAAATCTGCACTTCTTAATTAATTCTTTTATGGTCGGAAACGTTGCATGTTTTAATCCGTAAGATACTTCTCATAGGGGGATGTTTCATTCATAAATATCATACCTATAATACCGGGACCCGTATGGGCTCCGATGGCACATCCCACATAATTATCCAGATAGGATCTACACCCATAGGTATTACTTAGCTGTTCCTTCATAATCTCCATAGTTTTCGCATCATCACCATGGGCAATTCCAATGGTCTGTTTCTCAAGGTTTTTTCCCCGTTCACCTACGATTTCTATCAGTCGTTTTAATGATTTTTGCCTTCCCCGAACCTTTTCTATTGATTCTAATGCTCCGACATCATTCACCTGTATAATCGGCTTAATATCCAGTAAACTTCCTGCAATTGCCGATGTCTTACTAAGTCTTCCACCTTTTAAAAGATACTCCAGAGTGTTCACAGTAAAAATATGCTCCATATGCTCACAGTGCCAATGAATACCGTCAATAATCTCCTGCTTGGAAGCTCCATTCTTTTGCATCATTAAAGCATAATAGGTAGCCAGACCAAAGCCTAGGGATGCACACTTCGAATCAATAATGGTTAAATCAAAATCTGGATATTCTTCTAATAACTCCGTCTTAGCTATGTTAGCTGCATTATATGTACCTGCTATTCCAGTGGAAAAGCAGATATAAATCACTTCATCCTTTGCCTTAGCATAAGGAAGGAAATTATCATAAAACATCTGTGAGTTGATATGATAGGTTTTAATATCTTTACCGCTGCGTAAAATATCATAAAATTCCTCAGGAAAGATGGTACTACCGTCAAAGTAATCCTTCTCATCAATAACAACCGGTGTTGGTATTACATGAAGATTGTATTTTTCTATCACCCATTTGGGGGTGTCGGATGCCGAATCCGTAATTATCCTAAGTGCCATATTAAACCTCCATTATCAATTTGTCTTTTGTCTCAACTTCATATCTTGTCATAATTTAATTTTTCTATATTTTTACTTGATTATTTATTTTTATCTCTTTATCTTTTTTTCTTAACCTCATTATCACATCTATTACTTTATCTAGCTATTATAATTTCTATCATTGACTATTATAGTTCCTCCAATTCCTTTAACCACATAGCTGCAGATGCATCACTAGGCATCCGCAAATCTCCTCGTGGAGACACAGAGACACTACCCACCTTCGGTCCATCCGGAAGACAAGAGCGCTTATACTGTTGAGAAAAGAATCGGCGGTAAAATACCTTTAACCATTTTAATATTACTTCATCCCCATAGGTACCTGCAAATGCAATTTTTGCTAAGCGGTATACCTTCCTCGGTTCAAAACCGAAACGTAAAATATAATAAAGAAAGAAATCATGAAGCTCATAGGGTCCCACGATATCCTCTGTTTTTTGCATAATCTCTCCGTCCTTTGGCGGAAGAAGCTCAGGGCTTACCGGGGTACTCAAGATATCCGTTAAGACTTCCTTTAATTTTTGATTATCGGAAATCTTTCCAAAGTACTCCACCAAAAAACGTACCAGGGTTTTAGGAACCGATGCGTTCACACCATACATAGACATATGATCTCCGTTATAAGTAGCCCATCCTAAGGCTAGTTCTGACATATCCCCGGTACCTACAACAAAACCATTGTATTTTCCTGCAATATCCATCAGAACCTGGGTCCGCTCTCTTGCTTGAGAGTTTTCATAGGTGAGATCATGTTGATTGAGATCGTGACCGATATCCCGAAAATGTAATTCGACCGCCTCCCCTATGGGAATTTCAAGTAACGTTGTTCCGATACATTGTGTTAAGGCAATCGAATTCCGATAAGTACGGTCGGTTGTTCCAAAGCAAGGCATCGTAACCGTTATGATTCCCTTTTTATCTAATCCCAGCATTTCAAAAGCCTTCTGGGTAACCAAGAGTGCCAGAGTAGAATCAAGTCCTCCCGATATTCCCAGTACCACATGTTTGGCTCCGACGTTTTCGATTCTGGTTTTTAAGCCTCTGGCCTGTATCTGTATAATATCCCGACACCTCTTTTCCCTGTTTGAAAGATCAGAGGGAACGAACGGTGCAGGATCAATATATCTGGTTAATTCAAGTAACGGTAATTCATAATCTTTAGCATCCTCAAGAAAGGAAAATGAAACCTGTACATGCTTCGCGGTGTCTTGACCCAGATAGGTATTCATACGCCTGCGTTCATTTCGAAGCTTAATAAGATCCAGTTCCGTAAGAATCATACCGTTTTCAAAGGGTACGGACTCCTTCAGGATAATTCCGTTTTCCGCTATCAGATTATGCCCTGCAAAGACCAGATCCGTAGTCGATTCACCTTCACCGGCATCGGAATAGATATAGCCGCAGACTAATCTGGCAGACTGGCTTTTCACCAATGCTCTGCGAAAATCATCCTTACCGGTTAATTCATCACTGGCAGAAAGATTCGCAATCAACGTAGCTCCGGCAACACAATGAGAAATGCCCGGTGATAATGGAATCCAAAGATCTTCGCAGATTTCAACTCCCAATATAAACTCCGGCATATCTTTACACTGAAATAAAAGCCTTGATCCGAAATAAACTTCCTGCCCTAAGAATTCCACTAATACCGGATCTTTCATTCCCGAGGTAAAATGTCTTGCCTCGTAAAACTCCGTATAATTAGGAATACTCATCTTAGGCACCAAGCCAAGCACCCTTCCTCCTTGAATGACTGCCGCTGTGTTATAGAGCTTTCCTTTGTAATAATACGGAAATCCCACCACGATCACCGGTTCCTTGCCTTCGCTAAACACTTTAATACGTTCCACCTGCTTTAGGGCACTTCGCAGTAACGTATCCTGTAAAAATAAATCCCCACAGGTATAACCGGTAACACAGAGTTCGGGAAATACGATCAACTTAACCCCTTGGTCCTGTGCTATCTGAATTAACTCCATGATCTTTGTAGCATTATAGTCACAATCTGCCACTTTAATTACGGGAGTTGCGGCAGCAACCCTAATAAACCCGTCCTTCATAGCCTGCCTCCTACTTATATCTTAGAAAAACAATATTTATTTCGTTCTATAATTTGCAATTCATTATATTAAGTATAACACCAATTCTACCCATCCTATATCAATTTTAGATATAAATTTATTTTGATGGTGTTTTTATCGTCTTAGATACTTATGAATCTGTTTTTTACGTATCATTTATGAATGAAATATGTACTTTCTTAATGCTCATTATAGTTATCCTGTTAAGAAAAAACAAGAAAAATCTTTGATATTGGGTAATTAAGGCAGAACAAAGAGTTTGCCTTGGCAAACTCTCGCGCCGAGCGCGATCGGTAAAACCGACAAAATTCCTTACGCGCGAGTGTGCATCCTACCTGGAAGGTTTTTATTATGTAGGAAATTCGGAGAAATTTCCTACATAATAAAAAAAGCGGCCGAAGCCGCCTTCCTCTTTAGTAAAAATATTATACCCGAAATGCCGTTTCCTGTATTTTGACTCCTAGCTAAGCTAGGTGGGTAACCGCACATAAGCTTCTGCCTTCCGCTGCAAACGGCGGCCTGACATCCACTTATAGATGTAGGAATCCCGTATTACATCATGTAGGTTCAAAATAACAGGAGTGTCGCACATCTCAGGACTATTTCTAAATTTATTATAACCTATCATATGTGAATTTTCAAGGTATTTATCCTATAATCTGTATGGTATATCCTAGAAGTCATTACTGTTCACTCTCACATAATAATTGGGCACAATGATTTCGATAAATGATTCCGAAAAGGTGTATTTGCATTCGTCAGTACTTAGGTTCTGTATTTTAGAACCTTATGTACTGCTACGTAATACAACTAAGCGAGATCGGCTCCGTGTCGGAATCCATTGTCGAAATAATATCCTCTACTTTGACTGGGGAGTGAGCAGTAACTAGAAGTCCATCTCATAAGCTGAGAAGATAAAACTAAATTCAGTACCTTCACCCGGAGCAGAACTTACCTCAATATTGCTTCCATGCTTTTGAGCAATCTGTTTTGCAATCGCAAGTCCCAAACCGGAACCGCCGGCATTTTGCCGAAGGTTTGATTTATAAAACTTTTCAAATATATTACTTATCTCTGACTCATCAATTCCGATTCCTTCATCACGAATTGATACTTTTATTTTGTCCGTCTTTGATAAATTTATGTGTACTGTTTTATTTTCATCAGAAAATTTTATCGCATTATCAAGGATTACCATAAACATCTGTCTGAGACGATCATAATCTCCCAGTATCATATAAGCAGGACTTTCTTTAGTCACCTTAATATTTATTTTTTTCTTTTCTGCAATCGTTCCGGCGCTGCGGATGATATCATCAAAAACCTGTACCAGATTTACCGGTTCCTTCTCAATGGCAAAATCCGGATTTTGCATCTTGGATAACAGTAAAAGATCTCCTACCAGACGCTCCATCGTCTTACATTCGGATAGCATCCTGTCATAATACTGTACAAGTTTATCTTCTTCTTTTACCACTCCGTCTACCAGGGTCTCAGTATAGGCCCTCATAACTGTGATCGGCGTTCTCAGCTCATGGGACACATTAGCAAAGAAATCCAGCCTCATTTGATCCAAATTCTTTCGTTGAATATCATTTTCCAATAATTTCTCAGATAAGATATCAACTGTTTTTGCCAGGTCACCTATTTCATCATTTCGTTTAATCCCTGTCTTACTGTTATAGTCCCCCGAGGCCAATTCTAGGGCTGTTACTCTCATTCTTGAGATTGGCAAGGACAACTCGGTAGCGAATACGATGACGATTACAAAGGATATCGCTAAGGCAACAACACTACTGAACACAATCAATGTCATACTGTCAGCTACTACCTTCTTCTGCCCCTCCACCATCAATTTCAGTAAGACCGCACCTACGATTTCCAGGTTCTCTCCATAAACCGGACGGGCAACCGTAATCATAGGCACACCATATATTTCATCATCACCGATTTTTGAAAGTTTACTAAGATCATTACTTTTACTAAAAGCCCTATTGATGATGTCTACATAACCCGTATCAATCATTTCCTTATAGGTATTGGTTATCATACTCTCATCCATCGGTTTTGAAGCCGTCGGATTGGGTATTGTCCAGATATCCAAGTCCGTCATTTCATATAAAATATTCGTATCCTCTAAAAAATCGTCGTATTGTCTGGTGATAATGTATTCCGTTGCTTTGGCAGAAAATCGTTCTGCCTGTTCCTCTAACTGCTCCTTATGATTTCTCATAGTAGTATCTTCATACAGCTTCATGAAAATCAAACCGATTAAAACTGCCGTCACTAATAACATCACTGCATAATTCAAATACAGTTTAAAAAACAGACGGTTATAAATACGTACTTTATTTTCTTTTGCCATAGCTACCTCTATTCTGCCTGAAACAAGCAAGATAAATTAAGCGGGGAAAATCATTTCCATATAAAATTACATGGAAGTACCATTCTGCCATTAAGGGTCCTGCTTATGTCATACCAATCATTTATTTGCATTTTACGCATTGATGCAATGATAAGGTACACACTTACTCAGCTTATTACCAGGCAGGGATAATACTTCCATGACTATGGATTTCATCAAAATTCCCTGATTAAATAGTTATAAAAATTATAAATTATTGATGCCTACCGTTAGGTAAAGCGTTACTCTACTACTTTTCTACAACCTCAAACTTATAGCCAACACCCCAGATTGTCTTAATCGTCCAGGACGGATGCTCTTCAACATCCAACTTCGCTCTGAGTCGTTTTATGTGCGAATCAACGGTTCTACTGTCTCCGAAATAATCAAATCCCCATAGACTGTCTAGTAAATTGTCCCTTGTAAATACTTTATTTGGATTACTGGCCAGTGTCCACATTGTTTCGATTTCCTTTTTTGTCAGAGATATCTTAGTACCTCCGATATGTAAAGTATATTCATCCAGATTAATATCCAAATTACCGACACTTATTACATTCTCTGAGGAAGCTTCTTTGGATGCTTTTGTCATTCGTCTCATGACTGCCCGTACTCTTGCCATTACTTCTCTGGGGCTGAAGGGTTTGACAATATAATCATCTGCACCGATATCAAGTCCCATGATCTTGTCAAAATCTTCTCCACGGGCTGTTATTAAAATAACCGGTACGTTCGATTTACTTCTGATTTTTCTGCAAACCTCATACCCATCTTCTTTCGGCATCATCACATCCAACAATACAACTTCAGGATTATACTGGGTAAACATCTTTATCGCTTCTTCCCCATCACTGGCAATCACAGGTTCAAAGCCTTCCATCCTTGAGTAGGTAGATAATATGTCCGTAATATCCTGATTGTCATCAGCAATTAATATATGCTGCATAATCAAAATCCTCCTTCAAAGTTCTTTTCCCATCTTCTTCCTATGTGACTTGCATGTCTATAATGCCTGTTTAAACATGATTTTAGATGAATTGGTACCCCAATTCATTAATTAATAATAATTTAATATTTATAGTATATATTATATAGATAAGATAACTGTAAAACAAGTAGAAAAATTTAATAATTATTAGAAAAACCCAGAAAAGGAATACTTATAATAAGAAAAAGTATGGATATTTATATATTTTTTTACAATATGACACTTTTCTGACAAAAACCAATGCTATAGTTTTATTATGATAAATAGGATGTGACATAAGTAGTTTCCAAATCTCGGAGGAAGTGCCATGAAAAAGATATTTTCAATCAAGGGCTTAATATTCCTTGGCTTACTTCTTTTCTTTACCGCCTTCATACCATTAACCCAATTCGGTGTTAATAAAGCATATGCATCCAGTATTGAAAAGGAGAAAAAAGAGGATTACAGACTGAACCTAAAGAGCATCCCCCTAGTAAAGGGAAAATCATTTACATTAAGAGTTTATAATGTAAGTGAAAATGCTAAGGTTAGCTTCAAGTCCGCTAATACGGAAATTGCTTCTGTCAATAATGATGGTACTATTGTTGCCAACAATGTAGGTTTTACTACGATCACTGCAACGATTGAAGATGGTGAAAATCAAACACCTTTAACCTGTGATGTTACAGTAGGCCCTCCGGCCTTCAGTGTTAAAATGACCCGGTCAAGAATTATATTAGGCTTAGACAATTCCGACCAGTTAAGAGTAATTTTAAAACCCAGTAACACCACAGAGGTTGCAAGATTTTCCAGTTATAATTCTTCAATTGCATCTGTCAGTACAGGCGGACGCGTTATAGCAAAAAATATCGGCTTAACTTATTTATTTGCTGAAATTGATGCAACCAACTTAGACGGTAGCCGTAAATTTGCGGCATGTACGGTAATTGTAACCCGTCCTGAAGATGCTCCGCTATTAGAGAATTATTTTTCAGATCATCCTGAGATGTCTCTGATTTCTGAAGCGGATTTATTAAGTGCATTGAATGAATTCTTTAACAAAGCTTCAGAAGTGGCCCCTACGGTTACTCCAACCGCTGAAGCAACCTCCAAATCTTTGGTGGAAGCTCTTGATCAATTCTTAAATGAAAAGTTTGACCTGGCGGCGAAACGTAAAGCTTGGGATGAGGCGATTGCAAAAGCAATGGCAAATCAGGCAGAAGTAATTATAGACAGTACAGCGAAATAATATGACACAAATATATTATAAAGGGGTGTTCAGCAGAACATCCCTTTTTATTTTTACTTTAAAATATTAGAAAATGTTATATAATAATATCATACAATAAAAAGGAAGGTGATTTCAATGAACTTTAAATTTGCACATAATAACTTTAATGTATTAGATTTAGATAAGTCTCTGGAATTTTACGATAAGGCTTTAGGACTAAAAGAAGTTAAGAGACATTCTCCGGAAACAGGTGAATTTGTATTAGTTTTTCTTGGAGACGGTTCTACACCTCATCAGCTGGAATTAACCTGGCTTAGAGACTGGGACCGCCCATATAACCTAGGTGACAATGAGTTCCATCTGGCATTTGTAGTTGACGATTACGAAGCAGCTTACAAAAAACATAAGGAGATGGATTGTATCTGTTACGAAAATCCCGGTATGGGCATTTATTTCATCAGCGATCCCGATGGGTATTGGCTGGAGATCATTCCGAACCGGAAGTAATCCAGATAACACCAGTGACAACCATAAATTCCATTCTTCTTGAAGTCTGGAATTTATTTTACCGTAAAAGTCGGATGATATCTTAAAAAACTACGGTGTTTATCACATCAAGTACTTAAAACAAAGGGTGTGATTATTAATCTATAAAAAACCGTTTTCCGCCATCGCAACTTAGGTTGTGATAGTTGTATTTTTCTGCAGCAACCCTATGTACCGCTATGTGCTGCAACCGAGTGAAAACGTGTCTTTCGTTGGATAATAATTACACCCTATTTTTAAGATATAACATGTGATAAACAACAGTAACGTAAAAAGGTTGGCGCAGAATATAGGTGAATCAAGAGAAAGAGGAACATTGGTGTCCCCTTAATACACTATTTGGCGAACAAAACCCTCGATTTGTTTTTCCTGATACGAACATTTATGTACGAATCAGGAAAATAAATCGAGGGTTTTGTACTCCAACGAGTGTGTGTGGGGACTCAATGTTCCTCTTTCTCTTGATGGAATATTTTGCAACAGCCTCCACTACATCTATCATGATTACCCAATCTTCGCAACATCCACCAATGTCAAGTTTTTCAGATCTTCATTCTCCATACTGGTAAGCAATGCATTGGCCGTATCCAGGGAGGTAAAACAGGTGACTCCTGTTTCTATTGAAATTCTTCTAATCAAAAATCCATCCCGTGCTTTATCTCTTCCTTGCGTTGGCGTATTTATCACCAGATCAATCTGATGTTCCAGTATTAGATCTAGAATATTGGGACTACCCTGCTCAATTTTACGTATTTCTACTGCAGTGATCCCATGTTTATTTAACATTGCGGCAGTTCCCTCGGTTGCATAGATCTCATAACCCAGTGCTTTTAACCTTTTTCCGATTTCTAAAGCCTCTTCCTTATCCGAATCCTTCACTGTCATTATCATCTTCCTATGCTTCGGAAGATTAACACCGGCTCCTAAAAATGCTTTATACAATGCTTCATGGAATTTCTTTGCTATTCCTAAGCATTCTCCGGTTGACTTCATCTCCGGTCCAAGACTTATCTCAGCACCTCTTAATTTCTCAAAGGAGAATACGGGCATTTTAATGGCAATGTACTCTGATTCGGGCCATAACCCGGGAGTATATCCTAAGGATTTTATTTTATCTCCCAGAATAACCTTTGTTGCTATATCAACGATGGGAATACCGGTCACCTTACTAATATAGGGCACGGTACGGCTTGATCTGGGATTCACCTCTATTACATAAACTTGTTCCTGATATACGATAAACTGAATATTGATTAAACCGATTACATGAAGAGAATTGGCTAGCTTCTTCGTATAATCTACAATCTCTTTTTTTGCCTTCTCACTGATATTTTGAGAAGGGTAAACAGAGATACTGTCGCCGGAATGGATACCGGCTCTTTCAATATGCTCCATAATGCCGGGGATGAGGATATCCTCTCCGTCACAGACGGCATCCACCTCCACTTCCTTACCCATCAGATACTTATCTACCAGGATTGGGTGTTCCTGAACCGTTTGATTTATGATACTCATAAATTCTGTAATATCATCATCGGATATGGCAATCTGCATACCCTGACCTCCAAGAACATAAGAAGGTCTTACCAGTACCGGATATCCCAGTTCATTGGCTGCCATTAAAGCTTCTTCGGTTGTATACACCGTCTTTCCTGCGGGTCGGGGTATCTGACATTTTTCCAGTATCTTATCAAAAAGTTCCCGATCCTCCGCGGCATCTACATCTTCTGCCGAGGTACCCAGAATAGGGACCCCCATTTTAAGCAAGGCCTGCGTCAGCTTGATGGCTGTCTGGCCGCCGAACTGTACCACAGCTCCATCCGGTTTTTCCATATCCACAATATTTTCTACATCTTCCGGAGTTAGGGGTTCAAAGTATAGCTTATCGGCCACATCAAAATCTGTACTTACGGTCTCCGGATTATTATTAACAATAATCGTCTCACATCCGCTTTTTGATAATGCCCATACACTGTGTACAGAACAATAGTCAAATTCAATGCCTTGCCCAATTCGTATAGGACCAGAACCAAGTACCATAATCTTCTTTTTACCTTCGGTCTTTTCTACCTCATTAAAACTGCCAAAGCAAGAATAGTAATACGGTGTTTCCGCATCAAACTCTGCTGCACAGGTATCCACCATCTTATAAGCTGCTATTATGTTATTCTCTTTTCTTATGCTCTTAATCCGGTCCGAAGGTATCTTCGTTAACTCTGCAATCACACGATCAGGAAATCCTAATTGTTTTGCTTTTCGCAAGAGTTCAATAAAGTCTACGAGGATATCTTTCCCATCTTTCTCCATCCTGCCGACCTTAAGCAGTTCCTTTTCTGTCTCCACTAAGATAGCAATTTTATCAACGAACCACAAATCAATCTTTGTAACTTGATGGATTTCTTCATAGGACATACCTCTACGGATTGCTTCTGCTATAACAAATAGTCTTCTGTCATCTACCTGATACAATGCGCCTCGAATTTCTTCCTCAGTCATTCGATCATAGTCACCATACTTTAGGCTGTAGATATTCTGTTCAAGGGAACGTATTGCTTTCATCAGCGCCGCTTCAAAATTCGTACTGATAGCCATAACTTCACCCGTTGCTTTCATCTGGGTCGAGAGCGCTCTCTTAGCCGTAATGAATTTATCAAAGGGCCACTTTGGTATTTTTACTACGACATAATCCAGGGTAGGCTCAAAGCTGGCATAAGTTTTCTTCGTAACTGCATTTTGGATTTCATCCAAATGATACCCGAGTGCTATTTTCGCTGCAACCTTGGCAATCGGATATCCGGTAGCCTTTGATGCCAATGCTGATGAACGACTAACCCTCGGATTTACCTCAATAACACAGTATTCGAAGGTATCCGGATGAAGGGCATATTGTACGTTACAGCCCCCCGTAATATTTAATTCAGTTATGATATTAATAGAAGCACTTCGAAGCATCTGGTACTCTTTATCTCCCAGGGTCTGGGAGGGTGCAACTACAATGCTGTCTCCGGTATGAACTCCCACAGGGTCTATGTTTTCCATGTTACAAACAGTAATACAGTTTCCTTTACTGTCGCGCATAACTTCGTATTCTATTTCTTTCCATCCTGCAATAGAGCGTTCAATCAGGCATTGACCTACACGGCTAAGGCGAAGTCCGTTCGAACATATATCAACCAGTTCTTCCCTGTTATCCGCGATACCGCCGCCACTGCCACCCAAGGTATAAGCCGGTCGAACCACAACCGGATATCCAATACTTTCAGCAAAATTTATTGCATCTTTCACTGTGGTAACTACTTCACTGGGTGCACAGGGTTCTCCAATACGCTCCATCGTTTTCTTAAATTCCAGACGGTCCTCTGCTTTTTTGATTGTTTCGGAAGTGGTTCCGATTAATTTGACATTATGATCTCTTAAAAATCCGGATTCCTCCAGTTCCATTGCTATATTTAGTGCTGCCTGCCCACCCAGCGTAGGGAGTACACTGTCAGGCTTTTCTTTTATAATAATTTGCTTTACAAAATCCGGTGTCAAAGGCTCTATATAAACAATATCCGCGATATCTTTATCAGTCATTATGGTAGCGGGATTTGAATTTACCAAAACCACACATACACCCTCTTCTTTCAAAGAACGACAAGCCTGGGTTCCTGCATAATCAAACTCTGCTGCCTGCCCTATGATGATCGGCCCGGATCCAATTACTAATACTTTTTTTATGCTTTCCAATTTAGGCATTATCCTTGCACCTCCATCATATTGATAAATTCATCAAATAAAAACTCACTGTCCATGGGACCTGCACAAGCTTCCGGATGAAACTGTACAGAGAATACTTTTTTATCCAAATAACGTAGTCCCTCAACGGTTTTGTCATTTACATTGATAAAACTCACCTTAGCCCTTTCCTTTGGTATACTATCTTCTTTCACCATATATCCATGGTTTTGCGTTGAGATATACACTCTACCGGATTTTAAGTCCTTTACCGGATGATTGGCTCCGCGGTGACCATATTTCATTTTCTCAGTATCACCACCATTGGCAAGAGCCAGTAGCTGATGCCCGAGACAGATAGCAAATATGGGAACATCACTATCATATAGTTTTTTCACCTCAGCTATGACCTCTTTGCATTCCTTTGGATCTCCCGGTCCGTTGGATAGCATGATGCCATCCGGTTTATCCATCAATACCTCTTCACTTGCGGTGAATGCCGGATATATGGTAACCTCACAACCTCTTTTTGCCAGGGATCTGGCTATGTTTAATTTCATGCCGTAGTCCATTAAAGCTACTTTATATACCTTCTGGCTTTCTTTCGCTGCAGGTATCACAATTTTTTGCTTTCCTGTTGTCTTTTTTATAACTTCGGCTACCTTATACTGATGGATTTTTGACAGAACTTCTTCCTTATTAAAATTCTCATTTGTAGTAAGCATACCGTTCATAGTTCCTTTGCTTCTTAACAGCTTAACCAATGCTCTGGTATCAATGCCTGCAATGCCGGGAATATTATTCCTTTCCAAAAAACTCTGAATACTTTCTTCGTTACGAAAATTACTGGGCATTCTTGAAAGCTCCCTGACTATAAAAGCATCCACCCAGGGTTTCTTAGATTCCATGTCATCCTTACAGATACCATAGTTACCAATTAAGGGATAAGTCATAACTACACTCTGTCCCGCATAGGATGGATCCGTCAGTACCTCCAAATACCCTGTCATTCCGGTATTAAATACGATCTCACTGATGATTTCTTTCTGTGAGCCTATATGCTCACCCGTAAAAATATTGCCATCCTCCAGAATTAAGAATGCTTTCATTGTTTCACCTATTCCTTTCTGTATAATTATATAGATTTACATAAGAAAAGAGTATATGCCCCTAAACAGGGGATATACTCCGTTGTATATCGACTGATACATAATAAAATGAATTGGTCCTTCAATTCATTCTGCTGTATATTTTATTGATAGCCAATGCATATTTATGCATATTTTTGATTAATTTTTAAAATCTTAACATATTCAAACCATAATTACAAGTGGTTTTTATAAATTTTTATAACTTTCTTTATTAATTTAATGAGCTTACATAATTAATCACAATTTTTATCACATAACATAAGTTAGTATTAAAATGAGAGGATTGAGGTTCATTCTTTATGTATATTCATTTTCCCTCTGATAACAAGATAAATAAGAAAGTCAGTTCACGTAACGTGAATTTAGGGACTTCTGATAAAATAAGGGTTTATCCTGCGCAGATGGAAACCCAGTCTCTGGGTAGCCTTCAGGTACGATGTACATCCTTGGGATTTATACCGATTGAAAACGCAACTGTAACAGTTACTTTACCGGGCGAAGCAGATAACATAATAGAACAGCTTACGACCGACGCATCCGGACTTACGGAGATACTTCCCTTACCAGCACCACCGGTTGCCTATAGCCAAGAGCCTGTACCGGAACAACCCTATTCCCAATATGATATCCGGGTTAGCGCCCCCGGCTATGAGACAGCCCTGTATTCCAACGTAGAAATCTTCCCTGATATATTAGCCGAGCAAGATGCAACCTTGAGTCCATTAGAATTAGAAACGGATGAAGAAGAACTATATGTGATACCACCACATGTTCTATATGGTGACTATCCGCCTAAAATTCCGGAGGATCCAATTAAGCCAGTCGGTGAAACTGGGGAGATCGTGCTGACTCAGGTCGTTATTCCTGAGTTTGTAATCGTTCATGACGGACCGCCTAACAGTCCTTCAACCAATTATTGGGTGCGCTTTCGTGATTACATTAAAAACGTAGCTTCCAGTGAAATCTATGCTACCTGGCCGGAAGCTACAATTTATGCTAATATCCTTGCTATACTGTCCTTTACCTTAAACCGAGTATATACGGAATGGTATCGTGGCCAGGGTTATAATTTCACTATTACATCGTCTACCGCATACGATCACAAATGGATTAACGGCCGAAATATCTATGCTAATATCGGTGTATTGGTTGATTCTGTCTTTGTAAATTATCTTTCTTACCCGAATGTAAGACAGCCGATATTAACCCAGTATTGCGACGGAGTTAAAGTAGAATGTCCCGGTTGGATGACACAATGGGGTTCTAAATATTTGGGCGATCAGGGATATTCAGCGATACAGATTCTACGAAATTATTATGGAGATTCTATGTTCATTAATACTGCAGTTGAAGTATCCGGAGTACCTTCTTCCTGGCCGGGTACCAATTTAACCACAGGCTCTAGAGGAAATAGTGTGCGAACTATACAAGAACAGTTAAATCGAATCGCCCAGGCATATACAGCAATTCCAAGGCTAGCGGTGGATGGAATCTATGGTCCCAGAACAGCGGAATCGGTTCGTACCTTTCAACGAATCTTCAGCTTACCGGTAACGGGTGTCGTGGATCGTGCTACCTGGTATAAAATTTCACATATTTTTGTAGGCGTAACAAGAATAGGTGTATAATTATCACATCTTATTTTTATTCATCATACTCTATTATTGAATGAATGATCGAGGTAACTATATGAAGTATATCAATACCTTTAATAATGATACTAAACCAAAAATACGCGTATATCCAACACAAATGGATACACAGAATTTTGGTAGGCTACAAGTACGTAGTACCACCGAAGGACTCGCTCCCATAGAGGACGCTACAGTGACAATCTACTCCTCTTCATTTCCCGATGAAATTATTGAACAATTTACTACCAATACATCCGGTTTAACTGAAGAGATAGAGCTTCCGGCTCCCCCGCTTGAATACAGCTTAACTCCCGGTTCTACGGTTCAACCTTATTCCGAGTTCAATATAAAGGTTGAGGCTCCGGATTTCGCACCGGTCACCGTTAATAACGCCGAGATACTTCCCGGCGTAACTGCGCTTCAAGACACCACCTTAAGTGCAGCCGAAACCTTAAACGGTGGAGAATTATTTGTTATTCCTCCTCATACCTTATTCGGAGACTATCCTCCCAAAATTGCCGAATCAGAGATAAAACCTGTTGGAGAAACCGGAGAAATCGTATTAGCCGCTGTTGTTATTCCTGAATTTGTAGTCGTCCATGACGGACCACCAACGGATACAGCCGCAGCGAACTATTATATCAGATTCCGGGATTATATTAAAAATGTAGCTTCCAGTGAAATTTATGCTACCTGGCCGGCACAGACAATTAATGCCAATATTTTAGCGATCCTTTCCTTTACGTTAAACCGGGTATACACAGAATGGTATCGAAATCAAGGCTATAATTTTACCGTTACTTCTTCTACTGCTTTTGATCACAAATGGATTTCAGGAAGGAATATCTATAGTAATATTGGTTTAGCCGTGGATGAATTATTTGTTAACTATCTATCCAGACCAAACGTGAAGCAGCCCATATTAACCCAGTATTGTGATGGTTACAGAGTTCAATGTCCTAACTGGATGACCCAATGGGGCTCAAAGGATCTGGGAGAACAGGGATTAAGTGCCATTGAAATATTAAGAAACTTTTACGGGGATTCTATCTATATCAATACTGCAAAGGAAGTATCCGGGGTACCGGCTTCCTGGCCGGGGTCCAACTTAACCATTGGTTCCAGTGGTGCCTCAGTAAGAATGATTCAGGAGCAATTAAATCGGATCGCCGACACCTATACCACAATACCTAAAGTTGCCGTAGACGGACAGTTTGGAGAAGGAACTGCAGATGCAGTAAGAGCATTTCAACAGATATTTAATTTACCCCAGACAGGAATAGTAGATTTCCCTACCTGGTATAAGATATCCGGTATCTATGTCGCTGTAACCCGAATTGCAGAATTATAAGAAATAATAAGGACATTATATTATTTTATTAATATGGAGCTACATTTCTGACCTATTTGAACTCTGTTTAAATCATCATGGTAAACAATGTATACATATACATTTGTTATGATGCCAAACAGAATTACCAATAAGATAGAAATGAAGCTCCATTCACTTCATTTATTTATTTGATATATTAGGAATACTTATATTTAATTACCTAGTAAGGCAGATATCCCTTTTCTAGCTTGATCATTTTTTGCTCTCATAGCGAACATCCGGTATTGATTAAGAATCTGATCTTTCTTTAAATCAGATACAGACTTTGCAACATCTGCATCTTCAATTCGTGAAGAGCTCTCAGCCAAATTCAAAGCAGCATAGTTATTATATTGTATGGTATGCTCCAGACGATTACTATTCGCTCCAATGCCGGATCGATACTTATTCACCATGTTTAGAGCCTGATCTATTTTACTGATATCAATCTCTTTCGTTACGTCATAATCAGCAATACCTAAGGATTCTATGGTAGAATCTGATAATTCAATCTTCATACCTGATCCGTCCGGATTCGTAGCAAGCATTTTATCTGTCATACTACCGTCTAACAACTTAAGTGTATTAAACTGCGTTCCCTTTGCAGCATCCTGAATAGATGCCTTTAAGCCTTCTATTTCATCCTGGATCGCACTCTTCTCACTGTCTCCATAGGTAACATTCATGGCCTGAAGACTTAATTCACGCATTCTTTGAAGACTATCGGTTATGCTTGAAAGTCCTCCTTCTGCCACCCGATACATATCCTGACCGGCTTCGGCATTCTCCGTACCCTTATTGTAACCGTTTTCCTGTGAATTCAATTTTTCTACAATTGCTAAACCTGCTGCATTATCAGATGCTGAATTTAATTTCTTCATAGTTGATAGTTGCTCATATGCTTTTGAACTTACTCCCGATACGTTCACATTCATCACCTTCCCAACAGATAAACCTTGGTTTTATCCTTAAGTTACTGCAATTAACTATTCTCTTTAAGAGAAGTAGGTAATCTTTACTATATTATACCACATATACATAAAAATTCAAGTAAATTGACAGATAGTAATCAAAACAAGCAATAATCTTTAAATATTCAATCACTTCTTACCATTAGTTCAGTCTATACACCTCTGTTTTTAATCGCGCAGATATCGTTCTTAACATATTAATCACAAAACTCACCATTGAAACTGATATGGAACCCGTTTATCCAATGTATCAAACTCATATCCTTTTTCACTTAGTAATGTAATAATATCCGGAAGTATTTTAGCTGTAGTATCATTGATAGCCGAATCATGAAGTAAAATGATAGGATAATCCTGGTTTTTTAAGTCCTTCTCTATATTTTGGCGGATAGAATATGCTGTCGGTTTACCAATAGAATCATTAGCACTTACGTTCCAGTCATAACAGGTAAAACCTCTTCGTTCCATTTCTTCTATCAGTGCATCCTTAATTTTCTTACTGTATCCATTATTACTTCCAAGCGGAAATCGGTAAATACTAACTCGCTCTCCTGTTATCTCATAAATCTGTTGATAAATCGTATTAAAATCATCTAAATATCGTTCAATCGAACAATAGATTTCATTACATATATGTGAGTAAGAATGTATTCCAATCGTATGGCCTTCATTTACCATTCGTTGTAGGCAATCCTCTCTCTCCGCAGTAATGGATGTACCAACGAGAAAAAAGGTTGCTCTCACATTCCTTTCTTCAAGGATATCTAATACCTTAAAGGTATTTTCACTTGGACCATCGTCAAAAGTAAGATATGCTATTTTTTTACCCTTTTCCATCGGTTTTGGTATACAGTATTCCGTATATAAATCCGGGTAAAGTTTGGTATAATCAGGCATTTCATCTGAACTGGTCTGGCTGCTTGTATCCTTTTCTCTATGCATCATATTTTCCATCTCAGCCATTAACTCAATACTACGTTGCCCGTTCACTATTCTCTCCGACACTACCTGCTTTTGTTCCAGCCTTTCTTTTCCTTCAACTAGTATGTAGATAAACAATATACCGATCAAAAGAAATGCTAAGCCTGTAAAAAACTTGTTCATTCGCGATTTTCCTTCAAAGTTTTCTTATTATCTATCATATGCAGGCGATAGTCGGTATATTTTAAGTCCATCTGATTTCATAAAAACTTTCTTTAATTTTGGATTGCCATCCTTTTTACCTGTGTAAGACCCTGCCTTACTGCCGGTATCATAAGAATCAGTATTGTTATAATAGCCTCCGGCGCGATATAGGATGCATTATATCCCAATGAGTAAATAATAGGATTTTGATCCCCTGCATATTCAGAGAAGAAGATAATACCGGTTAAAACATGACATAAGTATCTTCCGAATACTGCGAGGATATAACCCTTAATAATACCGTACTTGGATTTAGCAAAAACACCACTCAGACCTAAAAATCCAAATGCAATCGGATAATCCAAGAGAGGTTGTATAAAATGAATTGCATACGGATCCAGAACAAAATCTAGAAGACCATAAGCTATACCGGTCATAACACCAACCCTTGTTCCGTACAGATAACCGATAAGACTGATAAAGAACATACGAAACAGGGTAATTGAACCTCCAAAAGGAAATTTATAAACTGTATAGATTGATGTAACTACCGCCAAAGTCATAGCAACAGCACTGAAAGCTAACTGCTTTGCATTCGCTTTTGTCCGATTACCTCCACTAAAGACCAGCATCGCTATAAATAATAGAGCAATTATAATTAACAGAGTTATATTGCCGGCCATTGTCGGCGTATAATCCGTGCCCCATTCTGTAACATTAGTGTCAATTAAAAAATCAAAAACCTTTTGAAACATAAAAAAACCTCCTTTAGTTGCTTAGGAGGGACCACTTGATTGCTTCCTTCCGCCGGTATTAACCGGATCAAGTAGTGAGGGTCAGTGTATATATCATACACCTCTCAGCTCGTCGCTCCCCTAGCA
Source organism: Mobilitalea sibirica (assembly GCF_015999265.1). Lineage (GTDB taxonomy): Bacteria > Bacillota > Clostridia > Lachnospirales > Lachnospiraceae > Mobilitalea > Mobilitalea sibirica. The sequence goes on from NZ_JAEAGR010000012.1 coordinate 95,877, forward strand.
TAAATTAATGTTATATTTTTTACATGTACAACGTTTCAAAATAACGATACATATTTTTAAGGATGATTTATCATATAAGTTATCGGACAAACATAGATATAGTTAAATACACCTCGAATAGATCCTTACTATATAAGAAATCATACCGGATAATATGCATTAGCATCTACTGAACGCTATACTTGTTTATCATATACAATAAATGAAAGGTTGTCAATCATTGATATAGATACCATAATTATATAAAATAACTATGATATATAGAACAGTAGGATAAAATGTATTTCAGTAATTCAGATAATGAAATAAAGGTACTTATATGATACAATCATAGTATGAATTGCTCTCACTTATTAATCATAAATCTTCTTTATCGTTCCTATGTTATCCGGACACCCGGTATAATTGTTACTCAAATTTCATATCGTATCATACATAAAAAATCCAATGTAGAAGGTTGATCATTATAATCCTTTAAAACTCTTACAAGATAGGATGGTCTTTTATGAAATACAAAAAGAAAAGGAATGTCTTAAAAAATAAAAAACTCAGATTACCGGTTATACCAGCTGTTATGTTGATCCTGGCTGTTTTCTTATTGTTATCCTTAAAACCAAAAGATAGTATTGCCGGCAATTCCCACAGTATAAATGCAATCCGCTGGAGGAATGTGAATGAAACTACCTTCTCTAAGGAATTTCCATCTAATCCTGGAATAGCAAATGATAACAAAGCACAAACCTCTTTTCCGGAAAAGAACACAATTTTAGAGGACGAATTATTATCTACTCCACCGAATCCATCTCATAACGACCCTCTACCTAAAGATGTTCTTATGGATAAAGATATAAAAGATGATATCCATATGATGCAACCCAATGAAGATATACAACCTCAAATTCCATTACATAACGAAACAAAATTAATCGCTATTGATGCCGGTCATCAAAAGCAGGGAAATTATGATAAGGAGCCAATTGGTCCAGGAGCAGAGATTATGAAAGCAAAAGTAAGTTCCGGTACCAAAGGGATCGTTACCGGAATAGCTGAATACGAGCTTAATCTCACCGTTTCCAAGAAGTTAAATCAAGAGTTAATAAACCGCGGTTATGAGGTTTATATGATTCGGAAAAGCCACGATGTCAATCTGAGCAATAGAGAGAGGGCTATCCTTGCTAAAGAAAGTAATGCAGATATCTTCCTTCGTATCCATGCCAACGGCTCTGAAAACAAGAAAGCAAACGGTGCATGTACCATATATCCTTCAAAGAATAATTCCTATGTATCCTATCTAAGTGATGAAAGCAAAATTTTATCTGAAGCAGTCATTCAGGGTATCTGTGAATCTACGGGAGCGAAAAATAATGGAGCTGTTACCAGAGATGATATGAGCGGTATTAACTGGTCCTCTATTCCGGTCACAATTATTGAGATGGGTTATATGACTAATCCGAAGGAGGACAGGCTCCTTCAGACAGAAAGCTATCAGGATAAAATAGTGGAAGGTATCTGTAATGGTATTGATCAATATTATGAAGCTTTGGCGGAATAAATTATAGAAAAGCTTTCTTCAAATTCGGAGTCGCCCTCCTTGCCATTGGCCACTACCGGGCGCACAAGATAATAAACTCCTGTTTGTTCGAATTATCTGAACAAACAGGAGTTTTAATAACTGTATCAGTGGCTTTCCACCGTTACGGCGTATTATGTGAATAATGATTTACTTTATTACATCATTCCCATTCCGCCACCACCTGCCGGTAGAGCCGGTTCATTGGATTTAATGTTAGCAACAACAGATTCTGTTGTTAATAAAGTAGAAGCAACACTGGTTGCGTTTTGAAGTGCACTTCTGGTTACTTTCGTAGGATCAAGAATACCTGCTTCAACCATATCTACATATTTTTCAGTAAGTGCGTCAAATCCTATTCCCGGATTGCTTTCTTTTACCTTACTGATAACCACAGAACCTTCTAAACCTGCATTGGATACGATGCAGAACAGAGGAGATTCCAAAGCCTTTAAGATAATATTCGCACCGGTCTTCTCATCTCCTTCCAAAGTTGCTGCTAACTGTGCAACCTCCTTGGAAGCGTGGATAAACGCAGAACCACCGCCGGCAACGATGCCTTCTTCTACTGCTGCCTTGGTTGCTGCAAGAGCATCTTCCATACGGAGCTTATTCTCTTTCATCTCAGTCTCGGTAGCAGCACCTACTCTGATAACAGCTACACCACCAGCCAGTTTTGCCAGTCTTTCTTGTAATTTTTCTCTATCGAACTCAGATGTAGTCTCTTCAATCTGTGCTTTTATCTGATTGATTCTTGCATTAATCTCTGCTTTATCACCTTCGCCATCAACGATAATTGTATTTTCTTTCTGTACTTTAACGGATTTTGCACGGCCTAACTGATCCATAGTAGTTTCTTTTAAGTCAAGTCCCAACTCATCAGAAATTACGGTACCGCCGGTTAAGATAGCAATATCCTGTAACATTGCTTTTCTTCTGTCACCATAGCCTGGTGCTTTAACAGCAACTACGGTAAATGTTCCTCTTAATTTATTGATAACTAAAGTTGTTAATGCTTCGCCTTCTACATCTTCAGCGATAATTAATAATTTTGAACCGGATTGAACAATTTGCTCTAATACCGGTAAGATCTCTTGGATATTGGAGATTTTCTTATCTGTAATAAGAATATAAGGATTCTCTAGTACCGCTTCCATCTTATCCATATCTGTGCACATATAAGCGGATACATATCCACGATCAAACTGCATACCTTCTACAAGATCCAGTTCTGTCATCATGGTCTTGGATTCTTCAATGGTAATTACACCATCGTTAGAAACCTTCTCCATAGCATCGGCAACTAACTGCCCTACGGTATCATCACCTGCGGAGATAGCCGCAACTCTGGCAATCTGCTCTTTTCCTTTTAAGGTTGAGCTCATCTTTCCAATTGCCTCCACCGCTACTTCAGTAGCTTTCTTCATACCCTTTCTTAAAATAATAGGGTTTGCTCCTGCTGCTAAGTTCTTAATACCTTCACTAATCATAGCCTGCGCTAAAACAGTAGCTGTAGTTGTACCATCACCGGCAACATCATTGGTTTTGGTAGCAACTTCTTTCACCAACTGTGCTCCCATATTCTCAAAAGGATCTTCTAATTCTATCTCTTTCGCAATGGTAACACCATCATTGGTAATAAGCGGAGTGCCAAAAGACTTATCTAAAACCACATTCCTTCCCTTAGGTCCAAGGGTAACCTTAACGGTATTCGCTAATTTATTAACACCTGTCTCCAGTGCTGCACGGGCATCTGCACCGTATTTAATTTCCTTTGCCATATCTATCTTTCCTCCTTAATTATTCTTCAACAACCGCTACAATATCATTTTGTTTTACGATAATAAACTCTTCATCCTCAAGTTTCACTTCTGTACCGGCATATTTGGAATAAATCACCTTATCTCCAACTTTAACCTGCATTACTACCTCTTTACCATCTACTACTCCACCGGGGCCAACAGCAATAACTTCTGCCTGCTGTGGCTTCTCTTTCGCCTGACCGGGTAAAACAATGCCTGATTTCGTTGTTTCTTCGGCAACTAGTTGTTTTAAAACTACCTTATCTCCTAATGGTTTTAGCTTCATTACAATTCCTCCTTCAAATCGTTTTAGATTCTCTTCTTTGATTATTAGCACTCGTCTTAATTGAGTGCTAACTGATAGATAATATATTAGTAAAATTGCCTTTAATATGCAACTTCCCTTCTATTCAAAAACCACAACAAATTCAGTAATTGCTCTTGTTATCTCATAAATACTTACTTTTTCTCAATTTTTCTTTTTTTATCAAGGTATTTTAATCAGATATTTCCCTGTCTCACTCATATAACAAGCAAAAGAAAAAGTTATTACCATTCTGGCAATAACTTTTCTTCCTTTCCATATACTACATTAGTATATTCCAGTTCAGGTACTTTATACCACAATTTCAAATATTTATATGATTTCATAATAATTCAAAAGCACCTTCTGTGCTTTTCGGATATAATATATAATTTACACGCGAACTTTGTTAGCCTAATAATAAAACAGGAGATGCACGAAGCACCTTCAGCCTCATACATCTTTAGATTATATGATTCATTTTTGTCAGTGTTCGGGGCAGGGCATCCTTTGAATTTTTCCAAGGCTCATTGGCGTATCGATAATCAAACTTATCTATAAACCAATCCAAATCATCCCTAACTCTTTTCAGATTTTCAAGGAATAATGTATTTAATTCCGTAATAAATCTGTTTAGCTCCTCACCGCTTAAATACTGTGGCGCAGCCATAGAAAGCGTATTATAATGTTCGGTGCAGAAACCTTTGGAAGCATTGAATTTTTGCCGGAATACATCTTCATTATGATACAGATGAAATATCGTAGCAATATATCTTTCAAAGGTTCCATCAATTTTGCTGCAGATATAACAGGAGTTCTCTATATGCTCCAGATAAGAAACAACTTCAGATGCTTCCCCCTTCTTTTTAAATAAAGAGGGTACACTAATTTTGGATTGATTGCCTGTCTTCTTCTCCACATCCTTAATCACTTTATCCATATGACTTTTTAGTATTAATGCAAGTCCCAGACGATTCTGATGCTTATATAATAGCTCCACATGAGTTTTACAAAAACCCATTTGTGAAGTAACTCCACGCACATCATCCTCCATATAACTGGGTCCCATTGTAAAATCGATTGCTTTTGTCTCAAGAGATTTTCTCATGACACAGACCGGACACTCACAGTCTGTATCAAATGCCTCATTCACAGGTATGGTGTGTAATTTTTCTTTCAAAATAATTTCCTACCTTTTCTCTTAATAACACAAGCCAACGCAGTATTTTCATATGTAAGCCTGTATTTTAATACTTGGTTTCTATATAAAAGTTATTCTAAACTTACTTAACTATATTATATTTATTTATTATCCTTAATTAATTCTTTGATCTCTCTTGCCTTAGCTTTGATCCGTTCATGGGAATCTCTTGAAGTAAGGACCTTGGAAATCCACCTGCCTGCCGCATCTGTTTTACCGCATCTTCTTGCTAATTCAGCAACAAGAAGAGTAATTGTACTTTCATCCATTCCGCACATAGGAAAAGATTCTTTACTGAATGCTTCCTCAAATCCATCATAAGCATTCGTTATAAACTCCATCTCTTCCTTCTCCAAACTGTTGACTAAATTCTTATAGTCCGGTAAATCCTTAGATAAAGTTTCATTTTTCCCTCTGATTAACCAGGCAGTTTTCAAACAGGTATAAGCCCGTTCAGATGTCTTCGCTTTTTTTACTATGGAGTTAACCAAAGCCAGCTTATGCCTTGCAATTGCCTCATCATAGCTAAGGACATCACCGGATTCTTTTAATCCTCGAAACGCAACTGATATATTTTTCTTAATAAGGGCCGCTTGCACATTGGTTACATATTTGAAAAATCTGTTTAATGCCGCAAACCCACAATGCGGACATACAATCGCATCATATTTAAGCGGATCCATAAACTGGTATTTCGGCCTTAAGTCCGAATCTAGGGTAAGTAATTTTACTTTACCTGACTTAACTGCTTTTGACTTGAACTCTTTATCACAAACAGGACATGTATATGATTTATCAAAGATACTATCCTCTTCAGAGAAAGTGGGTTTTTCTTCAGCAGCTTTTTTTGCTGCATCTTCTTTCTCCTTTTCATCATATACATCTATTTTGGATAAATTACCAAGCCCAAACGCTTCTAACCCTGAAAACAAATTAGACATTGACCTAACCCCCATTTCTTCTTAAAATTCTTCGTATACTATTTCTCCGGTTTATAAGAACTCTTCATTGATACAATTCTGTTATAAACAGGATGTTCCTTGGTGGTATCTTTACAATCCAGACAGAAGTAACCCTGCCTTAAAAATTGATAACTGGCCGGCGGTTCGGCTCCAGAAACACTGGGTTCAATATAACATTCCTTTAATACAGAAAGAGAATTTGGATTTAAGTTCAAGCTTCCATCCTCGTTATAGACTCCTTTTTCTTCATCCACGATATTCTCATATAAGCGAACCTCGCACTTCCTAGCTGTCTGTACTGCAACCCAATGAATCGTTCCCTTAACTTTTCTGGCATTAAAACCGGATCCACTTCTTGTCTCGGGATCATAGGTACAATGTACCTCCAACACCTTACCGTTTTCGTCCGTCACATAATCATGGCAGGTTACAAAGTACGCATTCATCAGACGTACTTCATTTCCCGGGAACAGTCTAAAGTATTTTTTAGGCGGCTCAATCATAAAATCATCTCTCTCTATATAGAGATACTTTCCAAAGGGAACTTTTCTTTCCCCCATTGCTTCATTTTCCTGATTGTTAGGCGCCTCCAGATATTCGATCTGATCCTCGGGATAATTGGTTATTACCAGTTTAATCGGATCGAGTACTGCCATTACCCTAGGTACTTTAAGCTTGAGATCCTCTCTGATACAATATTCAAGCATAGCATAATCTACAGAACTATGACTCTTCGAAACACCGCATAGTTCCATAAACATTTGTATGGATTCAGGTGTAAAGCCTCTTCTTCTCAGAGCACTGATAGAAACCAGTCTGGGATCATCCCAACCGTCTACGATACCATCCTCCACTAATTTTTTTATATATCTTTTTCCGGTAATTACATTCGTAAGGTACATCTTGGCAAACTCAATCTGCTTCGGCGGATTCTCATACTCCAGTTCTCTAACTACCCAATCATATAGCGGTCTGTGATCTTCAAATTCCAAGGTACAGATGGAATGTGTTACACCCTCAATGGCATCCTCAATCGGATGTGCGAAATCATACATAGGATAAATGCACCACTTATCTCCTGTGTTATGATGAGGGATTTTAGCAACGCGATAAATCACCGGATCACGCATATTAATATTAGGTGAAGCCATATCGATTTTTGCTCGAAGAACCTTGGAGCCATCGGGATATTTACTATTCTTCATTTCCTCAAAAAGCTTAAGGTTTTCTTCAATGCTTCGATCCCTGTATGGACTGTTCTTTCCCGGCTCTGTTAACGTACCACGGTATTCCCTGATTTCCTGCGCCGTAAGATCACATACATATGCTTTACCTTTCTTTATTAGTTTCACTGCTGCCTCATACATATGATCAAAATAATCCGATGCAAAGAACAAGCGGTCTTCAAAATTACCACCAACCCACTTCACATCTTCGATGATGGAATCTACAAATTCCGTCTTTTCCTTAGTCGGATTTGTATCATCAAATCTTAAATTAAATTTTCCGCCGTATTTTTTGGCCAATCCATAGTTTAAAAGTATGGATTTAGCATGTCCAATATGAAGATATCCGTTTGGCTCCGGCGGAAATCTGGTAACAATTTTATCTACTTTACCTTCTTCCAGGTCCTTATCTATAATAAGCTCAATAAAATTTTTTGAAACCACTTCTTTTTCTGTCGGTTCCATTTCATTATTTTCAAATCTATCTTTATTCTCCATGTTATTCCTCCCGGTAAAATTCAACAATAATAATATAGCCTTACATTAATTTTTATTCGTTATTTTCAAAAAGCTATTCATTTTATGATATTCAATAACGAGATTGTGGTTGTTTTTAAATACGTTAGGGTTATCGTTTCCCATTATCTGATTACATATGTTATATAATACCACAAAATTTTTTAAGATAAAAGTGCGAATTTAAAATACAATCATAGACAATGAAATAAAATTAAAAGGTTGTTCATAGATATATACACTAATCTGTATATATCTATGAACAACCCTAAATAAATCAATTTTATAATATGTATTTACATTGCGCGGTAAAATATGTGGTCACCGATAATCTTATAATCATCATATTTCTTTTTTATACTGGAAGCATATCTGTTATTGGCACGGAAGCATAGGTAACTACCTATATTATTCTCACCTTCAAGAGCAGCTTTTGCCGCCTTAATTGCCTTTTTCATAGCTTTTTTCTCCGCTTCCGGATTCGCACCGGTGAACTTACCGGTATCATATCCCTTTAATGCTTTATCAAGCATACTTAAGCCGGTTTTTTTACTCTTAATCGTAACGGAAAACTGTACTGCCCACTTTTTATCATAAATAACTTCTTCTACAGTATCAACATGCCAGTACACATCGCTCTTTGCGCGATTTAGTACAACATTTGCTACAGCCAACATACCATTGTAGGATTGATTTCCTGCTTCCGCATAAATTAAGCTGGCTAATAATCTTAGATCCTTTTCAGAATAGGAAGGCTTAACTGCTTCCTCTGTCTCTTCTTCTGTTACTTCATCTTCAATCGACTCTTTAATAACAATGTCTTCCGGTTCTTCCTCTATATAATAAACCTGACCTTGTTCATCTACAAAATATTGTTTTTCCTCTAATTCTTCTGCATCTAAATCAGTTTCTTCATAAACTTCTGTATCTGCACCTTCTGTATATGTCCCATCTAAATCCGTGTCCGCTGCCAAAGAATCTTCAACCGGTGTCATTGTGCCTATATCCTGCGACGCAACACTGTTTTGATCTTGTAACGCTTGTGCACCGTCATATGTAGTAGTTTCCTGTATCTGTTCAGTTTCTCCCGGTTCAGATGCATAGGCTACCACATCACTAAGGCAGAATGTCATAATAAGAGCGGTTAAAAATGTTACAAGTGTTTTTTTATTTAGTTTCATACCTTCTCCTTAAATAATTATTACATATTTGGGATTTGTATAATATTTTGTTAATAATTACTTAATAATTATATCACACTTACGTAAAAAATCAACCATTAATTCTTTATCTATTACATGGAATTCCGGCTCCTTGGTAAATTAAATGAATGAAGCGGTACAATCCTAAGTAACTAATATTGTAAATCCATAAAAAATAGGATTGTCCATCCATTATAAACAAATAATAGGACCGGATACAGGATTCCCACACATACTCGTTGGAGTACACATCCCTTACTTTGTATCCCTTATTCGAACATAAATGTTCGTATTAGGTGATACAAAGTAAGGAACATGTTCTCCAAATAGTGTATTAAGGGAAACCCTGTATCCGGTCCTATTATTTATAATGGTGAGCAATCCTATTTTTTATTCTGCATGATCCTTCCTATACTTAGCCAACAGAAGATCCAGCATACGTCCATAGCTTTTCACTCCATCTGCTTGTGCATTGGCTTTTAGGTAAGTATCATTAACTTTATTGGCAACCGTACTAACCACAGTATCTTCATATTCCACCCAATATTCCACGTTTGCCCGAATATCCTTTAATACCTCTTTGGAGCATTGATTCATAACTTTAAAATATAGATCGGGGCTTTGTTTGTACAGAGCATTCCTTGCAATTGTAAGTGCCAACATGGTACTACTATATTTTATCTCTACGCTGTCAGATTCCATCCCTGCCAGATAAGCGATATAATTGGCTTCATCCTCTCTCATAAATCCTCTTAGATGAGCCATCTCATGTAACATGGTTGCTGGAATGGTATAATCCGGAATATCTACATTCACATTAGCCTCCATAGTAAACGGTATGAAGATACCGGTAATCTCTGTATAAGACATAACAGATGACAGCATGATGGGCTTTGCTTTTCCATATCTTCCTCCTAGCACACTATATTCTTTGGATAGCTGCCTCATGGCCTGCTCTGCCTTTTTTGCCAGTTGATAATTACTTTCTGATAGTTGAAAGACGCCCTCTTCATCGGTTACCGGGACTTTCGCCCGTAATTCGTTAGCCTGAATAGCTAGACTTTCCGTTAGAGCATATAGTTCGTCAACACTGGATTCCCGTACCTCAAGTTTCGCATAATGACTGAACGAATATCGATGATAATTAATACCTGCAAATATGGTAAAGAGAAATAATAAGACACTTACAGAGCATAGAATATTCAAAATTCCTTTTAATAATATTGTCTTTCGTTCATTTTTCTTTTTTATAAACCTATATAAGAAACGTATGAATAATAGGAATACCGCAAACGGCAGAAGCAGCACAAGTATCTCCGCTAATGAAAACGGTAATATACCGGTAATCAGTGATATGATTTGTGAAATCCATTTATAGATATATCTTGCAAAAACCTGTTCCGCAAAGAAACTGCTATTTCTTGCAACCACAGTCAAAATTAAGGAAACAGGAAGTAAGATGAGCAAATAAATCCTTTTAAGTTTTAGTACCTTCTTCATACTATTATCCCCCTATTAGTGAAAAAAGCATCTATAGTTCCCCTATTCCATAATAACATAAAAAGCCTTAATCTGCAATAATTTGGGGCTTTTTCTGACGAGTAAATGATTCCCAAATGATGTTTTTTGGTGTAACAAAAAGTCATTCCTGACGAAGCTGTATCAATGTCCGGTAAAGTATCCGACTTTTTACTGACTTTCGAAAGGAATGACTTTTCATTTTAAGTAAATTAGAATTTAGGAACAACTGCTCCTTCATAAGTATCATTAATAAAATCTCTTACCTTATCACTTTTTAACGCTTCTATCAAAGCTTTAATATCATCTCTGTCTTCATCTCCGCTTTTTACAGCAATAATATTACCATAGGTTTCGGCAGCGACAGAATCCTTCTCTTCAAATGCAATTGAATCGGTGGCTACATTAAGTCCTGCCTGTATCGCCACGTTACCGTTAATTACTGCCAGATCCACATCCTCCAGAGAACGGGCCAGCTGTGCAGCCTCAATCTCAACAATTTCTAAATTCTTAGGATTTTCAACGATATCATTGATAGTGGCATCCAGTCCTGCTCCATCTGCTATGGTGATTAAGCCCTGTGCTTCTAATAGTAGTAAAGCTCTGGCTTCATTGGTTGCATCGTTAGGTACAGTAATCTGAGCACCGTCAGGTAAAGCATCAATGGATGCTGTCTTACCGGGATAAATTCCAATCGGTTCATAATGAATGATAGCTACTGATTTTAAATCCAGCCCTCTTTCCTCACTGAATTGATCAAGATAAGGTTGGTGTTGGAAGTAATTCGCATCTAAGTCACCGGCATCCAAAGCCAGATTTGGTTGAACATAATCTGAGTATTCTACAATCTCCAGTTCATAACCTTTCTCACTTAAAATTTCTTTGGCTATCCCTAATATCTCTGCATGGGGGGTGACACTGGCACCAACTACTAATTTCTTATCTTCTTTTGCAGCACAGCCGCTTAGTAACACCGTAAATACAGTAAGTAATACTACAATTGATACTATTCTTTTCATTATAAAATCCTCCTTCTTTTTCGCGATTCATTTGCTCTTTCAGACTACAGCCGTTTTGATATACCGCTTTATCCTATCCTTATCGGGAAAGCCTAACATCTTAATGTTAATTGAATCTTTTTACTTATTTATCTATCTGATTTTTTATCGATATTTAATTTAACTTTTTCATTTAATCTCTACTTGTTTTAAACATTTATTATGATTTTACTATGATTTTATTTGTGCTTCCCATCTTACATTAATCGTATTTAAATATTTATTCATCCTTTACTTTTGCTCCAAACTTATTAATTCATTGTTATCTCTATTTTAATCTTCTGTCCGATCGTTTCATCCATCTAGCGCCCAGCTCTTGAAACACCTGAACTATAAGAACCAAAATAGCTACTGTTACCAGCATGATATCTGTCTTATATCGATAATAACCGTAATTAATCGCTATGGTACCAAGTCCCCCTCCTCCGACAAAACCTGCCATAGCGGAATAACTTAAGATCGTTATAACGGCAATAGCACTTCCCATAATCAAAGAGGGCTTCGCCTCAGGAATTAATACCTTCAGGATAATCTGTTTTGGAGAAGCTCCCATGGACTGTGCGGCTTCTATCACCCCCTGGTCTACCTCTTTTAGTGAGGATTCCACCAATCTTGCAATGTAAGGTGCGGAGGCAATGATTAAGGGAACTACAACTGCGTTTGGTCCGATGGTGGTTCCTACAATTGCCCTAGTAACCGGCATTACCGCTATCAACAAGATGATAAAGGGAACAGAGCGTATTAGATTTACTATGATACCTAACAGTTTATTTAAGGAGACGAATGAGGCTATACCGTCCTTATCCGTGATCACCAGCATAATACCAAGGGGTAATCCAATTGCATAAGCTATCAGTGAAGAAAAAATTGTCATATATAAGGTCTCTAAAATTCCTTCCCCTATCATCTTTAGAACTGTCTCATTCCACATGGCTTTCCACCTCCTCGTTTTTTATCTTGTTTGTCTGTAGATAAGCATATATCTTCTTTCTGCTTACTTCATCATCCGGAAGCTGAATAATCATCTGTCCGAAGGCCTTACCGTCAATATCCTTTGTATCGGCAAAGAGTATGTTCACCGGTGCTTTGCATTCCAATACCATATTTGCAATTACCGGTTCAAAGGAGGTCCTTCCGTCAAAGATAATGCGGAGTTTATGTCTTCCGGTAAAGGATTCAATATGACCTGCACCGGAGAAAACCAGTTGCCTGGCGATTTTTGATTTCGGTTTTGCAAAGACTTCTTCCACTTCTCCTACCTCTGCTATCCTACTTTGATCAATAATAGCAACTCTGTTACAAATCTCCTCTATTACACTCATTTCATGGGTTATGACAATTACGGTAATATTCGTTCTCTGATTGATTTCCTTCAGTAAACTTAAGATAGACCGGGTTGTTGTCGGGTCAAGCGCACTGGTAGCTTCATCACACAATAACACTTTGGGATTAGTAGCCAAGGCTCTGGCTATGGCTATTCTCTGCTTTTGTCCACCGGACAGCTGTGCAGGATATGCATTGGCCTTCTCTGACAGACCTACAATATCCAACAGTTCCAATGCCCTCTGCTTTGCTTCCTTTTTCGATATTCCGGCAATTTCAAGCGGAAAACAGATGTTTTGTAAAGCGGTCCTCTGCATTAATAGGTTAAACTGTTGAAATATCATTCCCATGGACTGCCTTACCTTTAAGAGTTCTTTCTGTTTTAGTGTAACGATATCAGTTCCGTCGAATATTACAGATCCGGCAGAAGGCATCTCTAATAAATTAATGCAACGCACCAAAGTACTTTTTCCAGCTCCGCTAAGGCCTATAATTCCAAATATTTCACCTTCATATATGGAAAGATTAATATCTTCGAGAGCTTTTACCTGGTTTTGCTTATTATGAAATGTCTTTCCAAGCCCAATCAGCTCAACCATTGTTTTCCTTGTTTCCAATCTTGTCACCTCCAATGCGTTCATTTATGGGATAATCTGCTACGCTTTTTAATAAACCATACTCTTTCCCTTAATCTAATGAGATTAAGATTTTTATGCTTTATTCATTCTTTCTAAGTAAGTAAACAATTTCTAAAGTCTTCATTGCACTTTGACATAAAAACCTGCAGTATTTTTATGTCTGGTTTTATTTATATCAAATAATAGGATTAAAGGTAAACACAAAAAAACTAATTGTCTTATGCGTGAGTGAGCATCCCAAAGCGCATTTAATTCGCTATGCAGAGCGTTTTCAATGAATAAGCTGATTCCTATACAATAAAAAAAACAGGATAGCCATGACAGCCTCCTGTTTATATTTTCATATTATTCATAGAAGAAAGTAGATACACTATTACTTTCTTGGCAGCATGAAAACATCACATTCACCTATCATTGCGTAAATATGTCTCTTGGGCATGTAGCACATACCGCACATATATTGACACATGACATTCATTGATGTTCTCATTACTTACCTCCTATTTCCTATCATTTTGATATAAATGTAGGGCTTAGTATATTATATAATATATTTCTTGTCAATACCTTTTTTTAATTTCCTTTATATATTATTTTTGATATTCTTAATAAATAATAATGTGTTTGTTATCTTTTTTTACTTTCTTTTACCTTATTACTTTACACAACTAATCGTTTCTTAAGATAACTTAATCGTAAGAACTACAATCGATTAAAGTTTTTTAGGTATAGCATATTCTCGATTGCCAGATGACCTTGCCACCAATTCTTAGCGATTGGCCATTGCTCAGGATACTCTCCCCAGTTCCAGTTAATATCCCACACACCTTCCTTATTTCTGGACTTTTCTATAAATTCACATTCATAGTCGGCTATCTCTTTGATCCCAAGATAGAACATAGACTTTGGTGAATTTAAGAACATCGAAGGCTTACAGATATAATCGGTGACCCAACTATCCTTATTTGTAGTAATTGTTCTTTGTATGTGTTGGTTCAGTAATTCCTTAGTCTGTTCCACCGGATATAAGTTGGTTATGTTTGCCTGTTCACAATATTCTAACAAGATAACATAACAGGCTAATGTATGCATAGAGATTTCTGTCTCATTATTTAGATAAGTAATTGCATCTTTTACAATCCTTTCACACTTTTTAAATAGTGTGGAACCTCTGTCAGCGTAACATAAGGCAAATCCCGCTAAGGCAGCCGTAGGGTTATAGCCGGGATTTTTCATACGATCCTTATCTGCTGTCCACCAAGGAGCATGGGGGTAATCATTATTAGATAAAACTACATTGTACCACATGGAACCGTTAAAATCCGCACCGCTACCTAAATATGTTAATATTCCTTGAATGATCGGATGGTTTTTATCGGTATATTCAATTTCTTGTAACAGCTCTATCGCTGTCATTGTCTGAATCGGTGTCGATAATGGATTCCAAGAGTCTGCTTCCAATCCCCTACCAAAGCCTCCATCCTCATTTTGATATTCCATAAGTATCTGCAAAACCTCGTCTGCATTACCATATTCAAAATGATACTTCCATCTAGCAATATCCAAAAGTCTGGCATTTCGATAAATCCAATTCCTTACCTCACGATACATATTATTATTCTTGTTCACATTTCTACCTCCTAATTCCCTTTCCTTTCGTTCTTCCGATTTTCTTCGATCATTTTATAACAGCTTCCTGATAAGAATAAGATATCTCATTCTTATCTTGCAATTCTATTATAAAAAAACGAACAGGACACATGTATGTCATGTTCGTTAACTGATTCTTGTTTTTATGTATCTGAAGGATGATAAGTACGTTGTAATTTCTCCACAATCTGACCTATCTCCTCTCTAATCTTTGGCGGAGAAACCACCTCTGCCATATCACCAAAACCTAATACCCAACTCACCAAAAAATCCTTGTTCGTAAAAGACCTTTGAAATAGGAGTTTCCCACTGTCGGTTAACGTATAACAATTTACACCATACTCATCAATGAGTCGATATTTAACACGTTCATCAAAAAGTATTTCTACCTGTAACTCATCTGTAAAACATTCGTTTAGATTTTTCTTGTCTTCAGGGATGTTTCTTACGATATATTTCGTTCCCGTATCAGACAATTCCCATAGTCGATTAAGCTTGAATAACCGGAAATCGTTGCGATCCAGACAATAACCAAAGAGATACCATGCTGACCAACGAAAAGTAAGGTAATACGGTTCTACAATACGTTTTGTATCACCCTTATTACTATAATACAAAAAAGTAATTATCGTATTATTATGTATAGCTTCCTTTATCAATGGTATTTTATCGGTTAAATCACACTTATAATAGGAGGCCAGATCAATAATAATACTATCTCTTAAGGAAATGATACTATCCTGATTCACAAAGAACTTATTTAAAAGTTGCTCACTGGTATTGTCTTTGGATATACTGTCAAGACCCTTTAAACCGGCAATCAGATTAATAAGCTCGTCCCGGGTCAGTACACTTTTATTAATACGATAACCTTCCTCTAGAGAAATACCACCATTCCCTCCCTAGGTCGTTACCACCGGGATACCTGTCATACACAAATCTTCAATATCACGGTTAATAGTTCGCCTTGATACCTCAAATCGTTCGGCTAGATAAGGTGCCGTAACCTTATCTTTTTGGAGTAATATCATAACAATACCAAGTAAACGATCGATTTTCATAATTACCTCCATCCACTGTCCGTAGTCACAGGTTACAGTAAAACCTAGAACAATTTCATCTGGTCATTTCTAAGAAGCTTTATTTCTTTGGTTTTAATTTTTACATTTGGATTTACCGTACCAATTAGTAGATCTGAATAAGAATTATGGCTATGATAGTTCTTTTCAACAGAAGATGCGTTATCATTGGCATAGCAGTATACACATCCGTTTTTACAGGTATTATACACTCCGATATCAATGCTTTGAATACAGCCGCACCCTGTACGCTGATTGTTATCTTGCTTAGCATCAATAGAATATCCACAGACCTTCTCAATCGTTTTTTGATCAATACAGCTGGAAGGCTTAATACCGTACTCTTTAAGATCCAGTTTTTCACAACAGGATCTAATTTCAATACCATAATCTCTACCAATGTCCGAAAAATAGCGGGCTAACTGATACTTTTCATCATCCGTAATTTCTCTAATCAGATGCTTACTCACGGCTTTTTTTAGCTTTGAATATAGATCAACAAAACTTATTGTACAGATCTCTGTATAATCAGTTAGCTGTTTACAAAGAGCTTCAAAACTATTTCTATGATATTCTATCGTAATAATATCATTTAAAATCACCGGGTCATATCTTAATAAAACCTTCTCTTTGCCGATTTTTTCAGAAAGCATGAGAAACGTCCTGATAATATCCTGCTTATCTCTCAAGTTCTGTTCTAATTCCTTGTTATATGGGGTAAGGGTAAATTGAAAATAGTATTGATACCCCATGGCATCAAGCTCGGGAAGCTTGTCTATAATATTAGCCGGATCTTTCGTCCAGAATACGATACAGTCTATGACCTTCGGAGATAATGTTATTTTACTTACCTGGAGGGGGTTCATGGGATTTCTAGTTAGAACATACCCTTCTTTTAACCGATTCATAAACCAATCCGAATAAAATGCCGGTAGATCCGTTCTTCGAGATGCCGATAGAATCATATGATCTTACTCCCCTCTTTTCTTAATTCTCTTTTTTAAACCTATTTTCTCAACTTACTTTCTGACCCATTTTGTCATCCCTGCTCCGACATGTTCATTGGGTCGTTCTTCGAAACCAAACTTCCGGTAAAAACTCTCTTTTCCTTTTGCCGACATAAGGCATACATACATGAGCTCCCCGGCCTCAAGGTTGTTATCTATGTACGACATAATCCTCTCTATCATTGTTTTCCCAATACCCATTTTCTGATATGTTGGTAACACTACAACATCGAGAATGATAGCTACACAGCCTCCATCCGTCACCAAGCGGGCCATGCCTACGGTCTTGTCTTCCACTATGGCCGATACTAAAAATACACTATGATCTATCCCTTTTTGCGCCTGCCGCTCAGGCAGCTTCTGCCAACCGGCAGAGTCTCTTAGAGTATTATAATCCTTTAAAGAAATGGAATGGCTGTATGTGACATTCATAAAGACTAACCCCCTTGTCTGATATTACATTTTAGATATCATTTATATTGATATACCACTTTGGAATTATATTCGCTATGTTATCGTAATACATAAGTACATCCAGCAATAGCTTTAGAGCCCCTCTATGTATTATGCGATTATAATATTTGCTTGAATTAATTCGTTTTTGTATCCCTATATTTTACCAGAGCCTTTCGATAAGTTCAACTATAATAAAGAGGCGGTTTGTGTCAAGTTAAAGTAGGACAGCGTCCTCAGAAAAATAGTAAGTTTATCACATCAATAATGAAATACAAAAAGGGTATGATTATTGCATAATAATCATACCCTTTTTGTAAGACCTATAGTGTGATAAACAACACTAACGTAAAAAGGACGTCCCACATTTAGTGCGACGACCCCATAATAAATCGAGGTGACAGGATTTGAACCTGCGGCCTCTACGTCCCTAACGTAGCGCTCTAGCCAAGCTGAGCCACACCTCGAAATTTTTTATGTCCCAATTTTTATGGAACATTTTCTCCACCCTATACATTGTATGAAAAGAGCGGATAAGCTGTTGAGGGGAGTCGGACCCCCGACCTCTTCATTACCAATGAAGTGCTCTACCACTGAGCTACAACAGCAAACCTAATTGCTTGAAATTGTTCTATATCTCTTTGAGTACCTGATTTAACTTCGTCTTAATCCTTGTCAGTGCATTATCGATTGCTTTCGGTTCTTTGCCTAAGACTTCTGCAATCTGTACATATTTCAAATCCCGCATATACAAGCTTAAAACCTGTTTCTCAAGGTTGCTCAGACGCCTTACAAGTTCATATTCTATCATACTGGTATTCTCTTTGTCAATAACTAATTCTTCGGGATTTGCTGCATTTTTCTGGTATATTATGTCAACTAAAGTTTCTTTTTCATCATTATCATTATTCTCCCCATAAACCGGTGAGTATAATGAAATATATGTATTTAAAGGAATGTTCTTTTTTCTGTTTGAAGCCTTAATTGCACTATAAATTTGCCTCGATATACATAAGTCAGCAAAGTTAAAAAATGAACTCTTCTTATTCCTATGATAATCCCTGATTGCTTTATAAAGACCAATCATACCCTCCTGTATCAGATCATCCTTATCACCGCCGATTAGGAAGAATGCCTTGGCCTTATTTCTTACCAGATACTTATATTTTTCAAATAGATAATCCATTGCAGCCTGATCTCCCTTTCTGATTCTGGCAACGATTTCTTCATCCGATAAAGTCTCATAATTGATTACAGTATCCATCAAGGCACCTCCTACTCTTAGAAAAGTATTATTTATTAAAATCTGATATTAACATATAGATAAAAATGTTTTCATCGCATCCTGGTAGCAATTAATGCGATAAACACTTTTAAGTAACATTTATATTAAAATATAAAGTTAATTAACTTAGTCTTTGTCGAACAATTTCATATGCCAGCACTCCCATTGCTACAGAAGCATTTAAAGAATCTACCTCACCATACATAGGTATTCTGGCAATATAATCACATTTTTCCTTAACCAATCTTCCTACCCCTTCGCCCTCGCTACCGATGACAAGACCAATAGGACCTTTGAGATTAACGTTATACATTAATTCACCGTCCATGTCCGCACAGACAAACCATAGACCTTTTTCCTTTAATTCCTCAATTGTGGCTGACAGATTCGTAACCTTGGCTACCGGTAAGTAGTTGATTGCTCCTGCAGAGGTTCTAGCAACTGTAGCTGTTAATCCTACTGCCCGGCGTTTTGGTATAATGATTCCATGGGCTCCGGCCTGGTGCGCAGTTCGAATAATTGCACCCAGATTATGAGGATCTTCTATGCTATCCAGTAAAACGATAAATGGCGCTTCGTTTTTCTCCTCAGCAGCTTTTAATATATCTTCCACCTCAGCATATTCATACGCTGCTGCATATGCGATAACCCCCTGATGCTTACCTGTCTGGGACAGTTGGTCAAGACGTTCTTTTTTAACAAAACTTATTATGGTATCATGTTTTTTCGCTTCCCTGGTAATGGATTTTACCGGACCATCCTGACAACCGTCCAATACAAATAGCCGATCAATGGTTTTACCAGCACGAAATGCCTCCATTACGGCATTGCGTCCTTCTATTGTAAACTCTTCATATCTCATGAATACACCAAGCCTTTCTTTAAGTAAACTATTCCTCTGACCAATTAATCAAATTCCTATTGCTTAATTTATTATTCCTAAGCTAAGAAAATAACAACATCAACGAGACTACACTTGTTTTTTAGAAATAGGAACTATATCTTATACATCTCTTCATAGTATTTCTGGTATTCACCCTTTGTAACCCTCGACATCCAATCTTCATTCTCAAGGTACCATTCAACGGTTAATCTAATACCTTTCTCAAAGGGTGTCTCCGGTTCCCAATCAAGTTCAGCCTTGATTTTATCCGGAGCAATCGCGTATCTAAAATCATGACCCTTACGATCTTCCACATAGGTGATTAGTTCCGGCGAGATATGCTTTCTTCTATCATCCCATTCCGGAAGTATCTCCTGTAAAGTTTCTATAATGATAGTTACAATTTCTATGTTTCTCTTTTCGTTATGTCCACCGATATTATATACCTCACCAATTTTACCACGCTCTGCCACTAAGTCAATCGCTTTTGCATGATCTTCTACATAAAGCCAGTCTCTTACATTCCTTCCGGTCCCATACACCGGTAGATTTTTACCGGCCAATGCATTGTTAATCATTAATGGGATTAATTTTTCCGGGAACTGAAAAGGTCCGTAATTATTGCTACATCTGGTTATGTTGGCAGGAAAAGAAAACGTATCAACATAGGATTTTACCAGTAGATCCGCAGATGCCTTACTGGCTGAATAGGGACTATGAGGATCTAAGGGCGTTGTCTCATAAAAATATCCCTCTTCCCCTTCTAAGGAGCCGTATACTTCATCGGTAGATACCTGAACATACTTTTTATCCGGTAAATATCCATCCTCTGTTTCCCAAGAAAGCTTTGCAGCATTTAACAGATTTAGGGTACCTAAAACATTCGTATTTACAAACACCTCCGGATTACGAATGCTGCGGTCAACATGACTTTCCGCTGCAAAATGAATTACCCTGTCAATTTCATATTTCTCAAATATATGAAGAACAGCCTCTTTATCACAGATATCGACTTTGAGAAATTCATAATTATCAAATCCTTCCACCTCTTTTAGATTCTCAAGATTACCTGCATAGGTTAGACTGTCTACATTAACTATCTTAATATTTTCCTTGTACTTTTTCATCATATACAATATATAATTTGAACCTATAAAACCGGCTCCACCAGTTATCATATACGTCTTCATGGGATACTCCTCCTTTATTTATAACCCTAGGATTTTTCTTTCTATATTGCTAAGTGTAATTTCTTTCCATTACATACTCTTTAAAAGCTTCTATCCATTCCTTCATATAGTATCCATGTCTTTCATGTAACTCTTTATTATCAAGAACAGAATACATCGGCCTTTTGGCCGGGGTTTTATACTCCGCTGTAGATATCGCCTCAATCTCTACATCTTTTTCAAATTCTTTGAATATGGTAACTGCGAATTCATACCAATTCGTGCTACCTTCACAGGTAGCATGGTATAAACCATAGCTTTCTGTGTTCATTAGAAAGATGATGACCTTTGCCAATTCCTTAGCACTGGTTGGTGATCCATACTGATCAGAAACAACCCGTATTTTGTTCCCGCTCTCTGCTAAACGAAGCATTGTATTTACAAAATTTTTACCTTCACCATAAACCCAAGCTGTTCGAATAATGAAGTGTCTCTTACATAGTTTTGATACAAACAGCTCTCCCTCCAGTTTAGTTCTTCCGTAAACATTGATTGGTCCTACAAGATCTCCTTCTGTATAGGGTTTTACTGCTTGTCCATCGTAAACATAATCAGTAGATAGATGGATAAGCTTTGCTTCAATATAATCTGCCGCCTCAGCCAGATACTTGGGTCCCAGGGCATTACTGTTATATGCCTGCTCCTCTTCACTTTCACACAAATCCACAGCAGTCATTGAAGCACAATTGATAATTACATGTGGCTTTATCGTGCTGATGACCCGATGTACCTCTGCCTCATTGGTTATATCCAAAACCTCCACCCTACCATCCTTTGAAGGTCTTCTTCCGTATAGATATAGTCCATATTCCGTTTTATCCTTTAATAATTCACTTACCGCCAGCCCCACTTGTCCCAAAGCACCGGTTACCAGAATTCGTTTCATTCCATACTCCTTACTTTATGTACGCCCTAGCGTACTTACGCGCCGATTTTGTACTGAACGAAATGAGATACTTCCTATGGATGATTTACTTAAGAAGATAATCTCATCTATCAAACTCAATTTTATTATATTTAAATTCAGGTAAATTATTGTCCTTATCCGATATCGTAGGGACAGTTCCTGCTTCAATCGGCCAATTGACTGCAATATCCGGATCGTTCCATATGATTCCGCCTTCATCCTCCGGATGATAAAAATCAGTTAGCTGGTAGGAAAATAATGCTTCTTCCGATAGAACATAAAAGCCATGGGCAAAACCTTCCGGAACATAAAGCATCCTTTTATTTTCATACGATAAGATTTCACCATACCATTTGCCATAGGTAGGTGAGCCAGATCGTAGATCCACTGCTACATCAAACACTTCACCCTTAAGTACACTGACCAGCTTACCCTGAGGATGTGTTTTCTGATAATGAAGACCTCGAAGCACTCCTTTTTTGGATAGGGATTGGTTATTCTGGACGAAATTCATCGTTAACCCAGCTGCCTTAAATGCCTCAGCATGATAAGTCTCCATATTATATCCTCTCTCGTCTCCGTAAATTTTAGGCTCAATCAGATATAAGCCTTTGATATCTAACTCGATAAATTTAAAATTTCCCATAAACTTATATACTCCTTATAAACCATCTGCTATATCATACAAGTATTTACCATATTCTGTCATCTTAAGAGTTTCCGCCAGTTTAAGCAGCTGATCACGACTGATAAATCCCTTTTTATATGCTATCTCTTCTATACAGGATATATAAAGTCCCTGTCTTTTTTGAATTGAGGCTACATAATTGGATGCATCCAGTAAGGAATCATGATTTCCGGTATCCAACCATGCCATTCCTCTTCCCAGTACTTCTACTTTTAGCTTACCTCGTTTAAGGTATTCATTATTAACTTCCGTAATCTCAAGTTCTCCTCTTTGTGAAGGTTTTATATTTTTTGCTATCGCAATAACATCATTATCATAGAAATATAAGCCCGGTACTGCATAATTTGATTTCGGCTCCTTCGGCTTTTCTTCAATTGTTATTGCGTTCCCTTCTTCATCAAAGGATACCACACCATAAGACGTCGGATCTTTGACAAAATAGCCGAATATGGTAGCTCCTTCTTCTCGTGCCGATGCATTTTGTAATGTTTCCGTAAAGCTTCGACCGTAAAATATATTATCACCCAATATAAGTGCAACCCTGTCATCACCTATAAAATCCTCACCTATAATAAATGCCTCTGCCAAGCCTTTCGGTTTTTCTTGTATTTTATATGAAATGGATAATCCCAATTGACTCCCATCACCAAAAAGTTCCTCAAACACTTCTATATCCCGCGGTGTTGATATAATTAATATTTCCCGAATACCTGACAACATTAAAACAGATAACGGATAATAAATCATTGGTTTATCGTAAACCGGTAGAATTTGTTTTGATATGGCTTTCGTTACCGGATATAGTCTTGTCCCATGTCCACCTGCTAAAATTATTCCTTTCACTCGATCAGTACCTCCCTACCTGTTATGTAGTTTGTATCGTTGATGAAAGTGTCGAAAGATGCTGCGCACTTTTCCAGATATGAATATATTGCTATTGCAAGTTTACTTGTATAGCAATATATTCATATCTGGAAATCACCAAAGGTGCTTTCGACACTTTCATCATTTTTACCTATAGTATAATCAAATAGTTGCTAAATTACAATCTTTTTTACCTTAATATAGGATTATGGCGAAACCCAGCATTTGCCATAATCCTATCAATATCATAATTCGTATATTTCTATTGCTTAACTTAGCATACCACCCAACATCCCGCTTAGGCTGCTGATCACAAAGACAGTGAATAAACTTCCCAGTGGCAAAGGAGTGACCCTGTTCATTAGTAATGAAACCAACATCAATATGATAAAGTAGAATACTCCCATTACCATTCCCCATAGGAATTTCTTTTGTTCCACCTTTTTCCCTATAAAAAAACCGCCGATAAATGCAGATAAAATATAAGCAAAATGTATTCCCCCGCTAATAACTGCTCCTGACAGATCTAGCTTTAGCATAAGAAATGACAATAACAATAAAACAAATGCAGTTATAATATAGGAAAATAATAATCCTTCCAGTAGATAAATAATCTTAGTATTTTGACGGAATGCCTTATCCATTTGACACCTCCAGGTCACTTATACTAGATATATATTATCCATGTAACGAAAATATTCACATGATTGACAAGTATATTAATTTCATTCTTTTATCAGACCGTCTACTGAATAATTACAGCTTGCATTCCAAAGTATCCATTCCTCATAACCTGCTGCATATACTCCGTCAATCTGTTCGCGAACTTCTGCTCCACCATAAACTTTATACTTTTTTAACCATGAGGCGGTAAAATCCTGTAACCAGGGTCGAACGACTGCCCTGTGTTCACCCTCCGGTATCTGATCCAGCTTTGCTTTTGAAGCCGTTAATACCTTTCTTACTATCGTCAAAGGTTCCAGGTCCGGATATGCTATTCCATAATTGCCCTCACCAAAATGTGAGGGGTAAATCATAGGACTAATATAGTCAAGATATCTTGACATTTCTACATAATTTTGACCCACCAGACCGGCATCAATGGAGCTACTGATTATTGTTCCATATACATCGGCAGAGACGAAAACCCCTAGAGGCTTTAAACTCTCATAAGCATATTTGGTATATTCTAATATAATATCTTCTTTCGTCTTTTCCTTAGAACCTTCACCAAAATCAACTTCATTCATTCCCTTGCCGGTTGAAAACCGTATATAATCAAATTGAATTTCATCAAAGCCTATTGCAGCCGCTTTAGATGACACCTCAACCAGATACTCCCACACCTCATGTTTGTATGGATTCACCCATAAATCTCCTCTGTTATCACGATATAAGGATCCATCCTTATTCCTAATTGCCAAATCCGGTCTTTGTTCAGCCAGATAAGGATCTTTAAAACAAACAATACGGGCAATCAGATAAATATTCTGTTCTTTTAACGTTCGTATTAAGGACTCCATATCCGATATTGCATTGGTAACCGCTCCAATTTCTCTAGCCTTTTCACTATCCATGGAATAAGTTATCTTACCATGATCATCCTTAACATCGATGACCATAGCATTAATTTCAGTATTATTAACAATATCAATTAATGCTTCTCTTTTATCTGTTCGTGCCGCTGTGGAAGTAACGTATATCCCTTTTACCTTAACCGGAATTCGTTTATCCACTTCCACTATAGGGTCAGGGCTTGTTTCATCCTCATCCGAAACTTCTACCTTGGGTTCGTCTTTATTATTAGCCTCATTTGGTATCTGCGTAATCTTCTGATTTTCTTCTAAGGAGGTTTCCTGATTGTCCCCAGTATCTGTCACTTCATTGGTATCCCCAAAATTCTCGTTTTGATCAATCTGATTAGCATCCTCTGAATCATCACTTTTAGGCATATTATCTTCTGAACCGGTTTTATTCGGATTCTTATCGAGATTTATCTGTGATCTAATCATATAATATGTGAGTAATCCCAACATGATAGCCAAAACAAGTATAAGAAAGGATTTAAACCCTTTATTTCCTCCTCTTCTACCTCTTTTTTGGTAGGAACGTTTATAATCTATATATAAGTCATTCTTTTTTCCCATGAATACAATACCTCTGTTTGTAATTAGTCATTTGTTTCTTAGTAATACAGTCACCTTTATTTTTATCTATTATTATTGTAGTCCATATAAAGCTACATAATACTCATATTATATCTTCTCTTCTATATAGTCAATACAACCCATCTGTTATTTTTTTAATTGCTTTTGTATTTTATTAAAAACATCAATAATATCCGGATCAAATTTTTTACCGGAAGCATCATTAAGAATACGCATACTTTCTTCATGAGAATACGCTTGCTTATAAGATCTCTCACTAACCAAAATATCATAGACATCTACAATGGCAACAATCCTGGCACTTAGAGGAATTTGAGTACCTTTTAACCCCTTTGGAAAACCAGTTCCATCCCAATTTTCATGATGATACCAGGCAATATCAATCGCCATTTTAATAAATTCATTGTGTTCATTGTTTTTATATATTTCCTTAAGCATATTAGCTCCTGTTTCAGAATGAGCTTTCATACAGCTCCATTCCTCAGGATCTAACTGCGTACGCTTATGTAATATGGCATCGGGGATAGCAATCTTACCGATATCATGTAAGGGTGCTGCCAATTCAATTGAGTCAATAAAGCTATTCGTGATATGCTCCTTAAAATTGGACGAAAGTTGAAGACTCATAGCTAGTATTCTACTGTTTTTTGCTATGCGTTCCAAATGCTTTTCCTGAGCTCCGTCCCTCGTTAAGGACAACTTTGCTAAGGCATATAACATACTTTTTTGTTCTTCGTAAATTTTTCGAATTTGATCATTAATTGTTTTGTATAACTTCTTATTATAAATTTCTAACTCCTGCTGCATTTTATATATTTTTAAATGCGTATTAATCCGAAGAGTAACCTCTTCTATCTCAAATGGTTTTGATATATAATCTACCGCTCCCAGCTTGTACCCCTTAATTTTATCCTCTTTCGAGTTTAGCGCTGAGATAAAAATGATTGGAATATCTCTGGTATTGGCATTTTTTTTGAGAATAGAGCAAAATTCAAAGCCATCCATATCCGGCATTGAAATGTCCAGAAGAATTAAATGAGGAGACAAAACTTCAATTGCATGCATAGCCTGTCTTGCACTGGTAACAGGTCTTGCTTCATAACCTGCATTTCTTATCATATCCGTTAATATCACTAAATTAGCACTAACATCATCAACGACCATTATATTTGGAGTTGCATAAGTTAAATCTCCCATTCCTTCACCTCGTTTAAACACTTCTCTAATTCGTTTAACAAAATGACTGAGTTATCATGTTCTTCTTTTCTAATAGCTAATAATAAGCTTAAAGCCTTATTTCTCAGTTCTTTTTCTTTGTTGGGAAGCATTTTTCTTAAGTATGCTGCAATTTCTTCTGCCTTTTCCCAGTTCTCCATTTCAATACATATCGTCAATCTTTCTGTTAGATCATTGATTTTCTGACCAAGATGATACTCGGCTGTAGAATCAACAGTCACTAGGTTAGATTTTTCAAGTATTCGTCCTACATAATCCGTGTCAAGAACCTGACTCTGCCTCAATTCATGTCCCGGTCTAATCATACCCTTCGTATTACAATAATAATCTTTTCCTTTATGCGACTCTTCTTTTTTATCATTCGGTCTTCCTAACCGTACTGAAAATGTAAATGTACTCCCTTTATTCTTTTCGCTGTCCACTGCAATGGTTCCGTTCATATTTTCGATTAACATCTTGCTGATGGAAAGACCCAATCCGGTTCCACCAAATCTTCTGGAAATAGAACCATCCACTTGGGAAAAACTTAAGAAGAGTTTATCCTTCTCTTCAAGACTGATACCAATACCTGTATCCATTACCATAAAAAATAATTCTACTTCTCTATCTGTCTGGGCTGTTTTCACTACTTCCAATGCAATCTGGCCGACAGAGGTGAATTTGATCGCATTGGAAAACAGATTATTCAAAACTTGTGTTAATCTAAGTTCATCCCCGATTACCCGATTGGGAATATCATCGGCTACGTTCACCAAAAGCTTCAGACCTTTTTCACTGATTTTATTTATATTAAAAGCTATCATGTTATCAATAAAGCTTCGAAAATCAAACTCCCTCTGCTCAATTACCATTTTGTTATTGGCTAACTTTGTAAAATCCAACAAATCATTTATAATCGCATTCATATTGAAACAACAACGATGAATAATGTTAACTGTCTCCAACTGTCTTGGTGATAATTCCGTATCGAAAAGATTCTCTGTCAAGCCTAGAATTCCGTTCACCGGAGTTCTTAACTCATGGGTAATATTCGCTACAAATTCATTTTTTACTTTTTGTGATAATTTTAACTCATTCTTAATGTTTCTTAATTCGAACATTGCTCTTTTCTCAGTGGATATATTTACAGCACAGCAGATTCCCAGGTATCTTCTTCCTACTTTTGTATTTACGATTTTAAGATTTATAGGAAAACAGGTTTGATTTTTCCTGTAAGCTACTGCTTCTGCCACTTTATCCTGATATTTCGTATTGATATTAAGCTGTTCTTTGCTATGCTTAACTGCCTTCCTGAATATATCATATATATAAGTGCTATATATATCATCTTCATAACCCAGCTCATTTAAGGCTACTTTATTACAGCGAATTACTAAGCCCTTTTGATCAAAAACAAGAAATAATTCCTGACTGTGCTCAGAAAATAATTGAAATAACATATCTTCTTTAATAGAACTTCTTTTTTTCATTATAAAACCTCAATCAACTTATATTCTATAATCTAACAATAAATTTGTTTATTTCCCATTATTTTCTATAAATATATCATATTTTTGTTTGTAGGAAAAGTCAAACATTATTTTATGATATTCTTCGTTTCATGTTGACAAACGTTTTTTTATCATATTATAATAATTCAGATGAAATAATACACGAATTGTAAAACTAAGGAGTAAATTATGAATTTTAGCAACCGTTTAAAACAGCTTAGACAGAAACACAATATTACGCAAAGTGAACTTGCTGATATCTTAAACTTAAAACCTTCCGCAATTTCTAATTATGAATCCGAGAGAAATGAACCCTCCTTTGATAAACTGATATTATTATCAAAATATTTTGATGTATCCTGTGATTATCTTCTTGGTATTACCGATGCCTATCTACCAATTGGTGGTGAGGTATTAGATAAGGATATCGTTGAATTTTTCGATCTATATCAGCAATTAACTCCCCAAAGTGTTGATGAGATTAAGAATTATATCAGATATCTGTTATATAAACAGGAAAATCTATAGATGTATATCTACGTTATAAGACTACTTCAAAATAATAGATTTTTGTTAAAGGTTGTTTCATATAAAGGTTAATGATAAGGGGCTATTTCAAAATAGTTAAACGGGGAATATAATTTTACTGTAATGCACTGTTTGACGGACATGTTGCTAATTTTGTTATGCCTAGTGCGAACAGAAGTGTTCGAACAAGACATACAAAATCGGAAAATATGTCCTTCAATCTGTGAGTAATTATATTCCATTGTTTATTTTGAAACAGCCCCTTATTTTAAACTTCTTAATTAAAACAATGAGTTTGCTTAGGCAAACATAATCTATGTTATCTATAATAGCTTCTCCTTCATCATTTGTTGCCCCGTGTAAGCATCATACCACTCGTCAATGCAGTAAAGGGAGCTACCGTAACCAACCCAATGCTACCAACCATCGTATCGAGAATTTCAGCGGCTACGTATTTTAGATTTAATATATTATAGATTGGTGTTCCCTGTGCCATAAAAACCATTAGAAGTGCAATATAGCCTCCGGAGTATGCCAATAAAAGAGTCGTTGTCATGGTTCCAACAGAGGCCCTGCCAACCCGGATACCGGACAAAGTAGCTTCCTTCCATCTGATATCCTTCTTTTTTCCAACCACTTCATGAACCGAAGACGTAATATCTACAGCTAAATCCATGACAGCTCCGGATGCTCCGATAAATATACCGGACATAAAGATCTGCGTCAGATTCAGATTCATATAACCACTATATAAAAGACTCTCTGAATATGCCATGACGGCGCCATGAATCTGAAAGAGATCTGTAAAAACAACACCCAAGATAAGAGTTGTTATAATTCCTAACATTGCCCCTGCAATTGCGGAGGCGGCTCTACGATCAAAACCATATACCAAAGAAATTATAACTATGGTTAAAACCGCTGTAATTATAAATCCTAATATAACCGGATTGGTTCCGCCCAGATAGCCCGGAATTAAAATCTTCCATAGCATTAAAACGGTTACGATAAAGGATAAAATCGCCCGAATGCCGGTTTTACCTGCAAAAAGAATAAGAAACACCACAAAAATACCTGCAAGAATAATCTCTTTATCGATACGATAAATATCAATCATAGAAGCAGATATAATCTTATCCTCCCTATGGCTGACGATAATCATTGCTTTATCACCAACGGAATATATTTTGTCTTTTTCCATAGAACCATTTAACATATTAACGGCTTCCACAATCCGTCCTTTAAATTTGCCGTTCAGTAATTCTACCGTACATAACTGCTCTCCGGTTTTTATTAAGCCTGCGCTAACAATGGTATCATTATCTGTTTTTAGCACTTTTACCCTGCATCGTTGTGCGTCTTGATACAATAAAGCCCCCTCATATCCTGTAGGTAAGCATAAGAGTATGATTAATAATAATAAGCTTACGATTACCGGTAACTGATGAAGCACTTTACCTTTCAACTTCTCATCCATATGTCTCCTCAAAACCGCATGCATGCAAATACCAGTTCAACTACCCGATACCTGCATGCAGCGCTCATTCCCCAACATTTTATATGAAGCCTTTTAAATCAGATTACTATTTTTTATGAATTCTTATTGAATTAAGCCCTATTCTGATACACATTATTTCACTGCTGTCAATTGTGCTAATCTTTTGAAGATATCCGTATTATCATAATAGCCTTCAAACATATCCTGGCCATTGCCGATTGCGAACACCGGAACAGGTACACCGGTATGAGAATATGAGGTAAAATCAATGCCCGACTTATTATTCAAAATATGTGTAATCGTAACCGTTAAGGGCTCATAGGAACCATACAGTAGCTTTTCTTCCTGTGTTAGTTGTTTAATACCGTTCATGGTCATGTTATATGCATCCAAAAGTTTATGGTATTCATAATCGGTAAGTACCAGCGTCGGATTCTTCGATGCATCCTTATCATAACTGGGCATAAGACCAAAGTTTGCTTTAATATCACTTAATACTGTCTCAAATTTTGTATCATATTTTTTATATCTGGTTATATAATCGGAGTCAAACTTTGCGTAAGAAATCTTTTGGTTTGCAAGATTGGTCATAAAGGTATCATACTTCGTTCCTGCAAAGCCGATTGTCAAACCACCGGTTTCATGATCTCCTGTTACCAAAATCAAAGTATCATTAGGATGTTTCTTATAAAAATCTATTGCAGTATCCACCGCTTTACCAAAAGCAATTGTATCCTGTATCGTAGCAGCCGCATCATTGGCATGACATGCCCAGTCAATCTTTCCACTCTCCACCATCATGAAAAATCCTGTGTTATTATCTAATACTTCAATACCTTTTTCAACGTAATCTGCTAATCTCCATTCACCCTCTGCCGCATCCAGATCATAGGACATAGCACTGGAATCTGCCAGGGTTTCCGCTATTACGATTGCCTTACCATCTTTAGCCGTTAATTTTTCTGCTTCCTCCTGCGTTTTAATTACTTTATAGCCGGAAGCTTCTGCTACCTTATATAGATCCTTTTCATTTCCGCTGTTGCCTGTAGGCTTTAACAAAGCTCCTCCCGCAAAATAATCAAAACCGCTTTCTACCATTTCAATTCCGATTTCATAGTAGTTGTTTCTGGAGGCCTGATGAGCATAAAATGCCGCAGGAGTTGCATGATTTAAATTAACCGATGATATTACACCAATCTTATAACCCTTTTGTTGTTTTAATTTTTCTGAAATTGTTTCATAGGGTATTGTTAGGGTTGTATCCATATTAATTGTTCCACTGTATGTTTTATAGCCGGTTGCAATGGAGGTTGCCGTCGAAGCCGAATCAGGACAGAAAGACGTACTATCGAATGTTTTCGCCGTACCTGCTACCGGAAAATTCATAAATTCAAGATCCTGTGTTTCTACCCCACCGTTACTTTTCATAGTTCCAAGATAATAGGAAGCTGCCTGTATCTGGGGATAACTCATGCCATCACCGATAAATAAGAATATGTACTTTGGTGCTTTTGTACTCAGTGAACTAATAACGACATCTTCATTCGCTACTTTCGTGCTCCCCTGCTGGGATGCCTGTGCCCTATTCGTGATAGCAGTAACCGCCGGTACTACCATCGCTAATACCATAATAAATATTAGGATTCGTTTTAAATGCTTTCTCATTCTTCTTCTCCTTGCTTGATATGATTTTATGGGACAATTTACAATTTAAATATAAACAATCCAATTTAAAATCCACTATCATCAAGGAGTTAAATGTTTGTAAATATTGGTAAAATTTATGTAATGCTATGCTATGACGATTATTTATAATATCATAATAATAAAATAAAAATTAAAAACTTTGATACACACAAAAAAGCTACTCCAATATCTGAAGCAGCTTCTATTATTTATCCTATATACTTTTTTAAGCATTTACACCACAGCATTTTTTATATTTCTTTCCGCTTCCACAAGGACACGGATCGTTTCTTCCAACTTTCTTACCCTTCACCACGGTGCTAGAACTCTTTTGTTCACGATAAAGCTCTTTCCTGCGTTCCTCACTAAGTAAGTCATCCCACTGTTCCAATTCATAGAGCCATTCTGCTTTATTGGCTACCATATTATAATAAAGCTTTTCCTTATCAAAAGCTAAGCTAACTTTTGTATCCTGATCCATATCTTCAACCGGATTCGGAGTAATTAAGCTGTCATTAATACCGTCCAAAAATCCTACAAAGGTTCTTACATCCACATCAAATTCCTTAGCAAGGGAAGCAACTGACCCCTCCCATACCTTGTCCGGATTAGAAAGAAGCTTGATATAAAATTCCTTCTCTACATTAAAATAATTGGCCCAGAATAATTGACCTGCCCGATTCTGCATATCATGGGAGTATGCATGGTCTCTCCACTCTTGTAATAAACTCATAGTTTCATCCTTCCTCTTACGGTTTTCTTTCAAAGATTACGTCTTGACATTGTAATCCCCTATTAAACAAAAAATCCAACGGAATAAGTATACCATTATTTTAATTGAATTTCCAATACGAAAATATTTTTTTCAAATGATATTATTTATATGTATAAAATATGTAATACTGCATCATAATAGTAATATCCTAATATGGAACAAAGAAGTTCCGTGAATGGATGTAAATGCGTATGCTCTTTCATAATTGGATTCCCCCTCCAATTATGATCACGAAAGAGAAGTTAAATACTTATCCTCCCCTTTTTAGTAGATAGCTCACTGCAAAGACGTAGTGGGCTATTTGCTTTTTTATGGACTGTTCCCACATATCAAAATTATAATCTAATAGTTAAGCAGCCACTCAAACATATTATACAGTGTAAGACCTCCTAACATGTTAATAAACTCTCATCCAAAATACGTTACTAATGGAAAAAGTTGTTTGTTACAGTATAACACTCAATTTTTTCGTAATCAAAACCATAGAATCCTTCACAGCTTTATAAACAACTAGTTAAATATATTAACACCGTTTCGCATTTCATATTCCTCTTTCAGAATGGAATAGATCATATCATCATAGATAATATCCTGATAGCCCTTTACGCATCTCCTGATGCAACCCTCATTGATAAATCCTAACTTCTCAACAAGTCTCCGGGATGCCATATTATCCTTAAACACCCTGACAGATAGAACCTCTGTCTGCTTTTCCTCAAAAACGTATCGAATTATCTCCCTTAAAGCCTCCGTCATATAGCCTTTGGAAGAGTATTCTTCTCCCAGATAATATGAGGCAGACAAGGAATTAACCCCATATCTTAAGGTGTCGGGATCAATACCTATCACTCCTATGATTTTTTGAGCGTCTTTCAGCTCAATATAGTAAACACTGTCTGATTCCATATCCTTAATAACCATCTCCTGTACTTCCTCAGCTGTTAACTTAGACATACAGTTATATTTAAGAACATATTCACTGTTCCTTAACTCAAAAATCTCATTTACATCTCCGGGTCTTGCTGCACGGAGGATTAATCTTTCTGTTTCCATCTCTCTACCTCTTATTCTATCAAAGTGGTTTCATAGTCAATGTTCGACACAGACTGTCTCGAATATGCCTTCCTTAGTTTACCATATAATTCCTCCCGAAACAATCAAACTTTAGTAAGAGGGAGGCTGACGAAACATGATGGAATCATGTTTTTCAGTCTCCCTTTTTAATCGTTACAATACTAATAAGGAATTAATTTACCTATATATAATGATTTCTTACGCACTACAGAATTGATAAAAGCCTTTTTGTGCAGCATAAAGCTCTGAATAATTCCCACACTCTATGACCTTTCCATTATCCATATATATGATCTGATCATATTTATTAAGTAGTTCTTCATTAAGCTTATGTGTAATTGTAATTAACGTTAACTCTTTATTATTTAACAGCTTCCGTTCAATATCATGGGAGGTCTGCTGATCAAGGGCGGCGGTGCCTTCATCAAGAATTAGTAGAGGGGCTCCTTTTATCAATGCTCGGGCAATTGCAATCCTTTGCCTTTGTCCTCCGGATAAATTAGCTCCATTCTCTCCCACCATTGTATCAAGCTTTTGTTGCATGGCGGGAAGGAATTTATCTACACCACTGTTCTTTAATGCCTTTTCAAGCTCCTCCTCAGAATACTCATTGAATAGACATATATTATCTTTAATTGATCGATCAAACATATACACATTCTGATGTATGATGGAAGCAAGCTTACTGATCTTACCCACTTCACAGTCCTTTATGCTTATATCATCATAGATAATATCTCCCTCAAATCCACTGTAATAACCCATCAATAGCTTGACTAAGGTAGTTTTCCCACAGCCACTTTCTCCGACGATAGCATATTTCTTTCCCCGCATAAATTCCAGATTAATATGTTCCAGAACTGTCTGCTCCTCTTTGTATGCAAAAGACAGATCTTTCATTTTGATGCTTTGATTAAATTTCGGTTCTACGTTTCCTTGAAAAGATTGATCCGCATAATCATCGAACTGTTCCATCCTTTTTAATATTGGTGCAACACTCTGAAGCTTCGGAAAGTTTTGCATGACATTAACCAGGGGCATTACAAAGCTTCCTGCCAATTGAGTGATTGCGATTAAGGTTCCCATTGTAATATCTCCCTTAATTACAAGATACGCTGCTATAAAGATAGTTAATATCTGAGAAAAAACAGCCAAAAACTGAGATACAGTTTCATTTAATACAAAAAGTCTGTCTGCTTTATATTTTTTTGTGGCAAGCGTATCATTCTCAGCATCAAACTGTTTCTTCGTATACCGAAATAAGTGAAATGATCGTATGACTTCAAATCCTGAAAATATATCTTTTATTTTTGAAGTAAATGTCGAATATCCACCAGATAAAATCTCTTGTTTTACCTGCAGCTTTTGTCCTATCAGTCCCGGTATGAGGACCATCAAAATTAAACTAACAAATAAAAATATTGTTATAATCGGACTAATAACTATCAACAAAACAAAAGTAAATAAGAAGGATAAGATACTTTCAATAATACCAGACAGGGGGTGAATATAATTTTCCTCCACTGTTTTTATGTCATTCGTAAGAACGGAAATATAATCTGCACTATTGACTGTATAAAAGTCCTGATAATTACGTCTGAGTATTCCTGTAAAAATCGAGTTTCTCAAATTTCTGATTACATTTCTTATAAGAATTCTACTTAATAATGAACCCAGATAACAGAATAGTGCAAAGGCTGCCATATATACCAGATTAAAAATTAATGCTTTGGTAAATCGATTCATATCTCCTGACACAGTAATATCTATAATGTTTTTTAATAATAGTGCTATCACAGCCTGGCCTGCTGATATAATGATCGCGAATAGTATGTTGATGAGTAAAAGTAATCGGTTGTGTTGAAAAATCCTTACGTAATAATTGACTCTCTTTTTGTTTGCTCCCCTTTTCATTAAATTAACCTCCAAAAATTATTTATTATATACTTACTTCTTAATATATACCACTATATTAGATATGTGTCAACTATATTAGATGTTCATCTAACTTTTATTTTATATTAACGATGCTCTCATACTTAGAGGTCATAATATGTCCCATGTTGTCCCTATCAGTACTTTTATTTAAACTGATATACAAAAAGCGGGTTAACACAATTTTAAGCAAAGGCATCCTCCTTTCTTAAATATTGCGTAAATCCCGCTTTCTGTAATACTATATTTCGTTTATGTTATTATTCCGGCATATCTATAGTATTCTATAATATCGCAATACAAGTATCCATAATAATAATATAATGACAATCGATCTATATAAAAGAACTTTCTTAATTGGTATTCCTATATATTACTTAAGTAATTTATCATAAAGCCGGTCTAATAGATTTTTCACCGTAGCCTCATTAATATGATAATAGTACTTTCCATTCTCTTTTTCTACGTATACCATCTGGGCAATCAAAAGATTGTTCATATGATGAGATACTGTCGCTGTTGTTAGGCCCAGCTGTGCCGCGAGTTCTGTAGCGTATTTCGGACTTTTCTTTAAGGAGGTTAAAATCTCCATCTTACTGTTATCGCTCATGGCTTTTAAGCATGTCAGCAGATACTCATTCTCATTATTATGAAATCCCTCAGCCATGACTTTATCAACTAAAAACCCGATATAACAGGTATTCGCTATGATGATTACTGCAGTAGCTGAAACAAGTGTAGGCATTACTTTAAGAACTTCACATTGCTCAAGATTATATTGTTTAATAAACTCCCGCACCTTCTCTTCGGTACCATATTTCCTTCTATATTGTGTTACATGCTTATCAACGGAGGATTTTATGGCATCAATGGATTTTTCATAAACAGGTATATTTTTCTTTATTATTTCAGCAAAGTTATTGTAATATGTCTTCAAATTTCTCATAATAAGAAGCATTTTCCAGTTTTCATTTTCAGTTAATTCAAAATGATTGATAAAGCTAATCAGATGATCAACTTGAATAAATTCTTCATAGGGCAGATTAATATAATCCGATTTATCCTCTTCGAATATTTCATCGTTATTTTGAAGAATAATGGATAGTATTTCTGCATCTGTTAATTCACTAATGCTATTTACCAAATTTCTATCAATTAAAAACGGAGTGATAAAGGAACAAAAAAAATCCCATGAAGTATCTTTAAAATAAAAGGCATCCCACTCACTTGTTACCCTGTTCTTTTGAAAGGCACGATAGTATTTTTCCTGCAATTTAAAGTGTTTTTGATAAAACTCCTCCCCTTTGTAACCGGACTCATTCAATTCTTTTATTACTGTATTTTTCATCTTTTCCAAATCATAGCAATGATAGAGCAACATAATCGTTTCAAAAATCGGGTCAAGTTCTTGATTTACCTTTATTGACATAATCCACCTCCATCTTGGTTAATTCTGTTTTATTATCATATGTCAGTTATCTTTTTTAATCATCAACAATCATTTCTACGAGAATATTGAAAATACATTCCCACTTATAATTTACATTATGTATGCAATAAAAAGTATATCATTCCTCTTTTCCATTATCAAACAATATTTATGCTCCAATTGTTACTTATAAGTTTTAATATCAGAACCTAATACATAAGATAAAGTAATTATCTTGTCTTCCAGTAAGGTAATTCTTTATGAAACAGATTAAAATCATGGTACTTAGTAAACAAAAAATCAAAAAATACGTTGTGGTTATAATGTCATCCATCCTTGGTATCTATCTCCTTATCTCATTATACTTTATTAACCATTTCTATTTTCAGACTGAAATAAACGGTATGAATGTGTCTCTAAAATCTCATGAACAAGTAACAACAATCATTCATCAATATATGAAAGGCTACGAACTACAGCTATTAGAAAGGGATGGGGATACAGAAGTAATTACAGGCCGGGACATAGGAATGCAGTACAATAAAAATATAACAAGTAGTCAGATTCATCAAACATGCAAACGAAACCCTTTCTTATGGATTGCTTCTTTATTTAAAAGGTGTGATTATGATATAAAAGATCTTTATTCTTACAATAAGTTTCTCTTAGATAATCGCATTAATAACTTGGCATGCTTAAACGAAGAAATAACCGAACCTAAGAACGTGAGTTTTCAATACTTAGACGGCACCTACATAACTATCAAGGAGAAGTATGGTAATAAAATAAACAAGGATAAACTAATAAAGACCATCCATCGTTATTTATCGGAGGGAAGAACGGTTTTAGACCTAGACAAACTGTGTTGTTACGAAAATCCGAAGTTTACGCATAGATCGAAAAAAACCGATCAGACAAAAGATTTACTTAATAAATATATTGAGACAAAGATAACCTATCAATTCGGCCGCGAAACGGAGTATTTGGATGGGACTACCATTCATAGATGGCTTAGAGTCGATGAGAATTTAGATGTGATAATAAACGAGCAAGCCGTGTCTAACTATATTAATAAATTGATTTTTCAGTATGATACCGTTGGTAAACCGAGAGAATTCAAATCAAGTACGGGAAAAAAAGTAGAATTAAAGGGTGGCCTTTACGGTTGGAAGATTGATTATGAAGCGGAGACAAAGGCTCTTTATCATCATATTAAGAATGCTGATGTGATTAATAAAGAACCCCTCTATTCTCAAAGAGCGATATCCAGAGAAGGTAATGAGATAGGGGATACCTATATTGAAATTAATATAACAAAGCAATATCTATGGTTTTACAAGGCTGGAAAGCTAATTGTACAGGGATCTATCGTAACAGGGAATCCCTACAAAGGAAATCCCACTGTTCTTGGGGTCTACATGATTAATTACAAACAAAGGAATACGACCTTAACCGGTCCGAATTATGAAGCTAAGGTAAACTATTGGATGCCCTTTTTCGGAAATCAGGGACTTCATGATGCCACCTGGAGATATCGTTTTGGAGGAGAGATTTATAAAAGGAACGGATCTCATGGATGCGTGAATCTCCCCTTATCCTTGGCAAAAGCTATTTATGAGAATGTCGAGGAAGGGACTCCTGTTATTTTATATGAAGAGAGTATGTAAGTAGGAGTATTAGAATGCCTTTTCTTTATACTACATTTAACCAACTAATATGATTTTACACCTAACAGATCAAAAAAAAATATGGGTTTCCAATAAAATAATATATACCAACCTACTATAAATAATATTTATCGGGAAACCCATGACCTGCAGAGAAATCTCTATAATAGCTGTGAACAAAAAATTTATAATACGGCATTTATTTTATTATTTATCATGATACAAATCATCTTTTTTATATGTAAGTTTAGAAATGTACCGTTACCTATCCCGTATGACTTAATTTTTTATCATAGATTGACTTGATAACTTCTTCAATTGATATATTGTTGATATTTAAATCAATAACCGGAAGAGCCCCCCACATTTTATAAATCTCTTCCCTTAAATTATTTTCCTCTAAATTAATTTCAATACTGGCAGAAATATCATTGAAGGATTTGATGTTATAATCTTTTAAATCCTCCGGATCAACGGCTTGACTAAAGGTTATATCAATAATCTTTTTCTTCGTGAAATACTTCTTTAAATTTTCAAGGGAGTCATCAAAGGTTATCGTTCCGTTATTAATTACTGTTATGTTCTTACACAGATCTTCTATATCACCTAGGTCATGGGTGGTAACGATAAAGGTGGTTCCTTTGTCTTTGTTTATTTTTTTAATATATGTTCTTATTGCTTCCTTCGAATATATGTCTAGACCTATGGTAGGCTCATCTAGAAATACCAAGGGAGGTTCGTGAAGTAAGGCACAAACAAATTCACATTTCATTCTTTCCCCTAAGGATAACTGCCTTACCGGCTTTTTTACAACATCTTCTATGTTAAGTGCACTTATAAAGTAATCCAAATTATCCTTAAAGGTCTTATCCGGTATTTCATAAATCATCTTGTTAAGATGAAAGGCATCGATCGCCGGGAGGTCCCACCACAGTTGTGATTTTTGGCCGAACACCACTCCGATCCTCTTCACCAGTGTTTCTCTATCCAGCCAAGGGGTGTAACCCATTACATCAACTTCCCCAGAACTGGGATAAAGTACACCGGAAAGAATTTTAATCGTGGTTGATTTTCCTGCTCCGTTAGGTCCTATAAATCCGCGAATTTCGCCTGGCTGAATATGAAAACTTATATTCGCCACTGCTTCTACTATCTTATAATCTCTTTTAAAAAGAGTCTTAAAGGCCGCTCCGATACCGGATTTATCCCGTTGATTTACCTTATATATTTTTTGTAGATCTTTCACTTCAATGATATAATTATCGTTCATTTCATCAACCTCCTCCGCTGGTGTAACGTTTTAAACACGTACTCCAAAGACATAAACTTCCCGCAAGGAATACTGTACAAAATATAACGCTGTAAAGCATGCTCCCTTGAAATCCATATAACAAAATCCTCGACGGATAATTCACCCATATAGCAAACGGAACAATACCGACAAATACAGCACGCAATGTATTGGAATAGATTTCCAAAGGGTATTGTCCAAATCTTGATAGAGATTCCATAATCTCATTTAACCTTCCCATATTTATCAGAATGATTATAGCGGATGCAAGAATTATGTTCATTGCCATAAACAGCAGTAATCCTAAGAAAATATATACTAGTAACATAATCACATCGAAAAACCTTGGATCAAGGTCTAGAATAAACAAGGAATATGTAATTAAAAAGATTGATGAAATTAAGGTACCAAAATTATTGGCAGAAAATCCGCTTGAAAGGATAATTCCAATTGACGGAAACGGCTTTAAGAGTAATCGGTCCAAATCTCCTCTTCTCACCAGAGATACTATATAGCCCGGCACTTCACCCCATAAAATACTTTTTAACGCCAATACAAATAATAATATACCCTGAAAAAGAATAATCTGATTTAAATTCCATCCCGGAAATCCTTTGGTCTGGGTGAAAATCAGATACTGCATAATGGGTCCTACGCAGGAGAAAATTAAGTTTACAATGGTCCCTAACACAAAGTCAAATCTATATTCCATCGCACGAGACAGCTTTAACTTACTGTCCCAGAGAAACAGACTAAATAATTTTAAAAATTTCTTCATAGCATCCTCCATGATACTGCTCTAAGATATCTCTAATACGGATTTTACATTATTTTGATTCGATTTTATCTAATGCAGCCTATCATTATTTAATTACAGCTTATCCACCTACGGCACAATATTTTTTTATCATATTTCTCCAGAATATTTTGTATAGGACAAATAATGATAAAATCCAGATGAATTGAATTGATATAATACTGAACAAAGTATGTATATTATCTGCGGGACTCTTATTTAAGAAAAACTGAATTGGCCAGTAATAAATATATTTAAACGGTAAGAAGTCAGCTATGCCGACAAGCCACCCCGGATAAAATTCCATAGGAATTAGTGTGCCCCCTGCAAATGAAATCAATAAAGCACTGATCGCTCCTTGATAAGCCCCCTGTCAAGTAGACATGTTAAATATCTAAATTAGGTGCTGATGAACGGTCACACGATTTGTGTGACCGTTTTTCTATGCACACCATTTTTCTTTGTATTTTTCAATTCGTTTGTTTT
>NZ_JAEAGR010000013.1 GCF_015999265.1 Mobilitalea sibirica
AATAGTGGTAGGCTTATTAAGTGCACCCTAAAACACCTTATAGAACCTATAAACATAAAAATAGCTCTAAAACCAGTGTTGGGGCATGATTCAAATGAATCACACCCCAACACTTGACAATGAGCCACTATTATTACTCAGCTTATGGCAATATAACTATAGTACTTTGTCGGATATCAATGCTGTAATATCCTATTTGCCTTTATTTATAATTACTTCAGGATTATTCTTACGCTTGATATTAATATTATATTATCGTATCAAATTACATCATAGCATTATCAATAACAAGATATAAAAAAACTGTTCCTTTGATCTAACGATCCAAGGAACAGTTTTTTATTATCTGTTAACAACAACCATCGCTAAGCGCCTGGTTTCTTGTTTTATTTAATTATTCAACGATAGTAGCAACCTTACCGGAACCTACGGTTCTACCACCCTCACGGATAGCGAAACCTAAACCTTGCTCCATAGCGATTGGATGAATTAATTCAATGCTCATCTCAATGTTATCGCCAGGCATACACATCTCTACACCTTCAGGAAGGTTACATACACCGGTAACGTCAGTTGTTCTGAAATAGAACTGAGGTCTGTAGTTGTTAAAGAAAGGAGTATGACGTCCACCTTCTTCTTTTGTTAATACGTAAACCTGAGCTGTGAATTTCTTATGGCATTTGATTGAGCCGGGTTTACAAAGAACCTGACCTCTTTCGATTTCAGTTCTCTGAACACCACGAAGAAGTGCACCGATATTATCACCAGCCTGAGCCTCATCAAGTAACTTTCTGAACATCTCGATACCGGTAACAACAACTTTACGGGTCTCTTCTTTAATACCAACGATTTCAACTTCCTCTGATACATGAAGAACACCACGCTCTACACGACCGGTAGCAACAGTACCACGACCTGTGATGGAGAATACGTCCTCTACAGGCATTAAGAAAGGCTTATCAGTCTCTCTCTGAGGATCTGGAATCCAGCTATCAACTGCATCAAATAACTCAATGATCTTATCTCCCCAAGAACTGCTAGGATCTTCAAGAGCCTTAAGAGCAGAACCTTGGATTACAGGAGTGTCATCGCCAGGGAATTCATACTCAGTTAATAAATCTCTAACTTCCATCTCAACTAATTCAAGAAGCTCAGGATCATCAACCATATCACACTTGTTCATAAATACAACGATATAAGGAACACCTACCTGACGGGAAAGTAAGATGTGCTCTTTTGTCTGAGCCATAACACCGTCAGTAGCAGCAACAACGAGGATAGCACCATCCATCTGTGCAGCACCGGTGATCATGTTCTTAACGTAGTCAGCATGTCCGGGGCAGTCAACGTGTGCGTAGTGTCTAGCTTTAGACTCATACTCAACGTGAGCTGTAGATATTGTGATACCTCTTGCTTTCTCTTCCGGAGCTTTATCGATCTGGTCGAATGCTACTGCTTCACCAGTACCAAGTCTTTCATGAAGAGTTTTAGTAATAGCTGCTGTAAGAGTTGTTTTACCATGATCAACGTGACCGATGGTACCGATATTACAATGTGGTTTGTTTCTTGTAAATTTAGCCTTTGCCATTTTACAACGTCCTCCTTTAATAAAATGCTTATAAGCAAATGTTTTCAATTTCCCCATTAAGGGGCTTGTTTATATATTGCCTCATATGCCCTATTATATTTCAACTTAGAAATATTTTCAAGCACAAACAATTGATATCTTAACTTTTTTCTTGCTTAATTTGTCTTCCGTTAAAAAACGATTAGTTTTTACCAGTTTTTGCAGCGAGAACTTTCTCCTGAACATTCTTAGGAACCGGTTCATAGCTAGAGAAGAACATGGAGTATGCACCACGTCCCTGGGTTCTGGAACGAAGGGATGTAGAATATCCGAACATTTCGGATAACGGAACGAAGCCTCTGATTAATTTAGAGCCGCTTACGTCCTCTGTACCCTCGATACGACCACGACGGGAGCTGATATCACCGATAACATCACCCATATAATCTTCCGGAACCGTAACTTCAACTCTCATGATAGGCTCTAATAAAACTGCGCCTGCTTTATGCATCGCATCTTTGAATGCCATGGAACCGGCAATCTTAAAGGCCATTTCATTAGAGTCAACTTCATGGTAGGAACCATCGTATACGGTAGCTCTGATACCCAGTACCGGATAACCACCAAGAATACCTGCTTTAGAAG
Organism: Mobilitalea sibirica; assembly: GCF_015999265.1. GTDB lineage: Bacteria > Bacillota > Clostridia > Lachnospirales > Lachnospiraceae > Mobilitalea > Mobilitalea sibirica. The sequence goes on from NZ_JAEAGR010000013.1 coordinate 2,213, forward strand.
CTTCCTCGATACCATTACCTACTGCTGGGATGTATTCCTTAGGAATAGCACCACCCACTACGGTAGATACGAATTCGAAGGTTTTCTCTGCATTGGCATCCATAGGCTCGAAACGAACCTTACAGTGACCGTACTGACCACGTCCACCGGACTGCTTTGCATATTTACTGTCAACTTCAACTGCTCTTGTAAAGGTTTCTTTATATGCAACCTGAGGAGCACCAACATTGGCTTCTACCTTAAATTCACGAAGAAGTCTGTCTACGATAATTTCAAGATGAAGCTCACCCATACCGGCTATAATCGTCTGACCGGTTTCTTCATCGGTATAAGTTCTGAAGGTTGGATCTTCTTCTGCAAGCTTAGCAAGTGCTTCACCCATCTTATCCTGACCGGCTTTTGTCTTAGGCTCAATTGCAACATTGATAACCGGCTCGGGGAATTCCATGGATTCTAAGATAACAGGACTTTTCTCATCACAGATGGTATCACCTGTAGTTGTTACCTTTAAACCAACTGCTGCTGCGATATCTCCGGAATATACCTTTTCCAGATCTTCTCTTTTGTTAGCATGCATCTGTAGAATACGTCCAACACGTTCTTTCTTGTTCTTTGTAGAGTTTAATACATAGGAACCGGAGTTTAAGGTACCGGAGTAAACTCTAAAGAACGCTAATTTACCTACGAAAGGATCAGCCATAATCTTAAATGCCAATGCTGCGAAAGGTTCTTCATCGGAAGATTTTCTGCGAATTTCATTACCGTCCTCGTCAACACCCTTAATATCTGGGATATCAGTAGGAGCAGGCATGAATTCAATAACAGCATCCAATAATTTCTGTACACCCTTGTTTCTATATGCGGAACCGCAAAGAACAGGGATAATCTCTACTGCGATGGTTGCTCTTCTGAGGGCAGCTTTCAGTTCTTCATTCGTAGGTTCTTCACCCTCTAAGAACTTTTCAAGTAGATCATCATCTGTCTCACAGATAGATTCAATCATTGCGCCTCTGTATAACTCTGCATCATCCTTCATATCAGCAGGAATTTCTTCAATTGAGATATCTTCGCCCTTATCATCATTATATAAATAAGCTTTCATCTCAAATAAATCAACAACGCCCTTGAAGGTATCTTCTTTACCGATTGGTAATTGAATTGGAACTGCATTCTTACCTAAACGGTTTTTAATCATTTTAACAACGTTGAAAAAGTCTGCACCTGATATGTCCATTTTATTTACAAATGCCATTCTAGGTACGCTATATTTATCAGCCTGACGCCATACTGTTTCAGACTGGGGCTCAACACCGCCTTTTGCACAGAATACACCTACCGCACTATCAAGTACACGCAAGGAACGCTCAACCTCAACGGTAAAGTCAACGTGACCTGGAGTATCAATAATATTGATACGATGTTCTAAAGCTCCCGGTATCTTCTTATGCTCAAACTCTTGAGTCCAATGACAAGTCGTCGCCGCTGATGTAATGGTAATACCTCTTTCCTGCTCCTGTTCCATCCAGTCCATGGTAGCAGTACCTTCATGAGTATCACCGATTTTGTAGTTAACACCGGTATAATATAGGATACGTTCGGTAAGCGTTGTCTTACCTGCATCGATATGCGCCATAATACCGATATTTCTAGTCCTCTCTAACGGATATTCTCTTCCAGCCAAGGATAATTCCTCCTTAATTCATTACAAGTGAACACATGAAAAGCGAATTATAAATAATTCTCTCGTATGTCAATTCATCTTATCTTATATTCTTGCTACTAATCCGCAAAACGTTCTGAGAATACACCAAAGCATTGATATTCCTTATAGTTTATATCATTCTCTAAGTACTTTCACACTTCTTTTGGTGTACTTGATAATGCCTCCGCCTTGCAGTTCATAGAAAGCCTTATAAAAGCCATCTATTCGTTATATGAAACAGACCATAGGATGTTCCTATGCCCTGTTATCATTTACAGCAATCCTCACTGCAGCCTATCATTCTAGAATTAAGAAGAACATGCTATGATACTATTTCTACCATCTGTAATGTGCGAATGCCTTATTAGCATCTGCCATCTTATGCATATCTTCTTTTCTTTTTACAGCTGCACCGGTGTTATTCGCTGCATCTAAAATCTCATTTGCAAGCTTATCCTGCATGGTTTTTTCGCCTCTTTTACGTGAGAACATTGTTAACCAACGCAGAGCAAGCGCCTGTCTTCTCTCAGGTCTTACTTCAATCGGAACCTGATAAGTTGCACCACCGATACGTCTTGCTTTTACTTCCAATACAGGCATGATGTTGTTCATAGCTTCTTCGAACACTTCAAGGGCTTCCTTACCGGATTTTGCCGCTACCTTATCAAAAGCTCCGTATACGATTTTCTGGGCAGTACCTCTCTTACCGTCTAACATAATGTTATTGATAAGCTTTGTTACAACCTTATTGTTGTACAACGGGTCTGCCAATACATCTCTTTTCTGTATATGTCCTTTTCTTGGCACGTTTCTTCCCTCCTTAACGATGCTTAACGAATCTGTTATTCGTCAGCCAATTAATTCCTCGGTACTCACAAATGTAATAACAGCATCGTAAAACATGCTATTTTACTTTGCTTGTGTTCGTGCTCAGTTTAACTTCGTTTTCCTATAGATAAATCGGTTTACCAATTTATTTCAATCTGTAACCCACAGAAATACAAATTAAATGGAAATAAAAAATTAATCCGGCACTTAAATTCAATTAGTAGTTTTATTTCTTAGCGTCTTTCGGTCTCTTAGCACCGTACTTGGAACGTGCCTGTCTTCTCTTAGCAACGCCTGCAGTATCAAGTGTACCTCTGACGATGTGGTATCTGGTACCGGGTAAATCCTTAACCCTACCACCTCTGATCAGAACAACGCTATGCTCCTGAAGGTTGTGACCTTCACCGGGGATATAGCTTGTTACTTCGATTCCGTTCGACAGACGTACTCTGGCAATCTTACGAAGCGCTGAGTTAGGCTTCTTCGGAGTCGCTGTTCTAACTGCGGTACATACACCTCTCTTCTGAGGAGAAGATACATCCGTAGTTCTTTTGTTCAAAGAGTTAAATCCCTTCTGCAAAGCAGGTGATGTTGATTTATACTCTACTGTCTGTCTGCCTTTTCTTACTAGCTGGTTAAATGTTGGCATTAATTTTTCACCTCCTGAAATTTTTCATTGATTATAGAATATTCTGTGGTCTATGAGGCGCTTTCGAATATGATATAAGCATCAGCAAAAAGCGCATAAAAAATACATAGCATGCAGAAATTTGCACGCTAAATGATTATACTTTTTTCCCATGGAATTGTCAAGGGATTTTTTAATAAATTAAGATAAACCAACTATACTCTTTTCTATTCTGTCATTTTATAGTAATATGTATTCATGAATTAATTACCATCTTCTTATCTGATTTCGTTTATAAACAACATTATCAACAAGCTGATTGTTATAGTTTCATTTCACTTATTATAATATACAGTATATTATAATAGGAAGAAAGTATAATTCGGGGAGGGGAACCACGTATGAAAGATATGGCACAAACAGAAAGACAGATCTTTATCTTATTACTATTATCTGAAAATAAACGGGGATATACCATCAATGATATCCATGCATCTTTAGAAAAATGGGATGTGATTGTTGATAAAAAGACCATAATGCGTGATATTGACAGCTTATCCGGTATCTGCTTTATATCGGAAGAGGAAAGATGCGGCAAGACCTATTATACCGCTGATAAATTCCGATTGCGGGATATCACCTTCACCTCTCCTGAATTAATTTCTTTGGCCTTTTTGTTGGAACTTTTAAAGCCTTATCAATATATGACTATGGGTAAAACCTCACAGGAGCTAATTCATAAGCTCCTAGACAATACAACCAATTTAAACCGGGAGTTTATAAAGCATTTTACCGGACTTGTTACAATTAATACCAATGATTATATCAGCGATTCCTTAAATCCTGAGATTGAGAACAAACTACAGGAAGCAATCCGTAATAAAAGTAAGGTTCGAATTATTTATCATAGCTTTGCCGGTGATGAGGATACCATTCGAGTAATTCAGCCCTATGAGCTTATGATTAATGATGGTGCTTTAAGTGTGGTAGGCTATTGCGAACTCCGAAATGATATTCGTGATTTTCGCGTGTCCCGCATCCGAGCCTTAACATCCCTGGAAGAAACATTTACAGTCCCGGAAGCATATCATCAAAACAAGGACCGGAATAAGTTCATTCATTTATCAGGAAATGTAACTGAACAGATCATCATCGCTTTTGATAAACCTACAGCAAAATATATCATGGAATATGAATTTGATTTGGCAGATGAGATTATTGAAACAGAAGATGGCATCACCTTTATGAGAAACACTGCGGTGACCGATGAACTAATCCGATGGATACTCCAATACGGGCCCGGTGCCAGAGTTCTTAACCCTGCTCACTTGAAGGACAAAATCAGACAAGAGTTAAGTAAGAGCTTAAATCAATATTTAACTTAGAAGATCATTTATAATGTTGTTTCTATTCATATATGAGCAGACAGAGCAGATCGATGATATGTTAGGTATTAATGAGTTCGGTGTATCTATTCGTATGAAGAGTATTTTCAATATTCTTTGTAAAGTAGTAAAGTTTATAATATAGCATAAAAAGATTGACATTATATACCATGTCGTATATACTTTATATTAATAGGACTTTAGAGCGTTAACGTAATAACGTTTCTAACAATCAAAACAACAAACCGATGAGTAAGAATAGTAGATATGGCAATTTATTTTCAGAGAGCTGCAGATGGTGGAATTGCAGTAATAACAGCTGTATTGAATGGCCTTACGAGGGTGGGAAGAAAGGCTTTCTTAGAAAGCTAAGTAATGCCCAACGGGATCTCCGTCCGTTACCAAGGGAGCATATATGTAAGTATATGGAGTAAGAGGGTGTCAAGCACCAAACCGGGTGGTACCGCAAAAGTAAATCTTAAGCTTTTGTCCCAGTAATATTACTGAGACAAAAGCTTTTTTTATATAGATAATTATATCCTATTCGTTACATATACCTACTAAGTATTAGCTCAAATCGACGAATGCTATGCAAGAAAAAAATTATATCATGAAAGGAGTTTTATTATGTCAAAGAGAATCCCACACAGACTATATCTGTCGGAGGAGCAGATGCCAAAACAATGGTATAATCTTCGCGCAGATATGAAGGAACAGCCGGATCCTATGTTAAATCCCGGTACCATGAAACCGGTTACAGAGGCAGATCTATATCCTGTTTTTTGCGAGAAACTGGCAAAGCAGGAAATGGATTCAAGTAATAGATACATTGATATCCCAGAAGAGATTCAGGATTTCTATAAAATGTATCGTCCTTCTCCGTTAATCAGAGCCTACAATCTGGAAAAAGCATTAGGTACACCTGCAAAAATTTATTACAAATTTGAAGGCAATAACACCTCCGGTAGTCACAAACTAAACTCTGCCATTGCACAGGCTTACTATGCTAAGGATCAGGGTCTATCCGGTCTCACCACCGAAACGGGAGCCGGTCAATGGGGAACAGCTCTGGCAGAAGCATGTGCTTATTACAATTTACCGTTAACGGTCTATATGGTAAAGTGCTCTTATGAGCAAAAACCTTTCCGTAAAACTGTAATGAAGACCTTCAATGCAGAGATTTTTCCAAGTCCCAGCACTACCACCAATGCCGGTAATGCTATATTAGAAAAGAATCCCGATACAACCGGAAGCCTAGGTTGTGCTATTTCTGAAGCAATAGAAAAAGCTGTCACCACACCGGGATACCGTTATGTTTTGGGATCCGTGCTTAATCAGGTATTACTCCATCAGTCAATCATTGGTCTTGAATCCAAATTAGCTATGGAAATATTAGATGAATATCCCGATATTATTGTAGGATGTGCCGGTGGTGGTTCTAATCTAGGTGGCCTGATTGCACCTTTTATGCAAGATAAATTACTGGGAAAAGCAGATCCAAGAATCATAGCAGTTGAGCCTGCCTCCTGTCCATCCTTTACCCGTGGCAAATATGCATATGATTTTTGTGATACCGGTAAGGTCACCCCTCTTGCCAGAATGTATACCTTAGGCAGCGGCTTTATTCCATCTGCAAACCATGCCGGCGGTTTACGTTATCACGGCATGTCACCAATTCTGTCAAAATTATATCATGACGGTTATATGGAAGCGGTAGCGGTAGAGCAAACCAAGGTATTTGAAGCAGCTGTATTCTTTGCAAAACAGGAAACTATCCTGCCCGCACCGGAGTCAGCCCATGCCATTCGAACTGCAATTGATGAAGCCCTAAAATGCAAAGTAAGTGGTGAGTCTAAAACCATCCTATTTGGTCTGACCGGAACCGGATATTTTGACATGACCGCTTATAATGCATATCTGGAAAAAACCATGAATGATTACATCCCCAGTGATGAAGACCTGCAAAAAGGATTTGATGGTCTTCCCAGTATACCGGGAATTCAATAGTTCTACATAGCTATAGAAGCAATTCTAATACTATGAGTTGTTTCATAATTGAGCTATTATATGTATGACGTTGTTAATACGATTACTAGGAATATATTATTTTTATGAAACTAATAAAACGGAACACAGAAAACAACATACACTCCTTGGAGAACAGCTTCTATACTGTTCTCCAAGGAGTGTATTTAGATGTTTCCTATATTCCGTTCCGTCTTATTTAGAAGCATTTTGTGAAACTGTCTACAACTGTTATATTATGCATAAGCCCCTCAATTGAAACTTAATTACTTATGCATATCGTTTCACTCAATTATCCTTTTTTACAACTCTTACAATAATAGAGTATGGCCAAACCAAATACCAGCAAGGTAATATACCCTGCAACCCAAAGTAAAAACTCCTGTATATCGATCCAATGGAATAGTATTGCTATTGCTCCGCAAGCTGCCAGCCCATAAAGATTATAGGATAGGGACAGGATGGAATGCACCGTCGCCCTACCTTCATCTTCAATCTTCTTTTGGATATAATCCTCTACCTGTACTTCAGAGGCTGACATGATTAGATAATAAAGTCCATAAATCCCCATAATGAACAGATTTCGAATAACACCGGCCCATATCAGGCAAGCGACTGCAGATAAACACAGTAATATTAATGTATAGAACCTATTCTTAATTCTGAATAATTTTTTAACTGCTTTTTGAAGGCCATGGGATAAATATCCACCAAGAGCCATCAACAAAAATCGAATAGAAGCCCATATACCTACACCGGCTATGGATAAACCATAACTCTTAGCAATCAGAGGATCATATTCATCCAAGACTCCGGCAAATCCAATAACAAAAATAGCTAATAGAGAAAAAATCAGTATTTTCATGTTGCTGGTTAAAAATAATAACGCATTCCGAAAAGTATCACCGCTATCCTTATGAATCTTCTCTATGACTCTTTGTTTGTAATAATTAACTTCTTTATAACCAAATCCTATGGCCGTTGATAACAGTGCGGTAATCACAGAAAGATAGAGGGCATATTGATATCCTCCGTACATACCGATGAACCCACCGGCAATGGAGGCAATTACATTGCCTGTTCCTGCCAAGAACCGTCCTTTCCCTAGAACCTGATCAAATATATCTTCCTTGTCCTGCGATTTTAATGAATCATATAATAAGGCTTCCTCCGCACCGGATATAAATGCTTCTCCTATTCCCCATAATACGAAGCCTATGGCGAATAAAAGAAACCCCTCTGAAAATATCCATAGAAAATAACAGGAGGCTTTAAAAAAACTTCCCAGGGTTATCATATTACGCCGGCTCCAACGATCTGATAGCACACCTGTCGGAATTTCTAATAATACAAGAGGTAAAGACCAAATAGCCAGCAAAAGCGATATGTGTTGAACCGATAAACCTTTACTTTGAAAAAGCAAAGAATAGATCGGATAAATCGGCATTAATTCATGAAAAAACTGCCGAACATAGTATTTCTTAATGTTCATAGATACCTCCAACCAAATAATGTTTGTTTTATATTAAAAGCATGTTTTTTATGCTTTGAGCATGTTTTTTATGCTTTGAGCATGTCTTTTATGCTTTTCAAAAGAGACTAATCATTTCTTTTTAGAAAAAATATACAACATTACTAAGTCGGTGGACCTCGAGCATATTGGTATTACTGGCCTGTATCAAACCATAATTTCATGTGCCTTCCTCCTTTTTAATTAATTAATTGGGTATATAATAACAGTATAGGAATTTATTGTCAACCATGTTGCACACTCCGTTCATAATCACATTGGTATGGTTTTATGGAAAATCTCAATTATCCTAATTATATATACTCTTGATTCCTATCGTTACTTCATTAATCCAAACCCGTTAATTTAATGAAACTGCTTCTCCCTTTCCATTCGAGTTAATCTTTTAAGCTCAACCAATAAAAAGCTTCCGGTAAGTAAAAAGGAAATTGCATCTGAAATTGGAGCTGCTGCAAGAATTCCCATAAGCCCAAACACACGAGAAAGAATTAATATCATAGGAAGCAACACCAGTATCTGGCGGCTCAGGGTTAATACAAGAGATATTTTCGGTCGGCCAACTGCTTGAAAGTATAAGGCTCCAATAATCTGAGTTCCAATCGTGGGTAGCATAAGCATCCATACGCCGATGGCTTTTGTTCCAAACTCTCGAAATTTTTCTTCTTTACCGAAAAAACCTATTAACGCTTCCGGCCATAATCTGGTAGCTGTAAAGCCTAATAAAGCAACAACCGTGGCTGATAGTATGGCTTTTGCTAGCGTCTCTTTAATACGTCGATATTTACCTGCACCTCGGTTATATCCTATAATTGGCTGAGCCCCATGACTGATTCCAATGGTTGGCAGTACTAAAAGCTGCTGGAGGCTGGTGATGGCTCCTATGCCTCCAATTGCTACGTCTCCGCCATAGATACGTAAGCTGTTATTCAAAACTAAACTTAATACACTGGCACTGATCTGATTTACAAAGGACGGTAATCCTGCCAATATAATCTTTACAACCAGCTCCGCTTTAAGCCTCATATTCTTTAGTCTCAGTTTCATATTACTTCGCCTTGATAAAAAGTATGAGATACCCCAGATTGCAGAAAGTCCCTGCCCTCCAACCGTTGCTAAAGCAGCACCTGTCATACCCATATGGAAGATAAAGATAAATATATAATCAAATATAATATTGAAACCCGCTCCAATAAACATAGATACCATAGCGGTTTTGGGACTTCCATCTGCTCTCATAAAATGATTACATCCCATAGCAGGTCCCTGTAACACCGCTGCATATAAAATAATGCTCATGTACTCTTTTGCATAAGGCATACTTTCTTCTCTTGCTCCAAACAACCATAACAGACTATCTAAATTCCAAAGCGCTAACACCATAAAGACAAAGGCTGTTATGAATATCATCATGATAGCATTGCCAAGAACCTTTTCAGCTCCCTCACGATCTTTTTCCCCAAGCCTTATGGAAAACAGAGCAGCACCTCCGGCACCAAACATAAGGGCAAGGCCCATCATAATCATCATAATCGGAAAAGATACAGTAAGAGCTGTCAATCCAATTGATTCTAATCCCTCGGCATTACCAATAAACATTCGGTCCACCATATTATAAATCGCGTTAACCAACATTGCGATTGTAGCAGGTATTGAAAACTCCGCCAGTAATCTTCCTATGTTCTTTGTCCCCAGTCTATCCTGTGTCCCTCCCCTGGAAATTTGCTTTTGCGTCATAATCTATCCTTCCTAATCTGCTTTCGTATAATAAAATCAACTATTACATATACAAAATATATCCAAATCTTACCTGTGCCAAATCATCAAATCCTTCTGTTTTAATATTTAATGAAACTATCGTATCGATTAATGTATGCTAAAGTACTATAATTTTTATAGTCTATTATATCGGTATTCGTTGTGTTTCACAATGTTTTTTTGTATATTATGGAATATTATATACAACAGAACGTTTCCAATATTCATAAGTACATGTTTTGGATTCCTCATACTTATTTGATTACATGAATTAAGATCCTACATTATTTTCCACGGGATTGCAATTTACATATTTTCATATTAGCCGCCCTATGTTATAATATTGTTTAGTGCTATTTTTCTATTCCAAAAGATGGAGGAAATATAATGAACGAGCAACCTATCCATGATGTATTAGAGGAAAAATTCAAAGAATTAATTGTATTTGCCAATCGACAAAAAGGCATTATTGAGGCGGATAAAGTAAATACATTAATTAATGAACTAAATTTAGACAATACCCAGATCGACAAAATATATGAGAGGCTTGAAGCCTATAATATAGTGGTTTTAAACTCCGGTGATGAAGAAGATGAGCCAAGTGATGACATTCTCATCGAACTTGAGGATGATTCAGATGATTCCGGATCAGAGATAGATACTCTTACTCATGTTACCTCCTCAGCAATGTCTGATGACCCTGTGCATCTATACCTAAAAGAAATCGGAAATTATCCTCTTCTCTCTATGTCAGAAGAGGTTACATTAGCGAAAAGAATAGAACAGGGGGATGAAATAGCGAAGCAATTATTAGCCGAATCAAATCTTAGGCTCGTTGTAAGTATTGCAAAAAGATATGTAGGAAGAGGGTTATCCTTCCTTGACTTAATTCAGGAAGGTAATTTAGGCTTGATAAAAGCAGTAGAAAAATTTGATTATACTAAGGGTTACAAATTCAGTACCTATGCAACCTGGTGGATAAGGCAGGCAATAACCAGATCAATAGCGGATCAATCCAGAACCATTCGAATTCCTGTACATATGTCTGAAGTAATAAATAAAACCTATCGTATATCAAGAAACTTACTTCAGGATTTAGGAAGAGAGCCAACCGAACAGGAACTTTCTGATGCACTTAATTTACCCATCGAGAAGGTAAGAGAGATCCTTAAAGTATCAGCCGATCCGATTTCATTGGATACTCCTATCGGCGAGGAAGATGACAGCCATCTCGGCGATTTTATTAGAGATGATAATATTATGGGTCCTGAAGATGCAGCATCCTATTCAATCCTAAGAGATCAGATTTCCAGACTCTTAGATACCCTTACCGAGAGAGAACAAAGGGTATTAATACTTCGATTTGGTTTAAAGGATGGCAGAAGCAGAACTTTGGAAGAAGTCGGCAAGGAATTCAATGTAACCAGAGAACGTATTCGCCAGATTGAAGCTAAGGCCTTAAGAAAACTCAGACATCCTAGCCGTGCTAAAATGCTGAAAGGATATGAAATAATATAAGTAGAGGCTAATATTTAATAGACTTAAACATATTCGATTATAGCTTATCCTATACATATTTTATTGCGACCTAATTGTAACGGCATTTAAACTTTTATAGATATAGTATACTATACCAATATGATAATGTCTGATTTACTATAAATGAAAGGATGTTTCCATGAAAAGAATTCTATACATGGTATTTCGAAATATATTTATTCTACCGTTTTGGCTTGTCAAGCTATTCCGGCTGTGTAATATTGAAAAGTATGATACCAAAACCCGCTATGCTTTTTTACACAAAATAACACCCATCGTAATTCGGCGGGGCAGGATAAAAATAAGCTGCCATGGACTTGATAACCTGCCAAAAGAGACCGGATATATCATGTTTCCTAATCATCAGGGCTTATTTGATGCCCTTGCATTTTTAGAGACCCATGAACGGCCATTTGTAACTGTTATGAAAAAAGAAGTAAAGGATATCTTTCTTTTAAAACAAATCATACAACTATTACAGGCAGAAATCATTGATCGCGAGGATGTAAGACAATCCATGCAGGTTATTATGAACATGACCCGTCGTGTAAAGGAGGGCGAAAATTTTCTAATTTTTGCCGAGGGCACCAGATCAAGAAACGGTAATAATATTCTGGAGTTTAAAGGTGGAAGTTTCAAAAGCGCTATGAATGCCAGATGTCCTATTGTTCCGGTTGCTTTAATAGATTCCTACAAAGCCTTTGACACTAGTTCCATAAAAAAACTTAATGTACAAATTCATTACCTTAAACCCTTATATTATGAGGATTACAAAAACATGAAATCCACTGAAATTGCAGAATTAGTTTCATCATTGATATCCTCCACTATTAAGAGTAATACAGGAACCGAAGATACTTCAGCAAATTAATAAAAGCATCACTTGATGTGCTATCAAGTGACATTACAAATGAGCCTGCCAAATTTACGGCGGGCTTTTCCTTTTCAAAGAAAAGTCTTATGTATAAAACTACCATTTTATGTATATAATTTACTTGATTACCCAGCTTAGTCCCGAAAAGGTTGATTTTACTCTTATTTTAAGCTATAATAGCTTGTGCAATGTAAATCCTTACTTATGGAAGGTGAATTATGAAAACAAAACGAACCGTATTTTCCATGGTAATGTTTTTATCCGTATTTTGGTTTTCCGTTTTATTTGATATTAAGAATCCAACAACCTCATCCCTGGAAGAAGGAACAGGCAATAACGATACCGGTTCCATAACAACCCAAGTGGGGGAGGATTCACAAGCTGTTGCCATTGCTAAAAATGGCTCTCAGGAAAACGGCACGGTTATCAGCAAAAGTCTTTTATCAGACCCCCTAGATGAGAATATATTGGTTGATAACGATAACCCAAAAACCGAAATTAAAAATAAAAAAACAGAAGACTTACCATTGGAAAATGCTACAACAGATGTTGTTACCGGAACCATTGATGTTGCTACCTTCAATATCTCTGCAATGGACGCTCAGGAAGCCAGGTCCAATATAAAGGCATTTGAAGCAACAGCCGATTCATCCGAGTTTAACATCGAAGAAGAACCTATACAAGAAGTATCGAGATACGCCAACATTGGAATATCCATCGCAAAATCCTATGTTAATATCCGCTCCAAAGCAAATACACAAAGCGATGTATTAGGTAAGCTTTACCGTAATTCAGCCGCACAAATATTAGATACGATTGGCGATTGGTATTATGTTGAGTCAGGAAGTGTCAAAGGATATATTAGCTCTGATTATATAAAAACAGGAATACCTGATGAAGAATTAATCGACAAATACGGAAAATTACGTATTGAAGTAAGTGTTGATGGATTAAATGTAAGAGAGCATCCTGATTTAGAATCTAAAAAACTAACAGTTATTTACCAAAATGAAAAATATAACGTAATCGATTTACAAGATGAATGGCTTAAAGTTGATATTGATGACGATAAAGTAATCGGTTATGTAAGAAGAGAATATGTAGAACTATTGGTTGACTTTGAAGATGCCATTTCGAAAGAAGAAGAGTTGGAACTACTAAAACTCAAGGAAGAGGAAAGAATCAAAAGGGAAACTGCTGTTAAATACCGTGATGAAGTAGATTACACAAACAGCGATTTAAAGCTGTTGGCCTGTCTTGTTCACGCAGAAGCAGGAAATCAAAGATACGAGGGTAAGCTAGCCGTTGCAAACGTGGTATTAAACAGGATAAAATCCGGTAAATATCCTAATAACCTTAAGGATGTTATCTATCAGCCCGGACAGTTCTCCGTAGCAAAGAGCGGCTCATTGGCAAAGCAATTGGACAATTATGATAATTATACTTCAAAATCGCAGCAACTATCCATAAAAGCTGCAAAGGCTGCCTTGGCAGGTGCCAATAACATAGGTACCCGTTTGTACTTCCACACGTATAAATCAGCTGTCAGAAAGGGCTATGATCAAAAAAAGAACAGTGTAAAGCTACAGGATCATTTATTCTGGTAAAATTAATTTAATTCAAAGATATATCTTACATTGCAACTAGACTCTTATATTATCTGATGATTTTTACCGGATATGTCATGCATTCTTTTAGTAGAAAGAATAAAGCATTATCGAAAAAGACAATTATTAAAATGTAATAAAAAAGAGGAGATCTTAAAAGGTTCGTATCCCGATAACTTTTTAAGACCTCCTCTTTTTGGTCTATATGATCATATATAGATTTTTACTACTTAAAAAAATATTAATATAGTTTAATCTGACTTGGTATTCCGTTCTCGTATTTCAGATTAGTCTCTCCTTGAATTAATGGTTTCAAGTAATCCATCATCTCTTCGGTTACATCATGGCCGTCCGGTGTAATCCATTCCATGGGAACAACCTTCTCATGATTAGCTACTTCATTCACCGGTACACTAATGAATTCTACAAGATAAGGTTTGTCGCTAAGTCTCTTAATCGCAGCCATTTTACCGGTCTGTCCGTCCAAAGCGCAGGTAAGTGCTTTTTGACCTAACATAAGGGATTCAATAATATCAGTTTCACTGGCAATATGAGCTGCTGCTCTCTGCATCAGATTTAACTCGATGGAACGGCATTTACATCCAATTTCATTTCTTACCATCTGCTCTAAAGCTCTGGCAGCACCGGCAATGTATTTGTGACCGAAATTATCAACGGCTCCTGAAGACATCTGATCGGATACATAGGCACCGGTACTGTCCTTTACACCTTCACTCACAGCTACTAATACACCGGGTTTTTCAGCCAATTTCTTTTTCACATCAGCAATAAATCTTTCGTTGTCAAAATCTTTCTCGCATAAGTAGATTAAATCCGCACCTGTACCGCCATTCACTCTTGCAAGCGCTGCAGCAGCTGTTAACCAGCCAGCATTTCTACCCATGATTTCTACGATAGTAACTGCAGGTATATCATAGACATTAATATCTCTTTCTAACTCTGCAATCGTTGTTGCGATGTATTTTGCCGCAGATCCAAAGCCGGGGCTATGATCGGTTAAGTTTAAGTCATTATCTACTGTCTTAGGAGCTCCCATGATGAAAAAATCATGATTATTCAAGCTGCAGTATTCAGACAGCTTATCAACAGTATCCATAGAATCATTACCGCCGATGTAGATAAAATATTTAATATCATATTTTTTGAAGGTTTCGATTATTTTCCTATAAGGTTCATCATCCTTACGCCAATCCTTCATTTTATATCTACAGGAACCTAAAGCGGATGAAGGTGTATAAGTAAGGGTATCCATTGCTTTCGTATCCCTTATTAACTCATTTAAATCAATTAAATTATCTTTTATTGCACCTTCTATACCGTTTTTGGCACCATATACTTTATCAATTTTTCCGCTGGCACGAACTCCCTGTAATACACCAACCAAGGTAGCGTTTATTGCAACGGTAGGTCCGCCGGATTGTGCTACTAATAAATTACTCATTTTCTTCCTCCTTATATGATTTATTTAATTCATTTGTTATCTAATTACCCATTTTAGCATGCATGTTAATAATTAGTCAATACACTAAACTAATTATAAAGCTTCATTTTTGTAGGGATTACAATACATTACTTTCCGTATGGTAAGTAAAACAATAGAACGTTAACGCTTAGACTTATCTATAGGTTGCTACCGTTCCACCCCCAATTTTTCGTTTCCTCATATCTGACATAGATTTGGCTTGGAGCTATGGATAACTCCTCTTTCAAAATATCCGTGATTGCCGCTGTCATTTTATCATATATACCTGAATTAGCCGAGCCAAAAAGCTTAATCTCCACGAACGCAATTCCCTGATCAGATTGACCTTTAAAATACAGGTTAACCTTATCTTCAAAAGATAACATGAGCCAAGCTTCACTTTTACCCGGGATTAATTCTATCGCTTTTCCAAGCTTTTGTTTTAGCACGTTTTCTTTCTCTTTCGTAATCTCTAAGTTGGTTTTTGTACTGATATAAGGCATTTTCAAATCCTCCTATAATAGATTATAAGTTTCCAGTTTTTATCTACTAATTAATTTAGGATTATTCATAGGATTTGTCAACCCGGTTTGAAAATATTCTCTTACGATTTTATCTTTCAATTCAATTATCCTTTCTGCTTAGCATAATTAATCAAAACCTTTATTCCCTTTCTTATGCTCATCTATAGCACGTATCAACAAGTCACTAAATTGATATGGATTTTAATTAAGAATATAAAATACGGAGTTGATACAAAATACATATCACTGTATCTTGATCTACTCCGTATTTCAGTTATCTTATAAAGATTTTAATTAATCCAATGCAATCGTATCATAAATAAGTTAATACCCGACTTACTTCGTATCCTTATTTGGTAAGGTGAAGACCAGATTATTGTACATAACTTTTCTTACCCTGAATCAGTTTTAGTATACCACTGGCTTCTACTCCCTTTACCACGGTATAGAATAGAATGGTTTCAATCGGCAACATAATCAAAGCCTTTAATGCTCTCGCAGGAAGCATAACAAAAAATCCTCTTCCGGTTAAGGTAGTAAGCCATAAAGTTGTTAAGAAAAAATTAATCACAACCATATGAATAATACTAGCAATTAAGATACGCTTTATACTGACCGGTTTCTTATATAGGATAAATCCAAATATAATTCCGGTTAACACTGCATTAAACGTAAAACCCGGATGAAACGTGCCGGTCGGTTTCACTATAAAGGTTAAGATATCCATGGCGGCACCATAAAAACCACCGACCAACGGTCCGAAAAGGAAAAAGACAAATCGGTTCGGAAGAAAGGAAAATCCAATCTTTAGATAATCTGCGACCATTACGGTTAAACTTCCTAAAACAATTGAGATTGCACCAAACATGGCTGCGAGGGTGATACATCTTACATTCTTAAACTCTGCGTAAGATTCTTTCAATAATAATAAAAATCTTTGCATAAAAAAATTACCTCCTTTGCAGACCTTTTACTACAATAAGAGATAACATCAAATAATTGAAATATTTGATTATCTACTGTAGCAGCGGGATGCGGACCACGCACCGCAAGTTTCCTTTTCGTCCGATTGACAACTCCCTGTTCAACCGGCACTTAACGCACATGATCCTACTCTGCTTAAAATTTTTTAAGTATTCTTAGTATATCATAAGATTCTATAAATGCAATATCCATTATTACAGAATTAATTGCCACATTCGATACTAATTTCATTAAATTTATCCAGAATATCCTCGATTTTTAAAGTTCTTTTATTATTACCTGCCTGGTCAATCACAACATTTCCCTGGTGCATCATCAACAGACGATTCCCATACTCCACTGCATAACGAAGATTATGGGTTACCATAATGGTGGTCAGCTTCTTCTCTTTCACTATTCGATCTGTTAATTCCATAATAAGCTCCGCGGTCTTGGGGTCCAAAGCTGCTGTATGTTCATCCAGTATTAAGAATTCAATTGGTGTCATTGTGGCCATCAGAAGCGCCATGGCCTGTCTTTGTCCCCCGGATAAAGCTCCTACGGTCACATCTAATTTATCCTCCAGACCTAAATTCAGGCTTTTTAGACTTTCCTTGTATCGCTCAATCCTCTTTTTATTGGTTCCCCATCGAAGGTTAAAGCTTTGTCCTTTATTATCAGCAAGAGACATATTCTCCAGAATGGTCATACTAGGGCAGGTTCCCATAGCAGGATTTTGATAAACCCTACCGATCTTTCTAAGCCTTTTAAACTCGGACATAGTAGTAATATCTGTTTGATTAACAATGATACTTCCCTGATCCGTAGGAATACTGCCACAGATAATATTTAGCATGGAGGTTTTACCTGAACCGTTACTTCCCACAACTGATACAAATTCCTGATCCAGAATGGTTAAGTTAAAATCCCTGAACAAACACATTTCATTGATGGTTCCCGGATTATAGTATTTATTAATATTTCTTAATTCAAGCATTGCCTTTAACCCTCCTTTTTCGTTCATTACTGACTATTAAAATGACCAGAAACAGGGTTGCTGTAATCAACTTTAGATCCGATGCCTCCATACCAAGAGATATGGCAAAGGATACGCACGCTTTATAAAGAATGGCTCCTATAATAACTGCTGTAGTTGCTTTAAAATAAGTAAATCTTTTAAAGATATTCGTTCCGATAATTACACTGGCCAGACCAATGACAATCGTTCCTGTACCAAGTGAAATTTCGAAAAACCCGCTCATCTGAGCATAGATACTTCCGGCCAGAGCCACCAAAGCATTGGCGATTGCCAGCCCAAGAATTTTAACAGTTCCTTTATCCTTTGCCAAGGATGTAACCAGGGCCTCATTGTCACCAACCGCTCTTAATAGATATCCGGATCTTGTTTTTAGATACAGATCTAATAACAGCTTCATAATAACTATAATAAAGAATAAAAGGGATACAACCAAATAAGGAGAAAAGAAATCCGGAATAAGTTTATCCCATACAAAATTTTCAAAGATAGACTCTTTTGAAAATATGCTCAGATTGGCACGACCTGCAATCCTAAGATTTATTGAATATAGCGCAGTCATCATAATAATACCTGACAGTAAATCCCTGACTTTTAATTTCACATGAATCAGTCCTGTTATAACACCGGCAACTGCTCCGGCAAAAAAGGAGATAACTAATGTTAATACGGGATTTACCCCCGACACGATTAAAATGGCCGTTACCGCTCCTCCTAATGGAAACGTCCCATCCACGGATAGATCAGGAAAATCCAGTATTTTATACGTTATGTAGACTCCCAAAGCCATGATCCCATAGACGAGTCCTTCCTCCAATATTCCTAACAGTATCGTTAACATAATTACCTCCTACAATGTGTTACGCTGGCTACCAATCAAACCGCCATGCTTATGATAATGAATTATAATTACTCAGTGCCATGAAACGTTTTGAAAAGTAGCCGGCATGAGCATGTCACATATAAATGAAACGAATCATTATTTTATAATCAAGTTTTCTATTCTGATATCTCATCAAACATTTCTTTTGCACTGTTTACCAGTTCTTCCGGTAGCGTAATTCCCAACTGATCGGCTACAGCGTTGTTACCATAGAAGGATGCTTCCTCAATCACTTCAAAATTAATCTCACTGGCTTTTTTCTCTCCCCTAAGAACCTGCGCTGCCATCTTACCGGTTTGAACGCCAAGGTCAAAATAATCCAGGCCTACCGTTGCTAAACATCCAAGTTTAACCTGTTCCACTTCACTACCAAAGACAGGGATGTTTTTTTCCTGCGCTTTATCCAGAATAACAGGAAGGGAGCTTACTACCGTGTTATCCGTTAAATTATTCAGACAATCTACCTTCTCCAATAAATTATCTGCCGCTAACGGAATATCTGCCGCTGTAGAGATACCGCTCTCTATGATTTCAAAACCGTAATTTGGGGCTACTGCCTTATACTCTTCAATAGCGGAAACAGAGTTCACTTCACTGGTGCTATACATAATGCCTATTGTTTTCGCTTCCGGTAATACTTTACGAATCATCTCCAGCTGTTTCTCCACCGGCAGTTTATCACTGGTACCGGTTATGTTACCATTTGGTGTCTTATCCTCTTTGGCCAGTTCTGCCATCACCGGATCGGTTACTGCGGTGAAGATAACCGGAACATCCTTCTTCTTAGCTGCGCTATATGCACTCTGTGCCATCGGTGTTGCAATTGCTGCAATTAAATCAACTTTTTTTGCCATGAAATTATCTGCGATTTGAGCAGCTGTTCCTCCGTCTGCCTGTGCATTCTCAAAAAGAACCTTTAAATTCTCTCCTTCTACATATCCGCCCTCAGCGAGACCCGCTAAAAAACCCTCTCTACAATTATCTAAGGACCCATGTTCAGCAAATTGGCCGATACCAATGGTTACCTGTCCTTCCTTCTTGCTATTAGCGCATCCTGCTAACAGCCCTGCTGCCATAGTTAAAATTAATGCTGACATTATCAATTTTTTCATATTACTTTCCTCCCTTTTCTTTCTTATATGCCGATTCCATTACTAAATCACTCATATTATTTTAATATATGGACCGTTTTTAGATCGTCTACTTCTGAATAATATTATCAACTATTAGTTATCCCGTTTGTTTTTCTCCGTTGTTTTTTACTGTTTGTGTCCTGTCATTTTTGTGGTTTTTTATTCTGTCTCTGATTAAATTCCTTACTGATAAGCATTAACAACATTGTCTGTCTTGTGAGTGATCTCACTTCTTTTATGTTATTAACGATTTTACCGGCTTGGAAGAATTCAACTTGATGCGTTTTTTATCATATATGATGAACATTTATACAATAAAAAAAGCCCCAAGTATTAATATACTTGAGACGAATAAAAATCCGCGGTACCACTCAAATTGACGAAAGAATATGTTCCTAAGGAATATACTCTTTATGAATGTATCCGTGATGAAATACATTCATTGTCCACTCTTTCATATACAATAATATATGCCATGATTATAACGGTTATGGTTTCCGTCAACGCCTACTCTTAGTTCGGGTTGCCCTCAAAAGCCCATTCAGCTAAAAACTCCATATCGCATCCCACCACCTGCGACTCTCTGTAATGTTGTACTAAAGCCTACTCTTCTTTCTCAACGGTTTCACTTTATTGATGTGAACATCATAATACTACAATCAGAATTTGTCAATCACTTTTTTCGATTTTCCTCATGGGCTTTATTTGAAACTATCATCTGTCCTGCTCATCTAACTATACTCAACCATATATTTATAAATTCAATTTTGATATAATACGAAACTCTGTTTCCTTTTATTGTTAATTTTGTGTATGTAATGTATAATACAAATGAAAACATAGAGTTATTAGGGGAATTAGTATGAAAAGCAAAAAGATATTCATTATTATGATACTGATTTTATTGGTAGGAGCTATACTATATCATATTCCGATTGGTATCAATAAAACAGTTTCTGTATGTACATTAGAAGGAAAAAAGTCCATTGTTACTTTACATGTTCGCTGGCAAAAATCCTTCTTTCGTCCGACCGAGTTAAAGGGAACTATTATGGAAGGTAACGTTACGTATCGTAGCATAAATGATATGAATTCATCCTATGATTATGGAAGTTTTATTGATAACCTAACACGGAAACGAAACAAGGAAGAACATATTCCCCTCTTTGTTATTGATGGAAAAGATAATCATGATTTATTCGATAATATTATATCGTTATCAGTTAGTGACATGAGTTTTACTAAAATAAACCTTTATATAGCAAACGGTGATGATATAAATACCTATTATGGTCCCGCAAAGACCGCAGAAGAGGCTGAGACCTTAGCGATGAATTTTTATCATGATTAGTTATATTATTCAGCTCCCTGCCATTTAGCAGGGAGCTTTTTGCATTCAGAGTTTAGGCTATAATGTTATATTATATAATATAAAACTATTTACATAAATCAGGTAGATACGCAGGGTTTACCGCATAGAAGTTTCTTGAGTCCAGATGATCCTGAACAATTCTTAAGGCTTCACCAAATCTCTGGAAATGAACTACTTCTCTTTCCCTAAGGAATTTAATCGGCTCACATACATCATGGTCATGAACCAATCGGAGAATATTATCATAGGTGGTTCTTGCTTTCTGTTCAGCGGCCATATCTTCAACCAGATCTGTAATCGGATCGCCCTTGCTTTGGAAGAAGGTTGCGGTAAACGGAATTCCGGCAGCTGATTGTGGCCATAAACCTAAGGTATGATCTACATAATATTTGTCAAATCCACTTTCTACAATCTGTTCCGGTGTAATATTCTTAATCAACTGATGAACGATTGCACTGACAATCTCCATATGTGCCATTTCTTCCGTTCCGATATCGTTTAAAATTGCAATACACTCTTTATAAGGCATCGCATACCGCTGTGATAAATACCTTTGTGAAGCGGCAAGTTCGCCGTCCGGTCCGCCAAATTGCAATAACCCATAGTGTATATAATCTAAGAAAATTAGGAGCCCTGCGCATCTGGAGAGAGATGCGTGGGGTATCTTTTTATTTACAAATAATCAAAATGGTAATATAATACAGTGGTAAGTATTGTATTTACTAAGGAGGGTATTAATATGATTTGCCAAAAGTGTGGAAGTGAGAATGTAAATGTTCAAATGGTCTCAGAAACTAAACTAAAGAAAAAGCATCATGGAATATTATATTGGTTGTGTTTTGGTTGGTTAATTGAATTGTTATTATGGTTTTTCCTTACACTACCGATGTTAATTATCAAAATATTTAAGCCTAAAAATTACAAAACTAAAACTATACATAAATCAATGTTTGTATGCCAAAGCTGTGGCTTCAATTGGAAGGCATAAAAATCCCCCCGGTTTTAATTGAACCGGGGGATTTCTTATTTCGATATTCTTTTATATATATCTTTACAAGTTGATCTACCTGCTGTCTTTCCATCATCATTCATGTGTTTACCCCATCCGTTCTCAATCCATAGTGCTAAGACTGCAAAACGTGTCCAATCATCATATATGCCATGTTCTGATATTTTTGGAAACCATTCCGGAAGGATCTGATTAAGTCCTCTCTGAAGCCATCTGATATCTTCCTTCGGAGAGTATACTGTTACTCTTTCAGGATGAGTTTGCTCAGGAATATATTTTATACCGGTATACTCACAAAGTCCTTTTGCTATTTCTAAAGCACACTCTTTCCAGAATTCTTCTACCACCATTAACTCTGTGGCTTCCCGGAGGTTTGTCATAAAGGCAAGCTCCACTAAGATAGCACCTTTGACATCCATGTTATTACAATTTACCATTGCATAACCATAAGGAGTTACTCCTCTGTCTTTCTGTTTGGTACCTCCGGCCAGATGCTTAAGGACTATCTCAGCCAGCTTCTTAGATTGCCCTTGGTACCTGTTATGTATGTAAATGCCAACACCTTCTGCTGTGTTAAATGTCTTGCCATCACCAAAGGCATTAAAGTGGATACTTATGCTGTAATCACAATTTGCTTTTGCTATCGCTCTCTGACGATCAGCTAATCCCTGATCAGGATCATCATACGCATTATCATCATCCCAACCGGTCCTAAAGGTTTCAAATCCACAACGCTTAAGTTCCTGTTCCAATAAAAAAGCAACTCCTACGTTAGCTATATGCTCCCGGAATTGCTCTCCTTTTTTACATATGACTTTACCGTCTATGATGATATCCTTAGGCATTGGAGGAGTACGTTTGCCTGCTGTATTCGTTCCATGGCCGGCATCAATGTTGATTTTCATTGATACTCATCTCCTATCGTTGCCTTATCCTCAACCTGCTTCTTAATATTTTTAACTAAAGGTTTCAGGAAAGGCGGCAGCTTTACTCCAATATCATTTATATTTTCTAATATACTAATAATCTCGTTGCAGATAAGCCATATGGCTACAATGCAAGCTATTAAGAACGTTATCGGTACTGTAATACCTGCTGTTTCACCAGCGTAAATAATCAGCCAATCTACTATGGCTCCAATACCTACTAATAACCACATGCACACCTTTTTCACTATACCCCGGAAGCTTTTATAGCTGTCTATCTTTTGTTTGCGGTATGGGCTTGCTGCCAATCCTGTAGCGTAATCAATAAGATTACATAAAACCAAAATAAGCATAGGTATTGCCAGTATCCCTAACCAGCCAGCCAATGCTGAGAAAAATGCTGTAAATAAAGCTTTAACTCTGTTCATTCTTTCTACCTTCTTTCTTTTTTAGTAAACTCCACCGATCCGGCTCTGAATAAACACCCGGAGAATAACATCTGCTTCAATCCTTGCCAGGGTGCTTGGGTACATTAATATTTCATGTCTTCCTCTTGTAACTTTTCCATTACCATCTTTTGAAAGATAATCAACAAGATCTATTCTGTCTCCGCTTATTTCTGTCGTTGGATAAGCATTTCCGTCTATCCAGATCTGTACTGCTTCAGCTTGTAAATCACTTTCATAAATACCAAATTCTATCTCATGAACGTGATCTTCTAGTACAATATTATGAGTGTGTAATACAAAGTCACTTGCAATGGTTACTTTGTGCCTATGATCTCCACTATAAGGCTCTGAAATATCTGAATTGACTCTGATTATAGGGATATTACTATCAGTAGATGTTTTTGTCGTTGCTCCACCGCCTGCTATGGCCTTTTCATAAGCCCTGAAAGGTTTTGTCCTGAAGGTAAGTTCACACGTATTCACGTTAACCACATCATCATCAATGTAAAATGGTATTAATGCCGGTATGAGGTTATCACAATTATCCTGATAACTAAAATTCATGATGTTAGTAGCTCCCTGAGCATAAGCAGCTGCTACCTGCTGCTTACGTTCCATATCAGCCTGTGTGGTCGCTATATCGTCTAGTTTATTGCTGATCTGGTAACTTACCTCATATTCTTTTGTAATGTCACCGACTTCCTCTCCTATGATACGTGCCAGGTATTCTTCATCCTCAACTATTATCCTAGTTACACCATTGAGGACCTTACGTTCCTGAGCATATTCCGGAAGGATGGATAAATCAGCACTTCCGACTTCAAAGGATATCTTAGGATCCTTCCACTGATTAATAAGTGACTGCGCGCTGTTTTTAAGTAGCTGAGCATTTTCATACGACTTATCTATCCATATATACGATCTCTTACCCCATTGAGCTATTGATGCATCATCCTTAAGATATTTCAATCCTTCATTTACACTTGCTATCGTAAGCTGATTTACACCTTCACCGGTACCTTTAGGGATGATGTAGTTAACAATCTCTGTAGGATCAGATACTTTGTTAAACTCAATCATATCTTTACCCCAACGGATCTCCGCTTTGACATCATCACTAGGTCTGATTAGATTTAATACCCATGGGAAAACTGTTGTATCGAATGTAAACTCATATGGCTCTGCAAATGGTACCGGGATACTTAATAAAGGTGCAAGTAAGCCGTTTTCATTTTCATAGGAGTAATTGAAGAAATAATTGAAGTCTACCTGTCCTAAAACCCATCTCTGCGTATCTTGGTAATTTAATATAGCCTGTAAAGCATTGGCTGTACTATAACCGGTAAGTTGTAAGTAATCATCTATTACATCATCCATTAGAGTGGCAAGAACATGCTCACATTTGTATGTAATACTATCATCATCTGTACTCTTAATCGTCTCTGTTGGCATAATACGATATAATCCGTAATTTCTTCCAGATGGACTGATTATCTCGATATAATTCAAATGACTACAGAGCGAATTCTTTGGATCTGTTTTTGGTAATGAAAAAGAGGACTGCCAAACCTCGTTGACTGTCCTCTGTACTGATATGTTATAGGTATTTTCAAGAATGCCTATTTCTGTCATGTTTTTGTCTTTTACTATAAGCAATGTATCACCTTCTTACTGTTCTATTAAACTATCAACGTTATAAACTGTGCGCCACTTGAATTAATTTGAACCTTATATTTTCGGCTGTCTGTTGCGGACATAATATCCATAAATTCACCCTTGATTTTAGCACCTTTCGCTTCTGTTCTTGTTGTTGCGCTTAATGCTGTTGCAAGTGTGTCGTATAATAATATATCTCCTCCTATTATTTTAAGGTTTCCGATAGTGTTTAATAATAAACCTCTTTGCGCCGTGTTGTTGTTGTAATTCTCTAAGTACAAATATGCTATGCCTTTAAATACCTCTTGTGCATTACCACCATCTGCGGTGTTATATGATAGATTTTTTACGAAAACATTATCTGCATTAGCAATAAAAATACTGTTATAGTATTTTGGTATAATAAAGTTATCCATAATGATATTATTAATCTTCTGTGTTATGCCGCCAACAGCGTTTTGATATATAATGTTTGCCAACACTTTACTTTCACTATCGTTAATTTTTAGAGTGTTGATTATGTCAGAAATATAATGATAAAAATCTTTACATCGTGTAAAGGATATCTTATCAATTTCAGCAATCTTAACCCCAGATGATAAAGAGTTTACTTCTGTTTTTAAATAAAAGTTTTTGCAATCTTGAAAAACTATTGAGCCAACGTACTTTCTAGTTGGACATACAACTTGATAATTATCAACTAATAATATTTGCTTTTTCCCAAAGTCGCAATTTTCAAATAAATAATTTGCATATCTGCCACTTTCAGAAAGAGCAATTCTTGACTCATGAGTGCTTATTTCTCCAACTAGATTAGTAAAATTTCTCATAGTTGTATTGTTTGTCACATTGAAACCGTATGCCTTGCAGTTATTAATGATTATATCATAGGCATTTTCGTGACCGCCAATTCCCAAGCTCCACACTTCGGATTTATAGACACCGCCATTAATATGTATACCAAAATTAACCTCCCATCCACCCCATGTTATTCCGTGTTGTCCGCTATTGGTTTGAGCGTTGTTAATATTGATATCCGTACAACTGTTTATCAGAATTCCGTATCCATCCCATGCATCAGATGTCGTGTTTTTCGCATGTCCAGTAATTGGAAGATTTAGTGTCGTATGAACACATCTTTCAACCACTATATTGTTTTGAAAATTGTCAGTTTTAACATTGCTTACCTCTATATTTTTGCCGTATTTTATAGTAAGCCCACTTACTGAAGTCGAAAGAAGTTGCTGTCCTTTTATTTCTCCGGCATTTTCAATTTTTGTAGTAATAGGTGAATAAATTTTAACGGTAATAGATGCTGCGGTCATATCAAAAGGAAATACTAAATCAAAGTAAACCGTATTGCCATTTATTTTTGTAATTATAGCATTTCCGCCTTTATAATAGTACGCTCTTGATGTGTCATAAAGCTCAGTAGATATTACATTAATCAAGTCGCCTACCTCGATACCTGCAACACTATCTAATAATAAAGAGTTTTTACTTGTAGCCTCAACATAATCCGATGTTACGGCATGAGTAGATTTTAGCGTACCACTTAATGTAATTCCGTTGGAACCACTACATAGTATAGTTGACCCATTGAAATCTATATTAATAGATTTTGTAATATTAACATCATCTATCAAATAAGTATCTTGGGGAAATATTAGTTTTTTGCCCTCTGGCATTGCAGCAATACATTCTAAAAACTTTTGTGTATCGTCTACTATACCTCCACCAACAACTCCAAAATCTTTTACATTGATTGCTATACCGTCTAACTTGGATTTAACTTTGTTGTTTTCTGTATCTAATCTTTCTTTAAGAGTGCCGTATGCGTATCCGTCTGCATCCACTCTTGCCTGAGCTGCTTCAACCGAAGAGTCGCCCTGTATCACAATTTGGTTTAACTGCTCCTGCGTACTATCTGATTTTTGATTAGCTTGGTCTGCTTTTGATTTTGCTTCATTGGCTGTCTCGATAGCCTCATTTGACTTATTTTCTGCTCTTTCTGCCTGCTCTATTGCTGCATTTATTTTAGGATAGCCCTTATTTAGACTATCATTTGGATCTAATAATATTGCCATGCCATCACCCTTCCTATATGTATTTATCCCTCACCTTAATCCGCATTGTTACATTGATATTGCTTCCGGCCACCTGTACCGGATTGTTCCCCGGTAGAAGAATAAAGTCCCGGAGGCTGACTGCTCCAAACTCACTGCTGCCATTCTTCAGAACCGTATACTTTTCACAGTCTATTACCCATGATGCATTACTAAAGGCTGGTAAGTTTATTGTATATCCATTAACACTCAGACTTAAGCTTGTAGCACTTCCGGATATCTCTACTACCGGCTTTATAGCTAATCCATCTAAATAGATATCAAGTGTCTTTGGTCCTGTAATATTAATGGTACCTGCTGATCCGGGATGTCCTAGTTTATAACTGGATTGAAATGTTATTACATCACTTCCCCAGGTTACTTCATCTGCATATACAACGGAATAAGCATAAGGATCATAAGCTGTGAATGGTAAAGCAAAGGATCCTGTACTCTTAAGTAATTCCGGTATCATCTGTTCACTGCATTTCACCATATAATACTTATCAGGAGAATAATCAAAGACAAGCTTTATCATTCTTGGCTTACCATATACATCAACTAAAAAGGCAGCAAATTCACGAAGTCTCTGCTGCCTTATAACTCTATCTATTTCTATTAATGTTAATGGTAATGTAATAAGTCTTTCTCTTATTTCGGTACCGAACACATATAAGCCATCTTTACCCGGTATAGCCAATGATAAATTTTCAAATATTGGTGTCATTGGATGTTCATGTCCTGGCTGACAGATTAATCCGAATTCACTTAATTTCTTTCCGTCTAATATAATCATGGATGTGCCACCCCGACTTTCCTTGCACCAATCTTATTTCTTGAAGCCAGTTCCCTGCTCATAGACGGTGCTAATTTTTTCGATACCTTTGTATCATCAAGATAAACGTCCTTACCTTGCTTAATTGCTTCAAGGAATTCAGGGAAATATCTGCTAAGGAAGTCTATAATCTGTAATAATAAGTTGGTTGTTTCCTCTCCTCCCAATGCTTTTTGACTACCATTAAGAGGTGTAACCCTTGCACCGGCAGGAAGGTCTAAGAGCTCTGCTCCTGCCTCTCCGACTACTGCTCTACCTGCTTTGTATACTGTTCCACCTTTCGCAAGCTTAGGTATCTCCGGAATGTTAATTCCTTTTCCACCTACTCCCGGAACCCAATCCGGTATCTTAAGTTTATTTAATCCCCGAATAAATCC
Organism: Mobilitalea sibirica; assembly: GCF_015999265.1. GTDB lineage: Bacteria > Bacillota > Clostridia > Lachnospirales > Lachnospiraceae > Mobilitalea > Mobilitalea sibirica. The sequence continues at coordinate 30,838 of NZ_JAEAGR010000013.1, forward strand.
GTTAACCAAAGATATCATTGAATTAATTGGATACTTAACCACATTGATAACACCATTCATAATGTTACCGGCTATTTGCTTAAGTCCTTCAAATGCTTGTTTCCAGTTTCCTGTAAAGACTCCTTTGAAGAATGTTATGATACCGTTGAATACACCTTTGAGGTTATCAATCTGGCTTTTTATGTAATCTATAGCATTTCCTAAGACTGAATTAAATACTTCAGCTACGATTTTAATAACCGGGATTAAAGGCTTCAATGCCATGTTTATCAGAGATGTCACAATGTTAACCAAGGGTGTGATTGCACTTGTAACTAATGATATTATTGGTCCTATCAAGTCTGTTATCAGCTTCAGGATTGGTCTCAATAACTCAATGACTGTTGTTAATATTGGCATGAGTGCCTTAAATATCTCTAACAGTGGCGGTAACAGGGTAGATACAAGCTCCATGATCGGAGGTAATAGCATATTAAAGAGTTCAATCAGGATCGGTAATATTGCATTAATGATTTCTGTAACTACCGGTATAATCGTAGTGAATAACTCTATCAATACCGGAAGTAATGTTTCTATTAGTTGCATGACTGGCGGTAACAGATTAGTAAATACTAGAGCAATAACCGGTGCCAACTGTTGAAATAAACTTTGTATCATCGGCATATTAGCTAATAGAAAATCTGCAAATGATTGAACCAAAGGCATAACCGAAGCTCCAAGATTACTCACCATAGCTCCTAATGACCTTTTTATCTGATCAACTGTATCTGTGAATTTAACACCACCATCTACCGTTTCATCAGATAAAACTAATCCTAGATCATGTGCTTGCTTTCGCATCTTATCAATGCTTCCGGCAGCTCCGTTTAGCATAGGCATCATTTCCGAACCTGCCTTACCAAATAAATCATTGGCCAATGCTGCCTTTTTTGTCTGATCTTCCATGTTTTGAAGGGCTGTCATGGCTTCAAACATCATTGTTTCCTGATCTTTTAATTTACCTGTCCCATCATCCCATGAAACACCTAACTCATCAAACATCTTTTGAGATGTTGCACTACCATCTTGTGCCATGCTCATTTGGTTTGTTAGTGCTTTTAATCCTGATTTAAGACTATCAACACTGGCACCCGATTGGCTCATTACAAAATCTAATTCTTGATATGCTGTTCTCGATATGCCAATTTTTTGAGACATTTTATCTATATTGTCTGCTGTCTTAGCTGTTTTTGTTGCTAAGCCTGTAATAGCTGTTACTCCTGCCCCTGCTGCCGTAGCAAGTCCAGCTCCCCACTTAGCAGCTGTACCTACACCTTTTACTAAGGTTGTACCTAAGCCCTGAGCTTTTTTATCGGTTTTAGCGATACTTTCATCAGCTTTTTCATTATTTACGAATATCGACCCGACAAGTTTAAATATTTCAAGTGCCACTTTCTCACCTTCTCTCAAATAAGGCTTCTACTTCATCTATCTCTGAAAGTATTTCAGCTGTAGAACGCATATCTATGTTTTTACCGGTAACCATGTCTTTAAATGCCTCAAAGGTAATGAAGCTTTCTTTAGTCATAAGAATGTATCTCGCTAACCACATTTGATAAAGCTTTTCATCATCCTCTTTCTGAATAGCTTTATCAATAAATGTAAGAAAGTCCATGATCTCCATGGACATTATGTAATCTATATTGTGGTACCTTCTTAGAAGCAGCTCCTTGAGTTCTATTTCATCAAGTTTGCTGCTTTGTTGAAAAAATTCTTCCACTTCTCCGGATCAGCAACTTCCTTTAACTTTTCACACAAGTCAAAAAAGTCCATCTTTTCGACCTCATCCGGCTCACACTCGAATAAACCGGCAATGAATTCATAGATAGGCTTTTCTGCATTCTTAGAAGTGGCTTTTTCAAATACTGAGAATAACAGATCAAATCCGTTATCCCATACATCTGCTGCCTTGTCAGCTTTCTTAGCAAGTTTTTTGATATCATCCTTAATACCAATTTTATTTAAAACTCTGCAAGCAGCAAATACATCTCTTGCCTGTAAATTTCTCATAAATACCTCCCATAAAAAGAAAAGGAGAGTTGTCAGCTCTCCTATCTTTTAATAATATTATTTTATATTTAATTAACCTGCAGGCTGTTCTACCACTTCCTGTAATCCAGTGTACAGATCCGCCAATCTCGTAAGGATCTGTAATGTATTCATTGTTAAAGTAGCCCTTACCCCATCTATGGTAATTCTACCTTTTACAGGTCCACGGTCTCCATCGGCTTCAATCTCTCTGTATTCAGGCTCTCTGGAGAATTTACCGCCACCTCTGGTAAGTGCTATTGGTGTATCACCAATATAGAATTTTCCTGCTCCAAGTACAATTTCTTCCTCGGCTTTTACTACGGTATCATCATATTCTACTTCCCATGGTTCATCTGTCTTTCCTGCATCCAAATCCGCCTGTGTGTAACAGGCAGTGAATACAGCTTCCGCTACTGTATCATCTTTGTCAGCAAAAGCCCATTCTGTACTACCAAGATTTATTGCTTCTTTAATAGTTATTTGAATGGCTTTGCCTGCTTTTGTCTTTCCGACCCATTTGACTAGCTTATAATCGGCATCTGTTATTCTACCTGTTCCGGTAAATTTTCTTAAGGCCATAATCTCACACTCCTATATAATAATTTTGTATTAAAAACTTCAGTAGCACATGTTTTAGATTTTTGTCCGGGTCCTTCAGGTTTTTTCTATCGATCATAAAAAATGTTGGAAGCACGAAACTATTCGGTTCATTCTTCATGTTCATATTCGCTTCTATTTCATCTGCAAGTCTTTCAACTTCTGTCCAACTATTACTTTTATCCCATATATCAATGATTATGATGTCATCTTCTCTTGGGTATTGTTCTCTAGTTTGGCTGTCAAAGATGAATACTTGGTAGGGATACTTTGCGTTATCCTTGGCTTCGCTATAATATGTCCTTGTACAGCTTAATTTTAATAACCGTGTTATTACTTTTCTTAGTTCTTCTGATTTATTAGCCATCAGCACCACCCTCATAATCATCTTCAGATATAAGTGATAGTGCCTCTGCTTCATCCTCTAAAGCACTAAGATACTTACTTTCAATCTTAACGATTTCTGCTATGTTATTCTCTGCCGCATTTGATAAGAGTCCAAGTCTAGTAGTTTTACTGGATCCTAATTCTTGAAACCCACCATAAAAAGCAAAAGGTTTAAGTCCGACTTGGAGCTCAAGCTGTTTTTGTTTGTATTTCACCCAGTACTGCGTATATTTTCCCACTCTTCCTCTTTTCCTTGAAAAATGAGAATAATAGCTGTCCCTGAATTTTCTACATATAAACTTACCTACATCTCGAAGGGCAGCTCTTGTCAGTTCTCGTATAGTGTATTGAGCTCTATCCACACTGGATGTGTATTGAACTCCTTTTTTATTAATTTTCACTACAGATTTAGGTACCGGCATCTTTACTCACTCCCTTCGTTAAAGTGAGTTCTATGTTACCATCCTGTTTATCATAAGTTCTCAAGACCGTATACTCAATTCTGCTGCCATCCGGTCCAATCTTAACTATTTCCTCGTTACCATATTCAAATTTTCTTATCGTAAGTACTTTTTCAATCTTATATCCGTTCGCGTTTGCCTGATAAAACTCTTGTCTTTTGGCAGACTCCTCACTGGCATATACTTTTCTTTCGATTAATGTCTCCGGAGCTTCCCCTATCTCACTGGTTTCCTCTCCGTATTGCTTTGAACATAGGTATATAGGTAAAATAAACTGCATTCATCTACCCCCTACATATCTGCATTGCTATAATGTTAAAAGCCGGTGAAAACTTGGTTTCTCCTGCTTTGTTATTTAAGAGATCATTTACACCGATGGCTATGCAAGCAATATCTGTTTCAGTAATAACACTTTTCTGTGTCACAGGATCCGGTGTCATGTGTTTTGCACCGGCCTTTATCAGATAATTCTTTACTGCTATTGCTTTCCCTTTTATGTTACTGTTCACACCAGGATCATCGGTCACTATCCCTATTGCTTCCTTTACCTTACTAAGTAAAGTTACATCATCCATTGCATCATCCATGTTATCACCGCCTATTTATAAAATCCCTTTGCCTGAATTAACAGACAAAGGGATATGTATAGTTGATTAAGTCTAATTAAGCCTTAGTCAAGTAAATAAGGCCTTTCGCTCCTACTAACTTGGTCCCTACTCCATCCGGAACCTCACCAATTGCCATCTTGCCATCAGCAATCATGAGTGCCTTATGGATCCACTTATTCTTATCCTCATTGTAGTACTTTTTGTAGTACATATTGAGGTTTGAATTGATGATATAATCTTCAAGGTTAATCAGAACACCAAAGACATCACCTGCTGCTGCATTATCATAACCCGGTAACTTATCAATCGTAATAACTTCTCTACCATTAAGGATCTTCTGTCCTTTTTCATTGATTTTACCAAGGCCAATCTTCTGACCGGCAGAGTCTACCATACTGTTTAAGTGCATTTCCCATGTTTGCTTATTCATGAGGTATACTTCACCATCTTCATAAGCTTCAGGGATTGCAGCTTCAGCTCTAGCCCATCCTTTTACAGAACCAACTTGAGCAGCGGTAAATGAAATTACCTGTTCAGCAGGTAATGTATACTTAGTAAATCCTAAAGGCTGACCTACACCAGTTCCTACTGCAACAGCTGTTTCAATAGCATCAATCATAGCTTTCTTTAATTGCTTCACAACGGTAGCTTCAAATACCTGTAGCGTAACAGTTGAAGTTAATAAACCTATAGCTACCTTTGCTTCTAATACATGATAAGCAAACGAAAGTTTTGCTTCCATCAGTGCTTTCTGTTCATCAGAAACAGCTTCTTCACTTCCTAACCATGTTGCAGTAGGTTTAATTTCTGAAATAGGGATCTGAATACCGCCCTGGAAGGAAGTCTGAGTAATTCTCTTAATGACCTTTCCTTCAATCGTAAGATCCTCAATTACTTTATTGAGAATGGTTGTAGGGATAACAGCAGTTACATCACCTACTACGGTAAGAGCATCTGCTCTTTCCTCAGCCTGACGGAATTTCTCCGGGATAGGAGTTCCGGATACAACATAGTTACGGAATGCTTGCCGATACTCTAAGGAAGAGTAGACATCTTCATTCTCTTCTGTTTTCTTTGCACCTGTTCTGAAGGTAGCTAAAGGATTTAACTGACCCTGAGGCTCAACCTGGCCTTCACTTCTGGCTGCTGGATCTTCACTCTGGCCTACTAATTCTTTCAACATCTTAATCTCGCTGTCTAATCTTCTCTTTTCGAGTTCCAGCTTGTCCAGTTCTTCTGTATTCTTTGCATCCCTAATCTGTGGCAGGAGGGCTGCTCTTTTCTCTTCTGCTTCTTTCAATAATTTTGCATAATCCATACGATTACCATTCCTTTCATTGATTGCTAAACTCTAGTTCCAGTGCCAACTTACGTTTTCGCAAGTCAAAGCTCTCCAGCTGTGCAAAATTACTCTCCAGTAACTCAACACTCCTCGCATAAACGCTTGTTGTATCATAAAATGGGGTATCCACCACACTTACGTCGTATAAACGGTTAATAGAAGTGACCTCCCTGAAGGTTTCATTTTCTCCATAGGTCCACGTATCTCCTTTGTCTGCTACTGTAAATGCAAAAGACATCTTATCAATCAATCCTGCTTGAATTGATTTATAGATGTCTATGTTTGCCTGCGTATCGATTAACTCTGCTCTGATCTTAAGCCCTGTTTCATCCAAGATTAACTGTAGGCTCTTATTCCTTGTCCTTGCGATGATGATCCAGGTATCATTATGGTTATACCTTAGCGGTACATCTTTCATGTCTGTAAAATCAAGAGCTCCTTTTCTGATTGTTTCTGTGAATTTGTACTTACCGTATTGGTGAGTAGCTGGCTGATCATATGTAATTGCCTGACCTTCGATAATCATCTTTCCTTCATCATTGTCAACCGCTCTAAACTCAACCAGTCTCATTTCATTCTGAGGTTTAAATTCATCTAACTTTTTCTTACTCATTCTGTTTTTCCTTCCCCTTATTCTTTGATAGCTGATACTGATCCGCTATATCACGATTGATATAGTTAAGTGACTGCTTACGGACATTCCCACCTTCAAACGGAGGATATCCGAAGATAGCTAATACTTGATTATCTGTAAGGGTACCAAGTCTAGTCAGAATATCAGCAGCATTTATTTTATTCGTTGTATTCATGAACATTAAGCCTTGATTATAGAAGATGATCTCATTCCCGACTTCTAATTCACGTTTTGTGAATAACACTTTACTGAAAACTCTACCCAAACTGATTATCTGCGGTTCGATTGTCTTTTCATAGAAAGCCTGATATTCTTCCTCTGTGAATTCTCCGTTGAATATGGCTAGAGATACTCCGTAATTTGCTAGTATCCTCTTAGCAATAAATTCAATGGTATCCTTATCAATGAATTTAGGATCAATCTTGATTGGTGTAAAGTCACCTTTTAAATCAATTGCTAAGATACCGCTCTGAGACTCATTTATCTTCTGTTCAAAAGCTTCTCTTTCTTTCTTCTGTTCTTCATCATCTAACAGTGTATTAATCTTTTGTATACCTCGAATGACCATTGTGGATTTGATACCTTTTCCAATTCCCTGAATTGCTGTATCATCTGTCTCCAACAATTTTATTAAGGCTTTATTATCTGATTTTCCCTGTGCATCCCCACCGACAAAATCATTGGCAGTAAAGTCTTTTCTCCAATGTATGATGTCTTCATAAGGCAAGGTATAATCATATCCATTAACAAAGTAAAACTTAATGAACAGCTTACCTGATGTATCTTCCAGATATTCTACCTCTAAGGGATTTAGAGGATACAAGCCGGTATATTCTCTCCTATAAGTTCCCTCGCCTAGCGGTATTTTCACATATGATGGGTATATGTAAGCATTCTTATTGATTTCCCTGAGATATACTATCTTTTCAAGGAAATCTGATGTAGACATTAATGGATTAGGCCCGAACTTTAGTAATCTATGAATGCTATCATTTACCACACTTTGAAGCCCTGTATCATTCTCCGTCCTGATATGCTGCGGATTTAATTTACTGATCTCAGTGGCAATACACCTAATGGCAATCTGTACGATATCACTAGCATAGATTTCATCACCAAACTGAGTAAATACCGGTATATAACCTTTCATCATTTTTGCATAGGTTAAAGACTTCAAATTGCCGGTCCATGACCTAATTTTGTTTAATAACCCCACTTTGTACTCACCTCCTGTTGATGATATCCATATAATCTTTTCGATGCCTGTCTAATGTCTCATAGCATATTAACATTGTGACTGCTCCATCTATCTTCTTATCCTGATCTCCCTGTACTTTCACCGGCATTCTCTTGGTACCGGCAGAATTCCATTTCATAGAGGTATTCTCAAGACACATGATATCGATCGGATTTTGATTGTAATTTACTCTGTTCGCTTTTAGATCTGTCTCAAGGCTTGTCATGGCATTAGATAAATCATAACCCTGTTCTATCTTATCGATATCGAAACCATAGTCTTGCATTTCCTTTTTAAATGCCTTGGCCTGCCATTTATCATAACCGGTCATGAATACTCTGATTTTATATTTCTTATACAGACTAACAAACCATGCTACAACATCGGACTGATCTACTTCCGTATCTTCACAGATAGCTAAATGATTATCTTTCACCCATTGAAGGTATTTCTCTTTCTCTTCCCCTTCCATCTGCTCCAATTTGGATATTGGAATGAAGTATTTTGTGATAAGATACTTCATCTTGTTTTTCGGATTATAGATTAATACTCTGGCATTGGTTAAGTCACCTGTCTCTGAAAGATCTGCTGCACCTATTCCTACACATTCTCTTAAATCTTCTATGTCATAGGTTAAGTCATTCTTAATATCCTCCGGTTGCAGCCATGCTTGAGCATTATTCTGTTTGACATTGAAATCTTTTGCTAAGACAAAGGCTTTGGTATCTGTCTTTGTTCTTGCTTCTTGAACCATCTGCCGTAGGAAGGACCATTTCTTAATTTTCCCTAAGCCGGGGTTCGATTTATACCAGCTTTTTTCATCAATCCAGACTTCCTTCTCATTGTCTTGGGTATATAACCAGATCAGCCATCTTTCATCCTCAACCTCTCCCCTTAATACCTTTCTGGCATCTACTAATCTCTTATCCAGGTACCCATCATTCGTAAAGCCTTCCGTTGTCAGTTCAAAGTAAAGAGGTTCATCCTGCGTAGAAAGAGCCTGTCTAATCGGCATTACCAGACTGTTATCTTCCATCTCGAATACTTCATCGACTGCACCGATACCGATATTACGACCTTCTTTTGCTCCGGTCTTTGCTGATAATTTACGAATGCTGCCTTTGTTCTGATAACTGAATTTGCCTTTCTTCTTTTTCTGTTTCGGATTACCAAAGAAGATACCCTTAATATTCTTACGTGTAACCTTTTCAAGGGTTTTACTTTCTTCCCTCATAGCATTAATAGCCTGGAACATGAGGTCAGCCTGTTCATAATCATTGGAAGCACATAGTACTTTCAATCCAGTAGGACCACAAAACCATTCCGCTAGACATATGGCACCGATTAATGGTGTCTTACCGTTCTTTCTTCCCACTAAAAAAAGCACGTTTTGATATTTTCTAACGTACCTTTCTAATTCTTCATCATATATTTTGATAGCGAATATCGCTTCAACGAAAGCTTTTTGAAATAACTCTAATTTGAATGGCTTTCCGGCATGAGGAGCTTCGTAATGCTTACATTCACTCTCAATGAATTTAATTCGTTTTTCAGAGTCTTCAAAGTCTATCCGGATGTGATCTCTTAATACGTTTCTACCCTGTATCTCATCAACTAGCTTCTTCAACATCATCATAAGCTCTTGACCTACTATGATGTTGCCGGCTTTTATCTCATTGTAATACTGGATGATGTAACTATTCGTAATCTGCAAGATCATCATCCTCTTCTATAATGGATTTTCCTAAAATATTAGAAAGCTTTGCTATATAGTTCAAATAGTTTGCCCTAGTTTTCACAATAAGCTTGGACACCGGAAGCTCTTTCTGCTGCGTTGGGTTATTTGGATTAATTTTTACAAGGCCGGTTTCCTTAACGATATCATGAAGGTCATCAAGCTCTACTCTAAGCCTAGCACATTCCCAAAAGGAACCTTCCAGTAAGGCCAGCTGACTATCGTCACAACCCTCGAATAACTTTTTAATTCTTTCATACTCTTGTTTGATATCCAAAATTATCACCAACTTTCTCTGAACTTTTTTGGAAAAAAGTCAAAATCTCGGTTTGTGTGAATCTAACCTTCCTCCCCCTACGGTCCTCCGGACAAACAAAAAAGAATGATATGGGGGGAGTGATTAATTCGAATAATCTTCGAACCATTTCTCTATATATTGCACCCATTCATCCTTATGCTCTGCTCTATAATCATTACAGCATTCTAATCTCTCGATACATAACTCTTTGCTAGTCTCCACATAGATGAGCTCTGCTCCTATGTCCTCTGCCAACTTCTCTCTGGTAAACTTCTCAGGATAACCTCCTATAATCCATGCTGTGCGAAAACCTCCATACCTAGTCTTAATGTTGTCTATGATATGATTGCGAATAGAGAACACATTATACTTAAGATTATCAGGCTTATCATACATAGGCCTTAGACTGACAGCATGATAAAGCCTGTCCATATCTACGATCAGATCACCCGGTTCCATGTTCTCATAGACATAGGTTGTCTTACCTGACATTGGCGGACCATATATAATGTAGACTGCTTTCTCTCTACGCTTATGACCGCCTCCACAGAACCGGCCATGCTCTTTATTATGGCAGCTCCTACAGATCAGTTCTATGTTATCCTTATTCATGGAGATGTTAACATCTTTATAGTTATCTTCCGTCAGCTCTATTGGTGTATGATGTAGCTGTATATCTCCACGATTAATAATATGCTTTCCACACTTACTACAAATGACACCCTTATTAATCTTTATATGTTCCAGGATGTATTGTTCCCTGAATATTAACCATTCATCTGAGTTATAGAAAGTATGTAATACTCCGGTGCTCATTACCAATCATCCTTTTCTGCTTGCTTTTTCTTAAGTTCAAGGGTTTCATTCTCAACTCTGACTTTGTTTCTCAAGGACTCTACCTTTGCCTTCTGTTCCTCTGTTGCCATATCCATATGATCAGATAGCCAGTTAAGAGCTTTTAATCTATCCATTAATTTGATAGAGAAACCGTTCTTACCTTCCTTGAATTCCGTTATTAAGGATCCGTCTATATCATCACTTTCTTTGAAGTCAATATAGTTACATTGGTCATATATTGGTACTCCTTCTTTAGTAAAGCCTAAGAGAGTATCCTTCTTCCCAAAGGTGATATAATCGGTGATATCAGCGAAGGCAATATCCATGTATTTTTGAAAGATATCGTGTGGTGTTAACATGGCTTGATTAAGTCTATTTTGCTTTAATTGTGCTATTGCCATCTTTACATGAACATTTCCCAACAATCTTGGCCCTGCTGTGTAAGCTGTCATCATGTTACATTTATAAGCTTTTTGATATGCTTTTGATGCATTAAAACACTTTATATAATAAATACAGAAAAGAATTTGTTTTTCAGTCAATTCAATATTTTCAACGATTTCATTCAGCTGATTTTCAACCTCGATATTTTCAGCTTTTTCATCGCCTAAAAAATCATCTTTTTCGAAATTCGAATTTTTATTATTTTTTTTCGAATTTTTAAAATTCTCTTCCCACTTGTCTAATGTCTTCCATTTTGAGACTGTTTTAGGATCTTCATCAAGCATTTTAGCTATGTCTTTATTCTTTATTTTGCCCTTGTGCTTTTTAAAGATTTCAAAAGCCTTGTCTCTATTCGGACTCCTGCTTCTTGCCAAAATCACCACCTCATTTTTTGCAATCTATCACCCAGTCCCTTGATATTATGTGATTGCTCTGCCCTGCACAATGTGCCACCCATGAAAAAAGCACCCCGAAGGATGCTTTTATTTTTTCTGTTCTTTTTATGATTTCATATTAACACATAAAAGTGTATCATTGTGTATCATGTTCAAATTTTTTAGTGCATCTGAATGTTTTCTATGAATATGAGCCCATTCATAACCTATCTCAACACAGATTACTTCCCACTTCTTAAATTCTATGTACTTCTTATGAAGTATTAAGCTTTCTATCCCATCCGGAAGATCAGCTATCATATTCTCAATTTCAATTTTCTTTTGTATGCATGCTTTTCTCATCTTAACAATTTTAGTAAAGAGTACATCAAGCTTTACCATGTAATCTGATAAATCAGTCTGTTTATTCCCTTTTGGCATATCAGATATGGATTGCATCTTAGCTGATTGTTTCGTTTCTCTCAATTCTTCTAGTTGTTCTTCTAAGGATCTAAGCTTTCTGCATAGGTTCCTATAGCTGTTTAAGTATTCTTTTTTCTTTTCATTTAGCTCTCTGTCAGTAATATTATCACCTCTTTAATGCTTAGTCCTGCTGCCAGGTTGAATTTAAAACATGATTTCATGGTACTATCTTAAATTTTTTGCTCCTGATTATTCTATCATTGTTAACCAAATAGAACATATCAATTATATCTTGCTCTTTCATATACATTTCCTGTCCGTCAAACTTTATTTTGGAGTCTCTGCTACACTTAAACATATCATATAGTCTTCCACCTATAGCAAGCCTGTCTATTCCATCTGTATCCACTGTTGTATTTAATTTTGCATTTGCCATATTTACCACCTTCCTATGATCTCCGGTCCTTCTGTTGAATGAAGCAAAAAGAAATTTTTCTCCTTTGTACTGATTATTCCACCTTTACTAAGTTGATGCATTATTAACTGATCTTTATTCCCCTTTGTGAAGCACCTCTTCATTTCTTTAAACGCTTTGTACTTTGTACTGAATATGGCATGATGTAGCTTTCTCCATAAATATGTCTTTCCGTTCTTTCTCCCAAGCATTGGTGTATAAAGGTGCTGAAAATAGTCACTTCTTTCTAATATCTTCTTAAACCATTTCTTTCTCTGTCTTTTATTCAATCAATCACCGCCTATCACAATCCGGTGCATCTTTAGAAAGCTTTTGTATTGCAAGTGAATATCCCTTGCTTTTTCTTTCATGTATTCTTCCGGTATGTTAAATATGTTATATATAAATCTCGCTACAGTATCTGGTAAATATGTATAATCTGGTCCGTTTGCAAAATCAAATCCACAATAGAATTTTTGCAGCTTCTTTTTAAACTGCTTTTTCCTCTGTCTCTTATTCAATAGGCTTTATCTCCCTTCTATATCCATATTCAAAATAGCCATAACCCCAAATGCTATTGTTAAAGAGATGTTACCTAATATTGCAGATATAAACATTGCTATTACCAAAATGAACTGCCATACAACATCGTATACTTTCTTCATAGGCTTTTCTCCCTTCTAAAATAAACTTATTTGCCCTTCACATTGTTCCTGCTTTGGTATTCTTGGTTTATATCTTTTGCTATCATCACCACAATAGAATGCATCTATGTCGCAGTATATAAAGTCTGTGCAATGGTTTTCTGCCTTAGCTGTAGATGCACTATATTCTTTTTTCTTGGCTTCACACCATATCCCGATTAGATCTGCTGCCACTGCATTAGCACAATACCTACAATACTGCTTCATAAACTTTTGCTCCCTTCTTGATGAATTAAATTAATTGACTTTTTAGCTTGCGCTTGCAATCATTACAAATTGTATGTTTTTTATTTACGCATTTATTGAAGCCACATTTAATACATTTGTAGAATTTTTTACCTATCATGTATCTTCCTTTCCGCTATCAGCTAAAATATCTTTTCTCCTGCTATCGTGTTACATAAATTTCTTGTGTCTTTGTCTATTGTCTGTTTCTGTACTATATTTGCACAATCCGTACAAACCCATTTACGGTTAGGTGTTCCTTTTGGCTCTATTGGTATCATGCCTTTAACTTCTGACATAGTTCTATTACATTTACAACAGTTCATAATTTACCTTCTTTCCGCTTATCAGCTAAGTTATTACCTAACGACTGGTACTCCGCAATCCTTACTAGGATCATTTTTAAAATAACTCATATGTTCCGATATTGGTCTGTATCCACCAAGAGAGATATCGTCCTGCCAGAATACATGATTAGCAAGTCCACCGCATTTACACATTATTGTGAATGGTACAGGTTTGTGTTTATCAGGTTCTAACTTGTCCTGTATTTTATCCTCCAATCCTTTTTCCAACCACATTCTCCACTTCTTACAGCACTTCTCACATTTATACCACATTGCTCCATGTACCATAGTAGGCGGATATGTATAGGTTTCGCCTTTTTCCAAAGCTTTAATAACTGGCATGTCATTCATATTCCATTCACCAGGAACACTTTTCTTTGCTTTTCTTGCCCAATTCATATATCTTCCTTTCCGCTAATCAGCTAATCAATAATTGTATAAGGATTTTCAATTCCATGTCCACAGCATGCTGATGACGCACCGTCAATATGCCCAAGACACGCATCGTATCCTTCTGGTGTTGGTGTTCTTCCGCACTTTTTACACGGCCTATGTTCATCAATCACTTTTTCATTATTAGTGTATCTCCAATCGGTTCCGTCATAATAAATCTCATGTCCTCTGGAATAACTTTTTGTCATATATCTTCCTTTCTGCTTATTAGCTAATCAACAAGTCAACAAGTCTCATGTTTTCTTTTTTTAATCTTAAATCCTTTAACTCTATGTATTTATCTATTAATTCATCTTTGGTAAGTGTTTGTATACAGGCTCTGGTTAGTCCAGGGTCGATGTCTAATTCGCTTGCTATTACACATATTGCTTTTTTTAATCTTTCTCTTGCTTCTACTATTTTATCCATATCTTCCTTTCCGCTTATCAGCACTCCTGCGATTCACAATTCCCAAGGCATTCACCCAATGTTACATTTTCATATTCATCAGTCAGTTCACAAAAACAAATATCTTCATCTATCTCATTCTTTTCGATATTTCCTAGACAGTGTCTACACTTATCCATAATACTCCTTTCCGCTTATAACCTAAATTTCAGTTTAGTCTTCTAATCCTAAAATACAGTACCCCTCTTGTAACCCGAATTGAGGGCAGTCTTTTAAGATATATCCTATTTTTTTATGCATCGCCCGACCACGATACCCGGCTGCAATCGAATATTCGCGTAATACAAGCATTTCACCTACTTGGTAATCTCGATCATTTTTACGGATATCAAAATTTTTCTTTCCGTCCCAAATATCTTGAAAATATGGATTAAAACATTTTAAATCATGCCATCTTACCATAACATTCCTTTCCGCTTACCAGCTAATCAATTCTGGGTTTTCGTGGATATTACCGATAACCTCGATGTAATTATGCTTAAACCCGGTATCTTCGATAAAAATTGAAAATCCTCCATCTTCCCATTCAACAACGTATTTATACTTAGGTGCATTTGGGTGACAAAATATATCCTCCTCATAAATCTCTTTACCGTTCTTATCTTTTAATCCAATGTATTGACCGATTGTTTCTGGAATAACTACAACTGCTGTGAAATCTTCAGTCAAATCTCCATCGACTAAAACAAAGGTTCTTCCATCATTGGAGTTTATGTATAAAAATCCATATACCCATTCTTTAGTGTCAATGCTCCGTCCTCTAAACTTAATTTCTCTATGCATCCACATCCTCCAATCTATAATCCATTACCTTGCGTACAAGATCGGCTTCATCGGTTATTTTTCCTGCGGAAGTGTGGCAAAGGTTGTATGCAGGACATTTATCCTTAACGCCAATGCATCCTCTAATCTCGCATATCGCCTTTGCCTTCCGTAAAAACTCAATTGCTCCTGTCATGATTAATCACTCTCCCTTGGTAATTCCGGCAATGGCATCCAGTGAGTAACGAAATCATCTATAATCCCATATTCTTCACAGTACATATTCTGTTCAAACCAACCTTCTGGAATAATATAATCATCTGTTTCCTCGCAATATTCAAAATCGTTATCTTCCCAAACATACGAGCTATCTTCTGTATGTAGCGTTCCATCTTCATACATAGCGGTTGTTCTAATCTGTATTATGTCACCGTTATAACTCCTTTTATTTGCGAGTATAAATACTCTTTCTTCATTCTCCGGCAATCCTTTTGTTACTGGTATCCATCCATTGGTTAGTTGATGGGTAAGTGCGGATATTGCCAATCTAAGGCATTTAGCAGAATAACTATTCTCTTCTTCATGTTTTACAGAACATCCTTGCGCCCCTGTTAATCTCTTTTTCATGCGGTGTAACTCATTTATAGTTTCCTGTATTACTTGCTTATTCATCCTTGGCAGCTCCTTCCTCGTATCGTTCGTAATTTTTCTCTGCATCGCTGAAAGAGCGTGAGTAATTATTTTCTTTTGACCGCCTAAATTTCTCACATTTTAAAGCGTCTCCACGACGAAGAATGTCATGAGTATATACACACTGAGGAACATCTTTTATTGTCTGATTGCCACACCATGGTTGATAATCCTCGTAATCATCAACACATGAAAATTCACACATAAAGCAATTTACTGTATTCGGATTATGTACGCACTCTGTTTCATGCCTTTCCATCGTGTCAGCTCTGGCGGTAGTCTTATTGCAGAAATCACATTTAAAACGCTGCACCTGTTTCATTCCTTGACAGCTCCTTTCGATATTCTTCGTAACTTTCTATGGTTATATCGTTTCTGTCCTTTTATAAGTCCTCTGGATGCCCTCTGACAGTAATATTTACGAGCAAGTTTATCTTCTCTGGTTAATCTTTTGTGTTCGGCTCTCATAACTACTCCTTTCCCTCGAGGTTGCTAAAAACCACTACCATGCTCGGAAATGGTGCTGAATTATTACTGTTTCCGAATTTTAACCTACCCTTTATAAACCTTATTTCCTTTGCTTTGCCGTATATGTACTTGTGAAAAGCTTCTGTGTCCGTCCTGACAGGCAACAACATAACAACTGTGGTATTTGGTTTTCTGCTTTCCTCGTAACATTTTTTGATCCAATCTTCTTGTCCGGGTTTATATTCGTTTATGTGATAACCACGTTCAACACATTTTTTCTTTTTACAATTAGGTTTACAGGGTTTTTCTGATTTCGAATATGGAGGATTACAAAACACAGTACAGCCGCTCCAATCTTTTAATAGTCCGTTTTCTTCTTTAGTGTAGTAATAATTACATTTATGGTTTTCTTTTGTAGCGCAAGGATCTAACATAAATTGAAATTCTTTGTCTAATTCATCAAAAAATTCTTGTGGTGTAGCCCATTCATCTGTTTGGCTACTAAACATTAATTCGTTATTCATTTAATTCCTCCTTATGAGGTTGTTATAAATTCTGTTATTACATTTTGATCTATCAGCTCACTCTTTCCACTTTTGTCCTTTTAGGACACCACAAGGGTGCTGTAATAACACTGTTCGGTATAAGCCTGCAATAATAACACATTCTAATTCCCTCATCATTCGTGTTTATAACCTCATGACAATCCTCACAATTATCACAGTGCGGTACCCGGTACTTTCTAACACTTGTATTTTTTAATGCTCTTGATCGTATGAATGTATATAAAGCACTCATGTCCACAATGTCATCAAAGTATTGGTCCAACTGTTCGGCTACTCGAATGACCGGGTAGCCCAAATTGAGATAATAGATAATATCATTTATGTACGGATCAAATTTTGATTTACGTTTCATTTTCATCCCTCATTGTCTTACTTAGCAGTTCTCTCTTCTTTTCAATAAAGTTTTGAAATTGGGGGTCCATAGATATATGTATATTAGATTCTATTATTCCTTTATTAGTTGTGTCTTTTCGTGGTCTCTCACTGGTTTTTTTGTGGTCTTTTTTTGGTTCTTTATTGGTTTCAATATCTTGGTAAAGTCCGTAATTTACTAATGTTATCGTGGTTTTTTTTCGGTCTGTTTTTTTCACTATTTTTTCATCATTTTGTAACTGGTTTAAAAATGACCTAACCTTTGTTTTACTCCATCCCCAACGCTCCATTAGCTTTAGTTCAGAAGTAATAAAACTGCCACGCTTTACCAGAATTATTTCATTTCCTAATGAGATTTTTGCATCCTTGTAGTTAGCTAAGATGATTAGATCTATCCATGCTTGTCCTTTTGAGAATGGCTTGTCTTCCCATAACCAACCTTCTGTAAGTTCACGATATATGCTTACCCATCCATCCACCTAATCACCAACCTCTTTTATAGTAACCTCAATCCTTGGATATTCTGGATCACAATAAAACTGGTCCAAAAATCCAACAATCTCCTTCCAGCCATCGTTAGCAAGTACTCCTGTCTTTACAAGACTGTCCTGAATAACCTTATGAGCAAATGAAGAGATATTATCTAGGTCCCTCTTTCTATTTGGCTCGTAGAAGTTATATTTCAGCAATACAGGCTTTGTTATATGTATTCCTCTTAGTTGTTGTCTAATTGGCCAAATAACGGCTTCCTCTGCATCTTTTTTCATCCTACCACCTTCCTTCGGATGAGTACGATTAGCAGCTGTATATTCATTCAAACCGGGAAGTTTCCCGATAATTATAAGTTTATATTCCATAGTTCCCCTTTCTCCGGGAGCGGCGGTCAACCGCCCCGGTACGGATAAGGTTTAGTTAATCCGGTGACACTGTGATATGTTATACCGGAGATACTACAAATAAGATTTTCCATATCTTCTGCGGAATGCTTCTCTATCTCCGTAATGAGATTCCCAAATTACCTGTCCTAGCATCTTAGACAACCTCTCTGCCATGGAATTATCATGTATACGCTCTATAGTAGTACCAATATTATGGCATCGGTTGCAGCTTGGAACTTTAAGCCCATCCTCCTCTGATAGATCTCTATTACCCTTTCCGAATATTAAGTGATGCTCACATTCAGCAGGTTTACCGCAAAAGAAACAAATTTCAGTAAATTCTGTTACTATACTTTTCATACTTCACCTAGCAGTTCAGAATAATGAATAGGTTTAGTGAGTACCTTTGTGTGCTTACACCAATCACAGATACCGCATCGGATAGGATCAGCCATCTTATCTTTGAGAAGCAGAATTTTAGGAGTGTTCTGCTCGACCTCATAAAGCTTTTCTTTTAGGTGATCATCATCAATTTGGATGATCTCTATGTTTGGCTCCTTCTCCTTAGAGGCTGCAGCTATGAAGAACGGAAGTCTCTTGCCGGTATTCTGATATACAACTTCCTGATATACCGCTCCCTGGATGTCATAACCCCAGTATTGGGTAAAATCCATGTACCCGAAATCTTTGGTCCAAAATTGCTTTGTAAGGCTCTCCATCACTTTCAGATCAACGATCGCAATGTCATCAAGATAACTATCAATCTTTATTTTCCACTTGGCACCAAAAAGCTCAGCTGTCATGATTACCTGTTTCTGGCCGGACATATACTTCATAAAATAATCATCCCGTTCGATACGATTGATTATTTCTTCTGCTCTTCGATACTCAGCTTTTAACTGACCTTGCTTAGTGAATATTTCTGGATTTTTAGCCTTGAAAACATCTAATGTACTCTCAAAGTGTGCATCTACATATGAGCCAACGAGTAAGGCAGTAGTCATTTCCATTTCCCAATCACCATTAAGTTTTGCAAGTGCCTGTTCTTCACATGCAGGCTTTCCTAATGTGCCGGCAAAGTCTTTATATTGAGATACTGACAGATACTCTTTATTAGCTTCCAGGCTGTGGTAATTCTCACTGGTTAAGATCATTTGTTTTTCCTTCCTTATTGAAAGGATCCTCAGCTTTTGCTACTGTCTTAAAATAATCCTCAACCTTTCCCTGAGCATTCTTTAAAGCGGTATAAACACCCCATAGATCAGTACACTCCTCAGCTCCAAAATCAGCTAAGTTCCTCCCTGCATATTCTTCAAGCTGCGACTTAGTTACACCGAAATCTTTCTTAAACAGTTTTTCTATCTTCGCTATCTTCTCTTGACTTGGAAGATCGCCATAGCCTTTCTTTTGTGTAGCTTTGCATTCTTCAACAGCCATATCTACGACATCACCCGGAATCACACCTAAGATGCAAGCTCTCATTCTTCTGGC
Organism: Mobilitalea sibirica; assembly: GCF_015999265.1. Taxonomy (GTDB): domain Bacteria; phylum Bacillota; class Clostridia; order Lachnospirales; family Lachnospiraceae; genus Mobilitalea; species Mobilitalea sibirica. Next base: position 50,142 of record NZ_JAEAGR010000013.1, read on the forward strand.
TCCAAAATTGGCTGTAGCCTCATAAATATCTCTGGCATCGGTTAAGTCAACTCTGCCTTTCTTTGTGTCTCGAACATGTTCCACAGTAAAGATTTTCGTTACCCTAGTATTGGTCTCTAAATCCCATGCATAAGCCATCATTTCAGATGATCCATTATTCTGTTCTAGCTCAATTACTCCGTAGTCAATATTCCCCCAGGTCTGAGCCAAGGCTTCAGCTAACCTTATGCTTGGACCAGAAACATTCTGACCGCCCTTAGGATAAGAATAAATAGCTTGCTCCGCTAATGTCTGCCTCTGACATGCTCGCTTAATCTTTTGCATAGCTTCGTACTCATCTCTTGGAAATTTTTTAGCGATAACCATAGCTGCTTGTACTTCCTGTGCCTGTCTTGATATCATCATTTCCGTTTGGCTTGTTTTAACCGGCATAAAACCGTCTTGTACTGATAATTCATTTCCCATCAGTTACCTCCTATAATTCCACTACGGTTAGATCTTCATCATCCGTGGTTCTGGTAGCTATAAACTGTAATCCCTTGGACTTACACTTCTCATAAAGCTTTGTTCTCAGATCTGTAGATAACTTCTCTACACCATCAATAAGAATAATCTGCAGACCATTAGGCTTCTGGATAGCAACATCAATGCATAGGTCAAGCTTCTCACCGTCAGATAAGTTGGATACTGGAAGACCATTAATCAAGGGAACACCGTCCTTTACTGTAAGGCCTTTAATCGGAATAGTAGCTGTTTCAAGAATTTCACCCGGAAGAGTTCTGGCTTTTTCTATCTTTCTCGTAAGATCTGCAGACTCTGCTAGTAGATCCTCAACCTCATTCTGCAGGTTAACCATCCGGTGATACTCATTAATGTGTGATTTCATCTTCTCGACCATAGCTGCCTTTTCTGAAAGCTCTAGTGTAGACTTCTTTTCTTTACCAACGTATTCCTTGTATTCCTCCACTTCAGCATCATACTTAGCAACAGCTGCTGTATACTGATTTTCTATAACAGATAACTTGTCTTTCTTTTTGTCTGCAAGGCCGTCACGTTCTGTTTCCAGAGCTTTTATCTGGGCCTTAAGGCTTGCTATGTCTCTATCAATTTGATTGGCTCTGGTATCAAATTCACGGTCAAGTGCTGCGATTGCAATCTCTTTATCAGCTTCAAACTTTCGTACCTTATTGTTGCGATTCTCGATAAGCTGTAGTGCCTTATCGATAGTCTCATTTTCCTTACGGATTCGCTCTATCTCGGTATAAATCTCATTAAGACTTGCCTTCTCCCACTTCTCCGCTTCGTATCCTTCAGGGATATTCTCCGCAATCTCTTCTATGAAGGCCCTCTTATTTCTAGCATCACGATTGATGTCTTGACGCTTCATAAAGTAATAGCCTTTTTCAGATTGAATATCATTAAGAACCTGAAGAATGTTCTGCTCATAATTGATATCCGGCACGATCTCTCCAAACCACTCCTTGATTGTTTGTAAGGACCAGTCGTATTCAATCATGTCCAAGATAATTGCGTTCTGTTGTTTCTTATCCATGGCCATAAATTCAACCGGTGAAAGCTGCAGTGTGGTAAAAATATCTTTCAAGAATGTTTCTGGGCTACCAACCTCCATACCATTGTGCTTGACACTTTTATAATCAGTCTGCTGGGTACGAGGTTTCCGGTCGATTCTGATCCCGTTATCAGTTTCAATGAGAATCTCTCCCTCTGTCTCTCCGTTCCTTACTATGTACTCCCTATCACTCTTATTGGTGAGTGCATACCTAATTGCATCAATGACTGATGTCTTACCGGCTCCATTTTTACCGGTTAATTCTATTGATCTCCCATCGGCTTCATACTCTTTAATGCCAAATAGGTTTTTTATTTTGATTTTTACAATTTTCAATTAAGTTCCCTCCTAATACTATTTGACCGTCATTGGTAACGGCAGTTAATTGTTCATATTTTTTTCGAAGCTGCTCTGACTTTTTGGAGCAATCACACTTTTCTCCAGGATCAAGAAATGCGCCACATTCAGAGCAAGTGTGATAATATGCCATAATTTATTCTCCTAAAAACTTATTGATAAAGTATTGCTGTCCTTTACCGGTTACTTTAGGTGTCTTTTTGGTTATGTTACAGCCGTTTCCATCCAGATGAGTGCTTTCCTTAATCTCAAATAACTCAAGATCCATTGAATACTGAGTTGGCATATTCCAATCAGTTCCCTTGCGCTTAATTAAATATCCGTTATCTCTGAGCCATTCAAAGAGCCTTATGCCACCGATATCTACACCGTTCTGCCTTAAAAGCTTAGCTAATTCACCAACCAAAATTGATGTACGACTAGAGGATACCGCATCAGCAAAGAGTACTTTTGGTTTCTGTTCAGCTATTTGCTTATCCTTCTGCGCTATCACATTATTAGCAAGTACTACAGCTTTCGCCAAGAGTTCGGAATCCGTAAGGTTTTCTTGATTTGCTATGTAACCACCGTTTTGACGGATGGAGGGAAGAACCTCTGATGTAACCCAATGCTTAAATTTCTTTGCGGCTTCTAACTTACTACCAAAGATTAGAGCATATAAGCCACTCTCATTTACACCTACCATTGTTCTCTCTTGTCTGCCATCGTAAATCACGAGGTTAGCTCTATCTTCCTTGTCAACGTGTCTGATTAACGCATCATTTGTATTTGCATAGCCCAAAACATCTGCAACATCCTTTCCAACTAACCATGGATTACCATTGATTACTTGTGTTCTAATTTCACCAAATTCCTCATTCTTAAAAATTCGTAGTTCAGTCATAGGCTATTCCTCCATAACTGCATCAACAACAGCATAAGCACATTTCTTACACAGAAGATGTTCACCTATCTTAATAAGATCATCAGTGCTACTACACCATTCACACCCTTCTTTCCGGATGCAGATCTCGTCGCCTTCACAATATATCTCCAGAGGCTGTCTCTCCTGGTACCCAAACTTCTCTCGGATCTCACTTGGGATAGTATATCTACCAAGCTCATCCAACTTTCTGCCTTTACCCTTTTTCAGATGAATAACATTGCCTTCAAAATACAAATCCAATGGTTCTAATACTTCAATGCCTGTTGACCTTCTGTATTCGATCGGGATGGTAATTCTCCCGAGTTCATCGATTTTCCTAATAATTCCCTTTGCCATAATTTGATTTGACCTCCTTTAAATTTAGTGATATACTCACCTTAGATTAATTTTGCTTTGGGCCTTTGCTGATTCGCACTCAGCTGGGCTCGTTTTCTTTTACCGGTACACCTTGGGCACTCGTATCCTGATCGCGGAATACATTGATGAATACTAATACCCCATACCTGTCTACAATAAACACATTTCTTTACTCTCATAGAAGCCTCCTAACGTGTTCTCATTAATATACCGTTCATCCGATGCTTCTCCCGTCTGATATAGATTAGCTTCTCAGTAAGTCGTTCTAGCTCTTTTGAAATGGTCTCTTTATCAATATCAGATAAGAACCCAAGACCACTAAGAACTGCATACATACCTTTTGCTTCATGAAGCTGAGCTCTTGCTATTTCAATATCATTAAAAGTGCTAAATTCATCAGCTCTATTCGCTTCACTAATGCATATGTACATCTGGTCTCTCTGCTCAGCTACATCATCTAAAAATTCCTTTGTGAATCCGGTGTTGAATATCTTGCTCATATGATCCTCCTTACCTGTCCTGATGCTTAAAACGACTTCTCAATCTGTCGAACAATGACATTTCGTACTTACGGCTTTCTACTACAGATGCTTTACGTTGATACTCGTTATAATGCTTATTAATCGTCTTATGGCTCCTTTTCATATGTTTTACTCTTCCTGCCACTATGTACTCCCTCCTTCCTTATATCCATTCTCCATCAATGAAGTGCTTGTCTATCCAACCGGCATCAAAATAAAGTGCAATCCCTGCTACAGCCATTCCGGATAAATATGTACCTGGCTTTATGAATTGATTGACCATGGCTCCTGTCAGTAGAACTATTGCAGCTATCCCGATTACCAGTATAAAGAATGCGGCCAGCTGTTGTATTTGCTGTTTCGTTTTTATCACCTACTTCCATGTAACTTTTTGTTAAATTGTGGTATAATCTCCTTATCAGCTGAAGGGCTGAAATACATAGGAAGGGAGATGTACTCAATGACAAAGGAACAACTTAGTGAAATCATAATGGAAAAATCTAAATCCTTGAGTGAAAAAGTAGTTGCGGATAAATATTTCGAAAACAAACTCAAAGAACATGCAAATGACAATGGAAAAATTTCTAACACCGATCTTGCATTATTCGCATTTTCAGAATCGATCGTATTTAGTAGACAACTGCTTTACTCTGTTCTTTGTGAAGTTCTTGCAACTGATAACTAATTGTATTTGTTACTAAATCTACACTTATGACCTGCTGGCCCTGAACTTGCCCTTCAAGGTCAGCAATTCTCTTTTCTAAGGCTTTAAATTTCTTCTTTGATATCAATATCAAGGCTTGTCCTCCTTTCTACCGACTAAACAGTGGCTCATACTCTGATTTTCTTTTTCCAGAAGCATAAGCATTTACCAAATAAATTTATTTGTAACCATGCCTCAGCATATCGAGTACCGTTTTCCTCGTACTTAGTTATGTAATGTTTCAAGGCTCGTCCTCCTTTCTGGCTTGTCCGCCGGTAACCGCCTAGGCGGTTTTGTCTTTGCGTTGATACCCAATAGCCTGCATAGCTCTATCATTTAAATTAATGGATATGTCTTTCTTTTCTTCCATTGACAAGCTATCCCAAAGGCGGTACTCTCCATTTATGCTTACATATATAGTTGATGTTATTTCTTTTTTCAAATTACCACCTCCATTAATTTGTATGCAGTATTGGTTGTACTTGTTTCCAGAAAAAACATTCTTACTTACTGCGTAAGTTCAGGCTAAAAAAAATACATCCAGCTATTTCGGGTTCAATATCAAGAGTGGAAACAAGTTTATCCATGACTTCTGCTGACGGTTGAGCATCTCCATTTAACACGCTGGAAAGCGTGTTTCTATTGATCCCAGACAGTTTTGACAAATCACTAATTGTTGCAATTTCTTTTTCAACCATTAGTTTTTTTAGTGCAATAATATCAGTTTTATAGATACTTGCCATATAGTACCTCCTTTCATACTTACTTATTACGTAAGTTTATGTTATCACCTATTTTATGGTATGTCAATACGTGATGCGTAAGTTTTTTTATAATTTGCAAAAAAAATGTTGCATTACGCGTAAGAAAGTGATATAGTAAATATTGTAAATTCCATAGAAAGGATAGATAAATATGAGTATTTTGAACGAAAGAATTAAAGAAAGAAGACTTGCTTTAGATATGACTCTTCTACAGGTTGCAGAAGCACTTGGTGTAAAGGAAGCTACTGTGCAAAGATATGAGAGCGGCGAGATAAAAAACATTAAACATGAGACAATAGCTCAACTTGCTGAAATTTTTCACTGTCCGCCAGGATATCTGATGGGATGGGAGGATATTCCCTTGATTCACTATGATGATTTATCTAATGGCGATGTACTTAAAGAAGATACAGCACCTTATATTAGCACTGTTGCTGCTCATAAAGATGATAGTGAAAATTGGACTCCTGAAGAATTGAAAAAAATTGAGGAATATAAGCAATTACTGTTAGCCGCAAGAAAAAACAAAAAGTAGACATCGTTTGTCCGTTAGATATGTTAACTTTTTATTATTAAATTTAAAGAGGGCGATTGATTGACATATGAAGAATTACAATTACAATACGATGATCTGTTTATAATGGAAACTGATCTAAGTAAGATAAACGGCTTAAAAGGGCTTTATTATGATAGTTGTATAGCTATTGATAAGAACATGACTCAGTCAGAAAAAGGATGTGTTCTAGCAGAAGAAATAGGACATCATTTAACTTCTATTGGTGATATTCTTGACCAAAAAATACAGGACAACCAAAAGCAAGAATATAGAGCGCGAAAAGTGGCATACGATATAAAAATAGGATTGGTAGGCATAATAAATGCCTTTGAAGCAGGATGCAAGGATGTTTATCAAATAGCTGAATTTCTGGACGTAACAAAAGATTTTTTTGAGGATGCGTTATCTTGCTATAAATCAAAATATGGAATTTATACTAAACTTGATAATTACATAATTTATTTCTATCCAACGTTGAATGTTGGTAAAATCTTTTAGGAAGTGATTCGCATGAAATTAGCAGCCTTATATATAAGAGTTAGCACAGATGATCAAATTGAGTACTCACCTGATGCACAAAGACGATTATTAACGGACTTTGCTAAGAAAAACAACTATAGTGTGTCAAATCAATATATCTTTATTGATGACGGAATCTCGGGGAAAAGAGCCGAAAAGCGTCCGCAGTTTCAAAAAATGATAGGTATGGCCAAGTCTAAGGAGCATCCCTTCGATGTAATACTTGTATGGAAGTACTCTAGGTTTGCTAGGAACCAAGAGGAAAGCATTGTTTATAAATCATTGTTAAAAAAGAATAGTGTAGATGTAATAAGTATAACTGAGCCCATTATTGATGGACCTTTTGGAACATTAATCGAACGAATTATCGAATGGATGGATGAATATTACTCAATAAGACTATCTGAAGAAGTAAAAAAAGGAATGACAGAAAAAGCATTGCGAGGCGAATACCAAGCTGGAGCGCCGTTTGGTTATACTTTGAGCGAAGGACGATTACTCATAGATGAGGGAAAAGCGCTGATTGTAAATAAAATATATGATTTGTATTTAAATCATTCGCAAAATTTCTTCTCTATTGCTCGTATGCTTAATGATATGGGCGTTAAAACAAATAGAGGAAATCAATTTGAAAATAGAACTGTTAAATATATTATCCAAAACCCTATATATAAAGGTTTTGTTAGATGGAACCCAAATGGTAAAACAGATTTAAGAGAACAAAAAAACATATTAGACGATATCATAATAAAAAAAGGTGATCATAACCCTATTGTATCTGAAAGCACCTGGGACAAGGCTAACAAAAAGCTATTAAGTGAGTTTAGATCAAGAAAATCCAAGCCAAATTCAGTTCTAGCTCACTGGCTAGGTGGACTTATTGTGTGTAGTAACTGTAATAGCGCTTTAGTTTCCTCTGGAAGTAAATCTGGAGGATATCAGTGCAATTCGTATTCAAAAGGTAAATGTAATGAATCTCATTATGTATCTTATAACAAGATCGAAAATGCTGTTATTAAAACATTAAAAGAACTGATTCAAACAGGTGAATTTGACTATGAAATATTAGTTATTGATGAAAATAAAGATAAGCTAGATATGCTTAAGCGATCCGTTAAAAGACTTGAAATAAAAGAAAGTCGAATTAAAGATGCTTATATTAACGGAATTGATTCTATTGATGAATACAAAGCAAACAAAAATAATATCCAAAAGGAAAGAGAATATCTACAACAGCAAATGAAATCAATCAAAAATATTAAAAAGACAGACAAGACCAAGGATCAAATGATTTACAATCTAAAAACTGTTTACGCTATTTTAATTTCTGATGCAGATAAAGAAGCAAAAAGCAACGCAATTAGAAGCGCTGTAAAGAAAATAGTATACAATAAAAAACTAGAACATATTGACGTTTATTTATATTACTCATAGGTTATAGGTTGTTGCATTATGGTCCGCCAAATTGACTCATAATAACCATAGCAAGCTTCGGATTTGTATGAGTAATATTTACAGGATATTGTAATCTTTTTTCATAGCTCCACATACACTAGCACCTTCCTTCCCAAGGCCAAGGCTCATTCACCCAGGTCCAATAATTATTAACATCCACATCATACATATTAATTGGTCCGTAGCACTTGGTATATTCCTTAACAGCTTCATTTCTCACTCTTTCATACTTCTCCCAGTATTCAAGAGCTGCTTGATCTGTAGGATGGGTATCCAGGAGCAGTCTAAGGTCATCCAGGACAAAACTTGTTGCCATAATACAAGCAAACAATTTATCTCTTTTCGTTACATCCATACTCATATTATTTACAACCCCTTCCATACCAGTCTAAATCCAACTCCTTAAAAAGTGTTCCATTATCTAGTGCAACAAATTCATTTTCATACAGATCCCTAAAACATTGCCATGGTACATAGCACATTCCGATGGGAAAACGGTCAAGTTCAAAAACCTCATCTCTTTCGCATACATCTTTCCGGCCATAATCATCAATGACATCACTGCAAACAGGTTCTTTTGATTTATATGGTGAAACTCCTCTGCATCCATAGCCATTTCCCATATTACGATAGTTTCGTCTATCCATAAAATAGCCTCTCCTTTCACATATTAAATGAGCAACATGCTGAGCGCTTTTGTTGTTCTATATATATTATGATTGAAGGACAGAACTGTGCCTGTTCATGGACTGACAGAAACCAAATTAAATATTTTGTTGAATTAAAGGAATTATCCTTTTCAAATGATTGACAATAAAAACAATATAATATAATATTTATAATATATAAAATAATAATTATCTGGTTATGTTGCGACCAAGGGAGAGATAACTTCATGTATCATTTCATTGTTAACCCCAAATCAAGCTCCGGTAAAGGAATTCGTTTCTGGTGGGCAGTTAAAAGCGAGCTGGATCATAAAAACATAACATATAACGCTTACTTTACCCGGTATGTTGGACATGCTTCTGAAATTGCGGAGCAAATATGCAATAAAACCTTAGAAATAAAGAACATTGTTGTCTTAGGCGGAGACGGAACCTTAAATGAAGTAATCAATGGCATCCCTGATTTTAACGATGTGCTTTTGGGTTATATTCCCTCCGGTTCCAGTAATGATTTAGCAAGAAGCCTAGGAATTTTAAAGGATCCATTAAAATCTCTTGAAAGAATTTTAAAACCTACGAATTTTAAGTATTTAGATTTAGGTATAATAAACTTTATTGATACAGATCAGGCGCCTCGTAAATTTTGCTGTTCCAGTGGTATTGGATATGATGCAAATGTCTGCATGGAGGTGCAACAATCTCCATTAAAAAAGAAACTCAATCGCTTTGGTGCAGGTAAATTCATTTATCTGGCAATTGCCATTAAACAACTGATTGGAATTAAGCATCTGGATGGAACCGTAATGGTTGACGGCATGAAAAAAGACACCTACAAAAACATTCTGTTAGTGTCCAATATGATCCATAAGTACGAAGGTGGCGGACTTTTAATGGCACCGAATGCAGATCCCTCCGACGGAAAACTGAGCATCTGTTTGGTACATGGATTAAGCCGTGGTAAAATTGCACTTCTACTGCCAACGATTCTTTTTGGTAAACATATCTACTTTAAAGGCGTGGAAGCCTTTCACTGTTCAGAGATCGAAATTAAAGCAAGCCAAACTTCCGCTGTTCATACAGACGGAGAAGTTCCGGCAGTCTGCTCCCATATTAAAGTAAGCTGTATTCCCGGGCAGATAAGGATGATATTATAAAGAAAGCTGGTGAAATGATGCAAAGACGTTCCTATACCGGAATATCTTCATTAATCGTATTTTTAAGTATCATAACAATCCTAGTACAGTTTGCGGCATATTACTTCTTTGCATCCGTTTATCTGTTTCTGGGTATTTCCTGTTTGATATCAATCATATGTATTCATATCTTGATTGAGCAATCCCTTACTTATGAATCAAGTTTTATCTATTCTGTTTTAACTGTATTTATTAGTTTGATTATAACTGTATTAACTTATTATGGAAAAGATCAAAGTTTTATTCCTTATACTATCTATCTATTCGGTATTGTAGCGGTTAATTGGTTTATTCCTACCATCCATTGTTTCTTTCGTAATATGCTTGATTATGGATCAAGAATAGAAGGCTTTCATCATTTTTATCGTAATAACAGTATTATCTTACTATTATTTTATATAGGAATTATGATTTACGGATACTTTACTGATGGGTCATTTCCCTGGGCTTATCCATATGTGGTTGAAGATATAAATTTCACTCCATTCATGTCTGTATCTTCACTCATTGAAGATTATCTTAATGATTTAATTCCTATAAAGGATATTATCACATATTTACTTAGCCGTATTTTATTATATGTCCCTTATGGATTTTATATCATACTGGTACTACGCAGACGTTCTCGTATCCTTAGAGCCCTCTCTTTATTATTCGTCCCACTGGCTCTTGAAGTAGTACAATACTTTTTATTTGAAGCTCGTACCGATATTGATGACGTAATTTTTGCAGTAATTGGTGGTATCGTCGGTGCATTATGGTTCCATCTGACCAATCAATTTTTTAAGGCTGTATCCGGCAAGAATTTTCTCGCTAAAGAATCAGATTTTAGATATTCGAATAGCTCCTTACATTTTTAAAGTTGTCATATCACAAGACAATAAGTAACGGCACCCTTGTTTTGATACAAGTGTGCCGTTTTTATAAATTGTAAAATATGATATTTCTTATTCATTTACTCTTATGCTTCCCCGTCACTCTCTCCCAAAATTCAGATAAAGTACTAGGCATAGTTGTCTGATTAACACATAGGTTCGGGAACCATTCCCTTGGAAACAAATTAATATATTGTTGCTGGGTAAATCTTTCATCTAATAGAAGTATCGCTCCACGGTCCTCCTTAGTCCGTATAACTCGTCCTGCGGATTGGAGGACTTTATTCATACCCTGATACAGATATGCATAGTCAAAACCCTTACCGTTCTTTTCATCAAAATATCCTCGAAACAGCTCTCTCTCATTACATACCATTGGTAATCCGGTACCTACAATCACAGCACCAATCAGACGATTACTTTTTAGATCAATCCCTTCACTAAAGATGCCTCCCATGACGCAAAAGCCCACCCGGCTTATTTGAGGTTCTTCCACAAACTCCTCTAAAAATAGTTCTCTCTCTGTCTCGGTCATACTGCTACTTTGTATCACCAAACCCTCAATTTCATCACCGGCTAGCTCTGCTATGGTCTGAAGCATCTGATAAGAGGGAAAGAATACCATATAATTCCCGGTTCTGGCCTTCGTGAAATCCTTAATATAACCAAGGATTTTCTTATACTCTCTTTCGTTTCTTCTGGTATATTTGGTACTTACATCAGCTCCGATTAAGATTAGACGGTTCTCTGGCAGAAACGAAGAAGGAGCATAGACCGCATAGTCATCTTTACTGCCTCCCAATTGTTCCATATAATACCCGATCGGAAGTAAGGTAGCCGAAAAAAGTACCGCACTTCTTCCTCTGATCAAACAATTATTTAAGTTTCTCGAAGGATCCATACACTGCAATTTAATCCTGAATTGATCGCCTTCATCATAATCAGTATATATAGTATAATTATCATCATGTATCTCATGCATACCCAGAAAATGTCTGATATCCAGATAAAGCTTTAAAACTTCATCTTTCCCTTCGATAATTACATTCTCTTGTAAAAACACCTCATATTCAGCCATAAGCCCCATTAAATGCATGCAAAAGCCATTAATATTATCCAGCACCTCAAATTCATCACAATCCCTGCGAAGCTTTAATAAATCATTATTACAATGATCCAGGTGCTTAGCCAGTTTCATACTTTTATCTTTTATTAATCTCTTTACTTCCAGAAAACTGTCTTTATACAATACTGCGCTATACATCTCTCTTGCCCGCTCAACAAGATTGTGAGCCTCATCAATCAAAAATACATAATCGTTTTGCTTATCATTCATAAAAAATCTTCTTAAATAAACATTGGGATCAAATACATAATTATAATCACAGATAATAGCATCTGCCCACAAACTTACATCTAAGCACATCTCAAAAGGACAGACACAATGCTTCGTAGCATAATCCTTAATCAGTTCTCTCGTAATATCATTTTCATTGGTAAGCAGATCATATACCGCGTCATTTACTCTATCAAAATAACCTTTTGCTCTAGGACAGGCTCCGGGATTGCAGTCCGGTTTATCTAAGATACAGATCTTTTCCTTCGCTGTAATTGTAACTACCTTCAGATGTAAACCATTATCCTGAAGAATTCGAAAGGTATCCTCGGCTACGGTCCTTGTAATTGTTTTCGCTGTAAGGTAGAATAGTTTTTCTACAATGCCCTCTCCCATGGCTTTTACCGAGGGAAATACAGTGGATATCGTTTTCCCAACTCCCGTAGGAGCTTCTATGAAAAGCTTCTTCTTACGCAGAATTGTCTTATATACTCCGGTTACCAGCTCCTTCTGTCCTTCTCTGTATGAGAAAGGAAAGTCCAACGTCTTAATTGCTTTTGTCCGTTTTTCATTCCACTTTAACTGCCAGACCGCCCATTTACCATATTCCTTTGTTAATTTCTCAAACCATATACTTAATTCCTCATAAGTAAAAGTTTCATCAAAATATTTCAGATTCTCTGTTTCAATATTACAATAGGTAATTCGAATTCCTATCTTTGCATGGTCATATTTCGTAGCATAGATGTAAGCATAACACATTGCCTGTGCTCTATGAACCCCTATAGGTTCAGACAAATGTGATAATTCCCTATAGACTCCCTTGATTTCATCGATTATAATCTCAGGAGGATTTAGGTCTTTCTCCTCGAACAGCAATACAGAAAAGTCATCCCTTATCGTATTATTATTAATAACCCCATCTGCCCTACCTTCTACCGTAAGTTCAAAGGAGATATCATCCCAAGTAACGGGTACTGTTATTATAAGCGGTACTTCTGCTGTATAATTAGGTCCCATCTGTTTTTGCAGCTTACGATGAATTCTACTTCCTGCCTGCATTGAATCTGCATCGCTTCTAGCTCTGGTATTATCAAGATCACCGGAGCGAAGTATAAATTCAACCAGATTACGCACTGATATCTTAACATTCTTTGTTCTATCTAACATAGAAATCTCCCAAACATAAAAGCGGCTGTTTCAAAATAGTCAAACAGGGAATATGATTTCACCGTAATGCACTGTTTGACAGACATGTTGCTGATTTTGTAATGCCTAGTGCGAACAGAAATATTCGAACAAGGCCTACAAAATCGAAAATATGTCCTTCAATCTGTGTGTGAGGTAAATTATATTCCCATTGATTATTTTGAAACAGCTCCAAAATAATTATATTAATTATATCATAGCTCTATTCGACTGCCAAGCTATACAAAAGTAATACTTCATATATTATCAGATGTATGAAAAACCCTATTTTAGAGTTGTTCAATTAAAAAGAAAAGTAATCATCCTCTTCATCGAGCAGACCAAATTGATAGCTCTTTGTCCATTCATTTTTTGAACTTCTCTTTTCTTTCATTACGGGGCGTTTTGGCTTCTTTGGCTCTTCATCCTTATATTTCTTTTGCATCGCCTTTTTTTCCCGCTCTAATCTCTTAATTGTTTCGAATTTATCCGGTTGTTGTTCTTTTTCTTTATTCTGAGAGCTTTTTGTTCTTGTATCTCCTGTTCGGAAGTTTCTTGATCCTTTACCATCTGTATCTTCATCCTTATCAATAAAGACGCTTCTCTGAAACTCTTTGTTTTTCCAACCGGAGTTTTTATTCCGGCCCTCTCCCTGTTTACCCACATAAGAAACAGTCTCTTTGTTCTTAGAATTATTTTCCGGTCGGAAGTTGCTTTCACTTGATTTATAGGTGTGTTTCGTATTATAACTATCTTTCGGCTTAAAGTTATCTCTGTATGTTTGATTCTCTCTTACTTTATAATTATCTTTGGTTTGATAATCGGTATTACTTTTAAGTTCAAACCTATAATCTGTTTTTATTTTGCTCTCATTTGCATTGGTTGCAGCCACCAAAATGTACCCCTCTCTACACATTTAACTAAGTTTCCACGTATTTATTTTATGATATTTAAGATTAAAGTCAATATTTATTTTTAAATTTATTTAAGTTTTTTCCCTTGCATTTTTTTCCTCAATCTGGTACATTCTACTTATATTCCTCTATCATTTTTTTGAGGTAAATTTTAAAAAGTGAGGTAGTAGTATTATGAGCGAACACATTCACAGTGACAGCTGCGGCTGTGGACATGATCATGAGTATGAACATGATTCAATCACCTTATCATTAGACGATGGTACAGAGTTAAATTGTATTGTGTTAGATATTTTCTCTGTCGATGACAAAGATTACATTGCTCTTCAACCGGAAGAAGGAGAAGAAGATGATGATAATGTATTTTTGTATCGCTACATCCAAGATGAAAATGGTGATCCCGAATTATTAAACATTGAAGATGATGATGAATTCGAGGCAGTTGCTGATGCTTTTGAAGAAATATTAGATTCACAGGAATACGATGAAATGTTTGATGAAGATTTTGATGAGGATGAATTGGAAGAAGAAAAGGAATGAAATAACATCCTATAAGAAACAACCATATTGATTTATTACGTAACTTAAAAAGACAGTTCTTAAATTTGAGGTTATGATAAGGATTATCCATAATACCCTCAACAAATTTAAGGACTGTCTTTTCTCGTCCTGTGGAAAATACTTCCATTCTTCTTGTTCCATTACCAATGTCTGCGCTTACTGTTATCTATGATATACTGATTTTATTTACTTCTTGTCTTCTTTTAACTCACTCACAAATCTGGAGATTTCCATATTTTTATTATAGCGATCTTTTGCACTTAAAATATATAGATACTCTTTCGCTCGGGTCATTGCCACATAGAACAATCGTCGTTCCTCTTCTATATCAGCTGCCAAAACCGCTTTTTTATGGGGTGTAATACCTTCATTGGCATCAACAATAAATACCACTTCAAATTCCAATCCCTTAGAACTATGCATGGTAGCTATCGTAATTCTGTCAATGTTATCTCTTTTGCTTTCTTCGGCCTGTTGCTTTAGTTCTTCTTTGTATGCTTCCATATAACCAAACCACGCTTCAAAGGTTTGATAGCTCTTGGCACTTTCCTGAAGTTCATCCAGTATTTCAAGTAAATCTTCTGTTTTTATTTTCCTCTGTTCACTGTATTCCTTTAAATAATCCTCATACCCTACACCCCGTCTAATATAATTTACAGCGGCAAAAGGTCCCATCTTGGAAATCGCATAAAGATCGTATTCCATCTGCTCAAGGCGCTCTAACATCCAACTCTTATCCTCATAATAACTCTTTACATCTTCGAAATTAATCTCAGGAGTATCAAAGCATTCCCGGCTAACATAACGTTTCGGCCGGTTAATAATCTGTAAAAATAGACTTCTTTCCACGCTCCCCATAGCAAGCTTTATATATGCTATAATATCCCTTGTTATCCAATGATCATAAAGGTTTGGTAGCGTATCCCTCATTTGAAATGGTATATTATACTCCATCAATTTATGAAGAAGTGCACCAAATCCCATATTGGTACGAACCAGAATTGCCATATCCTTTAGGGCTATTCCTTCTCTTCTTAATTTTATGATTTCCTCAGATAACCTTTGATTTTCTTCAGCTAAATTCTGAAACTGTAACACTTGAATCTTTCCGCCTTCATCTTTTATCGCATTGACTTCCTTTTCATACCGGTTCTGATTATGGGATACAAGCCGGATCGATGTCTGTACAATATTTTTTGTTGAACGGTAATTTGTACTCAAAACCAAACGCTCGCAGCCCGGATAATCCTTAGGGAAGTTTAACATTATCTCCGGTTTTGCTCCCCGAAACCGGTAAATAGACTGATCATCATCTCCAACAATAAATAAATTGTTTTGTGGTGCGGCAAGCATACGTACAATTTCATATTGTATCTGATTAATATCTTGGAATTCATCTATCAGTATATACTGAAATTTATTCTGCCATTGTTTAAGGATATCCTGTCTCTCCTTCAGTAGCTGATGGCATAGTATTAACATATCATCAAAATCGATCAGGTGGGATTGTTTTAACCTACTATCGTATTCTTTATAAATAATACGAAATATCTCATCCCCACAGTTGGAAGAATAATAATTCTCCAGATTGATACGATTCGACTTCACCAAACTGATTTCACTAAGTAAATCCATAATAAAATCTTTCTCATCATCAAATTCCAGCTCCAACCTATGAATAATCTCCTTTAGATAGTGAAACCGTAAATCTTCTCTTATTATATTTTTGGAGTTTAATCGATATGCATGTTTTAATATGGTAAAAAACACAGCATGAAATGTACCAAAGCTTGCTCCGGTACGGTTTTTCCCTATGCTTTTTAAGAACCGTTCTTTCATTTCATTGGCTGCTGCTTTGGTAAATGTGATAACTAAGATATTACTTTCCTGTATCTGATACAGTTCAATTAATCTTTTTGTACGCTCCGTAATAACCAGCGTTTTTCCCGATCCCGGGCCTGCCAAAACAAGCATCGGTCCCTCTTTATGAACTACCGCCTGCTGTTGAGCCTTATTCATATACATTTGGATCTCTCCTGACTTAATCTTTCGATCATTAGATTAGATTTTTGATCAATATAATAGAAAAAAAAGATGACACAGAACATAATATAAAATCACTTAAGGATTATACCAACCTATTGTAAATAAGACTTGAATGCTACTACTATCAGATTCTTTTATCTATAGGATACTTATATTATATGTTATGATTACGAAAAATGTAAATACATTACTCATAATTGCTTCGTGAAAATATAATAATTCACATTATCCCGTAGAGCATGAAGCAAATTCATCAATAGGTTACTCTTATTTTCTTTCATGCTCTCGGGCTATAATGTAACTAACTCTAATGTCCTATAAACTCTTATGCCTTTAATTTGTCAATTGCTATCTTAATTCTTCTTAAGCTTTCCTCTTTACCAAGAATGCTCATAATCTCATATGCACCGCCGGGAGTAGATTGCTTTCCGGATACTGCTGTTCTGACAGGCCATAAGCCTTGACCGTTCTTTATTCCTTTTTCAGCTATATAGGACATGATTGCCGCTTCAATGCCTGCTTCAGAATAATCCTCAAGAGCCTCAAATCTTGGTAACAACTCCTCAAGAACTGCTAACGAACTTTCAGAATCCGTCTTCATCTTTTTATGGGTAAACATCTGGATATCATAATCAGGAAGCGCTTCAAAGAAATCTATCATATCTTTAATATCCAAAAAGGTTTCTATTCTGGTTTTTATAAGAGCCGCTATCCTTTCATAAGGAAGGTCCTTTGTAATAACCTCCTTAATATATGGTAGCGCCATCTGATAGAATCTGTCCTGCTCCATATTCTTTAAGTATTCACCGTTCATCCAGCGAAGCTTAACCATATCAAATACCGCAGGAGCTTTATTGATATGTTTATAATCAAATTCCTTAATTAATTCCTCTAACGACATGATTTCTTTATTATCCGTGGAACTCCATCCTAAAAGTGCAACAAAATTAATAATCGCTTCAGATATAAAGCCTTGCTCCAACAAATCCTCATAGGAGGAATGTCCGCTTCTTTTACTTAATTTTTTATGCTCCTCATTCGTGATTAGAGGACAGTGAATATAAGCTGGCTCCTCCCATCCAAAGTCCTGATATAATCTGGTGTATTTTGGAGTTGAAGATAAGTACTCATTACCCCTTACCACATGGGTTATCTTCATGAGGTGATCGTCCACTACATTCGCAAAGTTATAGGTTGGATAACCGTCAGATTTTATTAGTATCATATCATCCAACTCTTCATTCTCAACTGTGATGTCTCCATATACAACATCATGGAAAGTTGTTGTGCCAGTGGTCGGATTATTCTGACGAATTACGTAAGGAATTCCGGATGCCAGTTTTTTAGCTACTTCTTCCTTCGATAAATGAAGGCAATGCTTATCATACTTTGTAATAACCTTGGCTTCATCCTCATCCTCACTCACAGAATTACCTACCGTACTTTTTAAGGAAGCAAGCCGTTCCTTAGAACAAAAGCAATAATATGCAGATCCTTTATCTACCAACTGCTTTGCATACTCCAGATAAACTCCGGTTGCCTGGCGTTCACTTTGTACATAAGGGCCATAACCTCCATCTTTATCCGGTCCTTCGTCGTGAATTAAACCTGTTCCCTTCATGGTACGATAGATGATATCCAATGCCCCTTCTACATAACGTTCCTGGTCCGTATCTTCTATTCTTAATATGAAGGTTCCATCTTCATGCTTTGCAATCAAATATTCATATAAAGCTGTTCTTAAATTACCGACATGCATTTTACCCGTCGGACTTGGAGCATATCTTGTTCTTATCTTGCTCATATCCATCTTCCTCTCTGATTATTAACGTTTATCTTAACTAGCATTATCATGATCTACCACTATAATACTCTAATATACACTTTCGAACAGCTCATTCATTCCAATCGTGCCGTTCATATAATCCATAAAAGCCGGATTACTAAAAAAGCTCATGAAAGCAATGATCAAAATAATGAAACTGATGATAGTAAAAATCAAGGTTGCCCTAGCCCAGTTTTTCTTGCTTTGTGGCGTACTTCCGCTTAAGGACCAAAAAATCAATAAGCCAACAAATGCAAAACCTCCGATATAAGGAATAAATAACAATGCATAAGTACCCAACCAATTTAAAAAAGGGACAGGCTTGTCCGTATTTTCTGTAATTGCTGTAATATATTTAGGAGGTTCCGGTTTTACCGCTACATTTATGTGTTCTCGAAAGGAGTTTCCGCAGTATTCACAATAATTCGCTTCTTCGTTCTGTGTTAATCTGCCGCATGCATTACATACCATATGCTTTCACCTCATCTTTGCATTTGTTTTTCATTATACCATAACCTTAATAAAAATCAATTATAGATTACAAGTTATAAATGATCACAAAAAACAAAGAGAGGCTGTCGCCAAAATAATTAATAAACCCTTATCTGTGCGACAGCCTTATAAATGTACAACATAATATTTTATGTATTATTTTAATTCATTAACCTTCTGTCTTCATAGCTTCGATTGCGCTTATTTTTGTAGCACGTCTCGCCGGAAAATAGCCCGCTAACAGAGCAACACCAATGGAAATACCCATAGCCACAAAGGGCAGATAAAAAGGAATAATGCTATAAGTCGTTTCTTCCGTCATGTTAAATGCCATCCCCCCTGGAGACAATGCACTGAACAGAGGTGCTCCGTATTTATTAATTACTATAGAGGCTATATAAGCAAAGACATTACCCAGGATACCACCAAATAATCCGATAAGAGCTGCCTCATATAAAAACAGCATACGAATATCTGTGATAACACAGCCTAATACCTTCATAATTCCGATTTCTTTCATTCTCTCATAAATTGCCATCACCATGGTATTGGCAATACTGATTGCTGAAACAACCATCGTAACGATACCGAGAAAAAGTAATATAAACTGCAAGGAA
Source organism: Mobilitalea sibirica (assembly GCF_015999265.1). Lineage (GTDB taxonomy): Bacteria > Bacillota > Clostridia > Lachnospirales > Lachnospiraceae > Mobilitalea > Mobilitalea sibirica. The sequence goes on from NZ_JAEAGR010000013.1 coordinate 69,584, forward strand.
TCCGATGATTTAATCAAGGGTTGTATCCATTGCATCCTACTAGTGGAAGTATATCCAAGCTCAGTAATCTTATCCTGAACCTCTTGAACATTATCAATGTTATCTACACCCACCCTGATTTCCTGAAACTCTTGTATTTCTTTTACTGCTTTTTTCCGATCCTCTAAGGATAAGGTATTACAATACTTTAAGTATATTTCCTTAAAGTAATCCAAATCCATATAGGTGTTCCAATCAAATTCCGACATCGTCTCTTCCATCATAGCGATGTTCTTAAGGGGCAACGAAAACTCTTTTTTTCGAGGATTAGGCTGATAACGTCCTTCAAACTTCAGCGAAATTTTATCCTTTTTTAAATCAATTTCTATAGGAGTCCAAACCCGTGATCTGGAATACGGATCATAGAAATTCGATAGTTGGGAGGAACCAAATATAATAACTGATTTATCTTCGTTCGTCGGATACTCTCCCATGGAAAGAGCAGGGAATTCAAAGGCTTCAAAGGTATCACTGTCCATTGCGGTTATATGAGCCCAACTCTGATATTTACCTGAATATAAATTAGCACTCATATTAATCACAGGTGTTACAGCTTTTACATGTTTCATGCCTTTTAGCTGTTCTACTAATGATTCATCCAGCTTTTGCTGCTTACTCTCCACATAGTTACCATTTTCATCAAAAACATCACCGTGGGTATTAATTGTAATTGTTGTATAGCCACCGTATTCTTTCAGCTGTTTATCAAAATTATGCTTAACCCCCTCACCAATGGATATCGTGATTATGATGAATAAGGAACCAATGACAACACCCAAGATTGTTAATATGGTTCGGGCTTTTCTACGCCGTAAGTTGCGAAGCCCCATCTTTAACAAATCACTAATCTTCATAAAGTTCAATCCCTTTTTTAATTTTTCTTCTTGCCAGCAAAGCTCCAAGGGCGATGCTAATCAAAAGAATACCCAAAGATAATCCTATCACAAAGGGCCAAGAGGATAATAACGGGTCCTTGACCTGTGGCATACCTGTTTCAGCGAACATACCTTCATTAAATGCAGGGTCTGCCATCATCCCTTCATCAAAACCGGGTTCCATAACTACGTCTTTTTCAAGTCCCATATCTACACTAACCGCCTCTTCTATGACTCCTTCTTCCGTAATAGTATCCTCTACCACTTCACTATCAGTACTTTCCCCCGCATTACTTTCTTCTGCCTTAGTTTCTGAAACCTCGGCCGAATTATTCTCATCAGTTATAACTTCATCTGCTACAACGCTTTCTACTGTATCTGCATTTTCATCCGTCACAACTACCAATTCCGTCTGATCTGTGGTTGTTGTTGCTTTACTAACTTCCCGCTCCTTCATCTTTAACTCTCTTTCTTTTACCTTGGCTGTAGCCATATTTTCACTTTTTGATACAACGATTTTACTCATATAATCCTCCATTCTCATGACTTAAAGCCAAACAAATTAGTATTGCTCTTCTTCTTTTTTACGGAGTTTACGTTTATATATGCTAATAATAGATTTATAAGTAATTGGGATAAAGAGAAGGAATACAACCACCTCAATAATTATAAATACCCAAGTAGGTAGAATCTGTTTTTTAGGGGTTGGCATGACAGGATTGAATACTTCTTCAAATTCGCCTCCCATACCTGGGTCCCATGCCTGAGCCCCATTTACCATGGTCTCAAATTCCTTAATATATTGAATCTCATCCCCATTGCTATCCTCAAACGTTATGATTACGGTTCCTTTCGCCATACCTTCCATATTCGGCATCACATCGAATTCTACATAAGAGGAACCTCCCTCCGGGACATTACCGATAAAATACATATTACCGTCTGCTTTAGTAAAGTCTCCCTCAACAGTTGCTATCACATTGTTAAGAGGTGATCTTCCCATATTATAAAATTCAAAGGATAGAGTTGCCGGATTACCTGCTACTACCATTCCGTCATAGGAGTAGACATTAACGTAATCAACCACCGGCCTCGAATTCTCAACCGCCTGAAGATTTAATTCCAACTCTTTGGTTTCACCGATTTCACCGGTCTGTGGATTAGGTTCTAATCCGTCATATTCATATTCTATTGTTATTTTAAATGGATACGTTTTTGTACTGGCATCGGATTTTACCTTAAGCTCAATGGTGTTAGATACGGTTTCACCCGGATCTATCTTATTGATAAAAAAGCTGTTGCTACCCTTAGTAACGGAAAAAATATTTTCAGCCTGAGAAACCGTTACCGTCATATTTTTTGCTGCTACCGCAGCATTGGTGTTATATAAATCAAAGGTGAAGTTAAAGATAGATCCTGCCCGCAGTTCTTCCACATCCGCATAATAATTACTAACAATTATTTTCGGCTTACTACTGCTACCTATATCATTTTGAACATCAAGAATTGGTATGTCCACCTTATCACTTCCACCGGTATAAGCAATGTTTAATGTTAAATGATTTAATCCTTCTGTTATACTTTCTGAAACCTCTAGAGGTATTGTAACCCTCTTCTTCTCTCCGCCTTTTAATATTTCAACATATTGATAAGGTACAGATTCCTGTGGTATAAATGTATTACCGGATAATTCGGTTAAGATTTTAAGCTCAGTTACATCAACGGAGCTTTTATTCTCAAGATCAAAGGAAACCTCAAGCTTTTCTCCTGCTTTCGGTACAGCCGGACTTTGCTTTACTCCACTAACGACAATACTGGGTTTATCACCCGATGCCCCTCCTATAACCTCGGGATAAATTGTCTTGGTGCTGCTATAAAGGATACCGAACTCATCCTTATAAGTAATATTAATTTTAAGCTCTTTAAAGCCACCGGCTGCCTGTTTCGATACGATTAACGGTATCTTTGCATCCTTTGTGTTATCTGCTTTTATGGTTCCGACATATAATTCATCCGTAAAATAGTTCTTAATAAAACTTTCTACCCCAATGCTGGCATTATCTACAGATACTTCTACTTCCTCAGCTGTTGACAACCCTACATTCTGTAACGAGGCAATCAGAATAAAATCATCACCCGGCTTTAATTCACCCTTATAGGTAATGCTTTGTATATCAATATTAGGAGCATTATGATTCTCTTCCACCCCAATCGTTACATTCCTACTCTCCGTCAATTCTGCTCCTTCCAGATTTTTATAGCTAAAATTAATGGTTAAGGATTTTTTTCCCGTGGTTGTGGTAGGAAGTATGGTTACCGGTAATGTTACTATCTGCTTCTCACCGGGTTTCAAATCACCAATCTTCATATCATCCACAGAATATCGTTGCACAATACCGCTTTCACCGTATTGAACACTGAGGTATGTATTTCTTGCCATGATTTCACCTTCATTTTTTACTTCAAAGGCTAAATCAGTATCACTTCCTGCTACCGTATCTTTCAGAGTGGCCCCTTTTACAGTTAACTGAGCAGGTATTTTCTCTTCCAAAATATTAATATCCAGGTCTATGGTGGAGGTAACAGTGACCTTGTCAAAATAATAATAGATACCGGATATCTCTAACTGTACCGGATATGATTTGATTTTAGCTGTTTCTTTTGCAGTAACATCAAACTCAACAAAGGCCTTGCTATAAGGATTAATTGAAATGACGTCTCCGCCACTTTCCATCATGAGCTTTGGATGTGAATACGAAAAGGGTGAATCTGTATTACTATCCTTAAGAGTTACTTTCGGATCATAAATTACATTCTCTGTTACTTTAATCGGAACCTTCAAAGTTACAGTTTCTCCAGCTTTCGCAATATAATCATTCGAGCCATCTCCAAGTATAACCTTGGGTTCACCCGCTGCCTTAGCCATGTTACTATTTCCCATCATACCTGATACAATTAAAACGATTGCTATGATTGCAACGAATATCCTTTTTAACTTCATACTTATTCCCTCATCTTCCTTTCAATTTTTGATCTTTATCTATATAAACTTCGTTCTTATCCATACAGAAGAATCTTTATGAGTATTACCGGTACTCTTAATAACCACGTCTACCCAAGGCATTCTCCGGTGGATTGGGCGATAACTTCCTATGAAATATCCGCAATCACTTCATCGCTATTCTCGATACAATCTTCATCTTCGTCATTAAGATGATCCGTTTTAAGTTCTTCTATTTCTTCAATTTTCCCATCTAAAATATGTATAATTTTATCTGCGTATTTCGTTAATTCGCTGTCATGGGTTACCATAACAATGGTCTGATGATTGGTATTAGCCATTTCTTTAATAAGCTCCATTACTTCTTTCGAAGTTTTTGAGTCAAGATTACCGGTTGGTTCATCTGCAAATACAATTTCAGGATTATCAACAAATGCTCTGGCAATACCAACTCTTTGCTGCTGGCCACCGCTCATCTCTTTTGGTTTATGCTTCAGTCTGGAACCCAGCCCTACTTTTACCAACATATCCTTTGCCAGTTTCTTTCGTTTCTTGTTACCCATATGTTTGAAAACCAGAGGTAACTCCACGTTCTCTAAGGCAGTCATGGCATTCATTAGATTATAGGATTGAAATACAAAACCCAAATTATTCTGCCTGAACTTTGCCAATCCTTTTTCGCTCATTCTATGTACATTTCTGCCCTTAATAATAATCTGACCGGAAGTCAATTTCTCAATACCAGCCATTAGATTAAGTAAAGTTGATTTACCGGAACCGGATGCACCATACAGACAACAAAACTCACCTCGTTTGATGGTAAAGCTTACATCATCTACTGCACAAATCCGTTCATGCCCCATCCGATATATCTTTTTTGCATTTTTTACTTCAATTATATTTTCATTCTTAACTTTATTCTTCATATAACACCTTCCAAACTAGGACGTGATTAAGCATCTTCCTTATAATGCTACAACATAAATCTTAAATAATGACTATATTATTTCTTAATTTTTTCTTACATTTCTATTAAAATACTCTATCATAACGAATCCCCTTATTCTTTTTTATATTCTTTCATTGGCATTTCTTTCTTCGTAGCCTCTTTACGATCATATCTATGGTTAATAAAACGGGCAAAAACCAGTTTTATATAAGCACCCACCGGAACAGCTAAAAGCATTCCTAAAAACCCTCCGAGGGCGCTCCCGAAAATCAAGGATATAATGACAATGAGAGGATGAATTTCAATTGACTTGCTTAGTAGCTTAGGGCCGATAAGATTGCCATCGATAAATTGAATTACCGCTAAGGCAATTAAAGAAATTAACAGCGTCTTAATATCCCCATTAATCAGGCAGACGATGGTTGTACTAATATACGCTACAATCGGTCCAAAATATGGTATCAGATTCCCTATACCTGCAAAAATGCCGATTACAATTGCAAACTTAACTCCGGTTATGGAAAGCACTAAACTGATTAATACCATCATAACAAAGGCATCTGTTAACTGTCCTCTAATATACCCTGAAAAAACTCGGTCCAAATCATGTATTGTTTTTCTCATTCTTTTATTGGCACTTTCCGGGAATAAAGCAACAGAGATTTTCCTGACATATTCCATAAACAACCGGCCGTCAATCAGGAAGTAGAAGCCAATAATAAAACTAAAGATAAAGGTTGTTAAATACCCAGATATATTACTAATCGATGTTATCGTGGATTTTGAGAAATTCATCAACGTATTAAGAATAAGTTGTGTAGCATCCTGAACATATTTCTCAAACTCATCCGATTGAATATCTAGTTCTTTCATCTTAGTGATAATTGAGTCATATAATTCATTCAAACTATTCATATACTCTTCACTTAGTCGCACAATATCATCGAAATTCGCCAGTCTTAGCTGGTCAGTTACACTAAATACCAAAAGTGAAATTAATCCTGAGAATGCCATAACCAGCAGTATAGCAGATAAAATGGCTGCAAAAGTCCTAGGAGTCTTAATCCACTTAAATATCTTATATTTTTTAAATTTTGATTCAAAAAAGCTTACAATCGGATCCAACAGGTATGCAAAAGCAAATCCTAAAATAAGAGGCTTAATCACTTTAATCACCCAACCGATTCTCTCCATTATCTCCCGCATAATCGCCGGTGCATTTTCTACAATACGGCTGAGTGCATAAATGATAATTGATGTAATGATAACATACAAAGATATCTGCATGTATTTTCCGTTGTATTTATCTTTCCATTTCATATTAATAACCGTTATCTCCTTTCCCCATTTTCAAGAAAATGAATGATGCACTGAACTGCACCGTCAATACCGACATAATTACTCTTTATGGAAAGGTGATAATTCTCAGCTCTTCCCCATTTCTCACTGGCATGATAATTATAATAATTTGCTCTGCGTTTATCAATTTTTAAGATGGAATCCTCCGCTTTATTCTCCTGCAGATGATAATGATTTATCGCTCTTTCTCTACGGTAATCTAAATCAGCCCATACAAATATATTCACAACATTATCCATGTCTCTCAATACATAGTCCGCACATCTACCTACAATTACGCACGGACCTTCCATGGCAACTTTACGAATTACATTGGATTGTGCCAGATAAATCTGATCATCTAAGGATAGATGAGTAAACCCGATGTCCTGATTACCATATGCGTTCATTCCCATGGCGATGGAATATAGAAGGCTGTTGGTTGCTTTTTTTTCTGCATTTTCAAATGCCGCTTCCGCAAAGCCGCTTTCTTTTGCAGCCCTTGTAATTAATTCATTATCATAAAACGGAACTCCTAATCTTTTGGCAAGTTTTTCACCAATTTCTCTTCCTCCGCTGCCGTATTGCCGGCTGATTGTTATAATACTGTTCATACTGGGTACTCCTATCTAAATTTTTCCATACTATATATATATATTATATCATAGCTCCTGACTGCTAAGAAACTATATTTAACTTTAATTTCAATTCCTTAAGGTCTATCGCTTATTCTCATTAATTCTATTATCATACTCTTAAAACTACCTTCAGATAAAATCTCTTGATAAAGGAAGCCTTCCGATACACATTGTCTTTAACCTCTCTATGAAAATGTTCGACCACCAGAAGCTCACCTACGCTGATCACATCTTTTCCAAATCTAGCTTTCCATACAATATCCATACAATGCTTAAAGGAAGCTCTATCTACATAGCTACAATTTTCTGTAACATGTATAATATGATCTTCTAGATATCTGGCTCTTTTGGGTAAGGCACGGCAGGATTTAAAAAGCTTTTCCAACTTTTCATAGATTAAGAGTGCTTTATTGCTATTATTGATAGACATCATAATCCTTCTATTCTTTATTCTAATAATAAAATAGATAATCGGGCCCGTACCAACCAATATAATTATCGCAAGCATAAACAAAGGTTTGATGGTAGCCTTCTCCTTCGTTTCTTTTCCTATCAGCTCTTCATCAGTTTCAGTATCGGGTTCCTCCCCCTCCTTATTCTGTTTCGTAGAATGCTCTTTTTCTTCTTCCGGCATTTGATTAGTCTCAGTAGGAGTCTCAGTTGGTGCTACCGTAACAGACTCTTCCTCTTCTTTTATCTCTTCACCAATTATGGATAATTCGCCCACAACCTCTTCCGTATTTTCTAATCCGGCTCCCGGTGTAAACTCGATTGGAAACCAACCTAAACCGTCAAGATAAACCTCAACCCATGCATGGGCATTATAATCATTTACACTAACCTCTACTAAGGTTGAATCATTATAAGAGGCTCTTCCGTCTGCATAAATTATAACTGACTGTGTATACTCTGTCTGTTTTATTATGTCAGAAGAACTGACCGCATACCCTTCTGCGTACCTTGCAGGATAACCCATAGCCCGTAACATAAGTACCGCAGCGGAAGCATAATGAGAGCAGTAACCCACTTTATTATCATACAGAAAATATTCAACAAAATCCTTATCTTTTGGAAGCCTTCCCGGGGATAAGGTATAGTCCGTATTACTGTGCAAATAATTTTTTATATACTGTATCGCATTTTGAATTGTTGTTGTACCAAGTTCTTCATTTTTACCAGAAAAATTTTCTTTCAATCTATTAAGATTGTGTTCCGGTAATTTCGTATATACATCATAAACATAGTCACGATATAACTTTTCATAGATTGGATAATCACCAAGAGGTTGATCTAAAGCTTCTATATTAGGTAACATTTCATCTTGTAGTGAAAGTCCAAAATAATAGTCCAGAACGTAATTATCGTTTCTATGTTCCGGTTTCGCATATAAATCCCACTCGTATCTAACATCATCCAATATGCTAAAATCAGCAAGATAAGGTGCATAGATATAATTCTTTGATGCCTCTAGATAATCAATTTTTATTTGTCCTTGCATGATCTGGTACTTCTCATGATACCAGGCAGAAGGATTACTGGGTAAGGAATCCCTGTCTAATAAATCAAGTTTTGAGATTTGTTTAAACAGGAGATTGCTTTGGTTTACCGCCTCAAATTTACCTAACGGTATTTCTTTTAAAAGTTTCTGATAATTGGCTCTCTGCTCTTTGTTATGACCGTTCCAGCTATCTCCGGTATATACACTTCCGACATAACCTTTCAAATAGACCCCTTCCGATATGGATGAAAACGGCATTGTCAGTTTCAGATGTTGACTATTGTTATATTGTATCTGGTCGACTCTACCGAGTTTCCCGCCATCCAATCCTCCCGTTGCTATATTTCTGTCCGGGGTTATATTCCAATTTGATACTCCATATTTATTCGTAAAATCTTCAATTGAAAAATCATAAAGAAATGTCTGAATCTCAGATTTTATATCCTTAATTTCATATATCCGTTCATAATCCTTTGGTGAAACAAACAGTTTAATAAGAAAGAATAGACCTAAACTTAACATGCATATTATGAAAGCTGAACTTAGATTGACTCTGTGTATTAACGACTTCTGATTCTTAGTTACAGTGATTTTCCCAGAGCCATATGCTTTGGATAAAAACAACATAATAAGAATATATATAATCAGTTGTTTCTCAGAGGGTATAATACCAACAGCTAAGCTAAAAGCGATTGGGATAAGTAGCAAGATATAATTTATACTTATAAACCTGTTCCGTAAAATAGCAGCCGTTAATAAACCTATTAAAGGTATTAGAAGCATTATAACAAATAATGTTATGTCTTGGGTTTGGGTTGTATAGTCCGCCAAAAACCGCTTTCCCGCAAAACCATAATAATCCGATACTTTATCAATCACAGAATTTTCAATGATAAAAAAGGCATTCAATATCTGTCCCATTCTCTTATATAGAACCAAAAGATATATTACAGCTATACCAATCATTTTTATTATGTCATGGAAAGGATTTAAAAACAGAAAAAATAGCCCTGTACTAATAAAAGCTACAGAGATTAGAAGATGATAGTTTGATACGGATAAGCTTAAACAGTATACAACTATCGATATAGTATTGTAGGCTCCAACCATGATCGCCAAGAATTGAACCAACTTTATATAATATGGCAGAGCAGTATGTTTATCATCCGCCAAATATACCGTGTTATCTATTGTTATTCCATCTTTCACTTTTTGGCTCATCTAAACCTCCATGAACAAATAAAACTAAACCAGCTTCATATGCTCCATTGTTGCTTTCACATTGCCTGTATCAACGGTTAAAAATCCAATTCCCATTTCTTTCATTTTCGACAGTAATTCCTCTGTAGCCTGAAGTTTATTATGTCTCTTATTATCATCGTTGAACAGTTTAAAGGTATCATGAACATAAATTACTTGCCTGTCACTGGCTTTCATCATTAAAAGGGAATTAAGTTGTAAAGTGGATACCTCACCGGTTACATAGAACAAATCCGTATACTGGTCATTGGGATGCTCTGACAGATAAGCCGGTATAACGTCCATACCTTCTGTGTAAGGGCCGGACTGTAATAATCCGTCAACTGCTTCAAACAGGTCTTTCTCCTGAACAATCCTTACTCGTCTGCATATACCATGGGTTTCATCATACCAAGAAAAATAATGTATTTGCCCTTTCAACATAAAGGAATAGGATAAGGACAGAGCGCATTCCAATAATGCATCCATATAAATCAGTGTATCCTCATTTTTTGAAACGCTTAAATTAGCAAAAATAAGGATCGAACAATTAAGCGGTTCACTAAAATCCTTAATCATCAACTGATTTTGTTTTACACTCAGCTTCCAATGAATACGTTGGGGCCTGTCCCCTTCTCTGTATTCACGAATTGCAAAAACTTCAGACGGATCATCACCGCTTTTAACTTGGGAAAAAACATCGCTTTCCACCAGCATTTTATTTCTATTTATAATATATTCCTCAGAGATTTCATGCATTTTGGGCAGAATTGCTATTTTTACCTCACCCTTTTGAGATTTTCTTAATGAAAACATTCTTAAGTAGTCAAATATCCTTAATTTTGCCAAAGAAACCTCTAGGTTTCCGGCATGTTCAGATTGGATATGAAAGATGACTCCGGTACTGGTTTTGCAATTAACCGATACTGTAATATCCTTACTATGTTTCTTATTTGAGAATGTATTACGGTAAGATAGATAGATCGTCAGATTGGGTATCGGGAATACTGTCGGATTATTTATTTGAACTGTTACCGGTATCGTCTCACCTTTTCCGGCTACATGTACAACTGAAACCAGCTCAGCAGAAATCATCCCATAGATATAACTAAGAATCCCAAACATGATAAACGGAATTACGGCCACCGTTAAAAAGATGATTCCCATAACGTATTCATTATATAGAATGGAAAGTAGCCCCACTGAGGCTAAAAGCATCAAATATCTGATTTTGTTTTGAAGCATATCCGCACCTAAGCCTGTTTTTGTTATTTGCAGGAGAATTTATCTTTTCTTATCAATGTTCCTGCTTAGTCATTGTTAAATTGTTAAGCATTTTTTGATATAATTTTTGGGGGACGGACAATCCGTAAGATATCATCCAATAGATTGTCCACTGTCACATTATTCACTCTTGCCTTAGGCTTTAAAATCATTCTGTGAGATGTAACATCTTTAAAGATGTATTGCACATCCATTGGTACTACATAATCCCTCCCGCTTAAAAAAGCAGTCGCTTTAACCATATTCATGAGAGCCAATGAACCTCTGGGGCTTACACCCAACTCAATTAATGGATTTTCTCTGGTCTGCTGTACCAACAGGGTGATATAGTCATAGATAGAATCATGGACAAATACATCCTCTACCTGATTCTGCATCATTAAGATCTCATCTTTATCAACAACACGAATTACTTTCTCTAAAGGGTTTATATTCTGCCTTTCTTTCAAAATCCCAATTTCACTTTTTCGATCCGGATATCCCATGGATAAACGTACCATAAAACGATCTAATTGTGATTCGGGCAGCATCTGAGTACCGATAGAACCAATTGGATTTTGGGTCGCCATAACAACAAAAGGCTTTGGCACCTCTCTAGTAATACTGTCTACCGTAACCTTACCCTCCTCCATAACCTCCAATAAAGCAGATTGCGTCTTCGAGGAGGTTCGGTTTATTTCATCTGCGAGAAACAAATTGCACATTACGGCTCCCGGTTTAAATTGATAGCTATCCCCGTCCTTACTTAACAGGTTAAAGCCTACCACATCGGTGGGTAAGACATCCGGTGTAAATTGGAGTCTGCGATGGGTAAGTGCCATTGCCTTGGAAAATGCCAAAGCAAGTGTTGTTTTCCCTACCCCGGGATTGTCCTCCAGCAAGATATGTCCCTTAGCTAAGATAGCTGTTAGTACCTTACCGATTATGACTCGTTTACCAATTACTACTTTATTCACTTCATCCATTATTTGTATTGCTTTTCCATTATATGGTCTCATGTGACATACCCCGCCTTTGCTATTTGTTACTTGTTCATTATAACATAATTTTACTAAAATTCAATTGTAATGCCTAGGAATCCTTGCTATAATTGGTATTATTTAGTACTTTAAGCTTTTGACTCCCTACTCAAAAAAATAAGAAAGAGGAAACGACGAATGAAAAAAAACAAGCGATTGCTAATAGCCCTTATCTTTCTAGTGATAATGTCCTTTGTAGGATGTAAATCAGATCAAGCATCAACCGATAAGGAAGTTGTTGATATGACAACAGAAGCTGATGTAACAGCTCCTACAGCTTCTCCTATCCACCCAGAGGAGGATCTCAAGGAATCGGAACCCACCATAGTACCTGAATCAACTACTACAGAGGAAACTAATGCTGATACAGCCGCAGATATAACCGAGAAAACCACAGAAGTTAACGATGCTGCGGTTCCATCTCCAAACCCGACTGCAATTCCAACTCCTATACCAACTGTGACTCCGACTCCTATGCCAACTCCCACCCCGGTTCCTACTTCACCCATCAACCCTATTCCAACTATCACTCCTGCTCCGACAAAAGCTCCGACTCCTAAGCCGACTGCGACACCGACACCTATACCAATTGCCACTCCAACACCTATCCCAACTGCGACTCCAACACCTATACCAACTGCCACTCCGACTCCAAAACCAGCAAAGCAGGATTCTATTACCTCCATTATAAGTACCGGTTTTGAACACGGTACCGATGGATTTAGAGGAAGAAGTCAGGATGAAATCATATCGGTAACCAACAGCACCTCAAAATACGGTAGCTACAGTTTAAAAGTAACAAATCGTTCCAAAACCTGGCATGGTGCCGAAATCGACCTGACCGGAACCCTTAAGCCCGGTAAAACTTATAAAGTAACCGCTTGGGTAAAATACATAACCGGTGCATCGTCCTTACGAATTGATTGTAAGATAAACAAAAATAACGGTGCAAACTACCTGTCCTTTGGAACGGTTACCGCAACGAAGGACAAATGGACAAAACTGGAGGGTTCTATCATCCTGCCGTCGGATACAACCTCTGCTAAATTTTATTTTGAATCAAGTTCAGCCACAGATGATTTTTATCTTGATGAGGTAGAACTGATAGAAGTCATAGAAGCTCCTATAGAGGTTGATAATGTATTAAGCATATCCGAGGCTTATAAGAATTATTTCTCTATCGGCGCCGCCACATCAGATGGTGTATTATCTTCACCATTAACTAAATCAATTGTGACCTATCAATTCAATACAATTACCATGGAAAATGAGATGAAACCGACCAGTCTTTTGGATTACGCCACTTCATCCTCTGATCTAACAAAATATAATACCAATCCTGCTCTAAAGCTTAACAATCTGGACAGATATCTAAAATTTGCTAATGATAATGACTTGAAAGTAAGATTTCATACCCTGATATGGCATAACCAAACCCCAACATGGTTCTTTACAGAGAATTATTCCACTGCTCCCGGTGCTAAGCTTGCATCTAAGGAAGTCATGCTAAAACGTATGGAAAATTATATAAAGCAGATTATGCAGCATGCTAAAAAATACCCCGGTGTAATCTATGCCTGGGATGTAGTAAACGAAGCCATCGATACCGGTCACGGAATGCCCGGTGGTTATCGGTCCAAGGACAGCTATTGGTATCAGATTATTGGTGAAGAGTTTGTAGAAAAAGCATTCGAATATGCAAGAAAATATGCATATGATGATGCCGGACTTTTCTATAATGACTACAACACTTATGAAACTTCCAAACGAACTGCAATATATAATATGGCTAAGAAGCTGATGGAAAAGGATTTAATCGATGGTATCGGTATGCAGTCCCATATCAGCATGAGCTATCCTTCTTTAAGCGATTACGAAGCTGCGATCCGTAAATACGGGGAGCTTGGTTTGGAAATCCATATCACCGAATTGGATATGCATAATAACCAAAATACGGAGGATGCTTTCAATAAACAAGCAACCCGGTATAAAGGTTTATTTGAGATACTAGTAAAACTAAAGAAAGAAAAGATAGCTGATATCACGAATGTTACCTTCTGGGGTGTTCTGGATTCACAAACATGGTTGACGAATTTTAAGCGGGAAACCAGTTATCCTCTGTTATTTGACAGTAAGGGTGAACCCAAGCCATGTTTTTATGAGATTTTGGATATAGTACGATAACACCTGTGATAAAAAGGTGAGGTTTTCCAAGTTACAGCCGGTACATTGATTTATTTAAAGTAGCTGTATGACTGTAAAACCTCACTTATTTTATGATTATTTAAATTCATCCAAATATAGCAATATAGTATTTAACTGACAACGTCTGAATTTTATTAAAACACGAGGTATCATTATTTAAGTATATTTTGTGAACTGCATGGAACCTATTGACTTATTTCCGGAAATGTTTACAATTAATTTCATGAGAATAGATAGGAGGTAGCAAAATTGAACAAATCAAAAAAATCAATAAAAGCTCCGCAAAAGGCAAAGACCGTAAAGAAGGCAATCGACTCAAAAATATGGATTTCAATCTCCATTGTTTTGGCTGTGCTTTTATTTGGTGCTGTTTTATTCGATCAGCTATATAAAGCAACCATTATAACAATTGATGAGGACAAGTATTCTATGGATGACCTCAGTTATTATTTTTATAATGTAGAGACAAGGTATGACTACTATAATCAGATGTTTGGCGGTACTTACTGGGATATGTCCTATGATGAAGCCAGCGGTACTACTATGAGAGATATCGCAAAGCAGGAGGCTGTGGAAACAGCTCTATATAATGAGATTATGTATCGGGAAGCTGTTGCAGCAGGATATGCTTTAACATCTGAGGAAACAGAAATCATAGCCAATGATGTGGAATCCATGCGTAATGGGTTATTAACAGACAGACAGATTAGAGAGAACGGTTTTACGAAAGATTATTTAACCGAAGTAATCGGTAAAGCCACCTTAGCAAACCGCTACCGAACTGACATTATAGAGACTCTTGAAGTAGATGATGAAGCGATTAAAGCAGGTATTAGTCCCGAGGATTATCGTCAATACGACATTGAGTATCTATTCATCTCAACCCAAACAACGGATGAACAAGGTAATACGGTTGATTTAAGTGAAGATGAAAAAACAGCTGCCTATGAGAAAATCAAAATAATATCTGCTAAGGCAAATGAAACACAAGATTGGTCTTCCTTAATTCCGGAAGGAGAAGAAGAAATAATCCATCGAAAAGATTATTTTCTGGAAAGTGATACGAAATTTTCCGAGGATTTTGAAGCTGTTATGATGGCTATGGAAAACAATACAGTAAGTGATATTTATGAAGAAGAGAACGGTTATTATGTTGTTCGTATGATTAATAACAACTCAACAGAAAGCTACGACAGAGAAGTGGAAACAGCAATTACCAATGCTGAAAATGAAGCCTTCGAAACACATTATAAAGAAAATATTCAAAACAAGTATAATTTCAAAATTAATGACAATGCTTTAAAATCAATTCATATGGGTAGTGTAACCCTTTAATATTTTTTCATAAAATACGAATAAATATATCCTTTCGAGCCATAATAACAGTAACTATATGTGAGAAAGGAGATATCTATGGCTAAGAATAAGAATAACAACTTAAAAAATAGCGGTAAAAATTCATCTAAGAATTCAAATCGCAACCAGATGAGAAACTCCACCAAGGACTCCCATGCTCAAGTTCCTGATGACTCACCAAGCAGAAGTGGCCCGGGTGGAGCATAAATGTAAAGTAAAATATTCCGTAATAGAAAAGTAACCATGAACATCATCTATATTATGTTCATGGTTACTTTTTTGTTTATACGAAGCAAAATATGATCAATGTAAACCAAACCACTAAATAATAATTTGTTGAATGGATATTAATATGCCCGTTCGAAGGCATTCTTTTGATATTCTTACTTTTTCTTCCGTAAAACGCACCAATCTCTATACCCACATTCAGGGCAAGTCATCCAACGGACTTTATTACCGCCGGTGCTAAAGAATGTCCGTATTAGGGATGGTTTGAAAACGGAGTCGCATTTAGGGCAAATAAACTCAGTATCTTTTAGGGAAAAAGCTGAAATAAACAGGCTGATTATTGCGACGGATATATATATCGCAAGCCCCCACCAGATACGTGATACTACGAGCCACACCATGAACAAAAGCCCTAAAGCTGCTGCAATTCCCACTCCAACATAAATCATGGTTAGCTTTTTCTTGTTGCGAACAATACTCTTCTTTTCCATAATATGTTCTACGTCAAGGATTGTATTTGCTGGAACACTGGCTTTACCTGTGATACTTTCTTTTATTACAATTATCCTTTCAAGCTGTTTCTGCCGCTCGTCAATTTCGTTAGAAAGTGTTTTTACTTGCTCGTTAAGCAAGAGCGTGAGGATTTTTTCTGATAGCTCACTCTCCATAACGCTTTTAATTGAATTAAGTGATAGCCCGATTGATTTGAGTGTGCAAATAAGGCGTAGCTTGGTTAGGTCATCGTTGTTGTATATACGCCTGCCGCCTTCGCTTTCGGCGGACGGATGCAGTACACCTTTTTGGTCGTAAAACTGAACTGTCCGCACCGAAATATTGCACATTTTTGCCATTTCTCCAGTCGTGTAGTTTGACATAGAATTCACCTCCTTGCCCCAAGAATAGGGCATTACGTTACGTCACGAGCAACAGGTGACGTAAAGGGATTTTTAGTATGACGCAGGGAGATTTTTGCAAAATTCCTCAATCAAAATTATAAATTATCTGTGTTCCCCCATCCAGCCAGAAGCGAATGAGCATACTGTAATTGTAGCATAGAAATTTGGCTAACTCAATGCGAATCGAAAATATGTACGCATGGCTTTCCTATTCTTAAGATATGTAATATTATTTACAAATAGTTTCCTATGGTATTATTTAACATTTCGGTTCAATAGCGCCATCACAACCATAGGGAATTAGAAATGTAGGAATACCACTGGCATATGGTGCAATATCGTATTGCTGAAAATAAAAAATGACTCCATCCTTTGTTAAATAGTAGTTATTGGACTTAAAATTTTTTGAGACAAGGGTATAATAATCGTCAAAGTATGGATTGTTATCCATCTCTCTTCCTGATTCAATTTGTTCAATTATATTATTGATTATATGCTCTTTACATTTCGTAGTATATGGAAAGATATCATTTAGTTCCATTCTTTTACTATTTGTCAGGCTCCAGGTATCTGAATATCGCAGCGTTAATCCATGGGCTCCCCCTGCATATTCATATTGATCAAAGTATAGACTGATGGCACAATTTTGATTATATGTAACGGTATAGTCTACATAAGCTTCAAACTCTCTAATCGGATAACTATTTGCTATAGAATATTCATATTCCACCATGGCCATCTGATATAAATTGGTTACATTGGATCTTTCATACATCAAAGCCCTTGTCCGATAGTAGGAGTTGAGTTTGTTTAATAACACCTGATAATCCTCTGATATAAATTGAGGATATTTAATCGTGTATTTCATTATAATGTGATCTTTATAATACATATTCTGTTGAATCACTTTTTCCTTAATAAAAACATGATTTCTCAATTATTCATCCCCCCTCTAAAGGTTATCCTTTAGCATATCATATGCACCGTTTATAGCCGTTATTCTTACCGAGGAAGATGAAAAAACAGCCACCACATCGGCAGCTGTTTTATACAATACTAATTTTTATGGGTTTTGGGATTTTATTTATATACATTATTTATAAAGAGAAAGATATCACATTTTATTATCTTATATTTGTTTCTTAGATCTCATCTTCATCCTGAAGAGCATCATAACCAACTTCACCGGTACGTACCTTGATGACATTTTCTACGTCATAAACAAAGATCTTACCGTCACCGATCTCACCGGTATAGAGGACTTTTCTTGCCTCATTGACAACTGTCTCAACCGGCACCTTACTTACTACAATCTCTACCTGTATTTTCGGTAACAGATTCATTTCCATCGGAACACCACGATAATATTCTGTAATACCCTTTTGCATACCACAGCCCAGTACGTTAGTAACCGTCATACCGGTAACATCAATGGCATTCATAGCCTGTTTTAGTGCTTCAAATTTACTTTGTTTTGTTATAATTACTATCTTGGTAAGCTTAGGTTTCGTGCTGTTTGTACTGTCCATTGTGATCGTTGTAACAGGAACCGTAGCCATCATATCCTTGGCTGCAGCTACCGAAGATATGGAAGATGTTACATTAACAACCGGCATGAAATCTGCATATGCACTAACCAACCCGTGTTCATGGATATCAAGACCGTTAATCTCTTCTTCTTTTGATACACGAAGTCCATTGGTATACTTAATGATTAAGAAAGTTACTGTTATCGCTACTGCTACCCAAGCTGCTACGGCAATCACACCGATGACCTGTGTAACCAGCAAAGAAGTTCCTCCGCCATAGAATAAACCGCCGTCCAAAGCAAACAATCCGACTAAAATTGTTCCTAACGCTCCGCATATACCATGAACGCCTACAGCACCAACAGGATCATCAATTTTTAATACTTTATCTACAAACTCTATACCAAATACTACTGCAACACCTGCCAGTAGACCAATCATGGCAGCACCAAAGGGTGACACCGCATCACAACCGGCGGTAATTGCAACCAAACCTGCCAGAGAGCCGTTTAAGGTCATGGATACATCCGGCTTTTTATAACGGATCCAGGTTATTACCATAACCGCTATGGATGCCATAGCTGCTGCCATATTCGTAGTAACAAAGATACTTGACATAGCTTCAATCACGCTGTCTCCGGTTGCCGAAACTGTGGAGCCTGCATTGAATCCGAACCATCCAAACCATAGAATGAATACACCTAAAGCACCAAGCGTTAAGCTATGCGCAGGGATTGCTTTTGACTTACCGTTTTTGTCGTATTTTCCAATACGGGGACCTAACATCTTTGCTCCAATCAAGGCTGCCACACCACCAACCATGTGTACAGCAGTGGATCCGGCAAAGTCATGGAAGCCTCTCTGTGCCAACCAGCCACCACCCCAGATCCAGTGACCGGATACGGGATAGATGATAGCACTGATCACCATACTATAGATACAGTAGGATGAAAACTTGGTTCTTTCTGCCATAGCACCGGATACAATCGTCGCTGCTGTAGCACAAAATACCGTCTGAAAGATTAAGAATGCCATTAACGGAACTCCGTCAGGTAAAACTCCTGAATAATCTCCTCTTACCATTGGATCGAAGCTACCAAGTAAAAGATTGCTTCCTCCAAACATAATTCCAAATCCTAACAGCCAGTAAACTGCTGTTCCTAGTGAAAAGTCCATAAGGTTTTTCATTATGATGTTACCGGCGTTTTTCGCTCTGGTAAAACCCGATTCTACCATTGCAAATCCTGCCTGCATAAAAAATACAAGCGCTGCTGCAATTAGAACCCACATTGTGTTAACTGATGAAAACATAATTATCCCTCCTATTATTTTTGTTAAGCTTCTCTTCTTATTTCATTCCAGGAAGCAATTTTCAGTAATTCCTCTCAAGAAAAATTGTGTCTTAATACTTAAGAATAAAGAGTCTGCCTCGGCAGACTCTCGCTCTGAGCGCGTTCTGCCAAAGGCAGATAATTTCAATACGCGCGAGTGCGCCTCCTGCACGGAGTGCTTATTATATAATAGGAAATCCGAGGGACTTTCCTATTATATAATAAGAAAGACGTGTTATCGGGATGAAAATCTCATCACTGATTACACGTCTTTGCGTCATTATGGTGCAATAGAATGCCGCGGACATTTTATTGCCAAACAGAAAAAGCGCGGTAGTTATTACTACTGCGCCTTTGCTATTATTTATATTGACAAAGTATACTGTCCATTTTCTGATTTGTCAAGACATTTTTTATTTTTTTTGTTAAAAATTGAACTAGCGTTGTCTTTTTCGTTATACTGCTCCCTTTAGTTCCTCCAAAACCTGCTTTTCAACAAAGCGGATTTCTTTCTTACTCATGGCAAATTGAAATATGGATTCACTGCTATGGACAAAGTCATATAAATTACAGTTACCGGCCCTTTCACCGATACCGAATAGAGTACAATCAATAAGATCTGCTCCATACTTCGCACCTACGATAGAATTGGATACAGCCATCCCAAGGTCATTATGAATATGTATCTCTAATTTCATATCTGTATTCATTCGAATGGTTTCGAGCAACTCCTTCGTCCTTGAGGGTGTTAACACCCCTACTGTATCTGCGATCCGGATGGTATCAACACCTTCCTTTTTGAGTTCCTTGGTTAAGCTTAACAAAAAACCGATATCTGACCTTGAGGCATCCTCAAACCCTACCGTTACACTTACATTCTGATTTTTTGCCTCCATGACACATTCAAGAATGTTTTTTAGCACCCATCCCTTATTCTTCTTTAGTTTACTATATATCTGTATGTAGGAGACCGGAGTTCCGATATGAATAATATCCGGTCTACAGATAAGGGAGCGTTTGACATCGTTAATATTCATACGACTCCAAACCGATATCTTAGCTTTTCTTCTGTTTTCCATGATTCGATAGATACTTTCTTCCTCTGCTTCCCCAAGCATCGGAATTCCCGCCTCGATCTCATAGACACCGATATCATCCAGTAGCTTTGCTATCTTAACCTTATCTTCTACCTGCAATGCAATACCGGGGCTTTGTTCTCCATCTCTTAAGGTAGTATCAACGATATGTTTGACCTCTTTCATTGGATGTCACCTCCAAAACCAGATTATAAAACTCTTGATCACTTAGGCTTTTTCTTTCCGTCATACATCTTAGTTTAACTTCTCCTAGAATACTATGTATCCCTGATTCATTCGGTATTGGAAGTTTCATTTCCGCTAATTTTAATTTAATGGCTTTGGTACCGGAATGCTTCCCAATAATTATCTTAGAACTCTTTCCGACGCATAAGGGACAAAATGCTTCATAGGTATTCGGATTTTTGATAATACCATCCGCATGTATTCCTGCTTCCACATGAAAAATTTTATCCCCTATGACTGGTTTTTTATTGCCGACTCTTTGACCTGTGATTTTTTCATAAAGCGCAGTTAACCGGGGCAAAACCGTCAGATTGCGGTTTGGTTTATGCCTGGCTGCTAAGCGTAATGCCATAATGACTTCTTCCGTAGCAGCATTGTTTTTACAACCTGCAAAGCTTGTGGTTAAGGATTTACCATAATTCATAGCCCAATGAATTGCTAATGCACCGGCACATTGATACGAGTTTTCTGGACAAAAAATAATATTACAGCCGGGCAGACTTCGTGTTATTTCCTTCATGACTTTATCATAGGAGTAACAGATTAAGTCATCCAAACCGACAATACGTATATCTTTCTGTCCATGAAATTCTCTAAGCTTTACTATTTCTCTGACATCATTCAATTGTATCTCAGGTATGAAATCATCCTTGACCTCCCCGTAACGGCTGATATATCGATAAAAACCGGGATAAGGATTTTTATCCTCTCTATCTGATATATTAAGTAGGAACTTCCCTTCCTCCGGAAGAAACTCCATCCGCTTATATGCTGTCACGGACATTTCAATCATATCAACACCAATGGTAATTAGTAGCTCACAGAAGCTATGCAGATCCTCCTTGGTTGGTAGAAACTGATCCATAGCCGTAAGCGTATTATCGATTATTTGAATCAAATTTCTCCCCCCTGTTTCATCACATTTTACTCAGAACTTATCTGAGTACACATAATATGCAGTAGATAGCCTACTAATACAGATCGCTTACTTATCCATACAAAGTGTTCAAAGCGGTAACACTCTTATATCCTCAGCTCCTCAACAGGCACTCCTTGAATTAAGTGTTGTTCCACTATCTTTTCAACATCCTCCTCGGTAAGGTTTCCATACCAAACTCCCTCAGGATATACCACGGCTACAGGCCCTTTCTCACAGATTCCAAAACATCCTGTATTGGTAATCATAACCTCACCGGACAATTCACAATCTTCAATCTCTTCGATAAATTTCTGTACAATGTCTACCGAATCTTTCGAATAACATAGCCCTTTTTGCTGCCCGTTAATCCTACAGCTGGTACAGACAAAAACATGATATTTAAGCTTTATCATAAAGAACCTCCTTATCTTTCTTTCTGTTTTTTATCCCATCGGTAATTAAAGCTGCCGCCTGAAGTACACAATCCTCGACCCTGTCATACATAGTAAACACCCTAATACCCTGCTGTTTTAACTGGTTTTTCGGACCTTCTCCAATTCGCATCGTAATTACTGCGGTACAATCTGAAATTGCTTCCATAATGGCTTTTATTTTATACTCATTGTTATTACATTCCGAAGCACCATCGCAGTACTTCTTTATCGGCCTTCTTTCCTTATAAAATGAGGCACCGTTTTTATACTCGTAGATATATAATTCTGATACCTGGCCAAAATGCTGATCTACAAGCGTACCATTCTTTGTGGCAACTGCAATATGAACTGACGGGTTTTTGATGGTAGATAATTCTTCTCCAAGGGTACCGATTGCATCCGCTCTGCATTGCCTGCAATGAAACATCTGTTTCAAGGTTTCACCACAATTTGATCGCATTGCCATTAATTCATCCTTACTGACTAAAGGCAGATTCTCAAAGACACTGCCCTTTACCGGTATTAGCGGCATTATATTAGTTATACTGCCCCCCAGTTCTTTTACTTTCTTAACGATATCCGGTATGTGATAATCATTAATACCTTTTAACATAACGATATTTACCTTACAGACGATTCCTTGCTCTGTCAGCATTTTTATCCCTGCCAGTTGGTTTGATAACAAGATAGCAGCACCGGTCTCTCCATAATATTTCACTCCCATATAATCTACATACTTATATATCTGTGCTCCGACTGTCGGATCAATCGCGTTCATTGTAACGGTTACATGGGATACCCCTAATTTAACAAGATCATCTGCATATTGGGGAAGCATGAGACCATTGGTAGATAAGCAAAACGTAATATCCGCATCCTTCTCCCGAATGAGCTCTAAAGTCCTCTTGGTTTCCTTAAAATTAGCCAATGCATCTCCGGGGCCCGCTATACCGATAACAGATAGTTTCGAAACCTTTTCTTTGACTTCCAAGAACTTGTGAAGGGCTTCCATCGGGTTTAAGACGTGAGTAGTAACACCAGGTCTGCTTTCGTTCGGGCAATCATATTTTCTTACACAATAATTGCAGCTTATATTGCATTTTGGTGCTATAGGCAGATGCATTCTTGCATATTGATGCGCTGCACCGCAAGAAAAACATGGATGGGTAGCTGTCTTTTCTTCAATTGTCTTTTCTTTCATATTTCTATTCGTATTCTTATGTACTAATGCGTCCTGATCCCGGTCTCTGTTTTCTGATGCTTTTATTGCCGAACTGTTTATATCTTTCTGTTCGCTCTCTACAGTTTTTCCATTCGTTAATGCTATGCTATCTTCTAGTTCATCGTATCCTAACTCTTTGGCTTGATATGTCCCCTCCGGTTTATAATAAAGTTTCAATAATTCTTCCCGAAAACCGGTTTCCTTTCTTCCTATTATTACATTGGTAATATCATCAAGAAATGTGAGAGAACCCTCATAACCTACCATTCTAAGCCTCTGACCTCCTACCCTGTCATGAATAGGAAAGCCTCTTCGAACTAAATCGACACCCAGCTTCTCAGCCATTCTTCTACCATCAGAGTTTCCGATAAAAACATTCGCTTTTCTCTCCTTAGCTAATTCTTCAAGGGTTTGAAAATCCACATCCTCAAGAATGTCATACCTGTCAATGAAATAGTGGTCCATTAAATCCTTTATTTCCATTAAAATCATATCCTTGAAGCCACTGCATAGGGTGCCTGTGGCTGTAACGATGGGCACAACTCCATTTTCTACGCACATTCTGACTGAGCTGTATACAAAGTCAGGATCTCCATAGATCACAGCCCTTGCTTCACTGTTATATTTATGTCCGTCAATCATGGCATCCAACAACCGGGCTCTCTTTTCCTTTAGAGCTCTTGGTACCGGTATTTTGGTTATTACGGATAACAGCTGAATAAAATAATCGTTATCTCTTAATCCCACCGGAGGATTACATTTTTTACAGGGTACATTGTAAACTTCTTGGAGATAGGTACCAACCGATATACTTTCCTCTACAAATGGCGTTAATTCTATTGTATAATCCGCTCCTGCCATCTGCGCGATGTCTTTGATATCCGTTCCCTTCTGAGGCAATTTATCGTAATTAGGATGATATCCTCCATCCAAATTCTCCGACAGGTCGGGAAATAAGATATAGTCAATCTGAAAACTTTCTAATACCTCTTTTAAGTATCTTATATCTGCCGGTGAAAGCATCCCGGTGACTATATTTACCCTACCATTCTTCCTTGTATCCATGGGTACTGATTTGATAATCTGATAGAGCGTATTGCTATAGCCCTCAAACTGGGTACCGCCATAACCCGCAGAGGATACCGGTATAATTGTAACCTTTTTGTGCTCAGGGTATTGCTCATAAAATTTGTTAATAATGCGAGAAATATCTTCTCCTATGGTCTCGGCCAGACAGGTCGTTGCTACTCCAATCACCTCCGGCTCATATACCTTAATCAGATTAAGTAAACCCAGTATCAGACTCCTTTCTCCTCCGTATACCGTTCCCTCTTCTGTTAAAGATGAGGAGGCTATATCCACCGGTTCATTATAATGGGTTGCCATATGTCTTCTTATATAAGTGCTGCAGCCCTGGGAACCATGAAGGATCGTCATGCACTTTTTAATACCGTAGAATGCCGTTGCAACTCCCATAGGCATACACATCTTGCAGGGGTTTACATTCAAGTTCACCAATGTTCCTTTCATACAACCACCTCCTGTTTGATATACTTCCATACGGGACTAAGTAAACTCAGATTGATTTCCTTTGTAAAATTTACAACACCCTCAAAGCCGCACAAAGGGTGCTTTCTTTCATGGTTATGATCACAAAAAGCAATTCCCAGTTTGTAAGCCAAAGGTCTTTCCTTCACCCCTCCTACTAAGATATCTGCTCCCTTATCACGGATAAAGGTCTCCAGCTCGGCCGGATTAGCATCATCTAAGATAACGGTATTCTCATTCACCATGCTTTCAATAACCTCATAATCCTCCTTTTTCCCGGTTTGCGTTCCAACAACAACCGTCTCCATCCCTAGAGAATGAAACTGTTTTATTAAGGAGATCGCCTTAAAACCTCCACCGACATATATTGCTGCTTTCTTTCCCACCAGGTTTTTTCGGTAGCTCTCCAGAAAGTTTCGTAGCTTTGCCTTTTCAGCCTCTCCAAATTCCACAGCTTTTCTTCTTGCCGCTTCCTCTTTCATCGCCTCGGCAATTCGTACCAGAGAATCAATGGTATCCTCAATTCCGTAAAAACTAATCTTAATATAAGGAATCCCCATCTCCTCCTCCATCCTAGTCGCAAGATAGGTACTGGAGCCGGCACATTGAACAATATTTAGCTGTGCTGCCGGAGCATTGATTAGGCTTTCGTAATTCGAATCTCCGGTAATCGTACTTATTACCGGAATTCCTATTTTTTTTAAGTAATCCTTAACAATCCATACTTCTCCGGCAAGATTAAAATCTCCCAGAATATTGACGCCATTCTTTTTCTCCGGACGATGCGGTCCCATTAATTCCATAATAGCATTACAAGCCATCTTATAGCCTACCGATTTATTCCCCGAAAAACCCGGCGATTTTACCGGAATTACACGCATCTTATACTTGGCAGACATACTCTTACATACAGCTTCAACATCATCTCCGATTACCCCAACAATACAGGTAGCATAAACAAAAATCAGCTTCGGATGATACTTCTTGGCTATCTCTTCTATCGCAGCCGTCAATTTCTTCTCCCCGCCAAATATTACATCTTTTTCTCTCAAATCCGTGGAAAAGCTGTTGCGATATAGATCATCTCCACTGCTTAAGCTTCCCCTGATATCCCAGGTGTAGCTGGCACATCCAATCGGCCCATGAACAATATGAAATGCATCGGTGATAGGATTTAATACGACTCTGGCTCCACAATATACACAGGCCCTCTGGCTTACGGCACCGGATATACTGTTTGCATCACAACGCATACTGCTCCCTTGGCAACCTTCCTGCTTTTGTAATATAAAATCCTTTCTCTCCTCCAAGACTATTGAATTCATCATACCGATACACTTCCTTCCACTCATAAATTAATACCAATATTTCTTTTCTAGAACATAGAGTCTGTCTCGGTAGACTCTCGCACCGAGCACGTTCTGCCAAAGGCAGATAATTTCATTACGCGCGAGTGTGCATCCTGCACGGAGTGCTTTTTATATGATAGGGAAATCCGAAGGACTTTCCTATTATATAAAATAAATGCGCCTTATGGCGCATCATGTGAAACATGGTGCGCCGACGCTACAAAAGGGGGCTTCTCTACATAACCATCTCAAAATCTTCTTCTGCACTATCCCGATCCATACGATCCATCAATGCACCGGTAATTAATTCTGCCAATCTCATACCACCCTTATAGCCCACTAGGGGCAAGTAGGAATGGATATAGCGGTCAATTATCGGAAAACCGGCTCTGACAAACGGTATATCCTCCGCTCTGGCAATGTATTTCCCATGGGTTCCACCTATGAGTAAATCCACACCTTCCTCTTTAATCCATTGATGTAATTCGTATAAGTCACCGGAAGCTTTTGCTTTACACCCACTCATTCCAAACTTTAGGAACAAATCCTCTGCCGCTGTCTGAAAATATTCCCCAGGCGTACCGGTTACAAGATACTTCGGTACCATTCCCATCTCTAGTACAAATTCCGCTAAGCTGAGTACAGTATCGGGATCACCAAAGATTGCTACCTTCTTATTATAGGTATAGGGATGAATATCAATTAAGATATCTACCAGCTGTCCCCGTTCCTCCTCCAGTTCATACGGCACCTCTGCCTTGGTCAAGCTCTGTAATGCCATAATATATTCATCTGTCCGACCGATGCCGATCGGTAGCGGAAGTATCTTAAAAGGTACATTGCATTTCTTATAAAGGGTTTCTGCTGGCATTTCACTCGTAATCTTCCCAAAGGCTAAGGTCAGCTCGCAATCTCCAAGAGACTTAATCTCCTCCACCTTGGTTCCGCCCTTCGGATAGAGTTCAAATTTACCGGTCATCGGGCTATCCATAACACCGCTCGTATCTGGCAGCATCGTATATGGTATCTGCATGACACTGGCAATCCGTTTCATTTCTCTCATGTCTCCCGGGTTTACAAATCCCGGTAGTATAGCCACCTTCCTATTCGTCTTACCGGATGCCTTTGACAGGTACTGTATAAAGCTGGCTGTCATATTGCTAAAACCGGTAATATGAGAACCTTTATAGCTGGGTGTATTGGTATGCACCATATATTTACCCTCCGGTATATCAATACCTTGAATTAATGCATTCAAGTCATCGCCAATCGTTTCTGAAAGACAGGTGGTGTGCACAGCAATGATCTTGGGATTGTAAATATCAAATAAATTCTTAGCAGAGGTCTTTAGGTTCGAACCTCCTCCAAAAACAGAAGCGCCCTCAGTAAAGGAACTGGAGGACGCCATTGCCGGATCTTTAAAGTGTCGTGTTAAAAACATTCTGTGAAATGCACAACAGCCTTGGGAACCATGACTGTGGGGCATACAACCATGAACACCTAATGCGGCATACATGGCACCGACCGGTTGACAGGTTTTTGCCGGATTTACTCTTAAGGCATTTCTGTCATAGGTTTCTTTTTTTGTGTAGTCTAGCATGCTTCCTCACCTCCTACCGTGCCCTCTAAAATGGGAGCAGCCTTCCAAGGGGCTTTCACATAACTCCAGGCCGGAGTGTAAATTCCCATCGCAATATCTCTTGCAAAATTTACAGCCCCCCGAAAACAGGAATATGGTCCGCTGTAATCATAGGAATGTAGCTGTCTCGATAAAACCCCTGCCTTTTGTGCAACAAATTTATCTTTAATACCGGAAAAGAAGATATCCGGTTTTAATATTTTTAAGAATTCCTCAGTTTCAAAATGATTTAAATCATCCACCATATACGTACCGTTTTTCATATCCTTTACCATGCCGCCGTAATATCCAATGAGCTTCTCCTCTTTTAACTTATTGATATCCTCTTCTGACAGATATAAATGGTATTTCTTAGGATCCGGTTCCACTGTAATTGACTCGATGTTTTTACTGTCTGCATCCGGTTTTATAAAAGGTAATACCTCCCGCCCTTCATATTCCTCTCTGTGTCCGAATTCATATCCTGCTAAAATAGTCCTTACCCCGAAGTCATTTAATAAAAACTGATAATGGTGAGCCCTGGAACCACCTACATAGATGGCAGCTGTTTTACCTTTTAACTTACTTTTATAATACTCAATATCCTGCTCTATAAAATCAAGCTCATCTGCTATAACAGCCTCTGTTCTTGCTGTTAGCGCAGGATCATTAAAATATTTCGCTATGTCCCTGAGACTTTTAATTGTACCCTCCACACCGATAAAATTAATTTTCATCCATGGAATTCCGTATTTTGTCTCAATCAGCTCAGCAATGTAGTTGATGGACCGATGACATTGCACCAGACTTAAGTTTGCCTGATGAGAATTCTTTAAATCATCCATACTGCTGCCTCCGGTAAAAGTGGAAATCACCTCATAACCAATTCTTTTTAGCAACCGCTCAACTTCCCAGCCATCACCGCCAATATTATATTCCCCGAGCAGATTTAGAGAATATTTATTCGTAATCTCCCGGTCCCCTTCTCCGATAACATATTTCATCAACTGATTATTCGCAATATGATGACCGGCTGACTGGCTAACGCCTTTATATCCCTCACAGCTGAAGGCGATGCATTTGATACCATATTCCTTCTCCGCCCATTTCGCTACCGCATGAATGTCATCCCCGATTAAACCCACGGGACAGGTAGAGCAGATAAAAATCGTATGGGGATGGAATAAATCCATCGCCTCTTCTATGGACTGCTTTAACTTTTTCTCCCCTCCAAAGACGATATCCGACTCCTGAAGGTCTGTGGAAAAGCAATATTGAAGGTAGTTATCTTCCCCTTCTCCTTTTTTTGCTTTATGTCTTCTGGTTCCCCAGGAATAATAGGCACACCCGATCGGTCCATGGGTAATAATAAATGCATCTTTAATCGGCCCCAGTACAACCCCTTTACAGCCTGCATAGCAACACCCTCTTTGTGTTATAATACCGGGTATGGTTCGTACATTCGCTAAAATCTCATTATTATTGTCATTGTTCCCTACCGCGACCATATGCTCCTTACGGTTTTTATAGACCTTGGAATTATAGTGGTCAAGCACTCTGTTCATTTCCTTCATTGTAATCCCTCCATTCTAGTGCCAACCCGTGAAATCGGGCAGCATCTCAATTTTTACAAAGTCGATGGATTCGTTGAACCTCATATAGTTAATACGCTTCTGTCGTCATTTCACCATCACGAACCCTATAGTTTTCATAGATCGGAAGGACAAAGATTTTACCGTCTCCCGGATTACCTGTGGAATTTACATCCATTATCGTATTAACTGCCACATCTACATCTTCATCCTCTACCATTAAGGTAAACACCCGTTTTGGTATCAAACGGCTCGACTCTGTAAGATGTTCACCGGTAGCCGAAAGTGGTATTTCTCCGGAATCAACAATGGATCTGAGTAGTGTCATATCAATCAGCTTTTTCCCTCTTCCAAGAACTTTTCTACAGGTAAATGCAGGCATTCCTGCTTCGGCTAAGGCTTCCTTGGTTACGTTTACTTTATTCTGTCTCACAATGGCCATAACTTCCTTCATAACCAACCCCCCTTATAATCCTTTTTTCTTTGTACTGATGGTATATGCCTCTTCTACCGGACTAACAAAAATTCTGCCATCTCCAAAATGTCCCTCTTCACCGGTTCTTGCATATTTCATGATAATTCTTACAACATCATCCTTATCCTTGTCTTCTACTACCATCAAAAGCATCTCTTTCGGTATTTCATCGTAAAAGACTTCGCCTACTTTAACACCCTTTTGTTTGCCACGGCCGTATACATCCATTTTCGTAACTGCAGGAAAACCTGCGGATAATAATTCCGATAATACAATCCCCACTTTCTCCGGGCGAATGATTGATCTAACCAGTACCATATAAGAGCACCTCCTTAAAATAATATTACTTTTCTTTGCTTTGACTTATTTATATGTCTAAAATTCCATGTTCCATTAACAGTTCTTCCAGTCTTTCCTGTTTCATTGGTTTGGGGATAACAAACATATCATTTCCGTCTATTTTCTGTGCTAAGGCACGATATTCGTCCGCCTGATTTGCCGTTGGATCATAGTCAATAACCGTCTTCTTATTAATCTCAGCTCTCTGTACCATATTATCCCTTGGTACGAAGTGAATCATCTGTGAACCCAGCTCTTTCGCAAATGCAGCTACCAATTCTGCTTCTCCATCAACCTTTCTGGAATTACAGATAATTCCGCCCAATCTTACACCCCCTGTGGAGGCGTATTTTTGAATACCCTTTGAAATATTATTTGCTGCATAAAGGGCCATCATTTCACCGGAGGCAACAATATAAATCTCCTGTGCCTTCCCTTCGCGAATCGGCATTGCAAAACCTCCGCATACAACATCTCCCAATACATCATAGAAGACATAATCAAGGTCATCGGTATAAGCTCCCAACTGCTCCAACAGATTAATCGAAGTAATAATACCCCTACCGGCACATCCGACCCCGGGCTCCGGTCCTCCGGATTCAACGCAACGGATATCTGCAAATCCTCGCTTCATAATCAGCTCCAGATCAATATCCTCTCCTTCTTCCCTCAGGGTATCTAAAACTGTCTTCTGAGCCAACCCTCCCAGAATTAATCTTGTAGAATCAGCTTTTGGATCACAACCGACAATCATAATGTTCTTTCCCATTTCACCTAATCCGGCTGTTAAATTCTGTGTGGTGGTTGACTTACCAATACCACCTTTTCCGTAAATCGCAACCTGTCTCATACATATCCCTCCTTATCTTTATAAAAAAACGTCATTACTGATAAAAGTAATGACGTCTCTGTCCGTATAACACTGACTGTTTATTAACATATAATTTTATCACTCGCCTAAATCATAGTATGGATGTATCTAAAATCCAAGGGTTCCCTCCCTTTCCTTCAAGTTAGCCATATCTATGTGTGAGTTTCACATTGTGCGAATATATCTCTACGAAAAAAACAATGTCGTCCATGGAACGGCATTGTTCATAAAATAGGAATATCTATCTGTTTCTATAATTTTATATCGGTCGGAATTAACAATCATTGCCAACGATTACTATAGGTGACATTCTATCATTTACAGATAAAGGTTTCAATACATTGAATTGTCAAATATTTATCATGAAATCGATTATTTTTTGAACAATTTAACAAATCTTTCTTTTTTCACTCTCTGTTAATAACAGAATATGTTCTTTTGGAATTTGTATATATTCCGGAAATTTAAGCTGGTAAAGATGTCTCCATTCCTGTTTTGCAACGGTCCATAGCAAATTACTGTTATGGCTATAATTTGCATCTTCCTGTTTTGTTAATACAAACTTTACTTGATCCGGTCCCTCCAAAGAATCTGAAAGGTTTATTGGGATTGTATTTTCCTCATGTTGTTCACCGGGTTTTATATAACAAGATTGAATTCCAACGTAGCGTATGTTATCTTCTACTCGCTTGTTTGTGTGAAGATTAACGCTCCAATCAATTGCTCTCACTTCATAATCTGAAATCCGGATTGCTCTGGAAATATTTCTGCATCCGGTTAATCTGGCAGTAATAAATTTTTCCGGATCTTCAAAAATCTTTCGTTTATTACCTGTCTCCATAAGACTGCCATGATCGATTACCGCTATATAGTCACAGAAACGATATAGCTCTCCTCTGCTATGGGATACCATGAGAATATCTTTATTAAACTTACGCAAAAAATCGATCAGATTCTGCTGTAACTCCTCCTTCAGATAGGAATCCAGTGCCGAGAACGGTTCATCCAACAAAAGCGCTTCCGGATCATATGCCAGTATTCTTGCCATTGCTACCCTCTGTTGTTCTCCGCCGGATAACTGTCCGGGGTATCTGCTTTCCAGTTGATTTAACCGAAATTCTTTTAAAAGGCGGTCTGTTATACTTTTCCTGTTCTTTTTATTACAACTTATTCCGATGTTCTCCCGAACTGTCATATTGGGAAACAATGCGTAGTTCTGAAACAAAAGTCCAATCTTTCTTTGTTGAGGAGGTATATTGATCCCTAATTTTGAATCGAATAATACTTTCCCGTTAAGGACAATCTTACCTTCCTCCGGTGTCACTATCCCTGCTATACATTTTAATGTCAGGCTTTTTCCGCAACCGGATGCCCCCAATATCCCCAGACACCTCTCATTACTATTAAAATGAATATCCAGGACAAAATTCTTATATTTTTTTTTGATATTAACTGACAGGCTTATAGGAACGACCTCCTCTACGAAGTTATATTATGTATGCCCTTTTCTTCTTTCTTTATATTAATGAAATTCAAAAATAATATCATAAAGAAGGATAGCATAATCATCAACAATACCCAAACAGAAGCAATCTTAGTCTCTCCTCTCTGAATATTCATATAGATCGCCATTGGCATAGTTTGTGTTATCTTGGGTATATTTCCGGCAATCATAAGTGTAGCACCAAACTCTCCCAATGCTCTGGCAAAGGTTAGAATTGTACCTGATAGAATACCCGGTGCTGCAAGAGGCATCTCAATCCGCCAAAAAATCTGAATTTTTGTCAGCCCCAGCGTTCTTCCTGCCTGTATCAAATTCCCATCCTGTTGCTCAAAAGCCGCTTTTGCAGAACGGTACATCAAAGGAAACGATACCACTATGGCTGCTATTATTGCAGCTAATCTGGTAAATACAATTTGTATTCCAACCGAATACAGAAACCGTCCAATCAATCCATTTTTACCAAAAAGAATTAAAAGAAGAAATCCTACAACGGTTGGCGGAAGTACCAATGGCAATGTAAAAATCACATCCAGAAGTTTGGAAACAGGCGCATTTGCACTGATTACCTTTTTGGCAATAAATATTCCCAGAAAAAAGGTAATCATAGTAGCCGGTATTGCTACACTTAATGAAATCCATAAGGGTGACCAATTCATCTCCATCCCTCCCATTTAGAAGATAAAATTTCTTTTAAAAATATCTTAAATCTTGGCGTCAGTATAAATCCACAGTGTAACCCATGATATCACTTTATACATCAGTTCCCTAATTTATTTTATTGGATTATGCATAGATCCCTGACTTTATGGAAGCGTTTTAAATCCATACTCCGTAAATATCTTCTGAACTTTTTCTGTAGTAAGAAATTCAAGAAAGGCCCTTGCTGTTTCTTCTTTCGCATCCTTAACAACGGCTGCAGGATAAACGATTCTGTTGTGGCTCCCTTCCGGTGCATAGGCTATCTGCGTGACCTCCTTACTAAGAGCTGCATCCGTTGAATATACAACACCTGCATCTGCATTGCCGGAGCTTACCCAAGCCAATACTTCGGTCACATCATTGGCATAATTGGCTTTTGTATTTACTTCATCTAGAATATCCATAGATGCAAAAATTTCGAAGGCATACTTCCCTGCCGGTACAATGTCCGGATCTCCAACAGCAATGACCTGAGCCTTAATAATATCTTCAAATGAGCTTATGCCAAACTTGCTCTTAGTAGGAACAATCAAAACAATTTGATTCTCTAATAGTTCCACCATCGTATCCGCAAGTATGTATCCATCCATTATCAGATTATCCATTTGTTTCATAGCTGCTGATATAAAAAGATCAACCGGAGCACCCTGTCTGATCTGCTGTTCCAGAGAACCGGATCCTGCAAAAGTAAAATTAACCGTTATATCCGGATACTGTTCTTGATATAACAATTTTACTTCCTCCATTATTGTATTCAGGCTGGCAGCAGCTCCAATCAAGATCTCTTTTTTATTATTATCCTCTTTTTCACAACCAGTTAATGAAGTAGGTAACATAATAATCATCATGAGTAATATAAATATGATTGCTTTTCTTGCAAACCTTTCCATTTAGCATCTCCCTTTCCATCCTAGAAACAGAACAAAGAATTTGCCTTGGCAAACTCTCGCGTCTGGCTCGCTCGGTAAAACCGACAAAATTACTTAGGTGCGAGTGTGCATCCTACCAAAGGCAGATAATTTCTATACGCGCGAGTGCGTATCCTGCACGGAGTGCTTTTTATATAATAGGAAATCCAAAGGACTTTCCTATTATATAAAAAAAGGCGCCTTAGATTTCTCTAAGACGCCTGTGTCACTACAAATTGGCATATATGGATTATAGATATTATATTATAATGAAGGATATTATAGCTACAGTATACGGTATTGTCAAGTGTTTTATTAACATAATTTGCTATCTGTTTTCTATATAATAAATATTTTATGCTAGCATATTTAAATAAACGTAATTCGTTTCATTTATTACGCAAGATCCTTGCATGTAACTTTAGGCAACTGGTTATCTTTATCACCTTATCTTACCGGGCATACACCGGTATCACATTCCGCATCAATGATGTTATGCTCCTCATCATCATCAAATCTGGCCAAAAGCTCATAATCGATCGGTTTCACCTGCTTAATTCTGTGCTCATAATCCTCTTTCGTTGTAATTTCATAAGGTAACAACGGATAGGTCTCCTCCATTAAGGGAAGGAAAGTGATTCCCACAACATAATCAAAGTTTTCATATACCCAATGAGCCACTTCTTCCCATTCATGCTCCCTTACATGAACGGTAATAGAGGTGTTATGATCTGACCAATGCATCATAGACATCTTGTATAATTCCAGCTGTTCAATCGCACTTACCTCATATTTGGTTCTTCCTTCCGGAGCTTTAATCGGAAATTCAATTACCTTAATTGAACAATTATCATCGGTTTGCCCTATTTCATTGTAGATAGGATAACAACCCTGCTGTTCTATCATTTTAAACAAAGGATCTGTAGCTGATATTCTTATTCTGCGGATATAGTAATTCGAGTGAGCAAAATGAATCCCCGAGCTTACGCAGGGTAGTGTCGAAAGACTGCCTTCCGGTTTAATTGTAGTCATTAATTTCGGTGCTTCTATACCCAGTTCTTCAGAGTATCTCTTACCCTCTGTATGAACTACCTCTCTCAGTCTTTTTAGAAGGGTTTCCAGTTCTTTAAAACTCATATTCGTTTTATTTACCATATCCATCATTCCTGTTAAGGAGATCCCGATAATCCTGTCCTCCTGCATCACCTTATTCCATTCCGGTAGCTCAACATCAACCAGGGTCATTCTGATAGCCACACGGGTAGATAGTCTAAGTACCTCTTCCAGTCTGTCCGTATCCAGAGTATCTCCATTGACAAATGCCATTAGGTTATTGGTTGTAAGGTTACAACATTGTTTCGACTGCAATAAAATCTCACCACAGGGATTGCAACCCTGAAAAGCCTCTTTTCGTCTGAATGCTTCCGTGCCATTAATAAATCCGGGTTCTCCATTTATTCTAATGGAATTGATAATTTCTTTAATCCTCTCAAGTGAAGGACGATGCGTATATAATACGGAATTATTACTCATTTTTCTATGGGATATCTCCGGATCTTCAATCCAATTCCCATCAACTACTCTGTATATATTTCTCTTGGCAGTAATAACTTCTTCATCTTCCTCGTCACAGATTACCATCATAGCACTCCGTCTTACTCCTCCGGATACCACATTCTCGCTAATGATGGTAGCGATATCCAGAATATCAAGGGTTGTCAGCTGACCGTCTTCTCTACGACCAAATACTCGATTCATTTTTTCAAACATTCTTTGTATTGATTTATGTCCGGAAGCTCTTCCACCGAAACGTTTCAGTCGTTCACCCTCCGGTCTTACAAAACTGTAGTCGATGATTACTTTTTTAATGTCTTTATATTCTGGCTGTGTAAGCAGATTAAAATATTTCTCCAAGGCAGAACACCAACCCTCTTTGCTGTCTCCCACGGTAATCGTTGCAACCGTATTATCCTTGGAATCAATATCGCATAACGTATGTTCCATATCTTCCTTAGAGGTATTTTGGCGTACTTCCACCTTATATACACCTTCAAGCTTAGCAAACCTTACCTTAGGAAAACGGTCCATAAACTTCCGATCAATACGGATACCTACTCCACTACCAACCATAAGCAGATAAAATACATCTACCAAATCTCTGAACTTCTCTATATTGGTAAACGCACAGTTATAATTCGAAAGGGGATATTCTTCGACAATCTTAGTTCCGCCCATATATAAAGTTCTTCCGGATGTAAAGGTCCTAAGATGAAATAAGTTGTCGAATAAAAACTCCGCCTCTTTCACTGTATCCGCATCCGTGATTAAGAGCCCGTTTCTTTTTTTATAATTTAAACCCAAATTTATATTATACTCCGTAGTCCGATAAACCGTTTCATACCAGGTCTCTCTCCGTTTCTTTTCCTCCAGATATCTGGAATAAGTTCTAAGATATACAAACTCACCAATATGGCTGAGTGGACTATTTAAATGTTTATATTGACTTAAAAATTCTTCTGATAATATGTGTTTCATCCCAATCCTCCTGTCTTTTTGGAGGATTGCTCCTCCTGTCTTTTTGAAAACTCTCCTAATTATAGGAGTGATTTTCCTTTTCTTTCGTTCAATAGGTTCATATTTATAACATGAAATCGAAATTAAGCGATATCATCCGTCTTTTCCTACTTGTTATCATGAGCCTAGCATTACTTAAGAATACCCAAAGTAAACAACAAAATTGTTATATAACTATATGTACGCACACAGACACTATATCTTGTGTTTAAATTATACAAAAACACTATATATATGTCAATTAGTTTATTTTATGTTATTTTTTTATCACTTATTATCATATAAAAATAAATAAAGAAAGAATATGTGTAAATAACCCATTAATAGCCTTCCTTCAATGATAATGTTAGTATACCCATTGTTCCTTTTTCTTTTGTAAATATGAGGCTGTTGCATAAGTTTCCTAACTCATATACCTTTCCTTGAGAATATAACTTCTCTAAGAAATATTGACGGAGCAGTTTCAAAATAGTTAAACTGGAAATATGATTTTACCGTAATGCACTGTTTGACGGATATGTTGCTGATTTTGTTATGCCTAGTGCGAACTGAAGTGTTCGAACTAGGCATACAAAATCGAAAATATGTCCGTCAATCTGTGTGTGAGGTAAATCATATTCCCACAGTTTATTTTGAAACTGCCCCGTCATATAATGTATTAGGTATAACTCATCTATATATTCGTTTTACATGGATTAACAAAAACCAATATCATAAAACATCTCTCTTTGTTTTATATTTATCAATTTTTTTATAATTCGCACTACGGATAAGATACTATAACTTCTACCAGCGATTATTTATCAGCTCCTCATACTTCTCAACTAAATTAATAAACTCTGTTCGATATCCATCCTCGTCTTTTCCAAGACCTTTTTCAGCTAGCATAAGAAGATTCTCGATCGAAGAAGTTCCCTTATATTCCGAGTTCCGAAGTAGCATTCCAAACTCTGCAACAGCCGCTGCAAAGTAAAAATCCTCTGATAAATAAATCTTATTCACCGGTGTATTATCATAAGAAACCACCTGAAGGATTTCGTTACTTTTGTTCGAATCCGGAAGTTTATAACGTAGTCTCACTTCCGTAATCTCATCTTGATACTCTTTATTTATAACCTGCTCTTTCGTCTGATATTTTAAGGATTCACGTCCATATAATAAAGAGTCTTTCCTGTTAGGAACGATTTCGTAAATTGCAGTAACGCTATGACCGGCACCCAGTTCTCCTGCATCCACCTTATCGTTCTTAAAATCCTCATTATTTAACGCCCTGTTCTCATATCCTATTAAACGATAAGATTCTACCGAATAAGGATTAAACTCTAATTGAATCTTTACATCCTTTGCTATGGTTAAGAGTGTCCCTGACATTTCATCGACGAGAACCTTCTTAGCTTCCATCGAAGAATCAATATATGCGTAATTTCCGTTTCCCTTATCAGCAAGAAGCTCCATCCGATTATCCTTAATATTCCCCATTCCAAAGCCCAATACACTTAAGAATATACCGCTCTCCCTCTTCTGTTCTATGAGTTCTTCCAATTCCTTAGGGGAAGATGGCCCTACGTTAAAATCACCGTCTGTGGCTAAAATCACCCTATTATTTCCTCCTGCTATAAAATTCTCTTGCGCTAAGGCATAAGCTTTCTCAATTCCTCCTGCACCGGCGGTTGATCCTCCGGCGGTTAAATCCTTCAAAGCACTTAAGATAATTCGTTTTTCATTGCCCGGTACACTGTCTAAAACGACTCCGGATTTACTGGCATAAACCACAATGGATACTCTGTCATCTTCTGTGAGCTGCTCTACCAGCTGTGAAAATGCATTTTTAAGGAGTGGCAAT
The DNA here is from genome assembly GCF_015999265.1 of Mobilitalea sibirica. Classification (GTDB taxonomy): domain Bacteria; phylum Bacillota; class Clostridia; order Lachnospirales; family Lachnospiraceae; genus Mobilitalea; species Mobilitalea sibirica. Next base: position 108,226 of record NZ_JAEAGR010000013.1, read on the forward strand.
TTATCCTCCTGATCCATAGATCCGGATACATCAATCAAAAACACCAAATTACTCTTTGGTAAGGTGGCTTTATCGACATCCTTTCCCTGAACACCTACCATCAATAAGTAGTTATCCTGATTCCATGGGCATCTTCCAATTTCCGTATTGATTGAAAACGGATTTTTCCCGGTTGGTTCATCGTACTCATAGTTGAAGTAATTCAGCATTTCCTCAATTCGAACCGCATCCATCTCAGGCAATAATCCATAGTTAATATTTTTTCTAATGTTAGCATAGGATGCTGTATCAACGTCGATAGAAAAAGTAGATAAAGGACTTTGTAAAGTGTCCATAAAGCCTTTTTCAAATATCTTAGTATACTCTTCTGTGTTTGGGTACAAACCATCGTATTGATACCCATATGCCTTATCTCTCTCCACACTATTTAAGATAGCACTGGAATCAGTCATTTTATAACTGTCTCCTATCATAATCTCATTTGTGTTAATACTACTCTCTGTAACTTCAATATCGAATATTTCCTGATCCTCGGTTACCCCTGTGGCATCAAGGTCATCCGCCTTGGAACTCCTACTTACATCCCTATTCTCCGAACCATATTTCATCACTGTATCTCTAGTTTCTGCATCTTCCTCTTTTGTTGTTTCAACCGATAAATCATTTCCTTTTGAACAACCGGTAAATATTACTGTCATAATTAATATACACACCAATATAATTGATATTTTTCTTTTCTCCATAAAAATGTCCTCCCATTTTATAAGATTAACTCCTATATTTTAAATGGCCATTTAAAATTTATATTAATTAGACAACAGAAAAAGGGAAATGGTTCCACTTATTTTTAGAGGATATAAATCAAGACAGTGTTTACATGATCCGTTTCATAATAAAGAGGAACATAAGGATCACCATACACTTTCACCGGAGTACATACCCTTACTTTGTTCGTCTCATTCGAATATACATGTTCATAATAGACAAACAAGTAAAGATACTAATCTCCTTATGATGTATTTAGGTAATCCCTATGTTCCATCTTAATCTAATTTAAATATGTTACCGTCTCATTCCATGATTAACGAATCTCTGGGCCGGTTCTGCTATCTTCTGCTATTTCTACCGTTATTTTTATTGTTATTATTTTTATTGTTTCTCCAATTATTCCTCCATTGATCTCTCTTATTGTCATGATCTCTATTACCATTATTTTTATGTTGGTTTCCTTTAATGATAACCTCATAGGTAAAAGAAACGGAATCTCTTTCCCCCGGCGGTGCCGCAAAGGTTGTTATCATGTAATTCTTTCCTTTTTGAAATAAGTTTCTGATTTGTAATGCATCCTCCTGCGTCACATCAAAAGGATCCACAGTAATTACTCTGAACTGCGTTTTCCTGCCCTTCTTATTACCTACCTCAGTCTCATTGATAAAGGTAACCGTATAGTTTACATATTGACCTAAGATCGAACTGAGAGACACAAAGCCTTCTGTCGAACTTCCATCAAAGATAAGTCCTATTTCAGGGATCTCAATATTGTCAACAAACCAACCTAAATCATTATAGCCCCAATCCGTTATATATCGGAAGGAGATTAACACCTTCTGTCCGGCATAGGAACTTAAGTCAAAACTTTCTTTTTGCCAATTATCATAATACCCTGTGAAGCCGGGCAGATTCTCCCTTATCTTCGGATAACCTTCTTCCACCAGATCGGATCTGGTATTTTCATTGGCAAGGCTGGTCCAATTATAACCTCCATCCGTGGAAACTTGAACAAATCCAAAATCCCACTGCTCCTCAATGTCTAATAAGTTATCAAAGGAAAGCGTTGCCGTTGATACTCCGGTTAAATCTGCTTCAAAGATAAGCATATTGTCTGCTTCATCGCCTTCGTTACCCCAAAGAACCTGATTATCCGATCCCAGAGGATCACCCACAGTAATCCATGGAATTGGTAAAAAGTCTACACCATCAAAGGTGATGCCATGAATTTTCTGTTGGAAGTCTAATACCTTAAAATCTCCGCCCCAAGCAGGAACACCCTCTTTTTCATAGGTTAAGGCACTTTCGAAGTCAACGGTTTTCCCTCTGATTGTACCCTCCTTATTAATTGGTATTTCGCGAAGATTAATGCTGTCAAAGTTATACACACCGTTTCCGGGATTATCACTGTCAATTACTAATGCAGTGATAAAATTCTGATAGATCTTTGTAAAGTCCAGATTTGCCTGATGTCTGCTTAATACGTTATTAATACTGTTAATTCCCTGTAGCGGACTTACGGCAAGTTCACGGATAAAATCCTGTCCTAATTTATCATTCATATACATGGTGAACAGATAAACCTGTCCATAATCTGCTATGGTCTCCGGTCCTGTTGGAGCCGAATAATGATCATCCCATTTTACCAGTGAGTTCTCCGGATGATCCAGATAAAAATTAACAGAACCTGCATCCAATCCGTAACCTCCCAAAAACTCTGAAAAGGTGGACATTCCCTCATTAATCCAGCTTTCTTCATGGGGATCATGATCCGAATGGATCAGATGTTGAAGCTCATGAATGGTGGTTGGATAGAATGTAGATTCTAAACGTTCCTCCCAGGTGTTTGTGTCAATGGTTATCATGTTTCTGTCAATATACATTTCTAAGGTCTGCCAAAAGAACCCTGCTACAAAGAAAGGATATTCCGGCATATAATAATTTTCATCGATAATATTATCCACCAGAATAATTACCTTTTCACTTCCTTCATAATATCCTTCCGGAAACAGTCCCCACTCAGTCAGTAAAGATTGCGATCCGTCATGCATATCAGGGTCTCCAAAGAATGCGGTTGCCGTCGGATAGATGTTACTGTCAAACTCATCCCGAAGCTTGTCCACTTGTTCTTGGTTAATCTGGGGTACCGGTCTGGGATCGCCCTCCGGAAATGCCAACTCATCAGCAACCCATACCTCTACATTGGTTCCTTCACTTCGAAGGGTAAAGGCTTTAAAATCCAAATCTCTGTTTAGGAAATACTTTGTACCTCCATCATATGTAAAGTTACTGTCCGCAGCATCTTCTTGCGCCGTTATAGTCTCATCACTAATTAAGTCTGCTTGTCCCTTAATTTTTTCTTCTGCGCGATTTAAAAAGGCCTCATCCTTATCCAGATAACTTAAGTGTCCGTCAATGTCAAGACGGTCGCCATAATACTCCTCATTCCAGACCGGTTTTACCTTAGCTTCTGCATTGGCTTCCTCTACCGGTACTGTTATCACAAGCGTAATCATTAGTAGCCCTGCTATAAAAGCAGATATTAATCTTTTCATATAATATCCTCCTTCCATATATTGTAAATTTATATTAGCACAGGAAGGAGAAATTTAAAATAGGTATTATTTAAATTATTCTAACATTTTCATTCTAATTTTTATTCTTTAATTTAACAATTTAGCTCTATAAGATTTTTTACTAAAAATAATATTACTTCCAAATAAACCATTTTACTTATCCTATTTAGTTAAGAAAAAAGTTGCTACAGAATCTGATTACATCCTGTAACAACCTCGCATAAAAGAAAATTCTATCATAATCTCATCCGCATTATTCTGCCTTGCTTCCATCTCCGCTTCTTCTCAAATGAAAAATATTAACCCCCACAACGAATAAATTAATAAGGGCTACCGGCCACGCTTTAATAGCTACACTATATATCACAAAGAGAGCAGCTCCAATCATATTTACAAATCTTAACTTATTCATGGACTTCATCAAAAAGGATAAAGCGACTAGACCGGATGCCAGATATCCGAAAACTTCTATTACGGTTTCCAAAGTTGAAACCTCCTTACATGTAATAATTTGAATTTATTGTTTACAACCAATGTTGTTATTATAAACCTACACAGAAATAAATTGCAACCGTTATATCAAGTTTATTAATTTGCATAACGTGGCAGAAATTTGAAACACTAGTATGTATGATTTACTAAATCTAAGAAAAAGGCGGTATGTGATTTATGAAAAAAATTATTTCTATATTGCTATGTATTGTAGTACTTTTATCCCTATCCGGTTGTAATCAAAACGATGATGGAAATCAAAACGGTAAGGGAGGATCCATTGATGTTGGTATTGTTCTTCCAACTAAGGATGAACCCAGATGGCTTCAGGATCAGGCCAGCTTTGAGGAAGCAATCAAAGACTCCGGGTATTCAGTTGAAGTATTATTCAGCCAAGGTAACCCGGCGAATGAAAAGACAAATGTAGAAACTTTGATTGCAAAAAATATAAAAGTGTTGATTATCTGTGCACATGATGCTGCTGCAGCCGCAGCCTCCGTTGAATCAGCAGAGAATGCTGAAGTCCCTGTTATCTCTTATGACAGATTAATTACCGATACAGATGCCCTTGACTATTATGTAACCTTTGACAGCATTGCAGTTGGTGAAGCAATGGGACAATATCTGGTTGATAATGCAACCGGTACCGGTAATCCTTTGTATCTCTATGCCGGCGCTGCCACAGATAATAATGCATTTTTATTCTTTGAAGGAGCATGGAATGTCTTACAGCCAAAAATTGCAGATGGCACTTTTGAAATTATTAATTCCTCTGCTGCCGTAGGTCTTAAAGATAAAGCAACCCTTACCCGAGATGAGATGTCCGGTATTATCGGACAGGTTACAACAAACTGGGATTTTAATGAGGCAAGGTCGAAGGCTGAGGCTCACCTCACTGCAGCTACAACCGAGCAAAAAGGTACTTGCTATATCTTAGCGCCGAATGATGGTACAGCTCGTTCTATAGCGGATGTATTTGCTGCTGATAATGATGTAGAACAATATTATATAACAGGACAGGATGCCGAAAAAGCCTCCATCCAATATATCATAGATGAGAAACAGTCCATGACGGTATTTAAGGACACCAGAACTCTGGCAACGGATGCCATGAATATGGCAATCAGTATTATTGAGGGTAATACTCCGGCTACGGATACCACCTATAATAATTTAATTATCGATGTACCTTCCAAGCAAACCCCTGTCGTTGTTGTTACGAAAGATAATGTACAGGAAGCCTTGATAGATTCCGGATATTATAATGCAGATGATTTTACAGGATTAGAATAACGGCTGACGAAACGAAGCAATAACTCATCGAAGACCGGTTTAATGCAAATCGAATTTATTTAAACCGGTCTTGCGTTAAAGGAGGAAAACTGATGAGTGAGAATATTCTGGAAATGAGGGGTATCATAAAAGAATTTCCCGGAGTTAGAGCACTAAATAACGTGAACTTTAAAGTCCGAAGAGGAGAGATCCATTGTCTGGTTGGTGAAAACGGTGCCGGTAAGTCTACCTTAATGAAGGTACTATCCGGCGTTCATCCCTATGGCACCTATAGCGGACAAATTATATATAACGATGAAGAACAAAAGTTTAAATCCATAGCGGATAGTGAGGCGGTAGGTATTGCAATTATTTATCAGGAACTGGCATTGATACCTGAGTTAAGTATCTATGAGAATATTTACTTTGGACATGAAGTTACAGAGGGAAGGATAATTAACTGGAATCAAACCATTGTACAGGCACGAGAAATGCTTCAAAAGGTACGACTTAATGTAAATCCCTCCATGAAAATAAAGAACTTATCGGTAGGTAAAAGACAGCTGGTCGAGATTGCAAAGGCATTAAGCAAAAATGTAAAACTATTGGTGTTGGATGAGCCTACCGCAGCTTTAAATGAAGATGACAGCGAAAATCTCTTAGAGCTACTCATACAGTTAAAGCATCAGGGAGTCACCTGTATTATGATATCCCATAAACTTAAGGAAGTGGTTGCAATTGCAGATACGATTACTGTTTTACGGGACGGTGCTACCATAACCTCAATGGATGCCGAAAAAACCAAAATATCAGAACACGAAATTATAAAAAATATGGTTGGACGGGCCATAGAAAACATATATCCAAAAAGAAAGAAAAAAAATCCGGGGCCTGTATTTTTGGAAATAAAGAATTGGACCGTATATAATCCGGTGTCCGAACGGGAGATTTTACATGATATCAATATTAATGTGCGTAAAGGTGAAATCGTTGGCATTGCAGGATTAATGGGGGCCGGCAGAACCGAACTGGCTTTAAGTATCTTTGGTAATGTTCCCAATTATAAAATAACAAACGGTGAAATTATAGTGGACGGGCTTAGAAAAAAGTTAAAGCATCCAAAAGATGCTATAAAAGCAGGCATTGCCTATGTTACGGAAGACAGAAAGGGCAACGGTCTCGTTCTAATCCAGGACATCAAGTATAATACCTCCATTGCTAATCTTGAGAAGTTGACAGAAGGAATTATTATTAATGATAAAAAAGAAATTCAGGTAGCAAAAGATTATCAAAAATCCATTAACATCAAAGCACCCTCCGTAAGGCAAATTGTCGGTAATCTGAGCGGAGGAAACCAACAAAAAGTATCAATCGCCAAATGGCTCTTTGTAGAACCAAAGATTTTAATCCTGGATGAACCTACCCGAGGTATTGATGTTGGTGCTAAATTCGAAATTTATACCATTATGAACAAGCTGGTGGAACAGGGTATGAGTATCATCATGATTTCCTCGGAATTACTTGAGATATTGGGTATGAGTGACCGCATCTATATTATGTCAGAAGGCTCCATCACCGGTGAACTCAAGGGTGAAGAGGCTACCGAACAAAAAGTAATGGCTATGGCTACCCGCGTGGAGGAGGTAATGGAATGAAAGTAAGTGATAAGAAGTCAGTGAATGATAATGAACCCATCGGGTCAGAACTACATGCCTTAATAAAGGAAAATATACGGGAATATGCTATGTATATTGCACTGGTATTCATATTTATCTATTTTAATGTGTTAACAAACGGCTTATTCCTATCTTCAAGAAATATAAGCGATTTAATCAACCAAACCGGATATATCGCTGTATTAGCGGTCGGTATGACTTTAATTCTAATCATTAAGCACATTGATTTGTCTGTCGGATATGTAGCCGGCTTTCTGGGAGCGGTTGCTGCTATATTCTTAAAAAACGGTTGGAATGTGTGGCTTGTAATTCCTTTAACCTTATTTTTTGGTGTCTGTGTAGGTTTATATCAGGGCTTTTTGGTTGCAAGAATTGGTGTTCCTGCTTTTGTAACCACCTTAGCCGGAATGTTTATCTTCCGGGGATTTTTATCCCGTGTAACAGCAGGTACCGGAACAATTATTGTTCGGGATGAGGTCTTTCGAGCTATCTCCAATGGTTTCTTACCTGATTTGCCCTTTGGTGGCAATTTGCATGTACTTACCTTATTGATTGGTATCCTAGCTGTAATATTAGTGATCATAAGTCAGATCAGACAAAGAAACAGTATGTTAAAATACAATTTTAAGGTGATGTCCCTTCCTATCTTTATTTCTAAGATCCTTTTTATGTCCGTAATTATATTATTGGTGGTTTGGATTTTGGCCGGTTACCGGGGTATCCCTTGGACAGCGGTTATTGTCGGTGTTGTTTTATTCATTTATAACTTTATGCTGCACAAAACCCGTCTGGGAAGATATATCTACGGTATCGGCGGCAATTCGGAAGCAGCCGAGCTCTCCGGGGTAAATGTTAAAAATGTCACTATGTTTGCCTTTGCCTCCGTTAGTATGTTGGCTGCCCTCTCCGGCATCCTGTATACCTCAAGACTATCCTCTGCCACACCTACCGCCGGTCTCGGTTTTGAGCTTGACGCCATAGCCTCTTCCTATATCGGTGGTGTATCTGTTAACGGTGGTATCGGCCGGGTGACGAACACGATTGTGGGAGCCTTAGTCATCATGTCCCTAACCAACGGTATGAACTTGATGGGCGTCGATGTATCTTACCAGTATGTTGTCAGAGGTGCTATCTTTATCCTTGCAGTTGCCTTCGATGTAAAAACCAGAGGTAAAAGAAGGTAAATTATCTACCATCTAATAAATTATAGAAGTGGTACTATGTAAACGAAAATCCGTAATACCACAGGGCTGCGTAAATTACCCTTTATTCCTTACAGAATTGATTAACATTAATAATATTAATACATTGGAGAGAGAGTATTCATTTGGAAAATCCAATTGCATATAATTTGGCAAGTTCCACTATTGTTGATGAAGAAGGACTTCATTTGTCATAAATCAAACAGCTTCCTACGAGTATATCGTTTCGTAGAAAGCTGTTTGATTTTTTCTATTGTCTCTCTTTGTTATCAAGTAATGCATTAATTTCATCTGCTTCCTTTTTAAGTAATTTATAAAAATGGTGTTGAATAAATGTGAATATAAAGATAAAAATGATTGTGTTTAATATAATATTCTCCAACCGGAAGCCAAACCAGTGAAATACATAAGCCACACTGATGAAAAACGCATACATAATAAAGAAATTAGATAAATAATATTGATAGTATTTTCTAAATCTAATTCTACTGATAAAAACATTAATAATTTGTAGAGCAACCACAAAACCAAGCATTTGCATGACGGATGCAAAAATTCCTGTTGTATCATTACCCCTAAGTAAAGTGATAGTAGCAGAAAATAATATTGCAAGAGTAAATGCCATTGATATAGCCGGTAAATGTATCTTTCTAATTTTATTCATAATAGCCTCCTTTCCGCCCTTAGGCAGGATATAATTTGAACCAGGGTTTTATTATCAACCTATCCCTGCTGACTCTTTCTTAATTTTTAAGCTTCTCTTTGAGATCTTTGATATAGCTTCTGGATACAATTAATTTCTCTCCGTTTTTTAACATAGCCTCCAAGTGATGATTTGCAATCGGCTTAACACACTTTAGGTATGTACTGTTTGCAATGCAGCTTTTACTGATGCGGACGAACGGCGTTTTCAATAAAACCTTTTCTAATGTTGATAGTGTTTCCTTTGCCTGATATACCTTTTGAGTACAATATAAGAATGTTTTTTTGTCAGCTGTGTCTATATACATTATTTTTTCAAGCGGAATTTGAAATACTGAGTTGTCCAGTATACCTTGTATGGAAAATGAGTACTGTCTGATATAATCAATCAAATGCTGCAGCCTTTGATCAATAACACTATAGTTAATGATTATTTCAGTTTCTTCCTGATCCAAGGATTGGTTTATGGTAAGTTTCATTCTACTAATCACCTCCGTATCATTTATCTGTGGTCCACGATTGCATTATAGTAAAAAACAACTGATTATACAATATTCCTTTGCCTAAGATACCCAAATCGATCAATAAAATGCCCTGCTAGACCAAAAGGCTTTTACAAAAATGAATTAAGAAGGAGTACTGTAAGTCATATAACCTGTATACTCTTTAGATAATAGGCCCCTTGATAATCTACCACAAGAACTTCTAACATTTCTTTTGGTCATAGCATATAATGAAGTGATTTATATGTAGAGGTAGGTTAACATGTTTCAAAGACCACAGAATTTAAATCGGTTAATGGCACAGTACAACCGTATATTTAACACTTATTACAGGGAGCTCCGAGATTATGGAATTCAAAGATTTATCGCCCGTAGAATTATTAGAAGTATTCTATTTTATGTAATACAAAATAGGGATACTTATTCAGGATCCACACAGGAGATAGCAGAAAAGCTATTGAATGACTTACGACAGGATAATCCTGTTCTTTTCTTAGTACTCAGATCCTTCGGCATGTCTGAAAACCGTATCAATCAGGTTTTCTTGGATATTATTATTGCAATCTTACAGGAGAATGGTGAAGTACCTTCTCCAACACCTCCAACTCCTCCTCCCACTCCTCCATCACCGCAGTGGAGCAATTGGGAGGACCTTGGGGGTAATCTTACTTCAGCCCCCGCCGTCTCCTCCTGGCAGGAAAATCGTCTGGATGTGTTCGCCAGAGGAGTAAATCAAGAACTTTTGCATAAGTGGTGGAATGGCAATCGTTGGAGTGAATGGGAGAACCTTGGTGGTACAATGAATTCAGCTCCGGCAGCAATATCCTGGGGTCCAAATCGAATTGATGTTTTCACTGTCGGACAGAATCTTGCACTCTGGCATATATGGTGGAACGGTAATCGTTGGAGTGAATGGGAAGACCTTGGAGGAACCCTTACTTCAGCCCCCGCTGTATCCTCTTGGCAGGAAAATCGTCTAGACGTGTTCGCCAGAGGACAGAACCAAGCTTTTTGGCATAAATGGTGGGATGGCAGTCGTTGGAGCCAGTGGGAAGATCTTGGGGGAACCTTGACCTCTCCCCCTGCGGCAGTTTCCTGGGGTCCTAACCGTATTGATGTATTTGTTAGAGGGCAAAATCAAAGTACATGGCATAAGTACTGGAACGGATCCGGATGGAGTGATTGGGAGGATTTGAATGCCGCTCCTATTACTTCCGGTCCTGCAGCAGCTTCTACAGCTGAAAATCGTCTGGAGGTATTTGCAAAAGGCCAGCAAAATCAACTGCTTTTTAGAACCTGGAACGGATCCATGTGGAGCGGATGGAGGGATTTGGATGGAGTTATCACTTCTGAACCGTCTGCTGTATCCTGGGGTGGCAATCGCCTAGATGTATTTGCAACCGGACAAAATGATCACCTCTGGCATATATGGAGACCTTAATTTCCCTAAGAAAAGTAAATTTAAAGATATCTTAATCAAAGTAAAAAAAGCAAATCAATCGCATGTAAAATGGAGCATCTCATCCATCTTTCATAATCTTTTTATCTTAAGCATCAAAGCAGTAACAAGCCGGCTATGGTACATGAGAAATCAGATAACTTCAGATAGGAGTGATGCTCCATTTTTGCAGATGTTACTCTGCAATATTTTATATATAATAACTAGTCTATATCATCACTTGTTAAAATATATTACTAAATAATAACATTTCCTCTTGCATTTTATTTCCTAAAGTTATATAATGGCAATAACAGTAATTATTACTATTATCAAAAAAGGAGAATTGATATGTCAAAAGTAAACTTTTATCGTTGTGAAATCTGTGGGAACATGGTGGCTAAGATTAAAAACGGAGGCGGAACTTTAGTCTGTTGCGATCAGCCTATGACGAAGTTGGATGCTAATACAACTGATGCAGCACAAGAAAAACATGTACCGGTAGTAGTAAAGGAAGATGGAAAAATAAAAGCAACCGTGGGATCTGTATTGCATCCTTCACAGCCGGAACATTATATTGAATGGATTGCTCTTGTAACAGATGATAAGGTTTTACTTAATTATTTAGAGCCGGGTATGGAACCAAAAGCTGAATTTGAAGAAGTGGCTTCCGGTACTGTCTATGAATATTGTAATTTACATGGATTATGGAAAGCAGAGTTTTAGCAGAAATTAGAGCTAACTTCTAATATACCAAATGAATCTACATAAACCTTATGATTCATCTTATACTTACTTAACTAATACTATGGCATAATTAACCTTGCCTGATTTTAAAAGAGGTTGTTACATAATAGATCAGCGGGGGATATGACGAAAGTGCACTCAGATGCACTTTCCTTACACACTGTTTGAAGGACACATCAACATGTCCGTCAAACAGTGTAGTACGGTAAATCATAACCTCTACTTATTTATTATAAAACAACCCCTTTTATATTGCCTTATTAATTTAAATTCTCCACCTCATAGAAACGCATTGTGTTTAAATCTCTCTGATAAGGATTATTATTTTTTAGCTCAGGGACTTTAACTGTATCTATTACCTCTTCCTGTCGAAAGAGAACCACAGTTTCATTCTCCTTTAATCCAAACTCAGCGTATAAACTATCCTTATCCTCTGTATTAGGGTCTACAGCATCACCCGACAGTTCCGTATCTCGTCCACATAGAATAACTAGGCTTTCGCCCGGTGCAATAATCCTAGTTGGAAGTATGAATTTCTCAGGTTCTTCGATATCATCGGTCAGGGTGTACCCATCGGTTGATACGGCTTCATTGTAAGGATTATAAAGTGTGATATAATCTTCATCACCGTCCGCAGATAGTTCGCTCACTATGATATGCGGTTTTTCTGTAGTTTCTTTAAAAAAGCAGTTTACCTCAACTTTCCTGTCTCTAATCATAGCTGGAGTAATTAATAGTTCCTGTTCATATACCTTTTCACCATTTACCATCCAATAATCTAATTCCATACCTGCCGGTATCACCGTAGATATAACCGTGTTATAATCTGAATAATAACTGCCCTCAAAGTAATCATCTGTAACAAATGAATTTATCTTAATCTCTGCACCCTGAACCGGCTGCACTTTGAGACGATACATATCTCCCAGATCGAAATATTCCTGATATCTTGTAAGAATATAACCTGCCCTTTCACTTCCATAGGAACGAATCGCTTCCAATCTTTCTTCCAGCTGATCCTGATGTACCCAATCAGCTAACAAATTCTTGTTATACATGTTCATCTGTTCACTTAGTCTTGATGCATGCATTTCATCCAATACACGGTTAAGATTCTCCGGAGCAAAGGAACCATTAATCAAATCAACTGTTTTCTTTATAAATATCTCCTTGCAGTCATCCCTCTTCATCAGTTGACTAAATAACGGAGCTTCCTCTTTCATCTCCCCATTTCTGCCGACATATTTACTGAAATTATCCGTCGTAGCTTTTGTACCATAGATGCCAAAGCTAAAATCTAAATCATGCAAAAGGTAACGCCATTTTCCATCGAAGGGAGCCTCTTTGTATTCCTCCCCATCAGCAGCATAATAACGGTATGTCTTATAATTATTATGGGGCCAATCTTCGTTACCGATATAAACCTGTAGGGCATAATATTCCAGATAGTTTTCGACATCCATCAACTCACTAAGCTGATTAAAATTCTCATCCTTCGTAAGATCCTTCGCAGCATAGGTATACATATCCTCATAATCCCGGATTGCATATTCATTCTCTCCGTCCTCGTCAAGGGATTTATAGTTTTCCCCACCCTCTAAAATCTCAAAACTTCCGGTATAATCCCCATAGTTTTCTTCAAAGTATTCATCAGAATATACCTCATGTAGCCAGAAAAACCCTCGGTATTCACCATTTATAAACATTGCTGCCGGGCGCACAGCCTGATGGTCCTGATAACCTGCTTGCGCAGCTAAGGTTTGAAATAATTCATCACGGATAAATGCAAACCCGTTATCGTTACCGCAGTTACGTAGAACCAGACGTTTAAAGGAATCCAGCTTAGTGCCATCTCCATTCGCTGCTGTTTTTTGAGGAAAGAACTCATAACGAAACTTATTATTTACTTCATCGTATTCCTTTCTGGCAAATATTTTTATTGATTTTTGAAGATTTGCCCGAGACCAGCCACCATAAGTACGAATCCCCGCATTCATCTCGGTTATCTTCGTTCCATCCGGTTGAAGAACCTCTAGATAAACCTCTCTCTCGCTCTCTCTGCCACGCATATTAAAATTTGCCGGATCATTGGGTTCTATCTTATCCCTGGGATTTTCTTTGATATGATCCCGTCTCAGCTTTCCTTCTATAAGAATACCATATTCGTCATCATACAGATTATAAGGGTCGGTCGTAACAGAGAACACCAGAGTATTAAATCGATCTTTTACATAATTGCCAACAAAATACGTATGTACAATGGTATCCGATTCTGTACCGTCCTCAAAATATGCTTTGGCCTTAATGCTATAGGCCTTAACCTCATCCTTAGCCGGTAATTTGATTTCTTTCTGATATTGGGTCTGTTTTTGATCCGGTTCAGAACCATCCATGGTATAATAGATACTACACTCTTTATTACTCAAAATCCCTACTTCAATGGTGCCGTCATAAAAATATCCTGTATGGGAAAAGGCAATATCATAATCCCCGATGAGTTCCATATTCGTATTTTCCGGGGGTATGATATGTTTATTCTCCTCTTCTTGACTGTTCCTGTAGCAGCCAAACAAAAGAGTCATAGAAATTGTCACAAATAACAGTACTACATTTACTTTTCGTTTTAGTGTCCTTATCCTCATAATATAATCCCCTTAAGTATAATTAATGTAAACTCCAACTTTATTTCCTATTTCTCACATTATATCATATATATTTACTCTTTTATACAGTGTTTTTATATACAATTCATAGGTTTTTCTATTATACAATTCATCGTTAAGATACGAATTTTTTCAGGGTTCTATTACTATTGGTGTCTTCATGGGACAATGTTGCCAGAGGATGTCCATCACCTCATTATCTACCGCTACACAGCCGGCTGTCCAATCCGAGTCACCACCCATACCATGTATCATAATTTCACCACCCATGGCAGTATTCCAAGGAGGCTGTTCTTTATTATCAATTGCATAGGCGATTTGATCATAGGTTCTTTGATTGATCGTACCAGCATCAAGGGCCTCCTTTGCATCCTCCTTATTCGGATAGGATACTCCTAAGGACAGGTAAAACCTGCTATTACTGTTTCTGGTACATACATAATAGGTGCCTTCAGGGGTACGCCCATCCCCTTCTACCTTCTTATCACCTTCCGGTTCCCACCCTAAGCCGATGGAAAAACTATCATATAAACGATCTCCGTCCCATAATTCCAGGATGCGCTCACTCTTCTTTACTATGATTTTAGGCTCACTGATTCTGTCAGAATTATTATTATTTGATGTAACCGGAACAGCTCCTTCGCTCTGTAGAACTGTTTTTGTTTCACTAATCAGATCATTTCTAACGTATCCTTCTGAATCCATATACCTCACTTTACTCCATTCACCCTCCCCCTCTAGGTATTCCAGCTCTGTTCCATGGTTTAAGCTTAGGATGATACCGGATTGTGTAGATGGGTTCTCTCTTAATCTTACTCCATCTCCCTTAATATATCTGGTTCCTGTTACTATTTCCCTTACCATGGGTGTAGGAGTAACAGCCGGAGAAGCCTCTGTTAACTCATTTATAAGAGCATCATCAGGTCCATACCCAATTGTTTCATCTGAATTATTATTCTGTATGACTCCACTTTCGTCCATAGGAATATCTGCTGCAGGTGGAGAAGCTTTTGCCTCGAAATTCATCCGTGAATTTAAATCTTCTTTCTTCTTTGCACAAGCCATTAGAGATAGAGATGATATTATCATTATAAATAGGAAAAGCACGAAGATCCCTTTCTTATTATTGTACGCATTCACGTCCTTAACACCTTCTTTCATTGAATATTTTGACTTCATATCTAATAAATATAACATAGCTTTAATATTAATCATGTTCAGATGTAACACACCTATTTGACAAAATTATAACACATTCCTTTTTAAACAGGTACAGCTTAATGAGATATCTGAAACATCCATCTGCTTACAAGTCCTTCCGGCATTTTTGCTTTTAATTCTAGGGCACCGCTACGTAGGTATTCAGATCATAAAAATTAAATTCTCCTCTTCCATTATCATAGGTAAAATCAAATTCCAATTCCCCTCTAAAGTGTGGATATACTTGTTTCAACTGCTCATCAATTGCACCCACGACATCCATGGGGTTTTTAATGTTATTATCAATAATCCATTGTTCATTTTGAGAAAACTATTCCCAGAATGCTTCTATTGCCTGCTGATTTATCTCTTTTTAAAATAGTTGAAACATTTGCTATATCCTTCCTCTACTTGCCTTATACGTTACTTTTCTATATGTTACATTCCTATGCTTTGCTTTATATTATTATCTTTTCTTTGCTTTACTTTTCTATGCTTTCCTATACTTTGCTTTGTTTTGTTTTGCCCTCCTTTATTTTCTTCTGTTGTACAAAGTATATCACTGGATCGATAAAAATAACCAAAAATAAAAATAACAGCCTCCACCCCTCGCCCAAAAATAAGCAAGTTTTGGAAGCTGTCACTTTTATATAGTACCCAAAATATTATTTCTATTAAATAGCTTTATCTATTATATATCTATTATTATATGATTTAAATTTCATCTAAAAACAGTCCCCAGTCACCCTCACCCGGGAAAGATGGCAGGATAATACGGCCCATATTGTCGGCATTGACAACTCCGATGACTCTTCGGTCAGATTTCCATTCTCCCGTGACAGGGTTAAACCATTCGATACCATAGGGTGCATTAGGTTTCAGACCCCTTACGGTCCCCGGTAAGCAATCCTTCTCAAAATAAAGTAATAACAAATCTCTCTTTGGTGTGGATGCACAATATGCCCAGCCGGTATACCCATCTACTTTACCGGATTTATTCGGTGTAATCAATTCCACGTTCGGAATTAGGTCTAAATATCTGTCTCCTATCCGGTCCACAAACTTCTTTAGATTCTGAACCAGTGCCCCAGAGCGGTAAGTAATCGCTTCCCAGATTTTATACTGGGCATTCTTTTCTATGTCGCCTCCCCACATTCCCTGGCAACCATAGATATAACCTCCAAGGCCTCCGGATAAGAAGCTGCCGTACATACCCGAACGGGTATAATATTCTGCGTCGATACTGTCGGTCTTCGGATTATCGTCCGGAAATCCCGGATAATACGGCTCTCCATTGATGGCCGGTCTCGCCGGTTCTGAATGAAATATCTCAGTGAGATACCAATAATGATCATGCTCTCTCCAATTGCCGATCTGATGGAAAGTTAGCCAACGGTTTTCCTGCGGACCACCGAAGTTCGTTAAAGATGAAGGGGCGGAATTTGTTCCTAGCAGCGTTCCAAAGGGAGGCTGTCCGTATCTATCAACCAACATATTTAAAGGCTCGTTATATTCCCTTGGAAGTATTGTATTCCCAATAAAGTCAAAATGGATTGGACTATACATACAATTGTTAGCCTGGTACCTAGTAAAAATATATTGTATATATCTAACATAAGAATCAGGCCATCCGCAATAACGCTTCCACACCTGACTGATATCACGACGTATCACCTCTATAAATACGGTAAAACCCTGTTCATTCAGATAATCTATCTTAAGATCCAGATGTTTGAAATAATCAGGATTAATGCGGTCAAAATCCGGTACAACCGTTTCATAACCCTCAACCTTTCCGGGAAATAGAAATGGTCTGCCACCCTCATTATGCATGTCTTTGGCACTTCCCGTATCTGTATCCATCCAGGCCGCACGGATACAGGTACTATAGCCGTCATCCATAATGATTTTCGGAGAAAACCCATCATTTGCCCAAGTAGGGTGACCGGCTATCATACCAATACAGTTATATCCCTGTTTCTTGCGGTACTTCACCATATCCTTAAAGCCCATCTCTGGTCCGACCGGACGCTTCATATCGTCTTCATACCATGGATAACGATAAGTAGGCGCTGCCCACCAGGTATCCCCAAGCATAAAATAGGGAGTTCCATCCGAATATCTGAAACCACGGCCATTCTCAGTCGGAACCACCATACCGCGACGGCAAGGGTTCTCAAGTTTCTCCTCCTCAGTCCAATCAAATGCTGTAAAACTGCCCTTAATACCGTTAAGACCCTCATCATCCGTATTCGAGCCGGAGCACCAACTCCATTTTCCTGAAGCTACAGGTGCTACTCTTATTTTAAAGGTTTTTTCTCCATCCCAGAAGCCATATACTTTCTTATGAAAACCGGGTCCATCTAAGATCACCCAGGTTTCCACTTCACAATATGGATTCGCGTAATCTTTTACTGCCTGTAACTCAATTTCTACTTTGTCCCATACATGTACTGTTGTTCCCTTCATTAATCCTTATATCCTTTCTTATGATGTTTTTCATTGTGTCCTTATAATCCTTACTGTATATCAAATCTCTAAATCCCACTAAATATATACTTTATGGTAATACCATTAAAATAGGTTGTAAATGTATTATAAGTATCTTTTCATGTGTTTTAGTATCTTTAAGAACTGATTATTATCTATAGTATAACAGGTTTATCTTAAATTTAACTTAAACGGTCCTATATTTATATGAAAGAAATAATCATTTTTTTACCTTTTATATCAGTAATTATATCTTAAGGTAAATGACATCATTATGACTTAATTTCAGTTTATATAACAGTTATGAGTAAATAATATCCAGTTTTATAAAGAAAGGGTCTTATATGAGAAAGTTCTTAATTTTACTTTTTATAATGTTAGTATTACTTACAGCTTGTAAAAAAGATACAGATATTAGTGATGACAATTATGAAACCCTTAACGGCGATGAAACGGTTAGTAGTATTCCAACGCAAGGTGTCTCCACTTCACCAGAGGATGCAACCAATAAGATAATCAGCTCATCTAACGAAGATGATAATGATACAGCTGCCCTTCTCTCTGCGACACCTGCTTCCTGTCTGGAGCAGCTGGGAAGCTATCAGTTCGAGGTAGAGGAGAATACTTATCAGCTACCCATTACCTTAGGTCAGCTTACCAAAAAAGGTTGGACCTTAAAAACACAATTAGATGAGGATTATGATACAAGTACCTCTCTTGACCCTTTGGAGGAGGTATATACGATGTTGACAAAAGGTGATAAATCACTCCCTATCGTCCTAATAAATCCAAAACCTCATAAATCAAATCATTATGAGGATTTTTTAATCTGCCAGATCCAAGGGGACGTCAAAATACCCGGTGGTATTACCTTAAATTCTACGGTTGACGAAGTAAAAAAGGTGTATGGAAACCCTGTACATACAAGTGGAGATAGCAACTTTAGTGTATTACAGTATAAAACTCCTATCCATAGGTTTACGGAGGATAACCGATTTAAAAGAGAAGGAATAGTTTTGAATGCCAATAAAGGAAAAATTGAAGAAATCATATTATCTTATGTAAACATTAATTTAGAGGATCTGGTTATGAAAATCAATCAACCAATCCCTTATGAGATACCAGCTAAGTTAGGTACGGATTTCTTCAGCTTTACCTTTGCTATTGATGGTAAGTTCTATCGGCTTCCATCACCACTCAGCGTATTTATAAATCAAGGATTTCATATAAAAGGTACTGCCACGGATGAGCATATTTACAGTAAACAGCTAGCGCTTAGAAATGTCAAACAGACACAAGAGCTCTTAGCTCCCGGAAAATCCTTATCCTTATTCCTTGAAAAGAAAGATAAAATCCTTGTTGTTCAGATAAAGAATGAATATGACAGCTATCAATATTTAATAGACTGTACTGTCGTAAATGTTAAATTTCTTCCACTTAAGTCCGGTATCACCTATAACCTGCCTGAAGATATTGATATTGGCACAACACAGGAAGAATTAATTGCTTTCTTAAGTAATGTGCCTTATGCCCATTATGATAGACAACAGTTAGAAGCATATTATAACATATATACGTATTCTAATTATGAGGATTGGGTACGCTATGAAGTATACGATTTAGATGTAAGTGATATACAAGAGGACGGTAGCATACCTTATAGAGGAAAAACAACCTTTGACCTTATCAATGGCAGTGTAAAAGAAATTAATTATACGAGATACAGTAATGATTACATAGGATATACCGTTGAGGATGATTTAATATCAACCGATAATACACAAGAAGAAAAATACAACTATTCAAACGAAGAAATGATAGATTTTTTATGTTATAACAAGAAAGGATATAGTTATTGGTCCGAGACAAACTATGCTATGGTATTTGACAAGTCGGGCTACTTTAGTGCATATGATGCGGCAGCAGGAAACCCCTGGATCTTACGATATGGGGATACAGCGGATGGAACTGCCTCCTATACAATAGATTCTGAAAATCAATTAATAATAGTAGAGGATTATCAACGTACCATAACAATACACTATAAAATCTTAACCTCCTTTGAGATAGAGATCAAATTAGAAGGTAGTAACGAAATCTTTCATTTTTATAAGCGATAATATATCAATAGATTACGGGTATTCTATAATATAATTAATATATTAAAGACGGGAAATCGATATAAAGTGTACACGAATGTATTTTTTCATACGAGGGATACACTTCACATCGATTTCCCATTTATATTCATATACAATTAGTTGCTTTGTTTACAGGGAAAATAAAATCCCATTTACTAAATAGTGATTGCAATACCTTTTCATTTTACTCATTAATGATTGCGTCTACATGTTTGCGTTTTGCACATGAATGGTCTGTGTCGGAAATGCAAACTCAATTCCCAGCTTATCAAATTGTTCTTTAATAGTAAAATTAATCTCCTGCTGGATATCCATATATTTAATATAATCACTGCTTAATACATAGTATACCACTTCAAAATTTAAACTGGAATTTGCAAAGGTTGAAAAATGTGCCCTGTCAAAACGGGTGTCTTCTTGTCTTTCAATTATATCTTTTACTAACTCCGGTATCTTCTTAAGTTGATCAAGGGTTGTGTCATAGGTAACACCAAGGGTGAATAACACCCTCCGTTGTTCCATTCTTTTATAATTTTTAACTCTTGAATTAGTTAAATCCTTGTTCGATAAAATCAGCTGTTCCCCACCGATACTCCGTAAGCGTGTGGTTCTGATGCCGATGTGTTCAACCGTCCCCATATGTTCACCGGATATGATAAAGTCTCCGACTTCAAATGGTCTGTCAAAATAAATCGTAAAATAACTGAATATATCTTCTAAAACTGCCTGTGCTGCAAAGGCTATGGCAATACCACCAATTCCAAGACCGGCAACGATTGCACTGATATCTATTCCAATATTCTGAACAAAAAGAATAATGGCTACAACCCAGATGAGTACTTTTATGATTCTCTTAAACCAACCCACAACAACCTGCTTATTTTCATCCAGCCCTGTTTTTTCAGAGTATCTTTGAAATGAGTATTCCAGAAGGGATGAAACCAAAACAGCAACTAATACCGAGATTAATGCAATCGCAACTATGTCAATCACCCTACCAAACATTGGTTGAATGGTAAGTAATTTTACACTAAAGTAAAAAGCGCTTAAATACATCAAAGGAATAAGATATTTCTTGGTACTATGAATTAATATATCGTTGGAAGTTTTCACTTCCAGCTCAGCTCTGGCTTTAATTCGTTTAATCATAAAATATCTTAATATGGTTATAACAATAAAGCTAACTATAAAAATGGATAAGGACCAGATATAATCCCTCATTGAATTATTAAAATATATCTGTTCTAAAAATTCTTTCATTCTTTTCACCTCTTCAACAAAATAAAATTATAACAACCAATTTGAATGTTTTAGTTAATGTTGTTATTTGTGTAACTATATTAACACAACAAGCTATAAATGGCAATTGTACAAGTATTTTCTAGCCGTATTATTCTCCCTTACAATATGGGAGAATATCCAATTTAATGACAATATAATCCCATTTTAATTTACTTTAGTTGCTGTTTCTATTATAATAAATATAAGTACGTATGACACTTTAACCTATATAAAGTGTCATTGAAAATATAAATAAAATCAAGGGGGGTTTTTCCTATTATGAAAAGAGACATTCTAATATGTATCCTATTAACATTGATAACCTGCGGGCTTTACTCCATCTATTGGTTTATCGTTATAACTGATGAGACCAACTCATTAGCCGGCGAACCGGACACCTCAGGTATTATGGCTTTAATTTTAACTATTATCACTTGTGGCCTTTACGGCATATTCTGGGCTTACAAAAGAGGTGAAAAAATAGATATTGCTAAGCAGAAACGGAATATACCGGCAGGAAATAGTGGCATTTTATATCTCATTCTTTATCTGATAAGCCGTATCGTCACATTAGCACTATTACAGCACGAAGTAAATACTCTGGTTAAGGTATGAAACAACGGATTATAAAGTTGTCTTGCATTATTTTTATAATAGGGACTTTAGGAATATCTTATTATATATTCAGCAAGTATACGGGAATTTATATTCCTTGCATATTTCATGAGATAACCGGCTTATACTGTCCCGGATGCGGCATCACCCGAATGCTTGCTTCTCTAATAGAAGGTAATGTATATCGGGCTTTTCAGAGTAATGAGGCTTTATTTATATTATTACCGTTTTTTGCTTTTGAATTTGTAATATATATAGTGAAGAGCGTAAAAGGATTAGCTAGGAAAGTATCGAGATTACATTCTTTTGTGTACCTTTTCGTCTTGGGCATTCTTATCCTTTACGGAGTAATGCGAAATATTCCTTCTTTTTATTACTTAAGACCAATTGGCTAATTGTAAACAAGTTCTAATACAGAACGCCAAATCATCATCCATACATCAGGATAATGATTTGGCGTTCTGTATTATATGATATCTCTAGAAATTATTCCGTTACCAAAGCATAAGCAGATATTTTACGAACCCGATACGTAATTAGCATTGAACAGACATATGCAAGTATTATAATCCCAGCTCCGAATAAAGTAATTGCCATTGGGGTTATAATAAAATTAGATTTCATAATTCCCATTCCTCTCTGTGCTATTGACATTAGTGCATTGGTCTGGGTAACTCCGATAACACTGCCGATGCATACACCGACGATGACCGGGGGAAGGAAACCTAATGATAGCTGATTCATCAGCTGAAATGTTGTAAATCCCACTGCTTTTTGTATACCAAGTTCCCGTTTTTTGCGAACTACAGATGAGTTTATCACAAAATACAAAACAAGAATAACAACCGCTATTGTGACTACTAAAATCGTTATACCCACCTTAGAAACTATCGAGATATACATTCCGGCACCTTGTTCCATATTCTGATCCATATCTAAGGTTAATAAAAACGACTCGCCATAAAGATGTTTTAGCTTTTCAACAAATACACCGGCATCCCTACCTTTATCAAGATATATATTTAAGGTTGACTGTTGAAACCCGGGGGTTAGTTTCATTATACCCTCATAGGTAACAGAAGAATTCATACCACTCATATAGGCTCCCTGCGATAAGCCTGTAACGATAAACTCTTCTTTTGTTTCTCCCATACTAACGATAACATTATCTCCGACTTTTTTTCCGATTATCTCAGCCAGATGTCCTGCAAGAACGATTTCATTATCATGAATTGGATATCGCCCTTCATAAACCGTGTCTGTTTCCTTGTTTGAATAGTCTTCCATAACATAAACACTTATTTCATTACCATCTACATTAACGAAAACCTCATCAATATATTGGACCTTTCTTACTTCCTCCATAATCTTAAGTTCTTCCATAATAGTTTCCCTATCTGCCTCCGGCTTAAAAACAGCGACTGCATTTGACAACTCTATTCCCGGTGTTTCTAAGAATGTTGTTGTATCAACCGTCGTGTTATAAAACATGCCCACCGCAAAGGTCTGGGCAAAGGATACAGCAATCATAATAATTGCAATCATAATACTTTGCTTTTTATTCTGTATGATTGATTTTACAGCCAGTACGAAGGGCAAGCTGCCTTTTGCAGTATTAAGCGGCATATGATTTTTACGAAAGCTATGGGTTACAATACCTCCACGAAGTGCCACTATCGGACTCAGCTTTTTAATTCGTCTGGAGGATATAAATGCAACCAACCCTACAATAAGCAAAATGATTACGAGGGCAATCCCACTAATTGTACCGTCAAAACCTTGCACCCACTTAAGTCCTGACTGCTGAGCAAATATATCGGATAGCATCGGGGTCGTTGAATAAGACATGGCTATTCCTATTATGCTACCAAAAAGAGCTATCAATGTAAATTGTAATACAATGGACAAGATGATTTGTCTGCTGGTATAGCCAATCGCCTTCAAGGAGCCAATCTTAGTCATATCCTCTTCAATACTGTTCACAATGCGAAATCTTACCACAATCAAGCATACCACTACAATAATAGCTGCAAAAGCTACGATCATAATTGAAACAATGACTGCCATCATAGTCCGTGCCATTTCTACAAGAGGACGATCCAAACTAAAGAAGGTAGAGGTAATATCCGTTGTTGTAGGAGTTGATTCCAGCTTTAGCATATCCCTGATATCTTTTTCAATATCTTTATTCATCGTATTAAGATTCGCGAAAACTAAGGCCGCTTGGTGCTGCTCACCTAGTTGTACCGCTACTTTTTCATAGGTTTCATAAGGCAGATAAACACCCATAAAACCGGTTTCGGGCGAACTAAAGAATACATCTTCCGTAAATCCTTTGATGGTAAACTCTAGCTTGCTGTCATGTAAAATCATCTCAAATTTATCGTTTAACTCATATCCACCGGACAATTGAAAGATGTAGGGAAGATAAATTGACATATCCTCTACAGGCAAATGCTCTCCCACAAATTTCCATTTTGTCATGGTACGGGTTTTAGCTTTATCTGCATCGTTAAGCAAAAATACCCTTTTCCACATATTATCATTAAAAACCACTTCAGCGTTAACCCACATAGGGTCCACTTTTTGCATTTCAATGATATTATCATTGTGATCCAGATAATCTTCTACTTCATCATTATAATAATGATCCGGCATGACATAATAAATATCCGATGTATTCAGATCTTTTACAATGTTATCAAAATAACTCCCAAAGTTAAAAGTAATCAATAATCCTGCATTTAATAATAACGCAGCAATAAAAAACATAATAAATAAGGAAACCGTATGACCTTTGGTCTTTCTAATATTTGCAAATGCCAGCATAAATAACTTTTTCACTCTACCACCCCATTTCAGCAAGGAATGCCTGAAGTTTATCATGGCGCTCTTTGTCACCGCTTACGTATTTACCAAGGTCACAGACCCCGTGGATGACACCGTCACGCATATATAGTATGCGATTGCCCCTTCTGGCGGATTTTAAGTCATGAGTTACCATTATCATGCTTTGACCATTGTTGTTCGCCTCAGTAAGAACGTCAAGTACTGCTTTACCGGCAGCCGAGTTTAGAGAACCTGTCGGTTCATCGGCAAAAACCACCTTCGGCTGGTTAATTAAAGCACGCACAATAGCTGCTCTTTGTACCTCACCACCGGATAGCTGGGAGGGGAATTTCCTCCAGATAACTTCGGTTAAACCTACCTGTGTCAGTAAATCTTTTGCTCTTGCAGTGATTGACTTTCTGTCTTTGCTGACAAGTAATCCGCTGGCTAAAATATTGTCCAGTATGCTCATGTTATCAAGTAAAAACATCTGTTGAAAGACAAAGCCGCAATTCTTACGGCGAAATACTGCCAACATATCATTGGATTGCTTCGCAATTTCTTCATCGAAAAATCGTACCGAACCAAGGGTCGGCTTATCCATACCGGATAGGGCATAGAGAAGGGTTGACTTACCCGCACCGGAGGAACCCATGATAACCGTGAAATCTCCCTCGTATATTTCGATATCGAGGTTTTTAAGTACATGTTGTTGCATACCTCCATTAGAGAAGGTTTTACATAATTTGTTCGTTGATAAAATTACATTACTCATATGATCTATTCCTTTCAAAATAATAAGACTGTATTTGAATTACAGCCTTATTATATCTCGCAACTCATTAACCGGTCTTTAAATAGTCCTTAACTAATCCTTAAATCTTCTATGCAAGTAACAATTTTATCTTCACTAAAAATCCACTTTCGGTATTTTCACAATCAATCTCTCCTGACATTTTATTCATCAGATACTTCGATATATATAGACCTAAACCAGTGCCGCTTTTATTTTCAGCATTTTTTGCTCGGTAAAACTTATTAAATAAGAGAGGTCTTTCCTCTTCCGATACACCAAGACCGTAATCCCGAAATATCACCTCAAGATACCCCGCTGTAATACGTGCGGTTACATCTATGGATGTCCCGGCATATTTATAGGAATTACTAATAATATTATCAATCACCTGTTCGAGTCTTAGTTCATCTGCTAAGATAATGCATTCAGCTATTTTTGAAACCGTAACCTGATTATCATAATCCGCTTTATGTATCAAATCATATAACAGTTGGCTGGACTGCTCCGTAACTCTTACCTTTAACTCCTGAAGTTCCTCCAGCGTGGCATTGAACATATTTGTTATTAGAGTATTAATCTGGTCTGCTTTTGAATTGATAATATTCAGTTGATTTCTTACAACATCATTCATCGACTTTGCAGACAATACTTCAGAGACAGCTTTAATCGATGCTACCGGAGTTTTAATGTCATGACTTAAGGATGCTACCAGCTCCTTCTTACTTTGGTTCGCAGCCCGTTCATTTTCCCTTGCCCGTTTAAGCTCTTCCCTCATAAGATCAAAGCTTTCCGTAAATGCACCAAATAGATTGCCCCGATCCATCTCCAGAGGTAAATCCAGATTCCCCTCTGCCACATGTTTTGCAAAGGTTTGCAACTTACGAAACGGACGGAAAATCTTCTTGTCAATAAGCACGATATAGGATAAGCTTAGTATTGCAACGATAAATAAAATTAATAATGTTAAGGTAAGCAGCTGCTTCCGGTACTGCTGCCATAGATCTTTGGCATCATTATAGATAACCAGTTTACCAAGAATTTGATCCTTTTGTTTTATATCTACGATGGTGTCCCGATTCCTTATGGCAGAACTTAAATCCTCACTTAAACCTCTTCTCGTAGCTTTAATTAATTTATTGTTGTTATCGAAAACCACATAATCCATACCATAATGTAAGCCGGGCAAACCATACTCATCTAAATCTTCCCAACGATTAGCCAGTGATTTCACAATATCATTTACTTCAACCACATTAATTTCCGCCTTACTTCTATCTTTAAATGCGAACATGGCTATTCCAGTAGTGATAGACAAAGATATGAATATTATAATGGTAATCTTTTTTCTATTCATCGCCTGCTCCTAATCTTCAAAAACATATCCTGTTCCCCATATAGTCTTAATGAAACGGGGCTCATTGGGATTGACCTCAATCTTTTCCCGAAGTCTTCGAATATGTACATTTAATGTTCCATCACCGGTTATGGCATCGCCCCAGACCCGTTGAAACAACTCCTCCTTGGATATGGTACGACCTTTATTTTTGACCAAGTAGGCTAGCAATCTATACTCCATCGCTTTTAAATTAATCTCACCTTTGGATGAAATCAGTTTTTCCAATGCCAAATCTAGTTTATATTCACCAAAGGCTATGATATTTTCAGGGTTGCCCCGGTACCTTTTCAGAACGGTTTTCACTTTCGTCATCAAGATATTAAGAGAATACGGTTTTTGAATATAATCATCCCCACCGATATTTAGCGCCAGTAAAACATCATCGTCACTGGTTCTGGCACTGATGAATAGTATAGGTATATTCATGGTTTCTCGCAGTCTTTTACATATCTGAAATCCGGAGGATTGTCCCAGATTAATATCCAATAAGATTAAGTCGGTACTGCTATGCTTAAAGAAATCAAAACACGCTTTTTCATCTGCAACCCAGTAGGTTTTTAATCCAAACATATTAAAAAAATCACAGGTGCTTTGTGAGAGGGCTTCTTCATCATCTACTATTAGACAGTCGTATTCTGGCATTGATATAACCTCCGAACTTTAATTTTATTTCCAATATTTATTATAAGTTACTAGTAACATTTGTCAATGAAAACCCACGTCCATGGTTAACAAGCGGTGATTAATTTATATTAAGCGGATGAAACATGCTAAATATTCGTATACGTTCTACAGAAGAATGAACTGAGATCACTTCCCATGTTATAAAAAAAGAATCAAACTCTTGTTAAGCTTGATTCCTATCTTGATGTTATAAATAATAAACCCTTTATTCCTAACCTATCATTCGTAACTAGATCCAAAACATAACCCTATCTTTCAGCAGCGGCTGCAACATTATTATCTTTCTTCTCCAACTTACTCATAATATACTTACCAATCACTTCATTGGGCTCATTAAATTCACACCCATAAAAAAATCGTTTTCCACTTCGAAACTCATAGATCTGCTTTATATTACCGACCACGGTCTGAATACTGTCATCACATCGAAATGAAATCTGAATTTTTGTATCCTGTTCAAGACTAAAATCGCTAATGATTGCCATCCCGGACATACTGATATCTTTAAGATAGCACATAATATCGGTTGTTTCATTCGCTGTGATAATCTTAGCTGCTATTCCTGCACCTACCGGCAATCGATATGTATTGGTTAAATTAACTACTGCAGCCTCTTTCTCAGATTGGACTGCATATAGATTTTGGCCATTATAAGAGATGGAGCGAAGGGATAACTCCTTAAACACATAAATCGCCGTAGCTGTCTTATAAATCAGGATCGCTCCTTTTAATTTACTTGCCGGAATAGTTTGAATATTCCGGCTCACTTTGAGCTATTGTTCCGGTAAGTGAGAGCCACCGTTCCGGTGAAATTAAGCCACTCTTCCGGAGAGTGAGCCATTATGCGGTTTTTCCTTTAGAATGTAATTATGCACTA
>NZ_JAEAGR010000014.1 GCF_015999265.1 Mobilitalea sibirica
TTTTTGTTGCACTCAAGGTTGGCGTAACCTGCCAATGCATAAATTCAGGGTTAAAATATTTGCTTTTTCAATGTTCAAAGGGACATATTTTTTTATATCAGTTTTTCATACCAAACTTTACACTACCCAATTCGAGTCTACACCTTTACGTAGCGTCAATGTCAAGAAGTTTTTGTAACATTTTTTCAAGATGAAATTTCTATCTCCATTGCTCTATCCGTTGCATAATATTATCCGGTATGCATGATATCGCCGTTTCCAACAAAGCTTTTATTGTAAGTATTCCAATATATTTCCCATATTCTGTTACAACAATTATATCATAGAGTTTATCAATTTTTCTTAGCATCGCCAGCTTCGATACGTTAAAGATAGGAATATTTACATCTACTGATAAGAAGTCCTTTTCCATAAAAGAAGATATAAAGTTATCCTCATAAAGAGATGAGCCATCATACTCCTTCATTCTTAAAGCCAGCTTATCCTTCATAATAATTCCAATCGGAATATTATCATCGACAACACACAAACCCGGAACGCATTTATTAGATTTTAACACATTATTTACACATTTAATATTATCATTCGGTGATATGCTCTCTGTGTAAGTACAAATACTCTTTAAGCTGTAATTATTAATATAACTATATATTGCTAAGTTATTACTTAAGTTTATCTCCATAATTGACTCCTGTACCTCCTCCCTAATTTCAGAAATCATAGTATCCGGTTTTTGTATGTAATAACCTTGTCCGTATTGTACCCCTAGCTTTATTAATGTTTTTAATTCCTCATAGGTTTCAATCCCCTCTGCAATCAAAGCTATGTTAGATAATTTCGATAATTCAACTAATCCCTTCACCAGTGCATATTTTAGACAATCGGCATCAATTCCTCGGATCAGCTTCATATCCAATTTTATATAATTAGGATTTACATCACTGATTAAGTTCAAGCCGGAATAACCGGCTCCTGCATCATCTATGGCAATCTTATAATTCTGACTTCTATAATGGTTTATGGTCAGTAAAAAACCTTCCATGTCAGTGATAGCATTCTTTTCAGTTATCTCAAATATCACATTATTGGGTCTAATATTATATTGCATAAGAAATTCTTTTGTAAAACCTTTTTTAAAATTCTCATCATGCATCGTATTTGGGTTTACATTAATAAAAAGGATTTTATTGTACGGAGGTCTCATAAATTTATATGCAGCTTCTAAGGCGGTTGTCCTACATAATAGCTCCAAATCCCACAAACGGTTATAAGTGCCTGCCACAGAAAAAAGCATCTCCGGATTTTCTATCATACTATCACAGGTGATTCTACTCAAGGCTTCATGACCTAACACACAACCATCCTTAAGTGAAATAATCGGTTGAAAGACTGTTTTTATTTTTTTATTTTTTATTATATATTCCAATGCTTCATATCTTTTGTTATTCATTTATTACCTCACACGCACTCTATTTGTCTTTATACTAACAGATGTCATAATATAATTCGTACAAGAATTAGTAAAATTAATGTTTAGATTACGTTAATTATCCACCTAATTTACCACAATATAAAAGGGTGAATCTCTGCCGATACACCCTCTTATCATAATGATTATAAAGAAATGCTTCATTTAATCTCGAATTACCTACCTAGTCGTATCTTATTAACAAACTGCTCAATCTTTTCTTTCTCTTTATAACCGGGTGATTGTTCTACTCCGGTTAACACATCCACTGCATCCGGGTTGGTCTTTGATAGGATATCAATAATATTGACCGGATTTAATCCACCGGCCAGTATAACCGGTAAGGTACTGTTATCTTTCACCTTATGAAAGGTATGAAAATTCACATTCATTCCTGTACCCCCGGGCATTGCATTGGTATAGGTATCAACCAAAATTGCTGTTATACCGGTCTTTGAAAGCTCCCTTGCAGCCATGGCAGGATCCGATATCTCAAAATCACAAAAACCTCTATCGTTAATTCTTAAAGCTTTGATCGTTTCTATCCCTAATTGCTTCAGTTCCTTTGCAATCTGTACGGTTTCTTCAAGGTTTTCTTTATAATGAAGTTGAATGATATCCGGTGATGTTTCTTTCGCTATCTGTAATACTTTATCAATCGTACCCCCGGTTACGACACAGGTTTTTACCTGTGCCGGTGTAGTGCTAATCAGCTCTCTGGCTTCTAGCACATCCAGATTCCAAGGAACCGGTACCGGATATTCTACAACAAACCCAACAATATTAACACCTGAATTAACACATAAATTCACATCTTCTTCCTTCATTAATCCACAGATCTTAATATTTACCATAGTAACTCCTTTTATTAATAAAAATCCATTCTTAATACCAATCATATATTTTCATATAAAATTATAAACTTCTAAACTTCGAAGGTCATTAATGTGAAATGTAAATAATGTCAGCTATTAAGTAACCATTAAAATGAAAACCTGGTTTTATTTATATCAAAACTTAGATTTTCATAATCATACATTTTACTGTTATTCAAGCTTACATTAGATGTTATTTATGTTTTTTGTCTCTGTATACTGAGCTTATGAAACATTTCCACAGGATCTGCTGCTTTTAAGATGGCAGTTCCGACTAATACACCATGGGCACCTGCTTTTACTGCTGTCAAAACCTCCTCTGTATTGGAAATTGAACTTTCACTTAATACAAAGCCTTTGGATTTTATATTCCCGGCAATCCTTTTCGTTGTTTCAACATTCCCATCATCTATTTCCCATTCTAAAATATTGCGGTTATTGATCCCTAGAAATGTCAAAGGACATGCTTTTAATGCATCCAGCTGTTTTTTCGTATGGATTTCAACCAGTGGTTCCATTCCAAGGTCATAGGCTTGCGTTATAAGTTTCAACAGTTGCTCTGTCTCCATGATGGATGCCATTAATAATACGGAGCCGGCACCACTTCTCAAGCTATCGACCAGCTGCTCCCTGGTATTGATAAAGTCTTTTCTAAGTACAGGAACAGATACTGCTTCTGCTATCATAGAAAGCATCTCTAAGGAACCCCCATAATGCTCCTTCTCCGTAACGACTGAGATAATCGGAGCACCGGCATCCACCAAAGCCTTAGCATAGTTGATTGGATCCCGGACACCAAGTAATTCACCTTCTTTTGGTGATTTTCGCTTAATGTCCGGAATCACCGGTATAATTCCTTCCTGATACCGTTTCCAAAGAGCTTTCGTACATGCACCACTCAAGGGTATCCCTTCTAAAATATTACTATACATGCTTTTTTTATTTATTTCTGCTTTCTTAAATTTGCTATTATTGTCTTCCTTCATAATTTATATCACCTTGTATATAAAGTTTCACCTCTTAGCAAGAACACCCGGCTAATGATATTTTGTTAATATAGAAGTAACTCATATCACTACCGAAACCAGTCATTGCCTTTCGATTGCTATTTTATCTTTTTATATTCATGGGAAGCCTCAATCAACTGATTTAATTTTACCTGAGCTGCACCACTGTCTATTATTTCGCCAGCCAATTTAATACCTTCTTTCATTGAGGCTGCTTTGTCTCCGATCATTAACGCACCGGCTGCATTCAATATAACAGCCTGACGGCGGGGCCCTTTATCTTTACCTGAAAATACATCCTTAATCATCACAGAATTTGCTTCCGGGGTGCCGGTTGCTATTTCCTCAAGAGAACAACGACTTAGACCGAAATCTTCCGGTGCTATCTCATAACTTGTTATGATACCGTTATTTAATTCGTTCACTCTGGTTTTTCCTAAAAGAGATATTTCATCCAAACCATCCGTTCCATGAACAAACAATGCTCTCGTATAACCAATGGAGTCTGCCACATGAGCAACGGTATCCAAAAGCTCCGGTTTATAAACTCCCATAACATGGCGGGATGCTTTGGATGGATTAATCAAAGGTCCTATGATTGTATAAAAAATCGTTTTTATCCCCAGATCCTTCTCCGGCGGAAGAACCTTCCCCATAACCGGGTGGAATAAGGGAGCATATAGGAATGCAATCCCTACATCTTCAATAAGTTTTTCAACAGCCTTAGGACTTTGGTTAATATGAACTCCCAAGGCTTCCAAGACATCAGCACTTCCCGATAAACTTGATATGGATCTACTACCATGCTTTGCCACAGGTATTCCTCCAGCAGCTGCTACAAATGCTACAGCTGTAGAAATATTAAAGGTACTTAATCCTCCTCCGGTACCACAGGTATCCATCAGCTCCTCCTCCACTGCAGGAGTGATTTTAATACAATGATCCCGCATGGCCTGAGCGATTGCAGTTATCTCAGTCAGTGTCGGTCCCTTCATTAAAAGAGCCACTTGAAAACCGGCAATCTGGACATCACTCAGCTCATCATTTTTTATGGCTACGATTAAACTATATGCTTCCTCTGCCGTAAGGTCCTGTCTTGCAGTTAATTTTTGCAATATATTTTTTATCATGCAAATCCTCCTTCCAATAACCAATAAAGGCTCTAAATTATTTTTATGAATCTTAGAAACCTATGATTTAACTTACTTATTTGATTCGTCACATTACCTGCTTATTACTTCATTTCTTATCAAATAGCTATATACTACATTAATAGTATGAAATTCTCTGGCCATCCTATCAGCTTAAGATAAAGATATTATATATTAGTAAATCTATTAATTTAAATCTAAGATACAACAGCTTCCTTCATTTTGCGAACATATTCCTTAACATAAGGGGTACATTCATTCCCATATTGCTCTACAATTTTTACAATAGCGCTGCCGACTATAACACCATCTGAAAACTTTGCCATCTCCGCAGCCTGCAAGGGAGTAGAGATCCCAAAACCAATGGCACAGGGAATGTCTTTTATTTCCTTAACAAGGCGGACCATTTCTTCGGCATCATTGTTAATCTCATTGCGGACCCCAGTAACACCCATGGAGGAAACACAATACAAAAAGCCCTCTGCCTCTTTTACAATCATTGCGATACGCTCTTTTGATGTCGGTGCAATCATAGAAATTAATTTAACCCCATATTCGTTGCAATAAGGTTTCAGCTCTTCACTCTCCTCAAAAGGTAAATCCGGAATAATTAAAGCATCCACTTCAATTTCACTACATCTTTTTAAGAAGCGCTCTGTACCATAGGTATAGACCGGATTGATATAGGTCATAAATGCAATCGCCGTATCACAGCTTTTTCGAATTCTTGCAACCATATCAAAGATCTGATCGGTCGTTACCCCGCCCGACAATGCTCTAGCATCTGCATCCTGAATTATGGGACCTTCTGCTATGGGATCCGAGAACGGAATACCCAACTCAATTAAATCCGCCCCCGCTTCTGCCATTTGAAGCACCAATTGCTGCGTAACCTCAAGGGAGGGATCTCCTGCGGTAATAAACGGTATAAATGCTTTTCCTTGTGAAAATGCCCGTTCTATTCTATTCATTAATCTGCACCCCCCTATAACGAGCTATCTGTGCCACATCCTTATCTCCTCTACCGGAAAGATTAATCACCATGATCTGATCCTTACCCATATCCGGTGCCAGTTTTTTAGCATAAGCCACTGCATGGGCGCTCTCTACAGCCGGAATAATACCTTCCATGCGAGATAGATATTCAAAGCCTTCAATTGCTTCCCTGTCTGTGACAGGTACATACTCCGCTCGACCACAATCATTCAGATAGGCATGCTCGGGACCAATACCCGGATAATCAAGTCCGGCAGAGATGGAATATACCGGAGCAATCTGTCCATATTCATCCTGGCAAAAATAAGATTTCATACCATGAAAGATACCTATGGTTCCGGTCGCCATAGTTGCAGCGGTTTTATCCGTATCAACTCCATCTCCTGCTGCCTCACAGCCAATTAAGCGAACCTCTTTATGGTTAATAAATTCATGAAAAATTCCCATCGCATTGCTTCCGCCGCCGACACAGGCCAACACAGCATCCGGCAGTCTTCCTTCTATCATAAGTAGCTGCTCCTTTACTTCACGTCCTATGATACTTTGAAAGTCCCTTACAATCGTTGGAAACGGATGAGGCCCCATAACCGATCCTAAAACATAATGGGTATCCTCCACTCTTTTTGTCCATTCCCGCATGGTTTCATTCACCGCATCCTTAAGGGTTTGGGTACCCGAAGTTACAGCATGAACCCTTGCCCCCAATAGCTCCATACGAAACACATTAAGGGCCTGACGCTCGGTATCTTCCTTTCCCATAAATATCTCGCATTCCATTCCCAGTAATGCAGCCGCCGTTGCCGTAGCCACTCCATGCTGTCCTGCACCGGTTTCTGCTATGACTCTGGTCTTACCCATCTTCTTAGCAAGCAGCACCTGCCCAAGAACATTATTAATCTTATGGGAGCCGGTATGATTTAAATCCTCTCTTTTAAGATAGATCTTTGCACCACCTAAATCCTTGGTCATCTTTTCGGCATAATATAAAAGAGATGGTCGTCCGGCATAGTTATTCAACAGATCATTTAGTTCTTCGCAAAATTCTTCGTCTTTTTTGTACTTTTCATAAGCCTGTTCCAGTTCAATAATCGCATTCATTAAGGTTTCAGGAATATACTGTCCCCCATGTATGCCAAATCTTCCCTTAGACATCTATCTCACACTCCTTATCTTAGTAACAATTGCTTTAATTTTATCCGGATCTTTTAATCCGTTAGTTTCTACTCCGCTGCTGACATCGATACAATAAGGCCGACACTTTATTACGGCATTCATAATATTACCTTCATGAATACCCCCTGCCAGAAAAAACGGTTTGCCTACATCCTTAATCAGGTTCCAATTAAATACTTCTCCGCTGCCGCCGTATAAGTCTTTCTTATAAGTATCCAAAAGGGTATAATCCGCCATGGTCTGTTTCTCCACATCCATATTTCGTCCGTCCCCTATTCTGATTGCCTTAATGATCGGATTGGGAATTAATTTTCTTAGTTTCCTCATATATTCATCATCTTCATCCCCATGCAGCTGTACCAGATCAAGAATTCCCATCTTGCATAAATGTTCAATTCTTTTAATATCTTCATTAACGAAGACCCCTACGGACTGGATGGTTGGATTTAGTAGAAGTTTTAATTGCCTTGCCTGTTCATCACTGACCTGCCTTTTACTTTCTGCGAATACAAAGCCGATGTAATCCGGAAGTACTTCATTCACAGCTTCAATATCAGTTTTTTGGGTTAACCCACAGATTTTTATCTTAGTCATGTTCCTACTACCCTTCCTTCCTATCCTTAAGAACCATCCCATTAATCCCAGATCAATTCACATTTGTCCTGGCGTATAGAATGAATTCGTGATTTTATGCACCTTGACGTATGGTCCTGCAGATTATGTATCCAGCTGAGAACGTTATGCCTCATGTGCTTGGCACGTTTCATTGCCTTTCTTAATCCATATGCTCAGATATTCTCCTTTGCATGATACCTACTTACTAATCTACGTATTTAGCTTAAACCCCGTAATTCACTAATCATCCTACCCTTATCCGAACTTTTCATTAGAGTTTCGCCGATTAACACTGCATTTACTCCGGCATCCATAAGCTCCTTGATCTGTCTATGGGACTTTATTCCGCTTTCTGCCACAAAACAGATTTCTTTGGGAACAAGTTCACGCAGGCGAATACTGTTATGAATATCTACCTCAAAGGTCTGTAGATTACGATTATTTACGCCGATCACCCTGGCCCCGGCTTCTATGGCTGATCGAATTTCCTCCTCATTATGTGCTTCTACCAAAGTAGAAAGACCCAGTTCATCACAAAGCTTAATAAAGCGTTCTATGGTTTTCGTATCCAGCAGAGAACAGATAAGGAGTATTGCATCCGCACCGATTATCTTTGCTTCATAGATCTGATATTCATCAATGATAAAATCCTTTCGCAGAACCGGGATATGAACCTGACCACTGATTTCCCTTAGATAATCCTTGCTCCCTTTAAAAAATTCCGGTTCTGTAAGAACTGAGATTGCATCTGCTCCAGCTGCCTCATATTCCCTTGCTATCGTAAGGTATGGAAAATCCTCTGCTATGATCCCTTTCGAGGGAGAGGCTTTTTTCACCTCACAGATAAAAGATACATCCTTTCTCATAAGTACTCTCTCAAATGCAAAGGCTTCCCTGCTATGAAAGCTTCTGGTAGTCCCTCTTTCATAGATAAAATCCATCAATTCGCTCTGAGGAAGTTCTTCCTTCGATTTGTTTACCCGTAATCTCGTAGCTTCAGCAATTTTATTAAGTATCATGGTATACCTGCCTTTTATTTATCTTATTTTTATCTTCATTCTTTAAAGTCTAATTAAAGTATTAATCTTCATTCTTTACGCTTTATTCTTGTGATAAAGTAATTTAATAATAAATATTGAAATCCATTAAGCTTTTACTTGCTTATCATCCTTAATAATTAACTTACTATATTAAGCCTTATTAAGTTAACTTGTTGCATTTGACAGCCGGATGAATTGCTCCAGCTTTTCTCTTGCTTTACCGCTGTCAATCATATTCGCAGCCAATTTCACACATTCCCTTAAGGTAATATTGTTATAGGACATATAAAGACATACGGCTGAGTTAAGTAATACGATATCCCGCTTTGGTCCTTTCTCACCCTCCAGTATGCTTCTTGCTATACCAGCATTTTCGGCCGGATCACCACCGACTAATTCCTGCGGATTACAAAATTCAAAACCGAACTGTCTAGGATCCAGAAAAAAGCTGTTAATCTTACCATTATTGACTTCACATACAGTAGTTTTCGCACATAAACTGACTTCGTCAAGACCATCATGCCCATGAACCACCATAGCCCTCTTTACTCCCAGGTTCGCCAGTACACTAGCCATAGGTGCTACCAGATTTTCATCATAGACTCCCAGAAGCTGAAGATTAGCCTCAGCCGGGCTGGATAATGGTCCAAGAATATTAAAAATGGTACGAACACCCAACTCTTTTCTAACCGGGGCCGCATACTTCATGGATGAATGATAAAAAGGTGCAAACATAAAGCATAGCCCAATTTCTTTTAAAATCTTCTCACTCATCGAAGGTGTGATATCGATTTTTACACCTAAGGCCTCCAAAACATCGGCACTGCCACATTTACTTGATACACTTCGATTACCGTGCTTTGCCACCGGAATTCCTGCAGCCGATATGACAAAGGAGGAAATGGTTGATATGTTGAAGGTATTTGCTTCATCCCCACCGGTACCTACTATATCCATGACATCCCCTTCGTGTTTTAGTTTAGTTCCGTAATGTCGCATCACCATGGCACAGGCGGTTATCTCATCAATCGTCTCACCCTTCATTCGCATGGAGGTTAAAAATCCCGCAATCTGTGCATTGGTGGCGTTACCGCTCATAATTTCATCCATAACTGCTTTCGTCATTTCTAGGGATAGATCTTCTCTGTTTAATATCTTATAAATTGCCTGTTGTATCATTCAAATCACCACCTATCTTAAGAAAATTCTTCATAATCTCCATACCTTTCGGAGTTAATATAGACTCCGGATGGAACTGTAGTCCGTATATTTCATATTCTCTATGCTTTACGGCCATGATTTCACCGTCATCATCCTCTGCAATCACCAAAAGTTCATCGGGTAAAGTTCCTTTTTTCGCTATTAAAGAATGATATCTGGCAGCTTCAATCATAGGTGGTAAACCATGAAAGATGAGACTTGCGTTAGCGATATGAATGTTACTCATCTTCCCATGCATCAATCGTTTTGCTAAGGTGATTTCTGCGCCAAAGACCTCACAGATTGCCTGATGTCCCAGACAAACACCGAGAATTGGAACTAATCCTTTCATCTCCTTGATAATATCTTCGCTCACCCCTGCATCCTTCGGGTATCCGGGACCCGGAGAGATAATGATATGGGAGGGATTTAAGCATTTAATTTCATCTACCTTCATGGCATCATTACGAATTACCCTGATATCCTTTGTTATACTTCCTGCCAGCTGTACTAAATTATAGGTAAAACTGTCATAGTTATCGATGATAAGAATCATAACTCATCCACCTCCCTTGCTCTCATAACTGCTTCCATCAAAGCTTTCGCTTTATTTTCTGATTCCTCATA
Source organism: Mobilitalea sibirica (assembly GCF_015999265.1). Classification (GTDB taxonomy): domain Bacteria; phylum Bacillota; class Clostridia; order Lachnospirales; family Lachnospiraceae; genus Mobilitalea; species Mobilitalea sibirica. The sequence continues at coordinate 10,153 of NZ_JAEAGR010000014.1, forward strand.
TTCCTTACCTGGAATACTGTCTGCTACAATACCGCTTCCGGCCTGGACATATACTTTACCATCCTTTTTCACAGCCATTCGAATAGCAATACAGGTATCCATATTACCGGCAAAATCTATATATCCGATGGCTCCCCCATAAATTCCTCTGGGAACGGTCTCTAACTCTTCAATAATCTCACAAGCTCTTATTTTGGGAGCACCGGAGAGGGTTCCTGCAGGAAGCAAAGCTTCTATGGCATCAAAAGCATCTTTATCTTTATGCAGCTGTCCTTTTACCTCAGATGTTATGTGCATGATTCTTGAATACTTTAATATTTTCATATAATCTGTTACCTGAACCCCTGAAAATTCTGATATCCTACCGATATCATTCCTTGCTAAATCCACCAACATATTGTGTTCTGCCAATTCTTTCTCATCCTCCAATAGCTCAGTTTCAAAGGCATGATCCTCCATCTCATCCTTACCTCTGGGTCTTGAGCCTGCGATCGGAAATGTGGTAAGTACTCCATCCTTTAACCTGACCAAGGTCTCCGGAGATGCACTCATTAGCTGAATATCCTTGTTTTGCATAAAAACCATATATGGAGATGGATTTGTTGTCCGAAGCACCCGGTAAGCATTTAACAAGCTATCGTTATATTCCGTTTCAAACCGTCTAGAGATTACAGCCTGAAAGATATCTCCGTTCACAATGTAATCCTTCGTTTTATCCACCATGTTTTCGAATTCTTCTTTTGTTACATTACAGGTAAATGAGGGCTCACTATTCAATTCGGTCTTTTCCCCCGGTAATGGGTCATGAATTAAACGTACGATATTTTCAATGTTTGCCATAGCTTTACCGTAATTCTCCATCACCTTATCGGTGTGCATATTTACGACGATACTGATCATTTGCTTTAAATGATCATAAGCAATCACTTTGTCAAACAGCATTAAATCAAAGTCATTAAAATCACTATCCTTTAACTTTAAGACCGGCTCTGCATAACCTATCATACTGTAGGAGAAATAACCGACTAAACCTCCGGTAAAGGGCGGCATACCCTTAAGCTTAGGTGCCTTATATTTATTTAAGAGTTCCCTCAAAACCTCATAGGGTTTATCCGTATGAAAAGATTTCTTCTCTCCATTGTCAAGGGTTATCTTCCCATTTTTACAGGTTACATGTAACACCGGATTATATCCTAAAAAGGAATATCTGCCCCATTTTTCTCCACCCTCTATACTTTCAAGCAAATAATATTTCTGACTGATTTTTGAAAGCTTTCGAAGTAGCGTAATCGGCGTAATGATATCTGCATAGATTTCTTTACAGATAGGTATCATACTATACTTTTTTGCCAATAATTCAATTTCATTACAGGTTGGTTTTAACATATTCTACACCTTATTTTCATTGATGGGATGAAAATTCCTTTCTTTTTTATTATTTAAAGTGATTTAAGGGTATAAAAAAAGCCCTTGCCCCTGCATTCTACAGGGACAAAAGCTCTAGCTTCTGCGGTACCACCCAAATTGACGTACTATAAATACGACCACTCATTTTGCATACCATCATATGCACCCTACTGATAACGGACAGGGTTCCCGTAAGCGCCTACTTTCATGCTATGATTTCGGGCTTCCCTCTCAAGTCCATTCAGAATAATCTTCGTAACCGCACTCGCACCAACGGCGGCTCTCTGTATACAAATAATTAATCTTACTCGTCTTGATCAACGGTTTTTGTATTAAACGGATTATAGCAGAGAACAAACTTATTTGTCAATAATATTTTCAATATTCTCCAAAAATATTTTTACAATATTCGGATCAAATTGTTTACCAGCATTTATACTAATCTCTTCTAGTGCTTCTTCCACTTTCATTGCTTTTCGATAAGGTCTGTCTTGAGTCATAGCGTCGAAAGCATCCGCAATTGCAATAATACGTGACAAAATGGGTATTTCTTCACCCTGAAGTCCCTGAGGATATCCTTTTCCATCCCATCTTTCATGATGACAAAGGATATAATCAGCAATTGGAGCAAGTTCAGGTGTTGACATTGCAATACGGTAACCCATTTCAGGATGTTTCTTCATTTCTATCCATTCTTCCTCTGACAACTTACCCGGTTTATTTAATATAGTGTCACTGATACCAATCTTACCGATATCATGTAGGGTAGATAAGAGTTCGAGTTCATTCAACTGTTCGTTCATAAGATTCATCTTATACCCAATTGATTTCGAAATGGAAATTAATCTACCGGCATGCGCTTCCGTTTCATGGCTTTTTTCACATAGTGTAGTTTTCATAGATGAGATCAGTGAACTATGAAGGCTTCTGCTTTCTAAAAGCTTTTTCCTGTACATACTCTGTTCAGCTTCTTTTATTATATTTTCTAAAGAGATCTTCGAATTGGTCTTAGTCGCACATCCCAGAGAAATGCTGATATGATATGCATCATCTGTTGAATGATTATTATATTCCTTACAGGTAGAATTAATTAAATTAATAATATCACAGGCATCTTCATATCGTGTATTGGGTAAAAGGATGCTAAATTCATCTCCTCCCGTCCGAGCTAATACATCCTCTTTCCTTATGCAGGATTTTAAAATATTCGCAATAGCATTAATAAACTTATCGCCTTCCTGATGTCCCATGGCTGAATTTATTAGTTTAAGACCATTAATATCACCTACGATAACTGACAATGGATATTTTTCTTCTTTATCAAGAAGTACCTTGTTTTCATCAAAATATCTTCGATTATGAATACCAGTTAATGCATCATGATAAGTAAGATAGAGAATTTCTTTTTCTCTCTTCTTCTGAATTGTGATATCAATAATTAATCCTTCAATAGCCTCCACCTTACCATCTTCATCATATACGCCCTGTCCCTGCTCCAATACCCACTTTTCCTCATTCCTGGTAGTTGTGATAGGATATTCTTCTCGAAAGATTTTTCTCTCCTTTATAGCATCTGTCCATTTATTCCAGATATAATCCTGATAATCCTCATTTATAATATCATTATAGGCTATAACTTTATTTTCAATAAAACACTCAGGCCTATAACCGGTTAATTCATAACAGCCTTCAGATACAAAATGCATTGTCCACTGTCTGTCATAATCACATCGATAAGCCATGCCCGGTAAATTAGATAATAACATCGCATTGCTTCTTTCACTTTCCAATAAATTCTTTTCTGCCTGAACTCGGTCTGATAAATCCTCAATGATACACAGATGACTTAAATAGTTATTCTTTTCAAGTTTTAGTGGTGCTAAAGTCATATTAGCCCAAATGATCTCTCCGTTTGGTCTGATATATCTTTTTTTAATAGTATATCCATTAATCTCACCTGCCTTGAACTGGATAAATTTGTCTTTATCTTCTTTTATATCATCAGGATGGGTGATATCAATCCAACTTTGATTAACTAACTCATTCTTCTTTCTTCCTACTATTTCTTCATACTTGGGATTGACATCTAATATATTATCTCTAAGATTACCAAAGGCAATCCCGAACGGTGATTGTTCAAATATAGTTCGAAAGAGTTCTTCTTTTTCTGTCAAGTTCTCGTTTACAATTGCCAGCTTTTTCTTTTCATCCATTAGAGCTCTGTTTTTTAAAATCAACAGAGATACTGTAATATAAAGTAAGATAAAGAATATAACAACAAAACCTGCCAGGATTGTACTTTGAATTGCAGCGTCATCCCAGTCATTAGCCGGATAATCCATCCCAAATACTGCTATTATTTCCTCTGACGTATCATCTTTTATGGGAACTAGAATACTTACCCAGGTCCCCCAACGATCCTTTGCAGGTTCTGTTACAATAGGTTCTTGCTGCTCCATTGCCTGATAAATAAATACATCAGCTTCACTATATAACTGTCCCGGTGGAGAATAATCATCGGAAGTTGCAGGCTCTGAATCAACCAAAAAGAAAATTTTACCGTCTATTTTAGTATATAGATAGGCAAAGCGGACTTTCGGGTTAATTTTTATTAGCTTTTGCAGACTGTTTTTAAGCTGTTTATATTCTATTTTATGGATGCCCTGTCCTGTAGCCTCCAGTTTATGGATCACATCCGGTTGTAAACTGGATTCCGCAGTCAATGCTATCTTTAAAGCATGATTTCTGGTTGATTTCAAACTAGCTCTCCAAATGTATAAAACAAGAGCACATCCTATTAAAATTAATACAATGAAACTCAAGTAAAAATATAACTTATTCGGTTTAATTTTCATATTATATTCCTCAACTTTCTAAGTTGTTGTTTTATCATTTGTTAATTGATAAGTGAATTAAAATATGCTTTAATTGAACTTGAAACAAATGCCCCTTCCTGAAAACCTCGATTATTCTTTAGTTTAATTTGATATTGATTCAAAATCTTTGTAACATTCATTCGGTCATTTTCATCAAAGGTAAATTCTATACCGTACTCATAATAATTCTCTTCCAACTCAGCCGACCATGCAGGGCATCCAAACACCTTTAACGTAGTGCCTAAAAGTTGCGTTGTAAATTGTAATATAATATCTCTCCTAACAGGAAAACGTATATTAGATATAAAGCATAATCCACCAGGTCCCATATTCTTAATAAGTACTTTTGAGTTACCTACTCCAGCTTGTTTTTCGCCTATTTTCAAGATAGTAATCGTTCCCTCGAGTAACTCGTGAAATTGTACTCTAAAATACTTTCTTCTTTCAACGAATGGTTTTTCATCCACATTGTTCACTATTTGAGGTTTACAAAATCTCTTCCTAAGAAGCTTTTTACATTCTAAAGCACTAACAGGTCGGCTATAAAGAAATCCCTGACCAACATGGCAGTTTAGTCTTCTTAGCATTAGAAGTTGCTCCCAGTCTTCAATTCCCTCTGCAACTATTTTAATTCGAAGTTCTTGAGCCATTTTTATAATAGCAGTAATAATAATAAGACTTCTTTCATCTGTTGACATATTCATAATAAATGATCTATCTATTTTAATAACATCAATGTGCATATTATTTAAGTAAGCCAACGATGAAAAACCGGTTCCAAAATCATCAAGAGCTATATGTATCCCCATCTCTCTAAGCTTTTTAATATCTGATATCACATTATCAAGACGATCAATTAATACACTCTCCGTTATTTCAATAATAATAAAGTTCGGATCTAACTGAAATTCATTTATAATTGATTTTATATTATCAACAAAGTCTTTCTCATAAAACTGGAGAGCGGAATAATTCAATGAAACCTTTATACTTGGTAACTTTTCTGCAATCCACTGCTTATAATTACGACACGCCTCTTTTAGCATCCATTTACCAAGTTCTATTATTAATCCTGTTTCACTTGCTATTGATAGAAATTCATTCGGTGGTACTAACCCCCATACCGGATGCTCCCAGCGTATTAATGCTTCTACTGCCAAGATTTCATTCGTCTTAAGGTCAACCAATGGTTGATAATATATTCTTATCTGCTCCCTTTCAATCGCTTTATGAAGATCATTTCTCAGTTCAAAGTCCTTATAATTATTTATTCCCATATCAGGTGAATAAAATTGATATTTATTTTTACCCCTTTCTCTGGATCTAATTAATGCAGAATTTGCATGCTTCATTAATGCTATAAAGTTTTGACCATCTTCTGGATAAGTGCTAATCCCAAGACTCACAGCTATAAACAATTCATAATTATCAACTTTAAATGATTGGGAAAACAAATTAACTATATCCTGAGCGATACGTTCGCAGTTTATTTTCGAATTATTGTCAAGTATAATAACAAATTGATCAGTCGAGTATCTGCATAGAAAAACATCTTTACTTAAATATTCCTTTAATCTTTTCGTAAACTTGACAAGTAATTGATCGGCTGCCTTATATCCTAGAGAATCTTGAATAAACTTATATTCATTCATTTCTATTAAGATCAAAGTAGTTGAAAGCTTACTACTGCTACTACTGGGTTGCTGTATCATTCTTTTTTCCATATAATACCGATTGGGTAATTTCGTCAGCTCATCATGAGTAGCTATATAAATCATTTTTCTTTCTGCCTCTATGCGATCTGTAATATTATTCCAATATACTGCAATCCCCTTAATATCCGGATCAGATAAATAATTTGTCATTTTTATTTCAAAATACTTTAATTTACCAAGTCTTGTTACATAAGATATAATCTCTTTCACACTTTTATCGCTTGATTCCAAAACCGCATTTAACATATCGTTTAACTTAAATTTGTTTTTATTAGTAAAAAAAACAGAAATGTTTTTTCCAATGACCTCTTTTGCTCTAAAACCTGTATCTTCAAATGAAATATGGCTGATATAAAATATAACTCCACTAGAAGATATCAACATAAAAAAATCTTTAGAGTCAGTTTGGAAAGACTGATTTTGCTTTTGCATCTTTTGTATCTCTATTTCAGTATGCTCCAATTTCTTTTCTAATTGCTTCTTTTCCGTTATATCCTGTATTGTACCATAGATATAAATTGGTTTTTTATTAACGTCATATATAATCTCCATAATTTGATAAGCATTACGAATACTACCATCCGGACGTACAATACGAAATTCCATATCAAATTTATCTTCTTCCGGTGGATATTCCATAACATTCAATATAATATGCCTATCCATTGGATGAACATATTCTAAAAATCCCTCAAAACTGTTATCATATTGTGAAGGTGTTATACCGTATATGCGATAGGTTTCATCTGACCAATAGTGTTTTCCTGTAGATAAATCTACTTCCCAACTTCCAATATGGGCTAATGCCTGTGCATTTGATAAGTTATCTAATGCCCTTTTAATTTTAATCTCAAGTATTTTCTTTTCAGTAATATCATGAACCGTTCCCAAGATACCAACAATATCATTATTCGAATTGTAAATAGGTTCTCCTTTTCCTATAATATACTTAACAGAATTATCTTCCAGCAAAATCCGATATTCAACTTCATACGGTTGCCCTAGAAAGCATTCTCTGATTTTATTTTTAACATTTTCTTGGTCCTCCGGATGAATTAATGAAATAAAGCTATTAAAATCTTTTTTTAAATCCTGTGGTTTCACATTATAGATATGATATACTTCCTCTGACCAGTTAATATAATCTTTATCTTGGTAATATTTCCAACTACCAAAGCCTGCCACTTTTTGTGCCTGATTTAAATCATCACGAAACGATTTCCATTCCTTTTCTAAAGATTTTTGGTGTGATATGTCCTGTATGATTCCAATGATTATATATGGATTGCCCTTATTATTATATAAAACTTTCGTTTTTTCATATATATACTTTTCTACATTGTCTGGTAATAAGAGTCTATACTCAATATCATAATCGTTGCTATGGAGTGATTTAGAGATAGTTGTTTTTACTTTATCTAAATCATCTGGATGTACATATTTATAATACTCCTCCAATGTTAAATTAGAATTTTTTTTCTGAATCTCAATAATATCATAGATTCCATCAGATAAAAACACTTCATCTGTAAGTAGATGATGTGTCCAACTTCCTAAATTCATCAGTTTTTGACTATAATCCATGTTTTGCTTAAGTAAATTGTATTTTCTATTTAAATTGTCAAATACTTCGGAATCTAAAATATTATCCATACTTCGCTCTCCATTCAATTAATTTTAGATATATAAGTCTTATTACCTAATATTATATATTTTTATGTCTTTTTTTACAATATATTTATATTTTATTATTCCTATCTTTTTACTATAATTATTTATTTCCTATTAAACTCATGATCATGACATAACCTGTATTTCATATTGACATTACCGCCCATATGAGGTAATATTATAGAAATTCAAATGGCGTGAATTCATAACCAATGGACAGCTGTAAAACAAGGGTGTCTGAAGCTGTGAGTAAATTTTAATTTACTAATAATCCACAAGGAGTTGCGCTCTAAAAAAAGAAACGTGATTAATAGTAACTTTTTATGGATAAAATTCAAATTATAGTTTATATAGTTGACATTAATCCATAAATAAGTTATATTATTAACATTCAAAGGTGGTGGATTCATGACCAAAGGTCAACTGGAAGCAAAGCTCAGTGAAGCTGTGAGTAAATTTGAAGTTGAATATATGGGAAGAGGTCCCAAACTAATACGTACCTATGTAATTAATGATTTAATTATCGTTAGGCTTTCTAATTTTTTAAGTCCCTCTGAGTTAAAACTTACGGATAATCCACAAGGAGTTGAATTGTTTAAAAAGGTGCGTTCTGCTCTATTTGAAGGTGGTAGAGGATATTTGGAAACATTAATAACAGATATCATAGATGTAGCCATCATCAGCACCCATTCAGATATTAGCACAAAAACCGGTGAAAAGATTATCATTATAACCACGGATAAAAACATAGAACAATTAATATCCAAAAAATAGACCCGGAAGACAATGCAAAGTAGCAAAGCTAAGTTGTAAGTAAGCCGATATCTTAGAATGATGTTTTCTAATGATATCGGCTTTTTGTAAAATACCCTATAATGTTTGTCTTGAATTAATATATATATATTAGAATTACATATCATTATTAGTATAAAATACAAAAAACAATATTAAGTAATAACCTTTACGTGTTTCATTATGGTGGAAAATGTAATCTAAAAAAACTTATTTTAATTTTCTTAGTGCATAATTGTAATCTAGTGCACGAAAAATAAATATAGTTTAGGAAGATTACATTTATCTATAGAAGCTTTTGAGGAATTGTATAACAATTAATTAAAGGGACTAAATTTTAAGAAAAGGAGTTTTATATGAAAGAATACTTACAGAAATTTGTTTTAGCAGAAGAAGTAAAAAACACTCTGGCAAATTGCAAAAATGTAATCTTTCCAAAGTCTAGAGACGAACTTATCTCTCTTGCTTTTGGTAATGATGACAATAATGTAAGCTTTGATGTGGAATATGATGTTAAGGGTATCGGTAAAGTACTGGAAGCTAATGTTACCCGCTGTAAAAACGGTGCCGCTGTAAATTACATGGAGGATTATATGCGCCGTCGTGATCCTAACTGTCTTGTAATCGGTGATGACCTACCTACAGATAAGCCACGATTTAAGGATCTTTATAATAAAGATTTTGGTCCGCTTCGTGATGAAACCCTTGAGTGGTTAAAGGATCAGGACCTTATTGCAATGGCTTTCATGGCTGGTGGTTATGAGTATGGCTACGATGCTCTTTTAATCGCTCCTGCAAATGCCGGCTTTTTTGCAGCAGGTTTAGCTGATCTTCAAGGATTCGTAGGTATTGATGATGTGAAAGAAGGCTTTAATCCGAAAGCAATCGTATATCTTGCTCCTCCTTTCAGACATACTCATTTTAATGGAAAACAAGTAGTAGTTCATAATAGAACCGAGGAAGTTCATGAAGTATTTTCCTATAATTTATATCCGGGACCAAGTGCTAAGAAGGGTATTTACGGCGTTCTGTTAAATATCGGCGAAAGAGAAAATTGGGTAACTGCTCATGCTTCTACTGTTAAGGTAATCACCCCTTATGATAACGAAATCATCATTATGCATGAGGGTGCATCCGGCGGCGGTAAGAGTGAAATGATCGAGCAGGCTCATAAAGAAATGGACGGACGGATTAAATTAGCAGAAAATGTTGTTACTGGTGAAAAATTCTATATAGAGTTAACCGAATCCTGTGAACTTCGTCCGGTAACCGATGATATGGCGCTCTGTCATCCTAAAATGCAGAATGAAAGTAAAAAGCTTGTGGTACAAGATGCAGAGAATGGTTGGTTCTTAAGACTTGACCACATAACACAGTATGGTGAATCTCCTGCATATGAGAAAATATTCACTCATCCTAAGGAACCATTGATTTTCATGAATATTCAAGGCGTACCAAACTCTACTTGTCTTGTTTGGGAACATACCCTTGATTCCGATGGTACTCCATGCCCTAACCCTAGAGTAATTCTTCCTAGAAGATTAGTAAAAGATATTGTACAAGAATCTGTTGAGGTCGATGTTCGTAGCTTTGGTGTAAGAACTCCGCCTTGTACCAGAGAAAACCCTACCTATGGTATCTTAGGTATGTTCCAGATCCTTCCTCCTGCTCTAGCATGGTTATGGAGATTGGTTGCACCAAGAGGTCATAACAATCCTAGTATCGTAAGTACTGCTGGTATGACCAGTGAAGGCGTAGGCTCCTATTGGCCATTTGCAACAGGAAAGATGGTAAAACAAGCCAACTTATTGTTAGACCAAATAGTTAACTCCCCTAATACCAGATATGTATTGATTCCTAATCAACATATCGGTGCTTATAAGGTAAGCTTCAATCCTCAATGGATTGCAAGAGAATATATTGCTAGACGTGGTAGTGCGAAATTCAAACCTGAACATCTCGTAGAAGCCCGTTGTACAATCTTAGGATATGCTCTTGATTCCTTAAAGGTTGATGGTCAGTATATCAGAAGCTCCTTCTTACACCCTGAAAAACAGTCAAAGGTTGGTACAGATGGTTATGATGCAGGTGCTAAGATTTTATTAGACTTCTTTAAATCAGAAGCATCTAAGTTTAATACTGAAGAATTACATCCATTAGGAAAGCAAATCATTGAATGCTTACTGAACGATGCTCCTTTACAAAGCTATCTTGATTTAATTCCTATGAGATACTAAGCCTATGAGTACAAGACAAGTTAACCCCAATCGTATAAGACCGATAGATTTAATACCAGCCTTATCCGGGTTAATAGGAAAAATAGCCCTAGTTTCCTCTTTTGCCGTTGTATGGGCTCAGGTTTTGAATATCACAACTCCTGACTTTGTTTTTAAAAATGTTCAAATCGAACTTATTATCGGTAGTGCAGTATCATTAATAGCTGCTTTATTATTACCAAATATGTCTCCTGCAGGTACATTAGCACCCCTTGTGGTGCTGATACCTGCCATGGCAGGCTACGGAGTACATCCGTTTGTTTTAAGTATATTAGTCGGTATTGTCGGTATCATCAGTATAAAAACACGGTTATTTCATGTATTGATATCCTTGTCCGGTATTATAAGCAAAACAAGTATTACGATGACTTTTGGTATCTCGGGTATCATGCTATCTTTAAAAAACTTACAATCGTTTTTTGGAGATAATATGGCCCCATTATTTATAATGATAGGCATATCATTGATTTCATTTCTTATTCTAATGAGAAAAAATATAACTTGGCTTATCATCCCAATATCAGCAGCAGTATCCATTGTACTGCCACTTATTTTTGGATTTAGCATTGATTATGCTGTCACTACTACTCTACCTAATTTTAATCCGTCCTATTGGTGGTATGAGGTGTGGGGAGTAGGTTTTGGCTTTGATATTAGGACCATATTGGTTACCTTGCCCTTTGCATTTTTTGCAATTCTTTTATGGGCAATAGATACAGTATCGGTTCAGGCCATGATTGATGCCAATTATAAAGAAGATGAAGCAAAGGAAGAGATTGATCTTGATCGTTCCTTCATCCTGGCAGCCCTTCGTAATATGATTGGAGGCACCTTTGGCGGTGCACAAACCGCTGCCTTATGGAGAAGCTTTTTAATACCTCTGTTTATGGTAAAAAGACCCGTGCGCTACTCTTCTATCTTACTGGGTATCCTGGGAATTATAGCTGGTTTTAGCGCAGTACCGATTAAGGTACTATCCTTTCCACCATTGATATGGTCGGTACTACTATTTGGTATCTTCCTACCATTTATCAATGTAGGAATTAGAAACATTATCAATGCCAAATCAAATGTAAACCGAATATCAATCGTGATATTCACCACATTAGGTGTAGTGTTTACCCCAATTTTAACTTGGGTTGGCGCCGTAGTATTTGAAAAAACTCAAAAAAGGTTCCTAAAAAATAAAGATTAGGCAAGCAAATAAATTTTGCTACCCTTGGATAGAACTGAAAAAAGAAGGCAAGCCTTGGAGTTACCTTCCAGGAAACTCCAAGGCCACCTTCTTTTTTTATATCAATATCCTGTTACAACCTTCTATTGTACGTTTCAATATGAGCATTACATTCAAGAAATATAGCATGCAAGTTAGGGAAAATACTTGCAATGATCGAATATGAATCTTAACGAATTGTTATTCTTTCATTGTTTCTAATTCTACATCAACTAACGGTAAATCCTACTTCTCCCATACGGGTAGTTCTTCAGTTAAATCATCTAAATCTTCCTTAAGATCAGGTAATTCTGCCTCAACTTTAGGTAAAATTTCATTTATCTCTTTATTACAATCTATCTTTTTAAGCGGCCTTCCTGCTTCAATAAGTATCTTATCACCTACCAGATAGAAACATCCTAAAAACATGGTAATTCCTGTACCAATCATAATCCATTCCAGATTTATAATATCAGCTAAAGGACCAAAAATTATCATTCCTAAAGGCATCATTGAACTTTGTATCATACCCATTACACTAAAAACTCTACCCATATATTCTTTTTCAACCTTCTCCTGTAGCAACACCATTACCGGTGTATTAAAGAACGGCATAGACATACCGATAAAAGCTATAAATGCTAAATAAATGATAAAATTAAGGTTAAACCCAAGAGCCATCGTTCCGACACTTAACATTAGTGCTGCCAAGGTGATTGTATATACTCGATTTTTAAAGCCTCCCCATGCTGCTAAAATAACTCCTCCTAAAACAGTACCGATAGAAAAGATAATTTCCAAAGCAGACAGACGCCATACTTCCTCTCCAAAACTAATGGCAATCTGTAATGGAGACAGAAATGCAACGGGGGTAACTAATATATAACATATGGTTAGGAACAATAACAATCTCTTAATAAAAATATGCTGGTTTATATATCCTAACCCCTCCTTCATATCGCTTAGATATTTAAGAGGTTTTTTCTCAAGGGTATTTGTGTGTATTGGAATTTGAATGAATAACATAAGGAGGAAAACCGCAAAAGCTGCAGTAAATACATCAATTAGAAGAATCACCTTAAGAGTCGACATACCCAGTAATGCACCGCTTAACAAAGGCGAAAATAACAAAATAACGGAATGTATACTCTGATTCGTAGCATTAATTCTCGTAAGTTTATCCTCCGGAACCATCTGTGGAATAGCTGCCATAACTGCCGGGCTTTGAATACCCTGCCCCACTGCCCTGATAGCCAATACTAGAAATAGTAACCAGACTGAATCAAATCCTAAATACAATAAGATAGCTATCAATAATGTTGAAACCGCTATCATGGTATCTGCAGCTATAATGATTACTTTACGATTAAAGCGGTCAGCCCAAACTCCCGCAAATGGTGATATTACTAAAGATGGTAGAAAACCACAGATAATAGATATTGTCATCATAATACCAGATTTAGTATTCAAGGTTATAAACCAGGTTATTGCATACTGTACTAAAGAAGACCCAAATATAGATATGGCCTGTCCAGTCATAAAAAGGATGATATTCTTTTTCCAATTTTTATTCATATAAATTCTCCTCATTATCTTATTAATGTAGAAAAACAATGAAATACACCATATACTGTAATATACTTACATCCAATAATTAACATTATAATTAAAAAAGATAAATATGCAAGTTAATTTAATCTAACCCAGTCTATGGTATTTATATAAAAGGGAAATGAGAACGCTAAGTGATCATAACAAAAGTTCCTGCTATAAGTATCTATACATTTAGATACTTATAGCAGGAACTTTTGTTATGCAGTAATAATTTTATTACATAATAGTTTGATTTTCATCTCATTATGCCTTGTTTTCACCTGTATAGCTGCCCATACCACCTTTCACATTGACAACATCGTAACCTGATTTAAGTAAGGCTGACGTGGTACTATGGCTTCTGGCTCCTGACTGGCAGATAATATAATATTTTTGATCCTTATTTAAATATTTATCGGGATTTGCCAACAGCTGTCCCATCGGAATATTCCTAGCTTTTTTTATGCGGCTAGAAGCACACTCATATGGTTCTCTGATATCAACCAAATTAATGTCATTATACATCTGATCTATTTCACTTGCATGAATTGAATCTACAGCTTCTTTCTTAAATATTGAAAACATTCCTACACTCCTTATCTACATGTTTATTGGTTTACTCTTATCCCAACGAATAATATTCAATACTCATATCGTTGCTCTCTAGTTATATCAGATTTATCCGTTTTATTATGTGACAAAATCACATGTTATATAAAGATTTTTTATAAGCAAACTGTTTGTTATTCCCATTAGGAACTGATTAATAAGAGTAAATTCATCACTAATAAAGAGTATATGAACCATATTTCATTATCTAAGACTGTGTTAGCTGTTCAGTAATCTTCTTACCACTTCTTCCTGTTCAAATAGTACGCATCCCCCTGTATGTTCCTGCATCAGGATATGATTATCACTTAGTTTCTTAAACAATGGTGATTTTAATGCATCAAATAATGATGTCTCTTTCAAATTCGTATCAGAATAAGGCGAAAACGGACAGGGCTCTGTTCCCCCGCTCGGGTTGATATGAAAGAATCCCCTACCTGCAGCAAGACAGCCGCCGGAACTTTTTTCATCTCCCGGGAAGGATATGAATATCATGTCCTCATATTCGTTTCTTAAAACTTTAAGTTTCTCTTCCATATATTCCCGTTCATTATCTGTGGGAGCCAGATCCTTAGATTTATTGTCTATGGGAACATATTCAACATAAAAAATCACTTTACATCCTCTATGATATAATTCTGATAAGAAAGATTGATCAGTAACCTCTTTTATATTTTCCTTGGTTACAGTTATGGAAGCGCCATAAAAAATCCCCTTATCCTTCATCTGCTCCATAACAGAAATCAACTGATTATATACGCCGTCTCCTCTTCTTAAGTCAGTCTTATCCTCATTTCCTTCTATGCTAAGTATGGGTATCAGATTACGATTTTTATCGAATAACTTCAAATAACTTTCATTAATTAAAGTCCCATTTGTAAAGATAGGAAACATAATATTTTTATGCCTGGTAGCCACCTCAATTATTTCCAATCTTATCAAGGGCTCACCACCGGCTAATAATATAAAGCTGATGCCAAGCTCATCTGCCTGTTCAAATATGTAACCCCATTCCTTCGCACTCATCTGATCGCTCTGTTTGCGATTAGCATTATTACAGGTTTGATTAGAAATTGTATTGTCCTGCCATTTTGTCTTATTTACGTTGGCGTAACAGCCTTTGCAATTTAAGTTACAGGCCTCGGTAATACTGGCAATTAAAAACGGAGGTATATGATTACCGCTTTTTTCATGCTTTTCTCTTTTTTTTCGGGACTCTTTTACAGAAAGAGAAAACCGTGTAATAAATATACTTTCTTTAGGATTTTTTAAAGAAGCATTTAAAGCTCCTTTTACAATTGTCTCAATCCCCTTACCTAAGTATTGTTCTAAATTAAACTCCTCACTCATTCTTTTCACAGATAATCCTCCTTCTCTCATTAAATGATAGAATTATCTTTCCTTTCTTATTATTTATATATGGCGCAGAGTTCATCTGTCCCATTTGATTCAATCTATTATATATCATATACATTAACGACAAGTTAAGTGATCATTATAATTTAATTAATAATATTATATGGTTTTAACAATAAAAAGACAACAAGTTGGATAAATGTAGTAAATTCATTCTTATAAAATCCTAAAAAGCAAAATCATAAATGGACGATATATTGTTAATATGATATACTTCATTATTATTTATGAAATGAAAAGAGGATGTCTTAATGTTAAACCCTACATTAATGAAAATTAAAGATTATCTAAATAAAAACTTTTCGTGTTCCTGCACAAGGGAGCACTCAGTAAGCATTGAACACATTATTATCGAAACAGATGCCCTATTAAGCTTAACTAATATTTTTACACAGGCGGCTTGCCAAAAAGCATTTATCCTATATGATAAATCTACTTACTCAATAGCAGGTCACCTAATCGAGGATCATTTTCAAGCTAACAATATAAGTTTTATTAATTGTATTATAAATAAGGATCATCCTATTCCCGACGAGAAAACAATCGGCGAAATCTTTATTCAATTTGATTCTTCCTGTGACATGATTATTGGTGTGGGTAGCGGAACCATCAATGATCTAAGTCGTTATATCAGTTATAAATTGCAGCTTCCATATATCATAGTAGCAACAGCTCCTTCCATGGATGGGTATGCCTCAAGCGTAACACCATTGATTGTTAATCATATGAAAACCACCTTTGAAGCTCATGCTCCGTATGCAATACTTGGTGATGTTAATCTATTAAAAGAGTCTCCTATAGAAATGATTTGCGCAGGAATCGGTGATATTCTGGGTAAATATACTAGCCTCTGTGATTGGAAAATCTCCTCCCTAATAAATGATGAATATTACTGTGATACCATTGTTAATATGGTTGGCCATACCTTAGAAATTATAATGAATCAAATCCATCTGGTGAAAGACAGAGATCCAATTGTAATCAAAACCATTATGGAAGCATTGGTTCTATCCGGTATTGCCATGAGTTATGCAGGCAATTCAAGACCGGCTTCGGGCAGTGAACACCACATCTCCCACTACTGGGAAATGGCATCTTTACTTCGTAACAAACAACCAGCCCTTCATGGTACACAGGTTGGTGTTGCCACTGTAGCAGTGATCAAAGCATATGAGCTTTTAATGAACCGCAACATAGATTTTGAGCAGTCAATTAATGATGCCCTACATTATTCACAAATACAATGGGAAGACAAGATAAAAGAAACGTATTTTGATGCAGCCTATTCCGTGATCGACTTAGAGAAAAAGATTGGAAAGAACACACCTGATAAAGTAACCTCCCGACTAAAGATTACAGAACAAAACTGGGAACTTTTAAAGAAAGCAACGAATAGTCTGCCTTACTCAGAGACCATACGCAATATACTAATAGCTTTAAATGCTTCGGCAAATCCTATCTCAATTGGGATTGATAAAGAAACCTTTATTAACAGCTTTCTTGTAGCCAAAGAGCTAAGAAACCGCTACGGCCTACTTCAGCTATTGTTTGATTTAAACCTCTGTGAAGATATAGCAAATGAAGTATGGGATTATTTTCAGTAATTACCCGTCCAATTCTGAGGTTTTTGAATTGTAAATAAGATTCCCATTAATGAATGACAAATCATCTAGAATTAACTATTAGTCAGTAGTATCTAAAAGTAAGCCGAAAAAAATATATTGCACTTTCTTCCGGCTTACTTTTATTGTTTTTATTACGTTATAAAGACGATTACTATTCGTTAAATATAAAGATAACTATTTTTTAATTCTATTGATTTTGTGAATCTAATATCTCTGGAAGAACTTCCTATTCTTAATTCAAATTCTCCGGCCTCTGCCTTAAAGCATTTTGACGTTACATCGTAGAAGCCGAAAGCATTCTTATTAAGTATTATTACTACTTTCTTTTCTTCTCCTGCCTTTATAAACACCTTTGAAAAACCTTTTAACTCATGAATCGGTCGTTCTATGGATGCTTCTTTATCTGCGACATATACCTGTACTACCTCAGCTCCATCCATAGCTCCTGTATTTTTTATGATAACTTCAACCATAACCTTAAGATCATTTTTATTAATTTCCTTTACCGAAACATTCAGATCCTGATATTCAAATGTGGTATAGGACAAACCATGGCCAAAGCAGAATTCCGTTTCAATATCATAGGTATCATAATAACGATAGCCTACAAATACACCTTCTTTATAGGTTATTGAATTCAAATCTCCAAACTCTCCTATCTTATGGGCCGGAGAATCGTTAAGATACTTAGGAAATGTTTCAGGAAGTTTACCACAAGGATTCATGTCACCAAGAAGAACCTCAGCCAAAGCTGTTCCGCCCTCCATTCCAGCATACCAGCACCAGACAATCGCCTTGGCTTTATCGGACCAGCGGTTCATCTCAACAGGAGAACCTGCCATAATAACCACCACTGCCTTAGGGTTGACTTTCAGAATCTCTTCGATTAACCGATCCTGATAATAAGGTAGTTCCATATCCGTACGGTCCTGCCCCTCAACATCATATTCATGGTCCAGTCCGCCGATAATAATAACCTCATCACTTTCCTTCGCAAGCTCAACCGCCTCCTTAAGAAGAAGCTCTCCTTGTCGGTTTATCTCTTCTAAAACCAACTGCTTCTTTTTTTCCAGTTCCTTCGCTTCTTCCTCCGTTAGCTCTTTCTCCCTTTCAATGCTATGCTGTTGCCAGTTATGCTCCTTCTCTTCCTTCGTCGGTACATAATAGCCTTTGGCATATTTTATATCCACATTGCCGCCCAGCTTCATCTTTAATCCCAGCAATGGTGATATCTCATAAAGTGCTTTGATTTCTGCGCTACCGCCTCCGTCCGAATGAACTCTCTCTGCATTTTGTCCGATTACAGCAATGGATTTCAAGCCCTTTTTCTTAATCGGAAGACGATCCTCTTCATTCTTGAGAAGTATGATAGATTCTCTGGCCCCCTCTAAGATAATTTCACGATGCTTCATATCGTTATAGGTTCCGGTATTTCTGTTTTCCCTATCATCCCCAAGCATCTTAATTCGATACATGGTTCGAAGGATATTTCTTATTTTAGTATCGATATAAGCTTCCTCTATTTCACCATTCATTACCGCATTATATAGAGGCTTTGCCATATAGTAATTGTCAAAATCCGGCCCAACTGACATTTCAATATCCAGTCCTGATAAAGCCGCCTGCTTCGTATCATGTACGGCTCCCCAATCAGAGATGACAGCACCGTCATATTCCCATTCTTCCCGTAACACTTTAGTCAGAAGGAATTTACTCTGGGAACAATGCTCACCATATAAAAGATTATAGGCTCCCATTAAGGTGAAACTTTCTCCTTGGTGAATTGCAGCATAAAATCCCGGAAAATAAATTTCTCGCAATGTACGCTCATCCATATACGTATCAACCCAGAGCCGTTTCGTTTCCTGGTTGTTTGCTGCAAAATGCTTCACACAGGCAGCTACGTCATTTTCCTGTATACCCTGTATCAAAGGAACCACTAACTCCTCTATTAGTTTGGGGTCCTCACTCATATATTCAAAATTCCTGCCACAGAGCGGGCTTCTTTTAATGTTAATTCCCGGTGCTAATATCACATCCTTACCACGGCCTCTGGCTTCTGCCCCTAATACTTGTCCGGTTTTATAGGCAATATCTTTGTTCCAAGTGGCAGCAAGAGCACTGTTACTGGGTAAATAAGATACCTGATCATCTGTCGTTCCTACATTGGTCCAATCTTTTAAAGCGAACTCTTTTCGTACTCCCATAGGTCCATCTGACATTTTTAACGGTGGAATTCCTAATCTTTTTACACCGGCTGTTTGAAATATCCCTTCTCCATGGATCATAGCAATCTTTTCTTCCAAGGTTAGTTCACTTACTAATTCTTCGATTTTTGTTTCGTCTACATTCATCATTTTATAAGCCCCTCATTTCTTTATCTTTGAATTATATAATCTTCTTATTAATTTCTCTAAATCTATCGTACTTTATTATACTTAAATTAAATTTATCCCAAAATGGATCTCAAGACATAAAACAGAATAGTTTTGTAGAGAAAACTTTTGCAATATCTAGATTATATCAAAGTAAACCATAAATAAAAATGTACTATTCTCTTTATGTTTACATGAAATTTGTCTTATTTTTCTATCTTATGTAGGAATTATTCTAATACATCTCCTTTTCCATAAGAGATAAATTTCTGTGGTTTTATCCTCAGCTTTATAACCGTAGTTTATTACCTTTAATTTTTAGCATAATAAAAGGATGTCATTCTTTCGAACTTAAAAGCTCTGACACCCTTCCTTCTTTACTGTTGATTTCTACTATATATTTTATTAATTAATCTTTCATTGATCGGAAGAAAAATCCCTGCAACAGGTCCAACCAGAAAGGCACATATAACGGTGCCAATTCCAAATATGCCTCCGAACATTCCTCCGACTGCAACGAAGGTGAAATCCACTATGATTCGTATCAAACTGAACTTTTTATGTATCTTATCACTGATTACAAGTGCAACCAAATCATTCGGACCGGTTCCGGCCTCTGATTTTATTACAATTGTCATTCCGAAAGCAAGTATGATACAACCTACACTGAGGACGATAAGTCTTACGATATAAGGTAATGTCTCATTGATGTAATCTTTTAAAATAAAAGTAAACATATCGATAATAGGTCCACCAAATAGCATGCATAAAACGGTTCCGATTTTTATGTAACTACGATTCACTACCAGTAAAATTAAAATAACTATAAAGCTTATGAATATATGGGTATAACCGTGAGTCAGAAAAGACAAAGGAAATAAATCCTGTAACGATCGATAGATCCCCTGAACAAATACATTATAAGGATCGGATCCCAAATTAGTCTGTATAAATAAGGTGACTCCAAAATGAGCAATTGTAAGTCCAACCATTAATACCAGAATATGTAACAGTAAGCTTCTGATACTATTCTTCGTTATAGTTTTCGTAAGCTGCATGATTCTCTCTCCCGGTTTTTACTTTCTTTTAATGCTGTTCAATGGTTGCACCAAAAGGCATCAAAGCTAATTTAGCAATCTTAAAATGCTGTAATCCAAAGGGAATACCAATTACTGTTAAACATAATACTCCACCTATGATAGCAGATTCAATGGCAAGCGGGATACCGGATACTACCAGCCATATAATGTTTAATAATAATGATCCTACCCCGCCACCATATCTGATTTCCTTTCCAAACGGGAAGAAGCTTAATCCGGCAAACTTAAAGCATTGTAATCCTATTGGAATTCCAATTATGGTAATACACCACAAAATACCGATAACCAGCCAACTAAGACCACTTATAAATCCACCAAACAGAAACCATAAAATATTACCTAAACACCCCATAGTAATCCTCCATCCTATCGCTTTTCGATACAAAAAATCAGAAAACATATTCACCTATAAGTTCTTCCTATAAAACCCATAAATGCACTTAGATTATATCATTAGTTCAACGGTCTGTCTACTTATGTCGAAATTCTTCTTCCCTTTGAGAATTCGAAAAAATTCGATGTTATATATACTTATACTTATAAAAAATATTTCTAGTCTTAAAAAATTTTTACGTGTTTTATTTGTATATTTATGTTATAATTACCAAAATATGAAAGACCGTAACCTCAAACTTACTATATTTAGGCTAATAGGAGGATGAAGATGGAATATAAAGATCGATTTGACCAATTATTTCAACAATTGGGTAGCCATAAAACTATGGTTTTGGCGACCTCTGCTGATAATCGTACCACGGCTAGAATGATGAGCTGCATTATGTTAAATAATAAGATCTATTGTCAGACGGATATTGATTTTCAAAAATCAAAACAGATTCTTAAGAATCCTTTTGTAGCCTTGTGTGTGGATAATATTCAGATAGAAGGAGAGGCTACAATTAAGGGTAGCCCTATGGAGGAATGCAACAGTGAATTTGTCGAAGCCTTTAAGACATATTTTAGAGGTTCCTATGATACCTATTCCAGCTTATCCAACGAGATTGTAATTGAAATAGCACCTACATTAATAACCCTTTATTGCTATGATAACAAAAAACCGTATCGTGAATTTATTGATTGTAAGCAACAAAAAGTACACATAAAACAATATGAAATTGGTAGATAAATTAACTACATTTTTATAAAATAAAATAAAAAGAGGTACAAATATGAGAAGAAAAGACCGTGAAGTTACAGACATTAATGATATTCTAGACATTCTACAAAAATGTGATGTTTGCAGAATTGCATTTTTTGATAATGAATATCCATACATTCTTCCTTTGAATTTTGGTTATGTCTATGAGAACGATGTAATTAAACTCTATTTTCATGGAGCAAAGGAGGGTAAAAAACTACAATTAATAAAAAACAACCCAAAGGTTGCCTTTGAAATGGATTGCTCCCATAAGTTGATTACTGGGAAAAAGGCGTGCGATTACACCATGGAATATGAAAGTATTTGCGGTACCGGTGTGATAGAAATATTAGATGAAGACCAGACAGAATATGCTTTGACACAGATTATGAAGCAGTATTCCGATCAATATAGCTTTGAATTTGACGAAAGATATTTAAAAGCTGTATCTGTCTTACAGTTAACAGTCAAGCAAATAAACGGAAAACGTTTGCATCGTTCCCATTAATGATAGGAGGACCATCAGATGGTTTTTAATCATCCGATGGTCCTTCTTATCTAAACACGAAAGTTCCTCACAAACTTCGCGTACTATCAGTATTTAATACTAATATTTTTTATAGCTACTATATTTCGTTCTACCTTTTCTACGCTTTTTAGTTTAGTAAAACATAGAATGATTATAGACTATACGATAAACGGAATAAACATTTTAGTTCTTTTTCGATATGCTTCATAATCAGCTCCAAATTGATCTACCATATCCCTCTCCTCCCGTTTTGCAAGTCTGACATATAAGATTATAATAACCGGGAATAAGATTAATAAGGGTATTGTAACCCATTCTGCCAACATTCCAAATGACAAAAGCATCAGGCCGGTATACTGCGGATGACGGATATATCGATAAATTCCGGTCGTAACTAAAATTCCCTCTCCCTCTTTCTTTGACCAGTATTTTTTATATATATTGTACCATCCATTTAAGATTAATATCAAAGCTATAATTGCACAGGTATAATTTATGTACATACCGAGATATCCAACAGAGTCAAACAATGTATGTCCCCACAAAACTCCATTCGGGAGATTTTTTCCTATAATCCATGAAATCACATACATGCTGAATGGTATTCCATGCATTTCAATGGCAAATGCCAGCACAAAAGCAATATAAGTTCCCACCGGCTTTTTATCCATCTTTTTATAAAACGGAATAAAGAAAAGAACCACACTATAAACAACAATAAAAAAAACCACACCAAACCAATTATGAAAATGACTTTCTAATGTCTCTCTCAAATAATACACACCTTTCCCCTTTGGTATTATATAACATTTTATGGCTCCTATTTTATTTTGTCAATATTTTAACATATGCTTTTGTCATTATTGAATTTTTTTGAGTATAATTTTACATTATCTCAAGACCTGTATTGGTTCCTGTTCCTTTAAAGATAATATTACGGTGTATATCAGTTAACTGTACTTCTACTTTAGCGTTGATACTCTCAATAATATCTCGTTTCATAAAACCATTTTTCGGTGCTTTTAATATTCCTCCATTTGTATGATATACCTTTATCTTTAGATAATATTTACGATCTTTTAGAACAATCCAAATATAGTCTTTGAGTATTTTTAGTTGACACAGCTTAGCACCTGTATACGTAGCAAATACATAGATTTCTTCTGCCAGTCTGATGAAGGATATAAACCCCGGAAAGCTGTAACCAAACAGAGGAATATCAGCTATAGAAAACATAACGCTAACATCATATTCCCCAAAATGATTGGATTGAAGCCATATCCATGATTTCGGAAATGACTTTCCCCAATCTTTTTCAATATAGCCATACCCACTGGTAAAATCGATTTGATTTTGACAAATACCTAAAAAGCCTTGAATGTTATGGTGGATATTAACAATTCCATGATAACACTCCATAAAAGGTATATAAGAAAAGTAACCCATGATACCGGGTTTTAGTATAGTCTTAGGTAACTTAATTATATTATAAAAACTAAGTTTTCCTTTGATTATAATATCTTTGCCTATCAGATTTAGATGTATTTTATCTCTTGAAAAGTAATTGTTTGCAATCCTGATTTCAAATTTCTTTTCATTATAAGAAAAATCCGTATAATGAAAACGAAATATTTCAACTGTATTATTGTTAAGTAAAACTTGAATAAAGGCATGGGAATCCTGCATTCCACTTCCGATAGAAACGCCGGGAATGACTGCAATAGCATGTTTCATGGTTGGGTCTATCAGTTTAAAATACCATCCTTCAAAATAATTTTTCTTTTTATATTTTCCTTGAAAAAGCTCCGGGTAGAATATTTTTCTAATTCGATACATAATTAATTTTCCTTATTATTTATTTATTTGTATAAATCACTTCTGTTCTAGCTAGAGCAACCTCTCGATACTTCGTATCTCGGGTTCGCTGGGCGCGCTCGCATCTTTCTAGCTAGCGCAACCTCTCGATACTTCGTATCTCGGGTTCGCTGGGCGCGCTCGCATCTTTCTAGCTAGCGCAACCTCTCGATACTTCGTATCTCGGGTTCACTGGGCGCGCTCGCATCTTTCTAGCTAGCGCAACCTCTCGATACTTCGTATCTCGGGTTCGCTGGGCGCGCTCGCATCTTTCTAGCTAGCGCAACCTCTCGATACTTCGTATCTCGGGTTCGCTGGGCGCGCTCGCATCTTTCTAGCTAGCTTGATATTTCAATAAGATAGCAGCTAATGAAACTAAAGTTTCTTAGCTGCTATCTTATTGAAATATACCTTAAGATGCTCACTTTGCCTTCACGCACACTACATTTTGTCTGCTATTTTTAAAAGTTCAACCGCATCTTTTGTATCCTTCGCAAAATCTCCTCTCAGCATTTTTAATGCCGTCTTTTCTGCACTTATTTCTTCTGCTGTCCTGACACCCCATTTTCTCACCAAGGGAACAGGTGGACACCAGCCTTGTAAAGCATGCTGTAATACGAACATACCAATCAAACCGGTCAACAAAAACCAGCACCTGCTGGTTTTTATACCTAAGATAGAACTTAGGATTATTAAGGTCGCAGCATTCGCCTCTAACACTCTTTCCGTATCCCATTCTAGGTTTAAATATCTAATTCTATCTGCAATTTCGTCCTCATTACAATTCTTATAGATATTTAGATTTCGTATCGTCTGATTTCTTATTTCAGCATTAATTAGTGGATCTGTACGAAGGAATACCCGTAAAGCTGTTGGGGGTAGTATCGTTCTTTTTTTGTTCATCATCACTCACCTTTCTAAATTTTGATAATAGTATGTGTATCCAAAATAGAATCATACATTCTATATAAAATTTGTTTATCTTTATTAATCTTCGTAATATAGTCTATCTTTTAAAATTTACGAAAATAAAGACAATCATAAGCTTTTATGCTAAAATACTAAGGAATGACTACATAGGAGGATATACACATGAAATTATTATGGAGACTTGGAAAAGAAGCAATCCGTTATAAAGCTTTTTATCTGATTGCAATTTTATCTACCTTTGCATTAACGATCACAAACCTTACAGCACCTAAACTGCTGGCATCCATGACAGAACTAATTGAACAGGGAGCGGCTGAGGGTTCAAAAGATAAAATCCTTATCATTACCTTGGCGCTGATTGCTGTTTATTTACTTAGAGTTTTATTTCGGTTCCTAAGTAACTACCTTTCCCATAAAGCTGCTTGGAACCTGGTTGAGGATTTAAGAACACGGGTTTATGATAAGATACAGTCCTTTTCCATGAGCTTTTTTCATGATAAACAGACCGGAGATTTAATGAGCCGCGTTGTCAATGATACTGCAACCTTTGAACTGCTATATGCCCATATTATACCTGAGATGGTGACCAATATTGTGACGGTTGTGGGTGTTATGATTATCTTGTTAACCATCGATGTAAAGCTTGCTCTTTTAACCTGTATCCCGATACCCATCATCTTATATTCCGGATGGATTTTTTCTACCAAGGTACGGCCTAACTTTACAAAAGCCCAGAAATCCTTAGCAGAACTTAATGCAAAGCTTCAGGATAACTTCTCAGGAATTCAGGAAATACAAGCCTTTGGTCAGGAGAGTTACGAAAAAAAGCAGGTTTCTACCCATGCCGGTGCATATACCGGCTCTATCCTTTATGCGTTAAAATTAAGCGGTGTATTTCATCCTGCCGTTGAATTCTTGTCTTCCACCGGTACAGTTATTGTTGTAGGAATTGGTGGTATCCTTGCCCTGGGTAATGAATTATCCGTATCCGATATTGTGGCATTCTTATTGTATCTTTCCCTTTTCTACGCTCCTATTTCCGGCTTGGCCAGAATCTTAGAGGAAATACAGCAAGCCTATGCCGGTGCAGAAAGAGTTATGATGGTACTAGATACGCCAAATGATATTATCAATGCCCCGGATGCAAAGGAAATGGATAAGGTCAAAGGAAGTATTACCTTCGATGGGGTAGATTTTAGATACGAAGAAGAAGTTCCGGTGTTAAAAGATATCAGTTTTTCCTGTCAACCCGGACAGATGGTTGCACTGGTCGGACCCACCGGGGTTGGTAAGACAACCCTTACCCAGCTGATCTCCAGATTTTATGACCCAACAGCCGGACAGGTTAAAATCGATGGAGAGGATATTAAACATGTAACCTTGGAAAGCCTTAGGGCAAACATTGCTCCGGTATTACAGGATACTTTCCTATTCAACGGAACAATTGCAGAGAACATAGGCTATGCGGATCCTACGGCTTCAAGAGAAGATATTATAGAAGCTGCCAAAGCTGCAAGAATTCACGATAACATTATGGAAATGCCAAATCAATACGATACCAAGGTCGGCGAACGAGGCATGCGTCTCTCCGGAGGACAAAAGCAGCGAATTGCCATAGCACGGGCAATTCTTCGTAAAGCTCCTATCATTATATTAGATGAAGCTACCGCTTCTGTTGATGTTGAGACAGAGAAAGAAATCCAAAAAGCAATTGCAGATCTGGCTGGTACAAGAACCATCGTAGCCATTGCTCACCGTCTCTCTACAATACAGAATGCAGACATTATTCTTGTATTGGAGGAAGGTCGAATTGTTCAAAGAGGTACTCATAAGGAACTTTTAGAACAGGATGGTTTATATAAGCGATTAAATCAAGCTCAATCAAGACAATAGTCAATTTAAAATGGGATGAAATGAATTAATTATTACGCTTATTTAATTTTGGGGCTGTTTCAAAATAAACAATGGGAATATAACTTACCTCACATACAGATTGAAGGACATATTTTCAATTTTGTGATGCCTTGTTCGAACACTTTTGTTCGCACTAGGCATCATAAAATCATCAACATGTCCGTCAAACAATGTATTACGGTAAAATCATATTCCCCGCTTAACTATTTTGAGACAGCCCAATTTATTTTTATCTTCTTTTGGTAGCATCGATTACTTTTAAATTTCTATTTCCAATAGGGGTCTCTTCCATTGCTCTCAAAACCAAAGGTCCTTTCCCATTCAATATTTCTACAAAGGTAAGCGAATCAAGTACTGTAATGATACCGATATCCTCAGCTGATACTCCTTTAATATTCGAAATCACTCCGACAAAATTAGTGGCTCTAAGCTTCTTATTCTTACCACCATTAAAACGAAGCTTCATAATTCTTTGATCCAGCTTCTCACTCTTTAGCTTTTTATAACTAGGAGCTTCCTTTAATTTCATATCAAATGCTATCTTTTTTTCAGATAACTCCTGTGTATCAGGCACCGACATCACAGGAATGGAAAAGCCAATGTAAGCCTCTATATCCTTTGCTTGATTTTCTTCCTCGGGGGTTACAAACGTGACTGCTTTCCCTGCCAGACCAGCACGTCCGGTTCTTCCAACCCGGTGAACATAATTTTCTTTTTGAATCGGAATATCATAATTAATCACCAAGGTAACATTATCAACATCTATACCCCTAGCAGCTACATCGGTAGCTATAAGGTAACGAATTATTCCCGCTTTAAATTCCTCCATTGATTTCATTCTTTCCTTTTGTTCCATACCACCATGGATTTTATTACAAGGGTAGCCTAGCTTCTGCAGATGATCATATACTTCTTCAACCTTATCTTTTGTACTGCAAAATATGATACAGCTATCCGGATTATTAACGATCGTAACATCCTTTAACAGCGCTAATTTCTGATCCTCCTCGATAGGATAGATACTATGTTCAATTTTATCTGCCATAATAGTATCCGGCTGAATATTTATAGCAACCGGCTCTTTCATATACTTGTAGGAAAGCTCTTTAACTCTTTCGGGAAGCGTAGCTGAGAACAGCATCGTTGTCCTTTCCTTAGGAAGACTCTGAATAATTGTTTCTATTTGCTCGGCAAATCCCATTCTAAGCATCTCATCAGCTTCATCCAATACAAGAAACCTAATTTGGGTAATGTTTAATGTTCCTCTTTCTAAATGATCCATAACTCGTCCGGGAGTTCCGACAATAACATGTGTCTTTTGCTTAAGCTGAGCAATCTGATTGGAGATAGGCTGCTTTCCATACAATGCCACAACATGAATACGCTTATATCTCCCGTAATTCATGATATCATCTTTCACTTGCAGGGCTAACTCCCTTGTAGGAGTCAATATCAAAGCTTGTGGCTTGTTTTTCAACCAATCAAGCAATTCACAGACAGGGATACCAAAAGCTGCTGTCTTGCCGGTACCTGTCTGTGATTGTACTAAAAAATCCTGATTATCTAGTACCATAGGTATAATTTGCTCTTGTACCTTCGTTGGCATTGTAATATCTAGATCGTTTATTGCTCTTATAATTTCAACACTTAATTTATAATCCTCAAAACCATTCTTTTTCATCTTATGTCTCCGTTCTTTTTATCTTTGAAAGAATATAAGCTTATCACACTTAACTCTTATTATATGTTACTACACAAAAAAATCCATCTATTTTGAACATTATAATAAAGTTAGTAAAATATATTATACATTTATAGATCTCATCTGTTATATTATAAGATAGATAAGATGACATTAAATGTTTGACAAAGACGTCATTAAAAAATTAAATTAAGAAACACCGAGATATAGAAAGGGGATGAGAAGATGCAGATTAAGAAGGAGGAAATCCGTGAAAACATTATTGGAGCGGCGGAAAAAGAATTTTTAAAGCGTGGCTTTAAAAACTCATCTATGCGAACCATAGCAGCTAAATCCCATACAACGATAGGAAATCTATATAACTATTTTGAGAATAAAGAAGCTATTCTAGATGAAATTATAGGTGATACTCCTGAACAAATTATTCAATTAATCAATAAACACGAAGCAGCAGAACTTGTTGATTTAAGCAAGGATGAAATGGAAAAGAACTTTGACGAGGTAGTGGATACCTTTATGCCCAAGTTCTTTCCCATGGATCTCTTACTAAGTAACTCTCTTCTAATCTTAATGGATAGTTGTGAGGGGACGAAATACGAAGCATACCGTAATACTTTTCTAGAATTATTCCAAGCCCATCTGGCATCGCATCTTAATGTAGAAAAGGGCTCTTTTTTGGCTAAAACCCTTTCCCACGGTTTTTTATCTGCTCTTCTTTTCATCGGTAAAAACAAACGCAATATGGAGGACGGAAAAAAGGATTTAATTAACTACATAAAATTAATGGTTCTTGGTATGCCGATGCCTCCAAAGTTATAATCGTACCAGATAAATAATTATTGTTATTATTATGATTTACTTATAGTTGGATACACTTATAGCTTGATACATTTATTATTTGATACACTGATTGATTAATTTACTTATTTCTCAATACTTGTATTGCTTGAAACACTTAATTTACCACTATAACCTTTAATCATTTAAATCATTCAACAGATTTTAATGCACTTACCATATCAATAGTCCTTAATTTGCGACTTAAGAACCAATTAACTACGACAGATAACAGTAAGGTACCGATGATACTAACCCCATAGGAAAAGACAGTGATATGTGGAAGTAAATCAAAACTATCTCCCATGAATTTTAACATATAAGTGAGTAATAGATATCCACCGGGTACTCCGATGATGATTCCTATAAGGGTCAGCCATATATTTTGCATCTGTAGCAGTTGACGAAGTTTATGATATTGAAATCCTAAGACCTTCAATGTCGTAAGCTCTCTTATTCTTTCTTGGAATGATAAAATCCCCAGATTATATAATACTACTACGCCTAAAATGACTGCAGCCAGTACTAAAATAGCTATCATAACATTCATTGTCTCCATCATCGTTTCCATATTCTTAACTATATCTTCTTTAGATTGTACGGATGCGAAGTCATTATTTGAAAATTCTGACACTGCCTCATCGGTTAAAAATGCAGTCGGTCTAAGTACCAAATCCATAGCTTGATAAGCCTCTTCACTGATAAATATCCCTTGCATGATCGGGTTACGGATGATCACTTTGATTTCTCCGGTCACCCAAGAGCCGGTACCATATAATCTCCATGTAACCATGTTACCCACTTTTAAATCATGAAGTTCTGCGATTTTATTCGTTATTGCAAGCCCTTTTTTCGGGAGTTCCACTTTATAACCGAATTTATCTCTATGATTAATATAAACTCCATCTCCCACGACCGTTAGGACCGAACTGACTATTTCATCACGGATATTTATTTCAACCGATGTTTCCTGAATAAATTGATATTCCTGATTCTTTTTTAACTCTATCATTCGTTCAGACGATGTGCTATCCGATAATACGATCTTTGTATCATAGGTATTAATTTGATCGTAGGCCTCATTTGTAATGTCATCCATGGTGTCCCGTAAACCAAAGGCACAAAGAATCAAGGTCATGCATCCGATGATGCCAACTACAGTGATTACACTTCGTAATCTGTTTCGTAAAAGATCTCGAATATTCCACTGTATATCGAACTTTAAATTATTCCACCATCTACTTTTCTCAAGTTTTGTGTGCTTGCCGGCTTTGGGTGGCTTGGGTCTTAATATCTGAGCTGCTACACCCTGAAGCTCTTTATAACAAGCATAGAAGCCACTGATCCCGCATAATAAAATACCGCCCAAAACTATAATGGTAATCCTAGGGTCTAGCGACCCATTCCATTCCGGTAAGGTGTAAAATCCTTTTTGAAATTTAAACATTAGTTTCGGAAGAAAAATCGGTCCTGTAAAAAGTCCTAACATACTACTAACAGTTCCTATAAATACACCATAACTCATATAATGCCATATGATCTTTCTATTGAGAAACCCCACGGATTTCAAGATACCAATCTGTGTTCTTTGATTGGAGGTTAGTCTGGTCATAGTTGTTAAAGTGGTTAATATAGCAATTAATAAAAATGCGATAGGAAAGACTGTCTGCATCGCTTTCATCTGGCTAACCTCATTTTGAAACATACGAACACTTGTATGATCCTCCTGCATCACAAGAATTGTCTGTTTGTTAGGAAATACTGTGTTCTTTATCGTTTCGATACTTTTTTTATCTCTATTACTCTTAAGCAACAACTGATTATACGATAAATCGAAACCCCAATCTCCACTAAAAAAATGAGCTGAAAGAAAGGCGTAACCAAAAGTTTTATGATCCGGAATCACTTCATTCTCATCCTTTAGGGCATATACATATTCTGGATGCATGATAAGCCCCTGTACCGTTTTACTTATTAACTGTCCCTGTATCTTTATAGATAGAGTGTCACCCACATGAATTAAATTTTCTTTTGCATAGGAGCTATTTAGCCAGATCCCATCTTTATCGGGTTCAAATGCTTGCCCCTCTACAATATGATTTAAGCATATCTGGTTACTTTCTACTATGTTCAACTGAATCATACTTTTCGTATTATCCGCTAAGGATGCGTTAAGCTGTAGCCTTCTCTCTACATTATGAATTCCTTCTTGCTTCCTAAGGTTTTGGACTTCCTCCATTGTAAAGTCAGATCCATAAATTAAAGCATCTGCCAGCTTCGTTTCCTTATAAAAGTCACTAACAGATTGATCCATTCCCTCTCCGACTGCATTCATACCAGTAAAAATAAATATTCCCATAAAGGTCATCACAAAAATCGAGACAAACTGAACCAGATTACTCTTTAAATCCCGTAACATTTTTCGAAACAACATTACCAATTCACCTCTTTCACCGGCTTAGGATTTTCATTTATAATCACTTCCCGGACCTTACCGTTTTTTATGCGAATCACTTTATCTGCCGCTTCCGCCAAAGCTGCATTATGGGATACTATAATTACTGTCCGTCCTCCTATTTTACTCATATCCTGAAGTAGTGACAAAATAATAACACCGGTATCTGAATCAAGTGCCCCGGTTGGTTCGTCGCATAACAGCAGCTTAGGATCTTTACAGATTGCCCTGGCTATTGATACCCTCTGTTGTTCACCCCCGGAAAGCTGTGTTGGAAACTGATAACGGTGTTCTTTTAAGCCGACCGATTCAAGTACTTCATCTACATCCAATCCACCTCCTACCACCTCCTTCACCAAAGCCACATTTTCTCTGGCAGTCAGACTGGGAATCAGATTATAAAACTGAAAGATAAATCCAACGTCCCTTGCTCTATAATTCGTTAGTTCTTTATCGTTATATTGGGTTATGTCCTTTCCGTCGATTAATATGGTTCCCTTCGTAACCCTATCCATACCCCCAAGCAGATTAAGAACTGTACTTTTTCCTGCACCGCTCGGCCCCAGAATCACAACAAACTCTCCCATCTCTATGGAAAAGTTTATCTGATCCACTGCCAGAAAAGAGTTGTTCTTTCCTAGTCTGTATTCCTTATTTACATCCCGAAATTCTATAAAATGATTCATACAATATCGCCCCTTTTGATAAGTTTTGTATTATGATATCGTTTCGTATCCGGAAAGTAAACACTTATACATCATAAAAAATCAAAACTTAACAAGCGTTCGTTATTGAGATAAATCTTAACTTTCTTGTTACACTTATAGGCAAAATAATAGGGCATCCGTTAAGATGCCCTGTCTGTGTCATATTCATCTGTATATTCGATCCGTGGGGGTATAATGCCTCGACAACCACTTACATAGTCCATCCAATCCCGGAAAGATAACACGCTCATTTAAATTAATCATGTCCAATTTATCTCTTATCTCCAGCTTTAGTTCCTTTGGTATAATAATCGCTTTATATGTTTCAGGATGTTTCTCCATCCAGTGGTTGAATATCAGTTCCGGTCTGGATGCTACTGAAAAACATGCGTATTGATTAATGATTCGATCATCAATGGATGGAGGTTCAAAGAACAGAAAATAACTCTTGTCATCACTACCATTTTGTTTTTCTAATAATTCCAGATCCATCATTTGTTTAGTATCTATCTTTAAATTATTTAAGATATCCGTAGTAAATATGGTTGATTTATGATCAACTAATTCTTGATAGAGTATCTTTGGTAAATAAGAATGAATTTTATTGTAATCAACTTGCCATATGACCCCGTCCGAGTTATATTTACTTAAATTATCGGTTGTAAAATGTAGCGCTACATAAGGTGAGAAAGTCCAATCCAACAGTCTTGTAGGAAGACCATGATGCTGTGCTATGGATAGTACATCCCAGAAACCATATTCGTTTTTTAGTTGAGTACTGGCATATTTTTGAAAATTTCTGATTAGACCGGATTCCAAATCAAGCCGATCATTCACAGTTCTGTGTAAACTATGTTTTAAATCATGTTTACTATCCGAAATTCCTCGGTATAAAAAAGTAGGACGATGTCTTTTAATTTTATCATCATATGAATCAAGAAATAATTCTTCCTGAAGTTCTGTATATGTATTAACTCTACATGAATTGATTTTCATAATCTTTCTCCTAAATAGAATTTACATTTTTAATAAACCATATCGTATCTGTAATTATCGTAATGGCTAAAATAAAATCATGGTATTTTCATTCCCAAGTACTGGGTATCCGCATATGTATTATACCATGGTAATAAATTCCATTCAATGAGAAAGATTGAATTATAACAAACTCAGTGACGAAACCTTCTCCAAAAAATACTGGTGTACCCGGTAATCCGAGGTTAGTTCCGGATGAAAGGAAGTAACCAGCATGTTCCTTTGTCTTGCAGCCACAATATGTCCGTCAATCTCAGCCAGAATTTTCACATCCTGATCTTTCGCTACTTCTTCAATATAAGGTGCACGAATAAAAGTCATGGGAATATCACCAATACCCTTAAATTCCGATATCGTATGAAAGCTACCCAATTGCCTGCCATAAGCATTTCTTTTCACTTTAATATCCATGGTTCCAAAATATCTGCTTTTATCATTAGAGATGCTTTTTGCTAAGAGTATCAGACCGGCACAGGTACCAAGTACCGGTAAGCCGTCTTCTATCGCCGTCTTCAAATCTTCAAACATTTCCAGTTCTCGAAGCAACTTTCCCATAACAGTACTCTCCCCGCCGGGAAGAATTATTCCCTCCATGGTTCCATGATATAAGTCTGATTTCTGTCTTATCTCAAAGGCTTCCACTCCTAGCTTATTCAGAATATTGATATGTTCTGCAAATGCCCCCTGTACCGCCAGTACACCAATCCTTTTCTGCATAATTCCTCCTGATCAATTTACATTATGTGTAACATAACATAATAATGCTTATCTAAATATCTATCAATTGCAACAAACCTTATCGTTACACACCTCTTGCAGCCATTAACAGTTCTATTTCTTGTTCATTAATACCAACCATTGCTTCTCCCAAATCCTCGGAAAGCTCTGCAATCAGTTTCGGGTCATTGTAATTCGTAACCGCCTTTACAATTGCCTGCGCTCTTTTCGCCGGATCACCTGATTTAAAGATCCCTGAACCAACGAACACACCTTCTGCACCAAGCTGCATCATAAGTGCTGCATCAGCCGGGGTGGCAACTCCTCCCGCAGCAAAATTAACAACCGGCAGCTTACCATTCTCATGGACATAACATACTAAATCGTAAGGAACCTGTAATTCCTTAGCCGCATGATAAAGCTCATCTTCTCTCATATTTTGTAATTGTCTGATCTGCTTCATAATTAATCTCATATGACGAACAGCCTGTACCACATCCCCTGTACCGGGTTCACCCTTCGTCCGAATCATGGAGGCTCCCTCACTGATTCTTCTTAAAGCTTCACCTAAGTCTTTGGCACCACAGACGAAGGGAACATCGAATTTTGTTTTATCAATATGATAAGTATCATCGGCAGGGGAAAGGACCTCGCTTTCATCGATATAATCAATCTCCAATGCCTGTAAAATCTGTGCCTCTGCAAAATGTCCGATTCGAACCTTCGCCATTACGGGTATCGATACAGCCTCTTGTATTCCCTTAATCATTTTGGGGTCACTCATACGGGCAACCCCTCCAGCGCCGCGAATATCTGCAGGTATTTTCTCAAGAGCCATTACTGCACAGGCTCCAGCTTCTTCGGCTATTTTAGCCTGTTCCGGAGTCGTTACATCCATGATAACTCCTCCCTTTAACATCTGTGCTAAGTTCTTGTTTAGTTCATAACGTTGATTCATAACAAACACTCCTTTATTTCTATGATAGTTTTTTATTTCATGAACAGTATCCGTAACGATTTTACACCTCTTATTCTTTTCAACGATTACTTCATCTTAGTCCGTACTTATACAAGCAGCTTTATTTACATTCCCTTGACTAATTAGATAACTTGCCTTATTATAATACAAAACTGATAGTGTAATAAGTATCAGAATTTCACAAGTTAATGGTATCAGTTTTCTTAATTACTATGGAAAGGTAAATTTTTATGGAAATGTTAACTCTATCCTTAAATCTCGATAGTAAAACCCCACTATATCATCAGCTTTATACCTTCATTAAAGCTGAAATACAGGAGGGACGTATTCCCTATAATACAAAACTTCCCTCAAAAAGAAAGCTTTCCTCATATTTATCCATAAGCCAAAACACCATACAAGCAGCCTATGATCAGCTGATTGAGGAGGGTTATATTACTCCTGTGGAACGAAAGGGGTTTTATGTATGTCAGCTTGATCATATACAAAAACTTCAAATAAAAAATGAAATAGACACCCGTAAGAACCGCTCATTACAGTCAGATATAATATATGATTTTTCCTACCATGGGGTGGATATTCCTACGTTTCCTTATAAAACATGGAGAAAACTCATGAAAGAAGTGATTAATGAATATGATACTGAGCTCCTGCAGCAAGGAGATTCTCTTGGATACGATAAATTACGCATCGCTCTGGCAGAATATTTACATCAATCCAGAGGTGTTAATTGTTCAGAGGATCAGATCATTATTAGTTCCGGTACCGAGATCTTATTCCAATCCCTGATACAACTTTTGGACCGGGACTTCACCTATGGTATTGAAAATCCTGGTTATGAAAAGCTCAATCATTTATTTACCGGGAACCGAGCCAAATTTAAAGCCATCAATATAGACCAAAGTGGAATGATCTTAAGCGAGATTGAGAAAAGTCATGCAAATATCCTATGCATTACCCCGGCTCATCAATTTCCCTCCGGTGAGATTATGCCAATTAATCGGAGGATCCAACTACTAAACTGGGCAAACGAACAGGATAACCGCTATCTTATTGAAGATGACTATGACAGTGAATTTAAATACAGCGGTAAACCAATTCCCGCTCTGCAAGGGCTGGATACGAATGAAAAAGTTATTTATATGGGTTCCTTGTCCAAATCACTCGCTCCAACTATCCGGGTCAGTTATATGGTTTTACCCCCTCATTTAATGAAAAGATATCACGAAAAGCTTTCTTATATTTTATGTCCAGTACCAATTATGGAACAAAAAGTACTTCATCAATTTATTAAGGAAGGATACTTCGAAAGACATTTAAACAAGATGAGAAACATCTACAGAAAAAAAAGAGAGCTTCTGATTAAGGCTATATCCGAACTTAACTGTGGGATTGAAATTCTTGGAGCTGATGCAGGACTCCATCTGCTTCTTAGAGTACCAAACAATATGTCTGAGGATGCATTAATTTCCTCGGCAAGAAAATATAAGATTAAAGTCTATGGAATATCCAAGTATTACTTTAATAAAAACAGTATCCCACCTAACCCAACCATTGTAATTGGATATGCATCCATGAGTGAAGACGAAATAAGATCAGCCGTTCAACTATTATATAAAGCATGGTTTATCCGTTGATTACAGGGTTATATCCTATTAATTTACTCAGTTAACAACCATTGCTTTATAGTAAATAAACGAAATTTCTTATAACTACCATTAATGTAACGAAAAGTGTAGTGAAAAGTAGCTCATTTTTTACCATAAACACTTTCATATTACAAAATTCGTGTTATAATTATGTAAAATAATTAATGTGCTATACCGACTTAATTACAATATTATTTTTGTTTTATTCAGGGTTGATGGGAGGCTGTTTCTCTTGAAAATACATACAGATAAATTCGGTAGGTCAATGTTCTATATATTACTAGTGGTAGAACTCTTATTTTTATTATTAGTTATAAACAGTAAGTATCAAAGCGTCTCCTTTCACAATGAATCCCTTATAAAACTAAATAATAACTGGACTTATAAGGATAATGAAGGTAATACTCACACTATAACTATTCCGTCTAAATTAGATGTAAGTAAAACGAAAGCGATGTTAATCAGTAATCAATTACCCAAAGACCTTCCAACCGGTTCTATATTGGGAACGCTGTCTTCTCATCAAAGTATTCATGTCTATGTGGATAATGAGTTGATTTATACCTGTGATGCAAAAGATAGTGGTTTTATTGATTTGTCACCCGGCAGTATGTGGAATTTAATTCATTTACCGGATCATGCAGCAGGAAAAGAAATATCTTTAGATATTTCTACTGAAAAATCCGGTTCTATAGAAACGTTCAGCGATGTTTATATCGGCACGAAAGCAGCACTATTAATACATATTATTCAAACCCGAGGTTTTAGTCTATTGATATCTTTCATTATTCTTTTTATAGGAATAAACCTGGTATTGGCTTATTTTTCCTTGAGATCATTTTTAACAGCTCATAAATCCATACTATATTTAGGTTCATTTTCACTAATTGTTTCTATATGGATGATCATGGAGAGTGATATGGCACAGTTTTTTGTGGATAATCGATACTTGATATCTTCCATAAAGTATCTTTGTCTTAATACACTTCCTATTCCGTTGTTGTTGTATCTTTCTGTACTGGTTCAATATAGATATCGTAAATTAATGCTTCGTTTTAGTTACATCTTTATAACAAATGCCTTTGTTATGCTTGGGCTCCAATTATCTAATATTGCTAACTTACATGAGGGATTAATCGTATTACATGTTTTAATTTTTATTATATTCAGTATTGTTTGCTATACTTTGTGTATTGATGTTTTTAAGTATAAAAACAAAAAATTATATTATCTTACCCTCTCCTTTGGCTTCTTATTCTTATTTACTGTTTTTGAGTTATTATTTTATTACTTTGAATTAAGAACGAACACCGGAACTTTTATGCAGTTAGGCATGCTTGTCTTTCTTTTAATATTATCACGGAGTGGCCTGCTCAAAACTGTAGAAATAATTAGATTAAGTGAAAATGCCAGTTTTTACAAGCATATGGCAAACTGGGATTATATGACGAAATGTAAGAACAGAACGGCATACACAAGAGAAATTAATGGAATTTCATTGAATCATAGAATTGCTATTATTATGGCTGATGTAAATAACATGAAATTCATTAATGATACATATGGACATTTGTCCGGAGATGAGGCAATAATTCTATGCGGTCAATGTTTACTTGAAGTCTTCCAAGATCAAAATAAGTGTTACAGAATTGGTGGCGATGAATTTTTAATTATACTGATTGATGAGGATAAAGAAGAAGTAGAATTTAAACTAGAACAGTTTAATCAAGAATGTAAAAAAGCCAGTGAAGCCTATCCATTTGACATTGATATTTCAATTGGTTATGCCTTCTATGATAAGGATATTGATGAAACTATCTATGATACTATAAAAAGAGCCGATAAAAATATGTATGACCTAAAAGCCGGATTGAAGAACATGTCAAGCAATAACACATGAATTTATAACACCTGATAACCCATTAATGATGAAATTCCTTTCTCGTTGTCAGGTGTCTTATTTTAGATAACTAATAAATCAAGCATATTTATAAGGGTTTCATAATTCCTTATTGTTCCATCGTCTAATACAAACTACTGATTTAATGTGAATTTAAGTAGTCGCCACTGAGGTAGGTATTGATTCATATAAGCCTTAAAAACATGATTATGACTTTTCTCTAACAGATGTACTAATTCATGAACCACGACATACTCGAGACAATCCAAAGGTTTTTTCGCAAGATTTAGACTTAACCATATTCGCTTATCCCTGATATTACAGGTACCCCATCTGGTTTTCATATCTCGAATTCTCCATTCCTTAGCCTGAACACCAATTACAGCTTGCCATTTTTCCATCAGTGGCGGAATTTCGCGGTTTAAAGCTTTCCGATAATATTCGTTTAACAATTTACGCCGTTGTAAAGTGGTACAATCTTTCTCATTATCCTTAACCATAATTATGAGATCATTATCCCTTAATTCCACCTGATTATATCTCTCATCATATCGAATTTGTAACAGATATTTTCTGCCCCATAAGAAAACCTCTTCCCCCGAAACATAGTCCGGATCTGATCTCTCCGGTAACATCTCCTGTCGCTGTTTTATTCTTTGCTGTTGTTTCTTGATCCAGTCCCTTTTGGATATTACAAAATTTTTAATCGCTTCCTCAGGTATTTTATTAGGGACAGAAATATGGATTCTCCCATCCGGTGGAAGAATCCTAAGGTACATGTTCTTGATTTTCTTTCTCTCTATTTCAATTGGGATATTGTTAATTGTAAGGTGTTTCATTCGTTTATCAGTCCTTAACCTTTATTAATCCGCTTTATTAAATATAATCTAGATACGGTTTTATAAAAAGTATTATAAGTTATCCTAAAATTAATATCAATATGTGATTTGAATTGTAACTGCTCCCACAATTTTTCATCAACTAATTATTTCTTGCTTTACAGATTTTATGAAATCAAATATAATATATAAAAATAATAACTATTATTAAAATGATTATTAATGTATTCGTGTTTATCATACTTATAAAGTTTAGCCTAATCTTAAATAATACATAATGGAGGACATCGAAATGAACGAAATTTTATTTGCTTTTTCGTTAACACTTTTTGCAGGTCTTAGTACCGGTATTGGAAGTGCGTTGGCATTCTTTACCAAAAAGACCAACACTAAGTTTTTATCAATCAGTCTGGGTTTTTCAGCCGGGGTAATGATTTATGTTTCCATGGTTGAAATCTTTTTTAAGGCCAAGGATTCTCTTACTGCTGAGCTGGGCATGAAAGCAGGATCTTGGTTAACCGTAGGTTCTTTTTTCGGAGGAATGTTATTAATTGCTATCATTGATAAATTAGTTCCCAGCGGAGAAAACCCTCATGATATGTATAAAGTTGAAGATATTAATTCAAAGGATGCGAAAAGTACCACTAATGCCAAGTTGTTACGTATGGGTGTATTCACTGCTTTAGCGGTTGGTATTCATAACTTTCCGGAGGGTCTTGCAACTTTTGTATCTGCCCTTCAAGAGCCGACCATTGCTATCCCCATAGCCGTGGCTATTGCCATTCATAATATACCGGAAGGTATCGCAGTATCGGTACCTGTTTATTATGCTACAGGAAGCCGTAAAAAAGCATTTCTATATTCCTTCCTGTCCGGTCTATCCGAACCGGTCGGTGCTATCGTTGGCTACCTGATCTTAATGCCGTTTATGAGTGATACTTTATTTGGTATTATCTTCGCAGGAGTAGCCGGTATTATGGTATATATCTCTTTGGATGAACTGCTACCTTCTGCTGAGGAATACGGTGAACACCATCTATCCATATACGGTCTTGTAGCCGGTATGGTTGTAATGGCTGTCAGCTTATTATTATTCATACCATAAGAAGCATAGGTTTACTGATCACTGCATTTGCACTCAATAGATGAAATCGGTCTATCGTAAGAAAAAACATCCAAAACAAAACGGTAAGTTGCTTTACTTGTCATGAATTTAAAGGGTGGGATGTGAACTCAATGTAAGTACCCGTTAGAGAAACATAGTAATATGTTCTCTATGAATCTACTTAGAAGCTCATAACCCACCTTCTTCATGTTTTCTTTATAATTATAGGTAGACTATCTATCTATCAATCTGTCATCTTGCAGCTCTCTTCTACTGCTCCATTCTATGATTTCGAAATTCCATAAAATCCTCCCAAAGACCGGGGTATTGTTGAAAGAAATCAAGCAAATCCTTGATTCCACATAAGATTTCCTCATTCATTGTATGTTCAATCTTTTCAGTTTCCTCCAGTAAACCATCGGTTATGTTTAAAAATTCAAGAAACTTCTCAACCAGATTATGACGCATCAGCAAAGCCTTGCCCGTTATTACCCCGCTGGGCTCCAGCATAATTACCCCATATCGCTCATACTTAATTAAGTTCATATCAGCTAGCTTTTGTATCATCTTCGTTACCGAAGGAGGTTGAACATTTAATGCAGCGGCCAGATCATGAACCCTGGTAAACCCATATTTTTCAGATAATCTGTAAATCATTTCTATATAGTCTTCTGCCGAAGGTGATAGAATATCCTGATCCTTCCTCATAAATTCCCTGAAAGTATAAAATTCATTATTCGCCATTACATTCATTCCCTGTAC
This sequence comes from Mobilitalea sibirica, assembly GCF_015999265.1. Lineage (GTDB taxonomy): Bacteria > Bacillota > Clostridia > Lachnospirales > Lachnospiraceae > Mobilitalea > Mobilitalea sibirica. The sequence goes on from NZ_JAEAGR010000014.1 coordinate 51,873, forward strand.
TTATCCATCAGTTAATTATATGTTAGACTACCGGTAATTATGGATGCGTAAATAAATTCAACCTATTAATATTCGTATATTAATTTATATGATAAATCCGGATGGCATAAATGATAGTAACCTTATATTCGCTGTATTAATTCTTATCCGTTCTCTGGATATAAAGACAATACCTATGGAGTAAATACTAAATTGATCAATATTAATCTACGATTTATTCCAATTAAGAAGTAGAAACATTATTGGTATATATGATGGATACATCAAATTTATCATGTAACAGAATGATTGTAGTTTAACATTATATGGTAAATTTTATATAAATACGTTTATCTTTTAATCATCTGGCAATACTTCTGTCAAGGAGGTGTAAAAGATGATTGCTTTTATTAAAAATTCTACTTTAGACTCAATAAAGAAAAAGCTGTTTATTCTTTATCTTTTGAATGTAACGGATATTATTTTTACCCTATTATTATTACAGACCGGTTACTTTGCAGAAGTGAACATACTTATGGTGAATGCTGTTAAAAGTCCATTTGCCAGTTTTATGCTAAAAATCATATTGCCGGCTTTGCTCTTGTATTATCTTTATCGTAAAATATGTATCTCTGATACTTCCCAATTAAGGGCAGCAAATATCGGAATCAATATATCCTTAACCTTATATACCCTTGTTAATCTGTCCCATCTGGTTTGGACAGCCCTACTTCCGGTTTTCATGAGGATGAATTATTAGATAGACTACAGGAGAAAAGTATACAGTGTATAGGCTTCTATAAGAAGGAAGAAGCCTATACACTGTGTTTTTTTATATAATAGTACGATAGCTATAATCATTTTAGAAATCGTATCTATTCAATATCTAATTCATTGTTAATTAATTTACCTCTGTTAAATCAGGAAGTTCCTTTATATAGTTCAAAAGACTATTAAAATCTCCCTGACGATACACAGTAATGTCTTCACCAACGTTATTAATCAAACAATCCTTTAATAAGAATGTTTCCATACCAAGCTCTTTCACACACATGTCTTCTTTAATATCATTACCTATCATAATACATTCCTCAGGCTCCCTATGGATTTCTCTTAGAATTGCCTTGTAGTATTCCAGATTAGGTTTACAATAAGACGAATTTTCATAGGTTGTTATCCACTCAAAATCTTCTTGATTAAGTCCTGCCCATTGTATTCTTTGTAAGGTGGCAACTCTTGGAAATACCGGATTGGTTGCCAGAGCAAGACGATATCCTTTGCTTTTTAAAAGATCAATACAATCCTTAGCAATCGGATTCGTCTTTGTAGCTACCTTTGCTTTATTAAATTCATTTTGATAAAATTCTTCAAATACAGGAGCCATCTTACGAACCTTCTCTCCCAAAACACCGGAAAACACATCCCAAAACCGCTGTTCATTGGTCATAGATCCGTCATTGTCTATCATCGCTTTAGTTCCTACCCAAACAGCTTTAATAAGTCCTTGTGCTTCCAAACCATAGGGAGCAGACTTCATAGCCAATAACTTAAAGTAAGTATCTAAAAACTCCTCCTGATTCATTGGCAGTAAAGTACCATCAAGATCAAAAATAAATGTATTCATATATAACCTCCTGTATTTTGGTTTTGATTTCACTTCTTGTATCTGCTATCTTTTTTAGAATTCTTTACCATAATACCAAAACACTTTTTATTAATCAACTATAAATCGTAGACAATGTTGATTATGACTAAAAATACTAACATAAGTTCTTCATAATAATATCCGTTTATTAAGGTAATAAATGTGGTGGTACAATAGATATACATGGATATCTCGTCATAGAGAAAAGGGATTGTGCAAATAAATTTTGCAACAACCCCTTGCTATATTAATATTTTTATATAAATATGTACCACATTGGGAATCTGATAATGACTCGGTAAACGTAATACCTTACTTTTGTCAGATTGCGATTATTCTTATGACAGCTTACATAACCTGCTAACCACGTCCGTTATCATATCCTCCCGTTTTTTACTGGACCAATTAACTACTCCGATGTCTAAAATTTCAGCCCCTTTTGTAAGACAGGCATTTTTCATCTGTTTTACACCACGGTTTCCTCCCATCCATGCAAAAGGAAACTGCTGAGTTACAAAACAACTTGCCTTCTTACCGTCCATGCTTGAGACCTGTTTCAGGTACTTAAGCATTACCGGAGATAAAGAAAATGCTCGAATCGGGGCACCAAATACATAGGCATCATATCCCGTAATATCCGGTGCGGTTTTTAATTCTGTTTTCATAGCTTCGTTAGGGTCTTCATTGACAGCCTCAACTCGTTCCAAGTTTACCGTGTGCCCGGCTGCCAATAAAGTTTCCTTCATTTTTTCAGCAACGCTGAGGGTATTACCGGTGTGTGAGTGAACGATAATTCCAACCTTCATAATTAACTCCTTTCTTTCATAACTTAATTCCTAATTTATTTATTGATAAGTTCTTAATTATGTTTTAGGTAGGCGTTTTATATTTCTAATCTTAGTTTATTCTATGTTGACAAAAAGTCAATATCATATCGAAAGTTTCTTAAAAAAATGAAAACATTACCTATATTGGTACATAAAACGTTCCATATAATAGAGAAATACCTGATTATAATAGCCGGAAAAGTAAAAATCACTGGCATGGCCTCCAAAGGGCATTTTTATCATTGCACATTCATTATTCCCTGCCTCTATGTATGCTCTTTGAAATTTTTCAGAAACTGATAAGTCTACCAACCCATCATGATTTCCTTGATAAATCAGGCAGGGTGGGCTTTCTTTTTTAACCAATAAAGACGGATTCACTAAAGATTCCTGACCACCAATATTCATACTCCTGGATAGATCCACTGCAGGATAAAAAGGAATTAAGCCCTTTACGATAATTCTGTTATCGAGAATATCCTGATAGTTACCCGATGAAACACCAAGCCCCACTGCCAGAGCCAATTGCCCTCCTGCAGATCCGCCGGAGATAAATACTGAATCTGTATTCGCATTATAGTCCTCCTTGTGATCTGCCAAGAATTTAATAAAAATTCCAATATGTCTTACCATATCATCAATTGTAAAATCTCCTTTACGACTCTCTTTTACCGGCACAAAGTCAAATAACTGTTCCTGATTGCTTAAGCCATATTGGATATCAAATACAACATATCCCTGAGCAGCAAAATATTTATTCATCTGTGTAAAATTAAACATACCCTTATCGCCCATGGTCCATCCTCCGCCATGGATACGAATTAGAACCGAATTTCCTCCGGGTAGTTGCTTTTTAGCAGTCGGAGTATACACATCAAAATGAAGCTTAAGACCTTCATCTACTCCCTCGCTTCCTTCATAAAAAAGAATATTTTCCTCCACTTGATATGGTTTTGAAGCTGTTCCCAGAAAATATTCCGGCAGTAGAAAGGCTGAATTACGGTAAAAATCACTCTCAGATATGGGAATTGAGGCACTCTCGTTCCCATTCCTTATAAAAGCTGTTTCATAACTATCTTTTGCATTCTTTAATAAAACCGGGATGAATACAAAAGGTAATAAGCATAGTAAGAAAATTGCTATAGTTAAGGTTCTGATGATTACCTTAATAAAACGATAACAATCTCTACTTAATTTTTTATATAATAACACTCCAAGACTTAAAAACCCTATGGCAAAAAACAAAGCAATTTCTGAAACAAAAATTTCAGAAAACCAACCTTTTTCCAGTCTTAACATATTAATGGCTAGTAGAAAACCAATGATTAATCCCATACTCAGAAGAAATATTATTATCGTATGATATGTCTTATGTAAATCTCTATTTCTTATCATTGATTTTTGGGGTTCTGAACTATCTTTGTCAACTTTTTTGATTAGGTTTGTAAATGCTATGTTGCCTCCAATGAATAACAAAGAAAAAATTAATATTATGGAGAAAATTGATTGTGATTTATAATGGAGTGGTAAAGCTGACACTATCATATTAATAAATGGTAATGTAAACATGAAAACCATAGAGAAGCTTAAATATAAATTACCAAGTATTCCATTATTCTTCTCATAATATGCGCTGCTAATATTACTCAGCAACGCTATCAATAGTAAAATTCCAAATGTATTTTGAAAGAAGGGTTTCCTCCATAAAGAAGATAGATTACCCCTAATATAATGGTCAAGGCATTCAATCCTAATAGTAGACCATAGTATGCTTTAGTAAAAAGTTTATAACTGCTTTGCACATCTAACAATGAATTTTCATCTCCTTAAAATAATATCATATTAAAATTCACCTCATTTAATTATATACCGGTATATCCATAATAAGTATGCGTTGGGTTATCTTATGTAACATAGATTTACATATCATGCGCGATTAAGTTGTACCCTCATCCCTTCCTATATTTATTATCATAACAAGAGATTATAGGTATCTCAAGTAGGATGCTTCTATATTAGGTTAAATTCATCATTTTTTATTTGTATACAATTATCTAATCGTGTAATTTTACTGTATACTTTCATATATTAAACTATAATAAACTCGGAGTATAAATATATGAAAACGTGTAATGAAAACTGTCAAACTCATAATACCATGACCTTAATAGGAAAGGGTCAGGTAACGGCGCTCCCTGATATTGCTATAGTCAGACTTGGTGTACAAACAAATGGAACTAGTCTGACAGAACTCCAACAGGAAAATGCCGAACTAAGCCAAGCAATTCTACAGGCTCTTAGACAAATGGGAGTCACAGATATCAAAACCGATCAATACACGATAGATCGGGTATATGACTACGATGAAGGGGTTCGGGTTGATCGCGGTTATTCTGTCCGTAATATCTTTGAAATAACATTAAGCGATATGAGTATGGTTGGACCGGTAATCGATACTGCAGTTAATTATGGAGCCAATTTAGTTGAATTTATCTCTTTTGAGATATCAAATACTGATTTTTATTATCAACAGGCTCTTAATTTGGCTATTCTTAACGCTTTTGAGAAGGCGAAATCTATAGCAGAAAACAGTTTGCAAACACATATGGATCCCAAACCGATTCAAATTACAGAAAACAGTACCCAACCAATACCCTTCAGACAATATAATACTGCAAGAGAAGGATCGTACACTACACCTGTAGAACCAGGTAAAAAACAGATTGAAGCTAGTGTTACTGTAGAATTTGTATACTAATATCTTTATCGACAATAGTAGTATAATTGTCAGCCCATGAGTATATCTTTTCTTAAGACAAACTGTGGGTTAAAATCTCACAGAATAAAAACATTAGGATACAACAGGACATAAGGTTTTTTCTTCACTAATTGGCAAATGAGAATAATTTTTCCGTGTAGACAACCCTATGTCCCGTTATATGCTTTGCTATTATGAAAATTGTTTACTAATCTCATATAACTGATATAGATTATTATTTTATATTCAATTTTATACATTATTTACTATATATAGCGCGGCCTTGATCATATAAAAGCATTTCAAATACTCCTTCCCTAAAATCATTTCATATAAATCTATCCTTCTATACCATACCCCTTTTTTGATTTTATTTTAATATATGATATGAACTTCACCATAATATTCCTATTTTTTTAACGTATTATTAATTATATTTAATATTTATGTAACAATTATATGCAAATATGAATACGTTTTCCTACATACCCAGTAAAACTGTATAGCTTTTATGCATAGGGTTCCTATACAATAGAATATGTAATACAACACTTGTGATTTTCTTTATTATAGAAGGAGGTTCCTATGAACATTATTAAAAAGTCTCTATCCGTTGCAGCAAGTGTTCTTCTTTCCATTACTATATTTTCATCGACTGCGCATGCTGCTGTTTACACAATCGTTCCTAATGACTCATTATATAAGATAGGCCAATTATTTAATACATCCATCAGCACCCTAAAAACAGACAATAATCTTAGCTCAGATTGGATTTTTCCGGGCCAGACCTTAAATGTAAGGGCAGAAAGCTATACGGTACAAAACGGCGACTCAATCTATCTGATAGCCAAGAAATTTGGTGTTCCTGTTACTTCCTTAAGACAGGCAAATAATAAATGGGACAACTTAATTTACCCCGGGCAGCAAATCACCATTCCTACTGTCAAACCGGTTGGTGGTACCGTAATCCCCTACACAAATGCTGAGGTTGATTTATTAGCCCGTCTAATTATGGCAGAGGCCGGCGGTGAAGAATATGCTGCTATGGTAGCTGTCGGCGGAGTTGTAGTTAACAGAGTTCAAAGTCCGGATTGGCCATCTACCATTACTTCCGTAATATATCATGTTTCAGGTGGTTATCATCAGTTCACTCCCGTAAAAAACGGTTTTATTGAGAAACCTGCTTCAGATGCTTCAATTCGAGCTGCATGGGCTGCACTTTATGGTAGTGATCCAAGCAAGAACGCAATGTTCTATTTTGATGACAGTTCAACCAATCAATGGTTATGGTCTAAAACTATAACTGCTAGAATTGATAATATGGTTTTCGTAAAGTAAAATCAGATATCCTGCCTTGAAGGCTTTTTATGTAAAACATTAAAAGAGGCTTGAAAACATCTCACCGAAAGTTATCATACTAATATTCATAACTTTCCTACAATGTTTTCCAAGCCTCTTTTTATTGATATATGATTCGGACGAAATTTTATTCAATACTTTTTATTGAAAATTGCTTTATTAATTACTCACTGATACTCATAGCAATTTCACTGGTTACTAATGTTTCCTCTTCTTCTGTTTCTTCTTTCATCTTAGATTCACTTACCGTTGCTACTACATGGGTAGAATCCACTTCGGTTGTAATACCCGAATTAAGTTTCAGATCACTCACATGGATGGTATCACCAACGTTTGCATGTGAAATATCACATTCGATTGCTTGGGGAATGTCCTGAGGTAAACCTGATATTAGAAGTGAATCCATATGTCTGTTTAAAATCAGTCTTGTGTTTTCAAAATACTCTAATCCAAGGAATTTAATTGGAACCTCTGCCTTCACTGTTTCTGTAAGGGATACCTGTTGAAAATCCACATGATAATATTCATATTTTAGGGGAGTTGTTTGGATATTCTTTATCATTACATTATAACTCTTCCTGCTTACTTTTAATTTCATCACAGAGTTTCTGCCATTTTCCTTCATGGTTTTCCTAAGATCTTCTTTCTTAACTGCCACAGGATTGGATTCCAAACCTTTACCGAATATAACTCCGATTATATATCCTTCTCTCAATAACCTCTTGTTCTCGGCCTTTGTTACATTCTTTCTCATTTCACATTTTAATGTAGCTGCTTCAGTCATCCTAAGTATCCTCCTATTTTCATATTAATATGAGTTCATTTACATTTTTGTATGATTAATATACGTTAAGCAAAACACATTATCACTTATCAAGTACCGTATATCTTATCTGCTTATATAACATTATCAATACAATTGTAAACAAACCTTTATATTTATTGTATATAAATATAGACAAATGTCAAGTTTTTAGGATTTTATTGTGAAATATATTGATTTTAAATATATTTTTACATCAATCACAACATTGATATTTAATTTGTATGTAAATATCAGATTAACATTCTTTATTATAAATTTGGTATGTACTATTACAAATACAATATTGTTTAAAGCATATACATTTTAGATAAGTAACCATAACCATCTTAACCGAATATATACATTTCTACTTTTGTTTCTCAAAACCAAAACCATATTTTTAAACAAAAAAATAACCTCCTATAAGTTAGATTTCTAGATCTAACTTATGGAGGTCGTTTCAATTCCCAGCATATCCTTTAACACTTTTATTAATATCTTTTATTTGTTTTAGTACTATGATTGTGTAAAAGCCAGATGAGCTTCCTTAAGAACGTCAGCTATCTGTATATTCTGAGGACAATGGCTTTCACAAAGTCTGCAGGCGGTGCAATTGGAGGCATCCTTACCGGAAGTGGAAGCTATCAGGTGATAGAATGTCTTTCCAAATTCTGACCAGTCAGTAAGTTGAGAATCATTATAGATCTTAAATATCTCCGGAATATTAACATCGGATGGACAGGGCATACAATAACCACAACCGGTACAGCCTACCTTTACTTTTCTGCGATAGATATCCTGAATTCCGGTGATTAGTTCCATGTCTTTCTCGCTCATAACACCACTTTCAGCCTTGGAAAAGATTCTTAAATTATCCTCCAGCTGCTGCATGTTACTGACACCACTAAGGATCACTTTAGCTTCTTTATAATGATAAAGCCAACGAAATGCCCATTCGACCAGACTTCTCTTATCATCATAATTATCTAAAAGCTGATCTACTTCCTCCGGTACCTTAGTACCGATCATGCCACCCTTTAAAGGTTCCATTATTACTACCGAAATCCCTCTATCTGCTGCATATTTAAGCCCCTTTAATCCGGCTTGATGGTTTTGATCCAGAATGTTGAGCTGTATCAGACAGGTATCCCATGAATAGGCATCAACAATTTCGGTAAACAACTCATAATCTGCATGAAAGGAAAAGCCTATATTCTTAATTTTTCCTTCCTTTTTCAGCTTTTCCATGAATTCAAAACCACCGTTTTTCTTGACTTTCTCCCAATTACTACGGTCAAGACAATGAAAGAGATAAGTATCAATATAATCTACTTGCAGACGTTCTATCTCCTCATCAAAGAATTTTTGGAAGTCCTCAGGGCAATTAATTGCCCAAGATGGGCTTTTTGTTTCAATCATAACTTTTTCCCGATAACCATCCTTTAATGCCTTTCCTAAAACAACTTCACTACCGGGATACGAATATGCTGTGTCCATATAATTAACACCATGATCTATCGCATACCGAATCATCTTAATTGCTTCTTTTTCGTCAATGATTTCAGAGCCGTCTTCTGCCTTCGTTCTGGGAAATCTCATACATCCCATTCCGAACCTTGATATCTGCCTATTTGACTTACCAAAGTCTATGTATTGCATGATTATCACTCCTTCTATTACATTTACTGTATAAGTTACCATATTATACCTGTGTAGTCAATTTTATAAATAAATCTCTACAATTTTATAGATAAGTGTAATAAATAGTAATATATCAAAGACTACCTCATGATATAATTGACAGAGCATAGGGTTTCACTAACATTCGAATACATCCCTATATTTCGGCTCGTATCAGCAATACATATTTTTTAATCATTACGTATCTTAATCCATTCAACATTTTTTAACTTATTTTATTCCGTTACTCAATAAATGTTATATTAACTTTACGCAAAATCTCTTTGATCTTTACCGTCTGCTCCTCACTTGCCCTTAATAGTGGAGGTGTACAGTAATCCTCCATCTCTATTCCACGTAACATCATGGCTTTTTTTACAAGTGGAACAAAGGGTACCCCAAATTCAAACAAACCGGCTAAGATATCCATCTGCTTTTGAAAAAATGCCATGCCCATGGCATCATTATTACGAAAAGCCTTTACCCAACCGGTGCTTACTTCCGGTGCAACGTTTGATAAGCCACCTATGGTACCGCTGCCTCCGCTTAAAACATTGTGAGCAAAAAAATCATCATAGCCAGATAAGACTTCAAACTTTGGGAAATCCGGTAAAACCTTTTTTATAATTTCTCTGGTATGTGCCATATTTATGACAGTATCCTTACAACCTACGATATTTTTGTTCTTTCTGCATAGGTTTAAGATGACATCCGGTTTCAGATCATAACCGACCCTTTCCGGATAGTTATACAGATAAATGTTAATATCAACTTCCCTAGCTATCTGACAAAAGTAATCTTCAACGCATTGATCCGGTAAAGAAAAATAGTAAGGGGGAACTAATATAACAGCATCTGCCCCCTGTTCCTTCGAAAACTTGGTTAACTCTATGGTCTCATTAAGTTGCATGCAGCTTGTGCCAACAATCAAGGGAACCCTGTGATTAATATGCTTTGCTGCCGCTATAATTAATTCTTTTCTCTGCTCTAAAGGCATAGCAAAAAACTCTCCGGTACTACCCATCAGAATGATTGCATCTACGCCACCTTTAATAACAAAATCCCATATATTTTTATTCGCCTGTAGATCCAGATTACCGTTCTTGTCAAACGCTGTAACAACAGGTGTGATAAATTTCGCTTCCATTGATACCCAAATCTCCTTTGCTTATTTTGATTTATTCGTAGCCTGCTCCTTTCATGGCAGAAAGAGCTAAAGAGGTATATCTCTTTAATAAACCTTTTCTATCCGGTCTCGGTATAATCCCTTCTTTCGATCTCTCTTTTAGTATCTGTTCTACTTCTTCCGGAGACATTTCCTTACCGGCTATTCCCACACAGTTAATTGTTCTTAGGGGAATGTTATATTCTATAATGTCCCCGTCTTTCAGAAACGCAATCGGTCCGCCCACCGCTGCCTCAGGGGAGATATGTCCGATCGCCGCACCTCTGGTGGCTCCGGAGAATCTTCCGTCGGTAATAAGAGAAACCTTGCCGTTTAATCTTTTATCGCATACAATTGCTTCCGTGGTCATAAACATCTCAGGCATACCGGAGCCTCTGGGTCCTTCATAACGAATGACTACCACATCCCCTGGATTAATCTTACCGGTTACTACTGCCTTATGGGCTTCTTCTTCTGAATTGAAGACTCTTGCTGGCCCTTTATGAATATGAAGTTCTTTTACGCATGCGGAATATTTTACAACAGAACCCTCCGTTGCAATATTACCCTTAAGGAACGCAATTGACCCTTTTTCCTCCGCTTTCTCCGGCGGAAATATCACTTGATCTCTAGTCAATCCGTAATTCGCCAGATAACCCAGATTACGGCCATAGAAATTATCTTTTTCCATGTCTTCAAGATTTTCACCTAAAGTCTTACCGGTTACGGTAAGGACATCTAGGTTAAGATAATCTTTTAACAGATATTGAACCATAGGTACGCCACCTGCAAACCAGAACGCTTCTGTTTCATGCTCTCCGCTGGGTGTTACATTACCCAGATGAGGTATCTTATGATTAATTTCATCAATTTCTGATGGATCTATTTCGATTCCTAATTCTCTTGCTATGGATGGAAGATGTATCATGGCATTTGTTGAGCCTCCAATGGCACTATGTATAATAAAGGCATTCATAAATGCATCTCTTGTCATAATTTTTCCGGCAGTAAGATTAAGTGAAATCAAATTCATAATCTTACGTCCCGCATCTCTGGAATACTGCAGGATATCTCTCATGGTAGCTGGTGCCAGTGCAGAACCGGGTAACGCTAGTCCTAAGGCTTCCGCCATACATTGCATTGTACTGGCTGTTCCAAGAAATGCACAAGCTCCACAGGAAGGGCAGCCGGTGATCTTATAATCTCGAATTTCCTGATTGGTTATCTCCCCTTCTCTTTTTTGCCTTAGGGAGATATCTCCTGCAACCATAGAAGTAGTCATGTATGGACTGGGACGCATGCTTCCTCCCGGTATAAATATGGTCGGGATATCTAATCTAGCTGCAGCCTTAAGATGAGCCGGAACGGATTTATCACAAGAAGCAGATAAGATCAATCCATCCCATGGGGTTACAGACCCATGTAACTCAACCATATCACAAATAGCTTCCCTGGAAGCCAGAATATAGTTCATTCCATCATGCCCCTGCGCACAACCGTCACAAAGATCTGTTGTATGAAATTGTGCAGGAAAACCTCCACTTTCAAACACTCCGTATTTTGCCTGTTCCGTCAGCTGGTTCAAATGTACACTACCCGGATGGCTGTCTCCATAGACATCTTCGATTAGTATCTGAGGTTTTGTAATGTCTTTCTCATCCCATTTCGTACCCAGCTGAAGGGCATCAAACTGAGCCCATAATAGTCTCTCCGGGGTACTTTTTTGTTTTATGTTATGCATCATATCCTCCTAGCTGTAATCACATTCTGTATATCATCTGTCATCAGACAATTATATACAAAAAATTATCGTTTTTGTTTGTTCAGAAACTAAATCCATCTTATTCAGATATTTGATTGTATATTGTACTAAATATCGTTGAATATTAGTAACTCTGTTTATTACAGGGATACTATAATACTAAAAGTATATCATATCAGTAGTTTAAAATATAGGTGTTTTTCAACTTGAATGCAGATATTTTATTTGCTATATTGTTAAAAAGGTGGTTAAATATCTTAGGAACGAAGGGATATGTTCGATTACATAAAAATCTCTGCAATAAGTAAGTAAAACACGTTCAAAAAAACCTAACTCTTTTTATGAACGTGCTCCACTTATATCCATTTTACTATCTTTTATTCTATTACATCTTAATGCTATTTTCTTATTATACACAGTTACATCTTGTTTCTTGGTACTACGTGTATACCCTCATCCTTTTTCCACTCCGCATAGAATACATCTTCTATTCTTTGCATTCCATACTTATGCAGCTGCTTTATTAACCAATCCTCATCAAAACCTATAGCTTTTAAATTATCTTTTAAAACCTCTCCATCAAGAATTAGATTAGTCGGAAGGTTTACCGATTTTGTTGGTAAATTCATATCCTCCAATGTAGGTTTATCATACTTTGGTTTTTTAATTATACTTAATGCACCGTTTTGTTCTAAAATACCATACTCAACTTCTCTTACGGTAAAAACATCTTTTTGTCTCAACATACTCTGCAGTTCATTAATATCTAATTTTTCTCTTTTCATTACTTGATAATCAAACTGCCCGTTTCGAATTATGATTGCAGGCTCACCTTCAAAAACTTTTCTAGACTTTCTAAACTTTTGAGTAATTAATTCAATTAATAGCATTAGTATAGTCCATAAAATGAAGGAATAAAGAATACTCCATATCTTTACCTTTTCATCATATACTGCATTACCAAGTAATTCTCCTAATACAATTGAGGATATAAAATCAAACGGAGATACCTGATTAATTTGGGTTTTTCGTATCACTCTGCTTACAATAAATAATCCTACAAGACCAAAAACAAGATCAATGGTATGTTGTATAAATCCTGATGATAACATACTTCACTCTCTTTCATTTTATTTTTTGATAAATTGAGATATCTAGTTTTGGTATTCCCTTTTTATCGCAAAATATTAGTGAATATTTTATATGACCTTTCGTATTTATCATCATGTTACGGGCAAAGAAAAAAAGCCAAACAAAATCTTAAGTGTATTCATTAAAACACCATCTTTGATTTGATTATGGCTTTTCTTATATTTTTTATTCGTTCTATTGTAACTCGTCTCGTTCTCTACAACTTAACTTCTGAATGGCTTTTTTCCATAGCCTCTGCTTTGCCTAGAACCATTGTTTCCAGTTCCTTTTTATAATTACATACCGTATTATATAGATGTTCATCAGCTATTCCAAGTATCTGTGCGGCTAAAATACCTGCATTTTTAGCTCCGTTAATCGCTACGGTTGCAACCGGTATACCCGGTGGCATCTGTACAATGGAATATAACGAATCTACGCCGCTTAAGTTACTACTTTTTACAGGTACTCCTATGACCGGTAGAGATGTTAGAGATGCTACCATTCCCGGTAGATGAGCTGCTCCGCCGGCACCGGCGATAATCACCTTAACTCCTCTTCCCTTTGCCTCCTTTGCATAGGAATATAGCCTGTCAGGTGTTCTGTGTGCTGACACAATCGTTATTTCATAGGGAACTTTAAATTGCTTTAAGATATTTTCTGCCTCCTGCATAACCGGCAGATCCGAATCGCTCCCCATAATAATTCCAACTAAAGGGTTCATGTAATCATCCTTCCTTTTTCATTACTGTGATATTATTCTAACCAAAGCACCGGCTTCTTTTGCTTTTATCTTAGCTTCCTCCAAAGAAGGGGCTGTAACAGTCAGATGTCCCATTTTTCGTTGATACTTAGTTTCTGTTTTTCCGTAAATATGAAGCTTTAATCCCTCTATCTTAAGAGTCTCCTTCACTCCCTGAACATAAGGTTGACCCTGATATCCTTCTTCACCCAGTATATTACGCATAACAGTCGGTCTGATTAAAGCCGTACTACCTAAAGGAAGACCTATAACCGCCCTTATATGATTTTCAAATTGGGATGTAACACAGCCTTCAATGGTATAATGACCCGAGTTATGAGGTCTTGGAGCTACTTCGTTAACCAGAATTTCACCTGTTTTAGTTAAAAACATTTCCACACAGATAATACCAACACTTTTAAATACAGCACAAACCCTTTTCGCTATATCTAATGCATCTTTTTCATTCTTTTCTGTGATAGCTGCAGGTACACAGGTTTCAAAAAGGATACTGTCTTTATGAACATTTTCCGCCACGGGGTATACAACGATTTCACCATCGATGCTCCTACAACATAGAACCGATATTTCTTTTTCAAAGGGAATAAATTTCTCTACGTATAATGGATTTTTATCTCCTTGCAGTTTTTCATAAGCGGCTTCTATATCCTCTAAATTTCGGATTAAATAATTCCCTTTCCCATCATAACCCCCCAGGCTACTTTTTAACATAATTGGATAACCGTATTGTTGACCTGCAATTTTAATACTGTCAACACCCTCCACTTTCATAAAATCACCGATAGGAATATTATGATTTTGTAACTCTTTTTTTTGATGAAATTTATTCTGAATAATACTTAAAACCTGGGAACCGGGATATACCTTATGTCCTTTCTCTTCAAGAGTTTTTAATGCTTTGGTTGATATATGTTCGAATTCACAGGTAAGAACATCTACCTTCTGTGCCAACTTGATCAGGGATTTCGTATCATCAAATCCTGCAACTATTTTATCATTCGCCAGATAGCCCGCCGGACACTCAATACTTGGATCTAAAATCATGGTATAAATTCCCATCTTAGCAGCCTCATTAATCATCATCTTACCTAATTGTCCACCGCCGATAATGCCAACTTTTTTTGATAGTAAATTATTATCCATAATTTTTAATCCCTTTCTTTCTCTGTTGTAATTATTCAAGTTGAATTTTTATTCATTCTAATTTAACAACTTCCATATGTCAATACTTTTTAGGATTTATTGTCTAATTCATGTTATGCAGTGCTTCTGTATTAAATAACAACTAATTTTCCATTTTACGACTAGCTATCATACGATTTAACCTCTCAGTCATAATTAACATCAAAACCAGTAACATACCTAAATAAATTGGGTATATAGCAATTGTAGTATAATCCGCTAACAAGCCAAAGATAGGTGGCATAAATGTGGTTCCGGTATAGGCACTGGCCATCTGAATACCAATGATTGCCCCTGAATTTTCCGCTCCAAAATTGCTTGGTGTCTCATGTATAATACAAGGATAAATAGGTGCACAGCCTAAACCAATGAAAACCAAACCAACTAAAGTTACAAAACCTAAGTTTATGGGTAAAATCACTGCAATCAGTCCAATGCCTATGATCGCCAATCCAACCCGTATCATATTGCGGTTTCCGAATCTATCCGCAACAAAACCATTTAAAAAGCGTCCAAACGTAATGCCTAAATAGAATAAAGAAGCCCATCCGGCTGCAGTTTCAGCTTCAATCCCCCTGTGCAAGACTAAATAACTACTCGCCCACAAGCCTGTAGTCGTCTCAAGGGCACAATAAGCGAAAAAGGCCAATAACACCTGCTTTACCCCTTTGATACGCAGTGCCTCATGAATTTTCAAATGTTTAACTGTACCCGTCTGACTTGTTCTCTTATTCTGAGCCTGCTTTTTCCATACAGGTAAACTAATCATTAGAATGATAGTTAATATAATTTGAAATACTCCAACACTAGAATAACCGCTCTCCCAACTATTCTTTACCGCTAGACTATAACTCATAATATAGGGCCCGATGGATGCTCCTACACCCCAAAAACAATGCAACCAACTCATATGTCTGGAAGCATAATGTAGAGCAACAAAATTGTTGAGAGCTGCATCTACTGCACCGGCACCAAGACCATAAGGAATAGCCCACAGGCATAGCATCCAAAAAGAGTTTGAAACGGAAAAGCCTAATAGCGAAATCGCTGTCATCAATACACTTATTGCTGTCAAAAAGCCCGTACCAAATTTACTAGTTAGCCGGTTCGCATTTAAACTTGATACAATCGTTCCCCCTGCAATAATCATAGAGAGAATACCGGCATAAGAAACAGGTACATTAAGTATAGGATACATGGTCGGCCAGGCCGAGCCCAAAAGCGCATCCGGTAATCCCAGACTGATAAAAGCCAGATAAATCAATGCTAATAGCAACGAATACATAATTTGCTCCTTTATATTTACTTTTTAACCCTTATAGCAAATTATACCACAGGTGTGTTTTTTGTCTATTACTGTTTCCATGTCCCACCAACAATATAAGATGTACAGGGAAAGCCCTAACATTCCAAGAAGATTCAGACTTAAATAATTAGCATAATTTATAGTATTGATTGTTCCATTTCCTACTTCTTCATATCACAAAACAAAAAGTGTTCCAAAACATCCCTTCTAAGCTTTAGCGGAATGTTTGAGAACACCTTATAATATTTACCCGATGACAAAGATTAGGCTCATGTTTATTGGTTTTGCTTTAGGTTAGTTTGTATTTAACAATATGTCAATAGCAATCAGCTTCGAATTATTTTCGTTAATCATTTTAGGGACGATTGCTGATTAATAATAATTCTCTAAGCAGATTGTGATGTTTTCCTAGTCATTGCAACATTTTGGAATAGATTTTGTGGATTTACCCCCCTCTCAAGCGATTTAATAATGTGAACATGGGTCTTATCGTATAGCTCAAATATTTTTTTTGCTCTTGGCATATTAGAGTAGACTTTCCAATAACCAACACCAAGGCAGTCTTGATTACTACCATTAGAAAATGCAATTACATCAGATAATGGATACCCTAAAAAAATACCGACCTCATGAGGGCATCCATTCTTAAAATGTTCACTTAAAATATCAAGGACTTCCTCTATCCCTTTTGTCTCAGTGTACCCCATATCGTTCAAATATGTGGAATTCTTTTTATTATTAATAATTCTTTCCATCCAATCCTTCCAATAAAAAAGCACATTTACTCCCTTGTCGCATCTTTTCACTTCCCTGAATTGAAAGGGAAGTAATTCTTCAATGGAATGTTTATATTCATCCCACATATCCTTAAGTCGAACCGTTTGACTGTTATAAAAACATATCAGCGAAGCAGGCTTCACACGATGAATCGTAGGTGCTGCGTGAAAACATATTTTATATAGTATGAAATCTATTTCAGTGTAAATGCTCATTCTTTCTAAATATTTAATTGCTGTCGATTTTGTCATTCCTAGTTCCTCTTTTCGGTAGTCAACAGTTAGTCTTTATTCAATAGCCTTTGCTAAAGTTTTCCCCAGTTCTTTACACTTTTTGATTCCTTCCTCATCAGGCATTTCATTTATAATAAGACCTTCTGTTATTAACTTAGCTCCAAGATCCAACATGCGATCTTCCCAATCTGCCATCCATTCACCATTGCCCCATCCGTAAGATCCAAATAAAACGATCGGCTTATTTACAACGTTATCTGACAAGCTCGCAATAAACGGTTCCATTTCTGTATCATCTAACTCTTCTGATCCCATAGCTGGGCATCCGAATGCAACCGCATCGGCTTCTGCTACATGATCCACAGAAGCTTCACTTACCTGTAATAATCGAACCTCCATATCCGTGCATCCTTCTGCCACAGCTTCTGCCATCGCTTTGGTATTACCTGTTCCTGACCAATATATAACTACAACTTTTTTCATCATTTTATCCTTTCTATTATGATTTTATGCCATACATACTAAACCATCGATTTCTTCAAGAATATTTTTCAGAGCAGATTGACTGCTGGTATGACATTTTATTATTGCAACATCATTCTTCTTCGCTGCGCTCTCAGCAGCAATCACCATTTTGTGGGAAACTTCGTTCGTAAAGATAATAATAGCATCCGGATTTCCAATCCTCTTTGAAAAATCTGTCTTCATTTTGCTCATTACCTTTAACTTATGCCCTTTCTCTTTTCCTTTTTTTATATAAATATTCTCCATTCTCTCATGTCCGCCAATTAAAAGAATGCTCATATTCATCATCCTTTCTTTATCTGTTTTTGATATTGGTTATCATTTTCATATATATGGTAGCAGAGTTAAGTATTTTTGTCAAGCTGTTAACCACAAGATAAACCATAAGAAAAAGACATAAAAATACTGACCTCCAATCGTTAGATTTTTAAGTCTAACTTTTGGAGGTCAGTACACTCTCATGTCTTTATTTAATTTGATTTATTCTTATCACTTAAAAAGCTACCAATTAAGGAATATCTCCTCATATTGATAGCTTATATATAATACTTGTATCTAATAATACTTATGCACCCACTCAGCAATCGCCTTCACTAAACCATCATGTAAGGGCTTTGAAAACTCAGAAGCATATTGTTTTCTCACATTTAGAACCGATAGTGCACCCTCATGTTTTCTTAAAATATGATCCATACCCGGTATAATCTGGGTTGTTACATGGGGTAATTCTAATTTCTCTATGTTCCGAATATCTTCATAGGTAGCCTGGGCATCTTTATCCCCTGTAATTGCTAATATAGGAATATTAGCATTTTTTATTATGTCTATAATCCTTTCATCCGTTAAATCATTATGCTCTCTGATCCATTTTGCAGACATCTTTTTGCCCATAATTCTAACAGTATCCTTGTTAGTTTCACAGCATTTTTTAAATAAAGTGTTAACATTTTTCATATAGTTCTTTTCAGTGATTAACTTTCTTAATATCATACCTTTTAATCCGCTCATACCTTGAATTTCTTGAAACACCAACCAGTTTTGATACCTTAACGCTGATTTCAAAGATGTCCCCGCTCCGGATAAAAGTATCATACCTGCTATATTATATCTGGTACTGACCAAAGTCGCTATCATTGTTCCTTCACTGTGTCCACATAATATAATTTTATTTGGATCAACAAAATCGAGGCTTTCTAAGTACTTTATATTAGATATTACATCCTCAACAAGGTCAAGCAATCCCGTATTGCTAAAATCGCCTTTACTTTCTCCAACCCCTCTTTTATCGTAGCGTATAGTAACAAATCCTTGGCTTGCGAATATCTCAGATAACTCTTTATAAATATTAGATTGGAATTTTTTCATATTGCCATCTCGATCAGAGGTTCCGGTACCGGCTATCAGAACCACTGCAGGCATCTTTTGCTTGATACCTTCCGGTATAGCGACCGTTGCTACTAAATCAAAGGTACCCTTAACTGTAACCTTTTTTTCTTTATAATTATGATTCATTGTTATTCCTCCTTTTTTGATGATAAGGTATTGTAATCGTAGATAATTTTCTAAGCTTTCTATCAGAGGATGGTTTATTCTCTAATCTTTTTTGAATACTTTCGTGAATTTCCCCCATCATCTCCATAAACTCATCATCTGTTAAAAATAAGGGATAGCTTCGAAAACCGGCTTTATCTTCAATAATATTGATGCTTTTTTTACCTGACATATAATGTTCAAAATCTGATAATAGGCTAATAATAAACTGCGTAAATAATTCTGTAACCTCTTGTTTACTCAACTCATTTACCCTTTTATCAATGTCTTCTTGTGGATTTTCTTTGATTGCATATACCTTTTCAAGAATTCCTCTTACTTGATTTTCAGAAACAACCTCAATAATATTCTGTTTTAAAAGAGCATTTAAATGTCGGTATAGGGTTGCCTGTGGAATGTCTCCGCATATTTGTGCAATCTCTTTCGTCGTTGCAGTTCCTTTTAAGGAAATCTCCTGTACAATCTTAAGTCTTATGGGATTCATCATACTTTTTAATGCTTCTGTATTCATATTGTTCACCTTCATTTCAATATTATCATATTTGATTATGTTATCGTTAAATATAATATTATCATTAATGATAATATTAGTCAATACAGTAATTAAAACTTTTTTCTTTTATAAAAATTTATTAAATTCTTATTCGGATACCCCTAATAATACAAAGAGAAAGGGGTAAACGCCCCTTTCTCTTTGTATTAACTTTCATTACTTTCATTTTATTATAACATCAAACAACTCTTTATTCATTCTATTCAACCTGGTAAACCACTTGATGTGTACTAAATTATCAATCAAATAACCCAACTACTATGCTACTGTTTTTTAGGAAACGGAAGTAGCATCCTGGTCTCTTTCTTATATTCCTCATAGTGCTCTTTATAGGCAGCCAGATGCTTTTCTGCCATTGGTATACTAATAAATCTAAATAAGAGTGTATTCATAATTGCTCCAAGAGACAGATACCAAAGTTCATTATGATTTGGAAGTATCGTCAGATAAACACCCCACCACATAAGAATCTCTCCAAGATAGTTCGGATGCCTGGAATATCTCCATAAACCGGTACGGATTATTTTACTCCTAACTACATTCCTATTACGAAAAGTATGCAGCTGCAGATCAGCTATCATCTGTATACATGTACCCAAGGCACTGATTGATAGACCGATTAAAGAGACTGCATGGAAAGTGCTCCTAAGTTCGATATAATAAATTGTTGGTAGTATACATAAGTATACAATGAAAGTTGGCATAAGTTGAATTCCCAGAAGGTTCACGATCTGGTAAAGCCGTCCTGTTCTCTCCTTTATAAGATCATATCGCCAATCCTGTCTACGAAATCCTTGGAAAGTATAGGCCCAGTTCGATGTAAGCCTGATGCCCCAGAACATTATGATTGCGTAAATTAAAATTGCTCCAACACCGTAGTTACGGCTATGTACCATAAAGAGAGTAAGTATCACCATGGGCTGTACACTCCAATATGGATCATAAATAGATGCATTTTGAAATAATAAGCTTATAATCCATACGAAAAGCGTTGCGACGACATCTGCAACCAGTACCCTCAGCCATAAAGCACCGTCTATATGTATATATACAGTTACACCGATCCATGTAGCAATTACATAGCACAATAATATAATACAATAACCCATCCATATTTTATCCTTGAAGTATACCTTACCCATCCTTATATATCTCCCCTTACAGTTTTTTATTCTCTACCAATATTGTACTAATTTTTTATGTAAATGAAAAGACATACCGCATAATAAAATTCTAATGTTAATTTATTTGAATTTGGCATACAGTATTAAAAATACCAAACCGAATAGATCATCCCAAAACAAAAAGGTCATTTGACATCTACGTGAGTTGTATTCCCTAAAGAAAACTCAAGTATGATTCAAATGACCTTAATATCTTTTTGATAAGGAGAACTTCCAATTAAGCCCAATACACGGAGCTTTTTATCAAAGGTGTTGCACCAAGTAAATAAAATTGTTAAAAGAGGCTACACTTCACACAATTATGAATGAAGTGCAGCCCTCTTTAATCCATCAAAGTATGCTTTTCCCTAATAGTTCAGCTTTCATTAGTGCGTCTGTTTTCAAGATATCATCTTTATCATAAACTTCTGGTGCAATGATGATACCTTTATCCTTCCATTTTAAAAAATCAGCTATCAACTTATAGGATTTTACAATTCCCTCGTATTGAACTTCATCTTTGTCGCCTCCACAGACTAGAAGTACACATTCCTTTATCTTCAGTGCTCTATTCCCGATAATAAAAGAATAAAGCTTGTCAATTGCAGCTTTTAGCTGTACCGGAAACGAGTACCAATATAATGGTGTAGCCAATACAAGCATATCAGACTGTTCCAGTAACGGCGCCAGTTCATTAAAATCATCAGGAACAGAACATGCGACCCCTTTACTAAAACAAGTCTTACAGTCTATACATCCCTTAATGTTTTTTTCTGCGGTCGAATATTTTATTGTCTTGTGTCCTGATAGGCAGGCGCCTGCAATAAATGCATCTGCCAACTTATCACTATTACCGCCTCTTCTGGGGCTGCCAGTTAAAACGAGTATATTTTTTGACATATGTAGAAACCTCCATAAATTAATGTTGTTTTTATTAATTATATGTGATATTCTTCCATATGGAAAGTATGCACTTTTCTGATAGATACTATATATCAAGTAAGATACTATACAAAAGGAGAGTATGAAATGAAAGAATGTAAGCTAAATCTCTACGATTGCCCCGTGACATATACTTTATCTGTGCTCGGTGGCAAATGGAAATGGTTGATTATATACATATTATCCGGAGAAGGAACCTTAAGATATGGGGAGCTTAGGAGAAACCTTTCAGGTATTACCCATAAAATGCTGAGCCAACAACTTAAGGAACTTGAAGCCGATCAATTGATTAATCGCAAAGAATATCACCAAATCCCACCTAAAGTTGAATATTCTCTAACTCAAAAAGGACAGACACTTATTCCTATTTTAGATCTTATGTGTTACTGGGGCGAAACAAATTGGTCCAAGGTTAATCCTGACAATTAATAATGTAACAAATCATATATTCTTCGACTCACGCTAATAATGCACCATAATTTTTATAATTATAGCATTTCACCCTATATTTCTAACAGCTTGAAGTTTTAAGCACTTCCCCTGTAATGTTCTCACTAAGGTCAAACAAACGCTTAGCATCCAATCTGGACTTAGCAGCTTTTGAAGTTTTTGCCACTTTACAACGATAAAAATATTTACCTGTTATTTTGCTTACCTCCGGACTGGTAGCTAAGTAAATTGCTGTTTTTGCTCCTTCTTCCGGTGTCAAAAATATCGGCTTTAATAACCCGGTTATGGTCTTACCAAAGCCTGTTTTCCGATCAACTCCCATGGATGTTGCAACGGCTCCCGGATGGCAGCAATTCACTGTTATTCCTCTGCTTTTTATTCTTGTAGCTAATTCTCTGGTAAATAATACATTAGCCAGCTTAGATTGACTGTACGCTTTTAATACATTATATCCTTTAGACAGATTATAATTATTGAAATTGATCTTTCCAACTTTATGCGCTCCGGAAGACACCACTACAATTCTACTACCCTGTTTCATCAAATCTAGAAGTCGTAGTGTCAAAAGAAAATGTCCTATATGATTAACCCCAAACTGTTCCTCTAATCCATCCACCGTTTCTCTTCTATCCAAGTAGATTACACCAGCATTGTTAACCAATACGTCTACTCTGAAATATCTTTGTCTAAACTCATCGGTGAACTTACGGATACTCTCCAAACTATCGAGGTCACACTGCATAAGTTGAATATCCCTTTTCGTGCCTATCATCAGTTCCTCTAAAGCAGCTTGTCCCCGCTCCTTATTTCTACATAGCATGATAACTGTATAATCATAATCAGCAAGTGCTGCGACCGTTGCTTTACCCATACCGGCATTTCCTCCGGTAACAATTGCTATTTTCTTATTTACATCCATTATTAACCTCCATTATTATAAAAAAATATAGTAATTCGCTATTTGAAGGTCTTATTACTATAAGATCCTTCTCAATTCATTAACTATTTAATTGAGTTGCATATAAATTCAACCTGTAGCTTCCATACCTTCAAATATTCATTCTTATCTCCCTTCATAAGAAAATGGAGTCCTATGCCATCTAAGGTTGTAAGAATAAGAGTAGAAATAGTATTGGCTTCTTGATCTGTCAAAGATTTACTGGAATATCTTTTTATTTGCTTCGTCATATCAGCTTTCGAAGCATTGAGATACTCTCCCAAGATTTTTTGATATGTCTCATTAAACATACTCTCATGATAAAATGAAAAGAAAGACTTATAGATTTTCTTATACTCATCAGAAATATTAACAATAGAATAGCCTAATGAATTTAGATAATCATCTAGACTATTAGCATTGGGTCCACCGATTGGCTTCATCAATTCCCGAATAATCATGTCCAGTACTGCCTTAGGAATCTCGCTAGTAGACTTAAAGTGATGAAATATATTGCTTTTACTAACATTAGATACTAAGGATAGCTTTGAGGCTGTTATTCCACTTATACCGCTTTCTGATATTATTTCGATGGCGGAAAGGAGAATTCTACTATAGGTTTCTTCTCCTTTTATTAAACGCAAATCGGTATTTAATTTCATGATTTCACTCCCCATTCCTAAAAAACTATTATATTATTCTTACTAAATCATTTAATGTTTTCTATTAAAATATTAATGTTGAAATCTTCTCCAGGTCCTTTATAGCGTGGATACTTAGTCTTGTTTTTTGTACCTTCGCCTATGAGTATTGCAGATACTGGACATTGGCTATAACAACGTAAACATAAAGCACATTTATTTCCAAACTGGTATGTACCTTGTCTCATGCTTATATTATGTGTTGGACATATACGTTCGCATCTTCCACATTTAATACATTGCTTTGAATCCACTTTAAATTCATTACCTAACTTATTTATTGTTTTGTCAATATGTTTTCTTTGTAAACCGCCTAATAGATGTCCAAATAAATTATTTCCAATTATATGCTTTTGGTTATTACTAATCTCTTCTGCTAGTCTTTCCACTTTTGGTAGAACTTTTTGGAGTCGTAGATCAAGACGGTAATCATTCTTAGGTTTATAAAATCTAAACTTTGGTAAGTGAAAGTTATTCATCATTACAAAATGCTCTGTTTGATTAAGCTCATAGCCTTTACGAGTGAAAAATGAACCAATGTAATATGCGCTATCACCAGAAGCCATTGCATGAGTCGCGAAGATACTGATTAACTGATTATTGGTAGCATTCGGGAACTGTTGAATAAAATCTAGCATTGGTCTTGGAGCAGTTGAACCATATACTGGAAAGCCTAACACAATATGTTCTGCTTCATTTACTTGTTTTATTACATCTTCTGTTGAGAGCTTTTCAATAGAATAACATTCAACGGGATGCTTAAGCCCTTTTAATTGTAGATAAAGTGCATTTGCTATCCACCATGTGTTTCCAGTACCACTAAAATAATAAATAATTATTTTTTTCATTCTAAAGTCCTCCAAATTCATCGTAATAATTGTCAACTAATTATTAAGTATTAAACAATTCAAAATATATAAGTCTTAGTCTTAAATAACTTCTTGCAAGCTATCAATTCTATTCATTATAAGATTATTATATTGATGACCGATCGGTCTGTCAATTAATTTCTTGTTCAAAGCAACGACTATGATTGCTCTATCGGGAGCACTTTGACACGTACTACGTGTAATTTTTATTTTACTTGTGGTAACGTATGGTATGATTTTAATGCTTAGAATCTTATTATTTTTAATTATGATGTTAATCAATTATGTGCTAGAAATATGTTATAAGTAAAATAAAGTAATCTTTATTAATAATATCTATTCATATAGGATTATAGATATAAAAAGCACTGTCACACTAACTACTTTATACTAGTTAGTGTGACAGCCATATTATTTTAACATTATATTGCATTTAATATTTCTCCACAATTTTCTTTATATCATCACCATACTTATTGACTTTGACCTCACCAAATCCGGCTACTGTCTGCAATAAAATAAAGAAACATCTATAGATGTGAAGCAACTCTATTTTTTATATTATCCAATATCCACTTTCGTGTATATCGTTTATTCTAGAAAATTACTTAGGTTGTCCAGCTATTATGCTTGAATATGAAATTGACTATATCAATTTACAGGGATGATATAGTTCACCGCAAGTGGGACATTTATACTCAGTATTATTATGTTTATAAGAATACCTTGAAACCAATATACTTTTGTTACAGTTAGGACAGACTACATCCCGAAATTTAATCAATTTTACTGTAATTTCTATGATTAAATTTGTATTGCTTCCCATTGTTTATCTCCCTATCCTACTCTTACTCTTCTATATATCTATCTTAATAAATCCATCAAGCAGACTTTCATGCTTTACATTCTCACTATCTATGGCATACCATTGTCTAGTTATTTTACAATAAAACCTGTTCTCAAATCCAAGGACAAAGTTTCCTTTCCATCAAGTCAATTGCTTTAAAAATGACAATTCCCATAATACTCATAGCTAGAATTCCGGCAAACATCTGAATATAATCGACCATGACCCAACAATTCATGATAAAATATCCGATACCGTATGTTGTTGCAAAGTTTTCGCTAAAAAACAGTGTTGCAATACTAACACCGATACTAACCCGTAGCGCTGATATAATCTTTGGAAATACAGCGGGTATTACCATATTTCTATATATCTGCCATCGATTTAATCCTAAAGTTTTGACGGAATAATAATACTCCGTAGGGATTTCTTTTACTCCATCTCTGACAGTCAGAATAATCTGAAATACAATGATGGATATGATAAGTATAATCTTCGAGCTATTACCCAATCCAAAAAGCATCATAAATAAGGGCAAAAAAGCCACCTTGGGAATAGGATAAAGGATATAGGTAACCGGTGAAAGAACGGCATCTGCTCTTTTCGAAAGTCCCAGCCATAGTCCAATGGGTATACCAATGCCTAGGGAGATTACGATAGCTGTAGTAATTCGAAATATGCTAATAATTATATGTAAAGAAAGATCCCCTGTCATTATTAATTTACCAAATGTAACTATTGTCTCATATGGCGCCGGAACTATATTCGAGTTTAAAAAGATATGTAAAAGATACCATATAATAAAAACAATGAGACTACCGAATAAGGTTTTGTAGCCTTGTACATTCTTTTGCGTTCTTATTGTTCCTCATCCTCCCCTCTTAACAATTCCCTTACTTCCCGGCAGACATTGTAATAGTCGGACTTAGAACGGATATCCTCATCACCAAAATAAGGATTATTAATCTTATGATTGATCTTGGCTTGCTTCATAATAACAATGGTCTGTCCTAGGAATACTGCTTCTTCTATACTGTGGGTAACCAATACCATAGTGATGGGATTTTTCTTATATAGCTTTAAAATCAAATTCTGAATAAGCTCTCTGTTGATGGCATCAAGGGCTGACGAAGCCTCATCCATCAGAAGCAGATCCGGTTCCAACACAAGTGCTCTCGCAATAGCTACTCTCTGTTTCTGTCCCGCAGAAAGTTGCGTCGGATATTTATTCCTATGCTCTAAAATCCCTAGTTCCTCTAAGATAGCAGCAACTTTTTGGTTAATGGCAGACTTATCAAACTTTCTTACTTTCAGACCAAGGGAAACATTATCCCAAACTGTCTTCCATGGAAAGAGTCCTCCATTCTGAAGAATAACTCCAGTTTCTCTACGGGCTCCTTGCACCTCTTCATCATTAATCAACACTTTTCCGGCAGAAGGCTTAAGAAGCCCTGCTATTGTATATAGCAGGGTCGTCTTACCACATCCGGAGGGACCGATAATTGCGCAGGTTCTATTCCCCGGAATATCCAAATCAATATTGTTTAAAGCAAGCTCATTACCGTAGTTTACTCCCAGATCCCTCACATTTATCATGGTTCTACAAACCTTCTTTCGACTAAGTCATCTGCTTTAACCTTTAATTCTTTGTTCATTGCCTCAGATGTCCATTGAATAATCTTATCTATGTATTGATCATCAGGAATCGATACCTTTGTATATTCGGGAAGGATTATGTTATCCTTGATTTCAGGTTTCAAGTTAGGGATTTTCTCCATAATAATATCTATTCCCACCTGTGCATTTTGATTTAACTCATCAACAGCCTTGTTATATGCTTCGTGAAATAACTTAACTGCTTCCTGTTTTTCTTTCAAAGCCTTTCCGGTGAAAACGATGACATCCGGACAAAAACCTTCTTCGGGTTGATACAGCTTCTTTTGAAGTCCATTCAATTCTCCCATGGACGCCAATGGTTCAGGAAACAGCCCCATATCAAGTTGACCACTTCCAATTGCCGCCAGTCTTGCAGGAATGTCATTGATAAAAACCTTCTCAATCGTATACTGATCGCTTAGCCATTCATCAATCAAAAAATTGGTTACGCTGACCTCCATCATACCCACCTTAATGTTCTGCTTGCTATCGGCTCCTTCCTTCAGAAGAACAGGAAATACACCATTCGTCATTGTAGTGGCTTTTATATCAAATCCTCCGTCCACATTCGCAGCCACCGCTATCAAATCTGTTATTGCACCGTCAATTGACTGTGTCTGTAGAGCGCTCTGTCTATCCTGTCCATTGTTGAATATCTGTAATTCCACATTTAACCCCAGTTCTTTAAAATACCCGTTCTTTTCAGCCAATAAAACCGGAGCTGCATCTACCGCCGGCATAAGCCCCACCTTCAATGTCAAATCCTCAGATTCCTTTTTTGCTAAATTGCAGCCTAATGTAGATAAGGCTATTGTGACTACCATAATAGTCAGCATAAAAATCCTTCTTTTTTTCATTCTTTCTTAAGTCCTCCTATAAAGTTAGTTAAAAAATAGTCAAATCGGAAGAAACACGCTTCGCGGTTCACCTATGTCTATCTACTATACAGACATGATACGCAGTACGTGTTTCAGGATAGTAATCAAGCTAACTATGTTCACTTTGCTTTTGTGTAAACAAGATGAACCAGTAAGCCGATTTATCATGAATACTATCATGAATCAAAAACATGCATATGTTTCTGTTAACTATGACTGGAAAATACTAGCATCATTACTTTCTACACTATTTATCATTATAACATAATGATAAAATTTTTAAAGAAAATATTACTTGGTGTTTCATAATCAGAGTATGATCTCTATGATTACTCATACATTCCTGTCTACTATATCCTTCAAAATAGGTAAAACATCACTTTCAAACCATGGATTTTTTTTCAACCAACCAAGGTTTAATGGGGAAGGATGAACCAACGGAAAATAATCCGGTAAATATTTCTTAAAGTTTTTCACTGTTTCCGTTAAGTTTTTCTCTCGCCGACTATTTAAATAGTATTCCTGTGCATAGCTTCCAATTAGAATTATGACTTCAATATTCGGCATTCTATCTAGTAAACAGGGATGCCATTTTTCTGCAAAGCCTTTTCTAGGTGGGGCATCGCCGGTCTTAGCTTTTCCTGGATAGTAGAAATCCATAGGTAAATGAGCAATACGGTCCGTTTTATAAAATTTCTCACGGGATATTCCCAACCACTCTCTCAATCGGTCACCACTTAAATCATTCCAAAACAAACGAGTTTTTTCTGCTCTACGACCTGGTGCTTGTCCAACTATGGCAATGCGTGCTTCTACAGAAGCTTTGAATAATGGTGGGATTCCTTTTTTGGTATATGCCTCATTCATTGGGTCAGCCATGATTTCTTGCTTAATCTTTTCAAATATCACCTATAACACTTCCATTCATTTTAAATATAATATTTCCCAATTTATACCGATAAACTTCTTTAAAATTTTTTATTAAATGTAAAGCGAGTAGGACCAATAAATATGGGTGGAATTTGTGTGTTTATAATTTCATTTATTTCATCTTTATATTCATTAAGCTCTTCCGGATTTAACACGCTATCACGTATATAATTTGCATTGCGTAATTACGTTTTAATAAAATAATAGGATGAGGTGGTATATTTGGCAAGAGATTATGGTGTAGAAATTGATTCACTAAAAGATGAATTAAGCGAAATCAAACAATTATTACATGCTTTTACGAATCCAAAAGTAACATCGAAGGAACCACAGAAGAAAACAGGGCGTATTCATAAAATGGTGAATATGCATCCAAACCCTGCCATTATGAATATTCTTTATAACCTTGAAAACACTTGCGAACAAAATGAACAAAGCGGCGCGATAACGTATCTAGGTGTATATGAATCCGGTGGTCGTCAATCTACATGGATAAGAAACGAAGTAAATACAGATGGTTTACTGTCCCTTATCGAAAATAAAATGGCAGGTAAGGTTTTAAACTGTATCGGAAATAGTGACCGTTTGAATATTCTTCTCTACATTCTTAAAAAACCAATGACCGTAGCACAATTAGTTGAAGAATGTGGATATAGTTCAACAGGTCAAGTTTATCACCATCTTAAGCCACTGATAGCTGCTGACTTAATTGTAGAAGATGTTAAAAATGAAGGAAGAGGTGTGTACATTGCTCAACCTCATAGGGTTCAAGGAGTTATTATGTTACTTGCTGGTATCAGTGATATGATTGATCCGTAGTATACACAAGGAAATTGGGAAGTTATTGAATAATTATTTTTTATTTGAGCAACAAAGAGCAGCTTTTTCGAAATATAAGGTAAATGGTATAATCAATCTATTGTAGACCATATATTTGCTGGGAATTTGCTTGGTTATATATAATTAAATTTAATAATCAAACTAAAAGAACTGACATACGTGATATAATCACATTGTCAGTTTTTTCTATCTGAATGAATCAGGTTCTCTCTTTTTTACAATTATATTTTTATTTATATGTTTCAAAGTGTAAGGCATAGTATAAAAATCTCCTGAATCTTGATTTATATTTATTAAAGAGCCAACTAATAATTCTGCAAGAAATTGATGTAATGGTACTTTTTGTTCAAGATCAGTTTTTAAACTTATCTAATTCAGGAAATATAATCTATGAACTCATCCATATTGTGTAGTGCAATGAATAACTGAATACAATCCCTTTTTCTAACACTTCTAATATTCATACCATGATCCACATAATTCCTATTAATAGTTCCCGGTTCGGAAACAAAGTTATTTCCTTTAGCAAAGTAAACTTCTAAACATGTCACAAAATTAATACCATATAGTGAAGTAAACAAAAAATGCTCATCCGCTAATTTATCTTCCAATTTACTCTTTAACTTTGAAGTCCCTCCAAGTCCAACTGAACGATTTGTGTGTTTGGGTTGTAGTCGTATCATTTTCGAATCCAATAAACTAAAAATAAGTAATGCACACGCCTTATATTGCCTATTTTTGTAGCAAAAAATTGCTGAGTCCAAATCAGCTTTCTTAATTTTTTGACCATGCATCCTTTCAAATAAGTCTTCCATTGCTTCCGTACCACAGAATTCCATAGCCATTTTATTTGCTATCTTCTTGTCTTCTGGGAAGCAATTATAAAAATCGAATGGTGCATCTGGGTGAATAGCCCAACCTAATTTTCCCCATTTTATATAACTTTCTTTCCAGCGTTCTATCTTCTTTTGTGAGATGTTCGGAATTTGTATTTTAGATATTGTATTCGCTATGGAAACCGCTATCTGCTGAAAAGGTTGTAAGCTTTTTGCAATATTTTGGACAATACGATTACTCTGTTCAACTACATCAAGAAAAACTGGACGCAGTTTGTTCGCCAATTCTTGCATCTGATTCATCCAGCCAAAATCAACACTCTGTTTATCACGATTCAAGCTTTCAACTAAAGGACGCATCGACTCTGCCAATCTTTTTGCAATGTGATCTGTATACGTTCTATACGCAATAGCAAATTTCTCCCTAATTGGCAGATTATTATCTATATCATCGAATATTTTTTTTAATTCTTCACTATCGGAAATTATTGCACAAATATATTCACTGAATGCTTCATCCTCTACGTCAATGATATCTTGTAATACCGGTATTTCATCATACTCAGCCTGATGAATCTTATCACTTATAATGATTGCAAGTGACTTTTTATAGTTATTTTCTTTTACCAATTCTTTGATATAACGTTCTCCATCATTCATGGAAAAATGAGTTGGAATCAAATATGCTTTCTTATTAATGATAACAGACACTTTACGATTATCTGGTCTAAAAAGTTCTATATTATTGTCATCCATCATTATGCTCCTCTATCTTTATATTTTGCAAAGTCTCTTTCATTCACACCCTCTAACATTTACACTAATTCTAACCATACTATAACATATTTTGTATTGGTTTAGATTGGAAGTTCACGATATATAATGTTAAAAAGAAACTCGAATATAAAAGGAACCCATCAAAACCGACATGCTCCCAAACACTAATTTAAGATTTGCCACAACCTCATTAAAGCATTTTTGGCCTACAAAATCTGTTTACACTTCTTCTACTCACATTTCTTCCGTTGAAGGACTTAACAATGATTAATTGTTTCTGACACTTCATATCCTCCATACGTTTTTCTAATCATTTTATTTTGCACTATACTTCTTATTTTTACGTTGTTCCCATCTTCACCTTTAACCACATTACTGCGAATTGCTTTTTCAAGCTTGCACTACATCGAAACTTTCTTTGCCTCTATAATACCTACTCCTGCAACAAGATTTAGATTTCGCATATCTTAGACTATCCAGCCAGATTGAATTAACCTTGTATCAATCGTTTCACGTGCTTTTGTTCTGGATGCATATAAGATATCCCCTTTAATTATATCATTACACAAGGGGGATATAGTTGTTCCTACTAACCGCTACAACTTTACCCCACCCTACTCTGCCCATCCAAACGGAGTAATTAACATATTAAAAGCAGATCTCAAACTCTACCTTTATTACGTGAAACCCACTATTAATTCTATCCTATAAGTAACCAGTTCACTAATATTCTATCTTATTTTTTCCATTTTACCAAATGTTATTTTACCTTTGACGTCAATACTACCAACTCAATATGCTCCGTCCATGGAATCAAATTCACCAAAATACTATATATTTTTCATAAGTCTTACATAGAACTCTACTGTTTTTAATAAGGTTGTAATCTTAATCCTTTCATTGTGTCCATGAATCATCCCACGCTCCTCTTTCGTAAGCTCCATAGCAGAAAAGCGATATACATGATCGGTAATTCGACAATAATGCCTGGAATCGCTGCAGGCCATCATAAGATATGGTGAAACAATTGCTTCCGGCCAGGTATTATGAATCACCTCTTTTAGATTATTCCATTCCTCACAATTCGTGTCTGAATAGATAGAGGGGTTCATACCATTTACGATATGAAGTTGAATTTTATCATTCTTAATGACCTTACTAAGGTATCTCATAGTTGATTCCATAGTGTCGGAGCCTAACAGGCGAAGGTTTGCACCGATCTTAGCTTTCGGAGGAAGAACATTAAAAGCGTCACTGCCTTCCATTCTTGTAATTGCACAAGTCGTTCTCATCATTGCATTTAATTCACCGCCAGATAGTCTGCATATTAGATTTAATAATGGTCTAAAACACCATAGATTAGCAAATAGAATGCGGTATGGGAAAGCGGAGTGTCTTCCTAAGGCATCAAACATTTCTGCAACCGGTTTTGTTAGCCTGGAGGGAAATGGCTTCTTTTCAATCTTCACAATAGCCTTAGCTAATTCTCCTACGATGGTATTGAGCGGTGGTGCGGAAGCATGTCCTCCCTGACTTTCAATTGAAAATTCCATATTAACACTACCTTTTTCACCGATACCAATCAAAGCACAGGGTTTTGTTACCCCCGGGAAAACCTTATCTACTACCGCTCCGCCTTCATCTAAAACGAAAGCAGGTTTCACATTTCTTTTTTCCAATTCCTTCACGATATCAGCACAGGTATCACCGTCAATTTCCTCTTCTCCTGAAAATGAGAAGAAAATATCCTGCTTTGGTACATATCCATTCTGTATCAGATATTCAGCAGCCTCCATAATTCCACATAAGGTTCCTTTGGTATCCAGAGTTCCTCTCCCCCAGATACTTCCCTCTTCGATAATTCCTTCAAAAGCAGGCTTACTCCAGCTGGACTCATCAACCGGAACCACATCGTAATGAGCCATTAGAACAGATGGTTTATCGGAGGCTTTACCCTTCCAGTGATACAATAATCCTGTTTTACCTACCAACTGACGGCTACAGGTCTTATGTACATTTTGGAAACGTTCCTCAAGAAGTGTAATGAATTTATCAAATTCTTTTTGGTCCACCTTACTAACATCACGATAAGATATCGTTCTGCAACGTATCATTTCTACCATGTCTGCTGCTATTTTATCTTGATCAAGCTGATAGCTTTCATGTATTACGGGTTTATCCTGAGCAGGTCGAAACATTGCAGCCCTAAGTAAAATAACAGATAGGATTATGATTAATATACATAATAAACCCATTCCTAAATAAAATCCCATCAACCCACCTTCTTTCTCAATTGTTCGTAGTATTTGGCTCTGTTGTGTGAAAATGAAACTAAAACACATCATCCCTTAAATCATATTCTTCTTATATAATATCCTTGCAGCTCCAATCGAGATTAGTGCCCCCACAGGTACAAGAATTCCTACCGAGCTTGCAAGTGAAGGTACCAACAAAAATAATACAATCATAAATAGCAAGGGAGCCAATGAAAGCTTCCAGTTCTTACTTACATATACAACCGCCAATCCTCCAAACAAAGATGGAAGAATATTTTCAAAGGCAGGCTTTAAGGCCGGCGAATTAATGATCGGTGCGAGCTGTGCAAGCAGAAGAACTCCAATTGCGATAACGATTGTAGTCACGATAGAAGAAGTGGCAATCGCAATGGTTGAAATTACTTCTCCTTCCTCTGTTCCGGATTTTACCCCGGCATTTTCCATTGCATTTAGTGCACTGGGAACCTTCAGATTAGTAAGATTGCCGGTTACAAAACCCAGATACGAACCGCTTGTACCTAACATTGGAGTATAGGTAATAACTTCAATTGTACCTACCGTCCAATAGATCGGTGCTACACCAATTAATCCCTTTAAGACTGGCGTAAATCCAGGCCATGCATTGTAATGAATACAGATTGCTATCGGAACACAGAAAAGCATAACCACAGCTGTCCAGATCCATAACCTTCCATAATAGTGTGACATATCATCATATGATTTTTTCATACTTCTCCCCCTTACTTCACTATAATAGGCGTAATGACCGCTGCAAATGCCATGGCACCGAGCATACTAAACGGTAATGCATAGTTTTGCAGCCATTTCATTTTACATACTTTAATTAATAATCCGCTTATTCCCATTAATAATGCTGAGAAAAGAAGAACAAATATCGGTATCCACCCAACAAGTCCATTTCTAACATCAGAAAAGACCATCCCAAGAAAAGCCGCAATCATTCCCAGAAACATTGCTGTAATAAACAAATCTCCCCATTTACTATCTTTGTTTTTAATAGAGAGTATCCCTTTTTGTATTCGTTTTAATAAGATCGGAACCAAAACAATACTTGGAATAATACCTAAGGTCATTACCCAGGCTATAGCCGAATACGCCCGAGGATCAACAATTGTCTCGGAAAGTGAGATACCCAGAGCATTAGCCGTCGTGGTTGCAGCTGGAAGCTCATAGGTAATGGCACCTATTACGCTAAGTCTGATCCATGGTAATGGTAGTCCAATGAATTTTGATAGTGTAACCACACCCAGTAATATGGATACTGCCGGTGCTATCGTAAAGATAGCCGTTGATATGATTGTCTTTCTGACTTGTGCCATATCCATTCCTATAGTTCTTGCTCTACGATAAGCCCTGATTAGAAAGAACAGAGACTGCGCTATAACAAACAAAATCATGATTACAGCAATTATGTACAAAAAGCCGCTATTCGGGTTAAAAACCATAAATCCTCCTCCTGGCAATGATTGACTGCCATCTAACATAATAGTAACTAATCATACTATAGCATCCCGATTAATAATGTTCAAGAAATCCTTCTTATCTAAACCTATCCAACTCGGTAGATTTAATCTGGGAAATGTAAATAATTTAGAATAAAGACAAGACACCCTACTGAATTGGTGTAAGATGTCTTTTCTTTTATGGCTTTTGTTATTAACTTCCTTAAATATAATGATGTTCGTTTAGATCACAAGTAACTGTAGAATTCAAACAAGATAATTTAAACCAGTCATTTCGTCCAGACCAGATAAATAAATTCTAAAAAAGTTCATCCATAAGAATATAATAACGAATCTTATCCCATTTAGGCTCTATTCCTAGCTTTTCAAACAGCATATCTGCAACAAACCCCTGATATTGCTTTCCAGTATACTTCCCATCAAAATTATGAATCAAACTACGATAACATAGAGCGATATCCTGCCATTTATCTGCTATTCCTGTCTTACCTAAATCAATGTATCCGGAAACTTTTCCATTTGATAAAAATATATTCGGAAGACAAAAATCTCCATGGGATAATACTAGCTCTTCCTCTGGCTTGTTATTGTTAAGCCATTCAAGAAGAAGTTCTGGATTTTCAAATCCATTTTCACCGAAGGTATCAGGCTCTACATCGTCCATATCCACAAGGTTGTTTTCCACTGTATATTTTGCCATCTGCAATTTTTTCTCTAGATTACATGTGTATGCGCAGTTACTGATATCTACCTTCCAAAGCATTTGCAATCCTTCGGCCAATATGGTGATTAATTGCTCTGGATTTTTCATATATTGGTCAGCACAGGACATTTCTCCAGGTACTTTTGTCATCAAGAGATAAGTCTTCTTTTCATCTCTTTCAAATCCCAAAACCATAGGCACTGGCAGCTTGTTCTGCAACCATTCCATAACATGGTATTCATTCTCTGATTCTTCACTTATTGTTTGGATTTTAAGGATTTTATCATGAAACAGAATAACTGTAGAATCCGACATCCCCACATCGTCAATAGAATAATTCTCTTCATTAATTAGGCTCTTAAATTTATCAGGTATATCAACCATTCCTCTCAATCCCCTTTTAAATAGCTATTATGTTTCAGTTCTTTGTCTATACCTCTATATGGTTTCAAAATCCAATAACGTAGAGAAATTATACTACAGGTGTAGTTCAAAAACCAAGTCGCTCATTAATTAAAACGATTTCCATATCAATATCATTCATTTTTTTAAAGTGAATCATCATGCCATTACAAATCCGATCCGGGCTAGAGCAATCATAACAACGTTCTCCCTTTTTCGCACAAGGTGTTCTTAGTTGTAATCTCATAGCATTTTGGGGAGCCACAATATTTCGTGCACGCCAAATGGCGTCTTCAAGTGTGGGCACTATTTTGTTAGAGCCTGTAACAAAGTAAACCTTCTCATGACCGAATAGGGCTCCAGCTACGCGATTACCAGTACCATCAATATTCACTATCTCCCCTGTTTCTGATAATGCATTTACTGACGTAAGGAAGACTTTTGTTGTTAAAGATTTTTTTGCAGTATCAATGAAGTTCATTCCAATTGGGCAATGTTGCGGATCGAAAATTTCATTATGAGAAGAAAGTCTTTCAAATAGTTTCATACCCAATAAAGTAGCTGAATCTCCAAAACCAACTGATTTATTATCTATTATATTGTTTAAATATACAGCGGCATCTTCTTTATTTTCAAAATAAGAAACGGTATAACCTTTATGCTTTAGCGTTTCTATAACTTTTATAATATCCATTTTAATTTCCTCCACAGCAAGATATAAAATATTTACTCTCATAAGCCTCCGCTAAACAGTTCAGTGAAGTAAATGGAGTAAATGGGAGCAACCCGATAATTTAAAACAAAAGCATTTATTCCTATTTGATTCATCAAACCATCTCTAATAAGCTTACTCATATTTATCAGAGCAGAGTGGAACTACTAAAGCCTGAAGTTAAGTACTTACTATCAACTATTAAATCCTTGATACTCTTTCATTTTCATTCCTCGAAGAAATATATTTTTCATTAACTTTAATTCTCACACTAAGGGGCCGCATAAGAAAAATATGCTTAATGAATCATATTCATTTTATGTGTTTTAACAATATTATAGTGGTTGTAGACATTACCAAAGATATTAATGCTGTTATAATAGAAGTAGAAGAAACCAATATTCTGTCCGCAATTCATGCTACTTCTACAAAAATCGCATATCTATAGATCTTGAAGCATGCACTCTTTGTGTATCATATTTTTGCCAGTAAATTGCTTCCTCCGTATATTGTGTTCTTGCTGACTTCTGTTCAGCTGGGTAACCAAAAAGCACTATACCATTCACTGCAACATGACTTGGTATATCAAAATTCCTACGAATACTATCCTCATCAAAGGCACCAATCCACACAGTCCCAAGTCCCATAGCTGTGGCTGCCAATAGAATATTTTCAATTGCAGCACTGCAATCCAGCTCCCCCTTACCTTCCCAGGGAAGATAGCTTGTATTACCACAAACTATAAAAGCAGTCGGTGCATTATAATATCTGCCATTGCTGTTATCAATACACTCTTTAAGCTTATTTACACTGTCCTTCTCGTTAACAATAATAAATTCCCATGGCTGCAAATTACATGCTGATGGAGCCGCCATTGCAGCTTTCAGTAACATAATAATCTTATCATGCTCAACCACTTGTTCCTCTTGATAGCAGCGTATACTTCTTCTATTATACATTATTTCATAAAGGCTTTGTACTATATCCACTATTGTTTCTCCAATCTGTATATAGCAAACTTTGGTTTTGTAGCTAGTTTGCACAACGTTTACAAACACTCTGCTGGCTTCTACCTTCCATTATTCTTGTCCATAATAATTTCACTCCTGTACGTTTACACACAGGACAAGTGCCACGCCAGTTTGGAATTTCTTTAACATGTTTACCTCTTTTAGGTTTTGACATATAATTACCTCTCATCTACTTTATGATAAAAATAATTATATCGCTTTTATTTCATTTTGCTGTTCATTTCATGCCCAATGGCTTTGCTTTCTGCAACATCTGATTCACGTTCTACTTGGCTTAAACCATCATTTGCACTTTTAATACTCATTTCTAGTTCCTGCAGAGATTTTAAAATACCTTGAAGATGCTCTACTTGGCTTGTAGCCCCTTCCGCAACTTGTTCCATCGTATTGGCTAGTTCTTGTGAAGTTGATGACATTTCTTTGGATGTTTTAGATAAATTTTTTGCACCCAAATCAACTTCGCTTGATTTAGTGATAACTTCACTAATAATATTAGAGACCTCTGACTGCATTTGGATAAATGCCTTTGCAACAACACCAAATTCATCTTTCTTTTTACTGATCATTTTAGGTACCGGAACACTAAAGTCTCCTTGTGCCAAATTAAGAACATGCTGCTCTACTTCTTTAATTGGCTTAATCAAATATATCCTAATTATATTAAATGAGACTACAATACCAAGAAAAAGAGCCACACCCATTGATAAATATGTAGTAAGTGCCACGATGAGTATCCCATTCAATTTCTTTCTTGTAAGTCCAAGACTTCTAATAATTCCCAGAGATGAAATTCTTTCTCCTGTTATTAACCCAAACCCGGTATAAATGATAAAAATACTCATCACCAAGATACGAATTTGCCTTACGCTAATCTTTTTTATCCTTCTAAATACCTTAATTAATTCCTTTTTCCTTCAATTTACCACATAGAAATATAAAACTCAATTTATTATTCATTTTAATGAATTATAAATTGAGTCAATTTGAAATTATATTATGCTTTTCATAATAATGAATTGGATCCTATTTTAGAATAGAAAAAGTTAAAATCTCTGAAGATAAAATCCCAATAGCAACAATAAATTTTTTCAGACCTTTGTTCATCTACAGATGAACTTGGTGACCTTAACTATGTTTAATAGCCCTAATATTGGCTGCACATACACCCTTAATTAGTAGCCAAAGAATCAATGAAACTTCAGCAACAGTCTCAATTACCGTAAAAAAAGGATCCATTGAAACAGAAACTTCAGGTAATAAATAGAACATTAAAAACTCAACAAGATAACATATACCTGCACTGATTAACATAATACTAATCACTTTGGGCATCATGTTAGATTTTATCATCAGCATGGCTAGTGGCAGAAGCCATAATCCCCAAAACACCATTGCTAAAATCTCCCCACTTTTATGGATATTTAAAAATAACATAACCACGCTTTGAACGGCATTTACATCAAAGGCGGCATGAATTAAACTATCCTCTAGTATTAAAAATGCACCTAATTGGTTCACCCTATTTAGAAAGGCAATGGCTACGCCAACGATAATAAATATAACCATTAATCTTGCTAATCCTCGATTAACTTCCTCAAATAATTGATATAATACATTTGCTAAAAACAAAAAACTTATGTGACCGGCTAAAGCGCATATAAACCCAATATAAAATATGTTCTGGGATGTTGTCATACGTTCAATAGTCAAGCTAACATTCGTCGGTTGATATATAAAGCTATCCACAAATATCATACTAATAGAATAAAATATAGCCATTATTAAGTAAAAAACGCCGGCTTTTCTTGCAATTATCTTTTTAGCTCTTAATTTATTTTCTAAATTCATTGGGGGACACTCCTATCTTCTTTTTAAATAATACGGATAAGTGCTGAGGATATTTAAAACCTAATTCATAAGCAATTGTATTCACTGGTTCACTTGTTCCAAGCAGCATATCTTTAGCTTTTTCAATCAAATAAAAATGAATCTGCTCCTGGGCATTTTTCCCTGTTTCTTGTTTTAATACATCACTAAGATAATTGGCAGAGTAACCTAATTGTTCAGAACAATACCTAACACTTGGCAAGCCAAAATTCTTAGGTTCATCAGAATCAAAATAGCTTTTCAACAACTTTTCAAACCGCTGTACGATATCTTGTGATTCATGCTTTCTTGTTAACATTTGACGCCCATAAAAGCGTTTACAGTAATTCAACAACAATTCAATGTTTGATACAAGGACATCTTGGGTATAGATATCAATATTCTGTTGATACTCAGCACAAATGCTATCCACAACCCCTGATATCACCTCTTTTTCATGATCTGAGATATGTAATGCTTCATAAGACTCATAATAAAAAAATGAATA
The DNA here is from genome assembly GCF_015999265.1 of Mobilitalea sibirica. GTDB lineage: Bacteria > Bacillota > Clostridia > Lachnospirales > Lachnospiraceae > Mobilitalea > Mobilitalea sibirica. Next base: position 92,682 of record NZ_JAEAGR010000014.1, read on the forward strand.
ATCATTAATTTTAGCTCCTAGATTAGTACTTCGAATTAAATCCGGATGAAATATCAAATTCCAACCTTCAAATTCTTTTATTTCTGCTCTACTGATTGGTTCAATTATTTGTCCCGGAGCTAAGCAAATTAATGTCCCTCCTTGAAAATCATACATCTTCCTTCCATACTTTATTTTGCATTCTGAGCCATCTTTTAGACTAATACTGTAAAGATCTACACATATTTTCTCTTTTATTTCCGGAACTATTTTTGCTTCATTCGGTCTTAACAATGTAATAAGTGGATGTTTTAACTGTTCATTTCCAAACAATTCATTAATTTGCGAGACATTTGTAATACGCATCATCTGACACTCCTCTCTAAGGATAGATTACTTATCTCTTATTATAAAGTACTAACTATGAAACATATATAAACAAATCACAGATTGTTGTATATATATTACAGATGTCCTATTTTCAACACCTTCTACTCTCCCTTCACTACATAAAACTCTAATACGTCTATCACAAATTCCACATTTTTTACTTGCTTCTCTTACACTAATATAATTCATATACTTTTCTTCTTCTTTTTTGGGAATATACAAATTAAAAATAGAGATTAGCAAGCTAATCTCCACAAAATTATCTACACATGTCTCGACCTATGATATAGGCAATACCTTGAACCCCATATTCTACATACGTTTCAGAAGACAGCACGTCTCCACATGCTCCGTCCAAGGAAACATATCTACAGGCACTGCTCTTACAGCTTTATATCCTTTTTTTGTGAGATAATTTAAATCCCGTTCCAAAGTTACCGGATTGCAGGATACATATACGACCTTCTCCGGATTTAAGGTACATAAGGAATTTAGAAACTTCTCATCACTTCCTGCTCTAGGAGGGTCTAAGAACACAACGTCTATACTCTCCTTTTGTCCTGCCAGCTGGCTCATGAACTCTCCAGCATCCTGTTGATAAAATTCTACGTTAGTTACTTGATTTCGTCTTGCATTGGTTTTGGCATCCCTTACTGCATCGCCGTTTAACTCTACTCCAATGACCCGCTTTACATGATCGGAAGCTATAATACCAATTGTTCCTATTCCGCAATACGCATCAAGAATTGTTTCTTCACCTGACAATTTAGCAAACTCTATTGCCTTATTATATAGAATATCTGTCTGCACCAGATTTATCTGATAGAAGGATTTTGGTGAAATTCGAAATACCCTACCGCATAGAACATCTTCGATATAGCCTTTGCCGTATATTGTCTGTTCCCTTTCACCCAAAACCATGCTGGTTTTTTTATCATTCACATTTAATACAATGGTTGTAATCTCCGGATGGAGCTTTCGCAAGGCTTTCACAAAATTATTCTTAGACGGGAAGATTGGGGAGGATACAACTAGCACTACCATAATTTCACCGGTTTGAAAGCCGGATCGAACTAGTACATGACGCAGCAAGCCATAACCGGTATCTTCATCATAGGTTTTAATTTTAAATGACTTTAAAAGCCCACGAATTGCTACAATGATTTCATCGGCCTTCTTGTTATGAATGATGCAGCTGTCAATTGCTATTACCCTATGGCTCCCTTCCTGATAGATTCCTGAGATGGGATTTCCTTTTCGATCGTGATCAAATACTGCATGAACCTTATTTCGATAATGATAAGGATCTTTCATACCAATGATAGGTTCTACTTTGCAAAATTTACTTATTAATTGATTCACTTCCGTTTGTTTATTCTTAAGCTGTTCTTCATAGCTTCCCTGTTGTAGTCTGCAACCACCGCAGTTTTTTAGGTATCCACACATCTGTTTTTTGCTAGAAGATACATTACTACTATCTTGCTTCCTTGTAGACTTCGATATCTGACTTCTATTTCCTGCTTTGTATTCAGCACTGTTAGAAGCTCTATAATCTACTCTATTATCTGTTTTGCTTCCTTCTCTGTTTATTATTCTTCTCTCTTCATTTTTATCTGCATCTTTTTTCTGATGATGCTTCTTCTCTTGTTTATGAGATTGCTTATTGTTCCCTGGTCTCCCCATCTTGGCAGTACGGTTATTATTAACTGTTGTTAGCTCCTGATCCAATATATCCTCCAAGGTGCTACGGCTATTTGATTCATTACTATGTTTTGATTTTCGATGTTTTTGTTCGGTTTCTCTTTCATATAACTGTACCAGCTTCTGAGCGGAATGTATGCCTTTCTCTTGACTTTTCTTTTGCGATGACTGCCCGGCTGATAACCCTTTTCTATGGGTCTTTTTATTCTTATCCTGTATCTGTTTCATGTATTCTACTCCTTATCGTGTTAACTCTGATTAATACTTATTGCTTCCGTATTGCTTTAGCAAGTCAGAACCGCAAATGTAGATTTATAAATGTATTTATATAAATAACTGCAATAAGCATTCCATATTAAACGAACTTATATATTTAATTAATGTGACCTTTATAAATTTAGTATATCCTAATCCCATTATAATTCTTTTCTTTTATATACATATTACCATTGATACATTTCCTAATTTTACATGAAGTGCTAAGAAAACACAATTTATTTTTCTATCTTAAAATCCTACTACTGGAATATAAAAAAATCTTTCTACTGGAATATATATTAATCTATACAACTTACAAAAACCATGTTATAATAGCACGTATTGCTTAAAAACAGACACAATTGTATACAAAAGGAGATTTTTTTATGTTTAAGACATTTATCAGAGCAACTATGGCAGGAGTCGCTGTCAGTATAGGAGGAGCAGTTTATCTTTCCGTTGAAAATCAGATTATAGGAGCATTCTTGTTTACGATCGGATTGTTTACCATATATACCTTTGGCTTTGACCTCTACACCGGTAAAGTATGTTACATACCTAATAAGAAATTAAGTTATTTAAATACTGTTTTCACCGTATTTCTTGGTAATGCCTTAGGAACGATAGGAACTGGATATCTGTTTCGTCAAACAAAGCTCATTAAATTATCAAAACACTCTGCAGAAATTGTTAATAATAAGCTTTCAGACGGACTTTTCAGCGCGTTTATTATGGGTTTTTTCTGCGGAATACTAATGTGCGTTGCGGTAATGGGTTATTTAACGATAAAAGACAGCCTTGGTAAATATCTTGCAATGTTCCTTCCAATCATGGTTTTTGTATTAATCGGCTTCGAACATAGTATTGCCAACATGTTTTATTATTCCATAGCAGATATGTGGACTATAAAGTCTTTCGCTTATCTTATTATCATAGCTTTTGGTAATATGATGGGCGGTGCTTCCATCCCCTTTGCAAAAAAGATAATGGATAAAGAAGCAATCGGCTGCAATTAAAGTTAAAAAGAGCGTTATACAATCTTATAAAATATAAGATGTATAACGCTCTTTTTATGCATCCTTAGCCTGATAATCTTCTATTCCTAATACTGTACCTTTTTTAAGAAGAAGCGATAGGCCACAATTAAAATGAATATATTATATGCTGCTCCTATCAATAGATACAGCGGATAATTAAGATTCGCACTGTTTTCAATCGGAAACAGCTTAAGCAACAGACCTTTCACAGCCCAGAAGTTAGGGAAAATACCGAGAATATATTGCAATCCTCCCTCAAAAGTATCCAATATCATTAAGATCGGAATCATAGCTACCATACCGGTACCCTTAATAAAAGCAAAGCCCTCAATCTTATTCTTGGCAAAGGCCGATTGGACTAGTGCCAAGGCCGGTGTGAACAGTGCACCCACTAAAGCAAAACCTATAATATGAACTATACCAATCCGGTCAAAAAGTGATACCCCCTGAATGGCATATCGATTGCCTGCAATTAGTTTCGTACCCAGTAATACAACGATTGTACTAATCACCGTCATGATGTAGATATAAGTCATCTTAAACTTTATATATCCGGAGGCTCCAACCGGTGTTACGGCTACAGTATTAAGTGTATTCTCATCCTTATTATCCAGTAGTAAGAAGGTTGCCATAGCTGCTAGAAAGAAGCTTCCAAAGATCAGTACCACGATCAATAGGATCAACATGGTAACCTCCAACCCCTGACCCTCCTCCATGGTTTCAAATATCATCGGAAATACATAGGAAGCTAGAAGAAGAATGATGATCGGAAACATACACATATATAGATTTATGGTATCCCGTAGTATGGTCTTAGCTTCGTATCTTAGTAAAGACAGATATTTTTTCATATATTACCCCCTTACCGCATTGCTCTTAAACTTCGAGTATACGAAATACCGAAATAGTACAATGCTTAAAAACACGAGATACAGGCATCCAATTAAAACTTTTAACGCATCATAATCCGAAGACACCGCAAAGGTTATGAGACTGCTGGCTGCATGGGAGGGCGAGAACATCAGTAGCCATTCATATTCTTTCTCAATGATACCAAATGTAAACAACATAGAAGGAAGCTGAAATGGTAGAATATAGGCCATCAGCAAGCCCAGGGATGAGGTAAAATCCTTACTGTTCAGTGCAAGAATAAATGCTATGGCTGCATGAGCTACTCCGGCTATGATGATAAATATTAATAAAACCATGTAGTTAAAGGTAACCCCGTGAATAAAATACAAAGCGGCAGAAGTTACGATTGCCGATTCTAATCCCAAAACCATAGAGGAAAGAACCTTAGCCAGTAAAATATCCCCCATGGATACAGGCATCATCATCATAGATTTAATGGTACCCTCCTGTTTTTCAAAATGATGGGATGCCCCTATTAATATAATTGACATCATGGATACATCCACAAAAATTAATAACGGAGCAATGTTTCGTGCTTCCTCTTCGGACAGGAATAAAAAGATAATAATCCATATGATTGCTGTAACGAGGCTGATGGGAAGTATCTTATAGTTAATCAGTCTATGCAATTCACCCAAAACCAGCTTTTTTAGGTTTCTCATTACAGAACACCTCCTGTCACCTTAATGAAAATATCTTCCATCGAGGTTTCACCGCTATGGATGGTTTCAATCTCCTTAGTTCTTAAGATGTTCTGGAACTCCTCATTCAGGCCTATGCCTTCCAGTGGAAATATTCTATCAAGGGTTGCTCCCTCTTCCTTATATTCGATTTTTACTTCCCGTTTACCATACTTTAGTTTCAGATCCCGGGGCGTAGAGATCTCATATAGCTTGCCATTCACACAAAAGGCGATTCGGTCACATAATTGTTCCACATCATTCATCAAATGGGTTGTAAGAAATACGGTACCGCCTCGGTTACGGTAATCTGAGATAATGTCTTTTAATATTCTGGCATTTTTAGGATCCAGACCGTTGGTTACCTCATCGAGAAAGAGTACTTTGGGATTATTTAACATCGCTCGGACAAAGTTTAGACGAACCTTCATACCCTTAGAATAATCCCCAACTTTGACATTACGGTGCTCCCATAGGCCAACCTGTTCCATTAGCTCCTGAACATTAGCCGTCTGCTTATAAAATCCAGAAAAGAACTTCATATTTTCCATAGCTGTCATCTTAGAAAAATGTACCGGCATCTCAAAGCCTACACCAACCTCTTCGTAAAAAGATTTACCTATGGATTTTAAATCCTTTCCAAAATAGCTAATTTCACCTGAATAATCCTCTAACAACTTTATTAAAATTTTCTGCGTGGTGGATTTACCTGCTCCGGATGGTCCTAAAAGTCCAAAAATCTCTCCTTCCATCACATCAAAGGAAACACCTTTAATAGTATCCTCCTTAGAACTTTTATATTTAAAACGTAAATCCTTTACCTGAAAAGCATTACTCATTACGAATCCTCCTTTTTTGCTGCAATTCCGTATTGCATCATTGTAACCATCTGATCTATTGCCTCGATTGCCTGTTCCGGAGTAACCTGCTGCGGAAGTAGCTTATGAACATTGGAGAACATAATTTCCAAGATCTTAACAATAAACTCAGGTGAGTATTTTTTGTCGATTTGACCGGATTCTATTGCTGAGCATATGAGCTTATGAAACCATGCTCCATAATTGTATGGAAAATACTGTATCAGCTGCTCAGTCAGCTCTTTCCCCGCTTCCATATTGCGGTTAAACAGATGATGTAATCGTTCATCTGCAAACATGAAATCCGATGTACCTCTAATTACATCCCTTACAGTGTCAAAGAAGTCACCGCTATCTTCCCGTTTTTGCAAAAACGGAACAAAGAATGATACCTTCTTTTTTATGATGATATCCATTAAGGCCAGATAAAGTCCGAATTTATCGCCAAAGTGATGATAAAGGCTTCCTTTACTCATATCAGCTTTCTTTAAAATATCATTTAAAGAAGCATCCTCGAATTTTTTCTGTGAGAACTCATCAATGGCTGCTTCGAGTAGTTGAGGGTAACGCAATAGTGGGTTACCCTCTCCAATCAGTCCATGGTAATCAAAATTTTTCTTCAAGTATTACACCTACCCTAACCATTAATCTTCATCCGTGAATTTTTTTTTGGCTTCCTTGCTTTGCTTCATCTTCTTAAAGATTGCAAGCTTGATTGCTCCCAAAGCAACAACACCTACTCCAATTAGTACCCATGTCCACCATTCCATACAAATCCTCCTTTCATGATAACCACAAAATGCATATAAAATATAAAATTCATCTATTTAATGCTACTAGACTAGGTGGTCTAAACTACCTGGTCTAATAATAACATATACTTATTTCTATGTCAATATATAACAAAAAATATTAGATTAAAATTCAATTAGAAGACCCGTTGTTATTCGTGGTACACCTACAGATAAAAGGCGCTGATGCAAATTATTGCTTAATAATCTACATCAGCACCTTAATATAATTTAGATGTTTTCTATCACTATATGTTAACCATCTTGCTTTATCATTTAATTTTCTTATTCATCACCTAACAGCATTGAAGTTGCAAACCCTATACAGAACAACACTATTGTAACGATAACAGAAATGATGCTTACAGAACTTATTCCAATCTTATATATAATCGCAATCGGTGACCCAAAAATCAGTCCAAGAATTGCACAGTAAGTAATTCCCGGAACCTTTTTAAATAACATCTCTATCAGCTTAGCGATTACTCCTATCCCCAGGAGCAATCCGATACCGAAGGGAAACAATACGCCGAAGCCATGCATCAGAGCGGGTAGATCAAAATCAGTAAGGGCACTGATAAAATTGCTGATATTACTGATGATAATCCCATAAAAGCCTAATATCATCATTACCAAAGATCCACTAACTCCGGGGATAATCATAGTTGCAGAAGCTATCATACCAACAAAAAACAACTGAATTATCGCTCCGATATTAATTGTGATATCCGTTGCAGCACCTTCATTACCATTTAAGAAGGCCATTCCTGTAACTAAAAGAAAGAATAACAAAAAAGCTGTAATATTAGGAAGATTTAACCTTGTTCCCTTCATTTTATTCGTAATAACCGGAATACCTCCGATAATTAAACCAATAAACAATCCGCTGGTTTGCATGGGATAATTACTTAATGCTCCTTTTACGATAAAGGAAAGGATACCAATACCGGCTACTGCTCCAATTCCATAGGGTAAAAGTGTAATTACGCTTAACTTAAAATTTTTTCGTATACCGGTAATAGACATGATAATCTTATCATATACACCCATGGAAACAGCCATGGTACCTCCGCTAACTCCGGGTATAATATTAGCTATACCGATTAAAATCCCTTTTAAAAACTCTTTGATCAGTCTCATTTCGTTTCCTCTCCGATTTAGTTCTATTTGATTCATTCTATTATATCTCATTCGTACATAGCGCATTTATAAAAAATTATGCCTTAAATTTTCTCAGTTTCAGGTATGTTCTTGCTCCTTTTACTATTGTTTTAAATAATACGCCTTCCATTTCCTTTCGAACTACCTTTAATTCCTTACGAATTTCTATATTCTGAGGACAATGACGTTCACATTTTCCACACTCTGTACATACAGAAGCAAATGCCGGTTGCTTCGATAAGACGCCTAAGGTCTGTAGATATTTAAAGCGAGCATTCTTATCCTCTAGTAGGTACTTACTGTTATATGCCGCAAAGCAGCCCGGTATATCAACGCCATACGGACAGGGCATACAGTAACCACAGGCGGTACAGGGTACCTTCGTCTTCTCATGCATAATAGTCTTAACCTGATCAAATATATGAAGTTCTTCCTCTGATAGAGAATTCGGTGGGGCATCCTTCGCGACACAAATATTTTCTTCAACCTGTGCTTCATCACTCATTCCGGATAGTATCACATGTACCTCAGGATGATTCCAGATCCATCTGAGCGCCCACTCAGCCGGGGATCTGTCCTTATCATAATGCTGAAAGGTTTTTAATACCTCCTTTGGCAGATTATTCACCAATCTCCCACCCCGAAGGGGTTCCATAACGATGACCGGTATTCCTAAGGAATGTGCCAGCATAAGTCCTGATTTTGTTGCTTGGTTATTCTCATCCAAGTAATTATATTGTATCTGGCAAAAATCCCAGGGATATGCCGTTACTATTTGCTCAAAGTCATTTTTACTTCCATGAAAAGAAAATCCGATGTTTTTAATGGTTCCTGCTTCTTTCAGCTCTTCCATCCATTTTAATACGCCCATATCTACCATGCGATCATAGGAAGGTTTATCCGTAAGCATATGGAGAAGATAATAGTCAATATAATCAGTCTGAAGTCTTGACAATTGAGTATCAAAAATCTTTTTTGCTCCCTCCAGCTTACTAAGCATAAAGGGCGGAAGCTTTGTAGCAATTTTAACTCTTTCACGATAGCCATCCCTTAAGGCTTTCCCCAGAAGGCTTTCACTCTTCCCTCCATGATAAAAGTAAGCCGTGTCAAAATAATTAACACCTTTCTCTATGGAATTACGTATCATGGCAATGGATCTTGTTTCATCGATACCGGTACCCTTCATAGGAAAGCGCATACATCCAAAGCCTAAGATGGATAATTGGTCTCCGTTTTTGTGATTATCACGTGTCATCATGATTTATATCCCCCTGTTAATTCTGTAATAAGAAATATCTACTCATAACTTCTATAACAGAACATTAATTTACCAAATCAACACTATTCTTTATGAAATTCTGTCACAAATTTCGTTCTTAATTTGGTTTTTGGTGTTTCATGTTAGATTTTTTCACTATATTTCATCTTTAGATGCATTGTATCTTCTAAATCATTTAAAATTTTATTTTGAAAATATATTATCTTATGAATCATGTCAAACTTCTCATTTTATAATTATGAGATGCTTTTTAGGAATTCGCAAAATGCAGCAACACTATCCTCCGTAGTAGCCCAAGAGGTAACCAGACGCACTATACTACTGTTGTTATCCGCTTTTTCCATCACTATGAATTGAAAATGATCTGTTAATTTATTCAATATTTCATCCGGGATGATAGGAAATAGTTGATTCGTACAGGTTGGAGCGAAGAAGGTATACCCGCATTCTATTAGAGCCTTAGCCAGTTTTTCTGCCATTTTATTAGCGTGGCTTCCAAGCTCAAAATATAAATCATCCTGAAACAAAGCCTCAAACTGCATTCCGATGACAAAGCCCTTAGCAAGCATGGCACCTCTTTGCTTAATGAGATATCGAAAATCTTCTTTAAGTTCATCCTTACAGATAACCAAAGCCTCTCCAAGAAGCGCACCATTTTTGGTCCCTCCGATATAAAACACATCAACAAGACGAGCCATGTCTTGTATAGCAAGATCATTCCTTTCACAGGTTAACGCAGATGCCAGTCTTGCTCCGTCTAAAAATAAAAGAAGGTTATTCATCTTACATATATCATGAATCGCTTCCAGTTCCGCCTTTTTATAAATAGTTCCCAACTCTGTTGAATTGGAGATATATACCATCTTAGGCTTCACCATATGCTCATCTTTATGATAATCCAGTGCTTTTTGTATATCTGCAGGAGTAAGTTTCCCCCCAGTAGCCGGAACGGCTACGACCTTATGACCTGTGGCTTCAATCGCTCCGGTCTCATGAACATTAATATGTCCTGTATCTGCTGCGATCACACATTCATGGGGTCTTAAAAATGCAGATATTACAATTAGATTCGTTTGTGTTCCTCCGGGAATGAAATGGATATCAACATTTTCTCTATTTAGATGTTTTTTTATATATTCCTTTGCTCTTTTAGAATAAACATCATCTCCATATCCTGTATTCTGTTCATAACTGTTTTCCATCAGTAGCTTTAATATTCTTGGGTGTGCCCCTTCACTATAGTCATTCACAAAGCTGTACATTAGATTCCTCCATTTTTATTCTGCAATGTATTTGATGCATTCTCTTAAAAAAATAATTATTATTTATAATCAAATTATATATTTATTAACTTAATATATACCTATATACCTTTAGGCAGGTATTAAATAAGACTTAGCTTATGGTACGCAGATCAAAAATCCACTTTGTATTTTAGCATATTAAATCATCCTGAAACCTTTTTGACAGATGATAGCCCGAATAAACTGCCGCTAATACCAAGGAAAGCACTTACAGTCGGTATCCATAGAATGATTCCGGATGTCAGTTCATTCTTGGATGGCAGGGGAAGAAATGGAAGTAATCCGTTCATCTCACCATAGGCTCCGTCAATGAAAAATACTAATAAACCGGAAGCTATTAATCCCCCTGTCAGTGTTAATAATAAGCCTACAGTAACAAACGGAAAACCGATAAAAGCATTCGGAGCTCCCAGAAGCTTCATGGTATGAATCTGTTCCCTGTTATGATAAATTCCCTGTCTTATTAGATGGGACAGAATAATCAGAGTCGTGATACTTACTGCCAAAAAGATAAAATATCCTAATATCTTTAACCCCTGGGTGATCCCTCTCATCTGCTCCAACACCTCTATGTTATCCCTAACATAATCAATTCCTTCTAAGGCATTTACCTTTTCTATGACGGTGTCCATTGCTTCCATATGTATTCTTATTTCTATAAAAGCTTCAAAGGGATTATTCTCAAAGAGTTCTAGGATACCGGCTTCCTCTCCCAAAACCTTCTCCATTCTGCCATAGGCCTGTGTCGCATTAATATAAAAGGCATCCCGAACCCCCTCCAGTTCTTTTATTCTGCTTACTAAGTCCTCAGCTTTCTCCATATCGGTAAGATCTGTAAAATATGCACTGATCTGAGCTTCTTCTGATAGCAGCATTACAATTCGGTTGCCTATAGTTCCTCCGGTAATTACCAATCCAAATAAAAATAAAATCAAACCCGTACCAACCAGTGAAAACAGATTGGAAAGGAGATTCATACGTAACATTCGAAATGTTTCTTTCACGAAATATCCTAGATTATAAAAGAAGCTCCTCACTCTTTTCCCCTCCGTTCTATGGAGACACTTCCTTTGTTTACATATAGAAAGGTTGCATCCTTCTCATCTTCAATTAAATGTGTTGCATGGGTTGTAATAATAACCGCTGTCTGATCACTTCGAAATGACTTCAATAGTTCCAAGATCTTAACCGCATTGTCATGATCCAAATTTCCTGTGGGCTCATCAGCTAAAATCAGATGAGGCTTTCTGGCTACAGCCCGGGCAATCGCTACTCTTTGTGCTTCTCCCCAGGATAGTTTCTCAACTGGAGATAATTTCTTATGAGCAAGGCCTACCCGATCTAAGGCAGTAGTTGCATACTCCTTCATTTTTCTTGGTGACATCCCAAGAAATCGCATGCCAATGTATACATTCTCTAAGGCTGTTCTGCCTTCGATTAGTTTAAATTCCTGAAAGACAGGGCCGATTTTTCTTCTTATTCTACTTATCTTTCCTGATCTGCCTTTTTTCATAGGCTGACCTAATACCTTTAAGGTTCCTGCAGTAGGATATTCCATTCCCATAAGCAGCTTAAGTAAACTGGTTTTGCCGGAGCCGCTGGGGCCTGTGATAAATACCAGTTCACCGGGATTGATCTTTACATCAACCTCATTCAAAGCCAAGGTATTGTCTGCATAACGCAAAGAAACTTTATTTGCCTCTATCATATTGACCCTCCATGTTACTGCATTCTGTAGATGAAACCGGAAGAAACACACTCTTTGAATTTCCTTTTTTTCTTTAATGTGTACATTCATCTGTTATGTAGATGATTTTTACCATTCCCGTATACTAAAAGATACGCAGACTTGTTTTTAATATAAATTCAAGATACCCATCTACGGTTTTCACAGTATCCAGATTAATATCAATTAGAACCATATCCCCTACAATTGTTTCAAAATCAATCAAAAGCGGACCTTGCTTAAACAATTCATCAATAGAAGCCTGTTCCAAGGGCATTTGATAAAAACTTCCACTTTCCACCTCGAAAACCAGTGTACTTTTTCCTACGATAGAAAATTTTCCTTTCAGGATCAGATTTTTCTCAGGTACTTCAAGCAATACCTTATCTGTGTCAAAATGAAATACAATTTCAGGAAGTGTGGAGTGTTCTTTAAGGATAGTATTAAAGGTATCCTCATGTAATGCTCCCTTAATGGATAAAAATTGAAAGCTGATATTCATATCCTCCATAGTAAAATGGCCTTCCCCAATAATTCGGGTGAATTCACCTACGATCTCGGAAAATATTATTTTTAAATCGTCCCACATCAGCTCTAAATTAGATAGATGTTCTGAATAACGTTCCTTTTCCTCTTCCAGTCTTTCCAGATATATCTCTTGTTCCTTTCTTAGCCTTTGCTTATTGGCAATTGGTTCTTTGAGCTCTTCTTTCTTCACTTCTAATTGCTGCATATTATAGGTAAGCTTCTCTTTTTCCTCAGTTAAAATCAGTTTTCCTTCATCAATGGAAGCCAGCAGCTCATCCAAATTATGTGATATGTCTTTCATTAGATTTATATTCATTAAAAATGTAGTAAAATCTTTTGAACTTAATAACATTTCGAAATATGAAGCCGGACCACCCTTTTGATAGCTAATCAAAACTTTTTCCAGTACTGATAACTGATGATCAAATTCCTCCTGCTTATCATTGATTTTACGCTCCAGTTCTTGTATCTGAGCTTCCAGAGTTTTGATTTCATCGGTAAGTCTTAATTCCTCCCGTTCCATCTCTTCTATTTCCTGAGTAAGGGCAAATAATGTTTTTAAAACCTCCTGTTCCTCCTCCGATATATCCATTAATTTTTCCTGGGTTTGAGTAATTGGTGCTACTTCACCGGATGCTTGGTTAGGAAAAATCAAAATTATAAGGCTAAACATTGATAAATAAATGAAACATTTTTTTAATTTCTTATTATGTAACATAAACTCCCCCCAAACAAGCTATGGCTATCAATAAATCTACATAAGATCAGTTATAGTATAATATAAATAAAGTCCGTCGTAAATACTGGGATTACCACTTTTACTCTAATCGGTACCCCTTATCTTTACGACGGCTTTTATTAATAACAGGTGTTTGGTTAATCTTTATTCGCGATAGAATCGAATATTGTTCTTACCACTTTTTTTTGCTTGATACAAAGCGATATCAGCATTTATCAGTAATTTGGTAGTATCACATCCATCCTTCGGAAACTTGGCTATTCCAAAACTAGCTTTTATATAAAATTCATGCTGTTCAATGACAATCGGCTCTTCTAATGCCTTTTTAAAGCTTTCCGTATATTCGAAAAGTTCCCTATCAACTAATTCACGACGAATAATCAGAGCAAATTCATCTCCGCCCAAACGGCCTAACATATCCATTCTATGTAGCTTGTCTTTCCATCTACAAATAACTTTTTGTAGAACGATATCACCTACATTATGTCCCATGGTATCATTTATTTTTTTGAAATCATCTAAGTCTATATATACAAAGATAAAATTCATCTTATTTGCAAGCGGTGGCTGTGTAAGAAAATCCAACTGATCGATCGTCATTTTACGGTTCGGTATATCTGTAAGTGAATCGTAATAAGCGATATGTTGTAATCTTTCTTCATTTTCTTTCATAATACGGTTATAAATTCTAAGCTGATCATTCTGTTGTTTAAGTTGTTTATTATTAATTAAATCCTTTTCATATAACTTTTTTATTTCTTCCTTTTGCTTAGTCACTTCATGGATCCTGTAATTTAATTTTATCCAGTAACGCTTTATTATCATTATAATGAATATAGCACTTACTGGTACAACAATACCCGGGATTGCATCTGTATTGCCTTCGAAAACAAATGCTCTGATTGCACCAAAGGAAGCTAATAAACATAGAGAGAATGCAACAGCGAAACTATTCTTAATGGGATTTAATACAATCCATATGGCTAACATTACCTGAATCTGAGCTAATACTCCATTAAGAACACTTCGATAAAAGTATAGTCCAAATACTTTCACCCAGATTCCTTTCACATTAGCTAAGCGCACGATAAGAATCATCATGATAAGATATAAACTAACGGCAAGAATCAGATTAATCCTGTGTATGACAATTCTGCTTTTCATACCTATCTGCTCATTGTTCTCATTATTTACGTTTTTCTTTCTAACTTCTACTCTCATTATTTATCCTTTGTACGAATCCATATTAGATTTTTACCAACGCAAACTTATAGTCCGGATATTAACATAATCCTCGTGTATTATCCATATAGTGTTTTACTAGACTTTTACTTATATATACATTTTAATCCATTTTATATATGGTAATTATAACAAAAGAGCTGACACAAAACAATAGATAAATATTGTGTTTCCAGATAAATATCTCCTGGATGTTTTGTGTACAGCTCTTTTCATATTCATTTTATTATAGACAACAATCCAAAGGTTTGTAGCATAAAAAATTTAAGAAAGTATTGCTTACCTCACAGCCTATAAATAATGCAACAGGCCCTTTTAGTTCCGCATAACACGCGGTCTAAGCACCAATGACATCATAACAGTTGCTCACTAAACTATAGTTGCATCATTCTGAATAAAGAATGTGCAAGTTCAAATTTACAAATCCAAGTATGAATAAAGGCTTATGACATCCCAATCCTACTATATAAATAAATTTACGTTTGAATCCTCCGCCTCACTCAGATAATAGCCTACACCGCCTATTTTAACACCATCAATCAACTCTTCTTTCCGAAATCCCATTACATCCATGGACATCTGACAGGCAACAATTTCAATTCCACTATTGATTGCTGCCATAATTAATTCTTCCAGAGAGGATACATTTTTATTCTTCATCACTTTACGTATCATTGGAGCGCCCATACCCATCATATTCATATTAGATAGCTTGAGTTTTTTACTGCCTCTTGGCATCATCATACCAAACATTTTATCCATGAAGCCTTTCTGGACTTTTACTTTATCAGGCTTTCGTAAAATATTGAGTCCCCAGAAGGTAAAGAACATCGTAACCTTTTTTCCCATAGATGCTGCACCATTGGCAATAATGAAGGATGCTATAGCACGATCCAAATCTCCGCTGAATACTACCATGGTCTTATTATCTTTGGTTTCAAATGTGTGCATATTCTGATTAAGTGAATCATTCATTCGTTTTTTTTTATAAAAGCGGTGATATTCCCCCCTGATTTTTCTAAATCCATCAACTCACTATTCGTTCTCTTGCACCAGGCCTTGATGTCTTCATAAAAACCCGGATCAGAGGCTGATACCTTTAATATCTGACCTTCTTTTAAATCATTCATGGCTGATTTAACCTGCATAAGAGGTCCAGGACAACACAATCCGCAAGCATCTAACGTCATATCATATTTTCCTGTCCCATCTGCATCTTCTTTGACAGCCTGAGTATCCGGATCAATCACAACTCTTTTATCACCATTATTTTTATCACCGGGATCACTGGTTTTAATATGATTGTTTGAGTCCAATTGCAGATACATTGCTGATTTATATCCACCGGTCACATTTTTCACCTGATATCCATTCTGGGTTAAAATTCTGTCAGCTACATATCCACGCAAGCCTACCTGGCAATATTCCACAATCAGCTTATCTTTATCAAGCTCGTTAAGTCTGTCTCTTAAACTGTCTACCGGTATATTAATTGCACCTTCGACGTGTCCGTTTTCATATTCCTCCTCTGTACGGACATCCAGCAGGATATAATCCTCTTTCGGCATCTGTTCAATTTCTAACCATGTTGTCATATGGGATCTTCCTGCCAGAATGTTTTGTGCCACAAAACCTGCCATGTTAACCGGATCTTTCGCTGAGGAGAATGGAGGTGCATAGGAAAGTTCCAATTCAGTTAAATCATCTACCGTACCATTCAATCGAATTACCGTTGCTATAACATCAATTCTTTTATCTACTCCATCATAACCAATTCCCTGAGCTCCTAATACTTTGCCATCTTCTGCAAAAATTAATTTTAAGGTCATTGGTACAGCTCCTGGGTAATAAGATGCATGGGATACCGGGTGTACGAACGCTACTTTATATGCTATATTTGCTCTTTGCAGTGTTCTTTCATTCGCTCCGGTACTAGCCGCAGTTAAACCAAATACTTTAATAATCGAAGTACCCTGAGAACCCTCAAATCTCACATCCAAACCGGCAATATTATCCGCTGCTATTCTGCCTTGCTTGTTAGCGGGTCCTGCTAAAGGGATTGCTGTTTTCATTTTAGTTACATATTCAACAACTTCAATCGCATCACCAACAGCATAGACACCGTCCGCACCGGTTTCCATCTTATCATTCACAACAATATGACCTTTAGGACCAAATTCAATTCCACTTTCTTTTAAGAAACCGGTATCCGGAGCAACACCGATCGCTAGTATAATCATATCCGTCTCTAGTTTCGTATCGCTGTTTAAGGTAACCTCAACCTGATTTCCGATTTCTTTAAAAGATTTTACTCCGTCATTAAGGATTAGTTTAATTCCATATTCCGTTAATTCCTTCTCTGCAATTACTACCATATCAGAATCAAACGGGGCCAAAATATGAGGAGCTGCTTCCACCAAAGTTACATCCAGCCCTCTTTCTTTCAGGTTTTCTGCCATCTCTACTCCTACATATCCACCACCGATGACAACTGCTTTATTAATTCCTTTTTTATCAACATAGCTCTTTATTGAATCCGTATCAGGGATATTTCTTAAGGTGAATATCTTATCACTTTCAATCCCCGGAATGTTCGGCCTTAATGCTTTTGCTCCCGGTGATAAAATTAGATAGTCATATGTTTCTTCATAAACTCCTTTTGATTTACTGTTAACAGTAACCTTTTTATTCGCAGTATCCACCTTTGTAACTTCGCTGTTAATTCGTACGTCAATCTTGAATCTGGCATACATTGACTCCGGTGTCTGAACTAATAATCTATCCCTTTCCTTAATTGTTTCCCCAATATAATAAGGCAAGCCACAGTTAGCAAAGGAAATATACTCATCCCTTTCAAACATAATTATTTGGGCATTCTCATCCAATCTTCTCAATCTTGCGGCAGCAGATGCTCCACCCGCTACACCACCTACAATTAGAACTTTTTTACTCATTGTAATCCTCCATTCAAAATTAGTCAGTCTACTTCGTTTATATTGCTATTGTTAAAAAGTATATTAACAATATCGAAAGCCTTTTCATTACATACCTGATAATAGATCTCCAAGCCCTCTCTTCTGCCTTCAATAATTCCGGCAGATTTCAGCTTCTGCAAATGTTGTGATACTGTGGACTGAGGTGCATCCAAACAGGATTGCATATAGGATACATTACACTCTCCCTTCATAATTAAGCCTCTGACAATGCAGAGTCTTACCGGATGAGCCAAAACCTTTAACAGTTCCGCCAAATCCGAATATTCTTTATGAACCTTCTCCATATTTTACCCGCCTTCCGTATTTTGCTTATTATGCAAGATATTATTACATATAAACTCACACATTATAATATTGCTTTCTTTACACTGATATATCATAATATTCATATATTACGATATACAGATTATATTGTCAAGAATTTATAATAGGTTACTCTACGGCTTGGTAGGGACTTATTAAGAATAAAAATTATTTCGTTACTCTCTCCAGTTCTTCAAGATACTGCATAGCCTCCTGCAAGTTTTCCCCACACATCTCGATGGAAGGTTTCAGACTTATGCAAACTGCAGGTCTTTCTTTTGTCCCGAATAGCATACACTTGTTATCTGCTGTTAATTGAACGCATCTAACACCTGCCGGTTTTCCATCTGGCATTCCTGGTATCTTTGACGATATTGATGGTGCAATACAGCATGCTGCACATCCAATTCTACATTCCATATAATGTTGTTCTCTCATTCTCTCTATTATGGTTTATATTATACTTAATTCTTCAATATATTTACAGTGATAAAATCACACATAGATATAATCATAACGATGTAATATGATAACTAAAACGGAGATTTTCTATACCATTTAATCCACTGTTCATTCTTCTGATAATAATAAGAAAAAGATAATAGAAAGGGACCAAAAAGAATTAACAGCAATCGTTAAGGTGATATCCTCCTTAAGTATTAAAGTATCTTCTATTGGTCCCATTCTATAATATCTATCTAAAAATATTTAACAAGCTATCCAATTTCATAAGTTTCTTCATAACAGGCCCTCCTTAGTATTAACTCAATAATGTCATAAACTTACTTTATCTGCATCGGTTTGCTATCATTCGTAGTACAAACCAATGCAGATTATTTGATTAAATAATATGAATCTTTAGGTCTCTTTTACTTATATTTTCGGCAACCACCTGTTTATAGATATCTACTGTTTCCAGAGCATCCTCCAGTTCACTCTTAAGCCTTGCATTCTCTGCTTCCAGGGCTAAGATACGGATATCCACCATCTCTTCCCGTTTTCTTCGTACATCAGACTGAGCCGTATGAGTTTTTTCTTCTTCCACACCCTTTTTGTTTACCCTTTTCACCGGGATGTTAGGTTGCAAAACAAATCTTTCCTTAGTAAGTTCGTTAAACTCGCCTCTCATCACATAATGGGTGTGTAAGAGCTCGTGAGACTTATGACTGCTGGGGTATTCCAGATATTCTTCATAAATGGCTGTTATATAAGGATTTTCATGGGACTTGCGTAGCACCTTGCCCTCATCTTCCATGTATAAGCCTTGTAGTCTCTTGCTTCTGACATCAACATCATCAGACCTAGGCTGACCTCCTCCGGTGATACATCCACCCGGGCAACCCATTACCTCGATAAAGTGATACGGAGATTCACCTTTCGCTATCTGTTCCATTAAAAGCTTCGCTCCATTTAACCCACTGGTTACTGCTACCTTTAAGGTTATCCCATCAAGATAATCATATGCTTTTAATGGGTTTTCAATTTTTATTTGGGCTGTCTTTACCTGATCAAGCCCGACAATAGGAGTAACATGAAGCTTGTCAAAAGGAAGCTCTCTTCCGGTTACAAGTTCATATACCGTACGAAGTGCCGCCTCCATAACCCCTCCGGTCAATCCGAAGATATCTGCGGCACCGGTGGACATTCCCAACGGATGATCAAAATCTTCCTCAGAAAGGGACATAAAATCAATACCTGCCTCCTTAATCATAGCAGCCAGCTCTCTCGTCGTTAGTACCGCATCAACGTTTGGTACACCCTCATTTTTCATTTCTTCTCTGGCGATTTCAAATTTCTTCGCTGTACATGGCATAACGGAAACCACAAACATATCTTGTGATGATCTATCAATTTTTTCTGCATAATAAGATTTAATCAAAGCTCCGAGCATAGTGTGGGGAGACTTACAGGAGGAAAGATGCTCAAGTTTCTGCGGATATTGATGTTCAATATATTTAATCCATCCCGGACTACAACTGGTAATCATCGGTAGTACATCTCCTACACCGGTTAAAGCATTTTTTAATCGGATTAATAGTTCGGTTCCTTCTTCCATGATTGTTAAATCCGCTGCAAAATTCGTATCAAATACATCATCAAATCCCAAAGCATGCAAAGATGCAGCCAATTTGCCTGTAACTATTGTACCTGGCTCGCAGCCAAATTCTTCTCCGATTGCAACTCTGACTGCCGGGGCCACCTGTACAGCAACCCGTTTCGACTTATCATGAAGCGCATTCCAGACGGTATCAATAGCATCTGTTTCCTTAAGGGCCCCTACCGGACATACGACGGTGCACTGACCACAGAAGGCACAGTCAACCGTTCCAATGGGTAGATCCATCGCCGGACTGATTACCGTATCAAAGCCTCTGTTTTGTGCATTTAACACGCCGGTACCCTGAATTTCGTTACACACCGTAACACAACGCCGGCACAGAACACATTTTGACATATCACGAACGATGGATACAGAAGCATCAATCGTCCTTTCCGATCTAGTCCCCTCAAAGCGAGTTTCCTCAACACCTAATGTTTTTCCAAGTTCCTGTAACTCACAATTTAAGTTTCGCTTACAGCTTAAACATTCCTTATTATGATCAGATAAGAGAAGTTCATACAATACCTTTCGTGCTTTTCTTACCCTTTCTGTGTTGGTGTTTACTTCCATTCCTTCTGAAACCTTTGTCATACAGGAGGCCTGTAACGTCTTCGCTCCTTTCACTTCAACAACGCAGATTCTACAGGAACCTATTTTATGAATACCTTCCAGATAACACAGATTTGGTATACTGATATGATTTTCCTTAGCAGCCTCCATAATAGTCATATCTTCATCTGCCACAATCTGTTTTCCATTTATTATTAATTTAACCATACTCTACCTCCAATCTATCGATTTTAGCTTATTAATCGATAATCTGTACCTATCTCCTATCACAATGCAGACATCGCATCGCTTCCGCCATAGCATTTAATTTATGAAACCCTAATACCACCTCATCAAAGGAATGCTTTCTATCCTCTTCATTCAACATCTCCTGAGGAAAACGCTTATGTGCAACCAACTCATCCTGATCAAAGATATCTGGAATATCAATCGGGTTCCCTTTGTTTAATATTCCCTTTCCTCCGAGATATTTATCAATCGAAATTGCAGCTTTCTTCCCATCTGCAATAGCCTGAATAACCGTATCCGGACCTCTTGTTACATCTCCACCTGCAAAAACACCTTCCATGGTAGTCATCAGGGTATCATCATCCACCACAAAGGTTCCCCAAGAGGTCACGTTAATTTCATCCTTATGGATAAACGGAAGATCGGAATACTGACTTACCGCGGGTATTACCGTATCTACTTCAAGATAGAAATTTGAACCTTCAATGGGTACGGATTTTCTTCTTCCGCTCTTATCAAACTCACCCAATCTCATCTTAACACATTCAATCCTATCGATATTACCATCTTTTCCTTCAATAAATTTTACTGGTGCTGTCAGTTCAATAATATCAATGCCCTCACATACTGCTTCATGTATCTCATATTCCGATGCCGGCATTGCATCGATGGTTCGTCTATATAGGATTAGAACCTTCTCTGCTCCCAGACGAAGAGCAGTCCTTGCAGAATCAATGGCGGTATTGCCTCCTCCGATTACTGCCACTGCTTTACCAAGTTTCACTTCCCGTCCAAGATTTACATCCTTCAGAAAATCCAAACCATGTATGACTCCCGGCAGATCCTCTCCCGGGATATTCACTTTTTGTGGGAACTGGGTACCGGTTGCAATATAGATAGAATCGTACTTCATCTTAAGCTTTTTAAAGTCAATGTCCTTACCAATCTCTGTGTTAAGCTTAATATTTACACCGGCTTGTTCTATTAATTCAATTTCATGAGCCAAAACCTTCTTCGGAAGACGATATTCCGGAATTCCAAATGCCAGGACGCCTCCGGCAACCGGCTGGATTTCATATACATCTACCGCATACCCGATCCTAACCAGATAGTAAGCACAAGTTAAACCGGATGCTCCTGCACCGATAACCGCTACACTCTTACCGTTTTTGGGAAATACCACATCATTCTTATAGGGTGCTTCATTCTTATGGGCATAATCGGCTACAAAGCGTTTTAGATCAGCGATTGCTATCGCTTCATCCGTTGTACCCCTTCTGCATTTCATCTCACAGGGACGGGTACAGATACGACCGCAGACGGCCGGGAATGGGTTTTCCTGCTTAATAAGATGATAAGCATCCACGAATCTGCCCGCTGCTATTAAAGAAAGATATCCGGGAACATTTACATTGGCCGGACAGGTATTCTCACAAGGAGATATAAATAACTCCGAGCATACTCCGGCTCGGCAATATTTATTCTTAATATGTTCTTCAAATTCATGTCGAAAATATCTTATGGTGCTTAAGATAGGATTAGGTGCAGACTGACCGAGACCGCACATGGCTGTATCTTTGATCGTTTCTCCCAGTTCTTCTAACAGCTCTATATCTCCTTCCTCTCCTTCTCCTCTGGTGATCCGTTCTAATATCTCCAACATTCTTTTCGTTCCGACTCTACAGGCAGTACATTTACCACAGGATTCATCCTGAATAAAGTCCATAAAATATCTGGCCGTGTCTACCATACAGGTGTCCTCGTTCATACCAATCAGCCCACCGGATCCCATGATGGCACCCAGTTTTGTGATTGATTCATAATCTGTTGAGACATTTAAGTTATCCTGGGTAATACATCCACCGGAGGGACCACCGATTTGTGCGGCCTTAAACTTCTTTTTATCCTTCATTCCTCCGCCAATGTTAAACAGAATATCCCCCAACGGCTTTCCAATGGGTACCTCAATAATACCTGCGTTTACCACATCACCGGCAAGGGCATAGACCTTCGTCCCTTTACTATTCCCCGTTCCAATTCCTGCATACCATTCACCGCCCTTAAGCAATATGGAGGATATCGCAGCAAAAGTTTCTACATTGTTAATAATCGTTGGTTTACCAAATAAACCTTTCTGAAATGGTAAGGGTGGTTTTTGTTTTGGTTCTCCTCGTTTACCCTCAATCGAAGACATTAATGCCGTTTCCTCACCGCATACAAAGGCTCCGGCTCCTATACGGATCTCTAGGTCAAAGGAAAAATCACTACCAAATAACTTACATCCAAGCAGTCCATTCTTTCTTGCTTCCTCAATTGCAGCCGTAAGCCTCTCCACTGCGATTGGATACTCTGCTCTGACATAGACATAACCCATATTAGCTCCGATGGCGTATCCTCCAATCATCATGCCCTCGATTACTGTATGGGGATCTCCTTCAATAATACTACGGTCCATGAAAGCACCAGGATCTCCTTCATCTGCATTACATAATATGAATTTTTGATCACTTTCTGCCAGATAGCCTGATTCCCACTTTACACCGGTGGGAAAACCGGCACCACCACGGCCTTTTAAACCGGATTTTTTCACTTCCTCAATTACTTCCTTTTGAGTTTTTTCTGTGATAGCTTTGGCAGCCGCCAAATAACCGTCTCTGGCAATATATGCTTCCAAGCTGCTATAATCCATAGCTCCGCAATTTCTCAAAGCAATTTTTACCTGTTCTTTAAAAAAATCTATATCATCTATGTTCGGTATATGTTTATTTAAAGAATGATCATAAAAAGTATGTTCTGTTAGAATCTTGTTATGTATGATATGATTTCTTATGACATCCCTTGCTATCTCAGGAGTCAGTTCCGTATAGAAGATCCGTTCCGGTAAAATAAGAACCACAGGACCAACCGCACAGGTTCCCATACACCCGGTTTCGTAAACAATTACCTGCTCCTGTAAATCGTTCTTCTTTATCTCATCAACAATCGCATCTTTTACATCACTGCAATTAGAGGAAACACAACCGGCACCGCTGCATACCAATACCTGATATTGATACTTGGAAAGCATCTCATTATATTCTACCTTAATCTGCTTCAAATCTTCTATTCTATTGATTATTTGACTTTTCAACCGCTTCACCTCCCAAATGATTTAATATTTCGATAAAATGGATTCTAACTTATTTACATTGACCTGTTTGTAAACCACGTCATCAATCATAATCGCCGGCGCCAGACCACAGGCCCCTATGCACCGTGCAATCTCAAAAGTGAATTTGCCGTCCTTCGTCGTCTCACCAAGTTGAACCTCCAGTATGTCCTGAAGACGTTCCACCAGCTTCTTTCCTCCTCTTACATAACAGGCAGTGCCCATACAAACCCTTATGGTATGTTTTCCTCTGGGTTTAGTTGAGAAAAAGGAATAGAACGTAATAACTCCGGACACTTCAGACAAGGGTTTATTTAGAGAGCCGGCTATGAATCTTTGTAAGTCAAGGGGTAAATGGCCATAGATTTCCTGCGCATGATGTAGAATTTGTATCAAGCTACCTTCTTTGTCCTTATATAGGTCAATGATGTTGGCTATCTCGTCGTATTTTTGTGTATCATCCTGTGTACAGCAGCTGCAGTTGTTAGATTTCACGCTCATTTTTGACCTCCTTGTTTATATTTCTCATCGATTTGTATGATATATTTTTAACAAAATATACAACAAAATTATACCATATTCAGCCAAATTTACAATACAATTAGAACCATTAATTATATGTTTATATACAAATAGAAACAAACAGTAACAATTAACATTTTCTTTCTAAAATATAAACACGAAAATACACGAATTATCTGAATATGTATGAACATTTCGTCTTTTATCCATTTAATCATCTGTTATTAGTTTGTTACATTATTAATTATATGTTTATTATAACTTCTGTTACTATATTGTCACAAATATAAAAAGCTCTGAATACTGTAAAATATGTTTCATAATAAGCCTTTTTATAAAGCTTATTATGAAACATATAATCATATTCTGAGCTTGCTTTGCGTTATTACTGAAATATATATTCTAGTACTATTACAATTACATACATTGAACTACCATTCATAGGCAGCTTTAAAATCATATAACCTATTCTTTCGCCTCGAACAAAATATAACTCATTACCGTCTTGAATTTTCGATTGGTCCAAGTCGCACCGGAAACTGCATCAACCTCTTCTAAATCCTGGGTCTCGATTAGTTTTTCAGCGTATCCCCTGGAGCCATTCCAATCGTCACGGCTTTGCTGCATATATAAATCATTCCCCTCATATACCTCTTCATAGGTTTCATCAAAAGGTCGGTCATCTCTATAGGTATCAAATATCGTCCAATCCACTTTAGCAATTTTACCATTCTCTATTGTAACAGTTCCCTTGGTTTTAAAGCCTTCCGCATCAGCCACGGTTTCATATTCATAAGTTCCGTCTTTATAAGCTATGTTTATATCTCCATCATTTTCGGAAGTATTCTCTACCACTTTACTATCATCATCGGATGCTTCTTCCATTACATTATTTTCTGCTTCGACCTCATCCTCTTTGGGGTTGTTTTGTGTATTCTCTGTAGTTGAATTGTCCGTTACAGTAGTATTATCCTTTTCTTGCTCTTCCTCCTTTGTACACCCAGTCATCAACACAAGTAGTGAACACGATAATAAAAATACTAATAATTTCTTCATATATATCCCCCTTTTTGATCAAATATTCACATATAGAGAATCGAACACTTTCCATAGTATATACAGAAGATGTTCTTAGTGGATCTGCTGTTACAAAACTACATCTGGTTGCATTTTATTTATATTCCCGAAACAGTTTTTCATAGAATCCGATCTTATATGTGATATAACTTTAATACCGGTTGCTCTCATTTTATCACCAGTAAAATATCCATACAACTATATCAGCAGACATCATATAATTATAGGGATATTTTAAATATTTTGTGGGATATCAGCTGAGCATTATAAAGATTTTCAATATTCTAAATCAATCAAAGAAATATTATTTACTTATAAGATATCCTCCAAAGATAAATCGATGCTACAGAGCCATAAGGAGAATAGAGGCATCGATACTCCTGCATTCTGGCCCAGATTGTACGAGCCGCTTTTAAAGATATTTGCTGACCTATAATTACTTTCATTAATGCCAAACAAATCCGGTATAAAGACCCTTTCTATCTTTACAATACGATCTATGGCAGCTCCTAAAGCTTTGTCCGCCTGTTTTAAATAGTTCATTTCCTTCGACCCATATTTGGCATTTTAGTCCCTACTTTCATAATCCTTTACCTTCTGTTTTTTTATAATCCTATCATAGTCCAAGGATTTAAATTGATACTAAACTCTACTCTTCTATCAAACATTTTCTACAAATTTGATTGTAATGATAAACTGATCTCCTTTCATATTTCATAAAATTATTGATTTATCCACGATATGGTATTATTTTTATATATGTTATGCTATAATCTATCTGACAGGTTGTTCATGATTTATTTCATTTACAAAGAATAAAAAACCTGCACTTAGGCTAGTTTAATTATGATTCATTACAACCTATCAAAAACAACAAAGCATACAATAATAAATTAATTCATAAGAAAAGGAGGTACTTATATGCATTGTGTTCATGAAATTTCACCTAATATTTATTGGGTAGGAGGAAATGACAGACGATTAGAACGATTTGAAAATATGTTTCCACTACCTAACGGTGTTTCTTATAATTCATATTTGATCATGGATGAAAAAACAGCCTTGATTGATACGGTGGACGAGGCAATCAGTGCATTATATCTTGAAAATGTAACTCATGTTTTAGGATCTCGTAAACTTGATTATCTGGTGATTAACCATATGGAACCGGATCATTGTGCCAATATAGAAGAAATTGTTCGTCGATTTCCTGAGATTCAAGTGATAGGGAATCCAAAAACCTTTCAATATTTCAGACAGTATTACAGTCTTGATATGTCATCGAATTATCTGGAAGTAAATGAAGGACAGGAAATCTCATTAGGGGAGCACACCTTACGTTTTTATATGGCTCCCATGGTACATTGGCCTGAGGTTATGTTCACTTACGAAATATCCAAAGGTGTTTTATTTGCTGCTGATGCCTTTGGCTCCTTTGGCGCAATATCAGGGAATTTATTCGCTGACGAGGTGGAATTTGATAACGTATTCTTAGATGAAGCCAGACGTTATTATTCCAATATTGTAGGAAGATATGGGTCCCAGGTACAAGCAATCCTGAAAAAACTTGCCGGAGCTGAGATTAATATGTTATGTTCCTTACACGGATTAATCTGGCGGGGAGATAAGATACCATATATTCTTGATAAATATGACAAGTGGAGCCGTTATCTGCCCGAGAAAAAAGGGGTGGTATTAATTTATGCCTCCATGTATGGCAATACGGAGAATGCTATGAATGCTTTAGCCATCAAACTTTCCAAGCGGGGCGTTAAGGATATGCGTATGTATGATGTATCCAAAACCCATCCCTCTTATATCATTTCCGATATATGGAAATACAGCCATATGGTAATTGGATCACCAACCTATAACATGCACCTTTACTTTGTTATGGATTCCTTACTTCGTGAGCTGGCTGTACTCGGAATTAAAAATCGAAAAGCTGCTTTAATCGGTAATCATACCTGGTCAAGCTCGGCAATCAAAGGAATGCTTGAAATCGTTGAAGGAATGAAGGGCGGAGTGGAAGTCATTGGTACTCCCTTGGATATTCGCTCAACCCTAAAGCCCGAACGGGAACCGGAGTTAGATGAATTGGCCGATGCAATCTATGCTTCACTTATAGAATTAGAAGATTGACATACAGCTTTTGCATGCTAGCTTGCATTTAGTAGTTCTTTAAGTGTCAAAAGCTGCTGTGCACTTTCTATATAAGACATATGGCTTTTGCATGCTAGCTTGCATTTAGTAGTTCTATAAGTGTCAAAAGCTGCTACGCACTTTCTATATAAGACATATGGCTTTTGCATGCTAGCTTGCATTTAGTAGTGCTATAAGTGTCAAAAGCTGCTGCGCACTTTCTATATAAGACATATGGCTTTTGCATGCTAGCTTGCATTTAGTAGTTCTATAAGTGTCAAAAGCTGCTACGCACTTTCTTTATAAGACATATGGCTTTTGCATGCTAGCTTGCATTTAGTAGTTCTATAAGTGTCAAAAGCTGCTACGCACTTTCTATATAAGACATATGGCTTTTGCATGCTAGCTTGCATAGCCATATGTCTTATATAGAAAGCACCTTCGGTGCTTTTGACACTTATTGGTATATGTAAGATAAATTAATAGTAAGCTATATTCCATTTTATATCACATTGGAGGTTATTTATGAAAAACAAATTAATTGATAGAATAAAAAGACGGCGTAAATGGATCTCCATCATATATTTTATATTAAGATTATCTGTGATATTGATTATGTTGGATCAGTTAAGGGAAAGAAACTATGAAAATGTATTCCTATGTATACTTACTTTGATTTTATTCTTTGTACCTAGCTTTATTGAAAAAAAAATTCATATTGATATTCCTGATACCTTAGAAACGATTATTCTTTTATTTATATTCTCTGCAGAAATTCTCGGTGAGATTAATTCCTATTACTTAATCTTTCCCTACTGGGATACTATTCTACATACGCTTAACGGTTTTCTTGCAGCGGCTATCGGCTTTTCCTTGATTGATATCCTCAATAAAAATGACCGTTTTGCCATTTCCTTATCTCCGCTTTTTGTTGCTTTGGTAGCTTTTTGCTTTTCCATGACAATCGGGGTTGTATGGGAATTCTTTGAATATATTATGGATACTTTTTTCGGTACTGACATGCAAAAGGATACACTCCTTACTTCATTTCGGTCCGTATTACTTAATCCAAACGGTCATAATGTACCTCAAAAGATTAACATCGATAGTATCATAATTAATAATGAACCATGGAAGGCTTATATTGATATTGGTCTGATTGATACCATGATGGATTTATTCGTTAATTTTATTGGAGCATTTGTATTTTCCGTATTCGGATATTTTTATATAAAAAGAAGAGGTAAGAGTTCTTTTTTAAAAAGGTTTATCTTAAGAGTTTATGATGAAAAGGAATAATTTACATGTCTTAATTTATCTAATGAAAGCTCACAAAAAAGGTCAAAATACTAATTAATAATATTTTTTATAGGATTTTCCTTGATTGTTTTCATAACATTGATATAATAGTAAATAAATATATAACTATACTTAAATTTTACGAGGAGATTTTAATATGGAAAAACTCACGAAACCTAATGAACCTTTAGTAACACATATTTTTACTGCTGACCCTTCTGCGCATGTATTTGAAGGAAAGCTCTATATCTATCCTTCCCATGACCTGGCCCATGATTGCGAAGACAATGATAACGGTGACCAATATGCAATGGAAGATTATCATGTATTATCTATGGATAATTTCAATTCCCCCTGCGTTGACCATGGCGAAGCACTTCATGTAAAAGACGTTCCTTGGGCAAGTAAACAAATGTGGGCTCCTGATGCTGCTTATAAAAATGATACCTATTATTTATACTTCCCTGCAAGGGATAAAGATGGCATTTTCCGCATCGGTGTTGCAACCAGCAAAAGCCCTGCCGGACCTTTTACACCTCAGCCTGATTATATTCCAGGTAGCTTTAGTATCGATCCTGCGGTACTGGTTGATGATGATAACAAAGCTTACTGCTATTTTGGCGGTCTCTGGGGTGGACAATTAGAAAAATGGCAAACCGGAACCTTTAAACCGGATGCGGAAGGTCCTGATTTAAACGCACCTGCCTTGGGACCCAGAGTGGCTGAATTAAGTGAAGATATGCTTACCTTTAAAGAAAGCCCGATGAATATTTCCATCGTTGATGAAGACGGCAACCCTATTCCTGCCGGTGATGAGGATAGAAGATTTTTCGAAGGTCCTTGGGTTCATAAATATAACGGTTATTACTATCTTTCCTATTCTACAGGAACAACTCACTATCTTGCTTATGCAATCAGCAAAGATCCAAAAGGTCCTTTCACTTACAAAGGTAGAATACTTGAACCTGTACTTGGATGGACAACACACCACTCCATCGTAGAGTTTGAGGGCAAGTGGTATCTGTTCTATCATGACTGTAGCTTATCCGGCGGCGTGAACCACAAACGCTGTGTGAAATATACCGAGCTCAAGTATAATGAGGACGGAACTATTCAAACCATTAAACCTTACGACAATTAATAGTAATCAAGGTATGTTCATTAAAAAGTAAGTAAACAAGATGAAACGGTAAACACTTCATTTATTATAAAGTAATACGGGACATAGATTTTTCCTTAATATACTTTTGAGAGATAACCAAACGGTATATAAGGCCTTCTAATGTCCCGTTATTTTTTCTAACAAGTGTTTGATACCCTATTTGATTTTGAATAGTATAAATTAACTTTCTAATAGTTATATCTTATTCCTGACACCAATCCACATCCTATGATAGAACCTTCACCCATATGTTCATATTCTCAAATTGACCACAAATATGACAATGGTTCACCAATCTACCACCATATTCATAACTATGCTTAGCAAATACGACATTCATACCAGTGGAAATGGACCTGGCTGTACTATAAAGTACTTTGTAGTTTCTGTGTTTTAATTCATTCTCCAGCTCAAAAATCAATCTGCCCATCAGGCCATGTCCCCTATGAGATTTTAACGTAGCACAATCCGTCATTTCTGCATTGTTATTTAACGGATCCATGTCAGCCGATGCTGCACTGACAATCTGATAATCTTGTTCAGCCACTTTAAACATCACATCATGTTCCATAGCATATCGTATATATTCAGGATCATTCATTGGAGACGGATAAGTCTCGAATACCCCATCATACAATACCGCTAATTCTTCGGCATCTGCGATGACAGCATCTCTAATGGTATATTTTTCGTAGACCGGTTGGATATAATCCTCCTTCGTATATTCCCTTGATATAATTAATACTTCCTCTTCTTCCGGTAAATGCAGACTGATTTTTCTATCCGTTGTTAAAAATCTAGATACAAAATAACCTGCTTCACCCTTAAGAAATTGATCAACCTTTGCCTCAATGATAAATCCCCGTTCTTTATACAGGGGAATTTCTTGTTTTAATATAACTGCGAAAATTTTTCCTATGCTTCCTTCTTTATTCAAATCTATTAATTGACTCATAACATCGTCAATTTCACCTGTAAAGCTTACAAGTTTGATTCTTTGGTTAAAATAGTCCCTTTTAATTCTTGCACAACCGCTCTTGGTTTTTATTGTTTCTATTTTGGGAATATCCAGTAACATATGCCCCTTCCTTTCCTTCTTTATATTATATATGTTCATATTCCAAAAATTTATACAAAGATTTATAGACAGGGGTATACTAGTATTTACTCACATGATGGATCTTCGTAAGACATCATAACCATTTTACTATTTTCTTAACTTTAACCATAGGATAGATTTAGAAAAATCAGAGATAGAAATAGATTGAATTTATAAGATAATCAATTCCTCTAACATTTGCACATTTTAACAGATGTTTTTTTAAGGTCTTTATCTCTCCATGTTCTCTCTGATAAGCGTTTAAAAGCTTTTCATATCGGTTCTTCTCCGCGGCGGTACTATCTTTACTGATATATCCCCATACATGCTGTGCAGCATTTATCTGTGCTCCTCTATCCTCATTCATAAGGATTGCCTGCTCAACCTTTTCATAGAATTCTTTCGCAACATATTCTTCCTTTTCCTTAAGTAAAGTACGTATCTCATTATATAGCTTTGCAGATCGGCTAAGTACATAATATTTATACCTGGCCCATTCTTCTTCCAGATATTTTGCCCGCACATTCAATACTGCTGTATTGATACACTTGATGGCAGACAGATTCTTATCCTTTACCTCAAGCATAATATCGATGTCTTTATCCGACAATTTATCGATAAACTTCATGAACTTTTCTACAAAGATAGTATCGGAATGTGCCCCCTTTGATCCACCGTCCTTTTGTTGTGAATAATGTATCTTCTGTCTTCCATCCTTTGTCTTCCATGTCTTTTGGCTTTCCATAATCCAAGCCTCCTCTGATAATTGCTCGATAGGTGGATTCACTTCATGATGTAGGTTATCAAATACAACGGGAGCACCGATAGCATGGGATATCTTTAGCACTTCCTCAATAGTGTAGTTTTTATCATCATTTTCTATAATCAATCGGTCCTTTATGTTCTGTGGAAGATAACCATAGTTATGAATAAAAGCTTTCGATGCCTTTTCTTTATCACCGTATACTCCTCCTATATGGAGAACAAGCTTACACTTTTGATCCATTCCTAAGGCAGTTAGAAATCTATCATGATATTGTAAATCCCGTATAGCATTCTCTACAACTTGCGGATTCGGTGCATTCAGTACGGTATACTGTCCCGGATGCATCGATACCCTCATACCGGATTTTATAATTTTATCACCAATAGCAGAAAATACCTCCCTATATTCCTCCCACCACCGAATTTGATTTTCAGGATGTGAACCAAAAGGGATGATATCAGAACTTATTCGAAATAATTTTATGCCCATTTTAATATTATAATCTATCATTTTCTCCAGAGCAGAGAGATTAGCCAAGGTAATACGCCTAATATTATCCTCTGTAGCATTTTTTAGTATACATCTTGATAACCCTGTATCTTGAACACCGATTGTAATGCAGGCATATCCGATTGCCAATTTGTATCCTTCCTTTCTTACGAATAATTCAGTGTGATATGCAATAGTAATCATCAAATTCATTACTCTTTCGCACTGTAGTATCATGAATATTCATCAGTATTCCTTTGATATATGTATTATTCACTAAATTAACCGATGTTAATTCAAGATAACCTATACTGCCATCGGTTGCCGGATATTTTACTATCCTGTTTATCTTCATACCGTCAACCCTTAGTAAAATTTGAAATTTCACATGAATATCATTCTTTTTCTCGGGATGAATCTCATCTATAAGTTTCTTTCCCTGTAAATCCCTTGACATGATATATTGCAAGTTAATTATATAAAAAACAGCTGGAAAGATGTCTTTCTAACCAGCTATTCTTCTTGCTTTGACGTTGATATAATGTTACATAGTTCAGAACGTACGGCTAGGATCTGTTTCTCTTACCTTTATTTTTTACATATTTGTTCTCAATTTCTTCCAAATATACCGGCTTAGAAAAATAATATCCCTGTCCCATATCACATAAATTCTTTTTGAGGTAATCCAGTTTCGATTTACTTTCAATTCCTTCCGCGATTACCTTTAAATTCAAGGTTTTACATAAATTAATAATTGTTGTAACAATCGCCTTAGCTTCTTTACTCAAACGAATATTTTGAATAAAGGATTTATCAATTTTAATACTGTCAATCGGTAATCTGACTATATAACTTAGGGATGAATAACCACTGCCAAAATCATCAATTGCAACCCGTATACCCATCTCCTTCATATGCTTAAGCTTTACTATACTTTCATCAACATTTCTAATTACCATTCTTTCCGTAATCTCAAACTGAAGCATGGAGGGTTCCACCCGATACATTTGAAGCATCTTAATCAGATATGGAATAAACTTCGGAGTTTCAAAGGTTTTAGCCGATATATTAATTGACATTCTGATGGCTTCCTTATTATTTTCCTTCCAACGGACATAGTTTTTACATGCATTTTCAATTACCCATAAATCCATATCAATTATAGAACCGGTTTGCTCAGCAATGTCAATAAACTGATCCGGAAACAACAATCCTTTACCCGGATGATTCCATCGAATTAAAGCTTCTACTTCTGCAATCTTACCGTCATTTAAGTTAAACAAGGGTTGGAAAACCAAAAAGAATTGTTCTTCTTTTAGCCCATTCATGATATCTGCCTGTAATTCTCTCATGTTAAATAGCTTTCCGTAAATCTCTGTATCAAAAAACTGTATTTTATTACCGCCTCGATATTTTGCATAATTTTTTGCCATAGTAACAGCTTTTAACGGATCTTCCTTCATCGTTTCTATATCGGAAATATACACACCGATGCTTACGCTGATATCAATAACTTTGCCATCGATATAGTATTTTTCATTCAACGATATCAATATCTTTTCCGCTTTTTCTTGAACTTCATTCTCATCCTGAAATGATTTTACTAATAATACAAATTCATCTCCTTTGTAGCGGTATAGATAATTGATATCACCGGAACAAGTTTTAATTCTTTTCGCTATCTCATATAGGATGGCATCTCCAATTTTATAGCCGTATGCCTCGTTAATTAAACTAAAATGATCTACTGATATCATGATCAAAGAAAATTTATGCGTTACCTCATCCTGTTCCTGCGTTAGACTATCTACTTCTTTTTGTAAAACATTATGATTTAATAAAGAGGTCAGAGGGTCATAATGGGTTAAGGTTTTTATTTTATCCATCATTCGATTAAAACTTTGCCCCATTTTACCGATTTCATCTTTTCTCATCGTTGTAAATCGAATGGTTAAATCTCCTAAAGCTCCTTTTGAAAATAATCGGTCAAGTTCGATAATCGGCTTTGTAAACCAATCAACAAAAACCCAAGTGGCTGCGGTACATAAAATGAGCGCAACAATCATTCCAATTAGCATGATTTTTCGTAGTCCCACTAAGCTTTGCAAAGCAACATCTTCATCAATTCCGGTGTAAACCTTCCAATTCGTACCTGCCACCGGCGCATAACCCATTAAAACTGAGCTATCATCGAATTGGAATTTCCCATAACCATTTTTTTGATTTAGACTACCTTTCACAAATTCAGAGAATTCTTTATAGGTTTGCTTATGATCAGCAATTTCAAATAAATTATACTCCTCTCCGGATTGTCCCATAAAATGACTGGAAATTAAAGTTCCCTTATCACTGATAATATAGGAATATCCCTTCTCCTCATAACCTCTTGCTAAGGCAAAACCGGAGAGAAAATTCACATCCAAT
Source organism: Mobilitalea sibirica (assembly GCF_015999265.1). GTDB lineage: Bacteria > Bacillota > Clostridia > Lachnospirales > Lachnospiraceae > Mobilitalea > Mobilitalea sibirica. The sequence goes on from NZ_JAEAGR010000014.1 coordinate 127,592, forward strand.
CTTGCTAATAAGGCACCCTGTACCGTTTCACCCACCATTATTGGAACACCAACCATGATTACTTCCTCACCAATCACACGACTGATGATAACCTCTGAAAACGCTATATTTCCATTTAGAGTATTTTTCACATACTCTCTGTCACTTAGGTCAAGTAACATGCCGTCTATATAATGCGCTCTTCCATTCAAATCAGAAACCGCAACATTTAAATAAAACGGATTGATTTGAGCCTTTAGTAATTCTTTCTGCTTGTCCCAATCCATACTTTTCATGTCATCGTGATCTGCAAGTTCCTTTAAGGGCTCTACAAAGTTCTCGATAAAATAACCTAAATGCTCTGCCGATTCACTGGCCACCCGTACTACAGCCTGGTTTACTTCCTTTGTAAGTATCCCTCTAAAACGATTATATGCACTATATCCTAATGCTAAAAGAGCCAAAACAATAATGCTTAATGAAAAAATCTGTGCTTTCGTTTTTATACTGTTCATATCTTCTCCTTAGTTCGGACATTCATCATTATATTATCCTGCAATTTTATGTAACCTTTTTATTACATATCTATTCCCAAAAACCTTTTAACTAAAAGTCCTACCACAAAGGATAAAGCTGCTACAGTCAAACTAATTGTGGCCATCTCCTTAAATCTTTTTTTAAAGGGTAAGTCTTTTGCCACCGAGATATAATATGTAAAAACAAAAATAATGAATATTACAATAATAAGCATGATAATCAAAGCAGCCAGATATTGATCACTTGGTAATAAAAGATAAGGTAATACCAAGCAAATAACAGCAAAGATATACATAATCCCTGTGTATAGAGATGACTTTACAGCATTGCTATCCCCTTCGGAACGGGCAGCCAAATACTCTGAGGAAGCCATGGATAATGTAGCAGAGATACCGGTAATCAGTCCGGACAATGCAACCAATCGGTTACTTTGCAAAGCAAAGCTTAAGCCTGCTAAAGTACCTGTAAGTTCAACCAACGCATCGTTAAGTCCTAAAACCATAGAGCCAACGTATTGTAACCTCTCTTCATCCAATAAAGTAATCAGTGCTAATTCATGCTGCTCTTCCTCCTGTGATATCTTTTCTGCCTCTGGAACCTCTTTGGACAGCTGTTCATAGATTTCCTTTGCACCCTCTTCTCCTTTTTCCATTATCTTAATCGCAAAGGTATAACCGAATATGATACTGGTAAGTGTATAGAAAAACACTTTTAAGAACCTAGGCTTTCTTTTTTTCTGTGTATATTTACTCCATATCTCTCCATGCATTCCTTCTTCGCGGGCGATACGTATTAGAATGTCTTTGTCCGTCTGCTTTTTTACCCGTTTTGCCAAACTTAGATAGATGGCTTTTTCTGTAATCTCATTTTGTTGCAGTTTCAGTATAATCTTCATCGTTTTTAAAGATAATACTTGTTCTGATCCATCCATGGAATTCCCTCCTTAAATCCAGCTTGTATATTAACATATGTTACCTATCATCTATGTAGATTTCAATATTTTATAAACATAACATCATTTTTATTATTGCATAAATATTTCCTTTTATATTATACATGATTTGTATGTTTTTGTCATCTTTTATAACAAACAATCGAAAATTTGATGATACCATTATATTGATTTAACAAAGCATCTTATTTTGTTATATCATGATCAGTTTTCAATTATGCTACTAAGCTTATAAAAAGTTGTTTCATAGCGAAATGTAATTTAATACATTGCTAACATAAAAAAAGACAGGACATAGAGGTTTATAAAGCTTACTCCATAGAGAGCCCCTAAAACCCTGTGTTCTGTCTTACCCAGAAATAAATATACAATGGAATTGATCTAATAATAAATCTAATATAATACATCTCATAAAATAAATTAATAGGTTACGATATCCCATATGTCCCTGATATAGGATCCTTAAAAAGCGGTATCTGTGGAGGATTAAACGTAAATATGATAAATGCCAATGCTAAGATAAAGATGGCAAGCAGTGCAACGCTATTGATAAAAGCCCCCTTTGCTATATCCGAAGACAGAATTAAATAGCAAATATAATGGCTTAGTAAAACGCTAATAACAAAAACGGTAATATCCATCCAAAGATAATTCGTTCCCAAAATTCCGGTATAGGTATAAAACAATGATACGATTAGAAAAACCCCTGTATAAAAAGATATTGCTTTTGCCACAAAGTAATTGTCATAAGTTTTACCTGTAAGTAAATATTCAGGTATCGCATAAAGAAAAGCGGGCCAAAACAGAAGTTTCAAATGCTCCCAGGTACTTTCATTCACGGCACCAATAATTCCTATTACTTCATTTTCACCGGACCATTCATATACAAAATGAAGTAGTGTTCCAAAGATTATAACAAAGATTGCACCAAGGATACATCTTTTTTTTAAGATATCGTTCATCTACATCACCCCGGGTAAATATATACGGTTTATTATATTCTTTGGAAGCTAACTTTATTATAATATGTATAAAGCTATTGAAAAATCTTTAGCGAATATAACTTACCTCATACTCAGATAAAACGACACATCATTAAATATGTCCGTCAAACAATGTATTACGGTAAGTCATATTTCAAGTATATCCATTCTGCAACAGCTTCAATGAATTTATGTGATGTGTATAAGTGGTCTTGGTAACTCTACAATATTGTACTTAGATATCTTCCCATATGAGAAGCATCGATTTTAGCTATCTGTTCCGGTGTTCCTTCTGCAACCACAAAGCCTCCCTGGTTGCCCCCCCGGTCCCATATCTATGATATAATCCGCTGATTTGATGACATCCAGGTGATGCTCAATTACGATAACAGAATGTCCCTATCCACCAGTTTATTGAGACAGATTAACAGCTTGCCCACCGTTTTCTTTCAGTTAAAAGAACAGTTTCATTTTGAATTTATTAATTATGCAAAATGTAATACGTTATATTGTGAATGTGATTTATATTATCCAATTACTTATATTTAAATATATTTTGAAAGAAATTCTTCAATAAGATCAAATATTTCCTCTGTCCAAAAAGCAGAACCACCATGATCGGCTCCTTCCAGTTTATAGCAAACTGTATCCTTACCTAAATCATTTAATGCCCGGAATAGAAGTTCACTCTGGTAAAATGGTACCATTGTGTCAACACTTCCATGGATAATGAAAACCGGTGGCACTTGTTTGTCTGGGGATAAATAATTCATTGGAATTGTTGGTATCACCTTATCAGGATGATCTATGATTGAAACGCCACCTAGCCACATTCCTATAAGACTATCCGGAGCTAGATATAACTCAGGATCTGCCATAAGGCTTATCTCACTTATATCAGTGGGAGCATAATAATCAATGATTGCTTTTATTGATTTTTCATCTACTAAATTATCCTCCTCAAATTCATGTTTTGCATAAGTAAATCCCGCCATAATCGCCGTATGACCACCGGAGGAATCTCCCCATAGGATAATATGATTGGGGTCTGCATGATAAGTCGAAGCATGCTTAACCATATATCGGATAGCTGTTTTGGCATCTTCAATCTGTGCCGGAAACGGCGCGACCGATGAAGGTCGATACTCTACCACTGCGATAACGTAGCCTCTGGAGCTAAATTTTGATAATTGTGCCAGTTGTACTCCTAGGTCCTGTTTCATCCATCCGGAACCCTGGATAAACAAAATAAGAGGATAATTATTCATTTCTCCCTTTTTTTGTTCCGGCTCAATAATATGAAGATGAAGCGGCATTCCATCTATTCTTGTATATTCTACGGATAATGTCATTCTACAAGATCTTTGACTAAAATCTGCTTGTAATTTAATTACCTCCCTCTCTCCTGTACTGATTTTTGAATATGTATTGTTATTATTTTTTGATAACATATGATTTCCCTTCCTTATACTAAAATGTATATTAAATCCGTATTCTGTAATCCTTATAATTACTAAAACAATCCCTAAATCTATATGTAATATAATATCTTATTTTTTTATACATCTCTACATACAATATATATTTAAAACATATCAAATTATAATAATTTGATATGTTTTGTAAATAACACTTGTTTCTAATTCATGAAAACGAAGAATTTTAATCTGTTTTTAATTGACTTTTATACTCACTTTGTTATAGTTAAGATAAAAAGAATGGAGGTTATTATGAGAAAATTTTTTAAATATCTGATTACACTTGTCATTATCGGCGTAGTTGGTTTTTTATACTACTATATTACCCTACCGGCAATAAATATACATTCACCGGGGCTTTGGTTCTTTTTTATCGCAGCACTCGTCATAGTATGCATTATCCTCGGAGCGATAGCTGTGGGCAAGGAGACCTTTAACCGTAATGTTATGTCTACATTACTGCGCAATAAGCTATTTGCAATAATAAGCGGTATTACTGTTCTTCTTATCTTAATTTATATCACCGGAAGTATTCTCTCTTCCCCCATGATAAATGCAAAAAGATATCAAAAACTGCTTACTCCTACCGATCGAAATTTTACCGAGGATATTAAGGAAATATCCTATAAGAAAATCCCTATTTTAGATAAGGATTCTGCACAGTTACTGGGTTCAAGGAAGATGGGAAGTATCATAGAGTATGTATCACAATTTGAAGTAGGCTCTAATTACACACAGATTAATTATCAGGATATCCCCGTACGAGTTACTCCATTAAGATATGGCAGCATATTTAAGTGGCTTGCCAACCGAGCTGAGGGAATTCCGGCGTATATAAAAATTGATATGGCAACACAGGAAGTAGAACTTATTAAGCTGGAGCAGAAAATCAAATACTCCGACAGCGAGCATTTCTCCAGAAACATATATCGTTATCTACGTTTTAATTATCCAACCTATATCTTCGACAATATAAACTTTGAGATAGATGATAATGGTATACCATACTGGATCTGTCCTGTAAAGGATTACACCATCGGCCTTTTTGGCGGTCAGACCATAGGAAGAGTTGTTACTGTCAATGCCGTTACCGGTGAGCATGCAGATTATGCAGTTGAGGATGCTCCTAACTGGATAGACCGGGTGTATTCTGCTGAATTATTAATCTCTTTATACGATTACCACGGAACCTTAAAGCATGGTTATTGGAACACCATATTTAGCCAAAGAGATGCCCTACAGACAACAGATGGATATAATTATGTAGCTTTAGAGGATGATGTCTGGGTTTATACCGGGGTGACAAGTGTCGGCGGAGACCAATCCAATGTAGGTTTTGTTTTAATGAATCAAAGAACCGCCCAAACCAGATTTTATTCAATATCCGGAGCCGAGGAATACTCAGCCATGTCATCGGCAGAAGGTAAAGTACAGCATTTAGGTTACCGCGCTACTTTCCCATTACTTCTTAACATTGGTAATCAGCCAACTTATTTTATCGCCTTAAAGGATGCCGCCGGACTGGTAAAAGCTTATGCCATGGTAAACATTGAGCAATATCAGATTGTCTCCATTGGTGATACCGTAAGTGAATGTGAAAAGACCTATCTTGCTCAGATGAAATCCAAAGGAATTAGTGTAAAAGATACGACCTCATTACCAAAAGTCACCGGAACCATCAAAAAAATTGCGGAAAGTGTAATTGAAGGAAATTCCCATTATTATGTTTTGTTAAATAACAGTCCAGATATATTTGATGTAAATGTAGCTGATTTTATCCAGATTATAAAGTACAATGAAGGTGATACTATTACACTAACCTATACTGCTGGTGAGGAAGCGAATACGGTTCTTGGTATCGAGTAAAGACTATTATTATAGTAATAGTTTATAAATATCATACTACTTATTATGGGGTTGCTATTGCAACCCCATATTTCGTCTCAATTTATTTTTATCAGGTTATAATCTTAAAACGCCTGTAAATAAAATCAGCAAATATGTGATACACACTTACATAGATACAGGAAAATACAAAGATAATTATGATTTGAACGATTAATGCTCCCGGTAATTCTGAACCAAATACCATAATTCCTATTCCGTAATTTATTATGCACAAGGAAAGTGTTAACATTAAGGCACTTAGGACTGCGAGTAATAATTTTCTAATCATAAAATAACTACAACTTCCCAGTGATAGTCCTACCACTCCATTGGAAAATAAAAAGAATAATGCCTCGTGGAGACTGATTAACATCACAAGAAAGGCTGCAACCAGATACGACAATACACCAACCGTAGGTTTTATCCTGGCAATAATATAAATTGGTATAGAACTAAATATAGTTATGAATATTACTGCTTCTGTCAATAAAGCCGGTAATGATTGAATTATTGCAGCTAAGGCAGCCATTAAAGCACCAAATACTATCATTTTTGTTCGGTTCATATATTATGCCCCCATAACTTATACGTTAGTGTAAAGTATTTTACACTGATTTTTATTTGATCCCTTTATTTTTCAAGGGTTACAGAGCTTTTTAAAATAAAAAAAACAATGACCCCCTATTTTCAGTTATAATTGGAGTTACCACACAACA
>NZ_JAEAGR010000015.1 GCF_015999265.1 Mobilitalea sibirica
AAAACAAACGAATTGAAAAATACAAAGAAAAATGGTGTGCATAGAAAAACGGTCACACAAATCGTGTGACCGTTCATCAGCACCTAATTTAGATATTTAACATGTCTACTTGACAGGGGGCTTATCAGCTTAACAGGTGCCTTATACTTTCCTATTCAAAAACTACACTCTTGTCTAAAAACTCCAGCTTCACCACAACGTATGGATAGGTGACTCCCTGCGTAACCATATCATCCGGTGAAGGACCGATTAAATTAGTGTCTATGTAGATTGCGTTGCTGGTCAGATAAAGATCATCCACTGAGATACTATAGCCACCGCTGTTTTGTTTGCCATATCCAACAACGATATATAAGTAATCCTTGTTGGAATAGGATAATTTAAAAGGGTTTTCTTTCTTTTCATCAATAATTTCTTTTAATTCTCCCGGCAGATCCGCATCCTCTACTACAGTAAACTCTAAATCCTTCAATCTCTTTATATCCGTATCCTCTGTTTTACAGCCTGTTATTCCAAGACCTGTAATTACTATCATAAGAAGCAGAACCAATTTTCTAAGCCTGTTCATCATAGCCTCCATAGAATTAATCACTTATTAAATTCTATGACCTGATTTTATAAAAAATTCAAAAATATATGATAATAAATTATACTGCTAATACTTCAAAACAAAAGCCTGTAATAACACCTACTAACTTCGTTTTATTACAGGCTCTGAATATGTTATTTTTTTCTTACTTTTTTCCTTTCGCTTAGTCCTCAATTCTAACCCGCTGTCCGTTCTTTAACGGGCCGTTCGCTGTATATACTATATTATACCCTGTTAATGTCTCTCCAGACACTGCCGTATAATATTCGTTAGAATCCATTACATTCACTTCCAATTTCTCCACATAATGTTCTACGTTAAACAGTCTTCTGACGGTATTTACCACATAAATATAGCTGGAACCCATCTCTCTTTGTATGCTTCCATGAGGAAGTAATCTACTATAGGTTACGGTAGGTAGCGTCATTGATACTTGTAATTGCTGCGGATCAATCCGTTCATTCTTATCGGGAGCTATGTCCGCCTTATAGGTGCAGATACCTGCCTCAATTTTTTTACTTTTAACCTCCAGCTTAAGGGCTTGATTATCCCTGACCCAATCAAGATTTTCTCCTCGTTTGTAGACAATTACTTCTACGGTAATCTTATCTCCCAGTTTGACATATTCCTCCTGAGATGCCGGACTGGTAAAGACCGCTTCCATGGTCTCCGGATCTGCTATTTCAAATAGAACATCACCGGTTGCTACCTGTCTTCCTTCCGCCAGATTTTGTATCGTAAGTTTACCGTCAACTCTTGCTATTAGTTCAAAGTTCTCATTAAAGCTTTGCTTTACTAAATCAAAATCAGCCTGAGCTTCCTCTACGGCTATCTCTTTTAATCGGATCTGAATTTCAAGGGCCCGCTTTTGATCCGGATCCGTTATCCCGGAAAAGCCCTCCTTCAGTACCTTTAATTCATTTTTCATCGTCTGCAGCGCCGATTCCATCTGTAGGATGGATTTCTCTACCTGATAGCCTTCACAGGAGGCCACAACATCGCCTTCCTTGACCAGAGTTCCCGCCGGTAGAAACACTTCATCTATTTCCAGAAAAAACGGGGCCTCGTGAACCGTCTTAACATTAAAATCAATTGCACCACTAAACGTAATATCCTCATAGAAGGTTCCCTTTTGTGAGGTTACCGTTGTTACGGTTACCAATTCGTCACCGGATAGCTGCTCTGAAAACAAGGAAAACAACACCATGATGATTAAGGCATACGCCCCAATATGTAATAATACCTTTTTCTTTCTACTCATCTTTACTACTCCTCCTACATCGTTAAATTGGTAAATCCGATACTTTCAACCAAATCCTCTTCAAATAGCAAAAACAAAATTAACGGAAACAGCATAAATACTGTACCGATTGCAAATGCCGTTCCCAGGCTTGTGAGTGAACTTGAATTTAATATGATGGAAAGCGGGAATAAGCCTTTGTTTTTTAGGAATACCAAAGGAGCCTCCACCATGTTCCAATTCTCCACGAAGGAAAGTAAAACCAGCGCAGATACCGCCCCCTTTGCAGGAGGCAATATAATTTTCAAAAAGATCTTCCATTCTCCGGCTCCGTCAATTCTGGCTGCCTCACTGATACTTGCCGGAATATCCTTCATAAACTGTGTTAACAAAAACACTCCGAAGGTTGAGAATATAGCAGGAACTGTAACCGCCAAAGCACTATCCAACCAGCCTAATTTATTTAATACATAGAAGTTCGGAACTAAGGTTACCTGTTGGGGCATTACCATAATCACAATACTTATGAAATACAGAATGTTTTTAAAACGAAAGTTAAGCTTAGCATAAGCATAAGCAGCCATAGCTGAAACGATCACCTGAAAGAATACAATGACTACCGTATACCTGACAGAATTCCAGAAAGCATAAATCGCGTCGGTCCGATACCAAAGAACTGTCTTAAACTGCTCTAAGGATGATTCTCCGGGAAACATATTAAGAGAAACAAATTCTCCGTACTTTGCTATCGCTTCCTCCCCTCCGCTCATTAGTACTGCCCCGTACATATCAAGAATAGATGTATGATCACTGAAGGAGTTCGTTATGGTAAAAATGATAGGGAACAATACGATGATGCAAAGTAATCCCAATACTATAATTCTTATGTATCTCATCGTCTACTCTCCCTTCTCTATACGGTTTCTGCGCAGATACAGAAACCCTAATATTAACATTACAAAGGTAAACGTCATTAAGGATGCAATCGATAAATTCTGATAATTAAAATTACGGAAATTATTGTTTAAATAATGCTGTAAAAGGTACAGCCTCTCCGACGGATAATCTCCTGTCAACAGATAAACCTCGCGGAAAATCTTAAATGAGTTTATGAGAGACATTATGATGACGAAAAACATGGTTGATTTAATCAACTTAAGTGTAATATAATACATACACTTTATCTTACCTGCCCCATCAATTTTGGCAGCTTCATAATATTCTTTTGGTATCGCATTGATACCGACAATGAATAGCAGCATGTTATAGCCACAATACTTCCAGACATATATAATTACCATAATAAGTAAACTGTATCTACTGTCCAGAAAATCCACGGTATTCATATTGAAAACACGAAGCACGTGATTAATAAAACCCGATTGCTCAAATAAGATCTGGAATACTATAATTGTAGCAGCTGTGGGAATGACCAGCGGCATAAAGAAAGCTGTGCGAAACACTGCATTTGATACCGTCACTCTTAATAAAAGCAATGCCAACAAAAATGATACAATTATAATAGCCGGCATTGCTAAAAGTAAAAACAATGCATTATTTTTTAAAGCCAGCTGGAAGGAATAGCTCGTAAATACATGTCCGATATTTCGAAACAGATTAAGCGGTGTTACAGAATCGTTTTCTGCCAGGGTAAAACAATAGCTTACATTAACCATAAAGGGCATTATGTAAAATATTAAGAGTCCAAGAACGGATGGTGCTATGAATAAATATGGTCTCAAATTCTTTCTCAACATTTCATATCCTTACCTTTCTTTCATTCTTATTTCGCGTACTGCTTATTCATAAATATATACTTTCAGTAAATGATTTGCCTTCTTTAAGGTTTTATCCCAATTCACAGTACCATCCATATAACCTTTAAAGGCTTCTTCCATGATAGAATTGTACCTATTATCATTCACAATGACTCTTCCGGGTTCTTTTAAATATCTGGTATAGGTATTGAGTTCCTTCTCTGTTAGTGGGATAATCGGCACGCTTGTTCCGTCAAAGTTATATTCAAAGGAAGTTTTATTGCTTAGTTCCAGCATCTCATAATCCAGTACGGTATTGCGGACCGGCAGATTGTAATTAACCCCACTTTGTTGCATAAACTTTGATAGAGCACATTTAATTAATTCAAAGGCTTCCTTCTGGTGTTTTGAGTTTTTATTGACTGCACCACATAGTCTTATGGTAGCCACACTACTGCCGGTATTAAGGTCCGACAGGGAATAGAGCCTGGCCTCCTCATCTCCGGATAAGGCTTTCAGTAAGGATAATGTGAACTTAATTCTATTATGATTTGATATATCATAGCCGTTTAGAAACACCATATCTCCTTCCAGAATAGGGCCATATCTGGAATTGGAGTATCCCTCTAAATCCGCCTCGCTTTTTATAAAATGTTTTTGAATTTCCTTATACCAATCCACATAGATCTTCAATTCGTTTTCGTCAAACTCAACTTTTTTTTCTTTAAAATCCACTACTTGTACATTATTAATTTCTAAAAAATAGGATAAACTAAAGGGGTTCGCAAAGTTAAAACGATTGTCATCGCCAAGTCCGGTAAGTATGTAATTTTCGTGGGCAGCCATAAAATCTTCCATGCTATTCATATTCTCAAAGGATATACCGTTTAGAAAACTATCTACAGCCAAGAACATTTCAACATCATAGTTAATCGGCATAAAAATACGTTTATCGTTGTAGACTCCCGCATCAATAACTTTAGAATTAAAACTACTTAAATCATATTCCGTTTCTTCAATGATTGGATTTAAATCAGCAAACATATTGTTCTTAAGCAAATTATAAGAGCTTTCAAACATTAAAGGATTAAAAAACAAAACATCGGGACCGCCTCCACCCATCATTTCTGTGGTGACCGTCTGTATCATGGTATCCACACTTTCAAACCAGGTAATCGTTACTCCTGCTGCCTTAGTCGCGAACATGTCGTATTGAAACCGTTCCAACAGTGCTGCTATATATTCATCCTCCTGTACTGCATATACATTAAGATTAACTTCTCCTTCAAATAAGGTCTCTGCTGAAAGTACACCTATCGGTTCGGCTGTCTTACTGTTTACGCAAGCTGTTAAAGCTAAGACTGCCAGTACGAAAACCGCTGCCAATCCATATCGTTTTGTCCTCATGAACATCCCCCTTTGGTTTCATAAAATGATAGCAAATATACAAATTTAGCTAATTATAACACATCGCAGATACCAAACAAATGTCTTTTCTTTTATTTAATCTGAAATGAGATAGATATACCCATATTTTAATGGAAAATGAGACAAGACCCAGCCACTTTTTGCAATATCGCCAAAACGTGACTGGGTCTTGTTAACTCTATTCCTTATTAAGATTTATAACACTTTAGCTGTTAGTCCCTGCTGACCTTCTTCAATTAGAATCGTTCCACCGGGCTTTACCTGATCGCTTAGAATAAGTCTGGCACTCAAGGTTTCTACATTCTTTTGAAGATATCTCTTTATCGGTCTTGCTCCGTATACCGGGTCATAGGCAGCAGAAGCAATATACTCCTTGGCTTCCTGCGTAAGCTTAATTTGAACCTCCCGATCTGCAAGCCTTTTATTTAAATCTACCACCATTAGTTCAATAATGCTGCTGATATCTTTCTTTGTAAGAGGTTTAAATAAGATGATTTCATCCAGACGATTTAAAAACTCGGGACGAAAATGCACGCGAAGATCATTCATGACCAAAGTCTCACAGGAACTGTTAATTCCACCGCTTTCATCCACCCCTTCTAAAAGATATCTGGAACCGATATTAGAGGTCATGATAATAATTGTATTCTTAAAATCCACGGTTCTCCCCTGTGAATCCGTAATACGTCCGTCATCCAGTACCTGCAACAGCACATTGAACACATCCGGATGTGCTTTCTCTATCTCATCAAATAATATAACTGCGTAAGGTTTTCTTCGAACTGCTTCTGTTAGCTGACCGCCTTCCTCAAAACCGACATATCCCGGAGGCGCACCGATTAGCCTTGCTACCGAATGCTTCTCCATATATTCGCTCATATCAATTCTTACCATGTTTTGCTCATTATCAAATAAGCTTTCCGCTAATGCCTTCGCCAGCTCTGTTTTACCGACACCGGTTGGCCCAAGAAACAAAAAGGATCCTATGGGCTTACTCGGGTCTTTTATTCCTGCCTTAGAGCGAAGGATAGCATCCGATACAAGATCTACCGCTTCGTTTTGTCCAACCACCCTTTTATGAAGCTGTTCGCTTAGCTGCAAGGTTTTACTTCGCTCACTTTCCGTTAGTTTTGTAACAGGTATTCCACTCCACCTGGAAATAATCTTAGCGATTTCCTCTTCGCTAACATTTTCATGAACCAAAGTATGTTCTTCCTCCTTAAGAAGCTCTTCCTCTTCCTTAAGCTGCTTTTGTAACTGTGGAAGCCTTCCGTACTTTAGCTCTGCTGCCTTATTTAGATCATAATTACGTTCTGCAAGTTCTATCTCATTATTTAACTCCTCCAATGCTTCCCTAAGTTTTTGAACTTTCTCAACAGAGGCCTTTTCATTGTCCCATCTGGCCTTTGCCAAGCCAAATTCCTCTCTTAGCTGTGAAAGCTCCTTCTGAAGTTCTGCCAATCTCTCGGCACTTAATCTGTCATGCTCCTTCTTAAGGGCAGCTTCTTCTATCTCCATCTGCATAATTCTTCGCTGCATATCATCCAGCTCTGTCGGCAAGGAATCCAGTTCTGTCTTAATCAATGCACAAGCTTCATCTACCAGGTCTATCGCTTTATCCGGAAGAAAACGGTCGGAGATATAGCGGTTTGATAATACTGCTGCACTTACCAAAGCACCATCGGTAATCTTAACTCCGTGAAATACTTCATACCGCTCCTTAAGACCTCTTAAGATGGATATGGTGTCCTCAACAGAGGGCTGAGCTACCATAACCGGCTGAAATCTTCGCTCTAAAGCTGCATCCTTTTCGACATACTGACGATATTCATTCAGAGTAGTGGCTCCGATACAGTGAAGCTCTCCTCTGGCCAGCATCGGTTTAAGCATATTACCGGCATCCATCGCTCCTTCGGTCTTACCTGCCCCGACGATAGTATGCAGCTCATCGATAAAGAGAATAACCTGTCCTTCACTTTTTTTTACTTCTTCAAGAACTGCTTTCAGTCGTTCTTCAAATTCACCTCGGTACTTAGCTCCAGCAACTAAAGCCCCCATATCCAATGCGAAGATGCGCTTATCCTTTAAAGATTGCGGGACATCTCCCTTCACAATTCTCTGTGCTAAGCCTTCTACTACTGCCGTTTTTCCTACACCGGGTTCTCCGATTAACACCGGATTGTTCTTTGTTTTACGGGAGAGAATTCGCACTACATTTCTTATCTCCCCATCTCGACCGATCACAGGATCCAGCTTCTGCTCCTTTGCCCGTTCTACCAGATCATATCCGTATTTTTCCAAAGTGTCATAGGTTGCCTCCGGATTATCACTGATTACTCTTTGATTTCCCCTGACACTTTGAAGTGCCTGTAGAAAGGCATCTCTGGTAATTCGAAACTCCTCTATCAATCCTTTTACCGCTTTCCCCGGCTGCTTAAGCATACTGAGGAACAGATGCTCCACCGATATATAGGAATCTCCCATCTGCTTGGCTTCGCTTTCCCCATAGATTAAAATTTTATTTAGATCAGTACTGATATAGTTTTGCCCACCGGAAACCTTTGGCCTCTTATTTAAAAGACCTGTAACCTGGGCTAAGAAAACCTGCGTATCAATTCCCATCTTTTCGAACAGCCTTTTAATCAGGCTTTCCTCTATAGTAAGAAGGCTATAGAGCAAATGCTCCACATCGATTTCCTGATGCCCATAGTCATATGCAAGCTTCTCACAATCCTGCACTGCCTGCAGGGACTTTTGCGTAAATTTATTGATATTCATAATGGTTCCTCCTATTTTATTCTTCTCATCTTTATAATATGAGATACGTCAAGTATATTCTAGATTATTTGTTATATCACAACTATAACACATAGAACTTGATTTATCAAGTCGGTTTTTTTAAAGATAAGTTAAATATCCATTCTTATTAGATAACCATTATAGAGTAGCCATAGCTATAAATTAGATGAACTGATACAAGATGATGCTTGAATGCACACTGTTTTAATAAAACTCAGTCTAATACCTTTTTAATTTGATATTGCGAATTAATCAAGAGCCACAATTGCGAGAAATAGTACATAACATTCCAGATTCCTATTCCATCAATACCATAGTCTTGTAAAATCTTTATTGAGGCATCTATGCTTCTTGCATCCTTAAAATACACAATATGGGGCCGATTAAAATTATCAACATACTCAAAGTATGCAGATAACGTGGTTTCATCATACTGAATAACCGCATTATTTTGTCTGGCTAAAGCTAATGCGGAATCATAATTCAGGGCATTCGCCCTTGTCCGACCTTCCACATAGGGTAACTGCCAGTCGTATCCCAATGTCGGCAGCATAATTCTAATTTTATCAAGGGGAACCTGACTTACAATATAATCGAGTAACGGGCCAGATGTCACAATCGATATTGGATTAGGCGGTCTATCAATAGATCCCAAGTCATAGGTTAAAAATAGTAATCCATCCGATTGCTCACTGAAAGCAGTATAATTAATCTTTTCAAACGTAATCTCGTCCTGATGATAGGTTAAACCGGGATTGATGGTTACATATACGGAATACCCCTGTGGATGTAAACTGTCGGTAATATTTGTTAATAAGTCTAAGTAAAGCTGTTGGTTATTTTCATTAATCAATTGCATTGATATATTTACTCCGTTATAACCCTTCGTTTCCAGAATCGTAAGTATAGTGTCAATAACCTTATCCTGAATTTGCTTATCATTTAAAATCTCAGCCACCGCTTCCAAATCAAAAACACCGGTTTGAGAAAATGCGGTTAGTACCAAGGTGGAAGGTACACCATATAACTTTGCCGTCTCAATTACATCAATATCGTTATCACCTCCGGTTATTTCACCACCAGCAGCAATACGGTGATTAAATATTAACAAAAAAGTTAAGTATGGTAATGTCATTCTTAGAATTTCATCTCTTATAAACGGGTAAGTATAACCGACTACCCATAAACTCCCTTTATCGTTATTATAACTGATAACCAAAGTTTCTCCCGGATAGATATATTGTCGGTTGGCAAGAAACGGATTATTCCTTAGTAACTGCATAACCGTAGTATTAAAAGCATCCGCGATACCTTCTAACGTATCGCCTTCTTCCACTGTATAAACCTGTGACGGATACGTAATAATAAGTGCTTGACCCACAACCAGTTGATAAGGTTCTTCTATATCGTTATCGATTATTAATCTCTCAGCAGTTATACCAAACTGACTGGCAATTGAATTAATTGTATCTCCCTGTTGTACCACATATATCTCCATAAGAATCTCTCCATTCAGCCGATGCATCATAAATTAGCTCGTTATCACAATATTTATAAAGCGTATTCATTCGTTCACAGCTCTCTTTACCTCATGGTTTATTATATGTTATATGATACGACATGTTATTGTAATTTCCTTGTAGCATATTATTTTAAAACTAAAACGGGACATTCGCCTCATTCACCCTAGCCGGAGCTCACATAATCCTACTCTCCAAATAATGTATAAATGAAACCCTATATCCCGTTAATTCTAATACCCTTATATGCAAACTAATTTTAAATTCTTCATATTCAATGTTTTATTATTTGATGCTTACTTTCGCTTGACGATCCATAAAATATTTGATAATCGTACTTCTCTTAATAATACCAATAAAAATATTCTGATCATCTACGACCGGTATAAATCCCTGAAGGATTGCTAAGGAAATGATATCTTCTATTTGTGAATTTATTGAAATCGGTTTATTATCTTTATATCTCTTTACTGTATTGATTGAGATTTTACTTGTATCTTTAAATGTTATTTCTAAGCCATTTTTAAAATACCAAAGCAAATCACCTTCCGTGATTGTGCCAATGTATTTACCGGTTTTATTTAAAATAGGGATTGCCGAATATCTGTGATGTTCCATCTTCTCCATCGTCTGCCTTACGGTAAAAGTATTCTCTACCCATACAATCTCGCTTTTCGGTGTCAAGAAAAATGCTATGTTCATTTTGGCCTCCTTTATGTATTCATACTGTTATCTTTATTATACCAGAAATACTGCATAAAAGAAATGGTATACACAGGATACACTAGATCAATACACAGGATACAACAAATTATCGTTCAGTTATTCTAAAATAAGTATATAAGGTCTTACTTTCTCTCTCATTATAGATTA
The DNA here is from genome assembly GCF_015999265.1 of Mobilitalea sibirica. Lineage (GTDB taxonomy): Bacteria > Bacillota > Clostridia > Lachnospirales > Lachnospiraceae > Mobilitalea > Mobilitalea sibirica. The sequence continues at coordinate 10,207 of NZ_JAEAGR010000015.1, forward strand.
CTTTAAGAAACTTAGGTATTTCATCCTCGGATGCATGCTTATATTCCGGATTAATCCGGTCTATCGCAGCAAAAAAAGTCTTAACCTGCAATGGCTCGAGGGTTACTTTCATAGGTGTTCCATCCTCATTTTTTAAGATATATTCGTTTTTGGGGTTCTCAATTTCAACAAATTTAATATAAAAGTCCTGAGTTTCACGGCTACAATTTAGAAAATCAAAATTATAACCATACTCACTATCATTACCCTCTTCTTCACCTGATGCTTTTATATTATTATGAACTCTGTCGCGATCTATCACTGCATCTAATCCCGTTTGATTACTAAGGACTAAAATATGTGCTGATTTAAATCCAACATGTCCGATTAATGTTATTACAATCAGGATCAGCGGCAAAAACCGTACAATTTTATTCTTTTTGCTATAATTTTGTGCTCTTCCATACAAACTTCCAAATCGCAAGGCTGCTATTACGATGATTCCAAGACATATGAGCACATAAGGAGTAGAGTTAATAGAGTCATATAACCCGTTTTTCTCCAATATGCGATAGATTAAGAATTGATTCTCTGCGGTTTTAGCAAATGCAAAGGTAATAAGAAGCCAAAAGGATAAAAACAGGATACTCATAACATAGGCCCGTTTTTCCTTCTTAATCTTCTCCTGATTTTGTATTAACATTGTTTTATCCTCTTTTATCATAGCTATTTCCTGGGTGTCCGGCACAGGGTGATGCGAACTAAACCTTGTACATAATACCCTTTCCTTTCTTTCTATCCTTATTTTTAAATTTCATGTTATTCATCACCAATATATTAACATACTACGTTATTATTTAAAAGAAGGATTTATATCTTCTGTAAATAATATACTTTTCCGGAAGCATTATTAAGAATGATGCTTCTCTAGGAATGAATACTAGTATAAAATTCATAAAAATTGTCAAATCAAATCAGAATAGATTTTCTATATTTGAGTTATGATGTAAACATAGCCGTATTGTGTAATAATAGATTGATATGGAGGAAAAGATTCGCATGAAGGATACCAATTTTGTATGCCCCATATGCAGTAGCAAAGATCTGACACTGCAGCATGAAGCAAGTTATGTCTACTCCTATAAAATAGACTCTGATGCTCCTGGGCTTCAGAATAAGGAGGAATTTCTGTCTTATTTATATGACCGTCGTGAACAGAAGGATTCCCGTTACTATATTCAATGTAACCATTGTGGCACCCAATATCCTTACTCTATATTTAGAGAGTCTTTAAAACAGGGGGAAAACGATTTTATTATTTAGTTTAATTGGATATAGTAACGGGGATGTGCAAAATGGTTGAGTAGGGGTTCGAATTTATTGTAATACATTTTTTGACGGACATGTTATTGACATGTCCGTCAATCTGTGTGTGAGAAAAGTGTACCTGAATGCATTTTCGTCATATACCCTTCAAAATGAAATTTGAACAGTTCCTTATTTATCAAAGAAAGCTGCAACGAGCATAAATAAGAAATGAACAATTGATTCTTACTCTAATCTGTACTATAATTTATCAAAAGTTATATTCTAAAAGTATGTATAACCCAGACTATTCATGAAGCCATACCTCATATATAATCCGGGTATAAGAAAGAAGAGAGGATCACATCATGAGTAAAAAGAAAAGTAATATAGAAAAAAAGGATTCGATTAAACAATATATCGATCTTTTATACATGACACCTTCACAAGTGAGTGCGAAAGAGATTGCAGCACTTCTTTCAAATTATCATGATCTAAAGATAGAGCTTTGGGATGAGATGAACGTATTAGAACTTAACTTATCTAATAATAATAGCGTGGACTTTGAACCGTTAAATCTTCCTTTTCATAATCCTTCCGATGCAGCATTTGCTAAAAACAGAAATATCCAAACAGTTTTCGCGATCGGAGTAGAACAAAATGACCTTACGAACGTGTTACCCTATTTTGAGAAGATAATAGAGATGTATTCCGGTTTTATCTGTGCAGACAGTGAAGATTTTCAACCGGTATATGCAGGCTCTTCTGATAAGACTTTACGTTAAGTACCTCTTTTGAGTTTTGCTAAGCTAAAATATTCTATTAACTATTTACTATAAAGGAGTTTCTATTTATGAACAGTAACAAAGCGGTCCTACGGGCTGCTCTTCCGCTTACAATTCCCGTATTTACAGGTTTTATTGTCCTCGGTGCTGCCTATGGTATTTTAATGGACAGCAAGGGTTTTTCACTTTTTTGGATCCTTTTTACCAGCCTATTTATCTATGCGGGCTCCATGCAGTTTGTAGCCGTTGCTTTAATCAGTGCAGGCTTTGATCCCATTGGTGCGTTTTTTATGACTTTAATGGTAAATGCCAGACATTTATTTTATGGTATCTCAATGCTCGGTAAGTTTAAAGGCATTGGCCGTATAAAACCCTATATGATATTTTCATTAACGGATGAAACTTTTTCGCTTCTGTGCTCCGTAGAACCTCCGGAGGGTATTGATCGAAAACGATTCATGTTTTTTATATCTGTCTTCATACAAGGGTACTGGGTTACAGGTTCCTTACTGGGTGGTGTTTTAGGAAGTATGTTTAAATTTAATACAAAAGGCATCGATTTTGTCTTAACTGCTTTGTTCGTAGTTATTTTTATTAATCAATGGCAATCTACGAAGAACCATATTCCTGCTTTGATCGGTATTCTGGGAGCAATATTGTGTAGAATTATATTCGGACCGGCAGATTTTATAATTCCCTCCATGATTTTTATTTTACTTATGGTAACTATATTAAAACGGCCAATGGAGAGGAGGGGATTTAAATGACCTATTCGTCAGGACAATTGCTTCTCTTCTTTGGACTAATAGCTCTCGGAACCCTAATCACCCGGGCACTCCCTTTTCTTTTATTTCCGGAGAAAAAGGAAATACCAAAATACATAAAATATTTGGCAGATATTTTACCTTTTACCATTATAGGTTTATTGGTGGTATATTGCCTTAAGGATGTTACTCTGAATAGAACGCCCTATGCACTACCTGAATTCATAAGCATTCTGGCAATTATCGTACTTCATTTATGGAAAAAGAATACCCTCCTCAGCATAGGAGGTGGATCCCTACTATATATGCTATTGGTTCAAAATATATTTGTATGATATTCCGCCGCAAATAGAATGAATTATAGACACCAGATTGTATCGTATGTAGCAACTTGTTATGTTGTAAAAAACCCTTTCTAATAGGAATTTATATCCTATATGAAAGGGTTTTATATTATCATTATATATACCTATTATCTCTATCGTAATCTATCTTAATGTGAATTTCTGATACAGTAAACTATTTTGTAATAAGTTTTAGATTATAGCATCGATGGAGAGGCTATGTTCTTTTGATAAATCTACAAATTTGCTCCCCACACGAATTACCGGTCTTGATAAGGCTAGCTTGTTAATCATAATAACTTCACCTTCACGGCCATCACTCAGTCGAACGATATTATGCATATAAGAATTGACAATTCGCTCCATAAAGACCATCAGATATCCCGGATCATATTTTAAGAAACCGTCCCGTTCAAAGTTTTCCACTACATCAAACGGACAGATTGCTTTACGATATCTTCTATTGGAGGTCATAGCATCATAAACATCTGCGATTGCAATTATCTTAGAGAATTCTTCTATCTGATTTGCTTTAAATCCATTGGGATATCCGGAACCGTCACATCTTTCATGGTGCATTAAAGCAGCATATTTCACTCTGATATCAATTGGTTGGTCCTTTAGGACCTGATACCCTTTAATAGAATGGGTTTTTATGATTTCATATTCATCCCCAGACAGTTTGTCTGCTTTGGTTATGATTTCTTTTGGCACTAACATCTTTCCTATATCATGAAGAAGACCTGCCATTGCCAGTACTCTGGAATCCTCTTTGGACAACTTTAGCCATCCTGCAAAGATGCTACAAATTAATGATACATTCAAAGAGTGGACAAAAGTCAGATCGTCATAGTCTCGAATTCCATGAAGCATTTCGAAAATATGTGCACCGTTTCGACCTTCCCTAAGTATCCGATCGGTATCTGCCAGTAAAGTATCTACATCAAATTCGCTTGATCCGTTGATAACCTGATTAAAACTATCTTCTACATTATTCACGGTTTCAACATAAGTTCTGTTAAACTTTTTAAATTCTACGGTACTTCGTAACATTTCTATGTAGGATTCGTCTTTTTGCTCTTCCGTTTCAGAATCGCTCTTATAGACGAACAATCCATATATATTATAAAATCTCAGTCTGGTTATCATTCGTTCATCAAGTTTAGTACCCTTTGGAATAATTAACTGGTTGTTTGGTGTATACACATCCGTAGCAACTACCATACCCGATTCGGCTTGGTCCGTCCTAATTCTAATTGCCTCCATATTTTCCTTCCACCCCTATCCTGAAATCTTTCGTACCATCTCTTATTTGAGTATACAATTTTAATTTAAGAATTACAAGTAGCAGTTTCGTCAAAATCTAACAAAATTGCCCTACAGGGCGCCCCATCACACTTACCAAGTTTTATCGGTGCCGCTGATAAAAAGTAATTACCTGGTACAATTTCATCCAATACCAGCCCCTCTAACAGAACCACTTCTTTTCCTAATAATTCAAGGTGAACCGGTATGGGTGCATCTTCCGGTCCGACACTCTGTCCCTCAACGCCAACCAAGAGGATACCATAATTATTAAATAGCTTTGCATGCTCTAAAGTTACTGTGTCTTTTCCTTTTATCAATAACCTTTTATTACAGACCTTAAGTACTTTCTGAAGCTCCTCCAGTGTATAATCAGATAAGGAAATTACTGTACAGGGTCCAACACACCGAACCAGATCAATCTGCTCCACCGTTATTCCATTCTCATAAAAATGATAAGGCGCATCCAGATGGGTTGCATTATGAGCTCCCATATTAAATTTTGTTAAGTTACAGGGAGCTCCTTCTGTAATTTTTAAAATTCGCTCGTATTCAGGGGCCGGATCACCGGGATACACTCTACCATGAAACAACTCCTGAGATATATCATATAATTTCATTTTGTACTCCTATGCTATTAGTTACAGTTTATTTGACCATAGAAACTATGGTAATCATCATGAAATTTCTATCTTACATAGATATCTGTAGAACAACGGATACAAGTATCCGCGAGGATCACTGTATTATAAGTTCAACCGGACAATGATCACTGCCCATCACATCCATATGAATGATACTGTCGTTTATTTTATCCTTAATTCTATCTGATACAATAAAATAATCAATGCGCCATCCTGCGTTTTTTTCCCTTGCCTTAAACATATAGGACCACCAGGTATAAACCCCTTCTAAATCAGGATATTTATATCGAAAGGTATCTACAAAACCACTATCTAACAGCTTCGTCATTTTTTCTCTCTCTTCTATTGTAAATCCTGCATTTTTAACATTTGTTTTAGGATTTTTCAGATCGATTTCCTTGTGGGCAACATTTAAATCTCCGCAAAGTATTACAGGCTTTTTCTGATCAAGCCCAAGGATATAATCACGAAAATCCTCTTCCCATTCCATTCTGTAATCCAGCCTTGCCAGCTCTCTCTGAGAATTCGGGGTATATACGGTTACCAGATAATACTCCTCAAACTCCAATGTAATTACTCTTCCCTCATCGTTATGCTTGTCCATGCATAGATCAAAACAGACGCTAATTGGTTCTTTTTTTGTAAAAACAGCAGTACCGGAATATCCCTTCTTAACAGCCGAATTAAAATATTGATGATACCCTTCAAAGGAAATCTCTACCTGCTCCGGTTGAAGCTTAGTTTCCTGAATGCAGAATACATCGGCATCTACTTTTTTGAAAAAATCTTCAAATCCTTTATTTAAGCAAGCCCTAAGCCCGTTTACATTCCATGATACAAAATTCATTTTCTTCTTACCTCCTCTTTTCATATAATTACTTTTTAGATAATCAATCCTTCTTCGAAGCTGTATTAATATCCTTAAATTTTTGTAGATAAAATCTAGTGCGACTATTATATTGTCTTTCTGAGGATATGACTTATCATAAGCTATTTTTATAAATGAATAATCACATCATAAAGCTCGTCTACCGTTTCAGCCAACCCGTCTGCTCCTGCCACCATAAGCTCTTCCTTACTTCCAAAACCATATAATACTCCTATGGATGCTATACCCACGGCTTTAGCTCCTTCAATATCATACTTTCGGTCACCTACCATAACCACCTTGTCTAAATCAGCGATTCGGTTTCTTTCCAAAGCATAACGGATAACCTCTTCCTTCTTAGAACGGGTGTCATCTATAGCCGCTCCACAGATATCATCAAAATATACTTCTATGTGAAAATGCTCCAAAATCTTCCTTGCAAATACCTCTGGCTTTGAAGTCGCTACAATGATCATTTTTCCTGCTTCTTTTAGCTTTGATAAAAGCAACTCTATACCCTCATATACTTCATTTTCAAAGATTCCGGTTTCTTCGAAATACTCGCGGAATTTCTTTATCGCTTTCTCTGTTTCTTCTTCGTTAAAGCCATAGCTTTCCATAATCCCCTCTTTTAAGGGTGGTCCAATATGCTTGGTTAAGGTATCTAAATCATCAACTATTATATTTCTTGATTTTAGTGCATACTGCATTGATTTTGTAATTCCAAGCTTCGGATTCGTTAATGTTCCGTCTAAGTCAATTAGAATATATTCCTTCATGTTACTTCCTTCCTTTGTCCTATCCTATGAATCTATCTTTCTTCGGGTTTTCTAACCTGTTTTATACTTTTCTCCACCTGTTTTCTAGGTAGCATTACCTGGTGACCGCAGCCCAAGCATTTTAAACGAAAATCCATCCCTACGCGGAGTATTTCCCACTCGCTGCTTCCACAGGGATGTTGTTTTTTTAATTTAACAATCTCTCCGACTTTCAAATCCATACTTATCACTCCTGCCTTAAAATACTCTTTTCTTCACGGTAACTTATGTCTTATTTATGATCGAATTGGTTTCTACATGAATATTAATTGTAAGTAATTATATCGTACATAATCAAAGTATACCCTTTTTATTACATAACACTATAATAAGTTTTCATAAGGTAGTATACCACAATTTTCTATTATTTAAAATTAATATTTGCTTGCATTCTTTTATAATGTGTTGTAGTATATGTATATACCTTACATAGTTTTCATTACTACATCACATAATACTAACACGTGCCATAAAGTTTCATATACTATGTTGTGTATACAGTGCAGTATCTTAGGTAAAAATATTAATACAATATAACATTAAAGGAGCTGATTATTATGACAATAAAAAAAATGAAAGCAAAAGACCCCGGTAGCGCGATGACGCATTTCATAGGAACAATCATGGCTTTATTTGCTTCTACCCCTTTATTAATTAAGGCCGCTGCCAGCCCCGGTTATATTCACACCGTTTCTCTGGGCGTATTTATGTTAAGCATGATTTTATTATATGTGGCAAGTACTGTCTACCATACCTTAAATATATCGACAACAATTAATCGACGATTAAAAAAGTTTGATCATATGATGATTTACGTCCTAATTGCAGGAACCTATACCCCTATATGTATCATAGCTCTGGATAAAGCAGTGGGCTTACCACTTCTAGCGTTAATCTGGGGATTGGCAATTGTGGGAATCATCGTAACCGGAGTATGGGTCAATTGTCCAAAGTGGTTCTCCTCCGTTGTATATATTGCTATGGGATGGACCTGTGTTCTGGCCTTTACACAGATTATAAACTCACTTCCAAAAGCCGGCTTTTATTGGCTGTTAGCTGGAGGAATTATTTATACGATTGGTGGAGTTATCTATGCCTTAAAGCTTCCCATCTTCAATAGCAAACATAAATACTTCGGGTCCCATGAAATCTTTCACCTATTTGTAATGGGCGGTAGCTTATGCCACTTTATCCTAATGTATAACTATATCTCTGTTATGCCTTAAATCTCAAGGTAGTTAAAGTTTCAGTTTCATTATATTGCATGCTACTTAATAAATTATAGAATGATACCGGCAGAAACTTCAATCAAGTTTCTGTCGATTTTTTATTGATCTATAAGTCTACAGAACGGATGCTACATAAGTCCGGTAAACAGATTCCGTTCCTATACGAAGGTTAGTGTTCCTTAAAAAAACTAACCAGAGGCTTACATCCCTTGTAATTCATGCTTGTGTTCCTTCTTCGTAGACAGGAAGCCATGGATCGGGTTTCTATAAAGCCTTACTTTAACCTTTTTATAGGAACACTTACTGAGATTAGGAACGTTTTGTTTGTAACATGTCCATGGATGGAAATGTTAGGAGTTTGCAGCACGGATGCTGCATAAGCTCCGACAAACAGATTTCGTTCATAATCGAAGTTTAGTGTTCCTTAAAAAGATTAATCGGAAGGCTGATAGAAACCCGGTCCATGGCTTTCTGTCTCTCGAACATGTAACTTATTTGCACAACAAATTCGCCCCTTAAAAAAGGGGCGAACTGTCATATCTATGTTAAGCAGCCGAATATTTCTGGTAAGGTATCAAGGCAGTAATCTGTTCACACTCAACATGAGGTAAAAGGAAATTCGGTTGCGAATGATCAAAGATATGTATCCTATCCCGTCATGTTTTACTGCTCTCGCTACCAAAAATATCATACTATATTATACTCTCATGTTTTTCTATTGTTACACAGATTATACTTATAAACAAAAAAGTGTATTTCTCTACCACTACAAAACGCTTACTACGGCTGCTTATTTTTAAAACATCCCGGAGCTTATTAAATATTACAATCTTTTCAATAATTCCTCTCTCTGAGCTTCAAATCCGGGTTTACCAAGAAGTGCAAACATGTTTTTCTTATAGCTTTCAACGCCAGGTTGATCGAAAGGATTAACTCCAAGCATATAGCCGCTTACACCACAGGCAAATTCGAAGAAATAGAACAATTCTCCTAGATAAAACTCATTTTGCTCGGGTATCGTAACCATTAAGTTTGGAACATTACCATCCGTATGGGCCAGTAAGGTTCCTTTCATCGCGCTTTTATTGATAAAATCCACGGTTTTTCCTGCCAGATAATTCAAACCGTCCAGATCAACCTCTTCTTCTTCTATTATAATTTCCTCTGTCGATTTCTCAATGTTTATAACCGTTTCAAATAAAGTTCTCTGGCCATCTTGAATGAATTGACCCATGGAATGCAGGTCTGTTGTAAAGTCAACAGAAGCCGGATAAATACCTTTTTGGTCTTTTCCTTCGCTTTCTCCAAACAGCTGTTTCCACCATTCAGATACATAATGCAGGGAGGGTTCATAATTAACCAATATTTCAATTCCCTTGCCTTTTCTTAAAAGGATATTACGGACAGCCGCGTATAGTAGGGAACCATTCTCTTCATATCGGTTTTCAAGGCATTGCTTTCTCATACTAGCTGCGCCTTCCATAAGTTTGTCTATATCTGCGCCGCTGACTGCAATTGGAAGAAGACCTACCGCTGTTAGAACGGAATATCGGCCACCAACATCATCCGGAACCACAAAGGTTTCATACCCTTCTTCGGTCGCAAGAGTTTTTAGAGCTCCCCTTTCTTTATCCGTCGTGGCATAGATTCTTTTCGCAGCTTCTTGTTTACCATATTTCTCATTTAACAACTTTTTAAACACACGAAAAGCGATTGCAGGCTCGGTGGTTGTACCGGATTTACTGATAACATTAATTGAGAAATCCCTATCACCGATTACATCCACCAGATGCTTCATATAACTGCTGCTAATATTATTCCCTACAAAATAGATCTCCGGTGTTTTTCTAATTTCTTTTGATACACTATTATAAAATGAATGACGTAGAAATTCGATTGCTGCTCTTGCTCCCAGATAGGACCCCCCAATACCTATCACCAAAAGAACCTCTGAATCACTTTGAATTTTAGCGGCTGCCTTTTTAATGCGGACAAACTCTTCTTTGTCATATGCAGTCGGAAGATCGATCCACCCCAAAAAATCGCTTCCTTCTCCGCTCTTGTCAATCAGCTGCTCCTTAGCCGCCAACGCCGCCTTCTTCAACATTTCCACTTCAGAAGGATTAATAAATTTCTTTGTTGCAGAAAAATCAAATGTAACTCTGTCTGTCATATATATACTCCCTTTCATGTTTTTCTTTATATTCTAGCAAAGACACAAAATTTATTCAATGATTTTTCTACATTGTATAATTCTAGGCAAAAAACTCTTTCAATACATCTTCTAATATTTTCTCTTCCTGAGGAGTCATTTTACGTTGATTCACAGCTCCCCGTTCCTTTGCTAATCTATCCATCTCCTTCCTCTCTAATGGCTCTTCCTTCGAATCATTTATTATCGTATCCGCCATCTGAGAGCTTTGCGATACTGCCAATTCTTCTTCTATACTATGTAATATCTTTTCTTTCTCAAGCTTTTGTTGTTGCTTTCTTTCATTTTCTCTTTTCTTTTCTTCCGCTTTTTTGCGTATCTCAGCCTGCTTTGCTTCAAGAGCTTCTCTTTCTTCTTGAAGCTTTAAAAGTTCCTCTTCTCTACGTTTGGCTGCAAGTTTCTTTCTCTCTTCCATGCGCCTTCTTTCTTCTTCCTTACGGGCTTCTTCGATTCTTTTTTGCTCCTCCTCACGCCTTAAGGCTTGGGCTCTTCTTTCTTCTTCTTTTTTTCGTCTTGCTTCCCTTCTTCTGTTCAATTCATCTTTTGTTTCATCCTTCATCGGAGCAACAGCAGAAGTTGCACTAACCTGCTTATTGGCCTCTAAAGACTGAAAATATTCCTGGCGATACTGCTCTAGCATCTCGGGATGTAAGTTCTCATGTTCTAACCGCACCTTACAAAAGTTCTCAAAATAATCCAATAGATTTAATCGAATACTCTGTTTTTTCGCAGATAGATTAATACTTTTATCCACAAGGATTAAAACGGTTCCTGCCGATATACCCACAGCTCCTGAGTATAATAATATATCTTGTCCACATTCAAAAATCACTCCAAAAACCGTGCTAATAGGCACAACTAACAGGGTAAGAAAGAGAACTTGTCCACTAAAATTCTCCCATGTGGATAATAAGATTCCACAAAAACGATACCTTAATACATTCTTATCCACAAAAGTATCCACATTATTAACACCTATTTTTAGCTTATAACATGTCTCAAACTTCATCTTCATATGTTTGAGCGATCGGTTTTTTGTGGCTCCTACGTTATCGGATTCTTTTACTAGGTGTTTATATACCATATCTAATATGAAACGGAGCATCAAACCCAATCCGCACAAACCGGCAAAAGTATAGATTACAATGTAATTGTCAAAAAGATATTGTACCATAAAAATCCCCTCTCTTTTCCATAATTTTACATCCATTATAGCTTAGATGTACTTATTTGAAAAGAGCGGGGAATAAAAATCGGTAGACACTGATTTTAATAATACGCCATGATATGATTTATTTTTTTAAAATCTTTTGCCATTTGACAACAACCATCAAAAATTTATTCTATGTTTTCTAAATCCGGCATACTGATATAAGTATCCAATCCATCATCTGCGACTTCAATTGTATAGCTTTGTGTTACATATCCATCCTTTATAAAGGTAATGACATGGGATCCAATTATTTTGGGAAATCTTCCCGGTGATATCCCCAGAAAGTCTCCGTTTAGATAAACTGATGCGCCAATCGGATTTTGCACAAATATCGTATGTTCATCATCAATCATATAGGCTTCTTCCTCTGTGTCTGGCTGGGTTATACCTTCCTGTGGAAGATTTACGTCCCAGTCATTATATTCTACTTCCGGCTGCGTATTCGTCTGAGGTGTTTCAACAACTTTTGCCGGATCTCTGCTTTCAGCTTCCGGCAGATCGATTTTAATATTAACCCCTTCTTTATCTACAATCAATATTCCTTTATATGTGGTATATCCACCAAGGGCAACTTCAATTTTATGTTCCTTATAAGTAAGCTCGATCGGATTAGCATAAGAAGTCAGTTGACCATCGATAAACAGGTCTGCACCGAATGGTGTTATTTCAAATGTAACCCAACCTCTTTCTAGTGCTCCCGGACCAAGATCATTTAAGGACACCAATGTCTCCTTATTTCTTTCCACTGTAATGTTTTTCGTACCGCTATACTTTCCATTTTCCACTGTTAGATTAAAGTTACCTTCACGAACTGTAATAGATAAATCCTCGGTGATCTGTTGCATGGCTTCATATCCAACCGTTATATTACCACCCAAAAAAGCTTCATAATCGATCAGTCTTACCGTTCCATGACCTCTGGTAATGGTAATGGACCAAATCGTTTCACCAACTCCACGGATTGTTAGCTCATCCTGCTCTGCAATATGCGTAACCGGCACGAACTCATCTCCATCTAGTATTATAAGTTCATCCGTATATTTATATTTTGTAGATGCTATTTTCATTATCTTAGATAACGGGTCAATACTAAGATTATTCACTCCTATGTATTCCCATGCTTTGTCTGATATCTGCATTTGAATTAGTTTATAGATGTCTTTTAAATATCCCACATCTACCATGGTTCCTACCGACAACTGACCCATCGTTATGACTTGACCATATTTATCCGTTATATTACTTCCGCCACTATAGGATAACTCGGTTGTCTCCCTTGTCTCAACATTAAATAATGTTATTTCTTTTTCTAACAGATCTATCTCCTGGATGACCGCCATCATTTGCGAATCATACTGACCAAAGTCCGTAACAGTGTTTTCCTCACTGCTAGCTTCCTTTGATACTATTTTTTTTGTACGGCCTGTTGGCTTCGTATCCTTCGAGACAGAATAAAGCGTGACAATTAATATCATCGAAAAAAAGGTCAAACCGATTAATAGACTTATAATCGGCTTAAAATTGACGTTAAAATTATTCTTAGGTTTATTATTCTGCATCACAATAACTCTCCATGCTAATTCTGACAGTTCATAATACGAAAGCAGCTTTTTCACTTAGCTTTCCATTATTAAGTTTTCGGGTGTTTTGCTATGTAATAATTATAACTTACCTTAATCCTTTAATCAATCACCTAATCTTCCCTATAGGATGCTTTGGAGCCTTTTAAGAAACATCTCTTTTTTCATATTCTGCTCCCCTATACTATTGAGTTTCTGTATATTTCTGCTGGAGATCCAAGCCTTCTTACCATTGTAATAAAAGTTTGTTATCTTCCAAAACTTCTCCGGGTACAAAAGCAAAAGATATAATATTTTCATTTCCTCTTTCGAAATCGTCTTAACCTTATCATAAGCTTCAATCATATTACTTCCGTATAAAATATCCCAATCATTCTTCTCCATCACTTTTCGTATAAATTGATATAAATCAGAGATTTGAATTCCAATGTAGGCTTTTTCAAAGTTTGTTGTGGCAATCATGGAATTACAACTTGAGGCAAGATCGGTTGCCGATATTGGTTGTCTGTTAATCCATCCCGGAGGTATATAAGCCTTTGATATAGCTTCCGCCTTATTTTTGAGCATAATGATATTATGGTAGGTGTAGTTACCGTGACACACCTTTCTTTGTCTGATGGCATCTTCCATAATTAAATCATAAGAAGAATCTGCCATCTTATCAGCTGCTTCTAACCCCTGCTCATAAAATGCTTCATAATAATTCAGATAGGATATTTCAAACTCATTCTTCTGCCTCTTGTCTTTGATATAACCTTTGACGCGTTTAAGCTCTCTATTCCTTTTTTCAAACGTCTCTAGCAAATCGCTTGAGATAGAATACTCCATCTGCTCCTTAGTAAAATCTACATTATATAACGAACAATGGAGCTTCGCCAGATTAGCGGCTGCCAGCTCGATCTGTGACAGTTCTTTTAGATTACATTCTTCCCCCCAGTACCAGTTTTTCATAATATACTGACAACCGGAAGAATCCTCAGCTATAATATCATCCTGAATGGTTTTCACAAACAAGTCTGTATTATAATAGCCGTGTTGGAATAGATGCTCCTTCACCTTATGCTCAAACAATGCCCTGTTTTTTGATCCCTCGAAGCATTTATATAGCTTAAGCCCATTATCGGTCTCCAACAAAAAGGCGCCTCTGGCTCGATATATATTATAAATCTTCAGACGATATGATTTTAATGCTTCCTGACTTCTATCCTCCACAGCTAATCCCCCTAACTTATGATAATACCCGTCTTACTAATATTATGTTATGACCTTCTAATTCATGAATATAAAAAAGCTATAGAAAATATTCTCTTAAGAATTTTTTCTATAGCTTTTCTAATTCGTAGTAACGTAATGGTTTAAAAAATAACCGAACGGCTTATATATCCCGTTTCATAGGTTTCGTCCCTTTAAGTTATTAGCCATCTCTAACAAGATATCCTTCTTATTCCGCTTTGGATCTTCAATAACCGCATCCAGGAGCTTCTTTAAAACCGCTCCCATCTCTTTTCCCGGTCGAAAGCCTGCTTCGATTAGATCCTTACCGTTAATCTCTAATTCCTTTAACGTAACGCAGTCTCCTTGCTCCAATATGTTTTTATATAGTATTTTTGCTTCCTTAAGCTTATCATACTTTTCCTTGTTTTTGGCTGGATTCTTTGCAGAAGTATCTGCCCGGTTCACCTCAAATAACAGCTCCATATACTCTTTACCGATTTTAGAAACAGCCTTACGCATTCCATGAGGAGTTAATACAAACCGGTAGTCATGCCAGCGAATTAAATGAACTACGGTATCAATGGTATCATTATCAAACTTTAACTCTTTTAATATCCTTTTTGCAGTGATTGCCCCTTTTTCCTGATGCCCATAAAAATGATTTTGACCATCTTTTCCAAGGGTTATCGTACTTGGTTTTTCAATATCGTGTAAGAGCATCGTCAGCCGAAGTATAACTCTTTCCCTCATGGAAAATAAATTTTCTTCCAGCTTTCCGGCAACCGCTTCTACGGCTTTTAAGGTGTGCTCCCCAACAGAATATATATGATGTACATTTTTTTGTTCCGTCACCATCATGGCATTAAATTCAGGTAATATCAGTTTCGTAATACCGGTTTCATAAAGTATTTTAAATCGGTCCGGATGATCTGATACCAAAAGCTTTGTCAGTTCGGTTCGTATTCTCTCCGCACTGATATTTTTAAGGAGTTGCGATTTTTTCTTGACTGCCTCCATCGTTAGCTGTTCAATCTGAAAATTAAGCTGCGCAGAAAAACGTACTGCTCTTAGAATACGCAAAGCATCCTCATCAAATCGTTCCATAGCACTGCCGACACAGCGTATCAGTCCATGATTTAGATCTTCAACGCCACCAAAAAGGTCTATGATTCCCTCCTGTTCATTATATGCCATGGCATTGATAGTAAAATCCCTGCGTCTTAAATCTTCTTTGAGACTGGAAGTAAAGGATACTTCCTTAGGATGCCGATTATCCTCATACTCTCCATCCACACGATAAGTAGTTACTTCAAAATGCTCCTTATCCATTAATACCGTTACGGTTCCATGTTGGATCCCTGTATCCACGGTTCTTCGAAATATACCTTTTACCTCCTGCGGCTTCGCAGAAGTAGTAATATCCCAATCCTCCGGTTCTCTACCTAGAATCATATCCCGCACACAGCCTCCAACGATATAAGCTTCATAACCGTTTTGTATCAGAGCGTTAATAATATTATTCACTTTGCCCGGGACATCAATCTTCATTAGAAGCCTCCTGTTTTACGTTAATCTATCCAGATTATATCAGAGCAATTTTATTATTTCAAATTTTTTTCTCCATCAGTAAGAATACTCCCTTTCGGAATGTCACTTCCCCTACATAGGAATATCCCAATCCTTCATATAACTTCCTGGCAATATGGTTATTCGTAAACGTATCAAGACGAATCGCTTCATATTCCTGTTGACATATCCATTCCTCAGAACATTTCATCAATAATTTTCCTATTCCTTTCCTCTGAGCCCTCGGATGGACGCATAACCTGTGAATTATTGCAATCTTATCAGATACATATTTCCAATTCGCACTATGATAAGAAGCATCTTGATCTTCATTAATTACAACACAAGCAATAATTTTATCTTTCTCAGTCAGTACATAAAGCTCATTCTTTTCAATATCCTCTGTTAAAACCTCTTCATTGGGATATCGCTCATCCCATTGGTATATTTTACTATGAAGCATATGAGCTATGGCCTCGTTATAAAGACTTATAACTTCTTCTAGGTCATTTTTATGGGCTATTCGAAACTTTACTTCCATTTATGATACCCTCTCATTATAAAATTATCAACATTCCTCATATTAATCTAAAATCATACAGAGGTTGTAGGACTTTGCTTTTAACACAAAGTGAACAACCTCTGTTCCTATTTACTATTAATATGCTTTACCCCAATAAGCCATGGTTTTTGCCGGTTTTCCACAACATACACAGGTATCTGCAATTTTCTCTTGTTCAAATGGCATACAGCGGGAGGTTGCACCTGTTTTCTCCTTGATTTCCATCTCACAGGCTTCCTCTTCACACCACATAGCCTTGATAAATCCGGGTTTTTCCGCTATAATCTTTTCAAATTCCTCCATATTGTGAGCATAGTAGGTATGGGTATCTCTATGGGCTCTGGCTCTTTCAAGCATTTCACTCTGCATACGCTCAAGCACCTCTGCGGCTTTGGCCTCTATCTCATCTAAGGATACCACGATTTTTTCTCTGGTATCTCTTCTTACGATAACTGCCTGGTTTGCTTCAATATCCTTAGGGCCTATCTCAATACGGATTGGAATTCCTCTCATCTCCTGTTCACTAAACTTCCATCCCGGGCTCTTCTCCGAATCATCCACTTTAACCTTGAAAGCACTTAATTTATCCTTTAGCCAAGCAGCCTTCTCAAGTACACCCTCCTTATTCTGATTAATTGGTATAATCATAATTTGAGTGGGTGCTATCCTTGGAGGTAATACTAAACCGCTGTCATCTCCATGAACCATAATGATAGCTCCGATAATTCTTGTAGACATACCCCATGAGGTCTGATGAACATATTGAAGAGTATTGTTCTTATCGGTATATTGAATATCAAATGCCTTTGCAAAACCATCTCCAAAGTTATGACTGGTTCCGGACTGCAATGCTTTTCCGTCATGCATTAGCGCCTCAATCGTATAGGTTGCATGGGCTCCGGCAAATTTCTCTTTTTCTGATTTACGTCCTTTAATCATAGGAATGGCAAGCACTCTTTCGCAAAAATCAGCATATACATTCAACATCTGAATCGTTCTTTCTTCCGCTTCCTCTGCTGTTGCATGAGCCGTATGACCTTCCTGCCATAAAAATTCCATGGAACGAAGGAAGGGTCTTGTGGTTTTTTCCCAACGAACAACAGAACACCATTGGTTATATAATTTCGGAAGATCTCTATAGGACTGAATAATGTTGGAATAAAAGTCACAAAACAAAGTTTCTGAGGTAGGCCTCACACAGAGTCTTTCCTGAAGAGGCTCTAACCCTCCATGGGTTACCCATGCCACTTCAGGTGCAAACCCTTCCACATGATCCTTCTCTTTTTGTAATAGGCTCTCAGGAATAAACATCGGCATATATACATTCTCAACTCCGGTAGCTTTAAAGTCCGCATCTAACTGTCTTTGGATATTCTCCCAGATCGCATAACCGTTCGGCCTTAAGATCATACATCCTCTAATACTGGAGTATTCTATTAACTCCGCCTTTTTAACAACATCCGTATACCATTGTGCAAAATCTTCTTCCATTGAGGTAATAGCCTCAACTAATTTCTTTTCCTTTGCCATAATCATTTCTCCTTTATCATCTCTTTTATAATAAATGTTATAATATTTCTAAGCCCAACAATTAATTATCATACGTCAATTGCACAATTCTAGTTGTTGTGTTACAAACCTAGTTTCTTCCGGGTACGCTATCGCTTGGATGAAGTACGTAGCGGTACATCAGATCGTAAAGTACACGGTCTAAGTACCAACGACTGCATACAGTTGCTCACTATATTATGTTTGTATCACTCTGCAACTAATCAAAGTTTAACACCCTAACCCTATAAAAAAAGCCCTTCTGTGTCCTCAAGGGACCGAAAGACTCGGCGGTACCACCCTAATTAACTGTCTCCTATGACAGTTCTCTCATAACCGTTAACGCCGGATATACGTTGTATTTCGGGGAAGATACTACGCCTTCCTTTTCATACAATGCTCCAAGGCCGGTTCGAATACATCTGCATAAGAAGCTCTCACCAATGTGCTTCTCTCTCTGAGATGAGAACGTAATCTACTATTCCTCTTCATCGCATGTATTTTCTGTCTGCTATTTCTTAATAATATAGTTGAAAAAGCAAACAGTCCATACATATAAATTAATGTTATTAATTTTATGCCAGAATATTCTCTTTGTCAAGTATTATAAAGGCATTTCCTGCTTACACGAATTCTGATTTGTCCTATCATTCACTACTTTTACAATCGTTATTATCATGATTAAGCCTACCGGTCCGAGAATAAAGCCGGCAATTGAAAATAAATTTAATCCGATGTACATTGCGATCAAGGTAAACAGTGGTTTCACCCCAATTCGATTTCCGATTAATTTTGGTTCTAAAACTTCTCTTACTATCTGTGCAATTAGATAGATCGTGGCTAAAATAGCTGCGGCATAAATGTTCCCACTTATCAGCATAATAATAATCCAAGGAATGAATACAATGCCGCTTCCAAGGATAGGCAGTGCATCCATGAAAGCAATTCCGATACCTAACAGTAAAGCATACTCATTTTTAAGAAGCGTTAAGCCTAATACACAAATTACTGCAACAATTGACATTATAATAGCTTGTGTCCTAAGCCAGGCAATCCCAGCCTCCGACAGTTTCGATGTAATAGCATGAACATCTTTATAAAGAGCATTGCTTTCATATCGTTTATGGAAATCCGGCAGATCCTTAACAATTAAAACTGTAGCAATTAGAATGATTAATATGATACCAACAGCACTAACAAGTCCAACAGCGACAGTAATGGTTTGTTGTGTTATATCCGGCATGATACTAGTTTTCATATGGTTTAGCATACTACTCATATTATCGTCTACCATCGATCTTATGGTTCCCTTTGCTAAACCGAAGAGTTCATCACAGCCCTTGCAAAGATAATCCAGTTTTCCGGCTAAGATACCAAAATATACCGGTATGTTTTTTACAAGAGTGATCGCCTGCTTTATTAATGCATTACATAAGTAATAACATCCGGTTCCCACTAAGCCAACCAATACCAGGAGAGAAAAGGTACCACCAACAACTCTGGGCAATTTCAACCTACGATATAAAAATTCTGTGAGAGGTCGAATGATCCACGCTAAGAAATAAGCTACCAAAAACGGTAAAATAAGTGGCAAAATAAAGCGAAAGCTCAGATAGACACCTACGGTGGTTACTATTATGGTCAGAAACCATTTTAACTTCACATTATTTCCTTCTCCCGATTTCATAGTATCACCCCCTATCAAAACCAAAGAGTAGAAAACTTACTGTATCACAAAAAACAAAGATACCGTCCACTTTTTAGTTATTCCTATTATAAAAATCCTTAGGGATAAGTAATCTTTCTCTTAAACTGCAGATAGAGTACTGCTATTCGTTTAAAATTTTTTAATTCTGAATCAAAAAGAGAATTCATTGGTTATGAATCCTCTTATCAATATTGTTTGTAATATGATTTTTTATATCCTCGGGGATAAAATGAAATAAATATGCTAATATTATCATTTTAAGAACTTTTATCAAATAATATTTGATAAAAGTGTAAAGCACCATTTGTCATTAAATCCTCATAAAATTTAAATTTTAATAACATCAATCGGAATATAGGGTACATCAGCCAATAACGCCGCCTTAGCATTATCATGTCCCTCTAATATGATATAATCATCCTCTTGTTTTTTTACTTTTATTATCGTATCAATTGTATAAGGAAGCTTTTTATATTCATCAATAAGCTTACTCAGTCTGCGTTTGTCTTCTTCTTTGTTATCTTCCGGATAAATCAACCGCTTAGGCGAAACAAGCATCTTCGTACGATAGGATGGGTTGTTTTCATATTCCTTCGCTTCATTTAATATGATTTCCGCTATTTGATCCGGCAGATTATAAGTACTGTCAATCACAAGATTATAATTTGAGAAATCCATATAGTTTAAATTATAAATTTCCTTATAACGAACTCGCTCGGTAGCTGCTCTGGCGGCCAAAAGCTTAATTGCTTCCTCCAAGGAGGTATATTTTTCTTCGTCTCCCCTTTTGTCATTCATAACTCTTTCTGCAGCCACTTCAAGACTGACAGAAACAAACACCTTAAAAGAGCTCTCCACAAAATGCCAGGCAAGTCTGGAATCGAAAATAATATCCTTATCCTTATTTTCCCTAGAGATTCTTGCTGTTTCGTCATCGATCATTTTGTCATATTTTTGGTCACTTCGCATCAGCTGGTTTAATTCCAGCGTGGTCATATTCATCTGTCTGGCCAGTTCTCTCTGTACTTTACCTGTGGAATATATCTCAAAGCTGTACTTCTCACTCAGTAACCGGCATATGGTAGACTTTCCACTTCCTAAATTACCCGTAATCGTAATATGCATTTATTTATCCTTCCTTTAACTCGATCAGATTTCGCATTTCAATACCTTGATTTAATATAGTATTATAGACGATACCGATGCAAATTACAACCGGGTCATGATAAAATTGAGATTATCTTTGCATTTAAGCCCAAAGCCTCCTCTTTATCATGGGTAATTAGAATCACCGTCTTTCCCTTTGTTCTTTTCTTTACATATTGAATCATCTGTTGCTTCAATGCCTCATCCAGTCCCTTAAAGGGTTCATCCATTATAATAAGTTCACTGTCAGCCATAAGTGCCCTGACAACTGCAACCCTTCGCCTCATACCCCCGCTTAAATCCATAACCGGTTTTTTTAAGTGGTCCTTTAATCCAACTTCCTCTAAAGCGTCCTTTACTTTACTTTCGTCCATAGATTTATTACATACGAGTAAAATATTCTTTACTGCATCCCAGTGTTCTATCAGCCTGTCTTCTTGAAATACGGCAGCTATTTTTCTTTTATTCATTCCGGTAATCTCACCGGCATCCTGTTTTATAATACCCATTAGTATATTAACCAACGTCGTCTTACCTGCACCGGAGGCTCCCATGATACAGTAAATATCACCTTCCACAATGGTCATATTCACATCTTTAAGTACCTGCTTTTCATCAAATTGTTTGTTTATATGATGAAGTCTGATATCCATAGGACTTCTCCTTTCTAAATTAACATCCATTCCTTAAATTCCTTATGAACATTATTTTCGGTTTAGTTCCCGAAGCTTTTGTATATGCTCCTTATATAAGGTATGTATTATGATTAATATCGCTTTTTCGAACAATATGCTAATTAAAATAATAACCAATGACCAGGCAAACAGCTCTTTTGTCATAAGGTAGAGTTTAGCCTCATACATTCTTTGTCCAATGGAATTAGCCGGTATACCGATAACCTCAGCTGCTATCCCCGCTTTAAATCCAAGCCCCATACCAACAGATACGGCTGAAATCAAATACGGTAATATCGACGGTATGTAAATAGCTTTTATTTTTTTTAGATTATTTAAACGATATACCTTTGCCATCTGTAATAATTTTTCATCCGTAGCATTCAGTCCTTGCAGAACATTCGAGAATATAACCGGAACGACCATAAAAAATGATATTAATACAGACAGGTTCTTTGAGCTGATCCAAATTAATGCAAGGATAATGAAGGAGGCCACCGGTGTGGCTTTCACCACTTTTATAAACGGGGTCACCAGCTCATAAACCAACCTGCTTTTATAGGACAGAACGGCCCAAAAGGTACCGATACAAAGAGCCAATAAAAATCCTGTAACGATCCTTTTCGAAGAAAAGAATATGGTGACCCAAAAGTCTATCTCCCTACAAAGTTCTAGTAACGTTAATAAAACTTCTGTCGGAGATGCCAAAAGAATCTCCTGATCCACAACCCTGCTTCCAACTTCCCAAAGTAGGAACCAAAAACAGACCGCTAGGATTTTGAATCTATTATTTTTTAAGTTTATTATTTTTTTCATTCTGATCAACCTAACGGACTCCTTTCTGCTGTAATTAAAATATAGATCTATTCTCATAATCAAGTTTAGAAGCTACAATATACGATTCATATGATCTATATCTCTACGCTTACGGTAGATAATAAAAATCCTCAGCCGGAAGTTTACCGCCAATTGCTGCCGGATTTTGAGTAAATAGTGTACCTAGATAACCCTGAACTTTATCTTTCATTTCATCTCCTGTAATAAGTGTAATATTACAATAAGGAATTGCTTTCTTTGCCACAGCCGCTTTAAAGATTCCAAACTTCTCTACGAGTGCAGCAGTATCATCCATGTTCTCATTTGCAAAGGTTGTACTGCGTTCATATTCTTCCATGAAAGCGTTAAAAGCATCCGGGGTTTTTTCCAAGAATTCTTTTCTTACTACAATAACTCCGGTAATAACAGAACTCTCAGAATTCACGCCGTCCCACTCATCTGCAACACTCAAAGCAATCCTAACCTTATCATTATTCATCATTACTGTGGTGATATAGGGCTGGGGCAGCATAGCAATTGCATTATCGGATTGACTTAGCATAGCTGCAACCTCTGTAGCCTCTGTCTTATATTCTACGGTAACATCCTTCTCCGGATCAAGGCCGTAGGAGTTTAACAGATAGTTCAGTGTATATTGGGGTGTAGTTCCAAACCCGGTTGAATAGATGGTTTTACCCTTTAAATCTTCAACAGAATTAATCTCATTCCCTGTTTCTACGATATATAATACTCCCAAAGTGTTTATTCCGGCCAACTTTATTGCCCCTTCGGTTTTATTATAAAGTACAGAAGCTAAATTACTGGGAACGGCTGCTATATCGAATTCACCCTTAATTAAACCTGCACTAATTTCATCCGCAGCTCCTGCAATTGTAAAGCTGTAGTTGTTGGAGGCTTCCCCTGTTTCAGCATCCTCCATAATTTTTACCATACCTATGGCCGTTGGGCCCTTTAAAGCTGCTATATTAATATCAACCTTATCCTTCGCTGCTGTATCATTTGAAGCTTCCGGCTCTGTGTTTTGATTCTCTAATTCATTCGTTTCTTCTTCCTTGGTTCCTTTCCCTGCCTCTGCATCAACGGTTGTTTTCTCATTATTTTTTACATCATCCGCAGGATCTGCTTTTTTTGTACATCCGGCCAGTAAAGCCATACATATTAGGAACAATAAGACACTCTTTAAAACTTTCATGTTAAATCCTCCATGTTTAATCTTTTATTATTTTTTTGAATATACTGTTTTTACGTTAACCCCTTTTTGCATACCCAGTTTCCCTGCCAGGGTACTGATGATATCTGCATTGGCGTCAATCACCACACTTATAATATTAATATCCTTTTCCCTGTAGGGAATACCCATTCTGCCAATTATGTACTGCCCATACTCATGCAGAATCAAATTTAGTTTTTCAACTGCTTCTAAATCCTCGATGATTATTCCTATAAGTGCAACTCTGGTCTCCAATATATTCACCTCCGTTTGTTGTTCTATAGACAAGTCTGCGCAACCTCTTAGTTTATGCGCAACCTTTCGACACACAGTGTCGAAGGTTCGCGGGCGCGCTCGCATCCTTCCAAGCTAGCTTGTTGTTCTATCCTATACCGGCTTTATATAGTACGCGCAACCTTTCGACACACAGTGTCGAAGGTTCGCGGGCGCGCTCGCATCCTTCCAAGCTAGCTTGTCGTTCTATCCTATACCGGCTTTATAAAGTAAACTTTAAAGCCTGTATAGGATAGAACAAACTTTACGTCTGCTCGCTTTGCCTACGCGCAAAAAATCCCCATGTCAACGACATGGGGATGAAATGGTCCTATTACTGCACGCCTTTTCACTCGGGACGAACCCTCATGTCTTCAGAACGAATACTATGATTAATCCTATAATAATTCCTCTCCATCAGGCTTTCCTTTTGGATTGGATGATGACATTTTAACATTATGGATAATCCTTGTCAATATTTTAACAATAAAA
The DNA here is from genome assembly GCF_015999265.1 of Mobilitalea sibirica. Taxonomy (GTDB): domain Bacteria; phylum Bacillota; class Clostridia; order Lachnospirales; family Lachnospiraceae; genus Mobilitalea; species Mobilitalea sibirica. The sequence continues at coordinate 34,484 of NZ_JAEAGR010000015.1, forward strand.
TATAAAACTATATTTTCTCTTATGCTACTATATTGTTATGCTATCCCTTTTAAGTTATCGGTACCTATTTATTTTTCCATATAGTTATTCAATAAACCGACTATATAGCACAATCATCTTTGGTGTCTCGTTTTTGCAAGTAGCCCTCCAGAAGTTCATTTAGCTGAATAAAAGTAGCATTATTAATAGAATAATGCATCCATTTTCCATCTTTTCTGGCACTCACCAGGTCACAGTCACACAGAATTTTCATATGGTGGGATAACGTAGGTTGTGAAATTGGAAGCTGTTCAAGTATTTTACATGCACAACGTTCCCCATCCATAAGATATTCTAAAATTAATAAACGGTTTGCATCCGCCATTGCCTTAAAGAGCATTGCTTGTTTATAAAATTTTTCCTGCATCTTAACTCCCTTTTCCCTATTATTAATTTTTATACTCCTATTAAACCTTAAATCGATATCCCACGCCCCAGATCGTTTCAATATATTGAGGTTTGGAGGTGTTATATTCGATTTTCTCTCTAATTTTTTTGATATGAACCGTAACGGTTGCTATATCTCCAATGGATTCCATATCCCAGATTTCTCGAAACAGATCCTCTTTCGTATATACATGGTTGGGGTTTTCCGCCAAGAAGGTTAAAAGGTCGAATTCTTTTGTGGTGAAAATCTTCTCCTCCCCGTTTAAAAACACTCTTCTGGCAGTTTTATCAATTTTAAGACCTCGTATTTCGATCACATCGTTTTCTTTCGTTCCGGTGCCAATCAGTCTTTCATATCTGGCAAGATGTGCTTTCACTCTGGCAACCAGTTCACTGGGACTAAAGGGCTTTGTCATATAATCATCTGCTCCAAGACCCAATCCCCGGATCTTATCAATGTCATCCTTTTTGGCAGACACCATGATAATTGGAATGTTTTTCTCTGCCCTTATTCGTTTACAGATTTCAAATCCATCAACGTTTGGAAGCATTAAATCCAGAATAATCAAGTCAAACTTTTCGGAAAGTGCCCGTACAACTCCTACGTCTCCGGTATCTTCGACCTCAACCTCAAACCCGCTCAGTTCCAGATAGTCCTTCTCCAATTCAGCTATTGCAACTTCATCTTCAATAATTAATATTCTACTCACCATAATCACCTCAACTCTTTTTTAACGTAAAACTGATTGTTGTTCCAATCCCTTCTTCACTGGTAGCCCAAATCTTGCCTGCATGGTCCTCTATCACCTTCTTTGATATTGCCAGGCCCAGGCCGCTCCCACCTTTTTTTGAATTTCTGGATGAATCCGCCCGATAAAACCGGTCAAAGATATATGGTAAATCCGGCTTCCCAATTCCGCTTCCGTTATCTTGTATGTTAACTTGTATATACTGACCGATATCTTCTATACTAATTTTTATAATTCCTTCTTTTTTATCTAAATATTTAACGGAATTTCCGATTATGTTATGAATTACCCGCTTTAACTGTTCTGCATCTGCAACAACCCGAACCAAAGAATCTGTTTCATTGTGATAGATTATCTTTATGCTTTTAACCTCTAACTCTAATCTTAGATCTTCCATACAATCATCAAAATATTCCTTTAGATTAATATCTTTAAAGGTGTATGGTACCGTGTTGCAATCAATTTTTGAATAAAAAGCCAGTTCATCCACCAGAACCGTCATATCATTAGCTTTCATGCTAATGGTTTTTAAATACTTTTCCTGCTTTTGCGGTGTATCTGCCACTCCGTCCATTAAGCCCTCCGCATAACCTTTTATAGCCGTCAAAGGAGTCTTTAAATCATGGGATATATTACTGACCAGTTCCTTCATTTCCTCTTCATATTGTAACCTGTCTTCAATTAACTTCTTAAGGCGGATACGCATCTGTTCAAAATCTTCACAAAGCTGTCCAATTTCATCTTCGGTATCGGAAACGATAGCCGTATCCAAATCTCCGTCTTTGATACGGTTTGTCGCTAATCGTAAAACATTCAGAGGCCTTAATATACTACGGTAGATCCAATAAATTAGTAAAAAGGCAGTAAAAATTATAATGATCAAAAAGGATACTACACTCTGGATCGCCACAGCTTTTAACTGTGGTACCAAAATATTAAGATCCGTTATTACAAAGATTGTTCCTTCCTCACCATCAGAAAAATAAAAATCCTGCGCCTTAACCAAAAAAGAATCCTTTCCGCCAAGATAAATTCCTCCGTCAACATCATCCACCGAAACACCAAACTTGGGTAATAACTCTTCGATCATCTCCAGTTTTACTCCACTGCCGATATAAATAAAATCTTCTTTTTTTCTCACTGCTAAAAAAGAGTATTTGTTTTTCAGCTCCTGATCCAACTCTTCATAATATTCCTCATCCTCTAACCTTTCCGGTGACTTAAGGGCATTTAACTTAATCTCATTATACACACCTCTTGTAATACGATTTAAGATCCGAATCGGATTAGATATTACCTGTATGGTATTCGCCTCAACGTCATAGGATTGATTTATAGAGTTTATTTGAAATCGTACAATGGTACTTGCAGTTATGGCGATCAACATAATTGGCATTACAATCATAACAATAAATGCGGTAATAAGTCTGCCTTTCAGCTTCAAATCTTCACCTACTCCTAGATAGAATAATAGCTATACTATTTCCATTTATTATAGCACAGCGGTCTTATCTTTGCATCTAAAGTAACTATATTATTTTTCTAAAAATTTGATGAAGGAGATTGATTGATAAATAAAAGGGACCTATATAAACCTACTTGTGCCGGTTAATAAGTCCCTTCTTTAATCCTTTATTATTTAATTAACTTGCTCTGTTAAAACATTCATTTTACATATGCTTTTAAATCGTTAACCTTGTCCAATCTTTCCCATGGAAGATCTAAATCGTTTCTTCCAAAGTGGCCGTAAGCCGCTGTTTTTTTATAAATTGGTTTTCTTAAATCCAGCATTTTAATAATCCCTGCCGGACGAAGATCAAAATATTTACGAACAATCGTCACCAGCTCCTCATCAGACAGACGGCCGGTTCCAAAGGTATCAATCATTACGGAAGTGGGTTCTGCCACACCAATAGCATAGGATAACTGGATTTCACAGCGATCAGCTAATCCTGCCGCTACGAGATTCTTTGCTACATACCTGGCTGCATAAGATGCTGAACGATCAACCTTGGTGCAATCCTTACCGGAAAATGCTCCGCCGCCGTGTCTCGCATAGCCTCCATAGGTATCAACGATAATCTTTCGCCCGGTTAATCCGCTGTCTCCATTTGGACCACCGATTACAAAACGGCCGGTCGGATTAATATAGAATTTTGTCTTCTCATCCACCAACTCTTTAGGAAGTACTTCATCTAACACATATTTTTTAATGTCCTTACGAAGCTGATCAATTGATATCTCTTCATTATGTTGCGTTGATAATACTACGGCATTCAGATGAATCGGATTACCGTTATCATCATATTCAACCGTTACCTGAGATTTTCCATCCGGTCTAAGATATTTTAAGGTACCATTCTTTCTAACCAATGTTAACTGCTGAGTCAGCTTATGAGCCAAAGAGATTGGATAGGGCATATATTCCTGCGTTTCATTTGTTGCATAACCAAACATCATTCCCTGATCTCCGGCTCCTATCGCTGACATAGCTTCATCATCAGTAGTATGTTCTTTAACTTCTAAGGATTGATCTACACCCATTGCGATATCTCTCGATTGTTCATCCAATGCAACAATGACACCACAGGTGTTGGCATCAAATCCATATTCTGATTTGTCATAACCAATCTCTCGTATCGTATCTCTGGCTATTTTCTGGATATCCACATATCCTTCGGTTGTTATCTCTCCCATTACAAGGACTAAACCTGTGGTAATGGCCGTTTCACAAGCCACCCGGCTCATAGGATCCTGCTCTAATAAAGCATCTAATACAGCATCCGATATCTGATCACAAATTTTATCCGGATGTCCCTCTGTTACCGATTCCGATGTAAATAATCTTTTTTGCATAGTTTTCCTCCAATAAATAATAGTAAAAAAAAATCCGCAATATGCGGACTTGATAATAAGTAACCAAATCCTCTTATTGTTCGATAACTCGCTCAGGTTGGCACCTTCCATACCATGGGGTTGCCGTGACTTCATAGAGCCTTTACTCTCCGTCACTCTGAATAAGAGAAAAATATGAATATGAAATTATATAAAAGTTAACTCTCTTTGATAATATAACGAATTCCATAATACGTCAAGGTAATTTTTATTTTATATAACTAGAATATATTTACTTTATTATTCGTTAAAACCGATAATTGTTTACACAATGGACATATATTTACAAAAAGATTGACTTTTATACATATTTTTCATATACTGTTTTTATATGCTAAGTTAATAACTACATTTGTACTAAATTAATGAATTATCGTGAAAGGAGTGGGGTAATAGCATAATGGATATGCTCTTTGGGTGCTATCATACACCCGAAAGCTTCCTTTGCCAACAGCCCCTTGCATGATCATTATGAAAGCGGCAAAAATTTTAACAGCTCAGGCTGTGCCCGGTATGATAGTAGCTGAGGATGTTTATACAAAAGACCATCATCTTGTCATAGCCAAGGATACCACCTTATCAGATAAAATTATTACTCGTTTAGAATTCTACTCAATCACCGATTTATCCGTTCTAACTGATACAAATATCATAGAAAAGGAAAACACTATTATTGAAACCACCTTTTATGAAGAAATCAAAAAAAGTGAGGCTTTCAGACGCTTTCATAAAGCATATATCAGTACTGTAAATGATTTTCAAAACACTTTGAATAATATTGTTACCAACGATAAGGAAATTGATACGGATCATTTATTAACAGATCTGTCAAAGATATTATATCAATGTAATACAAATATAGAGTTGTTTAACATGCTCCATTGTATGAGAGAATTTGATGATACCACTTATGTTCATAGTTTAAATGTATCCTTAATATGTAATATTATTGGAAAATGGCTGCATTTTAGTCCTGAAGATTTAGAGGTTATAACTCTTTGTGGGCTGCTCCATGATTTAGGTAAGCTTTTAATTCCTTCAGATATTATTACAAAACCGGCTAAACTTACACAGGAAGAATATACAACCATTAAGACTCATGCCCTTCGAGGATATAATCTGTTAAAGGACAAGAATATTGATTCCCGTATTAAAAATGCGGCTCTTATGCACCATGAACGATGTGATGGAAGCGGTTATCCCTATGGCCTTACAAATGAGCACATAGAGCCGTTCGCCAAGCTGGTTTCTATTGCTGATGTTTATGATGCTATGACCTGTGCACGGGTATACCGAGGTCCTCTATGCCCCTTTGAAGTAGTTAGCATTTTTGAGACTGAGGGTTATACGAAATATGACCCTAAATATATTATGACTTTCTTGGAAGGTATCGTTCAAACCTACATACATAATAATGTTCGTCTAAACGATAAGAAAGAGGGTGAGATTGTATTAATCAATCGATTTGAGTTATCACGCCCTGTAGTTAAAGTGAATGATCAATTTATTGATTTATCAAAACACCGAAATCTATATATCGAGTCCTTAATTTAATATCTAATTAATTGACTGTAGATAAATACAGATAACTTCTTTATTATGAAACTATTATTCTAAACATATAAAAGAGGCTTATTAAGGATTAAATATTCCTTAATAAGCCTCTTTTATATGTTTAGAATAACGATTAACTTACTTTTAGTTTAAATTTTCGAATTGCCTTTGTATCGTTTGAATCGATTTTGGCCATTGCAGCTCCAAGTTTCTGCATTTTACTCTCAAAATTCTCATAGCCTCGTTCAATAAATTCAACATTCTCAACTATCGTATAACCTTCTGCCATTAATCCTGCTATTACCAGTGCAGCTCCGGCACGTAAATCCGGTGCACTTACAACCGCACCCGTAAGTCGTTCTACACCCGTTATAATTGCCGTATTACTTTCTACAACCTTAATGGATGCACCCATACGGGTTAACTCATCAACAAATTTAAATCTATTTTCAAAAATACTTTCCGTAACAATACTGGTACCACTGGATATAGACAATAAGGTTGTCATCTGTGGTTGCATATCGGTTAAAAACCCTGGATATACTAATGTCTTGACATGGGTATTACCTAATCTTCCATTGGCAATCACTCTAACAGCATCATCAAACTCTTCCACTTGAGCACCTATTTCTAAAAGCTTCGCTGTAAATGCCTCTAGATGCTTAGGAATTACATTTTTAATTAAGATATCCCCTTTTGAAGCTGCTGCCGCGAACATAAAAGTTCCGGCTTCGATTTGATCGGGTATGATTGAATATTCACTGCCATGAAGTTTAGGAACTCCTTTAATACGGATTACATCCGTTCCTGCTCCTTTAATATTGGCTCCCATGCTATTTAAAAAGTTCGCTACATCCACAACATGTGGTTCTTTCGCTGCGTTTTCGATTACTGTCTGACCTTCTGCCATACATGCTGCCAGCATTGTATTAATGGTTGCTCCCACACTGGATTCATCGAAATATATATTAGCTCCGGTGAGTTGCTCTGCCTTACAACAAATCAAACCATGTTCAATCTTTACATCAGAGCCAAGAGCTTCGAATCCTTTTATATGTCTGTCAATCGGCCTGCTACCTATATTACATCCTCCGGGTAGCGCAACCTGTGCCTTTTTATATTTACCAAGCAAAGCTCCTACCAAATAAAAGAAACCTCTGATTTTTCTTACATAATCAAAATCAACATTAACAGAATTAATTTTAGCCCCGTTAATTTTGATTGTATTTTTATTAACTCTGTCTACCTTACCGCCTATATCTTCTATCGCTTGTAGCAATACATTTATATCACTAATATTAGGAACATTTTCAATTTTTACAGTTTCATCCGTCATAATAGCTGCTGCTATAATTCCAAGCGCAGCATTTTTATAGCCGCCAATTGTAACTTCTCCAATTAACGGTTTCCCGCCTTTTATTATATATTGCTCCATTGCACACCTCATATTTTATCGTACTTTTGTTTGTAAATTTTGCATATAAAATGAGTCAATAATTTGTTAAATTTTATCCACCAATTTGATTATACCATAAAGTGTGTGTTTGTAAATTGTTTTTTGTAAAAACATATGCATTTTAATACACGATAATTCTCCATATTCTACCATTTTGTTCATCTCCTTTTTCTTTTTATATTTATATTTTAAGTAGCTTGATGTTTAATATTCGTACATAGGTTTGATTCTATAGAGGTAATTATTTTACGGTTTACCATCTGTAATTTCAAATCCATTATTAATATTTATTCGATTTATTACCAGAGTATCCTATGATTTGTCGAATTGTAGTCACAAAAATTGTCATTTGTTCAAAATTGTTGAACTTTTTAGAAAACATGTTATAATTAAATTAAACAACTAGCATATAAATGGAGGTGAGTCTAATGGCATCCAAATTTATTACAATAGAATCTGTTTCAGGCGGAGAAAAAAACCGGGTAAAGCAAGATTTAAAATTTAAAACCAATAATTTTGTATGGAGAATTAAATTTACTGCTCCACTCAATCCCACTACCGTTAATAACAAAAATCTATATGTGACATCCCTAAATATGGCCCCTTTGAAAACAAATATTCGATACGACACAGTAAACAATTATATTGAAATTGAACCGTTGGAACCATATACAAAAAACGAATCTTACCTTTTACATGTAACCAACAATGTGATGTCAAAGAAAGGACAAAAGCTTCCCAATGATATTACCATACAATTTAAAGTGTGACCGGTAAATCTTCCGGATAGATCCATTGCAGATTGGCTTCACCAAGTCTACCTTCTGTTACCAGACTTGTTAACTGCTTACCCAATCTTTGATCAGAGGCTGAAATAGAAGACATTATTAGCTGTTGTATTTTATAAAGCTGTATCTCCGGTTTCATCTGATTCGTAATTTCATAAACCAGATCTCTTATTACCGTTTGTGTCTGAGGATGCAAACGGTATTCTTGTAACCGAAAGCCTGCATATACAATACGTAATAGATCTTCTTTGGTGTAACTTGGTAAATGAATTCTGTTTTTAAATAAATCCATTAATTTCGGACATTCTCTAAACAGCTTATTCATATTTTTTTTGTTTTCCTCAAAAACAACTGCAATCTCACCATCTAAATACTCAATTAATTCTAATAATTTATCAATTGCCGGTTTCTTTAACTCGCTGGCTTGTTCAATTACTACGCAGCAATCTCTTAGAGCGTCCTTCTTTTGCATGAGGTCAATCTTGTTTAAACTATCCGCAGATATTTTAGCTACTTTGGGTGATTTCAGTTTACCAATTCGGTTTAAAAAGACAGAGATATCTTTCGCAAGAGTTGTTTTTCCGGAACCAGCTGCCCCCGTTATAATCATAAGGGTTGTCTTTGTTTGTTGATCCAATATGATCTCTATACTTTTGACTAGTTGCTTTTTAATTGCCTTAACCGGAAGAAAGTTGCCAAACACTTCTTTCAGCTCAATACTTAAATCCTCGGAAAGCTTTTCCAAGAACAGATCATCCTCATCCATATTCTCTTCTTCAAGGAGACGATAAAGTTCATCCTCGACTTCCAGTTCCGCCAGTTCTTTATTCGTAACCAGACCAGTATTATACTGCTTTTCCTCCGACCTACCTTCTCCAACCATATCCTTTTGCAAATCAGAAGCCATGATATCCCTAACATCTTTTTTTATACTCTCTGGTAATATGGATTCGTTCAACTCGTTTGTATCATCTACATAAAACGAATGATCCTCATACATAAGATTTTGTTCATCTTTATCAGTTTCCTGTTCGAAAGCATTATCGCTGTCAGACCTGTTTTGATACAGCTCCTCTTCGTTCGAATTCTTATCAGAATCACCAAATTCTTGATTTTCTTCGGTTTTACTATGATGCGTCTCCTCTGAGGCTCTTTTTTTTAGCCCTTCAATGATTTCCTCTTTATCTGCTTCACCTAAGTAGTATGCTTTTAGAATTCTCGCCTTTTCTACATAGCTTCCTTCACCAAACCATAGTATTATGTCAGAACATTCCTTAATACATTCTTTCTCCATGCCTGCCTTGTAATATAGCTTAGCCAGTTCATAGGCCCACTGCTCCATATATTCAGTTTCTTTCAGAGTTTTCAGTGTTTCAATTAAAACGTCGTATGGTTTTCCCAGTAATTTATCAATTTTATAACGTAATATGTATTTATAGAAATCCTTTGGAGCAATTTTTTCATATTCCTCAAGATATCGGATGGCATCGTCCGTATTTTTTCGTTTAATACATACCCACACCAACTGATATAAAACTTTTCTAAGTTTCGATTTATGATAAATTTTAAGAAGCAGTTCATAGGCTTCCTCATATCTTTCATTATAAATAAACACTTCAGCCATAAGACTCATATCTGAGGTGTTTTTTACCTTCTTTAATTCCAATGTATCCAGAATTATCTGTGCGGATGTGTAATCCCCCTCCTGAACCCGTTTTTTTATCTCTTCTGTTTTTACAATTATTTCATAGCTTCCCATGTTTTATACCTCCATTCGTTTGTATAGAAACAAACGTAAAATAACTATGAAAGTGCCCCTTTTGTGTTTTATTTTGTTTTAACCAAAATCCTACTTTTGGTATATTCTATAAAAGTTAAGGTTTTGTATTACATACAGACTACTTATACTAGGCCTGTGAATTTTGTGTTATCTCTAAATACAGTTGTTCTAAACTTTTACTCTTATCTAATAGCTGCTTTATCTCACCGAAAAGAATACATTTTCCTCTGTCGATAATACATATCTTGTCACAGATTTTTTCCATTTCCTCCATATAGTGACCGGTATAAATTACACTGGTACCCTGTCTTTTTAATTCATTGATTGCCAATAGTATTTGATTTCGAGATTCCACATCGAGACCGACCGTTGGCTCATCCATAATAACAAGATTCGGGTTATGAAGAAGTGCTGCACCTATGTTCACCCTTCGTTTCATTCCCCCTGAATAACTATTTACTCTTTTATTTAAAATTTCATCCGTAATATTAATTGTTGTACACACTTCATGTATTCGTTGTTTTAAGTGAATACCTCTAACATGATTGGCTCTGCCCCAAAACCTTAAATTATCCCTCCCGGTTAAGGAAGGATATAAAGCTGTTTCCTGCGGCACATATCCAAGATTTTTTCTCATGATTTTAGGGTTTTTAACGATATCCTGTCCTTCATAAAAGATATTTCCGCTATCCGGTTTGCTTAGTGTAGCTATCATTGAAATTGTGGTTGATTTTCCAGCACCGTTGGCTCCAATTAAACCTAATACTTCACCTTTATCAACCCAAAAAGAGATTCCATCGACTGCTTTATTATTGTTATAATATTTTTTAACATTGATTAATTCCAGCACCCGAAGCTCCTCCAAAAAAGAACGAATTGAACTTTATTACTTAACTTCTATACTACCATCTGTATCCTGATTCTACAAGTACCATACATGTATTTTTTTGTAACAATATAGAAAATATCAAGATTTTATTATGAATAGAATGAACAGTCTTTCTTAAAAATTACTTGACATAAGAAAAGACGAAACATAGAATTCCCTACGCCCAATGGATAGACATATTACCGATTTATTTACTGATTTTATTCCCTTCTTATCAGATAAACAGATCTATGAAATATGTTCTTGCTAAGTGAATCCTATTTTCCGTCTTATTAATATCCTTTATTATAACCGTTATTTTGTTATCGGTCCAAATAATAGTTTAGCGTATCAATCAGTTCCTTCGTCAGTTCAATCTGATCTTTATTTAGCATACGGTGTCTTGCTTCAATATCCCTGATTTTTTTCTGTCTGTCTTTTATAAATCTAGCCATAGCTTCTTCAAACATTGGTTGATGTATAAGTTTATCACGGATTTCTTTAGAGAATGGGCAATAAGTTGCCATTATCTCTCTGACCGGTTTATTTAGTTTAATCGCTCCTCTTGATTCGTATTTTATCCACTGTTCATAATCAAGAACAAAAACTTCTCTACTACTGTTCCGGCCCTTTTGAATTTGCAATTTTATTTTTTCTTTCTTTTCTTCGGATAACTCTTTGTTTTTACGATAAAACTGTAGATAATCCGAGTACTCTGAAGTAAGGGATTTATGTTTAATATCATTCCACGCCGTGCCTTCAATCGTTCTGCACATCTCCCACCGAAATCTTCCAAAAATCCGAGTGAGTATTGCGGTTAATCCGTATTCACAAAAGCTCGGCAGAAGAAAACGTCCACAACTATCTCTTTTTCTGCCTGTGATATCCTGCCACATAACTCCGTTCATCCCCACGACTGGCATAAGAATAATATCCGGATATACCGTTTTTATTATATATTCTTTTACAATATTATTCTCTTTACTTGAATAAAGAACCTCTCTGTCGAATATGGAATAATCGATATTCAATAATTCATTCATTGCATTAATTACTTTAACACCGGTAACCAATATCTTTTCTAAATCGTTGGTTATCGTATCTTTATATAATATCGGTACAAAGGTACTTATTTGCCCATTAGTAGTTCTGTTGTTATATCGGAACATATTCTGGATTTCATACTCCAATTTCCGTAATCTATCTTCTGACCATTCTCTGACATCTCTTTCTGTCAATTTACCCTGTTTTTTTAAAGTCAGTAGCATATCCGGATACTCTAAGTCGAATTCATTCTTAGAGGGTTCCTTCTTACCTTCATATATCAGCGTCAACCAATCTTTTATATTATATATGTTGTAGGAAGTATCTACGCGAGTATCCTCTAAATTATATAGATTTAAAAGCTGTTCCTTCGTTAACAGGCGCTCATCCGCATAACCGTACTTTAAAAACAGGTCAACGATCTTCGGTATCTCGTTTGCACTATAGGCTTTTAAGAATACTGCTAGATATAATTCATAGTAGTTATCCGTTAACTGCTTACGAATTAATCTTGTATTATCATCAGTCGCCATCCTATCTTTTAAATTAATAAATTCACGGATGTTTGCTTCCATTTCCTTTGCTCTGTCCTGTGAAATTTCAGCAAATCCTATAATCTTTTGAAATGAATTCTCCATTTCTGATAATATCTTTGAGGAAGTATCCTCTGCTTCATTTTTATCCTCGTATCGCGAATTATTCTGACCCTTTTTATCCGTAAGTAAAATGTGATAAGCTTCTTCCATACCTTTTCTGTTCACTGACAACTTGTACCCTAGCTTACGATCATAAAGCTTTTCTACCTTATTAATCTCTTCAATCACATTATCCATGGTATCAACAATATCGCTATTGTCTCCTCCGGCATGACTCACCTCGATTGCAAGGAATGCAATTAACTGGTATATACATGTATTGCTGTCATTCACCAGGCAGTCGGCCATAATAGCTAGCTCCTTAGACAGTTCCTTTAATACGCCAATCAATTGATTTATAACATCCACCTGTTCTTCAATTTGATAAATTGTAATACTATTTCCATGAGAGTAAAACGACTTAATTACTTCCATAGGTAAGCGATGACATTCTTTATAATACTCAATTCTGTTTCTAATCAATTCTATATCATATTCCGTTTCAGATAAAGCCTCTATCATCTCTGAGGTCCGAGCCTCATAGCCCAGCTTTTTTGCATACTTCCTATAATCTGAATAATTGTCGGTGATAAATCTACAAAGATTCGTTCTGTGTTTTATCACATCCTGATATATCTGATCAAGTTCAAAAATAATCTTGTTTAATGAGGCTACCATAAACCCATTGTATTCCTTGTTTGATGAAATGATTGACTCTAAATCCTCTACCCTGTTTAGAGTAAATACAAATACAATACTATCATCCTGTGCGGTATAGGTACTTTGATATGTTCCAAAATACAAATCGTTTAACCCCAGAAATGTTCCGGAGTTTAATAAAATCTTTGCTCCGTTATTATGTAATATTACCCGTCCTTTTATTAAAAGTACAATACTGAGAACCGGATCACCTTCTTTAAAAATAACGGTTCCTTTTGCTAACTGATTCACTGTATTGGGATTAATCTTCCATTCCATATATTACCGCTCCCGTCCATTGTAATATGAGACACCAGTATAATATTTTTCGTTACAATATATTGATATTCAAATTGATATGTTAAAACAATATATTGTGTTATGAAGATACACAGCACCTTTGCTGCTCTTATTCTATTATATAACAAAAACCATATAACCAAAAGAGTTAATTGTCACCTTTTGCAGAATTAGGATAAAATTCTTAATTGAATTTGCCTAAAAAGCGGGTTATTGAGTTTCCTCAATAACCCGCTATCTCATATATTCGTTTTCTATACAACAAACTCAATCATTTAATTCAAATCAATCGTTTTACGACATCCTGCTATTTATATTATTAATTCCGTGCGTTCTGCTTTGAATGCCTACCATAAGCGTTACCTTTACAGTTAACTCGGTCCAGGCAGCCTCACGGCACACAAGAGCTTTTGCTTAGTGCTGCTTCATTCCTGACCTGACACGGTTCACAAATTCCTGTTGCGTAAGACCCAGACGTCAACATCACTTATAAAGGGCAGCCCTACAGTAAGTCACCCTGGGCAGAACATCACCCCTGCTGTAGCGGATTGCAGGTACAGGGCACCGCTATCTCCCCGGCTGCACGGAAATCTTTTGACAAAATTATACGTAGCCTTTTGCTATAATTTCAAATATATATTTAGTTTAGCAAAAAGCTGTATGCCAAGTATATAGCTTTTCGATAGGAATGTCAACCCTCAAGCTTTTCCATTTTATTACGAATTCTAAGCTCCTTAAAGAAAGTCTGAAGAATATCTGTACATTCCTTTTCCAGAACACCGGTCACCAGTTCAACCCGGTGATTAAACTCCTCCATCTGCAGTAGATTTAATATAGAGCCTGCGCAACCGGCTTTAGGATTCATTGTGCCCACAACCACCTTCTTCATTCTTGATTGAACGATTGCACCGGCACACATCTGGCAAGGCTCTAAGGTCACATACATAACACAATCCTCCAGCCTCCAGTCTCCCATCGCTTTACTCGCTTTCTCAATGGCGATTAGCTCCGCATGAGCCAAGGTTGTCTTTTTTGTATTCCTCTTATTATACCCTCTGCCTATGATTTTATCCTCATAAACGATTATACATCCAATCGGTACTTCTCCTAAACGAATCGCCTTCTTGGCCTGCTTGAGAGCTTCCTTCATATATTTTTCATTCATGCTTTCCGTATCCTTTTCATCTGGACTAGACCACCCAAATCTGATATAGTAATTGTATCATAACCCTATTGAGGTGACAATATGCAGATACATGGCTTTAACAAAACTACCCTACTGGATTATCCGAAGCATCTGGCGGCTACAATTTTTCTCGGTGGCTGCAATATGAGATGCCCTTTTTGTCATAACGCTTCCCTGGTAACCGGCGTAAGCTCCCAGCCCGTTATTCCAACCGAGGAGGTCCTATCATATCTGAAAAAGAGAAAAAACCTGTTAGAAGGCATCTGCATAACCGGTGGCGAACCAACTCTTTATAAAGATCTTCCGGCTTTTATTGCAGAAATAAAGACCATGGGCTTTAAGGTTAAATTAGATACCAATGGCACTAACCCCGACATGTTAAAACAACTTTCGAATGCAGGATTGATTGATTATGTGGCAATGGACATTAAAAATTCTAGGAAGAATTATGGTCTTTCCATCGGTATTACCGAATATAATACTGATAAAATCGATGAAAGCGTGTCCTATTTACTTAATGGAACTCTCGATTATGAGTTTCGGACAACCCTTGTCAGAGAGCATCATACCGAACAGGATGTTCTATCCATCGGACAATGGATTGAAGGCGCAAGAGCATATTATCTGCAAGCCTATAAAGATTCCCAGGACATCCTTTCTCCCGGTCTAAGTAGCCCTTCAAAGGATACCATATTACTATATGCAAAGCTTCTTAAACCGTATGTAACTAATGTCTCTATCAGAGGAATTGATTAGGAAAATGTTTAAACGGAGGCCGACTTTATGTTAATGTCTTTTGAAACACCTCGGTTATCAATCAAAATTCTGAATAAAGAAGCTGCAAATTTGGTTCTTTCTTTTTATGAAGAAAACAAAGTAATCTTTGAACCTTGGGAACCAAAAAGAAGTGAAAACTTTTATACATTATCCTATCAAAAATCATCTCTTTCCATGGAATACCACCAGATGCTGGAGGGTAAATTGTTAAGATATTGGGTATTTTTAAAGGATAATCCGGACGAAATCATAGGCTCTTTCTGTTTTCAGAATTTTCTTAGAGGACCTTACCAAAGCTGTTGCCTTGGATATAAATTCGGCCAAAAGCATCAGCACCTGGGCTATGCCTATGAAAGCATCCAAAAAGGGATTGAAGTTTTATTTGAAGAGTGTAATATACACCGGATAGAAGCTTTTATTATGCCAAACAATCATCCCTCCATAAGATTAATAGAAAAACTTCATTTTATATATGAGGGTTTCTCCTTTTCCTATGCCCAAATAAACGGTTTATGGACGGATCACCGGCGTTATTCACTCATTCATCCAAACGATCAAAATCTCGATCATTTAATCAAATATAATTCTTTCGACATATAATCCATATCAATAACCTATAAAAACAGAAATCAGGTATCAATTTCCTTAAATGCTCATAATAAGATCTCTGTTATACAGAACTTTTTATTTTTAGCTCTTAAGGCTTTTGATACCTGTATTTATTAACAACACGCGTTTTGTCAATTATTGTCTTATCACATAGGAATAGGGAGGTGCCAATAGCCGAAATCCCCTTGTCTAAGATCTCTTTTTCTTATCGACTTAAAGTTTTCAAATCCAAACATTCTTGCCATGAAACGCTCCCTGTTATGATAAATTCCCGGTACCCCAAGAATATATCTGCCGCCATAACGGTCATTTAATTTCGCAAATATTAAATGATGGTAGCAATAATAACCATGCAGTAAAAAGCTGTTATTACTAAGTGTCCATACCTCTGCCGGTAAAAATCCGATATCCTTAGGTTCTATTTTTACACAGATAGTAATTTCATTATCCTCAAAAGGATAAATCCTTGGATAAGAAGCGAATATTTTCGTTGCCACAGCATTCTCTTGGCTCTCTTCTTTCCCGGTATAGCTCTCATTACTTTCATCTCTATCGTTCAAATCATTTATTCTATCAGATCCATGGGCAACGGGTTTTATAACCGGCCTTGCAATCGGCTTAACATTAGGATTTACATTAGTTTTCATCTCCGGTTTTTCCTTCGGCTTAGCCTCTGTTGCCTCTGAATTAGTATTTTCTTTGATCTTCGCCGTTTCAACCTTAACCGGTTTTACGCTGTAATTCGGTTTTTGTACACCTTCAACGGTCTTCCATCCTCTAGGCATTTTATAAAATGGTGTTTTGAGCTCTTCTTTTGCTGATCCATGTCCACTAAAATCCGGGTACTCATCTTCTTTTTGTTTCTGCCCGGTATTATCCTTAGTAAGGGAAGCTGCCTGTTGTGTTCCGGTCTTTTTTGTTACGCTTTTTTCTACGGGATCAATGTTACTAAATACCTCTTCTGCTTGGGTGCCCTCAGCATCATTTGATTCTGCTATTTCTTCCGGTGCCTTTATTTTTCGAGAGTTATGGGTACTTTCGTGATCTTTTGCACCTTCAGGTTCTTGGACTTCCATCTCATCCGTTTCTTGGACTTTCTCAATTTCCTCTACTGCGTTGTCCTTATTATACTCTAAGTTCTCAGATTCCGCCCCGCCCTCATCTCCTTCTTTGGTTACAGATTCGAATTCTTTTTTTTCAGCAGCTCTTGAACTTTCGACCTCATCATCTTCAGGGAAGGTTGTTATAACCGGATCTTTTTTCTTTCTTTTTAAAAACATAGCTTCTGCCAAATCATCATAATCATCATAGGAATTCGTAACTGGTTGAAGGGCCTTTGATGACTTTTCTAATTCTTTTGTTTCTTCTTCCTGTGGTTTGGGCTTTAAGGCAGCCATTACCTCTTCATGCACAATCGGCATATCATCCCACTCTGTGGCATAAAATACATGTTCGTTTAGAAAGAGGAGCAGGCCACCCATATCGGATAAAGCTAATCCCGAATTCATAATATTAGTCTCCTTGGTAGTCAACTTACTATCCATAACCTGGTTTTTTAATACAGAATCCCCCAGATAAACCAGCTCCATATCATCCTTCTGTCTTTGAATTAAATAGGTTGGAAAGATACCGTCCAAAAGGCCCAGTAATTGCATATGTAACGTAATTTTACATTGTCCGTTTCGTGCCTCTACCCGGGCATATCCTACATTTTTCTTCTTAACTCCATTTTCGTACTGATACATATACGAAATCAGTCTTTTATAATCAGCCAAAAAATCACTCCCTTACTTTTACTGATACCATTTTGGATTATCACATAATTCTATTAAATATATTCCTATAAATCTCCCATTATTCCAAACCTTAACCATTCTCATATTACAGGGTATATAAATGCAATTTCACTTTTACTCTTAGGTACTGAATTCGTGATACAACCACCAGTTATTCCGAGCAGACTCTCACTTAACAGGTGCATCCTACCTGGAAGGATTTTTAATATATAGGAAATTCGGAGAAATTTCCTATATATTAAAAACAGCCCCAGGTGTTCATACCGGGACTGTTTTAGTTGATTTTAAATTGACTGGGGCTGTTGCAAAATTAATAAGTAGGGGATATGATTTACCGTAATCCACTGTTTAACGGACATGTTGTTGATTATGCATGACTAGAGCGAACAAATATGTTCGATTAAGGTTCCATAATCAATAATGTGTCCTTCAACCTGTGTGTGAGGTAAGTCATATTTCTCAGCTGATTTATTTTGCAACAATCCTTTATGATTACTTCATTGTTACGGTTATTCTATATTACTTTTTACGGTTTATTGGATTTCTTTATGGAAATCCTGAAGGGATTTTACTCCAACCGCACTATTGTTTTTAATAGCTTTAATACCGGCAATCGTAGCCTTGGCTGCTGCCATTGTGGTTACATAACTGATTTTACCCTTAATCGCTGCTTTTCTGATATAACTGTCATCATCGGCACTCTTTTTATCAATTGGTGTATTTACGATAATGTCAATCTCTTTGTTGGTAACTGCATCTATAATATTGGGTCTACCCTGATGTAGCTTATAAATCTTCTCTGCAGTTATTCCACTCGCTGTAATTAAATCGTAAGTTCCACCGGTTGCCAGTATTTTAAAGCCGCATTCTGCAAATCCCTTCGCCACCTCAACTACTTCTGCTTTATCCCGATCATTTACACTGATTAGTACCGTACCGGTTTCCGGAAGCTTGGTCTTAGTTGCTTCCTGTGCTTTGTAGAAGGCTTCACCAAAGGTCTCTGCCAAACCAAGAACTTCGCCAGTAGAGCGCATTTCCGGTCCTAATACCGGGTCAACCTCCGGGAACATATTGAACGGGAATACTGCCTCCTTCACACCATAATGGGTAAACTTGCTTTCCTTTAAGCCCTTCACCGGTGAAGGGTTACCTGTAAGCTTGCCAGTGATAATCTGAGTTGCCAGCTTAACCATCTGGATGTTGCATACCTTAGAAACCAAAGGTACCGTTCTGGACGCCCTCGGATTAGCTTCAAGAACATACACTACTCCATTCTCAATTGCATACTGCATGTTCATCAAGCCACATACATTCATTTCTTTCGCAATCTTCATGGTATATTCCTTTATAGTATTGATATTATCCTGCGTGATATTCAAGGATGGAATAACACAAGCGGAGTCTCCGGAGTGAATTCCGGCCAATTCAATGTGTTCCATAACAGCAGGAACGAAGGCATCCACACCATCACTGATTGCATCTGCTTCACACTCAAGAGCGTTACTTAAGAAGCGATCAATAAGGATTGGTCTGTCTGGGGTAACGCCAACCGCAGCATTCATATAAACCTCAAGGCTGGCATCATCATGAACGATTTCCATACCACGTCCACCCAGTACATAGGAGGGACGAACCATAACAGGATATCCTA
This sequence comes from Mobilitalea sibirica, assembly GCF_015999265.1. GTDB lineage: Bacteria > Bacillota > Clostridia > Lachnospirales > Lachnospiraceae > Mobilitalea > Mobilitalea sibirica. Next base: position 53,697 of record NZ_JAEAGR010000015.1, read on the forward strand.
TCTTACTGGCAATTTGAAGGGCTTCCTCCACATTAACCGCCATACCGGATTCCGGCATCGGTATATTTAGTTTGTCCATCATGGCACGGAATTGATCTCTATCCTCTGCTAGGTCAATTGTCTCCGGAGTGGTACCCAAGATATTCACTCCGTTTTCTTTTAATTCAGCTGCAAGATTAAGCGGTGTCTGTCCTCCAAACTGAGCAATAACTCCAAGAGGCTTTTCTTTCTCATAGATACTTAATACATCCTCTAAGGTTAAGGGTTCAAAATAAAGTTTATCGGAGGTATCATAATCGGTTGATACGGTTTCCGGATTACAGTTTACAATAATGGTTTCAAATCCCAGATCTTTTAAAGCAAAGGCAGCATGAACGCAACAATAGTCAAATTCGATACCCTGACCAATTCTATTCGGTCCGCCGCCAAGGATCATAATTTTCTTATTGTCGGTGCAAGGGGACTGATCTTCCTTTAAATGATAGGTGGAATAATAATATTTGGCGTCCTCGGTACCGCTTACATGAACGCCTTCCCAGGCTTCCTTAATTCCGGCTTTTATTCTGCTTTCACGAATTTCTTTTTCTGGTATATTAAGAATTTTGCTTAAATACTTATCCGAAAATCCGTTTAATTTTACACTTTTTAATACATCCACCGGTGGAACGCTTCCCTTATAAGCTTTTAAAGCTTCTTCCTCTTCTACCAATTCTTTCATCTGTTCGATAAAATAAGCTTTAATCTTTGTTAATTCAAAAAGCTCCTCTACGGTTGCTCCCTTTCTTAATGCCTCATACATAATAAATTGACGTTCACTGGTAGGAAGGTGAAGCATATTAAGTAACTCTTCTTTTGATTTATCAGCAAAATCCTTTGCATACCCAAGACCGTAACGTCCTGTCTCTAAGCTTCGGATCGCTTTTTGGAAAGCTTCTTTGTAGGTCTTACCGATACTCATTACCTCTCCTACAGCTTTCATCTGTGTACCCAGCTTATCCTCGGAGCCTTTAAATTTCTCAAATGCCCAACGAGCAAACTTAATAACAACATAGTCGCCGTCCGGAACATACTTATCCAAAGTACCGTACTTACCGCAAGGTATATCACTTAAGTTTAGGCCGGATGCCAGCATTGCGGAAACTAACGCAATCGGGAAACCGGTTGCTTTAGATGCAAGGGCAGATGAACGGGAGGTTCTGGGATTAATTTCAATTACTACAATTCTACCGGTATTCGGATCATGAGCAAACTGAACGTTAGTACCACCGATTACCTGAATAGCATCTACGATTTTATATGCCTGGCGTTGAAGTTCTTTCTGTACTTCTTCCGTTATGGTAAGCATTGGTGCGGAGCAGAAAGAATCTCCTGTATGAACACCTAAGGGGTCAATATTTTCAATAAAACATACGGTAATCATTTTTCCCGTAGCATCTCTTACAACTTCCAGCTCCAACTCTTCCCATCCTAAGATAGATTCCTCTACTAAAACCTGACCTACTAAGCTGGCCTGTAAGCCTCTGGCAACAATTGTTTTTAACTCCTCTACATTATATACCAGACCGCCACCGGCACCACCCATCGTATAAGCAGGACGGATTACGACCGGATAACCAAGCTCCTCAGCAATTGCTAATGCCTCATCCACGGTATACGCAACTTCGCTTCTTGCCATCTCTATTCCAAGAGAATTCATTGCTTTTTTAAACTCAATACGGTCTTCACCTCGTTCAATGGCATCCACCTGAACTCCGATAACCTTAACATTATATTTCTTCAAAACGCCGGCTTTATCTAATTCTGAGCAAAGATTTAGACCTGACTGTCCGCCCAGATTCGGGAGCAGACCATCGGGTCTTTCCTTTTCGATAATTTGTGTCAACCTCTCCACATTCAGTGGCTCAATATAGGTCACATCAGCCGTCCCCGGATCTGTCATAATAGTTGCGGGATTCGAATTAACAAGTACGATTTCATAACCCAGCTTTTTCAATGCCTTACAAGCCTGTGTACCTGAATAATCAAATTCACATGCCTGCCCAATAATAATCGGACCTGAACCAATAATCAGTACCTTGTGAATGTCATCTCTCTTTTTCATTATAAGCCTCCCTTAGAATATATGATTTTTTAGTGTCTTGGTGGGAGGCTTTGCCTCCCTTGAAATATATGATTTTTAGTGTCTTGGTGGGAGGCTTTGCCTCCCTTAGATAATATAATTTTTAGTGTCTTGGTGGGAGGCTTTGCCTCCCTTAGATAATATAATTTTTAGTGTCTTGATGGGAGGCTTTGCCTCCCTTGGTTACTATACCTATTCTTTACACATAGGAGGCACCTTAAACCCCCTTGTTTAAGTGTGTAAAATGTTCCATGATCTAATAAAAACTGATTTATGATATAATTTTTATAAAAATGGGCAAAAAAAATTTGTGAATTTTTTCTTCTTTCTCCCTTTGGTCTTTCTCACCCGTTTTCATTTCTATATATGATAATCGAAAGTTTATAAATATGCAACCATTATTTTAAAAAATTTTCAAAACATTAATTTTGTGATAAGGTTTAATCTAGTTTATATAATATATAATAAACCATTATTAATAATTATGCAAGATTTATTTTTATTTATTAATATCTTTTTCAATATCTCATGTTTTTCCCTGTAAAACAAGCCATTCCGCCTATGAGGCAGCATGGCTTCAATGCATAAATATCAGTTTAATTCACTCAGCCGGTTAGCTAAGGAGGCAAATTGATTAAGGGATAATGCTTCTCCCCTTATTTTTTCTGAAAGGCCAAGACTATGAAGCGCTTCCATAATAACTTCTTTGTTAAATGACAAGTCAGGTGAATTATTAAGCCCATTCACCAAAGTTTTCCGTCTTTGATTAAAGGAAGCACGAATTAAGCGAAACATTAATACTTCATCTTTAACGATAATAGGAGGATCCTGATGCAACAACAGTCTGATTACCGCTGATCCCACATTCGGCCTAGGCATAAAACAATTCGGAGGAACATTGGCGGCAATATAGGGCTTAGCGTAATATTGTACTGCCAAGGACAAGGCTCCATAGTCCTTAGAGCCCGGAGATGCCTGCATTCTGTCTGCTACTTCCTTTTGAACCATAACCGTTACGTTAATTAAAGGTATCTGGCGTTCAAAAAGATCCATAATGATTGGTGTTGTAATATAATACGGTAGATTAGCTACTACCTTAATAGGATTACCGTTGTTTCTTTCTTTAATAAGCGTTTTTAAGTCTATTTTTAAGATATCTTCATTTAATACCGTTACATTTTGGTATTCTGATAACGTCTCAGACAAAATCGGTATTAAAGCCTTGTCGATTTCAACAGCGATTACCTCCCTGGCATTTTCACATAGATATTGGGTTAATGTACCTATCCCCGGTCCTATCTCTAATACAAAGTCATCCTTGGTTATTTCCGCCGCCTTAACAATTTTATCTAATACATGGGTATCGATTAAAAAATTTTGACCGAATTTTTTTTGAAAAACGAATTTGTATTTATTTAAAATCTCTATCGTATTCTTTGGATTTCCCAGCTTCGCCATCTCTTACCTCTCTGCTATAATCTATAAAATCTTTTTGCATTATCAGACGTAACTTTTACAACTGTCTCATAATCCATGTTCTTAATTCGGGCAATTTCTTTTGCTATATAAGTAAGATACAAGGAGTTATTTCTTTTTCCTCGATGAGGTACCGGAGCCAGATATGGACAGTCGGTTTCAAGAACCAGTTGTTCGAGAGGGGCATATTCCACTACCTCTTTTAACTTTCTCCCATTGGTAAAGGTGATTACTCCTCCTATTCCCAGATAAAATCCCATATTAAGATATTGCTTCGCCTGCTCTACTCCGTAACCAAAGCAATGGATGATGGCCCCCATAGCCTCTGCTTTCGCTTCCTTCATCATTCCAAAGGTATCATTCGCAGCATCTCGGCTATGAATTACTAAAGGTAGCTCCAGTTCCTTAGCCATCTCCATCTGACGAACAAACCAGTTTTTTTGTGTTTTTCTGTCCGGAGTATCCCAATAATAATCCAAACCAATTTCACCGATTGCTAAGTTTTTAGGATGCTTTGCTTTCTCCCTTAACCAGTGAAATCGCTCCTCATCTAAATCCATGGAGGAACCTGGGTGTATTCCTATTGCACCGTAGATATAAGAATACTTATCCATAAGCTGGGTAATCTTATCCACCGTTTCAATACCGGAGCTTACATTAACCACATATTCAATTCCTTCTTTGGGTAATCGATCCAATAACTCCTCTCGATCTATATCAAATGCTTCGTCTTCGTAATGTGCATGTGTTTCAAATATCATTTATCCAACCTCATTTTCTTATCAAATATAACGGCGTACTTATTTCACCGATAATATAATTACCCATTATACACCAGCAATCGTCTTATTACAACCCGATTACATAATCAATTACCCCTATGAATAAGAGCGACGTAAAATGGGATTAACCATTCTCGACGCTCTTAGTGAGGGATTGTTATGATAGAACGAGACTTTTACCAAACCATTTAAGTTATTGCCTGCTGTTGTCCTTTTCTTTACTTAAATCTGTATTTATGATCCTGTCTTCCAACTCCTTCTTTTCTCACATTGTGGTCTTGATTTTGATTTTCCGGTTTTACAGAGTTGGTTATGCTATTGAACTTTTCATTGAATTTTTTCTGCCTGTTTTTTTCTCGTTTCTCCTGATTCATTCTTATCACCTCAAAAAATAGTATGCTGATCTCTGCTTGAATTTATGTAAATTCAAGAAAGAAAAACCGCCTATGATCAACAATTTCCTTCATATACATGTTTTAAATGCTTTCTGGCTACTTTGGCCAGATGGTATATGGTTTTTATCGGTGTCGACTCCTTATCCTGCATCTTCCACCTCGGAAAAAAACGAGAGATATGAAGAGGTATTTCAGGATGAAGGCCGGCTATCCATCGTGAAAGTGCTTCCATCTCCTCTTCACTGTCATTTTTATCCGGTATAACTAGAGTAGTAACTTCTACGTGACAGTTCTTCGCTGCCATTTCAATCGACCTCTTAACCGTTTCTAAATCCCCTCTAAGTTCCCGATAAAAAGCATCGGTAAAACCCTTCAAATCAATGTTAAGAGCATCAATATGTGGAAGCAGCTTACGAAATGGCTCCTCATTGATATATCCATTAGTAACTACGATGTTTTTAAGGCCTTTTTGCTTTGCAAGGACAGAACAGTCATATACGTATTCATAACCAATCAACGGCTCATTATAGGTATAAGCAATCCCAATATTATTCCTGCTTTGAAGTTCCAGCGCCTTATTAACCAGCTCCCCCGGACTTACAATATCCCCGGGATATTCATCTCCTCCGGACATAGAGATGTCACAGTTTTGGCAAAACGGACAGTTTAAATTGCATCCATAGCTACCTACAGATAAAATCCTGCTGCCGGGATAAAAGTGGTATATAGGTTTCTTCTCTATTGGATCTAACGCAATTGCCGTTATCTTGCCATAATTTTCACTTACCACTTTTCCGTTTTTATTTATTCTGCCATGGCATATACCTATTTGTCCCTCGTTTAACTTGCAATGATGGGGACATATCTCACATTCTAATTTCATTTATGTCTCACCACCTCAAAGCGCTCCAGTCTTACTTCTTCATTCTCATAAATACCGGCTTTTTTCTTAGCTATTGATACCTGTTGCTCTACCGTATCCACTCCCTCCAGATTAGGAAGAAGTAGTCCTCTCCTACGACCGGCCGATACAATCACCCCATAACGCTCTACATCCAGTTCCTCCATGGAGGAGATTGGTTCCGGCTCTGCCAGGACATCAACGCTGTAAACCAGTTCCGATAACTCATGTTCACCGACCGGTGCAAATCGGGGATCCTCTACGGCAGCACTTACGGCATTTCGTAAAATCTCCTCCCCCACACTGTTCGTAACCGGAGCTATAGTTCCAATGCAGCCTCGTAAGCTCCCGTGCTTTTTCAATGAAACAAATACTCCTGCCCTCTTTTTCACCATTTCCTCCGGCAAATCATCGGGAAGTTTTGCATATTTTCCTGTCTTTATATAAGTCTCCAAGGATAAACGGGCAAGTTTCACATACGTATCCTCGTATTTTTGCATTTCTCTGGCATAGGCCTTCTGTTTCTCTTCAAATATTTTATCAAAATTTCTCTCCTTATCTTCCCCTGTAAGTTCGAAGGAACATACACTGTAGCCAACTCCAAATGTCCCTTCATAAGACATAAACTTCGCTTTTACAGCTTTCGAATTTAAAGCTCCTGCCATAATGATAAAGGAACGTAAACCACATTCTGCTGCTGCTTCACAAAAGTCCGGTGTAAACTCCATAAATTTAAGAAAATCTCCCTGTTTCATAGCTTCTGTTACTTCACGGTCAAACTGTGCTCCCTCCGGTGCTATTCCATAAGGCCCGTCCTCCTTCAGTTTATGGGATAGATCTCCGCTGGCAACAAATACAATCTTTCTATCCAGTTTTTCCGCTGTTGCAGTTATACATCTTCCCAGGCGATAATGGTCCGTAACGGAAAGTCCGGATAAACCAATCCGAACCAACTTATAATCCTTCAGATACCTATTAATAAAATACAAGGGTACCATGGTTCCATGATCCAGAGCTCGATCTTTTTCTCCCAAGGTACCGGCCTCTATGCCTTCTCTTTCTGCCGCCGCTTCCAATGCTTCTACAAAAAGCTCGTCATATGCAACCTGAAATTTAACATTACCTGCCCCAAATCTTTTCATATCCCCCTTAGCACCCTGTCCGGGAGAAATATGAAAATAGTCCGAATACATAATCGAATGGGGCGTGGTTAGAATAATTGTATCCGGCTTAAGTTCCGCGATCTGTTTTGCCACCTTATGATAGCTTTCAATCGTCTTACTTACCATTTTTTCCTCACCCTTTCCCACCTCAGGTATAATTAAAGGCGGATGGGGTACGATAAATGCTCCTAATAAAGACATAACATCACCTACTTACTATTCATACTTATATACACATAACTATTTAGCTCTAGTCCTATATCTCGTATTTACAATACCCGTTTTTTCTATATAACCTCTGACCATATAGATTCTACCTCTTTTCTCCCAATTATGCAATAAACCCAAATATCCTTTTATAAACCGGACTATTCGGGTTTTAAGCTTATTCTTTCTTATATTTTCTCAGCTACAGCCATGATTAATTGCTCCTCGTCCTTCCTGTTTTGAACCTCTTCCTCCATAATCTCAATGATCTTAATCAGATTTCGTATGGATATCTTCCGTTCTACTAAAGTTGCTATAACTTTTTGAAGTAAGGCTAGAGGTATTTTATCAGGTATGACACCTTTAATTACAGCGGGGTATTTATCTATCATATTGTCAACAAGAGTCTGTACCATCTGTCGGTTTAGTATCTTACTATAGTTTTCTATACATACCTTCTCCAATCGAGAACAAATAGACTCAAAGGTGAAATCTTCCTTAGCTACTATCTCCTCTGAATAAATCACCTTGTCATAGGCTAATATTCGGTACTCTAAGAATCCTAACTCTTCATTATCCCGTATGCGAACTATGGGAACTAAAACCCCATATAACAAGGCCATTTTTTCTCTTAATACCCGAATTGTATTAAACTCGCTTTTACTCTCTTCCATAAAAATATCTACCAGTCCCTGACCCATTTCTATGACTAAAGGTTCTGCCAGTATTTTATCAAGAAGCTGTATCTTCTGTTTCACATCGTTACTTTCCGTTATCTTTTCTCCCTGCGTTTCTCTATGCAAAAGATAATCGATAGAGCAATTTAATATTTCTCCGATATAACATAGAAGTTCAATATCGGGGTAACCATTACCCCGTTCCCATTTTGAAACCGCCTGGGGCGTCACTCCTAATCTTGTTGCTAAATCTTCTTGCGTGTACCCTTTTTCTTTTCTTGCGATGGCAAGCCTTTCATCAAAACCAATCAACCCCATATCCCTCAGCCCTTTCGTATATAATACCATGATATTATCATACTAGGCCTTTAAAGTAAAACAACGCTATGTTGAGGTCCCTCTAAACCAATATCATACTTACAGCCGTTTCTAGCATATCTATATCTGAATAAATTATCTATTTATAAAATGATTTTCGAAACACTCTTCCTATATCCTTAAACCCACCTGATATGGCAAACCATAATCCATTTACTTAGTTTATTATATTATTTTCCATCTAGAATCACAGGTACCCTGGCAAGGGAGCTAGATTGATTGACTTTATTATTTTTTAGTAGTACTTACTGAGGCTTTGAACGATTATGTCTGGAAAATGTCCATGGAGGGACATTTTAGGTGTATGCGGCACGGATGCCGCTATACACCGACAGACAGTCCTAAGTTCAAAGCCGAGGTTTAGTACTACTTAAAAATGATAATCGGAAAACCAATCTAGCCCCTTGCCAGGGTACCGTCCCTAGAATTGACCACCTACCCTTTTAAAACACCAGCTTTGTAATAATTACACTTCCTACGACTCCCGCCAAGGTTGCAACCAAAGCACCGGCCAGAGTATATCGCATCTTCTTAACCCCTGCTGCCACAAAATAAACAGCCATGGTATAGAATATGGTTTCTGTACTACTTAAAATAACGGAAACTAGCCTCCCCAGATAGGAATCCGGACCATACTCCTTAAAGATATCTAATAAAAGACCGGTTGCAGCAGATGAGGAAAACATCTTAACCAAAACCAAAGGAACCAGTTCCGACGGAAAGTGTAGTATATCCGTTAAGGGTTTAATTAATTCCGATAGGATTACTAGGGCTCCTGACGCCCTTAAAACGCTCACAGCGATCATTAAACCGATCAAGGTAGGCATGATATCTAAAACAACCTTAAAACCTTCCTTTGCGCCTTTAACGAATTCTTCATAGAGATTTGTCTTGGAAAGCAGTCCTAATCCTATAATATAAAAAAACACAAAAGGAATCATATAATCCGACAAATATATTAAAAATCTCACGCTAATCCTCCCCTTTATAATACATTATGAATGCTTATCATAAATCCTATCGATACCCCTGTTTGTTACTTCTTTTTCTTGCTATGGTTGAAAAGATAACCCCTGCCAAAGTAGATACAAACGTGGCAACGATACCGGCTCCAAGTATCTCTGCCGGATTTACAGAACCATATTGGCTTCGATAAGCTAAAATATTAACTGATATTAATTGAAGAGAGGAAATATTAATAATTAATAATGTACACATATCACAACTAGCCACTTCAGAGTCGTGATTTAACTTTTTCAGCTCTTTCATGGCCATTAGACCCATCGGTGTTGCTGCCCACCCTAGGCCCAGAATATTCGCGATCATATTGGAAGCTATGTACTCATTAACAATATGACCCTTTGGAATATCCGGAAAAAGAAAATGTATGACCGGCTGAAGCGCTTTGGTAAAGGAAGCTACTAACCCACACTTTTTAGCAATTTGCATCATACCTGTCCACATTGCCATAATTCCCAGCATCGTGATACATAGTGCAACCGCTTCCTTAGACGAATTTATTGTAGCATTACTGATTTCTGCAATATTACCCTTCAAAACTCCGACAACAATTCCAATTATTATCATAAATCCCCAGAGATAACTTAACATTAACACAACCCGCCTTTCACATAATGATATTATTTATTAACGTACAACATGTTTTTATTCTAATAAAGATACTCAAATAATCATTTGTACGCTTTCTTTAATAAACTATATTCTGAAAGTGGTATAAAATGTACTTTTTTCGTGGTTTTTATGGTAATACTTGCTTCCCTTTTACATTTATTGTTTAAAATGTGCTATGTTTTGACAAATATTTCAGTTGACTTTAAAATAACCCTATGATATATTATATAAATGCTACATACAAAAAATGTAAGATGAGGTGTATTCTCAATACAAACGTTTTCGTATTTAGCAAAACTATTTTATTCCCCAATACACTTGAGAAAAGGAGGCCATTTATGAAAAGTACAGGTATTGTAAGAAGGCTGGATGAGCTGGGTAGAATTACTCTTCCCATCGAGCTTAGAAGAACACTGGATGTTGGTGAAAGAGATCCTTTGGAAATTTTTGTCGATGAAGGCAGAATTATCCTTCAGAAGTATGAGCCTGCTGATATTTTTAACGGCAGCAAAGATAACTTAATTGATTATCACAACAAGAAAATTTCTAAGGATACCATCATTGAGCTTGCAAAATTAGCAGGCATTATTGAATAGTATACATATTATTATGTATTTAAAGAATAAGAAAGCGAAAGAGCATGCTCTTTCGCTTTCTTATTTTATCAGGTACGATTCAACACTCCACATCGTACCGAATTCCACATTATAATAATCACCTGTTGGCTTGTTCTCCCGGTATAGGATGCCAATGGCATACTGATTATTTTCATAGTCAATTATCTGCCTTCCATCCTCATCTGTAAAAGGTATAGGTACACCATCTAGTGATGTATACATAACATTGCCCCATTTTTCACCGTTTCTAAAAAAATGTTTATTCATTTGTCCATTTTCTCTACCACCAAAAAAATTACCTTCTGTAATAACGGTACTCTTATCTGTTTCTCCATCTATATTAACATATACCATTACCTCTTCTGTTTTCCCAATTCCATTGGGCACATCATAATTCCAATCTCCTTGAAAATAAAAATATCCCAAATCCTCAGCATTCCCGTTAAGTAGAGTAAAATAAATACCCATTCCCTTTTTCTTACCGTCTTTTAATCCACCAAGATAAACATTTTGATGATCATATATAATCAACCCGTAACCATTTGTTATATTTCCATCTCCCATAGGATTATAAAAGATTGGTTCGCCCGATGCTACTTTTTCAATAAAAAACGGCTTTTTCATAATCTCCTGTATTTTATTAATATCTAACCCATTCACAGCCAAATAAAGTTCTGATTTCGTAAGTTCTATTTTATCATGCTCTTCCTTTAGCAGTGAAGCCTTATCCAACCACTCTTTCAGTAAATCACTGTGGATTTTACTTAGGGCATCTTGCAAAAGTCTGATTGCATCCTCATATCTTTCCTGTTTTATATAGACATCCGCCAAACCGGCATAGGCACTATCTTCCTCCGGCAAAAGCATCCTAGCCGTATCATAACTTTTCATGGCATCCTCATAGTTTTCCTGATATATGTATTCAGAAGCCTCCAGTATTATTTCGTTGTATTGTTTCTTTTTAATATAATTGTTAACTTTATTCAAGAGCTTATTTAATTCATCACTCTGGGTCAGTATCAGCCCATTCAAGATCTCTTCTTTGGCCAGTTCATACTCTTCTTTAGCAATATAAGCCTCCGCTATACGTTGATAAGATAATACTTCTTTGCTTTTAATTTTTTTTGCTTTTTCATACTCATCAATGGCTCTATCATATTCTCCGGTGGCGTAATACTTATCTGCATGAGAAATACTCTGAAAAAAATCATAATCAGTTTTTTCAGCAGTTACTTCTTCAATCTTTTCTTTCAAGGACAAACCACCGGTCTTTTCATAACAGTCACGAAGAACCGCTAGGGCCTTATCATATTCATTAATACCTACATAAGCCTCAGACAATCCAATTGTTAAGGATTCCTCATTACTGTTATTCATGGACATGGCTTTTAGATATGCCCTAACAGCTTCTTTGAAGTCACCCTTCATAAGGAATTCCTCTGCCATTACCGCCTGCTCTTTATAGCGCTTGTCCTTATTATAGTTTATATAAGTAAATACTCCGGATATTAAAATAACGAATGCCAAAAGCAATACAATTATTTTTCTCTCTTTCGTTCGAAACACCCCAGATAACATAAGTACACCTCCAAAAGACAGATACTTTACTTATTAGGCTCTTCTTTCATAAGCATCTGATAAATATCACGCTTGCTTATTCCCCTATCTTTTGCGACTGCCTTCATAGCTTCCTTTTTTTCAAGACCCTGTTCTAGGTATCTCTTCATGTGATCATCAACCGTAATCTCTTCCCACTGTGCTTTCTTCTCCAGTTCAATGTCTTCTATAGATCGACCTTCAATTAATATAACATATTCCCCTTTTACTTCCTTTTCCTCGTAAGCAGTAACCGCATCAAGTAGTGTTGTTTGCCACACTGTCTCATACTTTTTTGTCAGTTCCTTAACTATAGATAGCCTCCGGTTTCCTAAAACTTGAAGAAGTTCGTTCAAAGTTTTTTTCAACCTGTGGGGAGCTTCATATAAAATCAGAGTTCTTGTATCAGATTTTAATTCTTGCAATACCCTCTGTTTTTCTTTCTTGTCACTGGGCAGAAAAGCCTCAAAGCAGAATCTTCTGGTACTAAGACCTGATAAGGTTAATCCCGTTATTAGTGCACAGGCACCCGGAAGGGAAGTCACTTCTATGCCTTCCTCATATGCGATCTTAACCAGCTCTTCACCGGGATCAGAAATACCAGGAGTTCCGGCATCTGTGATTAAAGCAATGTTAACGCCGGATTTTAATTGTTCCACCAGGTATTTGGCCTTCTCCACCTTATTATGTTCATGATAGCTTGTCATGGGTGTCTTTATTTCAAAATGATTCAATAGTTTAATACTGTGCCTCGTATCCTCAGCCGCAATTAAATCTACTTCATTCAAAGTCTTTATTACCCGTAGGGTAATATCCTCCAGATTCCCTATAGGTGTTGCACACAGATATAATTTACCGGACATAATATCATAACCTTTCCAGACACAAATAATTAAATGACTAAAACTAGTACCCATAAATATCATAAATTTCATCCGTATACACACCGGGTTCTTTGTATACCACTAAGGGAGCTTCCACGATCAAGTTTGATCTGCCACCCTTAACACACTCAATTAAAACCATGTTTGGTTCCTTATTAACATATGGATGGACTAATTTCATTCTTTTTGCTTCCAGCTTATATAAGCTTAGAATATTGACAATTTCGATTAAGCGGAAGGGTCTGTGGACCAGATAAAATCTTCCGTTCGGCTTTAGAACTCTCGCGGCTTCCCGTATAACGTCCTCCAGTGAGCATAGTATTTCATGCCTTGCAATGGCTTTCGCTGCGGCGGGATTCACAATTCCATGACTATGGTTCATATATGGTGGATTGCTGGTAACAACATCAAAGGAAGCCAATCCAAAAATCTTAGAGGCCTCCTTGATATCTCCGACTACAATATCAATTTTATCTTCCAGTTCATTGATGGATACGCTCCGTTTCGCCATATCCGCGCTTTCTTCCTGTATTTCCAGACCGGTAAAATGTTTTCCCTCGGTCTTTGCTTCCAGTAAAATCGGTATAATCCCGGTGCCGGTACCTAGATCAAGTACGACCTCCCGTTCAAATACCCTGACAAATCCGGAGAGTAGCACGGCGTCCATTCCAAAACAGAATTTTTCTGTGTTTTGTATGATCTGATAGTTGTTTCTGTGAAGGTCGTCCACCCTTTCTCCGGCTTTTAATAAGACCTCCATGTTATCTTTTTTATTCATCATCCAGCAGAGATTTTCCTTCCTTCTTCTCCAAAAGCTCCAATACCTTTAATTCTTCATCATCTATCGGTGATGCGTTCTTTTCTTTTCTTCTCTTAGGTTTAAATCTTAAATCTTCAACCTTATATTCACGGACTTCCTTTTCGTCATTCTCAAGGGTAACAATAACCTTAACCAGCTGTTTTAATACGCTAACGCTCGCCACTTCTCCCCTTAAGTTATCCTTTGTTGTAACATAATCCCCTACGTTAGGAAGCTTACTATTTAGCTCCTCATAGGCTTCTTCTTCATTTTTAAGGCAACACATTAATCTGCCGCATACACCGGATATCTTCGTAGGATTAAGGGAAAGGTTTTGTTCTTTTGCCATTTTAATTGATACCGGCGCAAACTCAGAAAGATGGGTATGGCAACAGAGTGGTCTTCCGCAGATGCCTATCCCACCCACTATTTTCGTCTCATCTCGAACGCCAATCTGTCTTAATTCAATTCTGGTTTTAAATACGGATGCCAGATCCTTAACCAGCTCTCTGAAATCAATTCTTCCATCTGCCGTAAAATAAAACAAAACTTTATTATTATCAAAGGTATACTCCGAATCAATCAGCTTCATCTCAAGCCCATGCTTTTTAATCTTTTCTAAGCAAATTGCAAAGGCTTCCTTTTCTTTCTCTTTATTTTTCTTTTCAATCGCATCATCTTCTTCGGTTGCCTGGCGAATTACAGGCTTTAACGGTTGAATTATTTTATCCTCCGTAACATCTCTGGGTCCTAAAACCACGGAACCATATTCAATTCCTCTGGCCGTTTCCACGATTACGTTGTCACCTTGTTTAATATCGTAACCGGCCGGATCAAAGAAGTATACTTTGCCAGCCTTGCGAAATCTTACACCTATTACATTAACCATTACTGTTCTCCTTTATTGTTAATAACATAAGTTCGATTGCAATATCAACATTAACATTGGCCTTTAGCCGAACTTTGGCTTTCTCCATAGCTTTTATTATTGTTTCCAAACCTTCATAGCTTATGATATTTGCCTGTTTTTTTATATACTGATATTCATTTTTATAAAGTAAGAGGTCAGGATCATTCGTTGCTTTCAGCATTAATACATCCCGATACCACAAAATCATTAAGTCAATATTATCTTCAATACTTCCTTTGTTCCCTGTGATGGTCTTTAATCCGGATACCACCTCATGTAATTCCATTGCGTCAATATATTTTAAAATATGAAGAACATCCTCCTTTAAGCGTTCAAAGTCTTCGGAGAATGCATATTTCATAGCCTTTCCTACATTACCGCCGGAAAAATCCGCTGCCATATCGGCCATATAATCCGGCACTTTGTGTTCAGTCATAAGAAATTCTTTCAGCTTTGGCTTGTCCACCGGTTTTAAATTAAGAACCACGCAGCGTGATAATATCGTCTGAAGTAAAGAATTAATATTATTAACCAGAAGTAGAAGTATCGCATATTCCGGTGGCTCTTCCATGGTTTTTAGTAAAGCATTCTGCGCACTTTCCGTCAACTTCTCGGCATCATCAATCATATAAATCTTATATGGACTGCGATAGGGCTTTACATAAATATCCCCATTAACCTGAAGTCTTATATCATCAACACCGATGCTTACCTTTTCATGGGTTACCCTTATAATATCCGGATGATTCTCCGTATTAAACTGCATACATGAGGTGCACTGGTTACAGGGTATAATACCCCTCTCTTCACATTGCAGAGTTTTTGCAAATGCACCGGCTAACAGTTTTTTACCCATACCTTCTTCACCATGAAAAATATAAGCATGGGAAATTTTATTCATCTGAATCGCATTTTGAAGATGTTCTATAATGCTTTCATGCCCGATTATATTAGGTAAGCCTTGCATTCTACCACCTCAATCCGTAATGTAATCAATCTACGTTAAAATATCTAATAGTAACCCCCGGATTTCATCAATCTTATTCAGAATCGCCAAATGATCCTTTTCATCTTTTATTAACTCCATGGCCAATTCATCCAAATTCTTATCAACCAGTTTAATCATAGCATAAACTCTGTGTCTTCCCTTTTTATCCAGAAAATTCTCTCTGGAGAATTTATGAGAACGATTGACGATTTCATTCATAAATTCCTTAATCAATTCTCGGTAATGCTTCATATCCTTAACATCCATATGTTTAAGAAGCTTTTTACCCTGAGATGTAATCTGCTCCAGCATGGCATTCAATCTTCCCTGAAGCTCCTGTTCTTCTATATGGGAGATTAAAGTGAATTTAAAAGAACCATCTGCTTCCGGTACCGGAGCTTTTTTATTGGTTTGATTAATCGCTTGCATCTGGTTAACCTTAATATCCATATGCTCCCTCCATCTTTATACCCAACGAAAACCTTGTTATGCTTCTCTTGTTATGCACAAATTGAAACTCAATGCATTCGTTTTCCTGTCACTGCCTGCTATTGCATAATCTGCTTTATTGTGAACAGTATACCACATTTTTATTATTGTTTACAGTAATTTTTTGATGTCCTTTGTAATCTTATATAGACAGGTATTCATATCCTTGTTCTGATATCTTCTTATAATACCCAGCTTGCTTAAGTTTTGGTCAGAGAAATCCTCTTCATCCGCCAGATATCTTCTACACAGTTCTGCATATTTCGGTTGTACCTGCTTTTGCTCTCTCCGAAATGCCCGAAGTAGTCTAATTCCATCCTCAACCTCAAGATAAATGGGAACCACTCGGTCTTTTCCATAATACTCTTTTATCTGCTGATAGGTTTCAAGGGTTCCTATCATTAGATAATTATTATGTTCCTGCTCAAGATCAATTTGACCGTCATTCACGGTAAAATAGTGCCATTTCCCATGGATCGTATTATAGGATCGATGCTCTATCACTTTGTTTTGTTGCTGTAATTCCTTTAATCTGTTCTCATCCACAAAATGATACTCAACTCCTTCAGTCTCAGCTTTGCGAATTGGCCGTGTGGTATACATAACAACCTTTTTCAAATGAAGCTCCTCAGATTCCAGAAGTTTTTTATAGATAGTATCCTTTCCGGTTGCACTTTTCCCCATGACGATAAATATTCTAGCCATCCTCTTAATCCTTTCCCTTTTTTCATAAATTAAGCATTCTTAGATATAACCGTAATCTCTATACTGCACCAGTTTCTTTTCTTTGGTTATATTGCAATACCTTACTTATGATAATATCCTATAAAGTCTTATAACAAGACCTGATGTTGTTATGTTTATGTATGAAAGGGGTTGTTTCAAAATGAAGCTTATGCAATGACTCTTCTCACATATCCCTAGCTTATCCATTCTGAACAGCCCCCAATTCGTATTTATTATGTTAACGATTCAATGTTTATATTATAACCCTAATAAAATTTTTGTTATTACCTGCCAGCCCTGTAAGCGAGCCCCCCGACTGCTTTGCCTTAAGAATATGAGATAAAATCCTATCATCGATGATCTCACCAGGAATTAATAAGGGATTTCCCGGCGGAAATAAACTAACCATTGTGGCACATATTCTACCACAACACTTTTCAGTTAATTCAATTTCCTCTGCAGGTTGCTCCATAGCCTCAGAAGGCGTCATCACCTGCTTTGGTTGTACATTTGTATACTTTATATGATTTGGCTTGTCATCAACATGTATATTCGCCTTATCTATCTCCAGAAGCGCTTTCTTTAACCGATGAAATCCTTCCTTTGTATCACAGATGCTTGTCATTCCAAGGGCATACTCCTCCGATGCCATTTCCATAACAATCCGATACTTATCTTGCAAAAGGTTTGCAAGCTTATACCCCGTTAGATCCGTAGTTTTCATCATAATCGTTAACTTTGACGGATCCAGATCATAGACATCCTTCTTTCCAATAATCGATTTGTTTAATAACTGAAATCTCTCAAGAGATTTTGTAAAATCATAAAATTTTATCAGATTTTCTTTATAAGCTTCAAACAAGGCGGGTCCCTGCTCTCTCAACAATTCTAGGCACCGGTCAATTCCTGCCATCAAAACATAGGACGGACTGCTGCTTTGATAAATCGCAAGATATTTTTCTATCTTATCATAATAATCTTCCCTATTACAATGCAATATAGAAGATTGCGTAAATGCTGGTAGGGTTTTATGAAGACTTTGAACAATGATATCAGCACCGGAGGTTATTGCACTTTTTGGAAAATACTCATGAAGTCCAAAATGTGCTCCATGGGCTTCATCAACCATAAGAAGAGCCCCATACTGATGGACCACCCTACTTATACCGGTGATATCGGAGACAACTCCTTCATAAGTTGGCGAAGTTATAATAACCAACTTGATATCTTGATGTTTTATCAACATCTCCTCGGTTTTTAAGGCAGAAATTCCACCAAAGACCTGTGTATCTTCCACCGTTTCCGGGTAAAGATAATAGGGTTTCAGATCATTTAGGATAACTGCGTTATAGACAGATTTATGTGCATTTCGGCTCAGTAAAATCTTATCTCCACGTTTGGTAACAGCCGATATTCCTGCCAAAATCCCGGCTGTACTTCCGTTAACCAAGGGGTATGATCTTTTCGCTCTATATACATCCTCCAAAGAAGAGGAAAGTTTCTTTAGAATACCCTCCGCCTGATGAAGATTGTCAAAACCATCAACCTCCGTAATATCGATGGAATAAGGATCTACCATGGAGAGCAGCCCCGTATTTCGTTTATGTCCCGGCATATGCATAGGATAATAGCCTTCTTTACTGTATTGAACCAATTTATGATAGAGCGTATCCACTTAAAATCCCAAGCCTTTCCTAATGTCTTTCATTGTTATTATTCGCTTCATCCTGTTGTTTTAACCGTATTGCTGCTTTCTCGTATTTCTGCTGATACATCTTGGTATCCGCAATTCCTAAACAATCTTCAAATTGTGTATATTCATTTGGCATTAACAGGCTATAACCATAACTTACTTTTACAGTAAAACCATAATTTTGTTCCTGATTAAATCTATGGATATGATTTTCAATATTATTTATAAAATAATTTATTTTATCCTCATCATACTCCAAACCAATCACTGCAAATTCATCGCCTCCCATACGAATGCAGATTTCATCGTCATCTGCTGCGAAAAGTAAAGCATCCGCCACTTCTTTGATGGCAATATCTCCGCTGGCATGTCCAAAATTATCATTGATATATTTTAGATTATCCATATCGGCACTAAAAATCATGAATTTACACTTCTTTTCTTTGCATTGATCCAGATATTTCTGTCCAAATATTTGTAACCCTCTTCGATTATAAAGACCCGTCAATTCATCCTTTACATACATATCCTCCAGGGTATAAAGAAGCCGGTTCATCTCACCATGTATTCTTACATTTTCAAGTGCATTACTTACGTTAATTACCCATCCCTGATATGACGATTTATAGGTATAATTATGATAAAAACTAATTGCCGTATAGCCAAAGCACTTTTCTTGATGATGCAACATATTAAAATAAAAGAATTGAGGTGTTTGATCCATATATGCCGGAGGAAGCAAATCTCTTTTTTCAAATTCTACTTTTTGTAACCATTCTCCGTCTTTAATACCGACCTCCATAACAATCTTATCCGTATCCTCTTCTTCCACTTCATGAAAACCCTGGTACACATCCCAATTTTTATACAGGCACATATAAAAAGCAGAAAATCCTTCATTTAAGTAAGTATAAGATGATAGTTTATTATAAAGCACATCCTGTTTGGTAACTCCGGTCAAATCAATTGACATATATGCGTTATTGGTAATAGCCTTATCCTTAGCCTCAATCTCTTCTATAATTCGATTTCGCCTTAGCTCTACCGATCTATTGTTTTTCATATACTCACAGCCACAGGATTCCCGAAAATAGGTAACACTTTTCAGATAAGAAATCGGATCTTGTGTAATCCCTTGATTAAAGCGGTATATTTTATCAACAGCTTCAACCCCCATCTCATAGATTGGCATTCCAACCGTTGTAATCGTCGGTGTAAAATCCTCGGCAAGCTCTATATTATCGCAGCCTGATACAGCAATATCATAAGGAACTGTAAGTCCCTTGTCTGCTAAAGCATTACATACCGTAATCGCCATATAATCGTTGGCACAGATAATAGCTTCCGGCCATTTTTTTGAATCCTCCAGCCAATAATTTACGGCATCATAACCGGAGAATTTCCAGAAGTCTCCGTAATAAATCTGCTCCTCTTCATAGGTAAGGCCATGCTCCTGCATAATGCGACGGTAAGATTCCAGGCGCTCTAAGGATACCGGGTTATCTTTTGGCCCTGTTAAAAAATTAATCCTTTTATACTGATGATCTACAATAAAATGACGAATGATATCATCCAGTGCCTTATAATCCTCCAGCAAAACATTATAATACTCATCAATTTTTTGTCTGACACTAACAACCGGACATTTCGCATATTTTTTTATGTTCTCCCGGATACGTTTTTCAAATCCATGTACATACATGGTATCCGGCACAATTATAATTCCATCCAAATCCTCATAGCTTGGAAGATCTGCCATATCTTTTTCTCCGGCTTCATATAGAAACTCCCCATATCCTAAGAAGTTGGAAAAAAAGGCAACATTATAATCCCGTTCCTTTGCCTGCTTACAGATACCTTTACTTAATGTTTCTTGAAACTCCTGATGAACTTGTGTAACAAAAACTCCTATCGTTTTCTTACCGTTACTATACATACCTATCCCCTACCTTAATCTATACATCCCCTTTATGTCGTTCTAAAAAGCTACAATTCATTCTATTTTACCATTATTTAGTACAATATTACTATATAACACTTTTGTTGGAAAAACAAGTTTGGTTCATAATATTTTACATATTATTTTACTTATAAAACACTCCATAAAAATGCTATAACAGATATTGTTTATTACTATATATTCAAGAGAGCATTCCTCCTGTCTTAAACTTACTTCTTTAGATTACACCGCTTGACTATCCTATGACAGGGGGTGCTAATAAAGTAGTATTGTTTATTAGACAGGAACAATGCTCCCATAAACGTTAAATTTAGTTTTCGACACTCTCTCAAAGTTTTATTTCTAGTTTTATTATCATTCTTATCTTACCAAGTTTGCTCTAAGTCTTAGGGCTTCTTTTTCGTACTTTTGCTGATACATCTTTGAATCTGCTACAATCAGACAATCTTCAATCGTTGTATTTATATCCGGTGTAAGTAAGCTCCAGCCGTAACTAACATATACACTAAAGTCATGCTGGCCGCTCTGATTGAACTTATCCAAAAACTCAACAAACTTTTTAACAAAGCGATTTATTTTACTCTCATCGTATTCCAAACCAATTACCGTGAATTCATCTCCTCCCATACGCATACAGATTTCATCATCATCTGCTGCATAAAGAAGAGCATCAGCAATCGCTTGAATTGCTATATCACCGCTTACATGGCCATAATTATCGTTAATCGACTTTAATTTATCCATATCCGCCGTGAATATCATCATTTTTATATGCTCATCTTTGGCTTGCTTTAGATACTTCTCTCCAAGAATCTCAAGTCCTCTTCTGTTATACAATCCGGTTAGCTCATCCCTGATATACATATCCTCCAGCTTATATACCAAACGATTTAACTCGCTGTGTACTCTAACATTCTCAAGGGCGTTACTAACATTAATAAGCCATGCCTGAAATGTCATCATATAAGTCTGAATTTGTTCAAAACTAATCGCTATGTACCCAAATTCTACACCCTGATGGTGAAGCATCGCAAAAAAATATATCATTGGTTTGTCATCCGCAAATTCCGGTGGAATTAAATCTTTTTTTAAGAACTTGATTTTACTGTAATCAACCCTGTTCTTAATTCCGACCTCCATAAGCATCTCGTCACTGTTATATCGATCTTCATGATTGTTATCCTCATTATAGGTCTGCCAATCGTTATGTAAGCACATATAAAAATCAGTAAACCCAACATTCTCATAGACATAAAAACGTAATCGGTCATTGACTTCTTCCAGCTTAGTAAGTCCAGTTAAATCTGCTGACATATAAGCATTACGGCTTACTTCCCTTACCATAGAATCGATCGTGGAAATATAGTATCTTTTTCGCTTTTTATCTTCTTCTGCTCTGCTGATCATGCATCCACAGGATTCTCTATAGATTGAAACAGTTTTCAAATAAGAATTATGATCCTGAGGAATTCCTTCCATATGATTGAATATCTTGTTAACCGCCTCTATTCCCATCTCAAGAATGGGCATTCTGGCTGTGGTGATGGCAGGACTGTATTCCGCTGCATCTTCGATATCATCACAGCCGGATACAGCGATATCACCGGGTACCGAAATCCCTCTTTGTTCCAAAGCATTACATACGGTTACTGCCATGTAATCATTGGCACAGATGATTGCCTGTGGCCTTTCCAGAGGACTTGATAACCATTTATCCACGGCCCTATATCCTTCTCTCTTCCAGAAATCACCGTAATGCAATCTTTCTTCTTCAAAGGGTATTCCGTAGCTTGCTAGAACTTTTTTAAAAGATTCCAATCGTTTATCCGAGTCAGGAAACCCCTTCGGACCGGCAAGAAAGTTAAACCTCGTAAATCCATGGACATTAATAAAATGATGTATAATATCTTCAATTACCGTATTATCGTCAATCAGAACATTATAATACTCGTCGATTTTTCTCCGAACGCTTACTACCGGGCAAGAGCAACTCTCCTTAATGTGTTTTCTGATACGGGCTTCTAAACCGTCGATTGCCAATGTATCTGGAGTTATGATAATTCCATCCAAGTCCTCATAGGAGGGTAGGTCGGCAATTCTGCTTTCTCCGATATCATAAACCGGCTGACCATAGCCACCATAGTTTGTAAAATATGCAACATTATAATTTAACTCTTGTGCACGGGTTGATATTCCTCGGCATAAGATTCCCTGAAAATCTGAAACTACTTGTGATATAAAAACACCAATCGTTTTTCTTCCATTGTTAAACATTGCACATTCTCCTAACCTTCGATAAGCATCACAAAAAACCAATTTATAACTAGTTCTTATAAATAATATAATTTAATTTAAATATATACCATTATTAGTGAAAAAACAACAAAAATATGTCAATATATAATATACTACATAAGCAAATAAATAATATACAATTCAAAGATTTATATTCATGATTATTAGGATAATATCATTCTGTCATTGGCGAATTCTCCGCCGCTGACACTTTCGAATTTTGCTAATAAATCACTGACATGCAGGTTCTTTTTTTCCTCTCCTGCCACATCAAAAATGATTTTACCTTCATACATCATGATCAGTCTGTTTCCATATTGTATTGCATTTTTCATATTATGGGTAACCATCAGCGCCGTAAGGGCGTTTGTCGTAACAATCTGATCTGTCAGCGCAAGTACTTTATTTGCTGTCTTAGGGTCTAAGGCAGCCGTATGTTCATCCAGCAGTAAGAGTTTAGGCTGTTGTAACGTAGCCATTAACAGCGTTAATGCCTGTCTTTGTCCACCGGATAGCAGTCCTACTTTTGTGGAAAGCCTTGTTTCTAATCCCAAGTCTAAGGTTCTAAGTTTTTCAACATAAAAGTGTTTTTCTTCCTTTGTTATACCCCAACTAAGGCCTCGCTTTTTTCCTCTTCGGAAAGCAAGCGCCAGATTTTCCTGTATTTCCATATTCGCAGCCGTCCCCATCATCGGATCTTGGAATACCCTTCCTAAATATTTTGCTCTTTTATATTCAGGTAGATTCGTGATATTAATATCATCAAGTAGGACAGAACCTTTATCCGGCATATGTACTCCGGCTATCATATTTAACATCGTTGATTTTCCTGCACCATTGCCGCCGATTACAGTTACAAAATCACCCTCGTTTAAGTCTAAGGAGAGCCCGTTAAGAACTAATTTTTCATTCACGGTATTTGCATTAAAAGTTTTATATATATTTGTCATTTTCAACATAATTACTTGCCCTCCTTTCTAACAAAAACTCTGGATTTAATCCAAAGAGCTAGCTTGCTAATAAATCGAATTATGTTAATAAAAACTTTATTTTTGCTTATTACAGGAACAGACAAGGCAATCGCTACGACAATCGCAGTTAAAAGCTTCATATCATTGGTATCCATACCCATCTGTAAAACCACCGCTATAATAATTCGATATACGATGGATCCAATCACGATGGCCAGCAGTTTACGGGCAAAGTTTTTCGCTTTTCGATATAAAACCTCTCCGATTACGATAGATGCCAGACCGATTACGATGGATCCAATTCCCATA
This sequence comes from Mobilitalea sibirica, assembly GCF_015999265.1. GTDB lineage: Bacteria > Bacillota > Clostridia > Lachnospirales > Lachnospiraceae > Mobilitalea > Mobilitalea sibirica. Next base: position 77,664 of record NZ_JAEAGR010000015.1, read on the forward strand.
CCGACATCTGCATATCCCTGACTTTGCGTAACCAAAGCACCGGATAAGGCAATGAATCCGTTACTAATAACAAGACCCAGAATCGTCATTTTATCTGTATTAACTCCCTGTGCCCGAACCATGGCAGGGTTATTACCGGTTGCCCTAATACAAGAACCGGTCTCTGTACCAAAATACCAGTAAAGTATAATAATAACTACTAACGTAAATACCAAGCCAACCACCAGTGATACGCCGGTTTGTAGGGTAGAGTCTTTTATTCCAAGTTGTTCTGCTTCCGGTAAAAATCCTTTAATGATGGAAATTATTGTACTTTGTCCAATGAGTGAGGTGTTGGCCTTACCCATAATTCTTAAATTTACAGAATATAAGCCGATCATAGTTAATATACCGGATAAAATCGCCGGAATTTTAAGCTTCGTATGTAAAAATCCTGTCACAGACCCTGCTATCATACCAGCGGCCGTAGCAACAATTAAGCTTAAAAATGGGTTCCATTGCAAGCTGACTACTAATATAGCACTGATACTTCCTCCCAGAGCAAACGTACCCTCACAGGATAAATCAGCAAAATTAAGGATTCTAAAAGTGATATATACACCCAGAGCGAGTATTGCCCAAGCTAATCCTTGGGAGGTGGCTCCGAATATCGCCATAAATAATTCTATTAAATAATCCATTCTTCTTCCCTCTCTTAACAATCTTTCTTTTATCTATTTACTTACTAATAAATAACTACTTATTAAAACTGCTGTTTTATAATATGTGAACTATGCTATTCATTTATAGGACATATTGCTTATTTATCATACCATAAAATGTCTGTTTGGGGAACAAAAAAAGATTTTGCAGGGCAAAATCTTTTTTTGTTTTCATTTCAACGACTATTTCTATCTCATTCGCTGTTTAAATCATACGTTGCTATTATATTATAATGAAGCTTAAGTTCTTCTCTGAATCGACTTATTTCGATACTAACTCTTCCGGAATTTCAATTCCAATCTGTTCTGCTACTTCATTATTAATTTTTAATTCATATTCTTCATCCGCTAAGTATTCTATCGGCATTTGATCCGTGGTAGCCTCGCCTTTGATAATCTTAACAGCCTGCTGTCCTGTTAAGTATCCAAGCTTATAGTAGTTAATACCATAGGTTGCAAGTCCGCCTGCATCAACCATACCTTCTTCACCGCAGATGACAGGAAGATTGTTTTGATTCGCTATCATAGCAACGGTAGGCATACCAGAGGCAATTGTATTATCGGTAGGAGCGTAAATCGCATCTACTTTACCAACTAAAGATTGTACCACCTGTTGAATATCATTGGAGTTGGCAACCGTAGCAGCTTCTGCTTCTAAGCCAAGCTCTGTAGCAGCATACATTGCCAGTTCTGCCTGGATTACGGAATTACTTTCACTGGAGCTGTATAAAACAGCAATCTTTTTCGCGTCCGGAACTAGTTTGGTAATCAGTTCTATCTGTTGCTTTACTGGAGTAAGATCGGAGGTTCCTGATACATTGCCCTTCGGATCTTCATTGGATTCTACTAAGCCGGAGCCTGCCGGATCTGTAACCGCTGTAATAAGAATCGGTATATCCTTGGTCGCATTGGCAACTGCCTGTGCGGATGGTGTAGCAATCGCTAAGATTAAATCATTATTACCATTCACCAGCTTAGTCGCTATAGTGTTGGCTGTAGGTTGATCGCCCTGCGCATTTTGAAAATCAATTTTGATGTTCTCGCCATCTATGTATCCTGCTTCCTTTAATGCATCCACAAATCCTTCATAGCTGGCATCCAGTGCAGCATGTGTAACGAATTGATTTACACCTATTTTAAAAACTTCTTTTTCTTTTGTTCCGCAACCGACTAACATGGTTCCAGCCAAAGCAGTTATTAACAAACCTGCTAATACTCTTTTCATTTTCATAAAACTCCTCCTTACGATTGGCTTCTGCGCCACTTTAAAGCTTTAAAGCATTAATGCTTTTAATGGGTAAAGTATACAATCAAAATAGGAATTAGTCAATACCTTTTTCAAAAAACAGCATAACTAATAAATGGAAGGTATGAAATCCACCTTAACGGTAAATCCTATTAAAAGTTGACAGGAATAAAATGCCTAGTTTGTGTCTTAACTTTAGTTTAACTGTGCAGAATGTTTTTTGTTAATTTAATATATAGTAGGAGTAGTGGTTTTATGATGGATGATATGCAGACGATAAAGCTTACAAAAGATCTAAAGCAAAACAAAGAACGAATTAAAGGTAGGTTGCCTATTAAGAAAAGCTTTGATGTCATCGGAAGAGAATTGGTTCTGGGACAGAAATTAGACGCCTATCTGATATTTATCGATGGATTTGCAAAAGATGATATCATGCTATGGATTTTAAAGGTGCTTCAGTCCTTATCTCCCGAAGAGCTTTCTGTTAATGTAATCTCTTCTTTAATGAAACAAAAAATCGGGTATATAGAAGTGGAAAGCTTCTCTGATATAAAGCAAATGGAATCCATGGTTCTTGCCGGAGCGGTTGCATTAATCATTGACGGTCAGGAACAAGGGCTCTTAATCGACGCCAGAGAGTACCCGGTTCGAAGTCCGGAAGAACCGGAACTGGAAAAGGTCAGCAGAGGTTCTAGAGATGGGTTGGTAGAAACCGTTATATTTAATACCGCTCTTATTCGGAGAAGGTTAAGGGATCCTAATCTGATTTTTGAGATAAAAAGTGTGGGTAAGCGTTCCAAGTCCGACGTAGTTATCGCTTATCTTAGGGACCTGGCAGATGAAAAGCTCTTAAAAGAAGTCCAGGATAAAATAGATCAAATCGATGTAGGTTCTCTGGTAATGGCAGAAAAAACTTTGGAGGAGTTACTAATTAAAAAGCATTGGTATAACCCTCTTCCAACCGTAAGGTTTACGGAACGGCCGGATGTAGTAGCTGCCCATCTGATGGAGGGACACATTGCAATCATCGTCGATACCTCCCCTAGTGTCATGCTGCTCCCGGTTACTATATTCCACTTTACACAGCATGCCGAAGATTACTATCAGAATATATCTGTTGGAACTTACATTCGATGGATTCGGTTTCTGGGAATGTTAGCTGCTTTATACCTTCCTCCCCTATGGCTTCTGCTAGTGAATAACAAAGAGCTCCTACCTGAATTTCTTCAGTTTCTGGGTCCGAAGGAGCCCGGTATTATCCCTCTGTTTCTACAGCTGATTATCCTGGAATTTGGACTTGACCTGCTGCGCATATCTTCCATCCATACGCCCAGTGCATTAACGACTTCCCTAGGAATCATCGGTGGTTTATTGTTAAGCGAACTGGCAATTACCGTTGGTTTATTCGTACCCGAAACCGTCCTATACATGGCTGCGGCCGGTATCGGTACCTTTGCCACCCCCAATATGGAATTTGCTATGGCAATCCGGATTTTTCGGTTACTGTTTCTAATATTAACCGGATTTTTAGATTTGTGGGGCTTTATCGGAGCCTTCCTGATTATGTTTATTATAACCATTACAACAAAATCATTTAAAAACGGAAAAGCCTACACCTGGCCGCTAATTCCATTTAATGCAAAGGCTTTGGCGCATATTCTTTTTCGTATGCCGATACCTAAAATTGGTGGACAAAACAAGAAATAAAAACAGGTTTTTTTCCGTTTTTGAAATACGACTGTGCTGTTCACAATCATATGCGGATCGGATGACGAAAGTGCACTAGGTGCGCTTTCTCACACACAGGTTGAAGATCATACCAGGCATGTCGTTGTGAATAGCTCTTTTGTCTATCTAACTATATGTATAGCGTTCCGATTCCTTCGTTACAGAGACCTGGTCATAACAACATGGACCGAGATATCCTGCTAATATAACGCACCGGAGATGCCGTAGTATAACCACTCTCCCATAATCAAATCATAAAATTATAAAAACCTTGACATTTCATCCGCCCTTTTAAGGTATCCGGTTAGATTCCTTCGTTCAATTTCATCTTTTACCTCGCGTCCTGATTTAAAATATTGTATCAAGGGTATCCCTTCTTTTGATACACCGTTAATCCCAAGCACATTTTTCAGGTGATTAATTGTCCCCTGAATTCCATCAATGAATACGATATCCTCAGGCAATACCTTCCTTAATGTATCCTTAAAATAATTAAAGTGCGTGCATCCCAAAACCAGCGTTGAATAGTCATCTAAGTTAAACCGAGATAACTCCTCCACAAGATATCTCTCCACTTCCTCCGTGTTAAATTGACCTTCCTCGGCAAATAAAACAAGCTTTGGTAAAGGAAGTAAATCCACCTTACGTTCCTCATCTACCTGTTTTAATAGATTATGAAGCTTCTCCTCTCTCACGGTAAGTGGTGTTGCTATAATCATAATTCTTTTATTCGATGCGTTTTTGACCGCTACCTTAACGGCGGGTTCCATCCCAAGTATAGGGATTCTATATTTACTTCGCATAGTATCAATAGCAGCACTTGTTGCTGTATTACACGCAATAACGATAGCCGCTACCTCCTGGCAAACCAAAAAATTCACAGCGGAATCTACATATGCAATTATCTCCTCCCGTGATTTTGTTCCATATGGTACGTGATCCGTATCTGCATAATAGATAAATTCATCTGCAGGTACTTCCGATAATGCTTGGTGAAGAACAGTCAATCCACCAATTCCTGAATCAAAAAATCCTATCTTCAACGTTATTTCTCCTATCCTCTTTTGTCTATCGATTTATTCATAAATTAATAACTCACCTCTTAGGCCAACCATTTATATATCCCCTAAGAGATGGCATGTTTTTACCGAGTAATTTACAGATCTATAACTAGGTTTTCAATCTTTTCTATTATGTTTTATTTATAATGAAATATACCCTAACTAATATTAAATTTTAACATGGAACAAAAGAAAAAGATAGTATTTATATGATCCTTAAAAAGAGGTTACTGCTCTATGTAAATAATAAAAATGAATGGGGCTGCTCTAAATGAAGCTTTTGACATAGGTCTTACCTTCCTATTCCTAGCTTAATCATTCATAAACAGCCCTATTGTACCCACAATCTACTTCTCCTAATATTCCAACTGAATGGTATCTGTTGTAGCTATAGTATCCCAGGTTATCGTATCGAATATCTCCAAAGTGAATTCTGCTTGTGTTATTTCATCAATTTGATTTTCTTCCAAATCAAAAAAAGTGATTCCTTCATTTGCTTTTTTACCAGGAGACACATCGGCGGAAAAGGCCGGCTCTACCATAAAACCATTCACCGATACATCCCTTGCCTGAACCGTAACACCTGTATTTGAATTATTTTCAATATAAAGTTTGATGACCGGTCCAAAAAAATCATCTGTCATAAGCCCCTTCTCAACAATCTTAATATCGTTACCTTCATATATAACCTCACCTGTATCATCATACTCTTGTACATACGTCTCTGACTCGGAAGTATGAATGATAATGGGATCGGATTCAATAATGGTATCCCAGGTCTCTGTATTAAATATATCCAGTATAAATTCGATGTTAGCGATTGTCTCAATCTCATTTATCTTAAGGTCGTCTGATAAGAAGGTAATACCTTCCTTAGCCTTTTTACCGGCTGCCACATTACTGGAAAAGGCCGGTTCTATCATTAAATCATTAATAGAGGTCTCTTTGGCCTGAACTGTAATGTTTGTATCGGACGAATTTTCTATGAGGAGTCTTATCTCCGGACCAAGAAACGTATCTTCGATGTTTAACGCGGTTATTTTAAACCCTTCCTGATCAAAGATGACTTGTTCCTCAATTTCTATGCCGACTTCGATATTTGTATTATCCTCCTGTTCTGCTAAATCTTCTACACCTTCCGTATCCTCTGTTGTGTCTTGTACGTCATTATTCTCCCCTGTTACATTATCCTGTGTGTTATTTGCATTATTGCTTCCGTTATTATCCGGAGAAGCCGCTTCGTCTTTACCACACCCTGATAAGCCTAAGGTTAGAATAAGTATACATAATACCGTTGTTAATATTTTTTTCATCTGAATTCCTCCATATGATATTACGTTTTACTTATTATAACCAATTAAGATAACTTCTATTTTCTCATAGTTCTATCTTTGCTTGTTTTATTAAAGGGTTAATAGAAGTGTTATTAACATTCTTCATACAAAAGAGGCTGCTGCATAATGAATTTTTTGGAATATGACTACCAAGATATCCATAATGCAACAGCCTCGCCTAATTATATTATCTATTTATCGCTATGTTTTATCTATTCGTAATTAATATGCTCTTTCAAATCCCTTAAATCTGGTGCCTTGAAATGTCAGTCTTCCTTCGTCACCTTCAACCAGCATACCATATTCACTATTCGGTACATGCAGTTCCATACGGTCCCCGCTCTCCACCTGGAAGGTTACATAATAGGTTGTAGATGAGGATGTATGATGCATCCCTGTGGAATCCGTATTGTGATGGGTATGATGGGAGACATCTGCTCTTTTTGCTACTACTTTTGCCTCGACCGTCAGCACAGGAGAATTATTATTTTTGTTCCATTGGGTTAGACCTTTAACGATTACTACGACAAATACTCCTATGATAAGAAAAAATATAATTCCAAAGATAATTGGAAAAAAGTTAAACATCGTATCGACATTGTTATGAAACCCGCTTTCAAAATTATTATTAAACATACTTTACCTCATTCCTCTTTATTCCCTTTTTTATTATTCATTTACTATCAATAAATAAAGCTGTCCTTCTCTTCGAAATACTTCCTATATAAGAAACCTTACTTCATACATTATTCTTTCCTTTGAATGATTTTCTATATAAAAATTCCAATCCCTATAAAATATAATCTAATCATATCTCATATGTGAATTCTATTCAATATCTTTTTCTCCGGTACACTTCAATTTTTATTTAGTCCGGATTATTCATAGAACAATGCCTTAGGTAACATATGAGAATCCATTCTATATGGTTTCTAGTCCGATAACTCCCTCAATTCCTTATTCTTATTACCCAAACATTCCTCCAACCGACATGAATGATCTGTTTTCCAGCATCTTCCGGAGCTGTTGTAATGAACGGAGTAACCATATCTTCCGGAAGGTTTGTTCCGCCGGGAGCATCCATTGATAATCAAGAAAAAGCAGATCTGCTAAATCACGTTCCTTCTGATCAGGAAGCCTTTACTAAAGAGGTCCCCAGGGTAAATGAACAATTCCCCTCCTCGTACTCTTTATTACTTGGAATACCCGTTACTCCTGCGGGCTTTGTTGTGATGGAAACTAAGAGGATGATGTAATAATTAAATTAAGCATTTCATTCATGATTCGTGCAGTAGTGTTAATATAATAATTTATACTTAAAAGTGATTAAGCGAGGAATATGTGCGAAGTATATTGCTTTATTTCATTAACTTCATAAAAAAACATAAGGCTATTGGATGTCTGATGGTTTATCTTGCAGTCTGGTTCTTCTTTGGTATTGTGTACTATGTGCTGGCTAATATCTATCAGGGGGAGATGTTTTACTTTCAAAATGATATTCTTACTAAATCAAAGGTGGTATCTTTTCAAAAGGAGTTAGATATAAAGGTTGATTATGATATTGCAAAAGCTTTATTTAAAGAAGATAACGATGTAACTCTGCTAAAAATGAGTGAGGGAGATTATCCTTTACTAACCTATAAATTATCCGGTGTGGGTTTAAACCCAATCGGTATGAACTGGGTAAAATTTTATTATTCACAGTGGAAGCAGAAAAAATATAATTTCTTTAGATTAGATCTTATAAAAGAGCACCGGCAAATCACCGGTGCTACACACTATAATATTCTGAAACTGACGGTATGTCATATCCCTGATTCTACATTTCTAAGATCAAGACCCGGCCAGTATATTACATTACCGAAAGAATATATGAATTATATAAAGAAACAGCAAACCTACTATATTACCTTGGATGATGATTTTCTGGGAAATTTTAATTATGACCGATACTTACCTTTAAATCATGATCTATATATTATCTCAAACTCCGTCAATCTATTGGATCAGGAATTTAACAAAGCCTTCGAAGTAATTTACCAGTATCAGAATAATCATGATTTCACATATCCTTTGCCTGACTTTTTGTATTTTAGCTCCGTTGCAATTAGTACTTTGGGGTATGGTGATATATTACCTAATTCAATGTTAATTCGTATGCTTGTCATGGTTGAAACCTTACTTGGTACCATCATTTTGGCTGTTTTTATAGCCTTTTACTTAGATTATCTTAAAATGAAAAACACAAACCATAAGAAATCACCATTATAAAACAGTGCCGATATATATTATCAAATTCTAAGCGCAATCTAGACCTTCTATAAAATTACTAAGTACTTTGTTGAAATGATCTTTCTGATCATAAAAACTACCATGTCCGCTGAGCTCAAAGGGTATGAGTATAGAGTTCTTAATCATCTTATTCTGAATTTCACTCAGTTCAAACGGAACCACCTGATCCTGAATACCATGAATAATTAAGGTAGGAATTTGAACTGATTCCAAATCAGTAAAAAGAACCTCATTGATCCATGTCATAGCAATAAATGCCGTTGCCCAACCGGCAGCCTGTAACCCAATTTGAAAGAACCAATCAGAAAAAGCCTGTGAAGTATGCTGAAAGAAAAACCTGTCTCCAAATCCACGAAGCATCTGTGGACGATCTTTGTAGGTGTTTTCAATAATTTGATCCACCACTACTTTGTCTATTCCATAAGGAAATCTTGGACGTTTTATCAGACTAGGGGCTGCTGCTGCACAAAGGACCAGCTTAGAGATCCCATAACCATGATGCCTTCCCATATATCTGCATGCAATTGCTCCTCCTGTTGAATGTCCTAACAGTGTAATATTGTATAAACTCATTTTCTCTATGATATATCTTACATCATCCGCTAATGTATCATAGTCATAACAGCAAAATGGCTTGTCAGAATTACCAAAGCCTCTTGTATCAATCCCTATACATCGATAACCCATGCTCGGAAGATGATCAAACTGATATTCAAACAACTTGTGACTTCCAGGCCATCCATGCAGGAAAAGAATTGTCTTATTCCCTTTTGGATTAATATCTTCTACATAATATCTTACTCCATCTTCTACTTCAATAAAAAATCCCATATACAACCTCTATAAATAAATTATAATTATTATATTCTGTACATGGTAAAATGTGCAAACTACTGGAATCACAGCAAATCCCTCCATATTAAGTCGAAGAGAGATTTTTTGTGTAAACTCATATTTTGCCTCGATGGTTATTATTGCTTTATTTTATGTTTCATTTTCAGATTAATTTCATGTATCATAGATTTATTTAATACCTAGCCATAGCATACATAATAGGTCATACCATGCACCTAATAATTTAAGTTAAAACACATAAAACGAAACCCGACTTCATATGTTTGAATACAAAACCGGGTTTTATGATCATTGAGTTCTTAATATTTCATATGCTATTTTATATGGGTATAAGATAAGCCATATCCAAATTCAAAGAGTAAATTCGCATCCTTCTTACCAATATCCTCGGCACTTCTGTAATACGGCATAGGAAGTTTTCCGGTAAAAGCAGTCTCTCCGGATAAAACGGATGCCACACCTTCTCCTTCGGAACCGGGAAGATAACACATAACAATACCGTCCCAAGCCTCCATATACTGGGTAATTAAAACATTTCTTCCGACAACTAATAAAGTAACCACCGGTTTATCCAAACTATTCGCCAGTTCGATCGCTTTAGCATTGTCTTTATGTGCTGTTACACCGGTAATAGACAAATCTTCGGTATCCCCCATGTACTCCGCATAGGGTATTTCACCTATGACTAATAGAACTAAGTCTGCTTCTTCGGCACGATCCTTATCGGTTATAATCTCATACCCATATATTTCACCGTATTCCTTCAGTCCTTCTAAGATTGTCGTTCCTTCTGTAACCTTGGCGCCTCCTCTATCCATAAGTCCCTGCCAGGTCAGGCCCCAACCTCCACATTGAAGGCCCATATCATTCATGGCAGGACCGGTAACGAATATCTTCTGCCCTTCTTTCAGCGGTAGGATATCATTTTCATTCTTTAACAACACCAGAGATTTTTCTACCAGTTGTTTCGCAAGACTTCGGTACTTCTCGCTTCCTAACTCTGTAACCTCATGGCTTACGTTCTCCATATAAGGGTCTTCAAAAAGACCTAGGTCAATCTTTACAGTAAGAATTCGACTGACTGCATCGTCAATCCTTTCCTCTGTAATCTTACCACTTTTCACCGCCTTAATAAGGATCGAATGAGCCTGGGAATAACTATTCGGTTCCATTAACATATCAATTCCGGCATTTACAGCCAATATGATATTTTCCTCATAACTGTCACCACTGAGTCCTGATACTGCCTCCCAGTCTGATACAATAAATCCTTGAAAACCAAATTCCTTTTTCAGAATCTCCTTTAACAGGTATTCATTTTCATGCATTTTAACCCCATTCCAGGAGCTAAAGGAGGCCATGATTATCTTAATTCCGGAATCCACCATATCCTTATAGGGCTTTAAATGTATCCTCCTCAGTTCTTTCTCAGTCAACCTTGCATCGCCGCGGTCAATTAAAAAATCACCTTCTCCTGTGCCAAACACAACACCGCCGTCTGCTACGTAGTGCTTAGCCGTTGCTTCAACCCCGTGATCTGACTGCCCCTTGGCATATGCCTTGGCCAATTCTGTCACTATAGTTGGGTCACTGGAAAAACATTCATAGGTCCTTCCCCATCTGGGATCCGTATTGATTGCCACGCAGGGGGAGAAATTCCAAGGTACCCTAATTAACTTCATCTCCTCAGCGACTGCTGCACCCATCTGATACATGAGCTCTGTATCATTCGCTGCCCCAAGACCGATATTTTGAGGAAATACCACTGCATCTTTAACCAATGCCAGACCGTGGACTGCATCCACTCCATATATAATAGGAATCTGCTTATCTGTCTTTAAGGCAGCATCCTGATAATCACTTATCATACGCTCCCAGTCATCCAGTCTGTTTCTTCCCGGAAACGAACCTCCTCCGCTAAGAACAGAGCCAAGACCCAGATTCTTAACATCTTGATTCGTTACTCTATCTCTCATCCCCTGCAGCATCTGTCCCACCTTCTCCTCAAGGGTCATCTTGTTAAGTAACGCTTCTACCTTTTCCTGTGTCGTATCTCCCGGGAGAGCTTCCGGCATAACCTTATTGTCCTTTTTGTTAGCGGTCTGACCGATACGTTGTTCAGACGGTGCATCTGCTTCGCCAGCCGGTTGATCCTTACCAAAACATCCGGCAAACACCAGAACAACCACCGATAGCAAGGCAATTAATTTTACCCTCTTCATACTTATAACCTCCCTCATCATGAAAAACTCATATACTTCTTATATCATAAGACTAATCGCTTTACAATCTTTGGTAAGTGTAAGAAGTATATAAAAAATAGAAAAAGTTATATAATATGTCTGTTGATACTATTTTACAGCTATGATTTACTCTATCTTATTTTTCTTTCATGGTATAATTACTTTTAAAAATTACCAGCGCATATTGACTTTCTGACTATATCTTCCGGGATGGTACTATGACTTTAAAGGATATCTATTAAACTCTATTCCTAAGATAGGTTATACGAAACAAGCGGAAGAGACATCATCTAATAAGACATCAGCTCTTCCAACCAGTTAATATATAATCATAATATTTTTAATACGTATAGTTATATTCTAGATACCCTCCAAATGACGCCTGTATTAGGATAGTAAGAGTAAAAATCTTCTTCCGTTGTCATAGAAAAATCCGAAATATACATTTCACCGTCCGGTCCGAATTTAACATCTGTTGGTCTACCAAGCCCTCCCTCCTCTCTAGTTGCTGCTAAACCTGATTTATTATAAACAAATGTAAATAATTGACCATTATCCATATCTACCTTTATTATACTATGCCCAACTCCCGGACGAGTTGTAATTACTTCCGGAAGGTTAGATCTAACAATACCAAATGTAGCGATATATATATCCCCTAATTCACCAAAACTACTGTTAATATTAAAATCAAATCCCATAATGTTAGAATTAGGCGGGAAGACTGCAAAGGGTCTTGGAGGAACCGACGGATGATTTGTAAATAACAGTTCTGGATCTGGCCCATTGGCAGGTGCATATTTTGGTAAAGTAACTAGTTCTCCAGCCGAATAGTCTGGCCAGCCATACCATGTTTCAGGAATAAGTATATGCAACTCATCCGGTGCATTTGTAATCGGTCTGCTACCTCGATTATCATATCCCTGGTTTGATATGAACCCTCTACCAAATGTATCGAATTGTATGTTAAATGGATTACGAAAACCCCATGTTACTTGTTCTAATTCTGTGCCATCAGGATTAGCTCTTAATATACTGCCTGAAGCTCTAATCGCTCTTTTTATCAACTCAAATCTCTGTAAGTTAGCAACTGCATACGCAGAAAAGGCTCCTGTATAGGCAATATCGGTTCCCACTGGGATTAACATATTTTGTGTTTCGAAATTTTGTCCATTTAACATTACATATGAACCCGGTCTGTCACTAAAGAAATGGTGTTCAAATACCCATTCGTTATCTAAACCTACCACTCCGGAATTTGTAGCTGTTCCTTGACCAAAATACATTTTTTCATCCGGACCAAAGGAAACTTTATTATTTGAAAAATCTCCTTGACTTGGAAGTCCATATATAATATTCTGTATTGAACCATCTAACTGTACAATCGATATTACACCTCTATGAGCCACATAGATAGATCCATTTCTATATGTAATTCCTGTGATTGGGACATTAAATCCCTCTGCTAAAGTGGAGAATTGACCGTTACTTAACAGTAAAACTTTGGGATTGCCTGAAAGTATCCCTGAATCTGCAATAAGAAGATCTCCACGTTCAGTAAAGTCAATACCGATTGGCGTATCTATTCCTTGTGCAAAAACCTCAATCTGATATCCAATAGGAACAGCGATATCATCTGGATTTACATATCTTTCTATATTTAATGTTTGTTGCATATTTAATATATCCATCCAATAAGGTTTTGATAAATTCATTATTGCACCTTGTTTTATTTCTTAGAATATTATATTCATAAAAATATTTGATATTCTATGCTCTTGTTAATAGGTATGGTATATACTTTCGCTTTTTTAGAATAGCCCACACCACGACTTCAGAGGTTCAAACCCTGAACACTCTGATTATGAGGACTTAGACCCACATGAAATGAAAATCCCAGCCTAGGTAGATTCTCTTACCCAGCTGGGATTTCAAACATGTGATTAAAGGGTCATAGCAACCATTTAGGCGACCACGTTCTTTCTCTTATATTTATTTCTTACTTAGCCAATACATCAAGGATGATAGTATTATTTTTGATTTAAGTATAATTTAATATGGTTATGGTTTTATTGCCTTAAAATTCTAAATGGCTTCCTGATTTAATTAACAAATTATTACTATGTATATTTAAACCTTAAACTTGCTTACTACATTTAACATCTCTTTAGCTATATTCATTAAACTTTCACTAGAAGTTGCAACTTCTTCCATAGTTGACGCTTGCTCCTGTATTGAAGCAGATGCTTCTTCCGTACTTGCCGCTGTCTCTTCTGAAACAGATGCTAAATTACGTATAATTTCTAATATACCATCTTTATGTTTACTCATGTTTTTTCCCGAGGTATTTAACTCCTCTAATACCTCTTTCATTTTATCAATAGCTCTAGCTATATTCTCGAATTTAATATTTGTATCTTCAACACTTTCCTTTTGATACCCAATTAAATTTTTTACATTATCCATATTGCTTACTGTTTGCCCAGATTTATCTATTAATTCTTCAATTAAAATTGCAATTTCTTCCGTAAAACGTTTTGATTGCTCTGCTAATTTTCTTGTTTCCTCAGCAACTACAGCAAATCCTTTTCCATGTTCACCTGCTCTTGCAGCTTCAATAGATGCATTTAACGCTAATAGATTGGTCTGCTTTGTAATATTGCTAATCATCTCACTTGCCGTTTTTATTTTTTCAACGCTTATACTCATATCTTTAACGATTTTATTTACATCCAAGGTGACTTCATAACTATGAATTGTTTTTTCAATAAGGGAATTCATTGTACTTATTCCCTCATTTTTTAATAAGTTTATATTCTCAGTAGACTGATTTAATAAGTTTAACTGTTCCTGATCTTCATTAATTAGTTGCCCTAAATTATTTGCATAGTTAAATGCATCTTCTGTATCTTTCGCTTGATTGTTAGCACCTAATGCAATCTCACTAATAGCTTTTCCAATCTCGTCAGCCATTAAAACTGATTGTTTACTAACACTACTTAACTGTTCTGAGGATATTGACACTTGATTGCTAGCCACTTTCACTTCTTTTACAGTCAGGCGAATTGTATTTAAAAAAGCATTTAGATAATTTGCTAATTCTCCGATTTCATCCTTAGATTTAATATTTAATTCTGTTTTTAAATCTAATGTACGTGTTACTTTAATTATTTTACTTAAAGGCTTTAATACTATAAACTGTAGCTGAAACATGATAATTAAGGATACTACTAATAGATTAATAATAGTTGATATGTAAACAGATATATTACCTGTAATAAAATCTAATTTTTGTACCAAATTATTTATGAATACGGAAATGGTTGGACTAATAATTAACGCTAGGATTATACTTATTAACATTTTAGTTTTTATACTAGTTTTAACGTTTCTAAAAGTTCTATGAAACTGATTTACTTTCTTCATTGTAGTCTCCTTTATTTGGATAAATTTTGGAATAAATATGTATTTTATGCATATAATACCATAATCTGATATTTTTCGTCAATTTGATTATTTTCATATTTGAAAGTTTTTTACGATATCCACGCCTCAAACCCATACCTACTAACATGAGACCTGCACCGTAACCTCAAGACCTTCGGTCTTTTCGGTCACGTAGGCTTCGCCTATACAAGAATGAAGTATGACAACTCCCGGTGAACATGCTCACGGAGTTGTCATACTTCATTCTTTGTGCAGGTCTCAGTTCATTAACGTGAAAAAAGTCCCAACCCACAGCTCCTACGTCTGCAAATCAGAACCTTTTATAAAGTGCGCCTCCAGGGGCTCGAACCCTGGACACCCTGATTAAGAGTCAGGTGCTCTACCAACTGAGCTAGAGGCGCGTATTTTCGAACGCAAAAATCATTATATATGATACTTGGCCATATTGCAAGTATTTTTTTAATTTTTTTAATAAAACCAATAATTTAGACATGAGGGTAAAGAAAATCCTATTTTTCTACATTCCTTTACCCTCATATATCTATTTTTTAAAGCTTAAATTATTTATGAGCTTCTAGCTTATCCTTTAAGGCTTGTTTTGATAAAGCTCCTACCATAGTCTCCACCGGTTTACCATCTTTAAAAATTATCATAGTAGGAATAGACATAACCCGATAAGCGCCTGCCGTTTCAGAATTGTCATCTACATTTAGTTTTCCTATTTTAAATACACCCTGATATTCATCAGCTAATTCAGCTATGATAGGTGCAACCATTTTACAAGGACCACACCAGTCTGCATAGAAATCAACTAATACAGGGATGTCCGATTCTAAAGCTTCATTTTTAAAATTTGCATCTGTAAATTGAAAAGCCATATTTTTTCCTCCATTCTTGATATTTGAGCTATATTCCTCGTTTTAATATATATAAAAAACCGCTCAAAAACACAATGTTATTGTATAGTATCTCTTTATTCCTACTATATTATGTGATATTACACCCTTAAGAAAAGAATTACAAGTCTTTTCCTATTTTTTTTTCTGATTCTTATTCATCGATTTTTTTAGTATTCCTTCTACTTCGTCCCATGATTTTTTTATCTGCAAGGCCTTTTTGTTTAGTTTATAATTACTACCGGTTGCTTTCGCCACCTTATCCTTCCAGGTCTTTCTCATGCTTTAACCGCCTTTATCCTGTTTTTACTATTTTATGAATATAGGGTTGTTTTAGCACCAATCAAAGGTAATAAACGTATCATACTCCTAACGATATGCTATCATTTGATGAATGGGATTTCCCATAGCTGAAAACTTCTCTTCATACTCTGTCATTACATTTCCTTCTACGAATTCACTGTTATGAAGATCGTAGGTTACATTTCTTAACTTCCACCCTGTTTCCTTTGCTTCTTCAACAGAGAAATCAAATAACATTCGGTTATCGGTTTTAAATATAACCTCACCCTCCTGTTTTAAACAGAGGTTGTATTTACTCAGGAATTCTCTTGAGGTTAATCTTCTTTTCGCATGTCTGTCCTTCGGCCAGGGATCAGAAAAATTAAGATAAATCCTGGAGATTTCCTCTGTATCAAAGATATTATTAAGATATTCTGCATCAAAGCGGATAAAGAATAGATTATTAAGTTCAACTTCCCTTCTTTTTTCTAATGCTCTTAATAATACACTGGAATACTTCTCTATACCTATATAATTAATATTCGGATTCCTCTGTGCCAACTGCATGATAAATTTTCCTTTTCCCATACCGATTTCCACATGGATAGGGTTATTATTCTGAAATAAATTATTCCACTTTCCTTTATATTGTTCCGGCTCCTGTATTACATGTTCATCCTGTGCAACAATTTCTCTTGAACCACTGATATTTCTAAGTCTCATATCTGATCTCCTTGTATCATTTTTTTAGTCTTTTATCGCTTTGTTTCTAACAATCGGTTTATTAACCCCATGTTATAATTGCGTAGGTGTCGTCGATTAAATCATTTCTTTATTTTATTCATTTTTTATGATCCTTTATCTCATCTGTTATTATAAATACAAACCTTTAGTACGTCAATTCTTGCTTTTATCGTATCTATCAGTCCATTTCTTTATACAGTTTGTCCGATTCTGGCAGAGTGGTTGGTAAATTTCGTTAGAATCAACCTATTTATATAGAATAACTTCTGTAGTATACTAAAAGAAATCATGATGCTAATTGCTAGTATATTTATGTAGCTACCATTGCTTTAACTGTTAGCAATCATCACCTATCAATATTATCAAGGTGAAGCTGTCAAGGTTTTGATTTTATATGTAAAAGAAGATTAAAAGGGAGAACAACTATGAAAGTAATCGCGATTAACGGAAGCCCTAAGCCACGGGGGAATACATATTATGCTTTAAAGACTGTTTGTGATGTTCTGAATCAGGAAAATATTCAAACCGAGATTATAACGGTTGGAAACATGGATATTAAGGGGTGTATGGCTTGCGGACGCTGCGCAGATGGTCATTGTATATTCTCAGATGAGAATTTTAAGGAACTTGTTGAAAAGGTTTATGAGGCTGATGCTCTCCTTCTTGGAAGCCCGGTTTATTATGCTGGAATTGCAGGAACAATGAAGAGTTTTTTAGACCGGTTATTCTTTGCCAGCCGTGGCCGAATGCGACACAAAGTAGGTGCTTCGGTTGCTATTCCCAGACGCTCCGGCGGTATGAATACGTTTGATCAATTAAATAATTACTTCTTAATCTCTGAGATGCTAATTGCCCCCTCTTATTATTGGAATGTAATCCATGGAGGTGCTCCGAGGGAGGTTTTGGAGGATGCCGAGGGAATGTCCGTGTTACATAACCTGGCTCAAAATATAACCTGGATGTTAAAAATTAAGGAATATAGTAAAACTTCTCATCCGGCCCCGAAGCCTTACCCCCGTGCATGGACGAATTTTATAAGATAACTATCCTTACGAATTGCCTATACCGATATATATCAAAAGATACACGATTAATGAATTGATTTATCGTTCGAACAAAGTCAAAACTAATTAGTTTTTGTTTACACAGGATTACCGATATAGTACAATAAACAAGATAAATCACATATCAATAGCAGAATACTTCTCCCATAGATACGATATCTTTTTATCTTTTATCTTTAATATTATGGTAATAATTTTTATATAGTAATTATAAAGTAACTATTATTAATCATTTATATATTATTATGAATCATCTATCTATTGGAAACAATAAAAATATAGCAGTTAATAATCCTTTTTTAATCCTCTGGGATACCCGTATGAAGGGGACCAACTTCCTTCTTCGAATGAATAGATTGTAACTGCTTATTATAGGAGGACATTATGGCTAAATATACGATTGGTGTGGATTTCGGAACCTTATCCGGACGCGCTTTATTAGTAAATGTAGAAACAGGTGAGGAGCTGGCAACGGCAGTTTATAATTATCCCCATGGGGTTATGGATGAAACACTTCCAAACGGTAGACAACTCCCTCCGGATTGGGCTCTACAGCATCCTCAGGATTATTTGGATGTATTGGCTCACACTATCCCTGAGGTATTAAAAGAATCCGGTATTAGCGCAGAAGATATAATCGGAGTAGGCATTGATTTTACTGCCTGTACCCTGTTACCGGTGAAAGCAGATGGTACTCCCTTATGTTTCTTGGATAAATATAGGAACGAACCCCATTCTTATATTAAACTATGGAAGCACCATGCTGCACAGGATAAAGCGAATAGATTAAATGAAATTGCAGAGAAAACAAAGCAAAAATGGCTTCCTCGATATGGCGGTAAGATTTCCTCTGAGTGGGCCTTTCCAAAGATCTGGCAGACCTTGGAAGAAGCACCGGACATCTATGAGGAAGCGGATTTCTTTATTGAGGCTGCTGACTGGGTTATCTGGCAATTAACCGGTGTACAGACCAGAAACTCCTGTACTGCGGGTTATAAGGCAATCTGGCATAAGAAGGATGGCTATCCGGATAAGGAATTTTTTAAATCCCTTGATCCGAGACTTGAGAATGTCGTTGATGATAAATTAAACTGGCCTATCACCCCTCTTGGAGTAAAAGCAGGTGAAATTACGGGAAATGCCGCTAACCTAACCGGTTTAAACCCCGGTACCGCAGTTGCGGTTGCTAATGTGGATGCTCATGTTACCGTTCCTGCTGTTAAGATTGACGGTCCGGGGAAAATGCTTGCTATCATGGGTACCTCAACCTGTCATATACTCCTTGGCGAGAAAGAACAAACTGTTCCCGGTATGTGTGGTGTAGTAGAAGACGGTGTATGTCCCGGATATTTTGGATATGAAGCAGGACAGTCCTGTGTAGGAGATCATTTCGCCTGGTTTGTCGATAACTGTGTTAGCTCGCAGTATATAGAAGCTGCTCAGGCAGAAGGTCTGAATATACATGAGTATTTAACAAAAAAGGCAGAAAACATGAAAGTAGGTCAGAGTGGTTTGATTGCCCTTGACTGGTGGAACGGAAATCGCTCTGTCTTAGTTGATGTGGACTTGACCGGTTTAATCATTGGTATGACGCTTCATACAAAGCCGGAAGAGATTTACCGTGCCTTAATCGAGGCCACCGCATATGGTACAAGAAAGATTATCGAAACCTTCCGTGAAAGCGGTGTTCCTGTCGATGAATTTTATGCCTCCGGAGGTATCTCACAGAAGAATCCTATGGCAATGCAGATTTATGCCGATATTATTAAAGTACCGATAAAGATCGGAGGCACTTCCCAAGGTCCTGCCCTCGGTAGTGCTATCTTTGGAGCAGTGGCCGCTGGCAAAGCTAAGGGCGGATATGATAATGTATTTGAAGCCGGTCAGATTATGGGTAAATTACGGGATACCGTATATTATCCGATACCGGAAAATGCAGCAGTTTATGATAAGTTATACAATGAATATTCTATCCTACATGATTATTTTGGCCGTGGGGCTAATGATGTTATGAAGCGCCTCAAGGAAATAAAAAAAGAACAGAGCAAATAGGCTTATCTTGATATACAAATATAATAGTCGTTAAGTTATACGTAAACATTGAAGGAGGTTAATCCATGATAGGATTAAAGCGTTACGAATTTTGGTTTATTACCGGTTCCCAGCATTTATATGGACCGGATACTTTAATTAAGGTAGCAGAGCATTCGAAAGTGATCGCGCAATCTTTGAATGATTCTTCTCACATACCATGCTCCGTCTTATTTAAGCCTATTGTAACCACACCCGATGAAATTACTACTATAATTAAAGAGGCAAACCATGATAATAATTGTGCAGGTATTATTACCTGGATGCACACCTTTTCTCCTTCTAAAATGTGGATTACCGGGCTGTCCTTATTAGAAAAACCATACTGCCATCTTCATACACAATATAATCGCTGTATACCCAATGAAGATATTGATATGAATTTCATGAATTTAAATCAATCTGCCCATGGGGATCGGGAGCATGGATTTATCGGAGCCAGGTTAAGAATTCCAAGAAAAGTAATTGCAGGTTACTGGCAGGATGAGGATGTCCAACTACGAATTGGCGGATGGATGAGATCTGCAATCGGTGCACTTGTCAGCAAAAGCTTAAAAGTTATGCGATTTGGCGATAATATGCGCCAGGTTGCCGTAACAGAGGGTGATAAGGTTGAAGCTCAGATAAAACTGGGTTGGCAGGTTAATACCTACGCCGTAGGTGATCTGGTAAATCAGATGAATACTGTATCAAATATACAAATCGATCAGTTAATGAATGAATATCGGGAAAAATACACTTTTGCAACGGATAATATACCGGCTATCCGATATCAAGCAAAAGAAGAGCTTGCTCTTAGAAAAATGATGGATGATACCGGATGCAATGCTTTTACCAATACCTTCGAGGATCTCCACGGCATGGAACAGCTGCCTGGACTTGCAACCCAGAGATTGATGGAAGCAGGCTATGGCTATGGTGGTGAAGGTGATTGGAAAGTATCCGCTTTGACTCATATCATGAAACAGATGTCCGAGGGCTTATCCGGAGGTACCTCTTTTATGGAGGACTACACCTACGACCTTACTAAGGGTGAGGAATTATCTCTTGGTGCCCATATGCTGGAGGTATGTCCTACCATAGCTGCGGACAAACCCAGAATTGAGGTTCATCCCTTAAGTATTGGGGGTAAATCCGCTCCTGCCCGCTTGGTTTTTGAGGGTCGGCCGGG
The DNA here is from genome assembly GCF_015999265.1 of Mobilitalea sibirica. Lineage (GTDB taxonomy): Bacteria > Bacillota > Clostridia > Lachnospirales > Lachnospiraceae > Mobilitalea > Mobilitalea sibirica. The sequence continues at coordinate 98,819 of NZ_JAEAGR010000015.1, forward strand.
TAAGGCTATCGTAGCTTCCATAATTGACATGGGAGGGCGATTCCGCTTGATTATTCAAGACGTTGAGGCCGTAAAGCCTATTTATGAGATGCCTAATCTTCCGGTAGCAAGAGTCATGTGGAAGGCTATGCCTGATTTTAAAACTGGATCTGAAGCCTGGATATTGGCAGGAGGTGCCCATCATACTGTATTGTCGTACTCCCTATGTGCTGAACACATGATTGATTGGGCTGAAATTATGGGAATTGAAGTAATATATATTAATAAAGCTACAACCATTACAGAGATAAAACAGCAGTTATTCCTTCAGGACATTGCCTGGAAATTAAGTAAGTAATGGGAAAGGGGATATATCTATATGCTTGAGCGTCTAAAAAAGGAAGTATATGAAGCCAATATGTTGCTTCCTAAGTATAATCTTGTCACTTTTACCTGGGGCAATGTATCCGGAATTGATAGGGAACAAGGACTAATTGTTATTAAGCCCTCCGGTGTGGAATATAACGCTATGAAGCCGGAGGACATGGTGGTGTTGGATTTAAAGGGTAATAAGGTGGAAGGACGACTAAATCCCTCCTCTGATACTGCAACTCATATAGAACTTTACAATGCATTTCCATCCATTCAGGGTGTGGTTCATACTCACTCCCGTTGGGCGACAATCTTCTCACAGATGGGTATGGGAATTCCTGCCCTTGGAACAACCCATGCAGATTATTTCCATGGTGAGATACCCTGTACTAGAAAATTAAGGGCATATGAAATCCGAGGAGATTATGAGCGGGAAACCGGAACAGTTATCGTTGAAAGATTTCGTAAAGGTAAGCTGTCAGAGGATGAAATGCCTGCTGTCCTAGTATGTAACCATGGCCCTTTTACCTGGGGTACGGGACCAAAGGATGCGGTTCATAATGCTGTGGTTTTAGAGGAAGTCGCTTTTATGGCTTGGCATTGCATGGCTCTTCCTGATAAATATCTTGTTCCCATGCAAAAGGACCTTTTGGAACGTCACTATACAAGAAAACACGGAAAAAATGCTTATTATGGGCAGAATAATGTGACAGACAGCACCCATAAGAATGCTTAATAAACTATCTGCAAGAATTTTATAAATGTATTGTTTAAAATCTTAGGAGGTTTTTATGTTGAAACCAAAACAAAGGATTTCATTCATTTGTTTATTGATTTTTTTATCTTCCTATATCGTCAAACCTGTTTCGGCTAGTAATATTACTAATGAGGTTGTATGGCCAAACGGTCCGAATGTATATGCTGAGGCGGCTATTGTAATGGAGGCATCAACCGGCTTAATATTGTATGAGAAGAACATTCACCAGACTTATTATCCTGCAAGTATAACAAAGATTATGACCGCTTTAATCGCTCTTGAGAATTCTTCTTTGGGAGAGGTTGTTACATTTTCTAGAGATGCCATCTTTGAAGTTGAGTTAGATAGCAGTAGGATTGGTATCGACGTGGGAGAACAATTAACAATGCAGCAATGTCTGTATGCCATTCTATTGGCATCTGCCAACGAGGTTACTTATGCGATAGCAGAACATGTAGCAGGAAGTATCCCTGCTTTCGCTGAAATGATGAATGAGAAGGCAGAAAGCCTTGGCTGTAAAAACACAAATTTTACGAACCCCCATGGACTTCCGGATAGTGAACATATAACAACTGCCTACGATATGGCTTTGATTACCAGAGAGGCCATGAAAAATGAGACCTTTCGCAAAATAACAGGAACACGAACATATCAGATTCCTCCAACGAATATACAGCCGGAGACCAGATATTTAAGAAATCACCACCGATTTATATTAAAGCAGGATTATACCTACGACGGAGCTATCGGTGGGAAAACAGGTTACACAAGTAAAGCAAGATATACCTTGGCTTCCGTAGCCAAACGAGGTGATTTAGAACTAATCACCGTGGTTTTAAAGGATGACAGCTTTGCCCATCAGTATACGGATACCCAGAAGCTTTTTGATTATGGCTTTGACAACTTTTCCATCTATTCTATTGCTGATTTGGAAAATACAAATGTAGTACATGAATCACCTTTTTTTACCCGGTATAATCATCTTCTAAATAAGTCGGATGATACTATTTCAACCGATGAAAAGGGTTATCTCATATTACCAAACACTGCTTCCTTTGAGGATGCCAAAAAAGAAGTATCCTTTTATCCGGCAGCAAAAGAGCGGGAAAACGATACTATCATTGGTACGATCTCCTATAGCTATCACAATAAATATGTAGGAGGCGCGGATATTATTTTAAAGAATAAAGAATTTCCTTCCCTGTTCCATAGAACCCCGAATCCCGGGATAGCTCCCATCGTACCGGAGGATCCAAAAGAAAAACCAGGCGGTTCTATGCGCCCGGTTATCATTGGAATTATCGTCGGAATATTCGTTTTAACTATAGGTTTGTATTTTGTATTAGTGGAACGACCCCGTCTGAAACGTCGCAGTGCTTATTATAAAAAACGGGCGAATCGTAAGCTATACAGGGATAATGATTATCTTGATTTATAATGTTAATAGCTATCCTACGATATTATTTACCGTAGGAGGCGAATAAAGCTGCAATCTCATCTGCTGAAAGTGCTTTATTCGGATCATCATAAAGTGGAACTATGACAGACTCTTCCTCTTCTGAGGATGCCTTGGATTCAGTTTCCGAATCAGTGATATCTAAACTTTCTGTTTCGGTTTCTGAAGCCATAGAGTCTGTTATTTTTGTCTCCGTCTCAGAATTATCAACAATATCTTCATTCGCTAGTAAGTCATTAATGATATCCTCGTGCTCAGCCGTTTCATCGTTTTCATCGTTTTCATCAGCTTTATCTGAAGTTTCACTAGACTCCAATAAATTCATAAGATCATCTATTTCTTCTTCTGAAGCATTTTCTTCCTGGTAATCGTCCTCTCCAGAGAAATCCTTCGTTTCGTTTAGAATCGCTTTCTCTTCTATATTAGAACTATCTTTTTCTTCATCCTCCATAAGTATTTGATTAATCTCATCGTCCATATTAGAAGAATCGTTCATATCTTCTTCTATCTCAGCTTTTACTGCGCTTGCATTTAATTTAACATTTTCTGTAGCCTTATCCTCTAGGGATTGCTTCCTATCAGAGATATCAGATGTTTTAACTAGATTATCCTGAAGGAGAGCATGATTTTTCTCCAGTTGACTTAAGATGAGTGAAATCTGATCTATATAATCTAATCGTTCACTTTCTTCCTTTAGGACTTTGATCAGTTGCTTCGTGTTTTCTTTATTATAATTAACCTGAAGATTTAAAGCGTTTTTCTGGCCTTCCATGGCTTTTTTTTGAAGTTCAATTAATTTTTGAATTGCATGAACGTTATTTTTCTCAATTGAGTTTAGTTGAAATTTTATATCCTCCAATTTGTCTTCCAGCATAGCCTGACTTTTCTTAGCAGTAACATAAGATGCTTTTTGAATATTAAGTACCTCCGAAAATCTTTCTTCCCATTTTTCGGTTTCTTCCTTATATAGTTTCTCTAAGAAAAATAATGTCTTTTTTTTACTGTCCGTCCACTGGCTTTTGATACTCTCAAGCAGGAGATATCCTGTAATTATTACAACCACACTCATACCTGTGACACTAAAAGGATCACTTCCAAATTCATATATACTAAATATTAATAATAATAATGCTACCAGAAAACATATACTGAAAAAAGTTAAGTTTAGTTTTTTATTCATACCGGCTCCTATCTGCTCTTTGATATACAAAACTAATAATAATGCATTTTCAGTATATATCGACAAAACCCACGCATATATTTACCTTTTTATTAGGATTTTGTCACTGAACATATAGGAAAGATAATTAATCTTAAGTAAAATCTAAAATTCCTTCTTAGATCCTGTTATTGGATGGGTAATCTTATTATAAATTTAGAACCTTCGTTTACCTTACTTAAGAGTTCTATGGATCCGTTATAATAATTTACGATATGTTTTACTATGGACAACCCCAAACCGGTTCCGCCCATTTTCTTACTTCTTCCTTTGTCCACCCGGTAAAAGCGTTCAAACACCCGCTGCTTTGCATCCTCCGGAATTCCAACACCGGTATCTTCTACTGTTAAGACAAGTTCTTTGGCTTCAGAAGTAACCGTAACTTTAACCTTACCGTTTGGCTTGTTATATTTTATGGCATTCGTAATCAGATTACTGATAAGTTCTCTAAGTTGTTGCGCATTGGCATGCATGACTATTGGTTTGCAGCTTAATTCGATTGTGACTTTGCAATCCTTAGCTAAGGGTTCTAAAGAGGTACATACTTCCTTTAACAGAGGACATATTCGTACATCTGTAAGGGTAACCTCTATTTCTTTTGTTTCCAGACGGGATATCATCAATATATCATTTATAAGGTTCGTCATATTTGAAGTTTCCTTTTTAATTCTGGAATAGAAGTCCTTTTTCATCTTCTCATCCGTAAACAATCCGTTTTCTAATAACTCAATATAACCCTGGATGGATGTAATCGGTGTTTTTAATTCGTGAGAAGCATTCGAGAAAAATTCTTGCCTTATCATCTTTTCAAATTCAATCCGATTTCTCGATTCCTTAACCGAATTAGCCATTTGCAGAACGGTTTGTGCTATCACATTCATTTCGTCGTACTGATATTGATCAAAATGAAATTCCGGATTTTCATCATTTAGTTTTAACATCTCTTCGGTTATTTCATTTAAGGGTTTTGTCATTGATCTTGAGAATTGTCTTGCTATTAATGCGGATATGGCCAATGTAATCCCTATACTGATTAAAATTGCCGGTAATAGCAGCCCGGTATATTCAAGGATACCGGAAAAAGGGTGCGCCATACGCAGAATATATTCACCGTTATTTGATAGAATGGCTACATAAAGCATAGATAGCTTTAAGGTATCGGAGGTTCGTCTTCCATATCCTACTCCCTCTTCCAAAGCTTCTTTAAACTCTTTCCTGTCCCCATGATTCTCCATGCTCCAGTAATCATCCACATCGCTATCCGCATGTACATTCCCTTTAAAATCCATGATGGTAAAACGGGAGGATTTATTACCTTGAATATTCTTATAATGGCCCACCTGATCTTGTAAATCACCTTCATAATTCAGTGAGTGATCTACAATTCTTAAGGTATATAACATATCTTCCCTTGTTTTATCGAGAATGATACTGCTGATTGTTACACCAAAAATACTGCCGCTGAGTACCAGCGCCAGTGCTAAAATAGTAATAAATCTTTGAAAAATTGCCCTCTTCACTTTATTCCCCTGTTCTTACAAAGCGATAACCTACGCTTCGTATCGTCTTAATGCATTCCGTGCCAATTCTTCCCAGTTTTTGCCGCAGTGTTCGAATATGGATGTCAAGGGTTCTGGATTCTCCGTCATATTCATAACCCCAGATTTGATTGAGTAGTTCATCTCTGGATACGACTCTGGCACTGTTTTCTATTAAGTATATTAATAATTCATATTCCTTAAACGTAAGCTCAATTTCCCTACCACCGTTTATTACCTCTCGTGTACTGGGGTTAATGGTTAAGGTTCCTATGGTATATAAATCATCATTTTCTTTTTTGACGGAACGTCTAAGCAGGGAGCGTATTCTTGCAGTCAGCTCAAGAACACCAAAAGGTTTTGTAATATAATCATCGGCTCCAACGTCTAAGCCGATTACCTTATCCAGTTCTTTATCCTTAGCAGTTAGACATATGATAGGTATGTTCTTTAATTTTGAGTCTTGTCTAATGTTTTTAATTGCAGTTAATCCATCCATTCCCGGTAGCATAATATCAAAGATAGCCATATCCGGCTTCTCTGTCTTCATGTTTTCAAGGGCAGGCTCCGCTGCTTCATAGGCCATTATTTTATATCCAAAGCCTTCTAAAGCTACTTTAAGCAAATCTCTTATATTCTCATCATCCTCTATTACATAGATTCGTTCCATATGATTATCCTCCCAATTATTAATAACGGGTATAGATCTTTTGAATAAATAAAACTTAACGATAACTTCTTTATATTCTTTATTCTTTCTTATACCTATACGAAAACGGATATTATCATCATTGCCTGGAATGCATAATTATTTAATATCCGTTTTTTAAGGCTTTTTCTTTTTTAAATATTTTATAATATTCTAATATTATTTACAGATCCAGTTTCACGAAATTCTGTCCACTCACATATGTTAACCGCATGATCTCCAATCCGCTCAAAATACTTAGCAATCATTAATATATCAACACATTGGTCAACATGCTCTGAGGAAGATCTAAGTAAGGATGCAACCTCTTCCTTTACTTTATCAAATAGATCATCTACCACATCATCCCGCTTAATAATCTCCTTAGCATCCTCCATATTTAAGCTAGTAAATGCCTGAACAGCATCATGAACCATCTCTTTTGCCACTCTTCCCATCTCAGGAATGTGCTTAGCAAGATTGTATATGGGTTGCCTTTTTTCTCGGATAATTAATTCTGCTATGTCCGCTGCATGATCTCCAATTCGCTCCATATCTGTTACCACCTTAAGTGCAGTTGTAACGATTCGAAGATCTCTGGCTACCGGTTGTTGTTTTAAAATAAGAGAAAGGCATCTGGATTCAATTGTCTTTTCAATATCATTAATGGTTCTGTCTCCCTGAATAATATCTTTCGAGAGCACCTCATCCTGGGTTTCAAACGCTTTTAAAGTTTTTTCAATCGCAGCTTCGATAAGTTGCCCCATTTCCTTGAGATTTTCCTTTAATACATTTAGTTCATATTCAAAGCTGAGTCTAGCCGTCATAATAACGCCTCCTTTAATCAAATTATAGTGGATATGGTAATCCATGTCAAATAACAGATCAACCAAATCTACCCGTTATATAATCCTCTGTTCTTTTATCCACCGGTCTGGTAAATAAGGTGTCCGTAGCCGCAAATTCTACGACTTCTCCCACTAGGAAAAATGCAGTATAGTCTGATATGCGCGCAGCTTGCTGCATATTATGTGTTACAATAGCAACCGTATATTTATCTTTTAATTCAGACATTAAGTCCTCGATTTTTAAAGTAGAAATAGGATCTAAGGCAGAGGTAGGCTCATCCATAAGCAGTACCTCTGGTTCAACCGCTAAGGCTCTGGCAATACATAACCTTTGCTGTTGTCCTCCGGACAATCCTAAGGCTGATTTTTTCAGTCTGTCCTTAACCTCATCAAATAAAGCTGCTCCTATTAAACTTTGCTCAACGATTTCATCTAATTTTGCCTTAGATTTAATTCCGTGAATTCTAGGACCGTATGCCACATTATCGTAGATTGACATAGGAAACGGATTCGGCTGTTGAAACACCATTCCGATCTTCTTACGTAAAAGCGTTGTATCCACTCTTGGATCATAAATGTTTTCTCCATCCAAAATCACAGACCCCTCAATCACCACTCCGGGTACCAGATCATTCATCCGGTTCAATGTTTTTAAAAAGGTAGACTTACCACAGCCGGAGGGACCGATAAACGCCGTAATTGCCTTCTCCTTTATACTCATATCAACATCTTTTAATGCATGATTTGTACCGTAGTGCAGGTTCAAACCCTTAGTAATTATCTTATCTTTTATCATAATATCCTCCATCTATGTGCTATGACTGTCTATTCACGTCAAACTTACGTGATAAGAATTTCGTTAACAGATTGATACCTAATACAATTGACAATAATACGAATGCTATACCAAATGCCACGTCGTACTGTGCCTTTTCCATACTAAGATACAACTCTATAGTTAAAGTCCCTCCAGGTTGTAATACTTTTTGGAATAATCCTTCTCCATACTCACCAACCTTTGGAAGTAAACGACCGCTTCCTGCGGTAAATAATAGTGCCGCTGACTCTCCTACAATCCGCCCGATGGAAAGGATAATACCGGTTATAATTCCCGGCATCGCAGAAGGAAGCAAGATGGTTCTTATCATGTACCATTTTGTAGCGCCTATCCCCAAAGCACCGCTACGATAACTGGAGGGAACTGTTTTTAAAGCCTCCTGGGTATTTCTCGTAATTAATGGTAATACCATAAGTACTAAGGTTAGAGAACCAGTCAATATGGAATATCCCAGATTTAGAGTAATACCGAAAAAAACATAACCAAACAAACCAAAGACAATGGAAGGAATTCCGGCTAAGGTCTCTGTCGTAAATTCTATCAGCTGAACCATTTTACCCGGTTTTGCATACTCATTCAGATAAATGGCGGCTCCTACACCAAATGGAACTGCAATCAAAAGAGTTATTATAATAATATATAAGGTATTCACAATATTACCGGCTATACCGAAGGTTCCCTTCAATGCACTGGGTACCGTTGTAAGGAAAGACCAATTAATCGAAGAAAGACCGCGATATGCTACATAACTTACGATTCCGGCCAGAAGGAATATGGATACCGAGGCGAATAAATAAATTACTATATGAGCAATTGCATCCAAAGGTCTTACTTTCTTATTAAATATACTATTACTTGTCGGCATTCTTCTTTCCTCCCTTCATGACTCTATTTAATACCAGATTGATTATCATAATGAAAGCAAACAATACCAATCCGATGGTAAACAACACTCTTTTATGGGTATCCGCTGCATAGGACATCTCGCTAACAACTGCAGTGGTTAAAAAGCGTACCGAATTAAACGGTAACGGAAAGTTAGCACCATTGCCCGCTACTAAGCTGATTGCCATAGCTTCCCCAATAGCACGACCTACGCCTAGTACAACTGCTGTAACGATACCGGATTTCGCAGCCGGAATAATTACTTTAAAAATCGTCTGAATATGGGAAGCACCCATTGCCAGAGAAGCAAATTTATAATGCTTTGGAACTGCTTTTAGTGCTGCCTCACTAATATTAATCACGGTAGGAAGTATCATAATTGCCAATACCAGTACCGCTGAAATCAAATTGGAACCACCGGTGTATTGATGATTTGGTGAATCCGCATATACTGCCATTTCGATTTTATACATAAAAGGATTTAATATTAAGATACCTAGTAAACCATAGATAACCGAAGGGATACCCGCTAAAAGCTCAACCGCCGGCTTTACAATTGCTGCAAGACGTTTTGGTGCAGTCTCAGCTAAGAATACAGCAGTCATAACACCAATCGGTACACCAATTAAAATTGCTAAAAAAGTGCCTACGATGGATGTTAAGATAACATAAAGAATTCCATAGCTGGGATCTGCCGCATTTGGTTTCCATACAGTACCAAACAATATATCTCTGAGACCCACTTCAAAAATTGCAGGTGTACCACTGATAATCATATATAAAGTTATTGAAAAAACCGCCAAAACAGCAAAAAATGCACAGGCTGTAAATATAAAACCTGCGGCTCTCTCAACTGAGTTTTTCGTTTTATAACTTCCTATAATTGAAAATTTTCTGTCACTCATAAGAACTCCTTATCCTCAAATTCTAATTCAATTATCAAATGTAGGAAGAACCTCCCTAAAGAGTATTCTTCCTGCATTTGTAACATTTGCGTTCTATTACTTACTCAACAGTAATCAATCCAACCTCTTTTACAAGGTTCTGACCTTCTTCTGAATATATAAACTCGAAGAATGCCTGTACTAAGTCGCTTTGCTCAGAGATCTCTCCAACCGTTGCCATTACAAATGGACGGCTAAGGAAGTAACTTCCTGCTTTAATATTAGCTTCTGTAGGTTCTACACCATCAAGATTTACAGCGATAACTGTATCATCTAATATATCTAAGGATACATATCCGATAGCACCCGGAGTGGAGGCTACCTTAGCCATTACGCCGCCGGTACTGTTAATTTCATTAGAATATGCACACTGATCCTCTACCTCGAGCATTTCTTCAAATGCACCTCTGGTACCAGATCCGGATTCTCTTCCCACTACTACGATCGGTTGATCTGATCCACCTACCTCGCTCCAGTTCTTAATGGTTCCTTTATAAATGTCTGTTAACTGATCCTTTGTTATATCTGTTACTGTATTATTTTTATCAACGATTACTGCAATACCATCAATTGCAACAATATTTTCAACTGCACCTTCCGCTTTTTCAGTTTCCTTTAAATTTCTGGATGCATTACCGATATCTACCGTTTTCGCCAATACTGCTTCAACGCCGGCACTGGATCCGATAAACTCTGCTTGTACTAAAACATTCGGATATTTGTTCATAAATGCTTCTGATGCTACATTCGCTAATTTTTCCATTGAAGTGGATCCTGCTAAGGTAAGGTTACCTTTCAAATCCGCAGTATCATTTTGCTCTGTGCCCTTATTTGTATTATTATCTGCCTTTTCACTACCCTCTTTTGCACAAGCACTCAATCCTCCTGCTACTACTAAGCAAGTAATTATTAATATTGCAATCCCTCTAAATTTCTTCATCACTAATTCTCCTTTAATCAAATATTTATTTTCTTGTCTGTTTTCTACGATATTAAGATAACATTAATTTTATTACCTAGATATCATGATTGTGTATAGCTTTTGTAAAATCTACGTAAAGTTGCATTTTTTTAAGGATTTTATGAATATTGTTCCTTTCTTTGCAAAATATATACTGTTTATGGATATTAAGGTTATGTTTTATATTCATATCTTCAGTTAAAAAAAACGATGCTATAAACCTCCAACTTTTCATTGGAGATTTACAGCATCGTTTAACTGTAACGTGCCTGGCGGGATTCGAACCCACGGCCTTCCGCTTAGGAGGCGGACGCTCTATCCTGCTGAGCTACAAGCACACACACGCAACGTGTTTATTTTACTATTTTACGAAATGTAAGTCAATATCTTTATTGCTCGTTCTGTTATACTATGATTATTATTCTTTCTATGTCCACCTAGGATAAGACACTGTTTTTTGATACTTGAATATAGCAATGAACTCTAGTCCTTTGCCAAGTCTGAGAAAGCTATATTACCCTGCATCCAGATATTTCCCTTAAATCTTCTGCCCACCAAAGGTTCTCCCAGTAAGTCCTGCTTGTTAATGCAAAGACGAAAGGTTATATCATTACATACCAGCTGCAGATCATATATCTCCTCTTTTGTAATAGAATTCACAACTAAATTGCTTTCTAATATGGTAGCCATAATACTATAATTATCTGATTCAGACCCAAAGGGTATAAAACAGGTATCTACAATAGAGTAGATATCCTCTTTTTTTGCTCTTCTTGATACAAGAGCATAGGTATCAATATCATCAATTGTTAAACTGTCAATGGCATCCTGATTCCCTTTTTTTGCTTCCGCTATTAAATTGTTACGATATTTTGTTTCTGCACTGATATTACGAACCTGAATTTCATCCTTTTCGATTGGAAGTAACACTCTTCCTTCCAGGGATAATGCTGCTAAATTAATAGCAAAAGGAGTATTCATTGGCATATTTTGATTTTTCTTTTCCAAATACTCAATGACATTTTGCAAATAAAAGATAAGAGATACACCCAATCGGTAGTCATCACACATTCCGGTATAAGCTTCCGTATCCACTCTTTTATTAATACTGATTTCTTCTCTTGTACTTATTATCTGGCCGGTTACATAAGGAAAATAATGCTCCATATGAAACACTTGCTTCGTGTCATATTCCCCTCTTAAGGTAATACCCATTCCATCTGCAAATTCAGCCGAAATCTCTGCTAGCCCTTCTAAGCTGTTTGGTTGTATTGTTCTTTTTTTTGTATTATGATCTTTCATTTTATCAAAAAGTTGGTCTAATTCGATTCTATTTTTAATATTACTAAATCCTATTGCTCTTAAATAACTATGCATATATCTCACCTGCCTAACTTGTTAGTTTATTAAAATTCGGTTTATTTCCTATTTTTTAAGTTCAGCTCTATATTTATTATATATTACGCTTATCAAATCATTTCATGTGATAATTATTTATATCATATTTTAATGTTACTGACAAGTGTTCTCAAAAATTCGCCAGTGTTTACCGGTACTCCTTATCCCGATTTAGATTATTCCCATCTTACAACTATATTTTCATATGTCATCTGAGTTCTATCCTATATTAAATTTGATTTTATACTGTTAAAACATATCCTATACTAATTAAAAAGCTATAAGATATGATTATTTCCAACAACTCCTTCCACTATAGCATCAGCGAATCAATGTTTTATCCACAATTTATATGTATTAATCCAAAATGGTATCGGTAATAAATAAGGTCAGTTCTTTCGTTAAATCTTTCTCAATCCATTCGGTTGGCTTTTTTCCATCCCTGGTTTTTATGATTCGAATTACTGGTCTGGTTGGACATTTAGTGTTTTGTCGAAGTACTATCCCTACCTCGTCCAGATTAGTCATTACGAGGGCTCCTGTAGGATAAGCAGCAACTGAGTCCATTAACGCCTTAACTACATGAAAATCAAATTTAATTCCTGCCTGACTGACAATATAATCAATCGCATCATGCACCTTCATCTTACTTGTCAGATTGCCGTATACTTTACTATCAAATTCATCACATACCGCTGCAATTTTACTCCATAATTTAATTTTTGCTTCTTTTAGATGAAAAGGGTATCCAGATCCATCCAATCTCTCATGATGACTAATTATAATATCCTTTGCTATCGGAGACAGCCATTGCATTTTCTCAACAGCAGAATAGCCGTATATGATATGTTTTTTAATTTCTTTCAGTTCAACTTCTGAACAAGTTTCAACTGTTAAGTTAATATAATCCATTGTAATATAGGTAAAGCCTATGTCATGCAATAAGCATCCAATTGCAATCTCCCTTACTTTTTGAATAGGTTGCTTTAGTTTAATAGCTAAAATAACTGATAAAGCACACACATTTAAAGAATGAGAATAGGTACTTTCACTTTTATTTCTAATACTGGATAAATTATATATAACCTCGGGTTCTCTTATTATATCATTTATTATTTCATCAGCAATAACCTTGATCTCTTGTAATTCATTTATATTATGATACGTATATTTAAGAAGTATTTCACGAATTGCCTCTTGGCATTGTTCTTTAATTTGGATTTCAAGGCTGTCTATAAGATTAACACCCTGTGCTATCTCATCTTCAACATATATATAATCTATATTTAAGTCTTTTAGTCTTTTAACATACTCTTTTTTAACAACTGTACCTGCAGCCATTAAAACAGAATCACTTGTGTTTAATATATCTTTCGCAAGTAATTCATTGCCTTTAACGGAATCAACTGAGATTATCCTCATAGTAACTCCTTTCTTATCTATAGACCATTTCCATCTATATACTCCTCTATCCACTACGGGTTTTCAATCGTACAATAGAACTATTTGTCGATATTCAACAAAAAGATTATTATAACTTTTTATTTATTGTTATTATGACTATTTGTTTTCTATATTCTATCACATGTAAATTACATTTGTACATATCATACATTTTTTCATATAAATTTCACAATTTTTTATTGTTATTTTTTTAACAATATCATTTGACAAATGAGTAAACCGATGGTATATTTAAAGCGTAGTAACAATGTTAATATTTTAACAATTAAAAGGAGGCAATATTATGGCTGATAAATTACAACCCACCCCTAGGGAACATGTTGATGTATTAGTTAACAATGCTTTAAAAGCTTTAGATGAATTTCTACTTCTGGATCAGGAGACCATAGATAATATTGTTCATGAAATGGCATTGGCCGGTTTAGAGAATCAACAGCTTCTTGCTAAAATGGCTGTTGAAGAAACCGGCAGAGGTATTTATGAAGATAAAATAACTAAGAATATATTTGCTACGGAGTATGTATGGTACTCCATTAAGTATCAAAAAACGGTAGGAATTATTGAAGATAATGAAGAAGAAGATTATATGATCGTTGCAGAACCGGTAGGTGTCGTTGCAGGTGTTACTCCGGTTACCAACCCGACCTCTACTACGATGTTCAAATGCTTAACCTGTATTAAAACAAGAAACCCTATTATCTTTGGATTTCACCCCAGTGCACAAAAGTGCTCAAGGGAAGCTGCAAAACTATTACTGGATGCTGCTGTAAAAGCAGGCGCTCCAAAGGGCTGTATTCAATGGATTGAGTACCCTTCTATTGATGCTACCAGAGAATTAATGAATCATCCGGGCGTATCTATGATTTTAGCAACCGGCGGTTCCGGAATGGTAAAACAGGCATACTCTGCCGGAAAACCTGCCCTAGGCGTTGGACCCGGTAACGTACCTTGCTTTATTGAAAAAACAGCAAACTTAAAACGTGCCGTAAATGATCTTGTTTTATCGAAATCCTTTGATCATGGTATGATCTGTGCTTCTGAACAAGCTGCCATTATCGAAGCACCTGTTTATAAAGAAACTGTAAAGCTGATGGAAAAAGCGGGTTGTTATTTTGCCACAAAAGAAGAAATTAAACTTCTTGAGCCGGTCGTAATCAATCCGACTACCAATGCTGTAAATCCTGCTATCGTAGGTCAGTCTCCGACGGCAATCGCTGCTATGGCTGGTATTACCATTCCTCCCAATACAAAAATTTTATGTACAGAACTAGACGGTGTAGGCCCGGAATATCCATTATCCAAAGAAAAATTGTCACCGGTTCTGGCTGTTATAAAAGCAGACAATGTTGAAAAGGGTATTCAGTTATGTGAAAAGATGGTTGAGTTGGGTGGTCTTGGACACTCTTCTGTTGTTCACTCTAATGATGATCAAGTTATAAAGGCCTTTTCATCCCGTATGCGTACCGGTCGAATTATTGTTAATTCCCCTTCGACCCATGGTGCAATCGGTGATCTCTATAATACGAATATGCCTTCCCTTACTCTTGGCTGTGGATCTTACGGCGGTAATTCCACAACACACAATGTATCGGCTGTAGATTTAGTTAACTATAAAAGAGTTGCAAAAAGGAGGGTTAATATGCAATGGTTTAAGATACCGGGAAAAATATATTTTGAATCTGGTTCAACCTCATATCTTACTAAGATGCCGGGAATAACAAAAGCGTTTATTGTAACAGACCCCTCCATGACGGAACTTGGTTATGTAAGTAAAGTATTATACCAATTGCGTAAACGTAAGGACTACGTACATTGTGAAATATTCGACCAAGTCGAACCCGATCCAAGCATTGATACCATAATGAAAGGTGTCGAAGCTATGAATCAGTTTAAACCCGATGTGATTATCGCTCTTGGTGGTGGCTCTGCAATCGATGCAGCTAAGGGTATGTGGCTTTTCTATGAGCAGCCGGATGCTGATTTCAAGAACATGTCATTAAAATTCTTAGATATTAGAAAGAGAACTTATAAATTCCCTGTCCTTGGTAAAAAAGCTCAGTTTGTTGCCATACCTACCACATCAGGTACCGGATCGGAAGTAACTTCCTTTGCCGTAATCTCTGACAAAAAGGAAAATAAAAAATATCCATTAGCTGATTATGAATTGACCCCTGACGTTGCAATTATTGATCCGGACTTTGTTATGAGTGTTCCTAAGAAGTCGACTGCCTGGACAGGAATGGACGTTTTAACCCATGCGATTGAGGCCTATGTATCCATCATAGCTTCTGATTATACTGACGCTTTGTCAATCCATGCAATTGATATGGTATTTAAATATCTGAAAGAGTCTTACGATAAAGGTTCTGAGAGTCCGATTGCAAGAGAAAAGATGCATAATGCCTCTACCATTGCCGGAATGGCCTTTACCAATGCTTTCTTAGGAATTAACCACTCCCTGGCACATAAATTAGGTGGTGAATACCATATTCCTCATGGATGTGCCAATGCTATTCTTCTCCCTCATGTAATCCGTTACAATGGAGTTGAATGCCCTACTAAATTCACTTCCTGGCCAAAATATGAGAGTTATATTGTTGGTGACAAGATATTTGAACTTATGAAAAAGCTAGGTAAAAATCCTAAGTCTAATGATGATGCAGTAGAAATGCTTGCTTCTGATGTAGAAGAATTAAACCGTCATTTAGGAATACCTGCTACTTTAAAAGAATACGGAATTGATGAAAAAGATTTCCTTCATAAGCTTCCTGAATTAGCAGATTTGGCATTTGGAGATCAATGTACCACTGCTAACCCCAGATTACCTCTTGTATCTGAACTGGAAGAGTTATATCGATTGGCATATTACGGTAAAGGTTACTCTGAAAAAGCTAGTAAAAAAAATAAATAATTGCTAATTGTTAATGGTCTATACTGTTTCAAACTAAAATAGATTAACGAAATAATAAAGATTTAAGTAACAGATATAACTTAAGACGGATATAGGAGTTTGCATTTTGCGAAAACCCTATATCCGTCTTATTTTAAAGCTTTTCTTTATGTCAATTTTTATAATTCTTCTTTTACTGATCTATTTTATGCTATCTATTATATCCTATTGTTTTTACTCCATATAATTATTCTTCATCAGCGCCTGATTCAAAGCAGACTTCTCATCTTCTGATAATTCCAAAAAAGATTCGCCTTTTATAATTTCTTTTAAGTAAGTATAACATCCTTCCCTACTACTGTGTACAGAATTCATGATGATACCATTATTGTTTTTATCCAATAATGCAAGTACAAAGCTTAACTTTCCACCCATTTCTTTGAATGCATCATATTTTACTACACCTATTTTTTGATAAGTCGATAAAAGATTATCATTAATCTTTTCCACCTGCGCATGGATCCCTTTTGTATCTAACTTTAATTTATCAATTTCTGAGAATCTGGATAAGATCAATCCTTCGAGATTTTGTGCTTCTTTACCTGACATGAATTTTTTATACTTCTTATTTAGTTTTCTTTGTTTTATAAATAAAATAATAATTAATAATAATAGTACAGTTGAAGCTAAAATTAATCCAAGTATAAGATATTCCGTATTGCTACCTACTAATTCACTTATGTTCATTTTATTTTCCTCCAAAATGTATCTTGATATGCATTTACATATATTTACTTTTTACGATAATGCTTCAAATAATTCAATAATGCGTTCAAGTTCTTCCTTTGAGTAATATTCTATTTCAATTTTACCCCTATTTTTTTGCTTTCTATGAATAGAAACCTTCGTTCCTATTATATTCCTGAATTTTTCTTCAAGATCCTTATATATAAAGCTATCTTCTAAAGTTGTTGCTATTTCTTTATGAGGCTTTTCTTTCAATATTTGCTTCACTAATTTTTCTGTATCTCTTACACTTAACTTTTCATCAAATATCTTACATGCCGTATAATACTGTTTATCTTTATCTTCTATAGGTAATAATGCACGGGCATGCCCACTGGACAATATATCATCAATTAACATCTGTTGTACTCTACCATCCAGCTTTAAAAGTCGTAAGGAATTTGTTACAGCTGCTCGGCTCTTAGAAACTCTCTCTGCTAATTCATCTTGTTTTAAATGAAACTCTTGAATTAATCTTTGATAAGTAAATGCTTCTTCTATTGGATTTAAATCTTCTCTTTGAATATTTTCTATTAGGGCGATTTCGACAATTTCCTGAGGTGAGTAATCTTTAATAATTGCCGGAACTTCCTTAAGTCCTGCCATCCTAGCTGCTCTCCATCTTCTCTCACCTGCTATAATCTCATAATACTTATCTCTCTTCTGAAGAATCAGAGGCTGTATAATTCCATATTGTTTAATTGAATCTGCTAACTCATGTAGTGCATCCTCATCAAACTTCTTTCTTGGTTGAGTTTTGTTCGGTTCAATATCACTAATATGTATCATTGTTTCACGTGAAACATTTTCTGACTGGATCTCATTATTATCCTGTATACGCTCTGGTATCATTATATCAAGACCCTTACCAAGTCCTTTTTTAACGGCCATAATGCTCCTCCTTTAATAGTAACTATATTATATCATTGAATACTCTAATGTTTACTTTTTGCTACGATATTTAATTTCACTGATTTCGTTGCGCTCATACATTTCAGCCTCATCATTTTCAATTACTTCGACAGCCAATTGACGGTATCCATCTGCTCCTGCTGATTTTGGATCATATAGATTAATTGGTAATCCATGACTGGGAGCTTCCGCAAGACGAACATTTCTCGGTATTATAGTCTTATAAATATTCTGCTTAAGATTTTCTTTCACATTTTCTACTACTTGTAAAGATAAATTTGTTCTGGCATCAAACATTGTAAATACTACCCCTTCCATTTCCAACTGAGGGTTTAATCTTTGCTTGACTAAATTTATAGTATGTATTAATTGCGTTAAACCTTCCAATGCATAGAATTCACATTGAATCGGTACTAGTACTGTATCAGCAGTAGTCATTGCATTGACCGTAAGAGTATTTAAAGATGGTGGACAGTCAATTATAATATAATCATAATCATCTCTTATCGGATCAATATGCTTTTTTAATATGTATTCTCTGCCCTCAACTCCAATAAGTTCTATCTCAGCACCGGCTAAGTTCACATTTGATGGAAGCACATCTAAATTCTTAATATCACTGCTAAGCCTACACTCTTCCAATGAACACTCCCCTATCAGTAATTGATAGATTGTATAATCCAGACTTTTTTTATCAATCCCCAATCCACTCGTTGTATTACCCTGTGGATCGATGTCTATTGCTAAAACTTTTCTGTTCTTTTCTGCCAGACAAGCCGATAAATTTATCGCTGTAGTTGTTTTACCAACTCCTCCTTTTTGATTAGCTATTGCTATTATTCTTGCCACTATAACACCACCTTTTTATCATTCACATATTATGTGTATATTACATATATTTATATTACCTTTTTACTTACACAAGCTTAATTATATCATCTTTTATTTTATATATCTATATATAAATTTCTAATTGGACAAATTTACGTATGTGTTTTTGAATAATTAGGGTATTAGAGCGTTTGGAAATATTAAATGTTCATGCTATATAATATCGCATCTTTATATTATGATTTTTTTGCAAATTTAAATTTTATAAAGATGTTTTACTTCATATAATCTTATATACAAACTGATGATATGTTTCACGTGAAACATATGCCATTTTATTATTAATAGATATTATATACTTTTACAGTGAGATAATAATAGGAATATGAAAATAAAGTTCTTTATTTACTATAGACAGGTTATACGTCATAAATATTAATAGTGATAAAAACTCACTTTTACTCATCGCTACTCTATTACATGTACTTTCTTAACGTATTATGTGATATTTATATAAAATTATTTTCACTTATATTATCATGATATAATATTATGGTCGCGGTAGGTAAGATCGATAAAACTCCTTAAGCATAAATGCATGTTTTCTTGAAAGGCTTTTTATGTTATAGGAAGGTCGTATCAGTTCCCTATATCAGTAGGTTTCCGAAACTCTTCTTTTAACTATAATTCATTCATTAATATTTTCCTACACTTTTCTTTACTTAGAAAGATGCAAACATAGTTTATTAATAGACTGCTATGAGATCGTTGATACTTAGAATGTGTTTTGCAGTCTTATGAACCACTTCGCTCTTCTTCTAAGCGATAGCATACCCCGGAATAAACTAAACTATGTTTGTATCACAAATATATAACTTAAATTGCAAATTAACGTAATTTTTATTGCTGGGCTTTTGACCCTATAGTCAAACAACATAAAAAAGGATGTTTCACGTGAAACATATAATCACACCTGAAACATCCTATCTTTAAATCTCATGATATAGTTATAATCTATTAAATATACTCTCTAATTCATTACTAGAATAATTCGGTTCTATAATAAATATTGGGGTGGTACTTCACCCCGATATTTATTTGTAATAAAATACACTTATAAATCGCCTACCACTACTTTCGTACTGCCTCGCTAACACTATGAAAGAAGGTGATTTATAAG